>NZ_JACJUV010000001.1:1562500-2892936 GCF_014218805.1 Teredinibacter franksiae | reverse complement strand
GTATAAACATGTGGATGTATCGCCAAATTTTGGGCTACGCCATTGATAAGAAATTTATTTACTTTGACTTTGGCCGCTCATCAATTGACGCTGGCACGTATAAATTTAAGAAACAGTGGGGCGCAAAACCCATTCAGCACTATTGGTATTATCAGCTGGCCGACGGAAAGGCCTTACCGCAACTGAACCCCAACAACCCTAAGTACAAACTCGCCATAAGCGTTTGGCAAAAACTACCGGTATGGGTAACGAAGATAATCGGTCCACCGCTGGTTAAATACTTACCCTAAAGAGGCAGCACTTAAATCCATATTTTTTTGTTACACAAACGCGGCGCAACAATCCGATATTCATAGCGGCCCCCGATGCAGCGTTGATAATTTAGCGAATAATATATTCAGCTCTTAGACCGACTAGATTTTCCGTAAACCCTTGCCCTTCTGTGCCCGACTGTCGATCGCGTGCTGCATAGTATGCCGAAAGATTTAGTCCAAATCGAAAACCCTGCTGTAGCTGAACTCTACTCAGACTATCGATAGAGTCCCTTAGGTCATCTTCCACAAATTCTATTTTCGTGCGCTGGTAGGAATACTCCAAAGAGGTATTCGCTTTGAAGCTGTATGCGAAAGTGGCAATTCCTCTATTGGAGGTATTGCTTTCTTCTGTGAGCGACAAGTACTCTTCTTCCTCTCGGCTCACCTGTAAAGACAGTGAGCACCTGCCACACAGTGAGGTATTCCGATAAAAAATATCGCCTGCGGTTAACTTAAACTGGTCAGCACCAAGAGCGCTAGCATCAACCACGGCTTCGGCTTCCTCCATAATAGCACCGCGATTATTGTCGCCATTAGAGGTATCCGTTATACGGCTAATAAAAGCCGCGCCAAACGCCTGACCTGTTGCATTATAGGTAAAATTTATATCGTAACTCGGCGCTTTATACTCTTCGCCATTTTGCTTGGTAAGGTTATACCCCAAACTTAAAGAATAATTTAACTTGCGCAGGCTGGCGTCGTAATTGAAGTAAGCGTTTTGCTGATCATACACATAGTCAGGTATTTCGGTGTATTCAACTTCAAAAGCGGAAACAGAAACGCCCATATTGCTAACGGGCGAAAGAGCGTGAGCCCATGTTGCAAGGCCGCCGGTACGGTCGGAATTACGCTGCTTTTGAATGTCGAAACGCGTTTTGGTGTAGATGCCTGTAATGTTAATAGAATCAACCGAACCCACCTTAAAAAGCAACATAGGGTTAACATCCAGAATGCTGCGCTCATCGCTGTTATCGATGGTGTCGGCTTCACCTCGATCGATTAAGGTTCTAGACTGCGAGTGATTCGCGCTAACCGAAAATAGCCCGCTCTCTTTTCCCAACCGTAAGCTCGCCGCACCTTCTGTAATTCCTCGCTCTGGCTGACTGTCTTCGCCGTAGGAAAACTTAGAAAATCTATAATCTATATCGTAAAGATAAAAAAGCGATGAATCACTAAGAGATGCAGCTGCTCCGTACTCAGACTGCAATTCCGACAGTTTGTTCTCGTCATCCAAGAATGCATTATCGGATTCGGCCGCATCGGCAAATACCGAAAACCCGTAGTCGACGGCAAATGTTTTTGCACTACCAAGGGTGCCAATAACCAGCGCTATAGCCAGCGACAACTTACTGTTTGTCATTGTTTATTTCCTTATTTTTAGTGCCGGCCAGCATTAACCCTATGCTTACTCAACAACCATTAATTGATTGAGCACCACTGCGATATATCCGAGAATAAATAGAAAGAAAACACCTACTAACATTAGCGCATCGCGCCTAAGAATTCGGGTCGAAATGGATGTATAGCAATAGGGGACTGCCCCCAATAGGCGCAAATTCCCATAGCCAGTTTCCAAAGAAGCTGTCGAGCGAATTCGAGGGTCAACCATAATATAAGCAACGATGAGACCAATAGGTACTAGTAATGCGAGTAGCGGCGCTATCACAGCAAAATGTATAAATTTCAGCCCCACAGAGCTCAAGGGGTAGACCGCCGGCTCGTGTACGCGGTATGAGATTCCCTGCCCTTCAATATCTAACACCATGGATAGCCGCGCGCTCTCTTTTCGCTGTAACATTTCTTCGTACACATTTTTAGTTACATCGTAGTCACGTGTTAGCTCAGAAAGCTCGGCCTCATTACTGGCTACTTTTTCCGCACGAAGAATGCCCGTTTCCAATAATCGATTCAGCGATTTCAAACGCTGTGTCTGAGCTTTAAGGTCTACTTCGGCAACGGAAAGCTGTAGCCTTAATTCCTCGTACAACGGATTCTCAGCACCTTTATTGTTGGATCGACCCACAACACCTTCGGCTTCATAAACCGAGTCAATCTGCGTATCCAGCTCGGCAATCTGCGCTTTGAGCGAGACGATATCGGGATAGCTCTCTTGGTACATTAAGCGCAACTGCTCAAGGTTCCTTAACATTTGATCCTTGGATTCTTCAAGCACTGTCAGCCGAGATCTTGCTTGAAGGAAATTGGACTCACTAGCAAGTTGCTTTTTCAAAGTGGCTATTTTGGATATTGTTTCTTCTTCACTTAAATCCAGAGACTCAATTTCACTCCTAAGATTTGAAATCCTTAGGGTAACCGCCGCCTCACTACCTTCAACATTTTTCGTTTTAAACACTTTCAAGCGGTCTTCCGCATCTTCCAATTGTTTCTTGTAGGCCTGCACCTGCGAATCAATAAACTTGTACGCCCCGTAGCTCTCTTCTTTCTTTTGCCTATTGGTGTAGGAGATAAAGCTTTGTATCGTGGCCACGAGAATATCGTAAGTTCGGTCGGGATTATTAGACGCAAAAAGCACTTTAAAGTATTCTTTTCCCACCGATTCAATATGTATTGTGCCACGCAAATACTTTACTTTTTGTTCTAAAACCTCTGGCGAGGCCCCAGGCTGTAATAGATTGGCTTCTTCAATAACTTCTTCAAGAAACTTTCTCGTATAAATAATATCTTTAGCCGATTTTGCACCATCAATATCAGTAACTTGTGCCCGTCCACGCAGCAAAGGCTCGATAATATTAGTTTGATCCGCATACAGTGTTGCGCTTGTTTTGTATGTTTGTGGCCAGGTATAACCTACGGCAAGCACGAGGCAGCAAATAACGATAAAACCGGCCAGACACCAGCTTTTATAGCGTACAAGCTCAAGCTTTAACGCGAAAAAAAGTTCTTTTAACTGTTGCGAATCCATAATTTTTTAAAACGCTCTTTCTGGGACAGTAACAATATCTGAAGGCAGTAATGGATAGTTGGAATCCAGTTTGCCCTTGTTTAAGATATCATCGAGATAAATGGGGTATATTTTCACCTTATCATCTACCTTTCGATACAATTTTGCTTTGTTTGCGCTAGCGAACTCACTCAAACCACCCGCCTGCAGTACCAAATCTAGAACGGTCATACCATCACGATAAGGCATGGAAAGCTGACCGTTTACTGCGCCTGTTATACGAATACGACGCTGAAAATCCGCGCTACTAGGGTTGGTCACAATTACAGTAACCTGAGGATTGCGAATATAGGTCGTTAATTCTTCAGAAATACGCTCGGACAAACTCTCGGCAGTTTGACCCGCTGCAATAACATCGCCCACTAAAGGCATAGATATTTTCCCATCTGGACGAACGGGAACCGCAACCGATAATTCTTCGTTACGCCATACGTTAATGGCTAGGGCATCCGCAACACCAATTTTGTATGCATCCGTATTTTCTGGCGGTTGATATTCGGGCTTTTCCTTAACCACATTTGAGCCACAAGCCACCAACATGATACTTAACAGCATCAACCCCGCATTACGAAACAGCTTCTTTATTGTGATCATTATTCCACTCCTTTTTTAATGAACGCCCTTACCCAGCAACACAACCTCAACGGTTTGGATCATAATCAACAAATCCATCAGGAAGCTGTGGTTTTTGGTGTAATACAGGTCGTATTCCAATTTGTTTTTGGCATCTTCTTCGGATGCGCCGTAGGGGTACTTTAACTGCGCCCAGCCCATTAAGCCCGGCTTAACGGTATGCCGCACATCGTAGTAGTCGAGCTTTTCACTGAGTTCTTGTACAAATTCTGGTCGCTCTGGCCGTGGGCCAACAAAACTCATTTCACCGCGTATAACATTGTATAACTGTGGCAGCTCATCCAAACGGGTATTGCGGATAATGGCGCCTACCCGGGTAACTCGATTGTCGTTCTTCTTCGCCCAAATAGCCTTACCGCCCTTTTCAGCATCCTGGCGCATGCTACGAAATTTGTATATGCGGAAGTGCCTGCCGTTGTAGCCTACGCGATTCTGGTAATAAAGTATCGGCCGCCCCGTCTCCAAGAATACCGCTAACGCCGTAAGTAGCATAAACGGCGCTAGCAATAGGCAGAGCGTAAGACTGATACCCAAGTCGAATGCCCGCTTCGCCATGTCACGGCTTTTTGAATAATGGAAGCCATCGGAGTAAAGCATCCAGGAGGTCGATAGCAGCGGTATTTTCATCCGTGTAAATTCACGCTCGTAGAAAGACACCGCTTCAGAAATATGCACAGAGCGCAGCTTCAGTAAGAGGAATTCGTAAAGGGGCACCCCGCCGCCTTCACTGCGGCGGCGCTCGTCCTGAGCAACCACAATTTCCGATATATTGTGCTGTTGAATAAACGAAAGCCAATCACCTGGAACCTCGAATTGCATGCCCTGCGGAATACGTTCATCAAATGTCGCGCCAAGGCAGCCGACTATCTGTGTTTCACGCAGCCCTTCCTGAGCGGCCGACTCCACCAAGAAACCCGCCATGTTGCCGCTGCCGCAGATAACAACGTTGCGACGCAACTGGTTGCTATCAATAACCCGAGTGAAGGCCAAGCGCACTAGCAGCACCATGATAAAACTGGCGAGCAGCGACCAAAACACTGCCGTTTGATGCATGGTAATCGACGGTAATACAAAACCTGAGAGCGTAAACGTAAGGCTGCCAAGGAGGAAAAAACTGACGATAGTACGCAACACCATATTGGTAAAGCTCTCGCGAGTAAGCGCACCGTAAACCCCCATAGCGAGGGTGCAGCAGGCCATGACGATAGCGTAGGTAACGGTTTGACTCCAGAAAGGCGCATGCTCGAAAAAATTAAACTCCGGTGGTGGCGTAAGCAGCTCAGAAAGCTGATGCGCAATTACCCCATGGCCGGTCATTTCAACACAGCCAAGTACCAGATAAGGAAGATGAAGATAGTGTTTACGAATGCGGATATAGGCCACTCAAGGGTTCCCGTAAAAAAGTGAGGACATTACCAAAGAATTATTGCAGCAGAGCACCAGCACATCCCATATTGAGCCCTACTGCTGCAGGCCGCTAATTGTCTTAGATTCAGCGTTGCAATGCAAAGTGACGATAACACTTACACCCAATTATTTTGCAGTAACCCAGGGTGAATAAAAGCTGTTCTGCGCCATGCTTTTACACTAGAATCCGCGCTCTTATTCATAGCTCACTAGAGGAAAGGCTAATGAAACAAGTTAAAAAAACTGCCGAGTACACCATATTCCAGCGTAACGATGAACGTTACGCCATTCGCAACGCCGATAAAGCCTGGATCAACGGCGACGACAAAGTTGCGATTCTGCTGAAAGAAGGCCTGATGAAGAAGCCAGAGCCTAAACCCGAAGCGCCTGCAGCCGAAGAAGCTAGCGGCGAAGAAGCGGCAGCCGAGTAAACCGGATACGCACACAGATCCGTATAAAAACCGGAAGCCCTCCAAGCTTCCGGTTTTTTTTCGCCTTTAGTAAAGGCGTTTGTTCGACGACGCCCCCGGCTACTCTTATACTGGTGGGCCACGCTTGTACTCGTGAGACATTTATACTAGTAGAACATTTTTATACTAGTAGGACACTGGGCAGCCACTCCATTGAGGATATAATGTGCGCTACAACAACCAACAATTCAACCACCGCCAATCGGCAAAAATCGGCATACTCCTCACCAACTTGGGTACCCCAGCGGCACCAACTAAAAAAGCATTACGCACCTACCTCAAACAATTTTTGTCAGACCCCCGTGTAGTTGAAGTGCCACGGTTACTCTGGTGGCTGGTACTTCATGGTGTCATTCTTAATATTCGACCAGCCCGTTCAGCACGGGCCTATGACACCGTCTGGACTGAGCAGGGTTCTCCGCTTGCCATCCATACCGCCGACCAAGCCGAACGCTTAGCCCGAGCGCTCAGTGTAACCGCAACGGATGACGACAATTTACCGGTTGTACGCTGGGCTATGCGCTACGGTCAACCCTCAATAGAAAATACTGTGCAGAAAATGCTCGACGAAGGCGTACAACGCTTACTGGTATTACCCTTGTATCCACAGTATTCAGGCGCCACTACAGGCTCTACTTTTGATGCGCTAGCCGCTGACTTTACTCAACGCCGCTGGATACCCGAACTGCGTTTTGTTGCTAGCTATTATCAGCATCCAGCTTATATATCCGCTCTGGCAAACAGCATTCGTCAATATTGGGCAGAGAACGGTCGCGCCGGCAAACTGATACTGTCATACCATGGCCTGCCTTTACGCTATTTACACAAAGGCGACCCCTACCACTGCCAATGTCTCGCCACCTCCAGGCTAGTAGCAGCAGAGTTGGAACTAGATGAGCAAGACTACATCACCGGCTTTCAATCCCGCTTTGGTCGAGAGCAATGGTTGCAGCCCTATACCGACGACATATTAAAAGCCTTACCCGCCAAAGGCGTAAAATCGGTTCAAGTTGTATGCCCTGGGTTTTCTTCCGACTGCCTAGAAACCCTCGAAGAAATAGGGGTTGAAAACCGCGACTACTTCCTTGAGGCTGGCGGCCAAGATTACGGCTACATACCAGCCCTTAACAGCAGCGATGAACATGTTCAATTTTTGCTGCAACTGTGTCACGAACAGCTACAGGGTTGGCAAAATCTAAAAACTGAGTCCGCCGCTGATGCCGAAAAGCGAGACGCGCGAGCCAGTGCCTGCGCCTACAATCAGCAGCCGTAAAACAATAAGAACCACACACTGCAAGGAGCGACCCCCATGAAAACACGCGCCGCCGTAGCCTTAGCTGCGGGACAACCACTGGAAATTCTTGAAGTCGATTTGGACGGCCCTAGGGCCGGTGAAGTGCTGGTTGAAATTAAGGCTACCGGTGTTTGCCACACCGATGCTTTCACCCTATCGGGGGACGACCCCGAAGGTGCGTTTCCCGCCATACTGGGCCATGAGGGTGCGGGTATTGTGCAAGAAGTGGGAGCTGGCGTAACGTCACTGAAACCCGGCGACCACGTTATTCCCTTATACACCCCCGAATGTCGCCAATGCGATTATTGTCTGCACCCCAAAACCAACCTATGCCAAGCGATTCGCAGCACCCAAGGCCAAGGCGTTATGCCCGACGGTACCAGTCGGTTCTCACTCGATGGCAAACCCATCCTCCACTACATGGGCTGCTCCACCTTCTCTAATTACACTGTGATGCCGGAAATCGCCCTAGCAAAAATTCGTGAGGATGCCCCCTTCGACAAAGTCTGCTACATCGGCTGTGGCGTAACCACCGGCGTTGGTGCCGTACTATTCACCATGAAAGTCGAAACCGGCAGCACCGTTGCGGTATTTGGCTTGGGTGGCATCGGCCTCAATGTTATTCAAGGCGCACGCATGGTGGGCGCCAGTAAAATTATTGGGGTGGACACCAACCCTTCAAAAATCGCTCTCGCACGCCAGTTCGGCATGACCGACTTTGTAAACCCTAATGATGTTGAAAATGTAACGGACACCATTGTGCAAATGACCGGTGGTGGCGTGGATTACAGCTTTGAATGTATTGGCAACGTAAACGTTATGCGCGAAGCGCTTGAGTGCTGCCACAAGGGTTGGGGCGAAAGCTGCATTATTGGTGTCGCCGGTGCCGGACAAGAGATATCTACCCGCCCATTTCAGCTAGTAACCGGGCGCTCATGGCGCGGCACGGCCTTCGGCGGAGCGAGGGGCCGTACAGATGTACCTAAAATTGTCGACTGGTATATGGACGGAAAAATCGATATCGACACCTTGATTACCCACACCATGCCACTTAACGACATCAACAGGGCGTTCGATTTAATGCACAAAGGCGAAAGTATTCGCTCGGTAGTACTCTATTAAAGGAAAAAGCCCAATGCTCGAAATTGCCCGACAGAAATGTTTTGCTGGCTATCAACTTCGCTTCCAACACCAAAGTGACCTACTGAAATGTGGCATGCGCTTTTCGCTGTACCTGCCACCGCAAGCCGAAACCCAAAGTGTGCCGGTTTTATTTTGGCTTTCCGGGCTTACCTGCACCGATGAGAATTTTGTGCAAAAAGCCGGTGCCCAGCGCTACGCCGCCGAGCACGGTATTGCCCTACTTGCGCCCGATACCAGCCCACGCGGAGAAGATATCCCCGACGACCCGCAAAGCCATTGGGATTTTGGCCTAGGCGCAGGCTTTTATTGCAACGCTACCGAGCAACCCTGGCAACAGCATTACCAAATGGAAAGTTACATCTGCCAAGAGTTACCCGCACTGCTGGCAGCCAATTTCTCTCAATTGTCCGCACATTACGGCATTGCAGGGCACTCCATGGGTGGTCACGGCGCCATCACCCTGGGCCTAAAGAACCCACAGCTGTTTAAATCAATCTCGGCCTTTGCCCCTATTTCATCGCCCATGAACTGCCCATGGGGCATGAAAGCGCTCACCCACTATCTAGGTGCCGATAGAACCAGTTGGCAAAAATACGATGCCACCGCGTTAATAGGGGAACAAATCTGCAAAACACCCCTCTATGTGGATCAAGGCGGCGATGACGACTTTCTAGAAGATCAACTTCAGCCAGAGCGGCTGCGCGAAGCCAGCGAACAGAATAATCACCCACTCACGCTGAATATACGTGAGGGTTACGACCACAGTTATTTCACCATCGCCAGCTTTATTGGCGAGCATATTGCCTATCACCGAGGGCAACTACTAAGCTAAAGACACGGAACATTTATGCAGGGACAGAGTATTTTAGATATGGCGGTAGTAATGACCAAAAACGAAAGGCGCTGCTTTGAAGCGGCCATGCGTTGGCAGAGGCGTCAGCTCGTGCAAGAGCTGGGTCACGCGCTGGTGCCCCGCCTGCCGTTTTTGCACCTGCTAACATCTACAAGCGCCATTACCAAACTGCTGTACACCATGGTAGTTCTGGTGCTTTTGCCCTTACTTGGCGTCATCTGGTTACTGCGCTCACTGATCCAAATAATCGCGTTGCCGTATCGCATCGCCCTCACCCATACCAGCCCTCGTGGGCTAAAAGCACCTGGCGAACGCAATATTCAAGGTATCCACAACGCCTTTACTCGGCACTTTGATTTATCGCCAGAAAATTACGTTAATTGCGTAAATGACTGGATAGCCATTCTGTACAGCGAAGAGGCACTGGAGTTTGTAAGAATGGATCAGCTGGTAAACCTAAAGCGGCTGGAACAAAGCATTTTTACCGGTGTTGAAGTACCCATACCACAACTGCGCAACACATTATCTCAAGCGCGCGAGACCTTATCCAAAAAGCTGGGCCACTATTCCTAATCGTCTGTATTAGATACCCACAGTTTCAAAATAACCCGCCAACCTATAACCGTTATCTACCGACACTTATCTACTCGGTTAAATCGAAATTCCGTTATCTTTTTGACAGTACGGCCATCAACTCTATATGTGGCGTTTGTGGAGACATATCCAGCGGCTGAACTTCCACAACCTTAAACCCGTTTTCCATAAAAACGCCCAAATCGCGGCTAAAAGTTGCTAGGTCACATGAGATATAGAACACCTGCTGTATAACTGATTTTTTTACAAATAAAGGCTTGCTTACTTTCAACCCTTCTCGGGGTGGGTCCAACACCAGTATTTCCGCTGTTTTTACATGGGGTAACAGCTTTTCGGCATCTATTTCTGAAAACAGATTACAGGCCAGCGTAGAAACATTTTGCAGCTTTCTCGCCTTCAGGCCCTCAAGCGCAGTTTCAACTGCTTCTACCGCCAACGTGCTTTGCGCACAGGAAGCGGCAATCACCTCGGTTAAATTTCCCGAGCCACAAAAAAGCTCCAATACCGATTTGCCCGCCGCATAACGGCTCAAGCCTTCCGCTAGCCAGCTGCGGATAACCGCGTTTTGCTGTGTATTCGCCTGCTGAAATGGCAACCGACTATCCACGCTTGCGGTGTCCGCCGATACCGATTCGTCAATATCTAAACTGGTCCACTTTTGCTTAGCTGTGGGCCTCCACTCGGCATTGGGCAGAAGCGCTCTTAAGTGCTGCAACGTTTGTTGATTATGTTGCGAGAGAACTGGGCAAGCGCCAACATCTACCAACTGGTTCGAATTGGCTGCCATATAACCGAGCTTGCGCCCATCTGTTTTAAGCTGGGCGCGGTTGCGATAGCCCAACTGCTGAGGTGATGCCAGAATAGGCTGCACTTTGTCTTCACAAGCCAGTCGCTTCATCGCCTTTTGCACGCGCGCCTGCTTGGCCGCCAATTGCTGCTCATAGGCCATAAACTGCCAGGGGCAACCACCGCAGGTGTTTTCACTAAACCCGTGGTGCTCACAGGCCGGCGTTACCCGAGACAAGTGTCGAGCCTCTTCATCTGCCGATATTAACTCGGCGAATCCAATTCGGCCTTTTAAACCGGTAATGCGAAACTCACCCGCTTCCCCCAACCACACCCCAGGCACAAAAAAAGTTCTGCCTTGAGGGTGAACAACAACACCTCGACCATCACTGGCTAAATCGCGGACTTCGCCTGTAAATTTTTGACCCACTTTAAGCAACTGCGTTTACTCCCGATTACATGTCGCGGCAGTATACCGCTTCTACACGGCGCTTCTAAACCATTACCAAAGCCAACCAAAAAACGCTGCGTAGCCGCTTGAGTACCCCCCCCCAAGATTCCTGTCGCTATGCTCATTGGAGAGCTATTCGAACAAAATTCGCTTGCCTACCGAGGCAAATTTAACTCAACATTTGGAGTCACCTATTATTACGGTAACAACCCGAACCCCATACCGAGAGTTACCAGCAATTCCCTGTAAAAAGCTATTCTCTTTGTGGCGAAACTTAACCAGAATAACCTCAGATTTGTAGCGCTACCCCTCGGGCGCCTTGCTATTCAACGCTATTCGAATTCAAACAAATAGCTTCCAGTGGTAATAAAGCAGGTGAAACATCCAAGAAACATAGCCCCTTACAATGGGTTAACCACGTATGGTTAAAATAACTGTTTGATATGGTCGATATTGTAATTGCCTTGTCAGTATCGCCTGACAGTAGGTAAGATGGATTGTCCCATTTTATCAACCACTCCTAGCTATGGCACTTATACGTTTTGAAGGACATAACGACCTACTGCCGCTGCAAGCGCATCAAATTATCGGCCGCAACGCCTACGGCAATACTCATTTGTTAAGTGATCGACGAATTTCCACCATTCACTGTCAAATTCGTTGGCACAACAATGGCTGGTGGCTAAAAGATCTCAGCAAAAATGGAACCTGGGTTAACAATACGCGCTGCCAACCGCAGGTTGAAATATTACTTCAGAAGGGTGATTGCGTTGCACTAGCAATAGAAAATCACCTACGCTTCACGCTCGAAGATTGCTCTCCGCCGGTCGCGACTTTAGTACGCCTAACGGAACAGCCCCTGGTCATCCAATTGCAGGAAATGAACGCCCTGCCAGACCCAAGCCAACCTGAAGTATTTATCTATAAAGCCGCGCAAGGCCTATGGGTGTGTGAACAATCACAAACGACCCATACACTGAGCGATGGTGAACGTCTATTTTTTGATGAAGAATTCTGGTTGTTTATTGATTCACGAACCGTGGATTACACCATTGATGCCGCCCCCAGCCAACTTCATTCTGCAACACCTGCTGTACTGCACTTTAGTGTGAGTCAAGATCAGGAACATACTTTTTTAAAAGTGGAAAGTGCCGGTCAGTATATTGACCTAGGTGAGCGCACACACCACTTTTTACTGCTAACGCTGGCACGAAAACGACAGGAAGATATAAATAATCACATAGCGACAGAAGAGTGCGGTTGGCTGGACATGGACGAACTCTCACGTATGCTGGGTCTTGAAGTTGCACATACCAACATCCAAATTTTTCGCGCGCGAAAACAAATATGTGAAGCGCTTTCGCCCGCCCTCCCGCCCCTGCAACTTATTGAACGTCGTCGTGGCGCGGCACGAATTGGAAATTTACCCGTGCACATTAGTTGCCGTGTTATGCACAGCTCCGGTGCAGACACAATTTTCACTTAACCCTCTCTAGAGCACCCCTCATAAGTAATTTTGCGCTTCAAAAATTATTTAAACGAACTTTGGCGGCATTTAACGCCAAAAATCCGGCGTGTGTTTTTTGCCACTATACATAGCAGCACTTCGGTGTACTATCGATTACCTCATTGCACAATCGTGCAAACTCAGATGTATACGTTAGGCGCGGGCCCGGTTTAATCGGCCACGAAAAATAAATAACTCAAAATGGGTTTAACGTGACGGACTCGAGCCAGAATTTTTCAATAGCCGCCCCAAGTACCGTTGGCCGCTACCAATTGCAATCTTTGCTGGGTGAAGGTGCATTTGGTGAGGTATACCTAGCAAAATCCATCGATAACCCAACTCCTGTTGCCTACAAAATGCTCAAACAGGCCTCTTCTTCTGGAGCGGCCATTCGTGAACGACGCTTTGCCCGCGAAATCGATATTTGCAAATCACTAGACCACCCGAACGTAGTCAAAGTTTTTGATCACGGCATTCAGCAAGACGGGAAATTATTTGCGGTATATGAGTATGTTAGCGGGCAAACACTACGTGATTATTTAGCTTGCCAACGAATGTCTCCACTGTTGGTGGCCGATATTATGGCCCAGGTACTCTATGCGCTTGCCGAGGCCCATCGCCGCGGTGTCATTCACCGGGATTTAAAACCCAGTAATATTATGGTTAATTTTGATCATCGGGGGCCCAATATAAAACTGCTCGACTTTGGTGTTAGCCGCCATATAGACGACGATACCAATTTAACCACTAACAACGAAACGTTGGGAACCCCGGCTTACACTGCCCCAGAACAATTGCGCGGAGATTGCGCCAGTGAAAAATCAGATATCTATTCCTGGGGATTATTACTGTATGAATGTCTTACCGGCAAGCCTGCGGTTGTGGGGGCCACCTATGCGGAAATTTGTCATCAACAATTGTTACCGGCAGAAATAGTATTTCCACAAAGCATAAGCCTTCATCCTGTATGCGAATTATTACGCGATTCCTTATCCAAAAACCCTTTCAAACGTATTGGTAGCGTTGAGGCACTGATCAAAAAGTACAAAACCATCAATTTTTCGACGCTTAGCCAACATTACTCTAATCTGCAATCATTAACAGATAAAACCGCAAGCGTGATTCATTCAATGCCTAACATTTTTAACTATCGCTGTGCGGTCGCGGTGTGTATAAAACCTAAAGAGCTGTTGGCCGCTACCCACCACTTAAGCCTAGAATCAATCCAGCGACAACAATTAACGGCCGTACAGGACATGTTTGCAAAAGTGTTTGAGCGTGACGAATATAAAACGGTGCGTGCGGGCTGCGGATTTGTTGTGTGTTTTAACGAACAACAGGGCGAGAAGGACACCGTACTACAAACGCTCCTCAAGAAAATATTGGCTTTTACAGAATCCTGTAGCACAAGCCAGTCAACCAATTCCGATTTTGTTTTCACTATCGGTGTGCACGGAGTAGTAACCAAAGATGAATGGCAAACAACTGATGATGCCCTAGTTAACAGCGCACTGCTCATAATGATGAACGCCCCACCAAATGCATTGTCGTTAAACTGCAGCACCTTTCGACAATTAATACCCGAAAACCAGCATTCAAAATTTATTCAAACCGATTCCGATACCCACTCCCTTCCTTTCGATGGCCTCAATCACATAAACCTAGGCTAGAACCAAAAGAACATTTTTTGAGCACCTACTGTAATGACCGGTAATAGTTGTTGTGCTGGTACTTTTCTACACTCTTCCGCCCAAGCTGCTAACGTCACTGCAAGCCAGAGACGCAAATATTTTAGTCATCACCTCAGAAAAGAGGATGTATCCATGTCGGAAATCGCGCTTGGCTGCAGTAAATAATGCCTTACGAATTTTAATCGTGACGTAAGTAAGCTTGAAGTCAACTAATCGATAGCAAGGTTAGTTACACCAATATAGAAGTGAGTGATTTTTTACAGTGTATGGCGTCCAATGCGGGATTGCGATACTCACCCCAGGTTCAATCTGTAAATGCACCACAAACAATACTACTTTCAATGATATAACCTTCGTATTGAAATTGTGGTCACAGGCTCTTCTTCTTTGCAATTGATTCATCCGGCAATATTGGGTCTAGCCATATATTGAGCATGGTTTCAAGAACAGAATAACGATTATATGTCTTCTTAAGAATCGCAACATGTTGAGCTTGATCGGGAACTAGAAAAAGTAGGGTTGATTTCAGCGTTTTAACCATTTCTTCCTTCTTTAGTGCAGTGTTCCTTCTCAGGAAATTAGCCGTCTCCAATGCCATTTGTGTAGCCATCTCACCCTTGATTTTTTCAGTGAGAAAGCGTTTCTTTACACTTTCAGGAATACCGTTTGGATACAACCTCCGAAGCTGCCTAACCGACTTTATAAATCCGTCCGCAACCTTTTGTGGTGTATTGGGGTGCTGGATAATCAAATAGGCAACAATCATGTTTGGATCGGCAGTCAACCAATTAAAACCTTTCCCGATATATTCAGGCATGAATGAATTCATTGCTCCTGTTGAGCTCTTAATTGCCCCCAATTGCTCAGATGAAACAACATTGGAGGGAACAACTTTTGCAATTTCATCGAGTATCCCTCGTGTTTTTTCGCCGCTTAATCGCCAGGCTGATGCACCAATAACGCTGATTCCGCTTTCCTCATTTCCAATACGAAGTCCCAATCCGTATGTACTGTCGAATGCTCCGGCCGAATCTCCTTTAATCACAGCCTCATTTTTTCTAAGGGCTTCAAATGCTTCTTTTGACAAAATGGCTGCCGGTCCCGATGTGTCACTTTCGGCATCCTCAGCGTCAATATCTTGCCCTATACCATAGACAAAATAATCTGCCGTAACCGGGGAGTTAACCGTAGTGCTTTCACCGTCCCTTATTGTGAATGATATTTTCAAAGTGCCGTCGTTCTGAATTAAAATTTTCTCGGAATCACGTTTTGCAGCCACTCGCTTCTCTTCCACCTGAGGACTTGGTGCATTTTTCAATAAGGTCTTATATAGGAAAGGGGGTTTACTACCTAACCACGCAACCAGGGTGCCGCCATCGGCAATGGCTCGGTCTGCAGCATCAATAGCTGCATTTGTCCCTTGTACCACAACATTTTTACCTGCCACTTCATCGCTTGATAAACGTAAAAACGCATCCATATCCATCACTTGATTTCTAATCGTTCTTTTTTTGGCTCTCTCGTTTGAGCCAATCCGCTCATCTTCAACATTATTTACTTTCGCATGATTGGGCAATCTGTGTGGCCCGCCACCGGTACCCATGACAACTTTTTTTGCAGCATAGAAGCCTCTATCAGTTTCGATGATATAATCGAACAGAGTGAAATTGTTCCGCTGTAACCGCCACTCCAAAGCATCCCATAACTTTTTATAGTTAAACGTGGAGGTAGGTGTAAGTAACAGCTTCCGAAGGGTTGGATCATCAAGGTCAATCGCCTTTGATACCTTTTTTACACTGCCGTCTATTACCGTAGCTGCAGGACTAACAATGGCTTCCTTCGTTTTCTGAGCAAACTCAGTGCGTGAAGCAAAAACATCTTCAGGTTCGTGGGGAGAAAACTCTTCTTTTCTCGTTGCGAACTGGGATTCAGGAGCTTCTTTTCCCCATGGTTCAATCATACCCATAGGATGATTAACAAAAGGCACTATCCCTCTTCTTGATTTCCAGGGGTTTTCTTTCCCAATGACAATAGTATGCTTGTGGTCGTAAGATTTACCAAGACTGGTAATGTAATAGCCAATACTGCTTCCCATGCCTAGCAGTGCTAGTTTAGAGAATCCATTTATATTTAAACTTGACTGTTTCGCCGCTCCAAATGTATTAGCCTCCTGTTCCTGTTTTTTCTTGAAGGGTTTGTCTTGCTCGACTAGCGTTGTTTCCTCTTCGTCACTTTCAAACCCCTTTCCTTGACGTTTAATCTGGTAATAAAGCAAGCCTACCTGTTGGTAATTATTTAGGTCAAACTCTCCAAAGAATTGTGAGCGTTCGTCCATTTTCACCATGCCATTCAATATTTGCAATTTGGTCAAGACATCATCTGAAGATATTGCTTCCTTTTCCTCGAAATTGCGTATACTTGCTATCACAGCATCACTTCTGTCTCTATCATAGCCAGAATAATTAACTACTCTTTGAGCAACTGCAGTTACATTTATATTTGCTTTGGTATGCCTAATTTTATTTGGATTCTGAAACTGACTTACCTCCCTGATTCTGACTCCAATTTCATCTGCTTCTTTTTCAAGTTTTTCATCGTCGTTAATATTCAGCATGTTCTTCTTTTGTATAGTCGGCTTCACCCTTCCTTGCTTTTGCTGAACCACATGCCAGGCCTCATGAGGCAAATGTTTTTCTTGACCATATGCTAAGTGAATATCCGCTCCTTGTGCATACGCATGGGCTTGAAGTTGCGCAGGTTTATCCGAGTTATAATGTACTTTTACATCATCCATGGAATAGCCAGACAGATTCTCAATGCCGGATTTGAGATTATCAGGTAAGCCAGTATTATTTTCTTTCTTTTGAATAGAATGCCGTTGTTGCGCAGAGTTATTCACAGCCATTGTCCGTAATTTTGCTGTTTGTTTTACCTGGGGGGTAGTATTCACCAGCTCTTGCTGTTTTCTCTGAGCAACAGTCTCCGTCCGATTATCCGCCATTCCAAAGCATTCATCGCTGGTATTCTCTTTTGGTTTCTCTACGTGCGTATACATATCTCCAACCTTTTTAATCTATTTTGTGAATTGTTATAGGCTGTATTTCATTACCTATAACAACCCCCTAAAAGCCAAAAGTCTTCGTGCCATTCGCAACCGTTGATCTGTTGCAGTTGATAGATAAGCGGTGGGGAATCGTTAACGGGTAGCGCGAGTCGATTTTTGCCAAATATCCATATTTTTTGACAGTCAACGAGATAGCTCATAAGCGCCTCCATAGCGGTAGACAGACAAAACAAATGTTAGTCACTTGTCACACTAACGGCAAGGCCCCAAAAATCAGCATTCCAAATTTATTCAAACCGATTCCCATACCCGCTCCCCTTCTTTCGATGGCTCCAATCACATAAACCTAGGCCAGCACCAACAGAGCATTTTTTGAGCACTTACTGTAATGACTTGTAATGGTTGTTGTGTTGGTATTTTCCTACACTCTTCCGCCCAAGTTGCTAACGTCACTGCAAGTCAGGGACACGAATGTTTTAGGCGTCATCTCAGGAAAGAGGATGTATCCATGTCGGAAATCGCCAAATTTATTAACCAAATTGCCGCCGACATCAGTGCGCAACTTAACGCAACGATCAATACCTGCAAGCCGCTGGCGGGTTTAATTGAAACGACAGATTTAGCCGCCATTCACGCCAACACACCAGCCATTTTTATTGCCACAGTAGGCACCGGTGAATTAAAGCTGGTGGAAACCGAACAGAAAGATATCAAGTTATACCTCATCGCCTATGTGGTGGTGGTAAACCCCGACAGTATTGAACGCGAAGCGGTTACCCGCGACATTGTTGATACGCTGCTGTGTTATGTGCCCTTCCAGCGCTGGCAAAACCCCAACGCATTTCCCGCCGCCGATATTGAATCAGCCGACCTTCACGGCCTCTCTAAAGGTTTTAAACCCGACGTTACCAGTTGGCGCACCAGTGTCTCGGCACTCTCTCGTGCTGCCGACCTCTATGGCGGTGACGATCCAGTATCTCACTTGGCACTGTGGGCCGTGAGCTGGGAACAGGTCATTCGAATGGGCCGAATGTCGGAAGACAATGCTCCTTACCCAGCAAACGCCATTATCGCTAAACACGGCGATGACATCGAAAACGTGTACAGCGAAACGGGAAGTTAAACGCGATGCCAGGGGAAGACAACAGCGCCGCCGATACAGTTGAACTCAATGATGTGATGTCCCAGCAAGAGCAAATGCTGAGTAACAGTGTGCAGTTTGGCCGCATTGTCGAAAAAACCGATACCGACCCAAAACCACCCACCGACATATCCAGCGTTCTGGTGCAGGTGGGCGGTGAAAAGGAAGGCACTTTTACCCGCAACTGGATGCCCTGGACAGTTGCTCGATCGGGTTTAGATGCCGTGTGGTGGCAACCAGAAGTCGATGAACAAGTATTAGTCATGGCGCCTTCAGGAAATTTAGCGCTGGGGGTTGTAGTGGGCGTATTACCGCGGGGTAAATGGCTTAGCTTTGGCGAAAAAAATGATTTTTCCAAGGCCCCTGCCGCACCGCACACACAGCCGCCCGAAGCCACGGCCTACCAGCACATCATGCGGTATAAAGACGGCACCAGCGTTAGCTTCGATCGCGAAACCCACGCCATGGACGTAGAGCTGCGTGAAAAGGCGGAAGAAGACCCTGGGGTGTCCCTTAACATAACCTTAAAAGAAAAGAAGGGTGTGTTTACCTTGTTATTAGGTGATGCCGCTGAACCCAAAACCAAAATCGAATTTAGTACCGAAAACGGGGTGAAGCTAGGGGTGGGCGAAAATTACATTGAACTAAAAGAAGACTGTATCACCTTGAAAAGTAAAACCCTGGTCATTGACGCCGCCGACGGATTCACCATGACCTCGAAAAACATTAACTTTGACGACAGCGCCGAGATTAACGCCACCAGCGAAAAAATCACCCTTAAAGCAGGAACCACATTAGAAATCAGTAGCGGTGGTGCCGATGTTAAATAGGGGTTGTAAATGAACGTAACAGTGAGCCCACAGCAATGACCGACATCATCGGCATGCACATGGAAACCGGCGAAATGCTTTCCGGTGTGGAACATATACGTCAGTCCGTGCGCGACATTTTAACTACGCCGCTGGGTGGCCGGGTTATGCGCAGGGATTACGGCTCCAATTTATTAAAACTGTTAGACCGACCAATGAATGCCGCACTGGTTGCCGATATTCAAGTCGCCGTCTCTATGGCTCTATCTACCTTTGAGCCGCGCTTGCAACTCAGCCGCGTTAGCGTGGAACTGCCATCGCAAGACACTGAGCTTGGGCGCCTAAAGGCAGCCGAAGGGCAGCTACAAATACACATTGAAGGCGTGGTATTGCCAGAGGGGCAATACATTATTTTGAGCGATATTTTAGCGAGTTAACCGGGGTATAAGTGTTTCCCTAACAACATGTCACAACGACACACAGCCCGTTGAGACAGACTTCATTTAATAAAGGAGCATGGTATGAGTGGTTTTTTACACGGTGTAGAAATACAAGAGCTGGATCTCGGGCCACGCCCGATAAGCGGTGGTGATACCTCGGTAATAGGCTTGGTAGGCACGGCTAAAAAAGGCGTTGCATTAAAGGGAGAGCCCATTTTAATTGCGGGTTCTCGCAAAGAAGCCGTTCGGCTATTTGGGGCGATGGATTCCACCGCTACAGAAATTCCTGAAGACAATACATTACCCTATGCCTTAAACGCTATTTTGGACCAAACCGGCGCGCAGATTGTTATCGTCGCAGTTGCCACCGGCGAAGACGGAAAAGCGGCCGAGGCCGATATTCAAGCCGGCATCGACTTATTTTTGGCCGCTGAAAGCAGCGTTCACAAAACGCCTCGTATTTTGGTTGCCCCGGGTTTTAGTAACTTAGCGCTGGTTAGCGCACGGCTTACTCAGGTGGCAGAACGGTTGCGCGGTATTGCCATTATTGACGGCCCAAATACCGACAATAAAACCGCCATTAAAGCCGCTTCTACGCTAGCCAATCCTAGGGCTTATTTAATTGACCCTCAAGTCAAAGTATCGGCCGGTGGCGACACTTCCCGTTTAGAGCCAGCATCACCTCGCGTTGCAGGTGTTATGGCTAAATCCGATGCCGAGCGCGGCTTTTGGTGGAGCCCTTCAAACCGAAACATTGCGGGCATTATTGGCACCAGCCGCCCAGTCGATTTTGCCCTGGGCGACGTTAACGCCACCGCAAACTTACTGAACGAAGGCAAGGTAGCCACCATTATTCACCAAAATGGCTACCGGCTCTGGGGCAATCGCAGCTGTGCCGCCGATGTTAAATGGGCCTTTATCAGTGTGCGTCGCACCGCCGATTTAATTAACGACGCCCTGCAGCGTTCGCACATGTGGGCGGTAGACCGCAACATCACCAAAACCTACGTGGAAGATGTAACCGAGGGCGTAAACGCCTATTTGCGTCACTTGAAAAAAATCGGCGCGATTATTAACGGTAAATGCTGGACCGATCCAGAAATCAATACCTGGGATCAGGTGGTAGCGGGCAAAGTAACATTCGATTTCGACTTTACAGCTCCCTACCCTGCCGAACACATTACTTTTAGAAGCAGCCTTGTTAACGACTATATACAGGAGATATTCGCATGATCCCGAAGGTACTTAAGAATTTTAATTTATTTGTGGATGGACGCGGGTATGCCGGTCGGGTAGACGAAGTCACATTGCCAAAGCTCAGCCTAAAAACGGAAGAGTTTAAAGGCGGAGGAATGGATGTACCCATTGAGCTGGACATGGGCATGAACAAGCTCGAATGCGACCTGACCATTTCCGAATACGATGTGGAAATTATCAAAATGTTTGGTCTTCGTGAAGGCGCACAAGTTCCCCTTACCATGCGCGGTGGTTTGGACGGCGAGTCCGGCGTAACACCGGTAGTGATCAATATTACCGGCGCTTGGCGCGACCTCGACTTTGGTGGCTGGAAAGCCGGCGAAAAAGCACCGCTAAAAGTATCCGTTGCAGCGCGGTATTACCGTTTAGAAATCGACGGTACCGAGCTGGTGGAAATAGATGCGGAAAATATGGTACGCAAAATTAACGGTGCGGATCAGTTGGAAGCCATGCGCAGCGCGCTGGGCATGTAAATCGTTAAAATGCTGTTGGCAGTGCCGGCTACTGCCAACAGCTGATTTTTGTAAGGAGCATGTATGAACACAACCACTATCGACCTTGGCTACCCCATAAATATCGACGGCCGCGATGTGAGTATTCTGGAAATGCGCCGGCCACGCGTAGGCGACCGATTAGCCATCGAAAAAATGTCAGCCGATGATGCCGAAAAAGAAATCCGCTTCATCGCTAACCTGTGTGAGATCGCACCCAGCGAAATAGAAAAACTGGATATGGCCGATTATTTGAAAGTACAGGACACACTCGCAAGTTTTTTATCCTAGACCCAGCAACCATAAGAGAAGCAACTCTTTTACTGGCGCAACAGAGTGGCTGGGGCTTGAAAGACCTAATGGATATTGAAGAGCAAGAGCTAATGACATGGCTGGAAGTCAGCCGCGATCTTCACCGTAAACAATCAAACGGATAATGTAACCGTGCAAACAGTAGCCGAGAGCAACAAACAAAATGTACGCGGGCGCCTTTGGCGCGCCTACAGCCGTGCAGCTTTTGTTGCTTCAAACCCAAGGCATACACGGAAAATAATTCCCGGCCGTTTTTCTCCAGTAGTTAGTTTAAAAAACTCGGTATTCGCGACACAACATTCGAGATATGGTTTAAGTACTCGCGACTTGGTAAGCGCAACTGATCTTTCGTCACCACTGTTTGTATTATTTCAAAACGGGCGATTCAATTACGATTTGAGCGGCTATTGGCAGACCGAAGAGACCGAAACCCAGTCGCAAGATAAAGACTTGAGAGTTGTCGGCCACAACACCGATAACCGCAAATATAGCCAAAACGCATACAAATACACTATTTTTAATAGTGCTTCATGGTTCAGCCCCCGCGTAATTGTAAACCATTGCATTACAGGGTCACGGAATAGGCAAAAACCTGCATCTGTGACACCGAAAATGGCAACGCAAGGCCTACAATTCCCGATAGCCGAAAGTATCTGTGCGCATGTGACCCAGGCATTGTTACTCGGAGGCCAATTGACAGCCCCGCCCATACAAGCTGGGGGGAAATCTACTCAGGGCAACCACCTACAAGCGTTTGGTCAATTAACGGAGTCTAAGCGTCGTTCGCTTTCGCAGAACTGGCGCAGCCCTATAGCAAGCCCAAACAATACTGCCTGGCTCGCCACCACTAGCGCGCAAAAATTTAGTCTGAAAAACGGTCTTAAAAACAGTAGCAATTCAGCACAAAAGGTCAGTCTTAACAATAGTAATACTTCAGCACTAAACGGCGACCCAATTAAGAGCATCGACGAGACCAACAACAAGAATAGCAACCACACCTCTAAACAAATCTCGCCGCTAATTTTACGCTGGCTACAGACGAACGCTGGTGGCTCATTTTTAAATCACGCATTAAAAGATAACGCCACCCTTACCGATGTGCTCTACATCAATAGATCCGACCCGAACAGCCGTTCCAACAAAGAGCAACGATTTTCGCTGGGTGGCTCACGGGCTTGGATCAATATCATAGGTAAGCCCTCAGCGAGCGAAAATTATAGTCGCGAAAATCCATTACTTTCGTCTAGTACCGTTGAGCAAACGTCAACCAAACGCCAGCCCGAAAACCAGCATGCTCGAAATGCTCAGGCTGTTCAGCGAGGAAATGAATCGACACGCTCCAGTACCCCGCACGCTTATGCTGTAAGTGATCAAATTCTGGGCTCCAGCTTACGCAACCATGCAACATCCACTCGTATTCAATCAAACACTGAGCAGCAATTATCTGAACAAAATAGCGCTAGCAAAGTAGCGCCCGCGAGCCGGCTAACAAACACCACAGCTGTTATCAAAGATTTGCTGGACTCGCAGGCGCATCGCGAGCAGGTCATACAGCACACTACCCACACAATCTTTAGCGAAATTCGCGATCAACTCGTGCAAATGGAGCGCAGCAACAAAACCGATGCTAGTGCGCTAATTAAAGTACTGAAAGAAATGGAGCGTGCAGGTGAGCAACGCCAACACACTGGCCAGATGGAACGTCCTATGCGCCCACTTTCCTTTCTCAGTAACCGATAACGGGGTACAGCAGACGTGATTTCTGGACAATTGCAGATCGAGGATGTACAGCAGCTTCAACAGGCCGTTGAACAAGCCGTGCCTAGCTTGGACTATGAAGCATTACTGCAAGAGGCAAAATATAATTTGCAGTTGAACCTGCAAAACAGCAATAGCTTGCGGGGAATAGATGTCAGTCGGGTGCCCGAAAGTGACCCCATCAGTAAACTTTTGGAAGTACTTGCCTATCGTGAACTAATAACCCGCCAGAAAATGAACGAGGCTCTCAAGGCTTGTTTTTTATCGACCGCCCAGGGAGAAGACCTACGGCGCCTAGCCGCATTAATTATACCCTCTATTGGCACGGCTTCCATGAACAAAGCCGACGACGGCGATGTGCGCGGGGCCGTTATTAACGAGTACAGAAATATACACACGGCCGGTTCCGCACAGGCCTATAAAACCTTAGCCATTGAAGCCGCCGACGCAGGAGAAGCACTGCACGACGTGCATGTTGAGAGCCTACGTAAGAGAGAAGTAGATGTGTACCTACTGTACCAACCGGACACACCACCGGATCAACAAGAAGCCATTCGTAAAAAAGTATTTCGCTGTGTAACGGATGACGCCGTTAGGCCTATTGGACAATTTGTACAGGTACAGCCTGCAAAAGTTATCGACTACCGTATAAAAGCTACGCTAGGTTTTCGTGATCGCCTAGGTGCAGCAGAGGCAATTTCATCGGCGCGAATTGCTGTACAGCAGTATGTAAAAGAAAAATATTATTTTGGCAGCAACCTTTATTCCAGTGCCTTACTCTCGGTACTTTATCAGCCAGGGGTAGACTACATTGTGCTACAGGCTCTCAAACCCAATCGCGCACTCGCCGATGTAGCCGTTGGCGCAAACGAGGCCCCATGGTGTGGCGACATCGACATTCAGCTGCATACCGATGTGCCAGAAGAAAAAGTTGCAGGTGTGAATGTGCATAATGTCCGGCTAAAACGAAATTATTTGTCGTGTGATATCGACATTGCACCACCACAACACGAAATTCGTTTAACCAAATATACCCTTTACTGGGGGGGTGAAAACCGCGCGAAATTGTCCGGGTACGGCACGTTAGAAAGTCTACCGGTAGGTGGAGCCAGACGCATTCACCTAAGTAGCACACCTATCCCAGAAGACGCCCACTATTTACTCATTTTTACGGTAAATGAAAATGGCGAGATGGGCGCATTTGATAAAGATTTGAGCGCAGGCTATGCCGTTCCGATCCCCACCGAAAATAACGCTTAATATGAAAATGGAACTGAATTTATTGTGAGAATTTCATCTTCAACAGGTTTGGCGCAAATGGAATTACCGTTGCTCAGCAGCGGTGAAAAACCTCGTTACGATACGGCTACTAAAGCGCACGAGGGGCCACAAAGCGAATTGATAGACGCTTTACTGCAAACCATAAGCGAGCGGCAAACCACATTATATAAAGATCTAAATGATTTAGCCGAATCGGTAATGCTGGCAACCGCCAAGGGCGCAAATTTGGATCAAGCGGCCGCCATTTTGGGTGTTAAACGTCAACAACTAAAAGCCGCCGATGACCAAGCCTCACCGCCCACAACAGCAGTAATGGAAAGCGACGAACGCTTTCGTCTTCGTGCGCGGTACAGCGTGCAAGCGCTAAATCACAGTGGCTGTGAAGGCAGCTACCGATTTTGTGCTCTGTCTGCGAGTGCCAACATTAAAGATGTAAGCGTGTATAGCCGCGATTGGCTAGAAGGCGATAATAAAATCAACGTTGTAGTACTACACGACGACCGCAACGAAGCGGTAACCGAAACACGAGAACAAGTGTTGGCCAAAGTACGCGCAGCAGTACTATCGGTCGCTTCTATTACCGACGATATTGAAGTGCGTTGGGCAACAGTGGTGCCCTATCGAGTGAGTGCGATGCTCGAATTCCAAGAGCAAAGTGACAAATCGGCAACCCTTGAACGTGTCAATACCGCTGTTAATGCGTTAATAAAACGTAACCATCAATTAGGCAAAAACATTGTCCGCGATGAATTTTTGGCGGAGCTCTATCAACCCGGAGTAGAGCGGGTAATTTTGGTAGAGCCCGCAAATGATCTTGCCATTCCGGCTGATGCCGTTGCCCACAACAATAGTGATATTGGTTTTCGCATTGAAGAAGCTGAAGCCATTGCCTTAGCCACACATACGGACATGCAAACATCCATACGCTTGGCGCAATACGTACAGCTACAAACC
Organism: Teredinibacter franksiae; assembly: GCF_014218805.1. Lineage (NCBI taxonomy): Bacteria > Pseudomonadati > Pseudomonadota > Gammaproteobacteria > Cellvibrionales > Cellvibrionaceae > Teredinibacter > Teredinibacter franksiae. The sequence continues at coordinate 2,867,324 of NZ_JACJUV010000001.1, read as the reverse complement.
AACCTAGGCGAGGATAATCAATGACGCATAACCCGACCTCGTCCGCGAAGCATCAGGTGAATAGTGTATGAATCCCGTGAATGATTTACTACCGCCCAACGCCGCACCACTGGAACGAAAGCTTTCCCAAGCAACCGCCGTATTGGAAAACGTGGATGTGCCACTAACCCACTTATGGGACGCGGAAACCTGCCCTGAGGAATTTCTACCGTGGTTAGCATGGGGTGTGGTCGTTGATCGCTGGGATGAAACCTGGCCGGTGGGTTTGAAGCGCGCCATCATCAAATACAGTTCCTATGCGCACAAAATACGCGGCACACGTAAGGCCGTATGCGATGCCATACGTATGGAATTGGCGCTAGCCGATATGCGCGTTAACAATGTGCCTCTAGAAGACATCCACAATCTGGAGCGCTACGGCGGTTCATTCCAAGTAAAAGAATGGTGGCATAAATCAGAGCAAGAGGGCAGCAACCCTTCGCGCGGAAAGGCAGAGTCTAGCGCCCTAACATTTAGTATTCAGCTATTAATTGGCGGCGATATTCTAGGTGGTCGTGGCCTACTAGGTGGTGACCTGTACCGACGCCTTCGCGACGCTGTAGACGCGGTCAAACCCCTCAGCACGCAGTACACATTATCCATTGGCGGCGCCAAGTTAGACGCACAGTTGCCACAGTACCGACCCAGTTTACGGTTGAAGAAATACCACCGTTTTCAGGTGCTACCAAAAGTTTCACTTAAATTGCACGCGCAACTGGGTTTAACAACATCAACTCGAAGTATAGAACAACGACGCTTTTCGATGCGCCCGCTGCCAAAATTACAACTGACCAGTACGCTGAAGCTTCAGCCGGGTGTACGCAATATACGCATGAAAAATTTTGTATTAAAACCCAAAGACTAACGATGGTGGTTTTTAATTAAGCCACTGCACGCTAATTTCAGAATGCAAAAAATGGAGAATAACAATGGCTGATCAACTCGTGCCAATTATTACCGACGCTGGTCGAGAAGCACTAATATCCGGCTTCGCCAATGCAGACAACTACCGCTTTAGCTTAGTGGCGCTAGGCGATGGCACGGGTGACGGTTATCTTCCACAACCGGATATGGAAGCCTTGAAAAATGAGGTTCAACGGGTAAAGGTTGCCAGTGTAGTGATACAAGATCATGCACGGTTACACATTACCGCCGTTATCGGTACCCCTGAGGACAAGGACGCGACTGAATACAACATTCATGAAATTGGCTTTTTCCTACAGGGCGTAGGTAACGGCGGTGCGGATGTTGGCGAGCCCATTTTGTTTGCCGTGTATGCCACTAACCCTGGCGGTAATCCGTTACTATCAAAAGACCCAGCAACAGAATTACTCTTAGCCTTCGATCTAGTATTACCCGACCTAGTTGATGGCGAATTGAAGTTCGATAAAGATTCCTACCTGCATTTACCCGATGCAACCGAATCTTCTGCAGGCCTGCTGCAGATCGCCACCAATCAAGAAGTATTGGAAGGCGAAGTAGCAGACAAAGCTGTATCACCACTCACCTTAAAAGACGCTCTGGAAACCTTTAAAGCTGCGCAGGACGAAGCGGCTATGAAACTGGCAACCAAAGCGGAGGTTACCGCCGGAAAAGCAAATGACAAAGCAGTCTCGCCCCTCACACTTACGGCAGCCTTTGAGCAGTACAGTGCGAGCCAGGCAGATGTTTCGCTAAATACCGATACAGTTGAAATTGGTAAAAAGCTAACCGTGGGTAACCCAAAGGTGGGAACCAACGGTGTGGTAGTGCAGGACGCCGAAACAAAAAAAGAAATTTTCTTTTCTGAAAATGGGCAAATTCGCAGCCGCGATAACAACCATCGCATTCTCCTTCGTCGTACCGAAAATATATTGGAGCTGCGCGAATGGGGCAATATTGTGTTTTCAAGTGGTGCCAAGGCAGGCAAAGAAACCGCAACAGCGGTATTAGATGCGAAAGGAGACTTGAGCGTTAAAGGTACCGTTACCGCCGAAAAAATTATTACCCAAAAATCCACCTACAACCCCAACCATCACCGCATGTACCCAGAAGGGCCTTTGGTCTATCAAGATATTCATGCGGCCTTTAAAAAGGGGGTGATTTCTAAACTCGGCAAGCCCAGCCAATTTGACAATAACACCTACCCTGCCAGCAAACCCTGGAACGGTAAACCCCTCATCAAATTCGGTGCCGACAACGAAAAAGATGGTAACGGCGCGAAGGTCATTGTACCCAAAGGCTACGACACCCTATGGGTAAGGGTATTGGGCGATCGCTGGACAGTGATGAACGCGTATTTTCTAGATGGAAAAAAAGAGAAACTGGGTTTATGGAGTGGTGGATACAGGCAGGACAACTGTTTTTGCCCCGATGGTTCACTGGCCGACGGTCGATGGGTTGGAGGTGAGGATGCTGTGCTCGCCCATCAATGGGTGCCTATTCCCGTGAATCGGGCCGGTGAAGTTGCGCTAATAGCAAAACCAAATACCGCCAGCAACTTTTGGCTATCGGGCGTTGCCTTTTCTAATAACCCTTGGAAACATGCCTCAGCCTCTGCCGTAACCCTACATTGGAAGCTTAACGGTGGCAATGCCATGAAGTGGAACAGTCATAAATGGAACGGCGACATTCTCGCGCAAATCGAGCCCGGTGCAATACGCACGCTAATGATTCCAGTCGTGGGCGACGGTGAAGATAAACTGTTGTACCTTATTGAACATAACAATAACTGGAATGGCGCCATGCACGACGGCATAACCGTAAACGGTAAGGACGTGGAACGTTTTATGGCCACCTACGATACGCCCTTTTCTCGCCACTGGAACGGTAAATTCTATCAGCGTTATATGGCCACGCGTATTCCAGCGGCACTGGTACCCAATGGCTTTTCATGGCTAAAGGTAAAAGTGGACATGCGCAACAGTAATAATTCCTTATATTTTCGCGAAATGGGTACCCATAACCTGGTTACGCCAATCGACTAATTAGCGGCGGAGACTCGTAATGCCAGCGCCCTTTATGATGTTACTGGGGCCTATTCGCTTTTCGGTGGATCAGGCCTCTTATCAGCAATTACAGCGTACTACTCAGTATTCCTGGGCCACGCAAAGCCCACTGGGGCACCCGGTACTTAAATACTTAGGTCTGGGTGGTCCCACGCGGCAGTACATAGGCCCAGGAGAAGACAGTATTACCTTGAACGGCACCATATTTCCGCAATTTAATGGCGGGCCTTTGCAGCTTATTATTATGCGTTTATCCGCAGGCATAGGCATAGCTTTACCGCTTATTTGCGGTAACGGATTAATAATGGGGCGCTGGATTATAGAAAGCATTGGCGAAACCAAGAGCGAATTTTTTGACAATGGTGCAGCACGAAAAATCGAATTTAATTTGACCCTCAAACGTTTTCAACAGGACTTTTTACCGGGGTTTTAGTGCATCGCTTGTGCGACACAAACTTAGGTGGAGTGAAAACCCATGGCAGAATACTTAACGAAAGACGGCGATATGCTCGACTGGATCTGCTGGATGCACTACGGGCAGCGAGCGCAACTTAACGAAGCCACACGGCAAATCGAGCCGCATATTTTAGCGGCTCAAGGTGATATTAGCGACGAAGTGGAAATGCTTAGCCAGTTCAGTACCACCGATCTACGCGGTATTGTTGAACAGGTACTCGACGCAAACCCTGGTATCGCCAGCTTGGGCACAGTACTACCCTCGGGAGTTGCCCTCTCGTTGCCAGAAATTAGCGCTAAAACAGAAGATGTTGCCACCGTACAATTGTGGGACGACTAGATGCTCGCCTACCTCTATAAACAATCACCACCGGGTTACACATTAACGGTTGGCGGCGCGCCCGCAGGCAATCAGCTGCGCAGCCGATTAATGTCGATAAGCGTTGTACTTAACGATGGCGGCCAGAGCGACCAGCTCTCGTTCACCCTTGATGACAGCCAAACGGTAACACTGGGTAGACTTAAGCTGCCGGAAACCGGTAAAGAAATTAAACTGTCATTAGGTTACGAACTGCATAAAGCCCCAATGGGTATTTTTCACGTAGACCAAGTAAGCTGCAGTGGCTCACCCGGCGGTGGTTCAATTAATATTACCGCCGTTCCCAAATTATTATTGGATGAAAAAACTCGCACCTGGGCAGACACCACAGTAGGTGATGTAATAAGTAAAATTGCCGGTGAAAACGACCTTAGTGCTAAGGTAAGTCTAAGTTTAAAAACCAAGAAAATTGTAGTTGAAAATCAAACCAAAGAAACCGACATCAGCTTTGTCACCCGCCTCGCAAAGAAATACGACGCGCTCGCGAAACCAGCGGGCGACAGCTTACTATTTTTAGTCAAAGGTGACTGTAAAACCGCCGCGGGTGTTCCCCTTCTACCCACCATTATCACCGCCGACAACATTATTCAATGGAACTGCAATCTCTCCGACAGAACCGAATACGGCTCTGTGGTGGCCGTATGGCACAACCGTGTAATGGCTACTCAAGAGCAGGTTATTGCAGGAAAAGAAGGCGCCACACCGATAAACCGCATTCCTCACCTTTATGCCACCGAGGACGAAGCCAAAGCCGCCGCCACGGCTATGCTCAATGAAAAAACGCGCGACGCCTCAACCCTTAACCTAACCGTTGTTGGCGACCCCGGTATTGTTGCAGGCAGCTCCATTGTGTTGGCAAAAATCAGAGACAAAGTGGACGGAATGTGGATTATTCGATCGGCCACGCACACCTTAAACAGTAGCGGCTATCAATGCAGCATAGCCGCCTACAGGACAGAATAATGGCGACGAATGAATGGTATGCACAAAACCAGCTGCAGCTAAGCACAGAGTTACAGCTATTACGTGAAGATATTCATCGCTGTTTGGGCAAGCAACCACTGACAGTCGCCGAAAACAACGATACACAAAACCCAAGCGACTTTACCTCAGGCCTTGATGACCTCTGTACGCTATTCCAATTAACGGCATTCGAACGTAAAGTGCTTGTACTTTGCGCAGCGGTGCAATTAGACGGAGAGTTTTCGCAATTGTGTGGACAATTGCTGGGTAAAGAAGAACTCGCACAACCAAACTTTGATGTCGCATTACGTTTGTTTTTCAATAGCCAGTGGTTGCCCTTTTCACCGCAGTGTGGCTTGCGCCGCTGGCAACTGGTTGAACTACAAGAGCCCTCGCAGCCCAACCTCTCACCCATTCGTATTAACGAAACCATTTTGCATTTTATCGCCGGGTTTGGCAGCGAAGACACGGCATTAGCCGCACTCACTATACCCAATAGCGGACTGCCGACCCTCGCCGACAGTCAGTTGGCGATTGCGCAAAATATTACCGAGCTATTCAATAACACCCTCAATGAAACACTACTGCCATTGGTACATCTGCAGGGCCCCGAACCCAGCGCACAGGTGGCGGTTGCTTTTAATGCCGCCGAAAAGCTTGGGCTTCCGTTGAAGCGTATAGATGCACAGTTGCTACCTTCGGATACCAGTGCGCTGCAAGATTTATTTGTACGAATGGAACGCGAAGCGATTCTCTACCACTGCCTGTTTATTTTTGAATGTGATGACATTCAACCCTCAATAGTACGCAGCGTTAATTACCTCTGTAAGCGATTATCCGCATTTTGCATGCTAAGCCACAACCTAACGCTTGCCAATATTGGCCGCGACATTATCAAGCTCACCGTACCCCGCCCCACCTACGACGAACAGTTTCGCCTTTGGCAAACAGGCTTGAAAGAACCGCTATTTTTAAATGGTAGCGCCTCACAATTAACCGCGATTGTGGACCAATTCGATATGGGCGTAAGCAAAATTCAAACCGTTTCGCGCCAGTGGCAAATAGAGTCCAACACTGAAGTGAGTAAGAATGGGCCACAATTGGATTTATTATGGCGATTGTGCCGTAAACAGGCACGCGCCGACATTTCTGATCTGGCAAATATTATTGAGCCCTCTCAGCTGCACTGGGAAAACCTCATATTGCCGGAAGAACAATTGTTAACCCTGCACAAAATTCTTGAGCAAGTAAAACATCGCCACAAAGTCTATCGCGAATGGGGGTTTGCCGACAGCGGTGCCTATGGTCTGGGTATTAGTGCACTATTTTCTGGCGCCAGCGGCACGGGTAAAACCTTTGCCGCCAGAGTTATCGCCAGCCAATTAAAACTGGATATCTACCAAATCGATTTATCCTCAATTGTGAGTAAATACATAGGCGAAACGGAAAAGAATCTCGAAAAAATATTCACGGCGGCCGAGAACAGTGGTGCCATTTTGTTATTTGATGAAGCCGACGCGCTGTTCGGTAAACGTAGTCAGGTGAGCGACAGCAAAGATCGCTACGCGAATATGGAAGTAAGTTATTTGTTGCAACGAATGGAGAGCTTTTCCGGTTTATCGATATTGACCAGTAATTATCGCTCTGCATTAGATCAAGCCTTTATCCGTCGCTTACGGTTTATTGTGCAGTTTCCCTTTCCACAATCACAGGAACGCACAGCGATATGGAAAGGCGTTTTCCCGCCGAAATTACCAAAACACGGCATCGATTTTGACAAACTCGCGAGACTGGAATTGCCCGGAGGTATTATTCGCAGCATTGCCATTAACGCAGCCTTCCGCGCAGCCAATGAACAAGAATTACAAATGGCGCATATACGCGAGGCCGCACAGGAAGAGTACCGAAAAACAGAAAAAACATTGGTTAACACACTGGTAGCGGATTGGTAGCCGCTAATTTGTAGTAGTGAATTGGTATTAATAGATTGGTCGAAACCGTTAGTTGGAGAAAATCGAATGGGTAAAAAAATTGGAGTGGAAGGCGATGTGTTAGCCACCCCCGGAACCTCGCCCTACCCCCCCGCCGATAACGGTGCGTGGGCGCCGGGTAAAGTGAGTGAAACCTCGTGCGCTACTGTTGCCAGCGGCGGCAAAAAGGGCCTGCTAAAAGCGACCTGTACGTTTAACTTCACTGGTACACAAACCACGCCTAACGGCCCTGTACCAGTAAGCGGCAGTGAAACCGTAACGCTGGAGGCAAAAGCCTCCACCTTAACATCAGCAGGCAAAGTTTTATTGTTAGACGGTGAAGAACAGGCCGGTAATTACGGTAATAAATTAAAAGTTGTAGCTAGTCAGCAGAAGCTTACTACAAGTTAACGGGAAAATAGTCATGTACATGGACAAAAGCGCTGTAATAGAGCAACACCCCGCTACTCACACATCCCCCAAAAAAACCGTAAAGCGAAGTTACGACAAACCTCTAGATACCATTCAATGCCAGTATGGCGAAACGCCCACGAAACATAACCAAGGTTCCAACCGCGCTGAAAAAGGCGGTATACCAGGGTCATTACGCTCGGGTTTGGAACAGCTCTCGGGTTATGATTTGTCCGATGTGCGCGTGCATTACAACTCGGCTAAACCGCGCGCACTTGGAGCTTTAGCTTATGCTCAAGGTACGAATATTCATTTGGGTCCCGGCCAAGATAAGCATTTGCCACATGAAGCCTGGCACGTTGTTCAGCAGAAGCAAGGACGCGTAAAACCTACGCAGCAAATGAAAAAAGGCGTGAATATTAATAGTGATTCAAGTCTTGAGCGCGAAGCGGACGTAATGGGCGCAAAAGCCATGAATGCACCCATTATTGGTCAACGCCGGAACAGCCCCACGGCGATAACCGAAAACAAAGCGGGGACAACGCTGCAGTGTTACACCGATAAAAACGTAATCACCCAAGCGCCGGATGACTGGAACGCGGGTAAAGCCCTACGCATTAGCGACAACGGCAACATGGCGGTAGCGCAAGACAGCAGCTATGGTTCTCACGATATGTGGGCGCTTCCGTCTCTTATCACTTCAGCCAACACGGCGCTAACGGCCAAAAAATCGGTCATACGCCTAAAAAGCGGAAGTAAATCCCTTAAAGGCGATGCCCCAGACGCGTCGGGCACTAAAACATTATCGAATGTAGTGCCTGAAAATATAGCGAACAAAACAACAGGAACAAACATGACAATCTGGGCCGACTGTGGTCGTTCCGGGCGAGATATTATGGGCGCAGGACGCGGAACCGGAAAAAATTATAGCAACATGACCGGTGGCTACACCAAGGAGAGGGGCGCCGTAGGGAAATTTTTTGGATTAAGCGCCTCGCGCAGTACCAGTGCCAGTAGCCCTAGCGCTATGGCGTCCGAAATATACCGCAGCTTAGGTGGCAAGGCGGCTTATGACGCGTTATCCGATGTTGAGAAAGAAGCGTTTGATAGCTCGGCAGGTATTAACCGCCACGCAACACCTAGCGTTGGAGAAGGTTACACCATGGCTAGTGGCGGTGCTAATTATGTGGGCAAGATGACATGGAATTTCCACTGGGCGGGTGTGGTGATGGTTAGCGGTGGCGACAGTGTGACAATGGAAAACTTTGCCACAGGTGACGCAGAAGAAGTTAACAAAGACTGGGACTTCCAGATGTACGGGCCAGCAACAAAAGCCGACCAAACTTTTCACGATCAACACAAAGCAAGCCAGCAACACGGCATGGCTCCAACTACTGTTAAAGTACGCAGAAAATGATGGCAACATCGGCATCACAGACTAACCAATCTTACCCAATCGCTATTCAGGCCCATTATCAATCATCACCAAGAGCGCAGCACTATGGAACCCAGCGTAAAGACAACCGAAGAAATTGCAGCGCACGACGGTAAAGACGTTATTGTTCATGGCCGCTATCGACAGCTAGATGTACGCCGCAAACAAAAACCACCGGCAGTATACCGAGGCCAAGTAGCGATTGAATTGAGCGATGGTCAGCTTGTTTTATTAGAACCTAGTTGGTCCAACGATGCGCTGCGCTCGATGGATGAACGTCAACAATTTGATAATAAAACCGTTACCGTTAGAGGCGTATTGCACGCGCGCGCACCTGAAGCGCCCGATCCAGTGGCGACGCTAGTAAGCCCTTGCTTATGCTCTGTAAGAGATATTAGTGCGACCTAACGTGGTTCATCAGCGATCCCTCATCGATCCCTCAGCAATCCCTTTAAATAACCACCACTAGATAACCACCCTACAATAACCAGAGTCAATACATGAGCTTCGACCGCATAACCGAGAACGAAAAAGCATTGGAAAACGATCAGCAGCATAAAGCGGTCAGCACCCCAACGGCGCCCATCCAGCGTCAAACACAGCATACCGCTAGCCCTCATCATCAAACACGCGCTCAGTTTGGCAACTTGCCAAGCGGTTTAAAATCTGGAATCGAAAATCTATCCGGCTATGACATGTCTGATGTTCACGTCCACTATAATTCAGCTAAACCCCGTGCGGTTGGTGCATTGGCCTATGCGCAAGGCAATCAAATTCACCTAGGCGCCGGTCAAGAAAAGCACCTGCCACATGAAGCATGGCACGTGGTGCAACAAAAGCAGGGGCGGGTTAAGCCAACCAAACAATATAAAAAGTATTCCCTCAATGACGATAAAGGCTTAGAGAAAGAAGCCGATATTATGGGCGATCGGGCCACGAGCCTTGGCGAGTCAACAATCGACAGCACAGCTTCCAAGCTCACGAGTGCCAACGTAAATTCCCAGCCAATAATACGCAAACAAGGTTTGCCGGATCATAACGTTGTTCAGGCAAAGCTAGGTTTCGAATTGGAAATGCTAGTATTGGTGGATTACAACGGAAGGCCATTGCCAGAAAAATGCCATCTAGGCACCTACGGAGATCATCTGGAACTCACAGTAGATCAAAACGGAGAAGTAGAAGGTCCAACACCAGAAGCACCAGAAAACTCAAACTTTCAAGTTCCTTCAAAACATAATAATGGTACTCAACTGGGCGAATATGACTTGCCGCCAGGGTGGATCCTTAAAACATGGTCGATTATTGATGATGCAGGACGAGTACAATTTAGAAATGCCGATAAAACTGAAGTCCAGAATGAATACGAAAATAGAAACCAAGGTGGATATCTACGTCGAATAGACAAGGGACAAAAAGCGATCTCACCCGAAATACTGATTCAGGACCTTGACGCAGAGGCGTTTGGCGACCGCACTACAAGAAGTTACAAACTTTTCGACAGAAATGGTTTGGAATTGCAGGTTTTCCCAGCTGATCAAAGACTAAACGCTGAAGCGGCACTTAAAGCGCGAAACTCCGGAGGGCAAATTAAGCCAATATACGAGCATACTGTAGCTGGCAGGCGAACGGAGCATGCCAGTCACCCACTTATTGGTATGGGTATGGGTAGTTACGCCTCCATTTTAGAGATTGTCACCAAAGCCTACGCGCCGGAAACCATGGCTGGCGCTGCCGCAATTTTTGAAGCTATGCATGACGCAGAAGCCTTTGCAGGCAACCTAGAAACCGCAACAGGAAACTTGAACAATCGTGTACGATTAAACACAGTTGCCGGAGTGACCGTAGCTGATGATAATATTTTCGTAGGTAATAGCCATGTTGGTAATCAAACGACAGCGGCATCTATCCAATCTACCTTTGCAGTCGACATAGCCAAACTGCCTGCCTATTTTGAGGCCATCCAAAATACAGTACTCTTTGATCTTAAGAGTCATACCGATTACTCAGTAACCCCGGAAACACGCGAAACTATCGGTGACACAGAGGTCGTAACTAAAGGTACTCCTGTTTGGCATTCACGTGCATTGGAGGAAGCTGCCCACGCATCAGAAGTAGCGACTGCAATCATTAACCGGGTGGGTAAAACTACCGGCAGCTGGAAGTGGAAAAAAGACTACACACTTGAAAACCTACGCGGTGTATTAACCTTGATGTGCCAATATCTACTTATGGGTAAATATTTCTATAAGTCTATGGACGACGAAAAAGGTGGGTTAGACAAAAACCTTGCCGCGCTATTATCACGAACCAATTTGTCTGCAATATTTACCACGCTACCAAATGACGAACGAAATTTTGTTAGAAAAAAATACAAGCGCCTTAAGACCGCAATAAAAGCCGAAACCGAACGTAACGGCGGTAGTACAATTTTCACAGATCCGAGCCAACGTCGCCGTTATGGGCATATTTCTACCACGGTAGATCAATTCATTCATAAAGTATTCAAATCCGACAGCGACGGAATCACCAATGCTTTTGGTGGGTTTCACAGAATGGATGCGGAGTCCATTGATCCTGAAAACCGGAGGATCGGTAATGAGAGCGGTAAAACAGCGCCTGTATTTGAATTGCGAAACATGATACCTAAAGGAGATGGGGAGCGATTCAATAAAGACACATGGCAAGATATGGCGGTGTATCAAGCTTCGCTGCTAAGAATTCTTAATAGAATAAGTGACGCAGATGCACGACAAAAAATATCGATTCGAGCAAGTGAGGCCGACGGATTACAGGGAGAACTAGGCGATGACTGGTGACAAAAAAGTACAACCAGAGACAGTTAATCATTCACAAATATAGCATATGACGATCATTAGACTAAAAATACTGAAAAAAAGTATAGTCATATTCGGACTATACTCCAGCCACCTCAGACACAATGGAGCCCAATCATGAAATCTCCACTCCTAATTCAAATGCTAACGGCAACTGTTTTTTTAACATCCTGCCAAACCCAGCAAATCAAACCTGATGAGACCATTTCTGCGCAGGGGAATAATAACTTTACAAATTGCCCAGAACCACGCCCACAAATTTGCACCATGATCTATGACCCGGTTTGCGCAACGCTAACCGACGGCCAAACCGAGACAAAAGCAAGTGACTGTTCGGCGTGTGGGGATAATGAGGTTGTTGGATATATCCACGGGGCCTGTGAGAATTTGTAATTTGATAAAAAACACTATTTCGATATTGTAAGCGCGATGGCCTAGCGAATACGATCGTGCCGCTCTGCATTAATCGAAAATATACTATCCAACTTAGACAAAAACCTCTATGTAGATGTGGCATAAAAAAACGGCGCAACAAGTGCGCCGCTTTTTATTGCAGAGTATAAAGTTAGTGTGTAAACATACTGGGTAAAGCATGTTGTAGGATAGAAGCGTTCAATATTAACCCGCCTTTACACTGCCGTGTAGCAAGCTCCTGAACAATTTGACCTCGTCTTTGCAGGTCGTCAAAGTCTCGTTCAATACCACCTGCCAATACATTCCCAAGCATAGGATCGCCAACGGTATTGCCTGTCATAAAGCCAGAGAAATTCCGTGTTACAGGGTTAACGTGAGTGAAAAAGGTGTTGGTTTCCTGCGCATGACAGTCGTCACACGTGTTCACCGAAAACTTATGGCGAACCTCACTCTGAAGTTCGGTAGGCAAGTTTACAGAGCCATGTACGCCTGAAATCGTGCTTTGATAGCATGAAGGGTAAGCCGCCGGCAGGTTGGCTTGATTTGTAGGAGCATTCCAAAAAGATGCACTTATATAATCTAAACCTGCCGCTAAAAATGGCGACCCGTTAAAATTATTAGGTACTTGATAGTTTTCACACAAAATATCGTCGGCATTGGTTTCCATAAATAACGCGGTTACCGGGTTTCCTGTTCTAAAGCTAATGTCTGGCGTTTGCTTGGTGGTATCTGGCACCAGCAATCCAGTTCCAGCACTCACGACAAATTCTCGCAGTTGCCAAGGGAGCCCCAAAGACCCAAGGCCGTCGAAAGCAAAATCGTTGGTGCGTAATTGATTTAGAGCGGCTGCCGCAATCGGCGACAAGGTAACGTCATCCGTAATAGCTTTAAGTGCGTTCATGTAGGCTGGCGAACCAAGCACCATAGTATCTAGTGCTAGCCAGTCCTGTGCCCGGGTTTTTATCGTGGAGCAGGTGTCGGCGGTATCGCCGTACTCAAATATAGCCGTCATTTGATCAATACTTGCAGCTGGCGCACAGGATAGTGGGTTTAACAAGCCAAATACGAAGCGTGTTTCACCTTCGGTCGCACTTAAGTAGCTTACCTTGGATAAATCCAATCGATTCATAATCGATAACAGGCGGAAGGGTAAATTATTGATATCCAGCGTTGCTGCATTAATGCCGTCCCAACCAATAAAATAGTCCATAATGCCGGGGCGCGCAGGAATCACAAAGGAATTCACACTCGAGTTCACCATCCAATTACTTAACCACTCATGAATAAACTCCTGGTCCGTCAGACCCGTACCCTGATTTAAATTCGACATCAACGTTTTAAACGACCATGCATTATTCGGGTTGGCGTTATTACCTGTTCCATCGGTATCGCAAGGGTCATAAGTAAAACCAGGGTGGGCAACAACACTTGTGCTATTAATACCCAGCACTTTATTTTCGTCAGCTGTAAAAGGAATAGCAGGTAACACAATCGATAATGCCGGGCGAGCGATACCCACTAAACCTTTGCCAAAATCGAGTTCTTTGGCATTCATCATACTACCTTCCGATAGCCGTTTACCCTGTGCTTCCAATAGGCTATCAAGGCTTGTCGCTACACTAGAGGTAGCAACACGGCCGTTAAACGTTTTCAATACAAGCTTTTCCTGCTTGCTTAGGCGTTTATTTAAAATACTTTCATCTTTTTCCAAACGCTCAAAGTCGACGGAGGAAAAAGCCGAGAATACGCCATCTCCGGGTTCGATGTCCGGTAGCTCGCCTCGGTCGTTGAAGACCACCTTTTGCCTATCGATTGCGGAAACAAACTCACCTTTCTCTAGTATTTCATGCTTACTTTTTCGATCGAACTCTATAAGCGTTACTGCATTTATTGTTTTATTTAGCTGTTCTTTTAATTCAAATAAACGCAAATTTTTAACCGCCGGTAGCGTTTGGGTGGTGATCTCCGGCCGAACCGTTGGCGTGGCTTCAAACTTTACGGTTTCGAATTTGTTCTGGTCAACAATAATTTCTTTCAGATCAACCACACGCTGTTGAGCGACGGCATTAAAAGCGATGCAACTACTAGCAATAAATACTACACCTGAAAAACGCCATTTTTTCCATAAATTGTAATCGTGCATTGTTAGCTCCATTGGATTTGATGTGGGCGAGCACTCCACGGGCGTATGGAGGGCAGCACAAGAGCCTAGAGATTTACTAGCGTTAATCCAATAGCATGATTTTGCGACATAAGTGTCGCCGACACTAGAATACGTCAAATTGAAGCGTGTACTGTCATTTAGTCGATTTAGAGGTCGAATTATTTGGTTTTACTATATTGGGTGTAAATAATTTCAATACTTTTTCTAGGGAATATGGCGGAAGAATGCTCGCACAACGGAATAGCGCCAAATTTTTTAGGTCACACGCCAATTACAAAACAGGTTATTGACGAAAATTAGCGTATACAAAGACCATACAATGACCGAAAAACCCACGAACTTTTGTCTTACATTACATCAAGTGAAAATAACATGGCTTCGTGGCGCCTATTTTTTTAATCGCAAATAGATTGCCATCGCCACGGATATCGCTGGACACAAGACCTACCGGATTATTTTTTTTCCGCCTATTCATATACCCAATCAAACAATCTATCTATCTATCGCCATAGCCTTGAGAGCGCTGTTCATGTGTCAACACAAACACTTCAATTTCTAACCCCTTATCCGTATGCAGCTATACCGACGTACCAATGCCGGCTACAGCTTAAATACTAATTGATTCGAGAACTATAATTTTTAGCGCGTGGTGGTTTTATACATTGCGGTTGCGCCAGATTTCCCCTGAGTTTTGTCAACAATTGTAAACACTCACTTAGCTTTTTTTATTTTCGGCGAAATGTATTGACATAAAATCCCTGTTTTGAAAACGCGATTTTTGATACACCGTTTACTCAAAATTAAGTTCACCTAGAATTCAGGCGTCACCCTAATACCATTACATGACATTTAAAGAACCGCAATAAAAAAACCGCCCGAAGGCGGTTTTGTCCGGCGTCAATCTAGGGAAGGGGACACCCTAGACTCATCGGATCCTATTGGCAAACATCGCCGTTAACGCTAGGTAACTCGGAACCGTCACCAGAACCCTGGAAACCAAAGCTTACGGTTTGGTTGGCCTGAAGGTTGCCATTCCAACCCATATCCGTGGCTGTGTATGGGTTGCCGCCTGAAAGCACGGCATTCCATAAGTTGCTAACGCGTGCACTACCCGTATATTGCCAGCTAACATCCCAGCCGCTGATAGCGCTACTACCGTTATTGGTTATGGAAATTTGCGCAGTAAAGCCACCGCCCCAGTTATTCGTCACACTGTATTCACAAGCCGCACCACCGTTATCGGAGCTGCTGGAGCTAGACGAGGAGCTGCTAGAACTCGAAGAAGAGCTGCTAGAACTCGAAGAAGAGCTGCTGGAGCTGGACGATGAAGTCGAACTGGACGAGCTAGAAGAACTGGATGATGAACTCGAACTACTAGAGGAACTTGAAGAGCTAACCGAAGAACTACTGCCATCACACACTTGGATCACGCCGCCGTCACCGCCATTCTGGCTATTACAGGTAGTGATACCAATGCAGCTCAGGTTGTTTTCCCACCCCCAACCACTATCCTGGTTCTGACATAGCGGACGCGGGTCGTCCTGATACCATTTACACATATCCACACACTGCCCTGCAGACGAAGAGCTAGACGACGAGCTACTGGAGGAGCTGGAACTTGAGGATGTACTTGAACTACTGGAGGAGCTTGAGCTGCTAGACGAGCTAGAACTGCCACCGTATACGGTCGCCAACCGCGACGTTTCGCTAATGCCGTTGCTGCCGTTAAGAATGCGATTGCCCCAGGTTGTGAGGCTGCCAGCATTAAAACTGTTCACCATATCCAGTGATGTACAACAGGAACCGTTACCCGACCAGCTCCAGCCCAAATAACCAATACCGTACTGCGCAGCAACGCTGAAAATCGACTCGGCATCTACAAAGTTGCCCTGATGATCCGCACCGAACTCGCCAACAATCAAGGGTAAGTTATGATTAGCCAAAAACCCCGACACGTAGTTCTCAATCGTACTTAGGCTCTGGTACACCTCATACATATGGACACTAAACATGGTGTTGTTCAGCGAGTCGGCATTAGCCACCTGAGAGGCATTATTGAGCATCACCTGTTGCCAGTCCTGGCCCCAGTTGGATGCGTCTACTAATAGCGTGTGGGTAAGGCCCGCGTTACGCAGCGTTTGAATGGCGGCGCGGTGGTCGTCTATCCACATGGAATCTGGCTGATTGTTACCGATAGGCTCATTTGCGATGTTAATGATGACGTAGTCTTCCTCACCTTGCAGCGCCCCGGCTATATCCACCCAGTACTGGGCAGCTCCGGCAATGCTACCCGCAGCGCTCTCTTCACCACCACCGGTAGCATCGTGAACTTCGAGCACACAAATCAGGCGGTTTTGCTTACACAGAGAAATAACATTGGCTACATCAGACTCGCTGTTACGCGTCCACTGATGGCCGTTACTTAGCACAACACGTACCGTATTCGCGCCGGTAGCGGCAATATCGGCAAATGCGGCGGTCTGGCCGGTGTACCACGTATGCGGGTGGTTTACCCCTCGCATAATAAAGTTGTTACCGTTGCCGTCTAGCAACTGAGTGCCCGACACAGAAAAACCCGCCAGCGCTTGACTAGCCAAAGTTGCGACAGCTAGGGTACCCGCGGTTATTTTAAGTAACTGCGCTGAACAGCGCTTAAAGTGCTTAATCACTATTATCTCCTTTTACATCTCTTGTTAGGTCGCCCAAACCGGCGAGCTGCGAGTATTTCGCAGCCGCAAACCGGGCAGTTTAGGATGGAGTCAAAACGCAAACATGTTTAAAAAATAAAAAGAGTTCGGGCTGATACCTTAGCGAAAACACTCCCAATCTTTATTGTTATTGGGGAGCACTGAAGCCCGAACCGTACCTCACAGATAACGTGCTCTATCAGCTCGAATAATCTATGAAAGTGAGTAGCTTTAACGTTAGTATGTAACCGATTACAATTCAATAAGCTTAAAGCATGAAAACAGGCGCTTTTGTTAACTATTTATATATAAAAACCGTAAGCTACGCCCTCGAAGGCCGTCATGCGTAGCGGCATTAGAAAACTCTGCCTCAAAACGCCGTCTTCGCGTAGGGGGAGAATCATCAACC
Source organism: Teredinibacter franksiae (assembly GCF_014218805.1). Lineage (NCBI taxonomy): Bacteria > Pseudomonadati > Pseudomonadota > Gammaproteobacteria > Cellvibrionales > Cellvibrionaceae > Teredinibacter > Teredinibacter franksiae. Next base: position 2,850,176 of record NZ_JACJUV010000001.1, on the reverse strand, counting down.
TTGCCGAGGAAGTAAGTAGGACCTAGCCAATCAATATTCAGGGCCCGAAAAAGGGCGAGGCGAAACAAAAAGCAGAAACAAAAGAGGTGTAAAGCCTAGAAGGGGTCGGGCTTGGGCGCTCCCTCAGAACAACGGAAGCGCCCTATAACCCTGCAGTCAGCACTAGGGAAAAGAACTTAAGGTCTCAGAAATTCCCGAATCGTTATTATGTTTTTAGTCGTGCCAGTAAGTGTGTCTGCCTGTTGTCGGGCAGGGGTGTAAAATTACTCTTTAACCAGTTGCGCAGCAACTGGAAGAAAGTAGCAATTAACCGTTTTTGCGCCGGTTTTTGTGTGCCGAGTGGACTAACCCCTGTGACCCGCTGCGCGCTTTTAAACATTGGCATCGCACGCCACATTGCAACTCCAGCTTAACCGGTAATCACAATCAAACGAATCGCCGACAACTTAAGCTGCGAATGCTCAAGAAAAGCCGTCTGTAAATTGGCATTCCGCGTCTTGAGTAGTTGCAGCTCCTCTAGGTCAACACCACTGTTGTGCCTAGCCAAATTTTCCAGACGTGTGGTTTCGCTGTCAAAATGGTCTTTGGCCTTCTCCGCCGCTGCTTCAACTAACGTAGTTTTTTCAACCTCGGCAAATACTTCTGCTTTTTTGTACCAATCACCAATTTCGGTTTTACGGGATTTAACCACATCGCGTGCAAGGTGTTTTTTCACCGGTTCAATAGACTGCTGCAAAGAGGCTTCCGGCATGAGCGCTGCCAGATTTTTTTCACTGATATCAAGCACCAATGCACGTACAGAATGGCTGGTTAAGAACGGCAAGCAGGCGCCGGCGTGGGGCGATTGAATGACCAGATCGAAACATACCTCCAGCAAGCAGTGCCCAGCGGGCAATTGCTTGGTAGGCAGTGTTGCCACCGAAGCAGAACCGAGGTCGGAATGGTGCAATATTTCCCAAAGACCGATAACGAAAGGGGCGTCCCAGCTCATAAACAACAAGTCTTCCCGCTGGTTGGCCACTTCGCGACTAAAGGTCAGCTCAGTGCCTTCCGGCGGAAGACCTGGCAAAACTGGAATCAACATTTTGTCAGAGGGAATCAGGCTATAGATGCCGTCGTAGGTCGCTTCAAAATGAAAGTTAAACAGGTTGCTGGCCATTTCGATTAGCGCCAGTGGTGTCTCCTGTTCAAAAGCAGCAATACGTGAAGCTAGGCTGTTGGCGAACGGCTGACGACAACTGTTCATTTCCAGCAACGCATCGCGGCCCTGCTGAATCTCCAACTGAAGGGCTTCTACGCGATCGTGGCTCAGCTCTTCCAGCTCCGAAGTAAGTACTTCCTCACTAAATAGATCTTGGCCTTCAAACTGCTCTTGGGTCTCGTCGTGCACTTGGCCTGCCGCCGGATTGAGCCGCTCAATACAGTGCAGTACTTGGTGATACCAGTGCAGTTGCAGTGCTGTGCGCGAGTGCTCCCCATAAGGTATGTGAATACTCACCTCGCGGGTTTGACCAATGCGATCTAGGCGGCCAATGCGTTGCTCTAATAGATCCGGGTGATCCGGTAAATCGAGGCATACCAAATGACAACTGAACTGAAAGTTTCGCCCCTCACTGCCAATTTCAGAGCAAATCAGTACCTGGCTACCCTGCTCTAGGTCGGCAAAGTAGGCTGCGGCTTTGTCACGCTCAATTAAATTTTGTTCTTCATGAAAAAGCGCTGCATCTATGCCGTGCTTTTGCCACAGGTAGCTTTCGCAGTCTTTCACTTGGTCAATGCTGTGGCAAATCACCAGTATCTTTTCTTGCCCCTGCTGCTTTATCCATTGTGCCAACCATTCAAATTTGGTTGGCCAACTATCATCCTGTAAGGGGTGCAATATAGCGTTACGTTGCGGAAAGCCAGCAATCGCTGTGCGCACATTCCGAAACATGACACGGCCAACACCATGAACATCCAGCAATTGGTCGATCAGCGCTTCGTCGGTTTCTTCTGCCTGTAATCGGTAGTCTTCAATGAGCGCCTGCCGGCCTTCCGGCAGCGCGCGAATGCGTTGGTTCAATTGTTTATATTCAGCCTCCTGCTGGTGCAAGTGCTCAATACTGGTGAACTTGGCTGGGTCAAGCAACTGCAAACGGGCGAAGTGGCTTTCAGCCCCTAGCTGCTCCGGGGTGGCCGTCAGTAGTATCAGATGGTCGCTGGTAAGCGATAACTGCTGCAGACAACCAAAGGCTTCACTCTCCGGCAGAATGTGGTGCGCTTCATCGACAATGGTAATATCGAATTCGGCTTCCAGTAATTGTGGCGCGATATGCTCAGCAATACTGTGGGGTACGATATGCACCTGGCCGTTGATAAAGTCGTGTTCTTCACCGCTGTATATAGACGGCACCAACGCAAATTTACGTACCAGCTCTACCAGCCATTGCACCTGCAGAGCGTCAGGCACCAAGATGAGGGCACGCTCAACACGCTCAAATTTCAACAGGCGACTAAGCACCATGCCCGCTTCAATGGTTTTACCCAGGCCCACTTCATCGGCGAGTAGAACCCGCACCTTTTCGTGCTCGCAGGCCATCCAAGCAACGTATAACTGATGGGGAATTAGATTAGCGCGCACGCCGAGTAAGCCGCCCAATCGTGACTGCCAGGTACGGCTAATGGCCTCATCCAGCTTGCGCCGAAAGTAAAACCATTTAGGGGCATCCAGCTGCCCGGTTTGCAATCTAACCAGCGGCTGATTCAGGCTAATTTCTGAGGCCAACTGGGTTTCTGGCACCAGCTTGTCGCCACCAATATCATATATAAGCAGGCCGTTCTGTTCGTATACCTGCTCCACTACGCCGCTGCCACCGGCGGCCAAACAAATTTCATCGTCTACAGAAAAGTGGATACGGGTGAGCGGCGCCTGCGCTATGGCGTAATTGCGTTCACACTCGCCTTGCTCAAAAAAAATGGTGACGGTGCGTCCCTCAACGCCAGTAACAATACCCAAGCCAAGCTCTGGCTCGGAATCTACCACCCAACGTTGGCCTTGAACGAAATCTGGTTGCATCTTTAACTCTCAACTGTAGGTGCTCAACCGGATCACGGCCGAGCGTATATAGCGGTCGCCATTGTACGTATTTATAGCTGTAATGATAGTTGGAGAGGGCTCCTCGGCTAAACTTAGCTTTAAGGGCGCCTCCACTCATTGCTTTTAACCGCTACGCGGTTTGCCAAGCTGAAGCGCAGGGCAGTCTGCGCAGTGGCTATAGGCACATCAACACCACAATAAGGCTAGCCTAGAGCTGCCCTTCAAGGTTTTACGTGCGATTCATACACCCTATTAAAATTTCCACTAGCCCGTCAGCATGCCTGTTGTTTTTACCTTACACATGAACCGCACACAAAGCCCGAGAACAAAAGTAATTTACCGCCATGCCTATAACCACTTTTTTCGCCGGAACAGAAACAGCAAACCTGCCGCAAGGGTGAGCATGGTGCCAAGCAAGAAGAAATAACTATAACGAAACTGTAACTCGGGCATATATTCAAAATTCATCCCATACAGGCCTGCCAGAAAGCCCAGCGGTATAAAAATCGCCGTTATAACGGTAAGCACGCGCATAGTCTCGTTCAGGCGGTGCGAACTTATGGATAAATACCCGTCCATTAAATCACCACATATGTCGTAATGCATTTGACTTAAGGTAAATAAACGGTCGAAGCGTTCGTGTAAATCATTAATAGTGTGAACATAACTCGCAATTGGAATAAACGATTCCACTTCGCCACTGGCCACTAGCGTTTCGGTTATGCCCCGGTGGTAATTAAAGACCCGTCGCAGCTTCACCAACTGACTTTTGTAGGCGGTCAGCTTACTGAGTAACTCGTCACTGCCCGAAGCCGCCATTTCGTCTTCAATATCACTCAGCTCGTTATCGAACGTTAGAATACGCTCAAGGTAAACACTTGAGGAAGAATGCATAATATTTAAGGCCAGCCCCATTGGCGTTAGTGCATTACTAATGCCGTCGTCGTGCTTTAACCGCGGACGGGTTTTAGAGCTTTGGAATATATTTTTTCGAATGGTGTCAATACCAATGGAGCTGCCCCGGTGAACTGTAATCAAATAGCGTTCACCAATAAAAAACGCAAGCTGCAGATGCTCAAACCTTAATTCACTGGCTGTGGCACGAATACCGCGGTAAATAATAAAACAGAAGTCTTCAAAAAATTCGATTTTAGGCGGGTGCCGATCGCGAAAGGCATCCTCACTCGCAAGCGGGTGAATCCCGAACGACTCGAGTATTTTTTGAGCACCTATTAGATCGTTCTCGAAATTAATATCCAGCCACAAAAAACTGTTTTCCTGCGCCTGCCACTGCTCAAAATTTTGTGTATAACTACCGTCAGTTACACAGCTACCGTCAATTAAATAGCTTTCCATGGGCACACCTCATAATCGCTGTTATTCCTCGCGGCCAACCTGCGTACGCATGTGCACGTCACGCTGGGGGAAGGGAATTTTAATATTATATTTTCGTAGAGCGTCGTCAATCGCCCAGAGATAGTCCGACTGTAGGGCGGTGGGCCGCTTTACCTGTTCAGGCGACACCCATACGCCCAGAACAAAATTTAAACTACTATCGCCAAAACTCGCCATCCACACCACTGGCTCACGGTTCGGATCTTTGAGTGTATAGGGCACTGAAGCTGCGGCTTCAAGCGCCGCCTGTTTAACCATCAACTTATCGCTGCCGTACGCCACCCCAAAAGAAAATGCGAAAGCGGCGCACACTTTCTTCTAAGGTCCAGTTTGTCACGGCATTGCCTATTAACTCAGCATTGGGAACAAGGATGTCGACATTGTCGTTGGTGCGAATGAGCGTAGAACGCATATTGATCTCAAGCACCTCACCCACAAGCCCAGAGCTCAGTTCTATAAAATCACCCACTTTCAAACTGCGTTCAAAAAGAATGACCAACCCAGACACGAAGTTGTTAACAATACTTTGCAGGCCCAGACCTATGCCAATGCCTAAGGCGCTGGCCAACAATGCCAACTTTGATACATCAACACCTATGGCCGACACCGCAAACATAAAGCCAACCACAAGAATTATGTAATGCAGTACACGCCCAAGCGCGTATACCTGAGCAGCACTGTTAACATCTGCTCGCCGCTGTAAGCGTCGCAACCCCCTGCGCACCAACTTCGACAGTAAAAATGTAAAAAATAAAAATCCAAAAAAACTGATGAGCTTGGCCGGAGTGAACTTAAACTCGTCAATGCTAATAAGCTCTAAAGCGAGCCAATCGAGAGTCATATTATTGCCTACTAGTGTATTGGGTTATATTTTTACAACCTGCTGACAAAGCACCTGTTTTTCTTGCCGAGGCAACGCTTTTATCGCCGCTTCCCGCTTGCAGGCCGCCGAACGAGACGCCGCCGGCTCGAAATAGGCCAGCTTAACGGGCTGTCTTGCACGCGTATAACGCGCACTTTTTGCTTTGCTGTTATGCTCCGCAACACGACGTTCCACATCGGTGGTAACGCCCGTATATAGGCTGTCGTCTTTACAATGAACAATATAGACGAACCAACAACTGTCACTCATTGCCTTCTCTGAAATACGATAATCGCCACACACCTACGAACCTCATTACCTGCATCTAGGCCATGAACAGCTAAACGAAAAAAGTTTGTTATTCGCCATTCCTCCTGCACCAACGGGTGCTTCGTGCCTCCGTATTTTCTGTTATTCCGTAGATTATCGCCAGCAAAATACTGGCGTATAGTATTGCCTAACTCACCGATTCCCTTACCATAATACTGGGGAGCTTAAATAGACTTACGATGCTGTACGTACAACGTAAAAAGCGAAGCAGCACTACGATTGAACCCGGCCAAATAGCACCTCAGTGCCTATCTTGGGGTGCCGTGGAATATTGAACGACAGCACCAGGGAAGCAACCGCAAATAAGGCCCCCACTAAGAAAACCGCACTGTGGGAAAAGATCCAAACCATACCCAAAACAGCCGGAATGACCACGGCGGCAATATGGTTAATGGTGAAGCTCACACTTGCCGTCGCGGCTATCTCGGCTCGATCGGCAATTTTTTGGAAATAGGTATTAATGGCGATAGCAAAAGCAAAAAACAAATGGTCAATAACATAGAGCGCAGCAGCCACGTTAGCGTTACTCACAAAGGCATAACTGGTAAATATCAGTATTAACGCAACATACTCTATGATCAGCGCACGCCTTTCCCCAATCACCCCAATAAATTTACCGATTTTTGCCGCAAACAAAAAGTTAAATACGTAGTTAACGATAAACAACGCGCTAATTTCGCCAACGCTATAGCCAAATTTCTCAACCATTAAAAAGCCGGCAAACACCACAAAGATTTGCCTGCGTGCACCGCTAAAAAATACCAGCGCGTAATACAACCAGTAGCGTTTACGAAAAATCAGCTTTTTGTGCTGCTCTACCTGGGGGTTAAAATTTGGAAAACGAATGGCGATCACCGCTATGGCGACCAAACCAGAAACCCCAGCGAGTAGATACATCCACTTATAATCTACACCTAACTGATCCATACCTACAAAAATCAGCGCATAGGCCGCAAGACTGGCTACCGCCTTTATCGACATAGCTCTGCCCATAAAATGCGCCGATCGATCTTTTGGCAGCCACTGCAGTGTTAAGGATTTGTTGATCGTTTCAAAATAGTGAAAACCGATAGACATCACGACCGTGGTTAAATACAGGCCAATAGCGAAAGGGAAAAAGCCCGTCAACGCCACCCCCAGCGCCATAACCGCCACCGCAAGCAGCGCAAAGAACTGCTCACGAATAATCAACAACACAAATACGGCGGTAAACGCGAGAAAGCCGGGTACCTCTCGCAGACTTTGCAAAATACCGATTTCTACCCCGGTAAAAGCCGCCCGCTCGATAACAAAGTTATTCAGCAGTACCTGCCAGGTCGCAAACATGAACGACAGCGTAAAAGTCATCGTCAACAACAGGTTTTCAGGCTTCTGCCAAAAACCAGAGCCCTCTAGCTCAATAGTCTCGGGCGTTGATTTGACTTCACTCATAAGGACATCTCGTTCGCAAGACGGGGGATGGTAACACAGGTTAGAATTGCCCCCGCTTATCAACTCAATAGACGTATCCCCATGAAATTCGACGACATCGGACTGTTAGTTCCCGACATTCTTTTACCTAAAGCCAGCACAGATATGAGCCAATGGGCTGTTGTAGCCTGTGACCAATACTCCTCCCAACCCGAGTACTGGCAAGAGGTTTACGAACAAATACACAACAAGGCCTCCACCGGCCACGTAATATTCCCCGAAGCCTGGCTCCATCAGGGTAAAGACAACGAAATTATCACTGGTATACGCAGCAGCATGCAGGAGTATCTGCAGCAAGGTGTACTTCAAGAACACCCCGCGAGCCTCCTACGCTGTGAGCGTACTTTGCGTAACGGCAAGGTGCGCAGGGGCGTTATGGTCGCGCTGGACCTTGAGCATTACAGCTACGAAGCTGGCACCGAAACCTTGATCCGCGCAACCGAAGGCACCATTGTTAATCGCTTACCACCCCGCATAAAAATTCGTGAGCAAGCACCCCTCGAGTTCCCCCACATTATGGTGCTAATCGATGACCCGCAGGCCAGTGTTGTTGAACCTTTGTTTGCACAGGTCGCTGAACCCGCCTACGATTTTGAGCTAATGCAGAACAGCGGCCATATTCGCGGCGACATTATTCAAGACGAAAGCATTATCCGTGACTTTGCCGACAATCTAAGTCAGTTAGCCTCGACCGATACTTTCACCCAAAAATATGGCGCATCGGCCGAGCAAAAACCGCTGCTATACGCCATGGGTGACGGCAACCACTCCTTCGCCACCGCAAAAGCCATTTGGGAAACAATGAAGGCTGAACAAGGTTTTGAAGCCGTAGCCGAGCACCCCGCCCGCTATGCTCTGGTAGAACTGGTTAACCTCTACGATACATCGCTGGAATTCGAGGCCATCCACCGGGTAGTGTTTGATATAGATGCCGAAAAACTTTTAACCGCCTTCCTCGACCACTACCGCGAACAGCAGGCCGAAATTCGCAGCACTGAATCTGTTATAAAACCCGGAGCGCAGGTCATTCCATTCGCCTTACACGGTAAAGCAGGCGAGTTGATTATCAACAAACCCCAACACCAACTAGCCGCTGGCACTCTACAGCTGTTTATCGATCACTACTTGACCCAGCACTCACAGGCTTCGGTGGATTATATTCACGGAGAAGATACCACCCGTGAGTTGGGCACACGTACCGGCAATATCGGCTTTTTACTGCCCGCTATTAATAAAAGTGAATTATTTAAAACCGTTATCTTCGACGGAGCACTGCCGCGCAAAACATTCTCCATGGGCGATGCAGAAGATAAACGTTTTTATCTCGAAGGAAGAAAAATCAATTAGGTTTGCAAGGAGATCTCATGGGACAGCAATACACGGAAATTCAGGACAAACACGTTGCCTTTATCGGCGAACAAAAAATCTATTTTGTTGGTACCGCCACAGCCGACAGTAAAATAAATTTGTCCCCCAAGGGTCATGACTCCCTCAGAATACTTGGCCCAAATCGCGTGGTTTGGCTGAATGTTACCGGCAGCGGAAACGAAACATCCGCCCATGTACAAGCCGACGGGCGGATGACCATTATGTTCGCCGCCTTTGAAGGTAAACCCATTACTCTGCGACTGTACGGCCAGGCAAGCGTTATTCACCAGAGCGATCCAGAATGGCGCACGCTGCTTGGCCTCTTCCCCGCTACGCCCGGAACACGGCAGATTTTCGACCTAACCATTGAGCTGGTGCAGCAATCTTGCGGGATGTCGGTGCCCTTCTATGACTACCGAGGAGATCGCCAGCTGCTTAACGACTGGGCCAAGAAAAAAGGCGATACTGGCATTAAAGAGTACTGGGGAGCCAAGAACCAAACCTCCCTCGACGGCGTGGCAACCCGAATTCTCGAAAAGAACTCTTAAAACCTAGTTCAGGGCACCTTCATCAACTTAAAGATTATTTGACTACAACCAAGCCCCCCGGTAAAAAACGCTTTTTTACCGGGGGGCTTGGCTATACTCATCAACAAGCTAACCACTACGTTTTACGCAAATGAGAACCATTCAACCAATATGCCTACTGCTTGTTTCGGGCCTGCTGCTAAGCTCTTTGGGTCAAGCCGAAAACCACCAGCCATCGAAGGCTTACACTGACCAGCTGGTATTGGTGCACGAAAACCTGGTTCGCGAGCTAGCGAATAGTGAAAACCTCATCAATCACCTCACCACCCATAAAGAATGTAAAACCACCCTCGCCGAAGTATTTGAGAAAGACACCCGTTGGCTGGTATCAAAAAGCTTACAGCAAGATATTACTGGCAATAAAATTGCGGCAAAATTTAAGCGCGTTATCGCTAACGACGAATACCGTATTGTCGAATTCATACTAACCGATGGCCTAGGCGCAACCGTTTCCGCCTGGCCGCTGCCATCCGATTATTGGCAAGGCGACGAAGCTAAGTTTATTCAACCGGTGAAACAGCAAAAGTACTATATAAGTGATGCCCGCTGGGATGAAAGCTCTGAAGCCTATTCGTTTTTTCTCGCTGAACCCGTCTATATGGAAGGAGAATTATTGGGCGTATTAATTGCCGGCATCGATGTTACGATTGAATACATTATGCGCATGCCTTTTGAGCAACTGATAAAGCTACACGTTAAACCTACGCCCGACTTAAACTAAACACTGCCATTCAACATCTAAAGCTTTATTTTTCAAAATTTCCACCGATCAAAAATCTTTTCCTCGTCAAAGTTTAGAGGCCCGTGGCTAAGGTGCCAAACAAATACGAAAGCCTAACGACGAAATCAAAGCCGCCATGAACAAATGGCCTGACAGGTGCAGAAATACGCACAACATCAACAGAAAGCTACTTACAATACCCATTAAGCATCGTAATTAAGAGCCCCACAAGCGTCAAAAGATCACTCACAATAAAGCCTAGCAACCTCACCCATAATGAATAGACGTGCCCTGAATTAATTTTCTTAATGCCGTCAATTCACGCTCCTCCTCAAAAAACCGTATCGATTTAGCCAGCCCACATTCAGGGTTTTACAAATTATTGTCCATTTGTCTCACACAAAAGAAGGTTAACCTCTGCTATTTAGTCGATAACGGACGGTGTAGAATGCCTCATTCCCTGGCAATTATTCGCTATGAACCATACCGCCAAAGCGCTATTACTATTTATCACGCTGATAACCCTCGGCGTAGCCACCCCTGCCTTCGCCAATAATTGTGTAATCTTGCTCCATGGCTTGGCAAGATCAGAAAAATCCATGCATACAATGGAAAAGCATTTACGCCAAGCGGGGTACAATGTTGTCAATTCCGGCTACCCATCAACGTCCGCAACCGTAGAAAATCTAGCCGCGAGTGCGCTACCTCTTGCCATCAACAACTGCAATCAACCTGTAAAAGCAAAGCACGTATTTTTTGTTACCCATTCCATGGGTGGTATTATGCTTCGACAGTATTTGAGCACAAACACAATCGACAACCTAAAGCGCGTTGTAATGCTAGGCCCACCCAATAAGGGCAGCCAAGTGGTCGATCATTTAAAATCTGTGCCTGGCTTTAAAGCATTTAATGGCCCCGCTGGACAACAACTGGGTACAGACGCCAACAGCCTTCCGCTAAAATTAGGGCCTGCCAATTTTGAAGTAGGCATTATTGCCGGCACCTTCTCCATTAACCTGCTCCTCTCCAACCTGCTGCCTAACCCTGACGACGGTAAAGTATCGGTTGAGAATACGCGGCTTGAAGGCATGAAAGATCACCTCGAAGTACCTGTATCTCATCCGTTTTTAATGTCGAACCTAAAGGTAATTGAGCACACGCTCCACTTTTTACAGCACGGGTTTTTCAAAAGAGATGAAAACAGCACCGCCAAAGCTAAAGAAGTGCCTTAACGCCCGCCATTAATCATCCAAAGTCTCACCTGCCGCGTAACTGTAGTCACACAATACTGACGGAGCATACGCAGGTGGATATAACCGGCGAAACCATACTCATTACCGGCGCCAGCTCGGGCATTGGTCGCGCGCTGGCCATTTCGCTAGCCGAACACAACATTGTTATCGCGCTGGGTCGCAATGCCACTAAATTGGCCGAAATGGCCAACGGCTCGGACAACATTCACCCCCTCATCTTCGATGTAAGCGATGCCACGGCCATCCATGAATTGGAGAGAAAACTCCAGCAACTAGTACCCCATATAGATCGAATCATTCTTAATGCAGGTGACTGTCGCTACCTAGAGCCAGAACACTTGGAGTGGTCTCATTTCGACAGGATGATGGACGTCAATTTTTTTGGTTGGATTAACGTGCTCCGCGCAAGCATGCCCTTACTCGAGAAATCTCAACACCCCCACGTGATTGGCGTGGCCTCGCAAGTTGTTTTTGCGCCCTTTAGCCGCGCTTCGGCTTACGGCGCCTCCAAAGCGGCGGCAGCCTATTTTTTAAAATCTTTGGCGCTGGATATTGCCTACAAAAACATCGACACCAGCGTGATATACCCCGGCTTTATTGACACACCCCTCACCCAAAAAAATGATTTTGCTATGCCTTTTCTGATGTCAGTGGAATCCGCGACAGAGCGAATGTTAGGCGCAATAGCCCAAAGGAAACGCGAATACATTTTCCCAAAACGACTTAAATGGCTACTAAACGTTTCCAAAATTGCGCCGAATTTTTGGTTTCACAAGATGACCTGGTACCCCAATGAATAAGACCCTCATTTTTAATGTTATTAGTTTTCAGGTTCTCTGGTTTGCCTGTGTACAGGGGAGCTGGTCGCTGGCTTTGGCGGCTATTACTATTTTTATGCTATTGCACCTACGCTTCGTGCAAAAACATGCCGCGGAATATCTTCATGCACTTTTATTTACGGCCTTAGGTTTTGTAATGGAAACCGCCATCAATAGCCTAGATTTTATTCACTACGCCAACAGCGCTACTATCGGCAATAGTGGCCTGCGCTTTGCTCCCTTTTGGCTCGTCTGCCTGTGGCTTGGTTTTTCCACTACTTTTTTTCACAGCTTTACCTGGCTGCAAACTCGCCCGGTAATGCGCACGCTATTGATTTTAGTGGCGCTACCCATAAGCTACGAATTGGGCGCTCGTTTTTCCGGGTCTACGTTTCCACAATCAAAACCCATAGGCCTGATAGTGGTTACATTGGTCTGGGTATTAGCCTTTAACCTTGGGTTTTACTGGGTTAACTACTTACAACGCATAACCAACGCTAGGCGCTCATATGTTTAAGCGACCGGCGATCAATCTAACTGTGATTAAGTTGGCCACTCGCTGGCTCAGCGTTATAGCCCTAGGCTTTTATTCTGGCTTGTCGATTAGCGACAATTCAAAGCACACCCTAGAGGATGAAAAACTACTGGCGGTGGGCAAGGCCTATAAACAAAACACCAGCACTCTGCTCTATACCGAAAAACATTTTCTCACCGACTCAAACGCTAAGCTCGTTGTTTACTACGAGCCCACGGGAGAAGAATTTGCACGTAAAACGCTAGACTACTCCCTCAACCCCACAACGCCGATGTTTAAGCAGACCAATCAACGTTCAGGAGAATCTGTTGAGGTTAGCTTAATCGAGCAGAATACGCTTTCCATTGCTTATCAAAAAACTCAAGATAAACCGCTAAACAACAGTCGCATACCATTACAGCGCTCACTGGTTGTAGATGCCGGTTTCGATAACTTTATTAACCAATATTGGCATAAACTTATCGCTCGAGAGGCATTGGATTTTGACTACCTGCTACCCACCCGTGGGCGAACCATCAGCCTGACTATCAGTAACACAGACTGTGAAAAAAACTTTGAATGTTTTGAAATTTACCCTACCAATGCCGCGCTCAACTTAGTGGTTAAAAACTTAAAACTACAGTACCACTCAAAAACCAAACAACTGTATACCTTTAAAGGCCGAGGTAATATCGCGGACCACAGAGGTAAATACACAGATGTGCATATTTACTATACCCACTTATTCGAACATCACTCGTTAGCCCAAGGACATTAAAATGTTGCGTATTTTACTATTACTTACTGTTCTTACTGGCTGCGCCCCTGTAGACGTTAACCATTATAAAAACAACACCCCCAAACTTGAGGTAAAAACCTTTTTTGACGGCAAGCTAAAGGCCAGCGGTATAGTAAAAAATCGAAAGGGTGAGGTCATTCGATACTTCAGCGCCGATATCAATGCCGAGTGGAAGGATGGGGTAGGTACGTTGCACGAAGTCTTTATCTTTGACGATGATGAGCAACAAACCCGCATTTGGACGCTGCAAGCGATAAACGAACAGACGTTTACGGCCAGCGCGAACGATGTGGTAGGCGAATCAACTGTTCACACCGCAGGAAACGCGATGTTTTTACAATATACCTTAACAATTCCCTATAAAGATTCAACCATTGATGTTCAGGTAGACGACAAAATGTATCTGGTAAACGAGAGTACGTTGATAAACGAGTCAAGCCTTACAAAATTTGGCTTCGATATTGGGTACGTAACCCTTTCTATCGTTAAACTCTAGCCATATACAAGGCTAGAGTTTAAAACTAATCCGTTCAAAAGTTGGTTAAAAACAGCGGGAATACAATCGCGTTCAAGATTATAAATACGGGATTTCGGCTATCAACCAATTGACTGATAGCAACCTAAATCGATTTTATCTTTAGCAACCCTATGGAAGGGGAACCCGAAAGCCTATTGCCGGCCCCACCACTGCTTCCACCGCCATAAGCGTCAGTAACGCCCCACATAGGCAGTCCGTCTTCCGCTGCGCAGACCGCCTTAAACTAAGGCCTGCTAGGTCACGTAGAGGCTAAAATCAATTAATAGAGGCGCCCTCAAGCCCCCCCCTACCAACGAGAACGCCGTTTGAGTTACCCGATGCCCTAATATTCGTAGCCCCCCAGACCAGAGTATACCGATACTTTGTTACCCGCTTCGCCACCAGAAGCATACATCCGATGAATACCGCTGCAGGCTTTTACCCACTCTCAGATCGGCAGACTTTACAGACTCAAGGAAAACGCTTACCTTACGCAACAAGTGCTGATAAACGTCACCAACCACAACAATAAAGGTAAACGTATAAGTCATACGTATTTCCGCCAACGGGTATTTCAAAGCAATTCGACGACCGGGAGAATGGTAGCGAGTTGGGCCTATTGAGCGTGTTTACGTAATCCGAAAAATAAAGATAACGGGGAACGAGAGATGAAGAATTTTCCATTAAAAACCTGTGCCAGCCCTGGCGTTATGGCAATCCTACTAGGGCTTACAACCTCGGGGTTGGTGTCCACCAGTGTCGCTCAAGAAAATGAAGATACCGCACTGGAAGAAGTTATCGTACAGGGTAGCTACCAGAAGAGCCTGCAGTCTGCGCTCGCGCAAAAACGTGATGCCGCCAGTGTTATTGAAGCCATTTCGGCGGAAGATATTGGCCAACTGCCCGACGTTTCCATAACCGAGAGCCTCGCGCGCCTTCCCGGTGTTGCGCAGGACCGCGACCGCGGTAACGGCAGCCAAATTTCTATTCGTGGTATGGGTGGCCAGCTCGGCCTTACAACCCTTAACGGCCGTGAAGTTGCTACCGTTGAAGAAGACCGTAACATCCGTTACGACCAATTCCCGGCGGAACTGATTAACGCCGCTCAGGTGTATAAAACACCTCAGGCGAAAATGATTGAAGGTGGTGTTTCCGGTACCGTAAACCTAGAAACCGTATCGCCATTAGACTTCGACGAACGTGTAATCGCCATTAATGCTCGCGCCTCTAGTTATTCACTGGGTAGCGACGTAGATGACGCCGCCAACGGTGGCCTAGGTTCGCGCTACAGTGTTTCCTACATCGATAGATTTGCAGGCGACACCTTAGGCTTGGCCCTCGGTATAGCAGGCCAAAGCCAACCTATTGCTACCCAGCGTTCGGAGTTGTGGAACTACGGTGACACGTGGCACAACAATCAGTGGAACGACGCTGAAGGTAAAGATTTTAACGCCCCATGGGGTGGTTCTGCGCTGGTACGTGGTGGCGAAGACTCCCGTATTGGTGGCATGGCCGTTGTGCAGTGGCAGCCAACCGAAACCTTCTCGCTAAGCTATGATTTCTTCTACTCCCAGTTGGACATCCAGGAAGAGCAACGCGGTTTCGATTTTAATATTAATAACAACTATGACCGTCAGTGGACAATTGGTGATTCCGTTGCCACCGGATTCACCAACTCCGCTGCCGATGCCGAAGACCTGCTCGCCGGTCGCGTGGGCCTGAGTTCACTGCGCAGCCTTAACGAAGAGTTCACCCAAACCGACGACATGATGATTAACGGTGCCAAACTGGGCTGGGATCTCGGTGAGTGGGCATTAGGTGCCGATATCTCCTACTCGGAAACCAACCGCGAGCGCCGCTGGCACTCGGTGCGTACAGTGAACACGTCCGCTGATCCCTGGGCAACCTTTGGGGCTAAAGATGAGCGTATGTTTCTCACTCTGGACAGCGGTATAAGCTTGACTGACCCCACCCAGAATAGCGTGGACAACTTGACTGTACAGCCACAGGCAGAAGGCAAAGACGCCATTACCGCTATTGATGTACACGCCGAGCGCTTCTTCGAAAACAGCTGGGCTAGCTCTATTGTGTTCGGCGGTCGTTTTTCAGGTCGCGAAAAATCACTGGATGCCCAGATCTGGGATCAATTCGTAACGCAAAATGCCGATACCGAAATTCCTGCCGGCATGATGATCGACGCGGGTTCCGATTCTTACTGGAGTGACCTCCCCGCGTATATGACACTCGATCGCGAACAGGCTATCGATTACTACTTTAACGGAATAGCAAACCCCAGCCCCGGTGACAACAACGATATGCTGGCAAGTTGGCGGGTAACCGAGGACATTACTTCGGCCTACCTACAGCTCAATATCGACACCCAACTGGGCAGCATACCGGTTAGCGGTAACGTTGGTGTGCGCTCAGTAACGACCGACACGGGATCCCACGGTTCTCAAATATTAACAACCAGCGTTTGGGTTGAAGACCCTGTTGGGTCTGACAACTGGGTAGAAGTACCTGCCTCAGCGGAGCCCGTTAGCGTAGACAATAGCTACAACGATATTCTGCCCAGTATGAACCTAGCGTTCGAACTCAATTCAGACAACGTTATACGACTCGCCGTGGCCAAAACCATTGCCCGCGCACCGCTGGATTTCTTAAGCCCAGCCGTCGATATTGGTCAGGATCAATGGGCACCCAACCCCGGCGAATCCGGTTCCGGTAACCCTAAACTAGAGCCCTTCCGCGCCACCCAAACGGACTTAACCTACGAATGGTACTTCGGTGATAGCAACTCCGTTGCAGCTACCCTGTATTACAAAGATATGGATTCTTACATCGCCCGTCAGGCCGGTGCGGAAACCATCCAAGTAGACGGTACCGAGTACTTGCTATCGCTGCCTGTTAACGGCAGTGGCGGTTACATCAAAGGTTACGAATTGATGTATCAGCAAGCGTTCGACTTCGTACCGGGCTTAGGTGTTTACGCAAACTACGCCTTTGCCGACTCCAACATTCGCCAAGGTACACCGCTAAACTCCACTCCCTTTGGCTTAACCGGTTTGTCCGAGCATGTTGGAACAGCTACTGTTTGGTACTACCTGAGTGGCCTTGAGGGCCGTTTGTCCTACAATTATCGAAGTGAATTCCAGCGAGATATCAACCGCGTAATGGGTGAAGAAGGTGTTAACGCTGCCGAAGGTTACTTCGACCTTAGCCTTTCCTACGACATCACCGACGACTTACAAGTGATGATGCAGGTACAAAACCTCACCGACGAACCGTATAAGGTTTACGGCCTGGAATCCAACAACGAGGCGCACGTAAATAAATATGAAGAGTTCGGTCAGCGCTACAGCCTTGGCCTTTCCTGGAAATTGTAACGCCCCCCTAACAGCGGCCGCCTAGCGGCCGCTTTTTTTTAGGTGAATGCGTAAATCGGATGACTCTTATGAACAACAAATCGTTTCCATTGTCACTCATTGTGGCAGTGATAATAGCAGCACAACCGGGATGTGGCGGCAGCCCCTCTCGCGTACAACAAACTGATCCGGCCACCGTGGAGTCGAGTACCACCAACCCCACCCCGGAAGTACAAACAGCCGAAATAGTGTTGCCGACCGGTGAACCTTTTTACCTAGGTGCAGATTTATCCTACGTCAACGAAATGGATGACTGCGGCGCTGAATTTCGTGTAGGCGGACAAGTTACTGATGCCTACCGTATTTTTGCCGATGCCGGCGCAAACATTGTACGTATACGGCTTTGGCACAACCCCGATTGGACCGAATATTCCAATCTCGCCGATGTAAAACGCAGCATTGCCCGAGCAAAAAACAAGGGTATGCAGGTACTGCTAGATCTCCATTACTCCGATACTTGGGCCGACCCCGAAAAACAAACTATTCCCGCCGGCTGGGCACACCTGCACGGTGACACAACCGCTCTGGCCGACACAGTGTACCAATACACCTACGACACCTTAGCGGAACTTCAGGCAGAACAACTACTGCCCGAGTTGGTTCAGGTGGGTAACGAAATTAACAACGAAATTTTGCAGCCCGAAGCGCAGATGAATCACGCGTTTATTAATTGGCCACGCAACGCCGAACTAATAAACCATGGCCTACAGGCCGTTGCCGATTTTAATCGTGACCACAATACCAACCTGCAGCGTATGCTACACATAGCGCAGCCCGAAAACGCCCTTCAATGGTTTCCTGCCGCACTCAAAGCTGGCGTCACCAATTTTGACTTAATTGGTCTAAGTTACTACGGTAAATGGTCCACTTATACACTGCAAAACTTATCCAATGCTATTGCAGAGCTGGAAAGCACTTACCAGCGCGATGTAATCGTAGTGGAAACATCCTACCCTTGGACGCTGGAAAATTTTGATCAGGCCAACAACGTACTGAATGCCGACTCGCTCATTGCCGGTTACCAAGCCACACCTGAAGACCAGCGTCGTTACTTCTACGATATTGTTGCGCAAGTTGTCGCCGGCGGCGGCAATGGCGTAATTGTGTGGGAACCCGCCTGGGTAAGCACTCAATGCTCCACTCTTTGGGGAACAGGCTCGCACTGGGAAAATAATGCGTTTTTCGACCTGACAAACGACAACGAAGTGTTACCTGTAATCGACATATTTTCACTGCTTAAAGATGAATAAGCGATACTCAATAAATTGATAAAAGCAGATAAGCCTATGAAGTATTTAACTCGATCTTTAGCGGCTAGTGCCTTTTTTGCACTGGTGTTACCGCTAGCTCTCGCTGGTTGCGAAAAAACACCAAAAACATCCGAGACGACGGCTACCTCTGCGCCGGCTTCTTTGGTCACAGCGCCACAATTGTGGAATAGCCATTGGCAGTTTTTCCGCTCCAACGATATATTGTCACTGGAAAAAGCCCGTCAACATAACAGCTGGGAAACCATCAGCCTTCCACACACTGCGCATCTCGAGCCTAGGGTTGTCAACAATCAATGGCAGGGCGATGCCTGGTACAAAAAAACATTTTCTGCTGCCCCGCAGTGGCAGGGCAAAAATGTTTTTTTGGATTTCGAAGCCGCCATGAATGTGAGTGAAGTGTGGATTAACGGAACACCGGTTAATAAACATTACGGTGGCTATCTTCCCTTTAGTATATTGCTTACGCCCCATTTGAAAGACGGCGACAACACCCTAATGGTGCGCTTGGATAACCGCGACAGTGATATTACCGGGCCCAAGCCATTAAAAATTCTCGACTTTAATATGTACGGCGGCATATACCGCAACACTTGGTTGCGTGTAGAAAACGAACTCCATATTTCCGACCCCGTTGCCGCTGGCAAAAAAGCGTCTGGTGGTATTTTTGTTCGCTACCCACAGGTAACCGCCGAACAGGCAATCGTTACCGTACAAACCCATATTGTCAACAGCGGTACAGCCGCTTCCGTTGTCGTTCGCCACCAATTGCAGCACAGCGGCCAACTGGTTCAAACCACAGAAAAACCGCTCGATATAAGCGCGCAGAGCGATGCGGAAGTCAACCAGGAACTGCACGTTAAAACACCTCGACTTTGGTCACCCTCAACACCATCACTCTACACCTTAAAAACGCAAATCCTGAAAAACGGTCAACTGGTCGATGACGACAGCACCCGTATCGGCATTCGTAAATTCGAAATAGTTGAAGACCAACTGTACATCAACGGTGAAAAAACATTTTTACGCGGCGTAAACCGACATCAGGAATACCCCTATGCGGGCTATGCCTTGTCCGACGCGGCGCAGTATCGCGATGCAGAAAAAATGAAAGCCGCTGGGTTCGACTATATTCGCTTAAGCCATTACCCACACGCCAAAGCCTTTATGCGCGCGGCGGATGAACTAGGCTTGGTTTTACTTGATGCTATTCTCGGTTGGCAGTACGTAAACGATACGCCAGCATTTTATGCCCACGCCGAGCAAACCTGTCGCGACCTCATTCGCCGCGACCGCAACCACGCCTCGGTACTGGCCTGGGAATGTTCACTGAATGAATCCAACATGCCAGACACACTCATTACTGGTCTACACAAAATCGTTCATGAAGAGTACCCCTCTGCCACCACCTATTCAGCGGGCTGGGTACCACAAACCTACGATATTTATTTGCAGGCACGCCAGCACCGTCTAGGTCATTACAAAGAGCCCGGTAAACCCTATGTAGTGTCTGAATACGGAGACTGGGAATACTACGCTATGAATGCAGGCCTAAATCAAAATGCCTGGGGTGAACTATTGCAAGACGAGCGCTCCAGTCGGCAGTTGCTTAACGCCGGTGAAACACGCTTGCAGCAGCAAGCGGCCAACATAATGGAAGCTCACAACGACAACTTTAATACCCCAGCCTTTGCCGACGGCTACTGGGTAATGTTCGACTACAACCGTGGCTACAGCGACGACCTAGAATCTTCCGGCATTATGAGCCTAGAGCGTTTACCCAAGTTCAGCTACTACTTTTACCAAAGCCAACGCGACGCCGACGATTTTGGTGGGCCACTGGCAAATGGCTATATGGCCCATATTGGTAGCTACTGGCAAGCCGATTCCAGCCTCAACTTCCATGTGTACAGTAACGCCGACGAAGTAGAGCTTTTCCTCAACGGGCGCTCGCTAGGCAAAGGCAAAAAAGACGTCGAGCGCTACGGCAAAGTAAACCACCCGCCCGTGCTATTTCAGCTGGATACTTTCGAGCCCGGCGCCTTAGTGGCCAAAGCCATGGCCGATGGCAAAGTTGTTGCCAGCCATACAGTTGCAACACCGGGCAAGCCGGCACAGCTTTCACTGGTAATGGAAGACACCTCCATTGCCGCCCAAACCGGCCAAAACGACCTGGTATTTGTCTATGCACAATTACTCGACGCGAAGGGCAATCCCACGCGCGTGAACGGGGCCAAAGTTAACTTCAGTATTTCCGGCGATATAGAATTAGTTTCACCCGCCGAACGTAAAAGTGAAGCGGGTATCGCCGCTGCACTGGTTAAAATCGGTGATACACTGGAATCAGTGCGCATCGAAGCGAGTTATAACGCGCTCACTGCCGAGACGTTAACCTTCAAATAAGCTGTTAAACAAACCTGCGCTATCAGTACTGCCATTACTGCCAAAACTGATAGCGCAGTTACTGTAAAAGCGGCCAGATAACAATAACTGACAGGCCCTATGCTAACGGCAAGCTCTCTACCACCGAATACCAACGGCGTAAAACTGCATTACAAAATCGCCCTCGGATTTGGCTTTTTCACCCTGTTTTTTACGGGCCAGGGTGTGCATATTTTAGCGGTCCCCTATTATCAAATGACCCTAGGGGTAGACCCGTTTCTTCTCAGCCTAGTCATGACCCTGCCCATGCTATTTGGCAGTGCCGTTGCCCCACTTGCTGGCCACCTGTCCGACAATTTGAAATCCCGCTGGGGAAGACGATCGCCGTTCATTTTCACGGCAGCACTTGTATTGGGGCTCTGTTACGGTCTGCTGTGGATGGTGCCACCCCACTGGCCCGAAGCCACGCAACTACTCTATTTCGCTGCATTCGGCACACTCTTCTATCTGGCCACGGCTTTTTACACCGTTCCCTTAAACGGCTTGGCCTACGAGCTTAGCGACAATGCTGGTGAACGCACGCAAGCCATTGGCTTCGCTACTTATTTTTTAAAGAGCGGTTCACTGCTCTATCAATGGGTATTCCCTCTGGCACAGCTCGCCGTTTTTGGCAGTGTTTATCTGGGTATACGCTATATCGGCTGGGGTATGGGAGTAGTGGTTTTTGCTCTGTGCGGCATGTTGCCAGCGCTGATTATTCGGGAAAATGTTTCGGCTTCGCAATACCTGAGCACACGCGTTAGCTTTATCGACAGCCTGCGCAGCGTTATTGATAACCCATCCATGAAGCTGCTACTGCTGCTGGTACTGTTGCAAATGGGTGGCAGCGCCTTCGCCGCCACATTGGATTACTACCTTTTGGTTTATTATGTGCACGCAGGTAACATCGCCGAAGGCGCCATATGGAAGGCCACGCTGTCTACCTCCTACGCGCTAGTGAGCATTGCCTGTGTGCCATTGGTACTCAAGCTATCGACAGTGCAGGGGAAGCTGGGAGCACTGCAAGTGATCTACCTCATTAACGCCTGCGGCGGCCTGGCAAAATGGTTTATTTTCGTACCCGACGCGCGCTGGATTATTATCACCGACGCGCTATTATGCGGTGCCGTCTGGACGGCAATGGTTATCCTTATACCCTCGATGGTCTCTGACCTAAGCCATCAAGACCAGCAAGCAGGGAAAGGCGCCCACGCAGGCATGTATGCCTCCATTTACAATTGGGTATTGAGTATCAGCAGCGTACTCGCTTTAATGTTCAGCGGTTTGAGTTTGAACCTACTGGGCTTCAATGCCCACGCTGGCGCTGCACAAGCCCACGAGAGCTTGCAGTACATGCGCATAATTCTGGCCGGAGGTACGGTTTTGTTCAGTTTGCTGCCGCTGTGGATACTCTACTACTACCGCCAGCACAAACCCGGAGTACTCGCCGCACTCCAGCAGCGATAACAACTAATTTATAAAGCTAATTGATTCAGGACAGCTCTATGGCAACCATTAAAGACGTCGCACGCGTTGCTGGCGTATCTACCGCAACAGTTTCACGTGTCGTTCACAACGGCGGCCAGGTTGGCGATGCCTGCCGCGCGCGCGTGCAAAAGGTTATCAAAGAGCTCGGCTACCGACCCAACACCAACGCCCGCGCGCTGGTAAGTAAAACCAGCAACACCATAGGCGTAGTAACACCACGGCTATCCATGACATTTTTTGGTTGCCTTGCTGCTGGCGTAGAAAAAGCCGCACGCGAACAAAAATACAAACTGCTAATGAGCAACTCGCTTTACGAAACAAAAACTGAACTGGAAGCTATCGAAAGCCTACGCGAACACAGCTGTAGTGCCATTATTTTGCACAGCGAATATTCCGATGAAAAAACACTAAAAAAACTCGCCGATGAAATTCCCGGCTTAGTGATCGTAAACCGCTTTATCCCCGAGCTAGCCAATCGCTGCGTATGGTTAGACAACGAAGCCGGTGCGCAAAAAGTTGCCGATCATCTTTTAGACAAAGGCCACCGCGATATTGCCGTTGTAACCAGTGTTTATCAAAACAACGACCCAGAATTTCGCTTAAACGGTGTGCGTGCCGCCATAGAAAAACGTGGCCTAAGCCTTAATCCCGAAGCCATTGTGGAATCTACTGCCAATATGCGCGGTGGCGAAGAAGCAGTAACAGCGCTGCTGGAAAAAGGTGTTAAATTTTCTGCGGTAGTGGCATACAATGATTTAATGGCCGTAGGTGCGCTTAACGCCCTACAAGACGCGGGCCTACGCGTACCCGAAGACGTTTCCGTAGTAGGTTTCGACAACCTCTATGTTTCCACTGCCTGCCGCCCCAAGTTAACCACCATGGATTACCCGGTAGAAGAGATGGCCAACTATGCAGCTAACTTAGCCATCAACTTAAGCACTGGCGACAATAAAGTTTCTTCGCAAACACATTTATTTATGCCAACATTGGTAGAGCGAAACTCTGTAGCGAAGAAGTAGCGCCAAATAAATTAAACTCACGGGAGCTTTTTAACACTATTTGATTTTATTGATTTCTTTAATTTTTATGCTCGCATAAGCGTCAATAGACATGCCTACAATGTTTTTACCCTTTCCCACCACACAAACTAATTGATATTTTTTCCCCGGCGCCAAATCAAATACAGCTTCAGGCTCAAAAACGATGGTGCCATTATTGCAAGAGCCTTTAAACGTATATTTACCGCCTACCGACGATATTTCAGCAATAGGCCTATCAAAAAATGGTTTCCTTCCCGTAACCTCCTTCTCACCTTCATCCCAAACCAACTCCACCCACGCACGGTATCCGGAATTCAGTGCTTTCGCGCTACCCGGCGTTGTAACGGTAGCCAATTGGCGTACTGGCACAGGCTGAAAGTAAGTAACACAATACAATCACATACTTCATCATCTATCCATCTTCATATTGCACTTATTTTCGAGCGTCTTTTATATACATGGCTTTACCGTCATTTCTCATTTCAACCTCGAAAAGCTCAGTAGCTCGAATTAGATCGCCCAATTTTTTGTAACCATAATTGATGGCAGAGAAGGAACTGTTATTTGAAATATAGTGCCCTACCTTACTCATATGCGCCCAACCGTCATCCTCAGAGGTTTGCTCAATGGCTGTTCGAATTAATTTAACAAGCGATGTGTCGCCTCGCAACTTATTCCTGCCTTTAGCTTTTCTAGTTGCAACGGCGTTTGGTTTTTCATCTGCCTCTACTACTAGATTTTCTGTGTAGATAAAAGGTGAACACGCATCAACAAAAGGTTTAGGCGTTTTCTTTTCTCCGAATCCATACACAGGCAAGCCACTTTCAAGAATCCGTAATACGAGTGGCGTAAAGTCGCTGTCGCTGGTCATTAGCGCAAACGCATCAATATTTTTACTGTATAGAAGATCCATTGCATCAATGATCATTGCCGAATCAGTTGCGTTTTTTCCTTTCGTATACGCAAATTGTTGCATCGGCCTTATTGCATGTGGATGCAGGCGATCAACCCAACCGGACAAAGACGGGCTATTCCAATCACCATGCGCATGGCGCACGTTAACCATCCCGTATTTGGCGAGCTCTTCCAACACACCTTCAATTGAATTATGGCTTACGTTGTCACAATCTATTAAAAGTGCAATTCGTTTTGGTTCTGGCATCTATATCTCCTAGGGAACTTCTAATTTCATTACCCATTTTCGTTCAAACAAGTATAGATTTTATGTTACTTTTTTTTACTCTTTCACTTCGTAAATTACTCTTCTCACCTATACTTCCTAACATACCCTTACAGACTATATCTCTAGTACGTTTGATTGCCAAACCAACCAAAAATTAATCAAAAAAATCTTAGCGTCGACTGATTTTTATCGAAAAAATAAGTTACTATTTTTATTGATGATACCATTAATAACTAAAGAGTATTTCTAATATTACTTTCGTAAAAACTAAGCGACACGCTCACTTAACAAACGAAACGCCATCGACTTCCTCCACAGTAGAAGCATTAGCTCGTTCAATTATTTTCACCAAAGTGGATTGTATGGTTTCGTCTTCACGGACATCATTTTCACTTACAAATTTTTGTTCTTGGGGCTCAACACCCTCTTCCAAAATGAATGAAATAACGACCTCTACTGCAATATCGTGCGACACCCCAAAATACTCGATTGAGATTTTAGGGTAGCCATTGAAGCCCTTTTTCACCTGTTTAGCGATACGTTTTTTTGCTTTATCCACATTCATAATGAGCCCCTTGTGGCTGCCAAACCTAAACGAACATTTGACTAACGTGTTACCCCCACCCTAATCAGTGAATATACCGATGTTAACCAGCACCCTTTTAGCCTTTAGACGGTAACACAGAGCGTCTATTCAGCCCAAGTCAGGTAATAGTCGAATACCATGGTTACTATTGGGAATAGGTATTCCACTTTTTGCAAAGCTGAACGAGAGTTAATCCGGCACATCTTGGCGCTCCAACGTTCAAATGCAGAGGATATTCCAATGTATCACCCGTTTGCTCGTATCCCAGACGTGTATAGAAAGCAATTAACTCCGTACGTACTGAAACCACTAGCATAATAAACCTAGTAGGCTTCAATCTATCAATAGCATAACGCTCTGCCGCCTTTAATATGGACGCACCAAGCCCAATTGACTGATGATCCGGATGCACAGCAAACGAACCGATGTAAACATCGCCATCCTTTTGATCTAGACAGATACAACCCACTATTTCATTCTGATTTTTAACCACAAAAAAAAGCGACGCTTCAATGGACAGCTTGACATCCGATACAACAGAACGATTACCCTCAACAAAAGCAGATTCAGTAGTCCAGCCCTTACCTCCTCGATAAGCAAGGTTAAGTAAATCGTCTATTGCTTGAGCATCAGCTGAATTGGCCAACTCTAATTTTACACACATTCCCGCCTTACCCATAGCGACTACAGGGCAGCCGAACTTCGGCTAAAACTCGCACCGCTAAAAAAATTAGTCGCACTTTCTACCCTTGTGCCGCAGCCCACCCGCCATATGCCTATTATTTTGGTCGTGGTGAGTCCAATGGATTACACCACCTTTCAAATTCCACTCGTACTCCCCATAAAACTTAACTAAATCTAACTCGGCTAACGAATCTAGCCGAGGAGCCAAATCGATATTATGGGCGACTAGTAGTGTATGACCGCTGTCTAGGCGTAGAATGAATTTCTGATGCCGACTACCTTTCACATCGTCGCGTAATATTTTTTTACTACCGAGCCTCTTCCAAATACCTGAACATCACTCTGATGATTTTTATACAGCGCTTCAATTGTGTCATCATTGGCCCAGCACAATGCGGTAAAGCATTGAATAATTGCGAACAACATTAGGAAGCTTATTTTCATACATTGCCTTCCCATGAATGCCGCGATTCGCTGATACACTGTAGCCGTATACACAGGCCCTCCCATTGTAAGAAAATGAAAAACAGAAAATGTATCATATTCATGATTTATCTACCCAAGACAAGATGCAAATACATCCTGTAGACTTCTATTAGCGTCTTGTCGTGATTAATAATTTATTCTGTTTACCCGGGGCCCTGCGCCAACGGCAATAACCGCTAACATTCTTAGCGCTATTCGCAATAAAAAGAGTCTCTTTATCCCTTAATGGTTATTCTTGATAACCACATAACGTATTAAACTCTACCCTCTAACTAGCTATTGGTTTCCTCTCGTTATTGCTTTTCGCCTTCGGTTTTATATGCGGTTCATACGCGAAGAAAAATTTCTAGGAATGCGAATGGCATGGCAAACCAAACGAAAACACCGATCAATACTCATTGCTGTGAAAGCCTTCCCCATAAATGAATTATCGCCGGTTCAACTCGTAATCTTACCCGTAGAGAGGCTATCCCAATACAACTTTAATGGGACTAACCACCCAATATTAGCCGATTAACCTCGTAGATTATGGTTTTTGTGGCAATCGTTAATTGATATGCATCATACCCTTTTAGTTCACGACGCCGTTGATACGGGTGCTATGCTGGCGTTTGACCTAAGGCTGGAGTTCAAGCACCTCCAGCCCGGTTACACCTGCACCTACATTCAACCTCCCATCCATAAATAGTTAAATCGCATTAGTAAGGCGCATTAACAAGGGACACGCACATTTACGTATTGGGTGTATCTCTTAGAATGAATTTGTGCGTAGAATATCCGTTTATCGAACGCATGTCTCGATTAAGGGCACCGCTATTAATTGTATTTCCTAATTCGACTATTAAGGGCGTGGATTATGAGCATCAAAAAGATAACCTTTCAAACGAACTCTTGTACCCGGTATCTTTTGGTTTTCTATGTGGCCATTAACGTCGCTGCGTGTGGCGGAGCTAGTGATAATAGCAACGCGAATAACGATGCCAGCGGGAGTTCCTCAAGCTCAAATACTGCGAATGGAAATGCGTCCAGCTCCAGTACTTCAAATTCTAGCGCTTCAAGCTTTAGTACGTCGAGTATAAGTATCTCAAGCTCCAGTACTTCAAGTTCAATCACTGGCGGAGATAACTGTGACTGTGGCTCTGTTGATCCTGAAAATCCCTGTAACTCGGATGAATTAACGATTGGGTATGAGTTTGCTGATGAAACCAAAAGAATCTCGTTTGAATTTGAGAATACCGTTGCGTGCGGCCAATTTACCAGTGGTCGTTACTGGGCAGCGCCTCTTATAGAAAATGGATCATTGCAATTGGTAAATACCTACCCGTTAAAATCCGGTATTGGCGCAACCACCGTAAACGGATTAATGGATAATATTAATACCATGGATTTTGGAGGCTTCCCCTTTACAGGAAGTGGCCGTTCATTCAATGAAACCTACGCACTAGAAACACCCCATAATTTTGACACTTCAGCATTTCCGAAAAATAATCGGAACATTGGCACTCATACGATATTTAAAGGCGTGAGTCATCTGCAAAACGCTATTATCGACCAGGCAACTGACCCCTCCCGTAAGTGCAGCAATACCCATCGCATGTGTGAAGAAGGCATTTTCAGCCTTACGCTATTATCGGCTCCGCCGGGAGATGTATTTGCGCCGCCGTTCTTTGGTGATACCAGGCCCATGGTGGACGCTTCGGCATTTAACGAAAACCTCCTCCCCAATTTAGCACCTGTCGCCAATATGATGAGTTTTAAGAATGCGTATAATACAGTCCGTTTCTCACGTATAGCCAATGCTAATAAAAATTTGAACGCTAGAGAGTCCCACTACGGCGAAGCAAATGTAAACGGCAGCAGGGGTTACCCTGGTTATTGGCTGCAAACACAGTGGGATGCGGTTATGCGAACAGCGACAGAACCGGGCGATAAAAACGAGGCCGCATTACGATTAAAGGCGGCGAAAGCAATTTCGCAACAGGCGATTGACCTGTACGCCATTTTTTCCGAAGGAGGTAACAAAGGTTCTTCAAACGAACTCTGCGGTGCTTGGATAGCCAATGGCGGCTTTGGGCAAGGTCGGCTGGGCATGACCATTATCGGCTTAAGTTTAATCGAAAAATCTGATTGGCTAGCGAACATTAACACTGTGATGTCGAGCTTTCTCGGTAATCAGTGTTTTGGTGAAAGCATGATGATACAACCCCCTAATCCAGCTGGGCGGAACGAACCCCTGTTTGGCGCGTTAAGTTCAGCGGCTTACACGGTTTCTGCGACAAATAAAACAGCCGCTGATCCTCAAGGTTGGCGAGATGGGAGTGGTAACGCTGTATCTACATGCGGAAGTCAGTACCAGCCTATCGTTACCGGCGGCATGGTAGGTGAAACCATGGCTGTTTTATCTTTCCCTGCGGCATATGAGCACTGGCCTGCTAATTTTTCTCACTTTTTTGACTATATGGATAGATCCTTTGCAAACGGCGATACCACCAGCGCCTATGCTTACTGCACCGAAAATAGTAGTGCGCTGAAAAGCTTTAATCTTAGCTACGTACCAAGTTCCGCTATCGACATGTGGCAAAGTTACTATACTTGCGGGCGCCAGAAAAATTGTGCAGATTTTTAGGATTAGCGTTTAGGCCACCGTCGTCATAAACAACTTTTGGTCTCTTGCTATACGCAGGCTTCATGCGTAAGGAAGTATTCGCAGACAGGCTGACGGTAAGGCTTTAATATCTAATATAAAGCGTACGCAGACCAAAATAGTAAAGTCTGACGAAACTCTTTACCCCCTCCCTGCTCTGTACAGTTATCATTTCTGGCGTTAATTTAGAAATTAGTATTTCATACCAATGCCAGTTTAATTTTTATTTTATTATCCAGGTATTCAATCACGTCACCTGCAATAATTTTCTTTCGCTTTCTTTTTTCCACCGCCCCATTGACCAAAACCTGACCGTCATCGATTACAGATTTTGCCTCACCGCCACTACTTACAATGCCTTCGAACTTTAATATTTTGTAGAGTTCAACAGGCTCTTTTGTAATTTCTACTTCCTTCACTATTTAATTACCTCTACTCATTATTTATACACATAGCGCAGTCAACATACACGCCCCTACGCCAATTTATTTCTAACGCTCAAATAGACCGAACAACACCGACTTAACTTTACACCGACTCAACGTTACAACTTCAGAGCTGAAACACGCCACTCATCCCGCTGTGATCCATTAAAGTCTGATTTAACGGCTGCCCCTTTATACCTCTAAACCTCTATACCTCTAAACCTCTACATTCCCAAATCTGCAATTATTTGGCCGCTAACTCTAAGCCATTCTTACGTATAATGCGGTTATCCATTAACGCCTTAGCTGGAGTGTGATTCTGAAAAAAATCGCTGCATGCCACCTCAAACCCGACTTAGCTCACGCAGACGCATTGCCCCCCTACAGCGCACGCTTCTACATCATATTACCCTACGCCCAGTGCAACACACCATATTAAAATAGCCCAAAGTTTAAACGTCAGGCTAGTGCACACTTAGCGAGACCACATCATCAATTTGAAAGTGCCCTCTGCTACAAACAATTGGCCTATAATGGGTTTGCTTGCTGTGGCAAGTTACATATTTTTTGGCCAACTTTATCTAGGCTCCTCTAGCCTATAATCCATAGGCGGCGGCCCAACAATAACTAACAAGGAATACAGATTGATTGACAGCGGAAATGCAGAGATCGCATTGTGTAACCCAAAAAGCCCCTCTAATGTGGGCGCAGTGCTACGCGCGGCGGGCTGTTACGGTGCTACGGCGGTTTACTACAACGGAAAGCGCTTCGAGAACGCCGAAAAATATCATCAAGATACCAACAGGGTAAAAAAAGAAATTCAATTCCAGGCGGTTGAATCTTTTATGGAGGTACTTAAAGAAAACCAGACATTGGTCTGTGTAGAGTTGGTCGAAGGCGCAACTTCACTTCCAGAATTCATCCACCCGGAAAATGCTTTATATATCTTTGGCCCGGAAGACGGATCAATTCAACAGTCACTTGTCAGTGCCGCCGATAGCGTTGTTTACATTCCTACAATTGGGTGCATGAATTTGGCCGCAACGGTGAATGTATTACTTTATGATCGAATGGCCAAACAACGAAACACCATCAACCACAACGAACGCATCAAGAAAAGTCGCGACAGCAATAATCATCTAAAAATTAAACCTAAAAACTCAAGATAAAATTTTGGGATACAAAGTACTAAAGCACCCAACAACCCCAGTACGCTACCACACACCAATCAATTAGTTGCTGGTGGTTATTGCGAGAAGTTCTACATCAAAAATGAGTGCCGATCCGCCAGGAATCGAGCCGGATTTACGGTTGCCGTAACCTAAATTACTGGGGATAAATAAGCGGCTCTTTTCACCTTCGACCATTAGCTGAAGACCTTCTGTCCAACCGGGAATCACTTGGTTCAAATTAAACTCGATCGGTTCACCTCTATCTACAGAGCTGTCAAATACGCTGCCGTCGATTAGAGTACCGTGATAATGCACTCTAACTTTATCTGAGGGTTTGGCATGCTCTGTACCGGTTCCCGGCTGTAACTTCAGCATCTGCAATCCAGACGCTGTGACTAGAACGCCTTCTTGCTGTTTGTTGTTTTCAAGAAATTTATTGCCTATTGCGCTATTTTCATTCGCCTTTTTCTTTCCAACAGAACCTTGCCAAGTAAAATACGCAATTAGCGCAATGAATAGTACGATAACAAATGTGTTCACACTGTCTGCCCTCATATGTTGTTTTAATCACGAAAAATGTAGCTAAGGTGCGGTTCTTCAAAACTAATGCGTCCGAGCTTTCCGGATCGTAATTCGCGAATAAATAATTCCCCAACGCGCAACAAATCTACGCCGCCACGTTTCATACAGCCACGTTTTTTTGCGACTTGTTCTAAGGCATCGTAGGCGGAATCAACTAAATCGTCAATTTGATAACGCTCGCTTACTCGATCTGGGTAACGCTGGAGCACGTAGTCCATTGCGAACATCGCTAAGTGATCATATTCCACGACGGTATCTCGAATAGCGCCACTGGTTGCTAGGCGATAATTAATCATTTCATTTTTCGATCCGGGCCAAGTCATTCCAGGAGAATCGATGAGGATGAATTCTTCGGAAATTTTTATCCGTTGTTGGCCTTTAGTGATGGCTGGCTCATCTCCTACCTTTGCTATTCGTCGGCCGGCAAGGGTATTAATTAGTGTCGATTTACCAACGTTGGGAATACCCAAAATAAGCCCGGTTACGGGTTTATTTTTATTACCTCGAAAAGGAGCGAGCTTAAACACGCGGTCGGGGATGGTTTTAGTGAGGTTAGTGTTACGAGTACTAATGGCGATGGCATCCATATTACGCTGTTGACGAAAAAACGCCTGCCAAGCTTGAGTAATTGCCTCGTCGGCCAAATCTGATTTACTCAACACTTTTAGGTAGGGCTTTGTCCCCCGTAATTGCTCGATCATAGGGTTGGTGCTGGAATAGGGCAAACGTGCATCTAACACCTCGATCACCACATCAACCCGAGGCATTATCTCCTTGACCTGCTTACGAGCCTTATTCATATGGCCCGGATACCAATTTATTAACATACGCCACTCAGCTTATCGAAAGACCGCTATTTTACCGTCTTTATTGGTAAATTACTGCTGTAAAGAATCCGGCGGCCAATGCCCGGCGTTGCTAACGCTAAAGGTGGCTTCCATTACTTTGAGCGCTACTTTGAGCGCTACTTTGAGCGCTACTTTGAGCACCACTTTGAGCACCACATTAAGCGCAGCCACGCTAACATTAGGGCGCCTCTATTAATCAGGAAATCAGTGTTTTACTTAACTCATTCACCACCATGCTTCCATTTGAACTCCAAATGAAGCACTATTATTTTTACCCAAATAGTCATTACCCCCCACCTGTCCGACAAAATCATCTCCCCATCCAGCATAGGTCGCGTAGGCCCGAATTACCGGGCGACTATTAAAACGACCGCCCAAGGATATTTGCGGTGCAATGGTTATCTTGTAAAGGTGGTCGCTTGTATCAAAGACCTCTGAGTCTACATGATCCCAACCAGCCTCGAACGCAAGGCTTATGCGATCATCGAAATGGTAAATTGGCCGAACCCCGGCTGATATCCACGTTTGCTTGCCCACATTTTCGCCGTAATCTGTAACTTGATAAATTAGAACCGGGCCCAGTGAAAAGTGATCGCCAATATTAGCGGAGAAATTTTCCGTCACGCGAAAACGCCAGGAGTCATCGTTATCGGGCTGGATATACGTTCCACCATCTAACTGAAAGGTTTCAAACCCCGAACTAAATGTTTTCGCCGCCTTGGTTCCATATTGAACTGAAAATTTATTGACGCCATCGTGGCTAATAAACTGCGATTTACTATGGACAAAATGTAATGAATAACCGGTGCTTTCTGGCCCACTATTACCTTCCGCATCAAGCCCCGTTTTGGCGCGTGATAATATTAGGCCAATCTCTGCATTTCCTTTGAACACCGGAAGGTCATAAAAGCGAATATCCAAATTGGTTTTACTAAACCCCGCTTTATCTTCAGGGTTGGGTTGCGGAAGGTTACTAAAGCCACTGGTTGCGCCAGATCCAATCCAGGCCACGGCCAACTTCCCACCGCCCAAGGTAATATCTTCAACCCCAGCACCTCCGCCACTCATATTCCAGAAAAAGAAATCATTAACACCAATATCGTGACGCCGATAAAAACGATTGCCGGCCCAAAATTTTACTGTAGGCATCGATTTTAAAACGTTGCCAAGCGACGCCCACGCTTCGGGAAAACCAACATCGGTGTTGCTCGCATTCGAAAACTCATCATGAGGGTTAAAGAAATCAATTCTCAACTGTACATGCGCAACAGGCCCTGACGCGCTAACCGTTGATCCATTTTGGCCCACAGCAAAATTATCTGGCGTATAAAAGTTTTTACCTATAATAACTTCGCCGAAATTTTCCGCTTCATTGCCTAAACGATACTTGGCCATTGCGCCTGGCGCCTTAAATCCTGGCTGAATTCCACCTTCGCTATTTCTCCCGTAGCCCGCACGAAAGTAACCGGAAATATCCACGTAATTATTCAGTACTCGCTCCACGCGATCGGCTACTTCTTTATCATCTAAAAATGTTGTTCCCGATCGGCTCTCAGTTGTATTGTCGAAATTTACGGGAATACCGTTTGTTTTCCGATGCTCGCGTGTTTGTACTTTTTGTTTATCGGCGGTCGATTCTAATTGCCCTATGCGCTGTTCAAGTAATTTAATGCGCTCTTCGCTAATAAGAGCGCCTTCATCACTCTCACCTATTGCCGAATGCGTGAAAACAGCCAAGCTTATAAAGAGCAGAAATGTACGATATACGCAAGTATTTGAACGGTATATTTGATTCAAAAAAACTCCCTAAAGCCATTTGCTTGTTTGGTTATAGTTAATTTGGCCATGAGTAGTCAAAGCACTATTTGAAAGGAATATGACGCCTTAGAAGGGCACGGCTTTTCCAGCACCGTTTCACTCCGCAACCCCAATAACGCATTTTTTTTGCTGGCTTGTGTATAGATAACCGAAAGCTAGGTTATCGTAGTACGTCTTGTTCTTTGCTGTAGTTGTGGCACTATTTTTTAGAAAGGACTCTTAACCGTCAACCCTAGCAACAATGTCGCCAATCAACTCGGCAGAAAATAACGTTTTAGACAGGTACTGCTGACCTCCAGATTTAGCCACTAGAATGAGCCCTAAATCGGTTTCAATTACCCTTTTGATATCGGTCCACAATAGCACTGTTTTCGTATAGGGGTTCTGCGTTTGAACTCCGTCTTCATTTATGTTTAATTTCACTTCACAACCGGCACTTTTCCCCCACATCTGCCGAGCTAACCACCAAGCTCTCCGAAAGCGAATGTGGATCAGCTCCAGTACGCCCAAAGCAATTGACATACTCGCTACAAACTTATAATGCTCAGAAAAAAAGAGTAATGCCGCACCAGAAGAAAACAACAATGCAGGGAATAAAAAGTTGGGCTTGGGATTTTTCCCATGGGGTAACGACTGATCAAAACATTCAGCAAGATATTCACGAGACAATGTAAATTGGGTATTAAAAGGTTGCATAGAAGCCGCTAATTATGAGTACGTTGGTATTTATTGCTTTAGGCCACAGCCATTAATAGGCCAAAACTGCAGCCGCTATCAAATATAGAATATCGAATAGTTAACCCAAAGAAACGCATGCTATTTCTATAACAACCTAAACACTCTTCGCTCACTTACACCTAGGCTAACACTTGAACCCGACAAAAAACTAACGGGTGTTATTTGTGTGCAAAAAGCCGTGGCCAGTCGAATATTACGCCGCCGTCAGCAAGCTTTCAACGCCGTAAATTTGTATATACAGGGGCTGATACTCGACAAGTCTATAGTACGGATTTTTTCAAAAAGGTAGACACTAGCGACGAAATTATCGGAAGTGGTTGTTATCAAAAAGCAACTACTTTTTTCGAATCTATGACTATCTAAGCGGCGGTGTGGGTAAGTTTTCTCACACCAAACGTTGAACCTATGAGCTATTTTTCACATTAGATTTTTCCGGACTTGCGTGACTAACCTGCCCACTTGTGCCCTTGTCTATTTGCTGGATAGACCCACCTGAATTTAAAAAGGCAGCCGTTTGCTCCTCAATTGAAATGCGAACGCTGGCATTAGTTACTGAGTCTTTGGTAGATTTCTTGCTCATTATATCCTCCAAGATAAATATTGGTCTAAATGCCCACTTCGATAGTCTCTAGTAGCAAATTTAAGCCCAGACCTGTAGTAGCGAATAGGGAAATTCGATTGTCACTATCACCATTAAAAAACAACGATTGAAATTAACGCCATCACTAAATACCGCTTAAAAAGCGCGGCAAGTGCAGTGGAACATAGGGGTAACATGGCGCTGCACCCCAAAGCGAGCGTAGCAAGCGGCGCTTGGTTGACGGTATGATTACGCCCAAGTACCATCATATACCTATATTTGATATTCAAGGTACCCCAACATGCCAAAAAACACCAGTATGACCCTTGGAGACCACTTTGACGGCTTTATAGCCCAACAAATAGCCGAGGGTCGTTACGCCTCCGCCAGCGAAGTAGTTCGTGCAGGCTTAAGAGTACTAGAGGGCAGCGAGCAAAAGCTTGCCACACTCCGGCACTTGCTTGAAGAAGGCGAAAAAAGCGGCGCTGCTGAATATCGCTACGAAAGCTTTATGAATGAGCTGGATGACGAGCTGAGTTAATGGGTACATTTCAGCTTACCAAGCTCGCTAAAAGTGATTTGAAATCTATTGCAGCCTATACTCAACGCAAATGGGGCAAAGAGCAGCGTAAAATGTATATGCGGCAGTTTGACGAAGCTTTCCAATTGCTTGCCGATACTTCCGAATTGAGTAACGCCTGTGATTATATAAAAACCGGCTACCTAAAATTTCCCGTTACAAGCCATATATTTTTTTACACAATACTTCCTTCCTCTCACACTAACGTTATACGAGTTCTTCATAAGAGAGTGGACACCAAGCCATTACTAATTGAGGCATAATGCCGCAAAACAGACGAAAGACATTCAGGGTAGGGCGTCCATCGCCGCAGGATTTCGCCGCGTAATTATGCATGGCCTAGGTAGCTGTTTTTGCTGAACAGCCTAGGATGTAACACCTCCACAATCAGAACACCTCCATAACACTACCATCAGCATTACCAACACATAGCCCAAGGCTTCACCCGAAGGCCCGTATTTTCGAGTACCCACACCACCTAAGCCAAGCATTTAGATGTATGCTACCTGCACATTGGCAATCAAGCACCTGAAAAGAGAATTTATGAGCAACTTAATGAAAGCAGTTCAAATCAATAGTTTTGGTGACCGCAACGTATTAATGTTGAATGACATCGCCATACCAACGCCCGCCGATAACGAAATACTCATCAAAGTAAAATCGGCATCCGTGAACCCAGTAGATTGGAAAATTCGAGAAGGCTACTTACAGCCAATGCTTAATCATCTATTGCCATTAACATTGGGCTGGGATGTTTCAGGTGAAGTTGCTGCCATTGGTAAAAATGTAGATAACCTCAAAGTAGGAGACGCTGTATATAGCCGTCCGGATATAACCAAAAACGGCAGCTATGCCGAATATCAGACCGTGGCGGCTGATGAAGCTGCGATTAAACCTAACTCACTAACCTGGCAAGAAGCGGCCGGGGTACCATTGGCCGCATTAACGGCATGGCAGTCGCTCTATGAATTTGCCAAATTAGAAGCAGGCGAGCGTGCGTTAATTCACGCAGGTTCTGGTGCTGTAGGGCAATTCGCTATCCAGTTAGCAAAACTCCGTGGCGCTTATGTTTATACAACAACGTCGTCAAGAAACACAGAGCTGGTAAAGAGCCTCGGTGCCGATCAAACCATTGATTATAATAAGGAAGACTTCTCGGAGTTAAAAGATATTGACGTTGTATTCGATACCATTGGTGGTGATACGCAAGCGAACAGCTGGAAAACATTAAAAAAAGGTGGACGCCTGGTTTCCGTTACGGAAAATCCAGATCATGCTATTGCGACTAAACATGGTGTCTCTGCATCTTTCTGCTTTGTACAGCCGAACCGAGAACAACTAGAGAAGCTAGCAGAGCTTGCTGATGCAGGTAAGTTAAAAGTTAACATTGACAGTGAGTTCACGTTAGATCAGGTAGCAGAAGCGCACGACCGCAGTGAAACGGGTCGCGCGCAAGGTAAAATTATAATCAACGTTTCAGCGTAAATAACTGCAGTGATAATGATATGCCCAAGTATTTATTGGGCATATCACCTAAATTGGAGCTGCGCGGGGCTTACTCTTCGTCGTGACTACGCTATGCGCGTCATGCGTAATACCACCAGGTGGTGTTACATATCCATATGGCTGAAGCTCATGGTTTGAGTGAGCTAACTTTTGGTCTAAGCGCACCCCAAAAAAGATCGCTTAATTTATAAATTAGAAGAACCTACCCGCGAGGCTGTAAAGAATACTTTAGCAAAACCATTCTCTACATATTATGATAAAGGGAATAACCCAGATATAACAACGAAGCGTCGCTTTAGGCAAAAAAAAATTTAGCTTTAGAGAATAGTAGTGATAAAAAATTCTGATTTAGTCTGGTTTTATATACTCATGCAATTTCGCCTGGAGGCGGATATGGGACGGTTCATCGCTAGCAGTAAACAACGTAGGTTTGACTTGTCTAGAAAGAATGCACGTATCGCAGCTGCGCGAAGCTCGCAAGCGTTGTGAAAACCTTATGAGGGCATGAAGAGCATCAAGCCGCCTGCGTGAACCGCTCTTCCAAGTACCGAATAATCGCTTTGGATTCATACATCCAGTTCACGTCGCCACTGCTGTCGATGATTTTAAGGCAAGGCACTTTGAGTTTACCACCGCCGTTAACCAATTCATGTTTTGCCGTTTCGGAACGTTTGGCATCGCGTGTTTCGATCGGCAAAGCGTGCCGCTTCATCGAGCGTCGAACTTTTACGCAAAAGGGACAGGCCTTGTACTGATAAAGAGTTAAAGCTTTGGCCTGCTCATTAATCGCGGTTTGCTGGTGATCGCTACGACGCACACTCTTGGGTGTTGTCAGCCAATCGATAAGTAAAATAATGGCGCCCAGTAGCTTGTGAATGATCGACATATTCCAACCTTTTAAAGTGTGCTTGCTTGGGTGAATCAAAAAACAATGAGAGATAAAAAAATGGCCGTCCCTGACTCGAACTCCGGGTCTGCGGATTATGTGGCCCGTTAGTCTGGAGCTTTAGGCGGCGTATTCTACGTGATACAAGTAAGGTATGACCAGACTCATACCAGACTCATACCAGATTCCTTACTAGCAGGGCCTATAGAGCGGGGCTTTTAACAATCTGAGTTCTACGCCGTGCCAAAATGTGTCCAGGGAACTAACACTCGCGGACATCCACACTAACACTTGAACCCCGCCGCAAACCACTGTACATTACAACAGCAAAAAGAAACTCAAGGAAGCAACAAATCTCCCTAGAAGCCACACCCTACTACCACTCGGCTTTGGCATCCTGCGTCGCTCTACCTCCTGCGTCCTGCAGTCGTGTACCTCTCGCTGTGTACGCAGAGCCTTTCTCTGTGGCCTTGATGCGCTAACCGGCAAAGATTACGAATACCGCCGCCAATGGGTTGAAGACCGTATTCTATTTTTGGGTGAGATTTTCTGCATTGACGTGTGTGCCTACGCCGTAATGAGTAACCACCACCATGTGGTGCTACACATCAATCTGGCTGAAGCCCAAAGCCTAACGGACCTAGAAGTATGTGAACGCTGGCACAAGCTCTACAAAGGCACCCTCTTAACTCAGAAATTTTAGGGGTGAGCTACTCGACGAAGCCCAATGGCTTGCCGTTAAAGAAAAGCTGGATCAATGGCGGCTTAAACTAGCCAATATCAGCCGCTGGATGTGGGCCTTAACGAGCCCATTGCCCGCATGGCAAACGCCGAAGATCAATGTACAGGACGCTTCTGGACAGGTTTTTGCTCCTGCAAAACCTGCAATTCCAACATCCATGTTGGTCAGCGCTGGTTTAAATCACAAGCTTTGCTCGATGAAAAAGCCTTAGCCGCCTGTATGGCCTACGTGGATTTGAACCCCATTCGAGCCAAAATGGCCAAGACCCCTGAGGAATCTGAGCACACCTCCATTAAACGCCGTATTGATACCCTAAAAACAGATAATTCAAAGCAATTAAAACTCGCCGAATTTGTGGGTAACCCAAGAGAACCCATGCCCCAGGGCCTACCCTTTCATCTACAAGATTACGTGCAGCTTGTAGATATTACCGGAAGGGCTATTCGTGAATACAAGCGTGGCTTTATCGACAATAACTTGCCTCCCATTCTTGAGCGCCTCAATATCTCCAGCCGTGAATGGCTTATACTGACCACCCAGTTTGAATCTAAATTCAAAAGTTTGGTTGGCTGTAAGGAGAAGCTTATGCTTGCAGTAAAGGCGTTAGGACTGCAAAGAAGACCGGCTTACGCCAATTGTGAAGCGGTACTCCACTAACATTCCCAACCGATATTAAGCCCCGCCCCACTTCCTCCCCAAGAGAGGATTAAACTCGTTCGAAATCTGGCTATTTTGGCCATTTGTCGCCTATATGTGGCACACAGGTAACGGGGACAAATAACAACGTACTAGCCTACAAATCTACTAGCTATTCGGCTGTATTTTTTCTTAATATGGCTGTCTTATATCTTCTTTATATCTTCCACGTTACACGTTATACAATCTGTAGATTCATAGTCTTTGTATTTAACTGGATCTTTGTTTTTTAGCTCACTACAAACCTCTGATTACCCCCCCGGGTTAACAGGGGGGGTGTTACCAAGATTAACCGGACTCAGTAGCTGTTATAGAGAGTATGTATCCATTTACTCGTAACATCGTCATCAAAACTAAAAAAGTACGATGTAAAATTCGAATCGCCTGTTACAAAAAGGTGGGCGTCGGGTATTTTATTACTCGGAATAGTGTAGTGCAGGTACGGAACAAACTCATTAGTAAAGTATTCATAGTAGAAGGCTACATCTTCACCCTCTATTCTTTTAGAGAGCCTATATAGCTCGCCACTTTGGGCCAATGCAGCAGCAAAAACTTCAGTTCCTATCGCTGGCCCATAGCCGCCATCGAAGCTCACGTTAAGCTCTGTAATTGCATACCTTTGTGTAAACGAACTGTCTACGAATTTATTGAGGAACAGGTGATCACTATTTGAGGCTGTAAAAATTTTTCCACTACTACATTCGCTATGCGCGCGAATTGCCGAGTCTTGCAATAGAATTTTACCCACTGCGCCATTATAGGCCAGCTGCTGAACATACACATCGCACTCATCATTCAATCCGTAAAAAGCGTGCCCGATAGGCGAAATCTCTAGGGGCACCGCACCCAGAGCTACAGTAGCGCCGCTATCTTCGAAGGTTTCTACCTGCTCCCCAGTCGCGGCTTCCAACCAAGTGTCACCAACATATAAAAACGCTTTTCCACTAGCCCTTAAGTACTGAATGTCATTTACATTATCAAGCGGTACAGATTCATACATTCTTTCACCAGTACGCAGGTTCCACGCCTCAATTGTTTGGGTTGCCTGATTATCGGTAACGAGAATTTGACCGTCGTCTGAAAACACGTACTGGGTTATCTCTGCCTCTGCAGTAAAAGACAATGGTGTCTCGTAGTTGTTTGTATGCAGGTTAAGCCTTTGCAATTGATTGCTATCTGGTTCCCCCATATAGAGATAGGGCAAAAGTTTGTCGGTAGTAATCGGGATTAAGTCGTCAGCGATTTGCTTCTCTTTGTTGTACTCAAACTCGCTAGCTTTGTACACAACTAACTGCACTATGGCCGGTGTAATACTCTTGTTATCCAGTGCAGAAACAATTATGGAAGCGCTATGTATACCAGAGACCAATCCATCCGTTGCAAGTGTATAAGAAACACTATCTCCATCCTGTAAACCGAAACTTATCCAGTCTTGATCTGCCGTGGCTTCCAGAACGATCTCTTGCTCAGGAAAATTACCAATAGCTATATTGCCTGTTAGCTCGCTTTCTCCAGAATAGCTTCCGTGGGCGAGCGCATAGTCACGTGCATGAAGCTTAAATCCATCGGCTTCTAGTGCTACATTTATTTCCCAGTTAATAGGAGCACCAGGAATATCTAGCGTTAGAGCAAAGGTTTCGTTGTATAGGCCGTCTAACAGGTTGATGTCGGCCGGCGAAATAAACAAATCCAAATCTTGGGTTTGCCCCGACGTTTTGCTGGCAACCAACCAGTCAGGTAACCCAGACAATCGCCAAGGAACTATCGCCCCCTCCTCAAAGCTAAGAGCAATTTGCTGCTCCATGCTGCTTACGAACGTTCCCTTGGTAAACTTGAAACTAGCTCCGTCGTGATCGTAACGTAATACAGGCGCATTCATTGTGATGCTAATGGGTAATGTTTCTTCAATCTCACCGCTCGCCGCTGTAACAGTACCACTATAATCACCGCCTACATCAAACTGCGACTGATCGTAATGCACTTGAACCGTTTGAGAACCGGTACCCGAGCTTGGCGAAAACGATATACCCGGCAAGTCAGTGCCAATAACCCAATCGAGATGTGTTGAAACCTGTAACTCTGAGGGCCTATACACGCCCCAAATCTTACTAAGGCCCAGTATCGTTGGGTTAAGCCTAATGCCGTTCTCTATGAGCACCCGATTATTGGATACCAAGCCACTGGAATCGGTAGCGCTAACCGTATACGCAATATCAAGGCTACCCACCGGCGCCACTCTGTAATCAATAGTGGCCGA
Organism: Teredinibacter franksiae; assembly: GCF_014218805.1. Taxonomy (NCBI): domain Bacteria; kingdom Pseudomonadati; phylum Pseudomonadota; class Gammaproteobacteria; order Cellvibrionales; family Cellvibrionaceae; genus Teredinibacter; species Teredinibacter franksiae. The sequence goes on along the minus strand of NZ_JACJUV010000001.1, from coordinate 2,808,411 downwards.
GACAGTCTGGCTGCCGCTGCTACTGGTTGGACTCAGCCGAACCCAGTCCTCAGTTTCAATGGACCAAGGTACATTGGCGTCGATAGACATAATCCAGCCGTTAGACGTTATGGAAACATCGGTAACTGTCAGCCTAGACTGAGGACCCGTAGAGCCGGTATTTGCGGAGCTGCCTCCACCGGACGATGAACCGCCACCACCACAAGCCATTAACACAATTGAGATCGCCAGAAAGGCGCAAACACGAAGCTTACTCCGCATAATAAGTCCCTACATTGTTATTATTTTATTTGTAACGCGCTGTCTGGTGCACGCTATCCTGCCTTAGCCATTAGCTGACACAATAACACCATACCAGTGATTACGGAAAGACACGCGCCATTAAACCAAACACTTGTGGACATCCACACTAACACTTGCCTCAAAAATTTTTTCTCATTAGACGTTCTGCAAGAGCTGAATCCCGCTCGCGCAAAATCTCTAATATTACCCCCCTTTGAGGGTTTTCTAGCTTGGCAGCTATGCACCGCGAATTTTTGCCAGCCCTTGGGAGGGGAAAATATAGGCAGTTTTTACAACTCTTTTTTGTAGAATCTGGCTGCCAAAAATTAGTCCCCTACGTGCTTTAAAAAAACATAAAAGCCAGCACTCATTGAGCACTGGCTTTTCGCAAAATGATTAGCACTACCCTCTTACATAAAAAACTGCGTGTAAGACAGATAAGCAACCCCAAATTTACTTACTTCCCACAAATAACGCCACTTAATACGGGCACACTTGCGGTATCGCCGCCATTAGCTCCATTAAATCCAAAACTCACGCTTTCACCGGGCTGAATGCTTGCATTCCAGTCAAAGCTGGCAGCGTTATAAGGCTTAGTGCCTGACAAATTGGCATTCCACACGTTGGTAATTGTCGAACCATCGGTGTACTCCCAGGTTACATCCCACCCGTTCACAACTTCGTCGCTGTTGTTGGTAATGGTGATACTTCCCTGAAACTGTTCGCCCCATGAGCTGGCAACGACGTATTCGCAGCTGGTTGCTGGTGCCGATTCTTCCAAAGTTAACCATTGACTAAGTTGTACACCGTAGTTTGAATCTAAAACGTAAACAACGATTCTTACTTCACCGGCTTCCTTGAAATGTTCACTGTATTCTATTTCGCCTGCGCCGGTATAGATTGCACCGTAGGCTCCGCCACCTATCGTGTATAACAAAGTAGGGACGTTGCCGTCGGCATCTGTCGCTGTCGCTTTACAGGTAACCACTAGCCCATCAGCAACACAGTTCAACTCCCCCACTGGTGGGTAACCATTGCCAACCGCCTCAATATCTTTGGATTCGGTAACAATATTCACACCATCACTTACCGTTAAAGTAATCGTATGGGTACCGCTTTCCGCATAAGCATGGATAAAACCGCCGTACAATGTTGTGTATGCAGCGCTACCATCACCCAGGTCCCAGGTGTAGGTTAACGAATCTCCCTCCGCGTCTTCTGCGCCGGCACCACACGACATTTGGTAAGTGGAATAGCCAAAGTTAAGCTCAAAATTATCGGCGTATAGAATACCCGTCTCACACTGAATATTGACTGTTGGGGGGGTATTAGGCCCTGAACTAATTGAAATGTCGCGAGTTGCAGTTCCGGAACCTTGATCGTCCACAACCGTTAGGCTTATGGTGTAATCACCACTCGCTTCATAGGTGTGGTTCGTGAATTCACCCGCTCCGGTATTTCCATCCCCAAAATCCCATTCATACGCATTTATTTTGTTAACCGTTTGGGAAAGGCGGCTAAATGATTCGCTCGCATCCAGCTCAACCGTTAAACCATTAGTAGCAACTCTAAATTTTGCCGTAGGGTTATAGGGGTAGATTTGCGTACGGGTTAACGTTAACTCATCGGTTAGTTCACCATCACTTACAACCAATGCAATGTCATGCGTACCTTTTGAGACTGTTGGTCGCCCTGTCGGCGATGTGGACGGGCCGATAATCAACTCTCCATCGAGGTACCAAGTGTAAGTTAGAGTATCGCCATCTGGATCGGAGGAGCTGCCGGCATCCAGCATAATAGTATATCCAGATAATGTTGTCGTAAACAACGCTACAGGCGGCCTATTTTCGGTGTTTTTGCAATCACCGGATAATTGTGCCGTTGCAATATCGGCTCCGCTGACATTCGAGTACTGAAAACCAACAGTTGCCACAGCATCGGCTGCAACAGACGCATTCCAATTTTCGGCAGAGAACTGATGCAATTGATTACCTGCCACAACCGATGTTGCACCCCAGCTACTTGAAACCGTAATTCCTTCGGGGAATTCGGCGAGGATCGTTGCCCAAGTTGCGGCTTCAAAACCATTATTATGAATACTGAGGTTAGCAGTACCCCCGGATGTCCACTCGTTAGAAATCGATAGCTCACAATTGAAATTGGCATAACTTATTGTTGAAACGGCACAAAAAGTACCCACTACAAAAAACTTATACCAATACTCATTTATCTTATTGTAGATGCGCATAACAAATCCCTATTGCTACGTTGATTGATAGGTAGTTGAAGAAAAACCAAGAATTAAAGTCAGTACTCACGCCCAATCGTTTTATTTTTCTATTCAAGATTAAAGACGAATACTAGATTAACGCAGTACAGGCCTGCCACCACTGAATCAATCAATTATACGAGCAGACTTTTATATAGAAATAGCAGGCACACTTATTAACAATTTATTTTGCCATAAGCACATGGTTATATATTTCGGTTTAAAATATTAGACTAAAGTCTAATGCTCAAAAAAGAGCTGGATTTACGATGTAAGTGCAACACACCCAAATATTCCTTTTTATAGGGTGAACTGGGATACTCATGGTTTTACTCAACCGGCAAGAAGAGGAATCTCATGACGTACCACCAGCTCACCACAGAAGAAAGATATACTATAGCAACCTTACTAAAGCAACGAAAATCTCAAGCCTATATCGCTCGGGAGCTAGGTCGCTCTCCTGGCTCCATATCCCCCGAGCTTAAACGAAACCGCCGTACAGACGGAAAGTACTGTGCGGCTCGGGCAGTTAAGCGTACTTCACGTATCCGTCGCGAGTCTCGGCAAAAATGGTATTTTTCTGACCTTGAATGGCAAATGATTATTGCCTTGATTCGACTCGATTGGAGCCCCGAGCAAGTATCTCTATGGCTTGCAGCTAATAAGATTTTCAAAGTTAGCTATCCGACGGTCTATCGATATATTTGGTATGACCGATGCTGTAACGGCGACCTATACAAACACTTGCGCCAATCGAACAAAAAGCGTCGTAAGCGCTATAGAAGCGCCGATTCACGTGGAATCCTACCAGAAAAGGCTCATATCTCAACAAGGCCTAAAGCCGCTGAAAACAAAAGCCGTATAGGGCATTTTGAGATAGATACCGTTCATGGCTCCAGCGATCTCCATAGCATCGTCACCATAGTCGATAGAAAAAGCAAGTACACCATAATAGGAAAACTTGAAGCTCGCACTAAAGACGAATTAAACCGCAGAACTATTGAGCTAATTAAAAGAGAGGTTAATCAGGTAAAAACCATCACAGCTGACAACGGTACCGAATTTCACGGATATAAAGACATCGAAGATGCCACAGGAACAAAATTCTATTTCGCTAACCCGTATCACTCCTGGGAGCGCGGGCTCAACGAAAATACAAATGGACTTATTCGCCAATATTTACCAAAAGGCAAATCAATGAAACATATAACACAAGCTGACTATGATGATATCGCGTTAAAACTAAATAGACGTCCTAGAAAAATAGTAAATATGAAAACTCCGGAGCAAGTCTATGTGCGATAAAATATTTTGTTGCACTTCACTTGAAAACTCAAGTTTGTGCTCGTAAATTTACTGCCGTCTGTTTTTGTTAGATATTTAGCCTCCCATTCCTGGCGGTAGAGTATCAAATTTTGGTACATCGTTGGGTAAGATCGCCCATGATGGTGCTGATGATGCGTAAATTGACATTTTTGGATTGAACTTAATACTTTTCAATGAAGTTGCTGATACAGAGTAAAAATTACCCGCAGTTATCTCAGCACACAAAGCAGTGCTACAATTACCGCAGAACTTATAATTTACGTCTTTACCTGAATCTCCAGCCCGCGTATACGTTGAAGGCGTGCCTTTAGTAAATTTAAAATTATCTTTTGGCACCCACAGTCCAAACCATTTGTCCGATCCAGTGAGCGATTGGCACTCCTTGCAATAGCAAAAAATAGAATTGATCGGGTCGTTATAAAAGTAAAATTCAATGCCGCCGCAGCGACAACTTCCAATATGCTTTTCCACGTAATCCCCAGTATGGCTAATGGCCGACGACAATATAGTAATGAATATACATATTTAATTTCATTACCATAGATGTAGCTTCATCTTAGATCGGATTTTATATATGATAAAGAACATATATAGTAATAATCAGGGATAGCCCTATGCCATATACAGAGACGCACAAAAACAAAACCCGAGATAAAATTCTTGATAGCTCCTTTAGACTATTTGCAATAAAGGGTTTTGAGGGAGTTACAATCGATGACTTGATGAGTAACTGCGGGCTTACTAGAGGCGGGTTTTATGCGCATTTCACCAACAAAGCAGAGCTTTACCGTGAGGCACTAAAATTTAGAGCCTGCAGTACTAAACTTGCCGGCCTTAAACCAGAGGACACCACCAATAAACAATGGTTGTCTTTGCTGCTAAATACATACCTGAGCTCGGAACATGTGAATGGAGAGCGCTCTTTGACTTGTCCGTTAGCCTTCTTGGCCACAGATATCAACATGCAGGATAACGCAATAAAGACAGCTTATGCTGACGTTTACTATGGCATGAATACAGCAATTATGGAGTACGCAAGTAGTTATTGCGACTGCGACGAACAAGATATTTTGTCAGTTACAGCAATGATGATTGGCGCCGTCGCCATAGCTAGAACGCTTCAGCGTCAAGATTCGATTGAAAGCTTATTAGCAGCTTGCAGACGAGAAGCAGGTGTAAAATTGGGTGGAATATAACGCCAAGCTCTGCTGAAAACATAAGAGGAGGCGAAGCCGTAGCTTATGGTTTTCAGCAGGAGCGCCTTGTTGAACGAAGCCGCTTTGCGGCAAGTATCAAAATTCTGATTTCTCATAAACAATCCCCCTACGTACTCACATCCGAGTACGACAACTTGAGGCATTATTTATGAGAAAGGCACAACAAGCACGATTTGGTTCGCTGTACCAACGTCATATTAACGCATTGCGCCGTCAAGGCAAGGCTGACAATACCATTGACGGATACAGTCGAGCACTGCGGCGCATCACCGAATTCTTTGATCGCGTTCCCGACCGATTGACACAAGATGACCTCAAAGACTACTTCTCTTCGCTCACAAAAACCCACTCCTGGAGCACGGTCAAGGTGGACCGTAATGGCCTGCAGTTTTTCTATAAACACGTACTCAACAAGCACTGGCAATGGGTCGACATTGTTAAACCCCCTCAGAAGAAAGTTCTGCCGGATATATTAACCCTCAAAGAAATTGAGCGGATGATCAATGGCACGCATGAACGCCGCTATCAGGTATTTATACTAACGGCATTCAGCATGGGACTCCGTATTCACGAAACACTAAACCTACGCATTGGTGATATTGATGCGCAGCGCATGAAGGTCCATATCCGCCTAGGAAAGGGTAAAAAAGACCGGTTCGTCACCTTACCGCAAGCAACACTGATTCACCTCAGGCAATATTGGGCCACACATCGACACCCTGATATGATTTTCCCCGCCGGGCGCAATCACCAAGAACGCCAAAGCGCTACCAAAATCATGGACCGCGGGGGGCTACAAAAATCATTTAAAGCCATCCTAGCTTCTGTTGGTATACACAAACACGCAACACCACACACACTGCGCCATTGCTACGGCGCTTTATTGGTGGAAAATGGCGTAACCCAGCGCGCCATTCAAACGGAGATGGGACACGATTGTCCAAAAACAACGGCCCTCTATACCCAGCTAACCGACGTAACGCAAAAAGATACTGACAAGATTATTAACCGCATGGTAAATCGGCTCAATATCGTCCCTACGACGGAGGCTGAATAGTATGCTTGCCTCAATCGAACTGTCTTCCATCATCACCCAATACCTCGATCGTTTCAAACACCAATACGGGGCGCAAACCCGTGACGATCAGTGGTCTGCCATTAATGCCATCACCGGTTGCCGTACGCAACAATATGCGCAAATGACGTTTGCCTGTGATGCATGCCCCTATACCACCCAAAAACACCGCTCCTGCGGTCACCGCGCGTGTAATCAGTGCCAACACAGCGCCACATCTGACTGGCTTGAGCGTCAAGAACAGAAGCTGTTACCGGTGAATTATTTTATGGCCACGTTTACCTTACCCGAGCAATTAAGAGCGCTGGCCAAAGCAAACCCCAAAGTCGTTTACAGCTTGCTATTCAAATGCGCCGTCGAAACACTCAAGACGTTCGCGCGCAATAAAAAAGGCTTTCACGCTGAGTTGGCGATGACAGCTGTATTGCACACGCATACCCGTCGGCTCGACTACCACCCTCACGTGCATATTGTAGTGCCTGCAGGTGGTGTGCACCGTGCTCGTCGTGAATGGCGTACGCTGAAGGGGAAATATCTGTTTAATGGACGCGCCCTTGCCGCCAAATTTCGAGGCGCATTTTTACGCGCCCTATCGGAAGCAGGATTTACCGTACCGACAACATCGAAAAAATGGGTGACGCAATGCCAGCGTGTTGGCCGTGGTTTACCTGCACTTCACTATCTTTCACGATATTTGTATCGTGGAGTCATCAGCAATAAAAACATTATTAAGAATGATGGGAGTGAAGTGACATTCCGCTATACCGAAAGCAACACAGGGGATGTCAAAACGCGTACATTGCAGGGTGAGGAATTTGTGGCGCTGGTGCTACAACATACGTTACCCAAAGGCTTTAGGCGCGCACGCGATTACGGTTTTTTACACGGCAATGCCAAACGCCTACTGAAGACGATACAGTACATTTTATGCGTTGAAACACCCACACCGAACACCCGAAAAAAACCAGTCTTCAAGTGTAAAAAGTGCAAAGGCACCATGCGAGTGATTGCGGTAATCACGCCAAGTAAATCAATAAAAGCAGAAATTGACCCGAATTTTAGTTTGTTTCCAGACTAAAAAGATCAAAAGGGAAGACACCAAAGGGAATCAATTCATTCAAACTGGAGAAGCATCCATGAAATAAAATCAGTATTTTTTTATCGTCTAACAGGCGAGGCTTGCACTCGCCTTCCATAAAGACATAACGTCGACACAACCTTCCGGTTAACAAAACCCATTTTACTTATTTACTATAGAGAGAGCCTGCAGCACGGGCTCGTTCAACAATAGGATATGTCGCGGCTTCGCGCGACATATCCCTATTTGTTATGTTTTGGCCTCGATTTATTGCTTTTTTCGCCATAACGACAGAGCGAGCATTAAAGTAAATATAAGCATGAAAGGTAAATTAATTAATGCTCCTGGAGCATCACCTGCGGTTTCTACTGGCTTATATGAACCAATGTAAAACGCTCTCATCCCATACTCAATTATTCCGAATAAGTACATCAAAGGAATTAGTGCTCGATACCGTATGCATGCAAATAGATAAAGTAAGCGCCCATTAACCCGGGTAATACCCAGCCAACAATCATCAGCTCATAATGGCCCCCCCTAACCAAGGAGTCCATTATGGAAAAACAAACGCGTACCCCCCCAATTGACTGGCGGGTCGAACTCAAAGCATGGCGAGAATCTGGTTTACCACTTTCTCAATTTTGCCGAGAGCAAGGCTTGGTCGCTCACCAGCTGTCATACTACAAACGCAAGTATGAACCCCAAGCACTTAGCCCAGATGCGCAATCAACAGGCTTTAGCCAAGTTAGTGTTTTGAGCACCAATGCCATCGGCGCTGAATGTTTAAGTTTACGCCTGGCCAGCGGACATACAATCGAAGGGATAAGCACACAAACCTTACCGCTAGTGAGCGCATTAATGTGCACGCTACAATGAACGAAGTAATGCGACCCTCGCGGTCGCTACCCGTTATCTACCTTTATCGAAAGCCTGTAGACTTCAGGAAATCGTTTAATGGACTCAGTGCCATTGTTGAGCGGGAGCTGGGGCATAACGTATTTGAAGGGCGCCTTTATGGCTTTACCAACAAGCGCCGCAACAAAATCAAATGCCTATTTTGGGAAAGAAACGGTTTTGTCCTGTATTACAAGAGCTTAGCCGAAGAAAAATTCAAGTGGCCTAGGCAGGGGGATGACATTATCACCCTCAGCGGACAACAATTAAATTGGCTGCTGGATGGCTATGATCTGAGCGCGATGAAACCCCATAAAAAACTGCATTACGAAACAGTATTTTAAAAATAGCGGGGGATAATTTGGTATAATCCACGCCATGACTTCACCTCCAAATACTCAGAATGTAAGCGATAGCGACTCCACTTTTGATGAAGGTTCGTGGCGCGATCTGCTGCTGGAAAAAAATACGCAGCTCGAACAAAAAGAAAATCTACTTGACGAAAAAGATCAGGTCATTGGCAAAAAAACTCAAGTCATACAGTCGCAAAAAGCTCGAATTGCCGTACTGGAAGAGCTGCTTCGGCAACAAAAACAAAAACTGTATGGCCGCAGTAGCGAGCAACAGCCTAATCAGCTGGGGATGTTTGATGAAGCAGAAGCCATAGAGGTTGAGCAGGAAGCCGATGATGAGCCCAAGAAGAAAAAGCCCTCGGGCCGCAAAGGGCTAAATCCCACTATACCGCGTGTTCAGCACCGCATTGAACTCAGTGATGAGGCAAAAGACGGCGCTATCGACACCTACTTTGTCAAAGTTAAAGAAGAGCTGGATATTATCCCGGCACAGGTTCAAGTGATTGAACTGATGCAAGAAAAAGCGATTTTTATCGACGACGAAGATAAAAATATTGGCGGAGAAAATAAGCGTAGAATTGTTTCTGCCCCCTTACCTAAACACCCGCTACCGAAAGCTGTTGCCAGCACCAACACATTGGCCTACATCATTACTGCTAAATACATGGATGCGTTGCCACTCTATCGTTTAGAAGGCATTTTGGGGCGCTATGGTGGCAGTGTTACACGCACTACACTGGCCAATTGGCTAATACGTTTATCGTTACAGCTTGCTCCGCTAATCAAGCTAATGCGAGAGCATCAATGGAATGGTGATCTTATACAAGCCGATGAGACCCGCGTTCAGGTGCTCAAAGAACCCGGTCGGAGCGCAACCAGTGACAAGTGGATGTGGTTAACCCGTGGAGGGCCTCCAGATCATCCCAGTGTTTTGTTTGAGTATGATCCATCTCGAAGTAAGGATGTGCCGTTGCGCCTGTTAGAAGGGTTTAATGGCGCTCTGCAAACTGATGGTTATGCTGGCTACAATGCTGTGGTGAAAAAGCAGAAACTCCAACATGCTGGGTGCTGGGATCATGCACGCCGCAAGTTTGACGAAGCCGAAAAAGCAGCAAGCAAAGATTTAAAAGCTAACGCAAAATCGAGAGCTCCCAGCAAGGCCCGCATGGGATTATCGCTTATCAACAAGCTTTATCTGGTTGAGCGCCAGATACAAGGCAAAACAGCCGAAGAAAAAATCCAAACCCGACAGCAGGAAAGCGTCCCTTTACTCAACACACTAAAAACTTGGCTAGAAAAAAATGAAAGTCGGGTATCAAAAGAAGGATTAACGTGGAAAGCTATTAGCTACACCTTAAACCAGTGGGAAAAGCTGACCTTATACTGCGAGCAGGGGGAAATCCCCATCAGCAATATTCTAGCGGAAAACGCCATACGACCTTTTTGTGTTGGTCGACGTAATTGGCTTTTTAGTGATACTCCGAAAGGGGCAAATGCCAGCGCGATTTACTACAGTTTAATTGAAACGGCAAAAGCGAATGGGCTTGAGCCTTATGGTTATTTTAAGGATATGTTGAAAAAATTGCCTTACGCAGAGACGATGGAGGATCTTGAAAAATTATTGCCGTGGAATTTTAAATGTAAGGATGTCAAGACACCCTAGTTAATGGGCGCTTACTAGATAAATAACGCTTATTACTAATTGTGACAGCCCCCACAACGCAAAAATACCAATAATCGTTAACGATGCTCCTTGTGCATATGTATCAAGAGGGATTGTAGCTATAGATTGTGCCCCTCCGTCAGGCGAAAACAAATGATGCTGGCTTCGCCACAAAGTTACAGCAGTTAATAGATAAAAAAACCAAAGCGCAACCTTATTACCAAGAAAACTGTTGTCGATTTTCTTTGGTAACAATAAGCTTAAATCCAACATTTATATCTCCTTGAGCTGACAAAACGATAAAAACATAACGCCCGCTATAACCTGCGGCCAGAGTGGAGCTGGTTTTGGGCCATAATGGCCGTAGGCCATGCCCAAAGACCAGTGTAGCTTTGGACGTCAGGTTGATAGCTTTGTTAGCTTTTTCTTTTATTTTCAATATGTTACACCTTATAGCCAAGTCACGAGACACAGTATATACTATTCGGTATATACCACCGCATTGAGGGATTTGTATAATGCTAAACCAAATTGCCAAAATTTTTATGAACGGGCGAAGCCAAGCTGTGCGCCTACCCAAAGAGTTCAGGTTCGATTGTGACGAAGTGTACATATCTAAGCAAGGTGACAAAGTTGTAATTTCTCCAACCAAACCTACGTGGGACGACTTTTTTTCTCAGGCTTCGGCTTTTGACGAAGACTACTTAAGTGACCGTGAACAAGGCGCCCCTCAAGAGCGAGATTTTTATTAATGTACATGCTCGACACCAATACCTGTATATTTGTTTTAAAGAATCGAACTACCGAGCTGAAAAATAAGTTTAAAGCCATTAAAAATATTTCTATTTCCACGGTTGCCTACGCGGAGCTTTGTTATGGTATTGAAAACGGCGATCCAAAGCTTAGAGAAGAACGTTACAATCAGCTAGATATATTTACTCAAAGAGTACTTATAGATCCTTGGGATGAAGAAGCCGCTCGACACTACGGACTAATTAGAGCAATTTTAAAACGGCAAGGAAACATTATTGGTAGCAACGACTTATTTATTGCCGCGCATGCGCGCAGCATTAATGCTGTGCTCGTAACAAATAACACTAAAGAATTTTCCAGAATTCCTGACCTTACTCTCGAGGACTGGATTTAAGCTAACGAGGCTGTAGAAAATTTCGGGTTTGACCGTCACTTTTTTGCGCCTCTGAATTGTTTTCTGAGGCGTTCATTATATGACCACAATTATGAATCTAGCTAATCTTCACATTGCCTGATCGACAAATGATCGAATATTGCCATATAGGGCGCCATTTGGCCCTTTCTATCCCTCTATGAGGCATACCTCCATAACTTCTCGGCATTATGTACCATACAATACAACTGCCATTGCGCCGTCACCTTGCTTTCCCCTCGCAAGCTCAATTTGTCTAAACCTTTGTTGCTACAAATATTCCCAAAGACCGGTTCGATTGTATACATTCGCTTGCTATACATTTTTTTACCATCATCACTATCGATGATCTTTTTCATTTTATCTAACTGTGTCACTCTTCTTTTCGATTCGATTAAAACTGATATTTGTCGCCCCTGACTTTTGACTTCTTTCTGCATACATTGCTCTTGCAATGGGCATTCTCGGCAGTCTTTCAAATAACCTCGGAATCGCATGTGGGGTCCACTTTTAGTTTCGAAATCATCACCCAAATAGATCATCTCTTTACCATTAGGACACACAGCTTCCTTCTTAACAAAATCAATTACAAACTCGCTACCCGGAAAGACGTCTCTTGTTTTTTTGTTATCTGTTCTGGTTTCCTGCCGTTTTTTCTTGTGCGCTTTAAACGTTTCTGAGTCCGAATAAACCGGGTCTCTCATTCTAAATTGATTGTCTGGTATGACAGATTTAATATTCTCATCGTGCAAAAACTGTAGGTTATCTTCACTACAATATCCTGTATCAGCTGTTAATACACATCCAGCGGAAAATACATCTTCTTCAAATTTGTCTTTAATACTCTCGACCATCGGTTTCAACGTAATCTGTTCTTGACCGACACCAAAGGCTCTTGCTTCAATAATAATCTGATGCTTCTCGTCCGCAGCAGTCACACAAGCCATTCATTGAATTGTGCCTTTACTAGTGGTCATTTTACACGACTCATTATCCGTGATGTTACTCTGTACCTCTTTCTTACTTTTTGAATGCCCTATACGAGGTTCATTCTCAGCCAGAAAACCATCAATTTTATCGGCTGTCTTTAGCAAGGTTTCTACCGTTTGCATATCCTTTTTATAATGGCCGCTTTGATTATTCTTTGTAGAGTCCGATTCCAGGTGCTTATCCACGATTCTTTCGGCTCTAGCACGCATCTTAGTAGACTTCTTTTCCAGCTCAGGATGGGTTCCACTCCATTGCTTGGAAGCATCGGTAGGAAGCTTGCATCCGTCAATAGCAAAATGCTCCTTACCAATTAAACCACTCTCATCGCAAATGAGTAGAATTTTGTGAAACAACTCCTTAATTGCCTCACAATTACCCGAGACGAAATTTGCAATAGTTGTAAAGTGTGGCGTGGTACCAACAGCCAGGGCCATGAACGTCAAATCAGTTGTGCATAGCTTAGCAATCACTCGACTGGAGGTGATTCCTCGATAATAGGCACTAAAGATAACGCGAAGGAGAAGCTCAGGAGGGTAGGCCTTGCGGCCAACATTACTATTTTTATATCGACTGAGGAAACCATCAATAATTTTGTCTGTATTCAGAAGAGTATACATATAGAAATCAAAATTATCCGTACCAAGCTGGTCAAGGAAATTGATATCCAGAAAAACGGTTTGATTTATATTTGTATCGATGAAGTTGGCCATATCCGCCTCAGTAAACTGCTGAAGTGACATTTTACTATGAAAATCGGCCTAGATCCCGAAGGAGATCTATTTTTCTACAGCCTGAACGCCAGTATCACACGCAAAAACTGCGGCGTGTAGTTTGTGTAAAATGGGCGAAGCCCTTGCACAAACGGAGCGACGCAGTTTTTGTCGTGTGCATACTTTTGTTAGGCTTTTCTGTTTGCACGTTTGTATTTAGCCTGGTAGTCACGTCTTTGCTTTGTGACTTCATAAAGGACTATACCCGTAGTAGTGGCCAAATTTAAGCTCTCTATCATGCCGAACATTGGTATTGATACGCAAAACTCACTTCGTTCTACTACAATATCGCTTATACCTCGAGATTCATTCCCGAACCACACTGCAAGCTTCGGTTGAGTATAGTCAGCCTCATGAAGTACAAAGTTGTCTCTTCCCTTGACGTGAGGCGAAGTTACTACAGATGTAAATCGATTTTTCTCGAGATGCTCTAAACATTCTTCAGTGCTGTCAAAACGCTTAACAAAAGTCCATTTTGAAGCGGATACCGATATCTTTGAGAGTGATTTGCGTTCTCTTAGTTCTTCCCAGTCATCAGGTAAGGACTTACGAGAATCTACTACATATATTTTTTCTACGCCAAGAGCGTTTGCATTTCTAATGACAGATCCAATGTTTTTTATATCCATCGGATTTTCTAAAACTGCAATTAGATTTTTACATTGGTATTCTTTAATTTCATCCGCTCTCTGACGAACTGTACTCTTTGAGTTATCCATTTTTCTCTCGGTGATACTCTCGGTAGCCTAACGCTGCTATAAGCAGCCGTAATGGAGGTGATTGTTTTGTGCTAGCGTTAGCGGCCAGCACAAAATCAAACACCGGAATGGAGGTCTGCTTGATAGCCTGGTTATACGTTTTCTACTTTTTCAAATATTCCAAAATAATATGCACCAATACACCCAAGTAAAAACAGTACCCAGCCAGCGGTTTCGGCATCCAACTCTTTCAGCACGTTAAAACCCGTGAATGAATCTATCATGAACGACATAAATGCAGGCAAAGCTAGAACCATAAACCACATCGATTTACCGCCAGGCTTCACTGCACCCGCACAGTATGGACAAACCCGCACACTTCTAGAAAACTCATACCACTGCGGCTTCTTCTTAACTGGCCTTCGACCGAGTTGGTTTAATGTAGTTTTCTCGCCACACCAAGGGCATATTTTTTTTAGCACTGAACCCTCCTTGACGTATAACGTCGCCATGTGGCGCCACTTTGTAGTTGATTTGATTTGTGCTATCAAAGCACAAATTGAAGCGACGGAAAAGTGGTCGCTACGATGGCCTTGTTAGAAGGCGCACCTCAAGAATTGCTCTGGTACTTCGACAGTGCAATTTCAATTTCTCTCATATTTTTACTCGTACCAATATACGTCGTACGCCCAGCAAACATAATAGAAACACAAGTCGATTTAGGGGCGTCCGAGTATTCATCGTCCAAACAGACGCACCCAATACCTTGGGACTTTGTAGACTCGTACTTTATCCCCCAGCATTGTCTTATAAGTATATACGCATCATTACTTTTTTCGATGGTAAAGCTGAGCCCTTTTGTCATTAGGTATATAACCAATGACCCTACAGCTAAAATTTCCCAAGTGACAACACCAAATACAAAGGGTAAGAATACCAATGGTAGAAATAGTATCGGCATTAAGATAGCGCTCGGCGAGTCTTTTCCTGAATATATCACCATACTTTTCTTGGGTTTCTAACGCCCCTAAGCAGCGGCGTATTTTTGTGCTTTGGAGCGAAGCGACAGCAAAAATACGTCCTGCTGGCTTGGCTTGTTAGCATTTGTGCACTTTTAATAGATTTAGCATGTTTTGTTGTACCTCTTCCAATGTGCCTACATACCCTCTCTCAGCCAAATCAAGGTCATCCCAGTAGCACGCCATTTCTTCTGAAGGAGGCGCCATTGGTGCTATTTCTTGGAGGAACATGTCGTATAGCCCTCTTGCGACACGCTCATAGTTTGGTTGACTTGAAGATAAATTATCGTAAAAGTACCGAAATATAAGTTTTGCAACGGTAGTTTTTTCATTCGACCTACCAAAACATCCAAGTGCCTCAATTATCGAATTTAAATCTTTAGCCAGTGAAACATCAAATAACTCTACAGGTGGCTCGTCCATCTTCTCAATGAGAGCATCTGCCCAAGTAACAACCTCTTCCAATGATAAAACACCATGCCTAAGTGCAAACTCCTTTGCATTTGATTCGATTACTAGATTCATATTGATAGGATGCTAACGCTAAGCTAATTTGCGTTTTGGTTGCAGTGGAGTTTTATGCAAAAATGGCCGGTGGCCATGCATAAAACGGAGCGAAGACCAAAACGTCAAATTGAGCGCATTGTTAAGACTACATACGGTATGCATTTAATTTTGAGTCCCAATTTACGTCATAGTCATCCATATGAACGTGCCAATCTCCTCGGCCCAAGGTATTTCTAACTTCTGTTAAAAACTCAAGCCAGTGAGAAAACGCACCCATCATTTCATTCTCGTCATCAACAGGTAAGGCAGCCGAACCTTCAATTCTTACTGCGCCCTTTTTTATTGGATCGTAGAAGCTAAAAGACTCACCAGAAAACCCAATACCAGTCTGTACGTATTTTTCAACTTCAGAATCTTTGGAAAACTTAGCTAGAATTACCGTGAGCTTCTTAGCCTCCTCGGCTGTTAGCGCGAGCTTTAAGTCGGCACTCCCGTATACTGTATTAGACATAGACAACTCTGAAAATGTTAAAAGTATTAAAATTATAAGAAGACGACGCATATATTTTCCCTAGGGGTCTTAACGCCGCCAGCAACTGCCGGAGTGAGATGGCTGCTTTTTTGCGCTTTTTTGCAAAAAAGAAGACAGCTTACGGAGGTCAGATTGACTGGCTTTGTTATGTGATTTACATATTAGGTTCATTTAAAACTGGCCCCTCTACAGCAAGAGAGAAGTTAACACCAAACTCTGAATTGACTTTAACCAATATTGAGTCGACTAATGCTGTGAATTTATCCCAGCTTATAAAGCCCTCTTCCAAAGTGAAATAGTAAAAATTTTCGTTGTTCACATACAGTCCCCAAACAGTACCCTCAATTTCAATTTGGCCCTCACCTTGACCATAATTCAACACCTTTCCGTCTAAATGGTCTGGTATAAAAAGGGCTAGGTCTTCTTTAGAGGTAAGGTCAATATTTTCTGATTCAAATAATACTATTTTCATGACTTCACATAACGCTAAGCTCATAAGCGCCTACTGTGTAGTTTGTTTTACGCTAAAATGTAGCGAAGCGGAATGCGTAAAACGAACTGCGCAGTTGGCGTCTTATGGAGCGACTGGTTATGCGGCGGCAGTAAGTACCACAACAAAACCACGTTTTATTTTAGCTTGCCAATGGCAGCAGGAAAGAACACACCGCCCCACCAACAAACCCCATACTATAAAAGCGGTGGCCAAATGCGAAGTGCTATTTGCCACCACCTATAAAACGACTATTTGGCACCAGGAACAAAGCTAGCGAGACACAAAGAACCTACGTACGTTAACGCCGAGAGACCCGCTACAACGTGCCGTAAATCAAGCACATGACTCGTTTTATTTATTTTCGAACCGCGCTCATAACGCTAAGCTCATAAGCGCCTACTGTGTAGTTTGTTTTACGCTAAAATGTAGCGAAGCGGAATGCGTAAAACGAGCTGCACAGTAGGCGTCTTATGGAGCGACTGGTTATGCGGCGGCGGTTGGCGCTACAACAAAACCACGTTTGTTAATTTAGCTTGCCGATGGCAGCAGGAAAGAACACACAACCCCACCAACAAACTCCATATTACGAAAGTGGTGGCTAAATGCGAAGTGCTATTTCCCACCACCTATAAAACTACTATTTGGCACCAGGAAAGAAACTGGTGAGATACAAAAAACCCACTTACATTAACGCCGAGAGACTCTCTACAACGTGCCGTAAATCAAGCACATGACTCATTTTATTTATTTTCGAACCGCGCTCATAACGCTAAGGTAGCCTGCGCTGCATATGGAGCTGCTTTTTGTGCAAGAATGTAGCGAAGCGTAATGCACAAAAAAGCGGCGGAGTATGCAGCGTCAGGGTGACCGACTGGTTATGCGGCGGCGGTAAGCACCACAACAAAACCACGTTTTATTTTAGCTTGCCAATGGCAGCAGGAACGAACACACCACCCCACCAACAAACCCCATATTGTAAAAGCGGTGGCTAAATTCGAAGTGCTATTTACCACCACCTATAAAACTACTATTTGGCACCAGGAACAAAGCTGGTGAGATACAAATAAACTACTTACTTTAACGCCGAGAGACGTTCTACAACGTGCCGTAAATCGAGCACATGACTCGTTCTATTTATTTTCGAACCGCGCTCATAACGCTAAGGTAGCCTGCGTTGCATATGGAGCTGCTTTTGGTGCAAGAATGAAGCGAAGCGGAATGCACAAAAAAGCGGCGGAGTATGCAGCGTCAGGGTGACCGACTGGTTATGCGACGGCGGTTGGCGCCACAACAAAACCACGTTTTTAATTTAGCTTGCCGATGGCAGCAGGAAAGAACACACAACCCCACCAACAAACTCCATATTACGAAAGTGGTGGCTAAATGCGAAGTGCTATTTACCACCACCTATAAAACTACTATTTGGCACCAGGAAAGAAACTGGTGAGATACAAAAAACCGACTTACTTTAACGCCGAGAGATCTGCTACAACGCGCCATAAATCAAGCACATGACTCGTTTTATTTATTTTCGAACCGCGCTCATAACGCTAAGGTAGCCTGCGCTGCATATGGAGCTGCTTTTTGTGCAAGAATGAAGCGAAGCGGAGTGCACAAAAAACGGCGGAGTATGCAGCGTCAGGGTGACCGACTGGTTATGATGCGGCAGTATATGCCATAACAAAACCACGTTTTATTTTAGCTTCCCAATGGCAGCAGGAACGAATACACCACCCCACCAGCAAAACCCATATTATAAAAGCGGTGGCTAAATACGAAGTGCCATTTACCACCACCTATAAAACTTTCAATTGGCACCAGGAACAAAGCTGGTGAGATACAAAGAACCTACGTACTTTAACGCCGAGAGACCCTCTACAACGTGCCGTAAATCAAGCACATGACTCGTTTTATTTATTTTCGAACGCGCTCATAACGCTAAGGTAGCCTGCGATGCATATGGAGCTGCTTTTTGTGCAAGAATGAAGCGAAGCGTAATGCACAAAAAACGGCGGAGTATGCAGCGTCAGGTTGACCGACTGGTTATGCGGCGGCGGTTGGCGCCACAACAAAACCACGTTTTTAATTTAGTTTGCCAATGGCAGCAGGAACGAACACACCACCCCACCAACAAGCCCCATATTAAAAAAGCGGTGGCTAAATGCGAAGTGCTATTTACCACCACCTGTAAAACTACTATTTGGCACCAGGAACAAAGCTGGTGAGATACAAAGAGCCGACTTACTTTAACGCCGAGAGACGCTCTACAACGTGCCGTAAATCAAGCACATGACTCGTTTTATTTATTTTCGAACCGCGCTCATAACGCTTCGCTAAGTTGCACTTTGGCCGTAATGGAGTTTTGGGGTAAAGTGCCGAAGGCGCCCCAAAACGGAAAGTAGGCCAAAGTGTCAACTTTAGCGTATTGTTAGGGCTTGCTTCCACTTTTCCTTTCAATACTGATATACCGTTTGTTTTCTGATTTTGGCCAAAAGTACAAGCGCCCAGTACCACTATAGTAATCTGCTACCAGTTCATTATTTGGCAAAGTATAAGGAGATTTCTCCATATACCCAATATATTTGTTGCTTGCTAAAAACTGTATAAATATTTCCGGTGCAATGCCTTCATATTTGCCTAATAATTTTTCGACTGTTTTTTTTGCCTCTGTATCAGAAAAATTAGAAATACTTGGACATACCAAATATATACTTGCCGATCGCTCAAAGAAGTCTCCGGAAGCCAGTACAGGTTCTTCCAAACAGGCAAAACCAAATCCCGAATAAAGCATAACCAACAAAATAATTCTTTTGAATATATTCATACTACCCCTTGTGGAGCCCTAACGCCTATGTCTGTTGCGTTTTGGGTGTAGTGTAGTTTTGGGGTAAAGTGGCGAAGCCACCCCAAAACGGAACGAAAGCCAAAACGTCAACAGGACATAATTGTTATGTGTGCCGAACTGCACTATCTTGGCTTTCGATTATAATTAGCTAAAGCACCATCTGTTGTCGACTTTAACTTAAGATTATTTTTATTTAGATTATGTATATGGCGAATATATTCAATGGTATCGAGTTCGCTAATAAAACTAAACTTTATATTGTCGTCGTTCATCTTCCATTCCCCTTCGACAATACCAAACTGTACGCAACTATTCTCGTATATTGGGTGATGGATTTTAACCACATCGCTTTCTAAAAACTCCAATGACGCTTGGTTTATATCCTCATTTTCCCAGTAACCAATAATGGTCGCCTGATAGTCGCCTAAAAGTACCTCTGGGGTCAAAGAGCAACCGCCAACAAAAACTGCAATCGTATAAATAAATATTTTCATCATTTTAAACATAACGCCGCCATCAACTGCGTAGCAACCTGGCGCGTCTTTTTGCGCAGCAAAAAGCGTGACAGGTTGCGGAGTCAGATTGCATGGCCTTGTTAAACCAAGTTGTATTTATTTAATTTAAAACGCTCTATGAGTTCATGAGCACTTTGCCTTTTATCTGTTTTTATATCTGGATCTGCACCTGCTCCGAGTAATACGCGGAATAACGCTTTATATTGTGCGTAAACAATATTGGCTATTTCATCCGTAAACTCTCTATCAATGATTTGCTTAGTATCCAAGATTGCTCTCGCTAAACAGGTATTGCCATAGGAATCTTCGGAGTTTACTGAAGCACCATTTACGATAATATTCTGAAGAGCCTTAAGAGCAATATTGAAATCATCTTCATTTTCAGTCAAACCATACGTATTGAAAGCGACACCTCTTATGCAGTCATGAATTACTGGAGCATTCCATTCATTGCTTGTGGATTGCTCAATAAAATTAACATCTGCACCTTGGGATATTAGGTAATCTGCTATTTCATAATTCCCGGTTTTGTACGCAACATGTAAAGGAGATTGCCCATCATCTTTTTTGGGTGGTGCAGTATGGCAAGCATTAACGAGCTCCGGAATTTTATTATGGAGTTCTTTCACCAGTTCTAGATCACTAGCTCTAACAGCTTTAAAAAAGCCTTTAATATCCTTCTTTAACATATTCCATTTCTTCGATAGATGATGAATAGGGTTTAACGCTAAGCTCATAAGCGACTGGTTATGCGGCGGCGGTTGGCGCTACAACAAAACCACGTTTCTAATTTAGTTTGCCGATGGCAGCAGGAAAGAACACACCACCCCACCAACAAACCCCATATTATAAAAGCGGTGGCTAAATGCGAAGTACTATTTTCCAACACCTACAAAACTACTATTTGGCACCAGGAAAGAAACTGGTGAGATACAAAAAATCGACTTACTTTAACGCCGAGAGACCTGCTACAACGCGCCATAAATCAAGCACATGACTCGTTCTATTTATTGTCGAACCGCGCTCATAACGCTAAGGTAGCCTGCGCTGCATATGGAGCTGCTTTTTGTGCAAGAATGTAGCGAAGCGGAATGCACAAAAAAGCGGCGGAGTATGCAGCGTCAGGGTGACCGACTGGTTATGCGACGGCAGTAAGTACCACAACATAACCACGTTTTATTTTAGCTTGACAATGGCAGCAGGAACGAACACACCACCCCACCAACAAGCCCCACATTATAAAAGCGGTGGCTAAATGCGAAGTGCTATTTACCACCACCTATAAAACTACTATTTGGCACCAGGAACAAAGCTGGTGAGATACAAAGAGCCGACTTACTTTAACGCCGAGAGACTCTCTACAACGTGCCGTAAATCAAGTACATGACGCGTTTTATTTATTTTCGAACCGCGCTCATAACGCCTTTGTATGCGGAAACCTTTGTGTAGTGTAGTTTTGGGGTAAAGTGGCGAAGCCACCCCAAAACGAAACGTAGCAAAGGTTTTCCGCATGACAAACTTGTTAGGCTTTTGGTAAACCACCCGAACTTAGCTCCTGTAGTTTAGTATACAAGCTCATTGAAACGCGAATACGATCACTACCCATTACATTTAGATAAACTTTTTTTCCGGTTATTCCTTGACGTACTTGAACTGATATTAAACTATAGGGAATTGCTATTCGCCACTTTGGAAAAGTACACATAATGTGTAAATTTTCCTTTCCCAGCTTAAAATCGATTACTCCGGCATACTCTTGACCATCTACACTAGCGTTACAATTTTCCTCAGTAGGCCCATCTTCGTTTAATACGCTTTCTGGGATCGTCTTCTCTTCAATATGGGCCCTTCTTTTTTGAAGAATTACATTTACTATCACAATTAGTATTAAAAATAGTGGCCATATTTTCGATAGAATCTCAATCATTTGATTCTTAGCCTAACGTTTTGCTCACCTGCACGTGCTGCGGAGAGCGTTTTTGTGTGAAAATGGAGCGCAGCGACAAACACAAAAACGAGCGCAGCAGTACGTGTCAGAGTGCAGCAACTTGTTATGGCTTGGACGCCCCACATACTAATTTTGAATCTAGAATACTGTATTTAACAGACCAGATTAAAGCCGGAATCAAAATTACTAGAGGCCACCCTGATTTATATGTGAATACAAGAATCCATGCTACAACAGCTGGAAAAGCCAAATATTTGTATACTAGCCATCCTCCATTAATCGGGACATAGAATTCTCCACCACAACTATTACACAGCTTAGGAGCTAGCCGGGTAGAAAATAACTTTTTCCACCACGAAATCGAATTCATGCCGCAGCAAGGACACTTGTACATAATTACCTTTGTGAGCTATAACGCTAAGCTCATAAGCGCCTACTGTGTAGTTTGTTTTACGCTAAAATGTAGCGAAGCGGAATGCGTAAAACGAACTGCGCAGTTGGCGTCTTATGGAGCGACTGGTTATGCGGCGGCAGTAAGTGCTACAACAAAACCACGTTTTTAATTTAGTTTGCCGATGGCAGCAGGAAAGAACACACCACCCCACTGACAAACCCCATACTATAAAAGCGGTGGCCAAATGCGAAGTGCTATTTACCACCACCTATAAAACTACTATTTGGCACCAGGAAAGAAACTGGTGAGATACAAAGAACCTACGTACTTTAACGCCGAGAGACGTTCTACAACGTGCCGTAAATCAAGCACATGACTCGTTTTATTTATTTTCGAACCGCGCTCATAACGCCGCTAGAAGCAGCCGCAGTGTAGGTGTTTAAATATATGCCAGCGTAGCGACCGGCATAAATTTAAACACCGAAACGTAGGTCTGCTTGCTAGCTTTGTTAGAACGTTCATATACGTAAAACCACCTGCCTTGCCGCCGCGCCTTTTGTAGTAACGAACGTGACCGTATTAAGCCTGGAGTTATAGGTAGCAATCGGTGACTCTGCAGGCATTTGTGTATAGTGGATAAAAAAGTCACTGGAATTGTCAAACTGACCACTAATAATTAGCTTGTATGTAATATCTGCGATATCGTCATCTGTTGCCTTCACAATATCGTCGCAGCTTACAAATATTTCGCCTCCATTCTCAGAGATTACGTCGACTTTATCACACGCTAATGCATTGGAGGCTAGAAGAAATATCGCCACTAGAATTCTCATTTTCACATTCCTTCTAACGAGGCTGTAGAAAAATTCGGGTTTGACCGTCACTTTTTTGCGCCTCTGAATTGTTTTCTGAGGCGTTCATTATATGACCACAATTATGAATCTAGCTAATCTTCACATTGCCTGATCGACAAATGATCGAATATTGCCATATAGGGCGCCATTTGGCCCTTTCTACCCCTCTATGTGGCATACCTCCATAACTTCTCGGCATTATGTACCATACAATACAACTGCCATTGCGCCGTCACCTTGCTTTCCCCTCGCAAGCTCAACTTGTCTAAACCTTTGTTGCTACAAATATTCCCAAAGACCGGTTCGATTGTATACATTCGCTTGCTATACATTTTTTTACCATCATCACTATCGATGATCTTTTTCATTTTATCTAACTGTGTCACTCTTCTTTTCGATTCGATTAAAACTGATATTTGTCGCCCCTGACTTTTGACTTCTTTCTGCATACATTGCTCTTGCAATGGGCATTCTCGGCAGTCTTTCAAATAACCTCGGAATCGCATGTGGGGTCCACTTTTAGTTTCGAAATCATCACCCAAATAGATCATCTCTTTACCATTAGGACACACAGCTTCCTTCTTAACAAAATCAATTACAAACTCGCTACCCGGAAAGACGTCTCTTGTTTTTTTGTTATCTGTTCTGGTTTTCTGCCGTTTTTTCTTGTGCGCTTTAAACGTTTCTGAGTCGGAGTAAACCGGGTCTCTCATTCTAAATTGATTGTCTGGTATGACAGATTTAATATTCTCATCGTGTAAAAACTGTAGGTTATCTTCACTACAGTATCCTGTATCAGCTGTTAATACACATCCAGCGGAAAATACATCTTCTTCAAATTTGTCTTTAATACTCTCGACCATCGGTTTCAACGTAATCTGTTCTTGACCGACACCAAAGGCTCTTGCTTCAATAATAATCTGATGCTTCTCGTCCGCAGCAGTCACACAAGCCATTCATTGAATTGTGCCTTTACTAGTGGTCATTTTACACGACTCATTATCCGTGATGTTACTCTGTACCTCTTTCTTACTTTTTGAATGCCCTATACGAGGTTCATTCTCAGCCAGAAAACCATCAATTTTATCGGCTGTCTTTAGCAAGGTTTCTACCGTTTGCATATCCTTTTTATAATGGCCGCTTTGATTATTCTTTGTAGAGTCCGATTCCAGGTGCTTATCCACGATTCTTTCGGCTCTAGCACGCATCTTAGTAGACTTCTTTTCCAGCTCAGGATGGGTTCCACTCCATTGCTTGGAAGCATCGGTAGGAAGCTTGCATCCGTCAATAGCAAAATGCTCCTTACCAATTAAACCACTCTCATCGCAAATGAGTAGAATTTTGTGAAACAACTCCTTAATTGCCTCACAATTACCCGAGACGAAATTTGCAATAGTTGTAAAGTGTGGCGTGGTACCAACAGCCAGGGCCATGAACGTCAAATCAGTTGTGCATAGCTTAGCAATCACTCGACTGGAGGTGATTCCTCGATAATAGGCACTAAAGATAACGCGAAGGAGAAGCTCAGGAGGGTAGGCCTTGCGGCCAACATTACTATTTTTATATCGACTGAGGAAACCATCAATAATTTTGTCTGTATTCAGAAGAGTATACATATAGAAATCAAAATTATCCGTACCAAGCTGGTCAAGGAAATTGATATCCAGAAAAACGGTTTGATTTATATTTGTATCGATGAAGTTGGCCATATCCGCCTCAGTAAACTGCTGAAGTGACATTTTACTATGAAAATCGGCCTAGATCCCGAAGGAGATCTATTTTTCTACAGCCTGAACGCCGCCATAAATTGCCGCTTGAAGCGCAGCGTAAAGCGGTCAATTTGATGGCCTTGTTATGAGCCATTTGCTAATTGATGGCACAGAGTACCGGATACTTTTTAACACTTTTTTACCTTTACATAAGTAGTCAATAAACACACCCATTTCATGCGATTTATTAGTGTAGTAACCGATAGCTTCTGGCTTTGAATTGGACACTGGCAACTCGGTTATATATACAAATAATTCCTCACCATTTGAACCAAGAAGGAATGATCCGCTTCTTTTGGCAGGACAACCAGATGGGCTTTCCAGTGGTCCCTGCATTTCGATCATGGTTGCAAGGCCTTCAGGATTTACCTTAATAGTAAACCCCAAAGTTTCTGCCAACTCAGGAGTTAATGTTACTTCTTTGGGCCCACCACTCGCGAACGAAAAAGAAGAAAACATAATTAGTATTATTCCAATGAATCTCATCGCTAGTAGCTCATAACGCTAAGCTCATAAGCGCCTACTGTGTAGTTTGTTTTACGCTAAAATGTAGCGAAGCGGAATGCGTAAAACAAACTGCACAGTAGGCGTCTTATGGAGCGACTGGTTATGCGGCGGCGGTTGGCGCTACAACAAAACCACGTTTTTAATTTAGTTTGCCGATGGCAACAGGAAAGAACACACTACCCCACCAACAAACTCCATATTATGAAAGCGGTGGCCAAATGCGAAGTGCTATTTACCACCACCTATAAAGCTTTTATTTGGCACCAGGAACAAAGCTGGTGAGATACAAATAAATTACTTACCTTAAGGCCGCGAGACCCGCTACAACGTGCCGCAAATCAAGCACATGACTCATTTCATTTATTTTCGAACCGCGCTCATAACGCCGTGCTCTGCTGCGTTTTGGTTGTAGTGGAGATTTGTGCAGAAATGGCCGAAGGCCATGCACAAATAGGAGCGTAAACCAAAACGTCAGCAGGAGCACTTTGTTATGCATTACGGCTCATTTACCACTTTTAAACGAGGCTCTTCATTTATGATTGATATGAGCTCTTCCTGAATTTTCGCAAGCCCTTCTCGTGTATCAATATTTTTGAATATACGCTTTAAAAAAGGAACTTCCACTGCTGCGAAACAGTGCCAAGTAATATCTTCTTTGCTTGGCACATTTCCCTCTTCATATTCCTTTTCCATTATGCTAGAGCAGCCTACCCATAACCAGTATGGTTCGCGCTTACACATAACACACCAACCCCAGTCTTCCGGTATCACTTCTTCTACGGCGTATCCAAGACCAATAAATTTGCTGCGTAACCATTCAGAGAATTGCTTTCCATATACGAATGGATTTGTCTCTTCATCCTCTTTTGGTTCGATTTCAAATAAATCAGTTTTTAAGAATATTCTTTCAGGTTCCATTTGATACTCGATTTTGCATAACGCTAAGCTCATAAGCGCCTACTGTGTAGTTTGTTTTACGCTATGATGTAGCGAAGCGGAATGCGTAAAACGAACTGCGCAGTTGGCGTCTTATGGAGCGACTGGTTATGCGGCGGCGGTTGGCGCTACAACAAAACCACGTTTTATTTTAGCTTGCCAATGGCGACAGGAACGAACACACCACCCCACCAACAAACCCCATACTATAAAAGCGGTGGCTAAATGCGAAGTACTATTTGCCACCACCTATAAAACTACTATTTGGCACCAGGAACAAAGCTGGTGAGATACAAAGAACCGACTTACTTTAACGCCGAAAGACTCTCTACAACGCGCCGTAAATCAAGCACATGACTCGTTCTATTTATTTTCGAACCGCGCTCATAACGCCGCCGTCACGCGGCAATTTTGTAGTTGATTTTTTGTGGCAGCGTAGCGGCCGCCACAAAAAAACGACGGAAAAATTGCTCGCTGTGCACGGCTTTGTTATGAGCGAGTGTAGTAGTTTAGGCCTTCAGATTTTACGATATGCCCAGAATCTACAGCGCCTAAAATTGCACTATTGATATCTTCTTCTGACTTCAATCTGTTTTTAAGGTTATTTCTCCGGGAGAAATAAGACAATCTCCAAGCATCAAAGCCATCTATCTCACCATTTATACCGAAATCGAAATCTATAGTTTTACCAGCAACCTCTATTTCCATTCCGTAACCATGAGGACGAATTTTGTACCCGCCACATTCATAGCCTGCGTTACGAATATGTGGCGCGCACCTTGACACAAAATCCATATTTGATTCAGGTCTCTTGCAGCCAAACTCCCGCTCGAGTACGTCAACTGCTTTCTTCTGAGTATCGTTAAACTGCTCGATAAGCAGCTTCAGCTCTTCATCCATTTGGTAGCTCATAACGTTGCCAGCACGCGCTGGTTTTTTGAGCGAAGCGAGAAAAGCCAGTCGCGTGCCTGGCCTTGTTATGCCATTAATACCTTTTCCATTAAAACCGCGTTTTCACCATAGCTTGAGCATATATTTGTCCCTGAAATTGCTTTAAAGCCTAGCAATGACCAAAAGCTATCCGCGCCTTGGATAGCAACAAGAGTTATTCTCTTAACCCCCTTCAGTTCAGCAACTTTTATTAGCTTTGCCATCATTGAGCGGCCTATGCCTTGCCCCATTGAGCGCGAACTAACTGCCATGTCATGGAGAAACAAGGAATCACTATGTCCAATATATGGCAAAGGCTCAAACAATTTTGGTGGCCCAGATCCACTCCATGGGTGCGCCAACAAATATCCTAAAGCATCCCCTTGATCTGAAACGCAGACAAAGCAAGTTTCTGGTGATACGGATTTTTTAGACTTGAGCACATCTAAGTCTTCCGGACCAACTTCATGGTAGGCTTCATCTTGAATTTCCAAGATGCCACCCCAGTTATCTTCTTCGATTTCTTTAATTTTCATGCGTTTTATATGAGGGCATAACGCTTTGGTAAGCCGCCCCCAAAGCGGGAACGGAGTGTTTGCAATAACATTGGCGCAGCCAATTGCAAACAACGAAGAGTAGCTTTGGGGGTCTGCTTGACCAACTGGTTATGTGACGAACCACTTTGTACGGCGACACTACGTTGCAAACCTTTGCCAACAACCGGCGATAGGAAACCGCCCTACACTCTCACTACAATTCCATTTTCACCATGAAGAACAAACGGGGGAAACTTGACAGCAACTCCCTGCTACGGACTCCATAATTGCGATGGTTAAACCTACCACGACACCTGCAAACGAACAAGGTGACGAAACAAGCCACGCGCTATTTGACTACATTCAGGCTTGCAGAATGCAGTTGCGATACTAAAGGCTGAGATAGCTTATTGAACAAGTCAAACCACCTGAAGCAACAAACTCAAATACCACTACAAATAAATTCAATCACCTACGAAGCACCAAACCTAAACCAACAACAAAACAAATGGCAGAGACATATAACGCTTAGCTCACCTGCGAATATTGCGGAGAGCGTTTTTGTAAAATGGCGCTACGCGACATACAAAAACGAGCGCAGCAATATTTGTCAGGTGCAGCTACTGGTTATGTGCGCGAACTCCGATAGGCAACAACACTACTTTGCGAAACGCGAGTGAAGCCTTTGCTGACGACTAGCGATAGAAAACTACGCTACAAGCCCACTACCATTTTAGTTTACAACATGAAAAACGAACGGGGAAAACCTGACAGCCACTCCCTGCTACGGACACCTTAATTGTGATGGTCAAACCTACCACGACACTCGTAAACGAACAAGGTAGCAGAACAAACGTCACGCTATTTGATTGCGTTCAGGCATGTAGAGTAAATTTCCATACTCAAGACCGAGATAGCTAATTTAACCTGCCGAACCACGCTAAACAACAAGCTAAAATACCAATACAAACCAAATTACAGACGAAGAACCAAACCTAAAGCAACTACAAATTAAAAAGCAGAGCCATATAACGCTAAGGTAGCCTGCGTTGCATATGGAGCTGCTTTTTGTGCAAGAATGAAGCGAAGCGGAATGCACAAAAAAGCGGCGGAGTATGCAGCGTCAGGGTGACCGACTGGTTATGCGACGGCAGTAAGTACCACAACAAAACCACGTTTTATTTTAGCTTGTCAATGGCAGCAGGAAAGAACACACCATCCCACCAACAAACCCCATATTATAAAAGCGGTGGCTAAATGCGAAGCGCTATTTACCACCACCGATAAAACTACAATTTGGCACCAAGAACAAAGCTGGTGAGATACAAAGAACCGACTTACTTAAACGCCGCGAGACCCACTACAACGTGCCGTAAATCAAGCACATGACTCGTTTTATTTATTTTCGAACCGCGCTCATAACGCTAAGCTCATAAGCGCCTACTGTGCAGTTTGTTTTACGCTAAAATGTAGCGAAGCGGAATGCGTAAAACGAACTGCGCAGTTGGCGTCTTATGGAGCAACTGGTTATGCGGCGGCAGTAAGCGCCACAACAAAACCACGTTTTATTTTAGCTTGCCAATGGCAGCAGGAAGGAACACACCGCCCCACCAACAAACCCCATATTACAAAAACCGATGGCCAAATGCGAAGCGCTATTTACCACCACCTATAAAACTACTATTTGGCACCAGGAACAAAGCTGGTGAGATACAAAGAACCGACTTACTTTAACGCCGAGAGACGCTCTACAACGCGCCGTAAATCAAGCACATGACTCATTTTATTTATTTTCGAACCGCGCTCATAACGCCTTGCTCTGCTGTATTTTTGGAGTGGATTCTTTTGTGCTATTGAGCACAAAAGAAGTAACGGAAAAAATATCAGCAGGAGCAACTTGTTAAGTGCTCTTTCATTTTGGGCATAGTAGCTCATTCGATTTCTTCTGGCGCGATGAATGGTACGGATGGATGTAGCCTTTTCTGCAAACATAAACCATGCGCACTCATTGATTGAAGCTGCCCCTCTTCGAGTTCTAGCGTCATTGCTACTAGTGCTTCATTTTCGATAGATTCACCGCAAAAACAACACTGATGATTAGTCATCAAAGACTCCGAAACGACTTTAATTATTTTTTCCATATTACGTAATTTCGCTTAGCTAATTTGCCACTTAACGCCGTTATAACCCGCCGAAACGGAGTTGATTTGTTTGCGCTAGCGTAGCGTTTAAGCGCAAACGAAGCAACGCAGTGGAGGTCGGGTTGATAACCTTGTTAAGTTTTGAACCCATTTTAGCCAAGCACCAAGTAATACAGTAAAACTAACGAAATGAGAGCGCAAATTGTGTACGAGCTAAACCGCATAACCTTGTGTATTTTAGTTTGAATAAGATGCGCACCGATCGCGGCGCCGCACCAAGCAGGGGAAGCAAACATGCTTCCAATAGCTACTCCCATTAAATACTCATACCTTGCTGGGTTATCTGCCTGCATTAAGTAGAGCCCATAAAAATATATAGTTACGCCGAGGAAATAAAAGCCAACACCAGCTCCAATAACGAATAGCAACCATCCAATTTTGATACTCATGACGTACTCATTTGGAACTTAACGCTAAGCTCATAAGCGCCTACTGTGTAGTTTGTTTTACGCTAAAATGTAGCGAAGCGGAATGCGTAAAACGAACTGCGCAGTTGGCGTCTTATGGAGCGACTGGTTATGCGGCGGCAGTAAGTACCACAACAAAACCACGTTTTATTTTAGCTTGCCAATGGCAGCAGGAAAGAACACACCGCCCCACCAACAAACCCCATACTATAAAAGCGGTGGCCAAATGCGAAGTGCTATTTGCCACCACCTATAAAACGACTATTTGGCACCAGGAACAAAGCTAGCGAGACACAAAGAACCTACGTACGTTAACGCCGAGAGACCCGCTACAACGTGCCGTAAATCAAGCACATGACTCGTTTTATTTATTTTCGAACCGCGCTCATAACGCTAAGGTAGCCTGCGCTGCATATGGAGCTGCTTTTTGTGCAAGAATGAAGCGAAGCGGAGTGCACAAAAAACGGCGGAGTATGCAGCGTCAGGGTGACCGACTGGTTATGATGCGGCAGTATATGCCATAACAAAACCACGTTTTATTTTAGCTTCCCAATGGCAGCAGGAACGAATACACCACCCCACCAGCAAAACCCATATTATAAAAGCGGTGGCTAAATACGAAGTGCCATTTACCACCACCTATAAAACTTTCAATTGGCACCAGGAACAAAGCTGGTGAGATACAAAGAACCTACGTACTTTAACGCCGAGAGACCCTCTACAACGTGCCGTAAATCAAGCACATGACTCGTTTTATTTATTTTCGAACGCGCTCATAACGCCGCTATCACCGGAAACGAAAGCGGAGTGTTTTTGTGCTATTGTTTGAGCGCTTGCGCGAGTTGCGCAAAAACGCGTAGCTTTTGTTTTCCGGTGCATAGCTTTGTTAGGTGACAACACTGAAATAGTCTGCACATAAGCTTTCTGGCTCATCATCAAACCACCACCAACTTTGAAGTTTACCGCTTTCGACGTTAATAAAAGCAAACACAGATGCTGAATCGTAGTGACTATGTCCAATATTCTTAAGCTCATAGACTGAATTTTTAGAAAACTCCGAATTCGGATGGCTCAATATTTTTATATTTGCCCTGTATCTTCCTCCCAATACAAACGGGTGATCTCTCCAGGTAGAACCACTCATAGCCATAAATCACCTAACGCCCAGCTAAGCCGCCGGAACGGAGTTGATTGTTTTGTGCGAGCGTAGCGCTTAAGCACAAAACGAGCAACGCAGTGGAGGTCGGCTTGAGCTGTTTGTTAAATGCTATCTTCGATATGGCTCAAATACTCCAAACCTACTTCGCCTGATACGTAAGGACCATCATCGCTACAATCCATAATTGGTTCTTCGAACTCAACCCAAACACTGGTGACAATACTATTTTTTCCAGTGAATGTTCTCTGAGTGCCAGAAAACTCGGCCTCACCTTCTAGCGCTACCGATACAAATTCTGGTGGCAAAGAAACAGTACCCAAACCTCCATCAGGCCACCATACATGCGGCTTGATTTTTACCTTATCACCATTCTTAAATTTCATTTACATTCGGCCATATTACCGACTCTTGATTTGGCATTTAACGCCGCGGTAAATCGCCGGAACGAAGTTGAAGTTTTGTGCTATTTAAGCACAAAACGCACAACGCAGTGGAGGTCGATTTGACCGCTTTGTTATAGCTTTGCCACCGCGAACTTAAAAGTACGAACTGTTGCCAATAGAACAGCTAGTAAAAAACAAATACAGAATACCAACCACACCAGAATTCACAACCACCCGTATTGCACTAACCAAAAACATACCTGATGCGGCACTTACCCAAAAAAATATCAACTTCACAACGGTGGCAAAAACCAAGAAACTAGCAGATTGCGTGACTTCTATAAGGCTAGCACCAATTACACAGAATATTTTAAACCGAAAACACTCCACTGCCCTGTTAGAAAACCAAACTTCCCGCAAACTGTAGCCTTTTACCGCGCGCTATAACGCCGTTATAACCCGCCGAAACGGAGTTGTTTTGTTTGCGCTAGCGTAGCGTTTAAGCGCAAATGAAGCAACGCAGTGTAGGTCGGGTTGATAACCTTGTTATACGCTACTAAGAACCTTGCAAATAAATGAAGATTTAGCGCTTGTGTAAGCAGCTTTATTTTCCTTGAACCTCTGCGCGAGAGACTCCTTTAACCGCTCATATTCTCCTGCAAGCTCAGGATAGGTTATAAGCATTTTCTTGAAGTATAAATGAGAAATAATGTTTTTATGGCCTTTTTCATAGACATGAATATGGCACACCCTTTCCCCATTTTCGTCCTTCTGAAAGTAGCGCCTACCTTTAATCCCATTTTCGCCTTTTGCCTCATAGCCTTCAAGGTGAATCTCATCAAGCTTCTCATGGCAGCCGACAACTATGAGTACATCTACAATCGGCTTTGCCTTAATCCCTCTAATTGAAGTACTTCCAACATGATGTACTTCAAGACAGTTATCACCCAAGGCACTAAACCAAAAAATACTTTCTTTTCTAAACCTTATCTCCCAGTCAGGGCTCCAATCTACGAGGCGAACATTTCTTTTTAAGTACGGCTCATTCACTGAAGTGATCTCTACTTACGTATAACGCCGCGGTAAGTTGCCGAAACGTAGTTGATTTTTTTGTGCTATTTAAGCACAAAAAGAGCAACGCAGTGGAGGTCTGCTTGACCGCTTTGTTATAGCTTTACCACCGCGAACTTGAAAGTACGAACTGTTGCTAATAGAGCAGCTAGTAAAAAAACAAATACAGAATACCAACCACACCAGAATTAACAACCACCCGTATTGCACTAACCAAAAAAATACCTGATGCGGCACTTACCCAAAACAATATCAACTTCACAACGGTGGCAAAAACCAAGAAATTAGCAGATTGCGGGACTTTTCTCAGGCTAGCACCACTTACGAAGAATATCTTAAAACGAAAACACTCCCACTGCCCTGTTAGAAAACCAAACTTCCCGCAATTTTTGGCCTTTTACCGTGCGCTATAACGCAGAGTGCAGCTGCATTTTGGTTGGTGTGGAGTTTTGTGTAAAATGGCGAAGCCATACACAAAACGAAGCGCCGACCAAAATGTCAGCTGACACGTATTGTTATACGCTTTGCTCACAACTAACCATCGTACCGCTTTAGATCGGCGAACTCATATATGTTTTTGATATATTCTTTGCCGTTAGTATCACGGGCATAAGCTTGGACCTCTAGTTGCTTGCTTGATGCAATGTAAATATCCGTTCGAAGTTCTGCAATAACTGATGCATCTAGTTCGTGCTGATGAAGAAGCTTAGGTAACCACTTTTTGTAATATTCAATGCTTTTAGAAATGCGTTCATTAAATAGCGGAACAACTTTATTTTTTGGGTATAACCAATATATTGAGACCTTCTCTCCATTGGCGATTTTTGCCAACTCTTTCAAATCTTTAAATACAAACTCTCCATCCACATAGTTCTCAAAGCTAACATATGAGTGGCTGAGATTGTGTGAGAACGATTTGATATTCTTCAATTTCATGATTGCGTATAACGCCCCGCTCAACTGCGGCTGGTATGGAGCGTATTTTGTGTTAATGTTTGAGCGCCAGCGAGTAACATAAAAGGCGCGTAGTACCAGCCGTCAGACTGGAGCGGTTTGTTAAGTTTTTGAACTATCATAAGCCCACGAGTCTAATTTTCTGAGTATGTGAACGCCTATCTCTTCACGGAATGGCAAATTCTCTTCATCTAAATCCAGATCGATTAGAATTTTCCGAGACTCATCTATATAACTTGTTTTACACGTTTTCCGATTAAGTACCGTAAAATGGCAAAACGCTATAGAAAACCCTTCGTCTAGGTAATTCTTTGACTCCCTACTAGGCATATCTTTGATAACTTGCCAGCTACCGCCTTCAGCCAACCAATAGGCTCTATACCAACCATTTTTTTCGAATTTTTCAAGACGTCGATCGCTCCACTGGCCTTCACCAAACCAAAGATCTTGAAAATATTTCTCATTTGCACCGTGATATTTATAGCGCCTTACCTCTTCATCGGTTAGATAGCTTATCAATATAAGATCTTCGCCCATCGGATCATTGTTTATATTTCTCTCAATTTCATATTCCGGTACGGCTTCTTTGTACTCGAAGCGTGAGAATAAAATAAGAGCTTGTGTACCCTCAGGGCTTTGATCCAAACCAGGAATCAAACTAAATGGATTGAAGCTGATCTCATATTCTGCCGCCTCACGTGGAACGCAATATTCTGAAGGCCCAATCTGCACATATACAGCGTCTCCGCATACACCAAAGTATCTTGAATAGACTACTCCGGCTGCAAACAAAACTAATGATAAAAGTACGAATCTACGAATCATGGGGAAACTTAACGCTTTGCTAAGGGGCCGCAGTGCAGGCGCTTCTTTTTTGCTAGCGTTAGCGTAAAGCAAAAAAGAAGCGCCGGAACGTAGGTCCCGCGGAGGCCGCTTGCGGCCGGAGTGTACTTGAGCAACTTGTTAGATTTTGGGTTGACCATGCAGTGTTGCCGGTAATGAGTAAAAGCCAACCTGTATTCTCCAATTTCCCTTATCCGGACGAATGCCATTTTCTCTCAAGAGCGCGTTATTGATTACCCATACAGTTTTTGCATACGTATATGCGTCCTCGAAGCCCACCTCTAGTATGTCCTCTGACCTAGGGTCGCTTTCAATGAGGTGCATAATACTATTTCGCATGTTATGCAGCTGCCTAGCACTTTCTATTACAACTTCGGGCAATTTCAGCTGCGAAGCTAGACGGTCTGGTGAATGAGTTGCAGTAACCCTGTATTCTTTATTTCCACCCTTAACCTTTTGTTTCTGCCGAAAATAATTTGCCGCAGACAATATCCAGACATGGCTAAAAATAATTGAAGCTATAGACTGCGTATACTCCTCACTCTCATGAAATGAGAACTCCCTTCTCGCAATCATGTATTCCGAACGGCCAAATCGATTGTCATCATTACCCACACCTCTATGCCAAGCATGTGGAGCCTTCAATCTATAATGCTCCCAAGCACCACTAAGATGTCTGAAAGCAATCTCTGTCGTTCGAAAGCTATGATCATTTTGAGCCTCCAACGATCTAGATGTACTACCTGATGGTTTTCTCAGCATGACTTAAATCTAACGCTAAGCTCACCTGCAGTTTTTGCGGAGAGCAATTGTGTAAAATGGAGCTGCGCGACATACACAATTGAGCGTAGCAAAAAATGTCAGGTGCAGCTTCTTGTTATGTGCTTATTGCATTACTAATTGAACATTTTTCTTGTTTATTTTTGATACTTATTTTAGATCTTGTTCTGCCATTATTCTCGAAAACATCTACAACCTCTAACGTTGTACCAAAAACAACTTTGGAATAAGGAAGATATTTTTCATTTATACAGGTATGCGCACCCGATTGATATTTAGAAGAATAGAGGTTTAATTTGTAATGAGTAACGACTTCAGCGTTTTCATTACCAATTTCGACTAAAATACCACCAAACCGTTCCTCACCTTCGTCAAACCCCTTAACCAGTTTAAATTCCAACATTTTGGTACCGGATTTACAGATGGAAGGCGAAGATCTATACGACACTTCTTTTACATATTTTTTGTATTCTTTACCAGTGCACACACCATTATCGGCGGAGGATAAACTGGATATAAATACGACAATAGCAAACCACCAATATTTAAACATTTAAATCTACTCTACAATTTGATCACATAACGCCGCAAACAGCGCGCGTAGCAAATTGGCGGGCATTTTGGCACAAAATGCATGACAGTTTGCGGAGTCCGCTGGTTTGCCTGGTTAACTGTTGAGGCCACTGATGATTGCACTAATATTCCCTTTCCATGTTGGATAATCATCTTCGTTTTCAGCCCACAACTCGTTTAGTTCAGAAGTATCACCAATAACTAGTAACAATGCCGATGCCAATTTAGATTTAAATGGTATCACTGCTGCTTTATCTTGTTTAATGAGCCAGTTATCAAGGTCATCAACACCCTCATAAGAAACGCCGTTAATGAGAGAATTTACCATTGCACTAGCAACGATTATTTCGTGACACTCTGTGTATTCGATATAGTCACTTTCTGCTGAGGACAAAGCTTTTTTGATGATGCCCTCGATAGATGTGCCGTCATCAATTGCATCTTCGATAACCTCACATGAGGTGTCGTCATCGAAAACACCTATTCCCCAAGCACCCATGATTTACCCCTTTGATACAGTTAACGCCGCTAGAAGCAGCCGCAGTGTAGGTGTTTAAATATATGCCAGCGTAGCGACCGGCATAAATTTAAACACCGAAACGTAGGTCTGCTTGCTAGCTTTGTTAGAACGTTCATATACGTAAAACCACCTGCCTTGCCGCCGCGCCTTTTGTAGTAACGAACGTGACCGTATTAAGCCTGGAGTTATAGGTAGCAATCGGTGACTCTGCAGGCATTTGTGTATAGTGGATAAAAAAGTCACTGGAATTGTCAAACTGACCACTAATAATTAGCTTGTATGTAATATCTG
Source organism: Teredinibacter franksiae (assembly GCF_014218805.1). Taxonomy (NCBI): domain Bacteria; kingdom Pseudomonadati; phylum Pseudomonadota; class Gammaproteobacteria; order Cellvibrionales; family Cellvibrionaceae; genus Teredinibacter; species Teredinibacter franksiae. Next base: position 2,771,664 of record NZ_JACJUV010000001.1, on the reverse strand, counting down.
CGATATCGTCATCTGTTGCCTTCACAATATCGTCGCAGCTTACAAATATTTCGCCTCCATTCTCAGAGATTACGTCGACTTTATCACACGCTAATGCATTGGAGGCTAGAAGAAATATCGCCACTAGAATTCTCATTTTCACATTCCTTCTAACGCCCGGCTCACCAGCGGCCAAGCCGGAGCGGTTTTTGTGATAAAGTGTAGCGCAGCGAAACCACAAAAACGGCGTAGGTTTGGACGTCTGCGTGGAGCCGCTTGTTATAACGACGGATGCCAACCTTCACGGACTGCTTCCTTAGCTATAGAGGCAATAAGCTCTTTAACTTTTTCTGAGCCCTCACCAGTGATTCTAATGCCCATTAAAAGAGCCTTTTTGAAATTCTTACATCTGCTGGATGCTTGAAGTATTAATTCGTAATAGTAATCACCGAATGCAGTTAGCATATCTTCCATAGGTCCTGCTGCCAATGCACCCAAAACATCTTCAGAATCGGACCGCTTGGCTATTTCAATGACAAGTAGCCATGCTTCGTCGTGAGACCTGTCAGTAATCTGATGTAGCTTTTCCCAAGCCCAGAAGGTCTTTTGATTTGTGATCCAATCGTCTATTAACCTGTTGTTTTGCTCGATATCCATATTAGTTATAACGCTAAGGTAGCCTGCGATGCATATGGAGCTGCTTTTTGTGCAAGAATGAAGCGAAGCGTAATGCACAAAAAACGGCGGAGTATGCAGCGTCAGGTTGACCGACTGGTTATGCGGCGGCGGTTGGCGCCACAACAAAACCACGTTTTTAATTTAGTTTGCCAATGGCAGCAGGAACGAACACACCACCCCACCAACAAGCCCCATATTAAAAAAGCGGTGGCTAAATGCGAAGTGCTATTTACCACCACCTGTAAAACTACTATTTGGCACCAGGAACAAAGCTGGTGAGATACAAAGAGCCGACTTACTTTAACGCCGAGAGACGCTCTACAACGTGCCGTAAATCAAGCACATGACTCGTTTTATTTATTTTCGAACCGCGCTCATAACGCTGCTATCACGCGGCAGCTTTGTAGTTGATTTTTTGTGGCAGTCTTTTGGCCACAAAATCAAGCAACGGAAAAGTTGCTCGCCGTGTATAGCCTTGTTAGGGTTTTAGCTTCCTACGTCGAACGAGCTTTAAATCTTCGCTGATACCAGTAAAGATATAATTACCTACGGGAGCATATTGAGGATCATCGTGCTCAAGAGGGTTTTCGTTAATCCATTCTATGACAACTGAATCAGCATCGAGAATATTCTCGCTCTTTACCCAGGTTTCAAATGTACTTTCTAATTCCAAATACTCGTAGTTTTCACCAAGCATCACCACTCGGCCTTGTGAGCGGCCATTAGGCATATCTAATTCAACGATATCACCCAGTGCAATCTCCTGCTCATCTCGATATTCCATGTGAACCCTAACGCCTCAAGAAGAGGCGCCGCTTGCGGCGTCCTTCTTGCTTGATTTGTTAGTGCTGTATACTTGATATGAACTCAACTTGTCTCTCATGACAACATAATGCCTCTTGCCATCGGAAACAAAAATGTATTTCCCTGTAGTTTCAATTAGGTACAGCCTCTCAGGTATACTTACCTCAGATGCAATTTTACCGGGGATCTCAATCTCAACGTGCGCCTCAATATGCGTTCCTTTTGAATTACCTATGAGCATTGCGGCAAATGGAATCACAAAAATAATTGATATTACTTCAAAGCTTCTCGTCGTGAAAAAAGTATTTTTACACCTTACCCAAAATGTTTCACCATCCATATGCCTTTGATTAAAGGCAAGATCCTTGAATAAAACTAATAGATGTACAACAACCATAAACAGAATATAAGGGGTAGCTTTCCCGAAAGCCATAATAAAATCCGATGGAGATGCATAGTCAAGTACATTAATACCTAGCCTTCTAAGATGAAAAAACTGGTATATCAACCCGACTATAGACATATAAATATATAGGGCGGTAACGGCCATGCCGGGTTGTTCTTTAAAAAATTTAATCACTACATACCCTGCTCATGTGATTTAGCACTAACGCTAAGGTAGCCTGCGTTGCATATGGAGCTGCTTTTTGTGCAAGAATGAAGCGAAGCGGAATGCACAAAAAAGCGGCGGAGTATGCAGCGTCAGGGTGACCGACTGGTTATGCGACGGCAGTAAGTACCACAACAAAACCACGTTTTATTTTAGCTTGTCAATGGCAGCAGGAAAGAACACACCATCCCACCAACAAACCCCATATTATAAAAGCGGTGGCTAAATGCGAAGCGCTATTTACCACCACCGATAAAACTACAATTTGGCACCAAGAACAAAGCTGGTGAGATACAAAGAACCGACTTACTTAAACGCCGCGAGACCCACTACAACGTGCCGTAAATCAAGCACATGACTCGTTTTATTTATTTTCGAACCGCGCTCATAACGCCCGCATAAGGGGCCGTAACGTAGTTGATTGTTTTGTGGTAGCGTAGCGTTAAGCCACAAAGCAAGCGACGCAGTGGAGGTCCCAGCCACGAAGTGGCGAGCCTTGATGCGATTGTTATGTGATTTCGGACTTAACATGAAAATTTAATTTATTACCATCAACGTCTCTAAAATATGCACAATAGTACCCACCAGACCGCATTCCAGGCTCTCCTTCATTTAATGCACCCAACGATATAGCTTTAGCATGAAGCAAATTAACTTGATCCTCGCTAGCAGCCAATAGAGCAATCATAGTGCCATTTCCCGGCGTAGCTAATTCACCATTAAATGGCGAAGTAATTGAAAAAATTACTGCCTCTCCATCAGCGGACCATGCTACGTAGCTATCGTAATCATATACTCGTCTTGCGCCCAATATCTTAAATAGTGGATCATAAAATTCCGCTGCCTTAGCAACATCATTTGAGCCTAATGTAATATATCCAATCATAATTATTCTCTCACTACGCGCAGCACATAACGCCAAGCTCACCTGCAGTTTTTGCGGAGAGCAATTGTGTAAAATGGAGCTACGCGACATACACAATTGAGCGCAGCAAAAAATGTCAGGTGCAGCTTCTTGTTATGTGGGCGATCTACTTCACGGAACAACACTACGTTGCGAAACGCGAGTGAAGCCTTTGCCGACGACTGGCGATAGAAAACCACCCTACACACTCACTTCCATTTTAGTTTAAAACATGAAGAACGAACGGGGAAAACTTGATAGCGACTCCCTGCTACGGACTCCATATTTGCGATAGCTAAAACTACCACGACACTCTCAAACGAACAAGATGCCAAGACAAACCACTCGCTATTTTATTACATTCAGACTTGCAGAATACTCAGCGGTGCTCAATGCTAGATAGCCAATTTAGATTACCGAACCACCTAAACCTACAAACTAAAATTACTCCACAAACCAAATAAACTTACCTACGAAGTAAAAAAACTAAAAATAATCACAAAATTAATGGCAGAGCCATATAACATTTGTATATCGCGCCCCAGGCGTCATATTTCGGGGCGCGCATATTTTTTATTTGTAAACCCGAAAACTACGCTCAAACCCCCGCCACGTCAAGCTTTCCGCCAAGTGGCGCCTAAATCCCAAAAGGACAAATGGTCCCAATGGCCTCATATCACCGAATTCCCTCAACCCACGTAACCCTTTGAATTCATTAAAAAAACAGTCCATTTTTCCAACAGCCTCAGATATATGAGGAAAAAATCGACTATTTTTTTGCCCGCCGCGATTTATACTGTGTTTTCAATACTTTTGAACGACAATGCACTCAATTCACCTAGGAAGTACGCCCTTACGCTATTCATCAAAATCACTTAACCCTAGAGCGAAGCCGTTTCGTCAGCAGGCGATAAAATAGCCTTTAACGCTTTAACCTTTTTGTTGAGCAGTGTTTGAATATTAAGGTGGGGGCTCTGTCTTTAGGACGCCGATATATCAAGCTGCACCACAGAGGGACTACAACAGGGCCTGGCCACGAAGAAAAATTTTCTCAATCTACAAATGAATGAAGTAACAAAAAAATAGCCTCTAATTTTTAGCCCAACTCAAGCTTTACCGTGCGTTATTTAACGTGAAAAAAGGTTGGCAACTTTCGCATTGCTTCGTCGTCAACGCCCTTACATTTCCGTAAATTTGTATATGCAAAAAACGCCCGGTAGATGTTATGTTAATTATTCGGTAACGGGTATCTCATTTTTTCTGCCAAGCCCTTTATTGTCTAAACGAGACCTTTTTATGGTAATGACCAAACCACTAAATATTGCTATGTGTATGGAGCAATATTTATTTCGTAAGTTACGATTGAATTATTTTCGAATCCTTAAGTACATATCGCGCGTGAGTTGTAACCTCTGAATACAAGCCAATAGATGTTGGTACTGTTAAAGCTTGTGTAAAACCGCCATCTAAACCACCTGCCCTGCACACCACCCAGAAGCCCAGGCCCACTGAAAGTTATACCCCCCCAGCCAACCGGTTACGTCTAACACCTCGCCCACAAAATACAACCCCTGCACGTTTTTACTTTCAAAGGTTTTAGATGATACTTCATCGGTATTTATACCTCCGCGTGTTACTTCTGCGGTGCGATAACCTTCGGTGCCTGACGGAATGACAGACCACTGCTGAAAGCAATTATGTAGGCTTTCGGTGTCTTTTTGGTTGAGATCTGCAGCGGTTTTGTTCTGTAGGGCTTGTGGTAGCCAGCTGTTCACGAAGCGTTTGGGCAGCAACTGCATCAGCAGATTTTTTATTAATTGCTTGCCGCTGGTTTTTTTCCATTCGGCTATACATTCCCGTAGCGTGTCATTAGGTAAAAAATTTATGGTGATCGCTTCACCAAGATTCCAGTAGTTTGAAAGCTGTAAAACGGCCGGGCCGCTTAGACCTCGATGGGTAAACAGTAGCTCGCCGGTAAACCCTGTTCGTGGGTTTTCGATGGTTGCTGTAACGGATATACCCGAAAGGATGGCAGCTCTATCTTGTGTTTTGCCCGAGAGTGTAAACGGCACTAGCGACGCGCAAGTTGGCAATACGGTGTGTTTGAATTGTTTTGCCAGCTGGTAGCCAAAGCCGCTAGCGCCCATGGTAGGTATGGATAGCCCACCGGTGGCAACTACTAGTTTGTCACAGGTGAAATCGCCACAGGCGGTGAGTAATTGAAAATGGTCGCTAATCTTTTCTACCGCTTCTATTTCACAGTGGGTTTGCAGGGTTACTTTAGCTTTTGCACATTCAGCGAGTAGCATTTCGAGAATGTCGCTGGCTTTATTGTCGCAGAATAATTCGCCTTGGCCTTTGTCGTGCCAGGGTATTTCGTACTGGCTCACCAGGGCGATAAAATCCCACTGGGTGTAGCGGCCTAGTGCAGATTTCACGAAGTGTGGATTTTGACTTAGGTAGTTTTCGGGTGTTATGTCTAGGTTGGTGAAATTGCAGCGCCCACCACCCGACATAAGTATTTTTTTGCCGGGCTTGTTGGCGTGGTCTACTAACAATACCTTGCGCCCGCGTTTACCGGCGGTAGCCGCACACATTAAACCTGCGGCGCCAGCGCCGATGACGATTACATCGTATTTCATTAAGTTTGGTCAGAATCCATTTAGCGCAAGGGCGATTATTACGATTTGCGGTACGGTTATTAGCGGCAAGAATAACGCCAGTTTCCACGAGCGGGTAGTGTCTTTTAGTACCATTATTTCGGTATAGTCGGTGCTTACACCGGTCATGAGAAAGGCAAAGGAATTACCCGGTGCTAGCGCACGATTGAATATATCGGCGGCTATGGGTGCCGAGCCTTCCGAACACACCTCTAATACGGTTGCGGTTAGTAATGTTATCGAAAGGCCTAATACCGTTGGCCCAAAATAGGTACCAAAATAGTCGGCTGGCACAAAGGTTCTAATTAACGCGGCCAGCAATATACCCAACAACAACCAACGCAATACCATACGCGATTCTTTTAGCCCATCTACACAAAACTGCCATAGGCCTCCGTGGCTGTAGTTACCTTGCTTTAGCGCTTGCAGTGCCGTGGGCCAAAAAGCGAAATCATGCGGTAGGTCGGTGGTGTTGGGGTTTTGGGGGAGTATACCGCGCTTTATTAAGGCGTCGAATATAAGCCCGGTAATAACCGCAATAACCGCTGAAAGCACAATAAAGGCCAGCGTCCAACTAAGGCCAATCATGGCTATTAATATCAGGGTAAGCGAAAACGAATTCCATGGGCTGGCAATCAGGAACGCCATAACCTGACCGGTACTGGCGCCACGGTCGTAGAGCTTTGCACCCACCATGAGTATGCCGTGGCTGCACAGGTCTAACAGCAGCCCTGCGCCGGTTGCGCGCAGTATGCCTTGAAAGCCTCCGTTTGTACCCAGTATCGACATCACCAGTTCGCGTGGCACTTTGCATAGCAGTGCCACCATGAATACCCCCAATAACGCACCCCAGGCCATGGTGTTGGTTATATCAGCAATGGCATGGCCTAAATGGCCCAACGTGGTGTCCATTAATGCGGGGGAAAACTGCCCAATAACCAGATAATAGGCGTAGCCGAGTACTACCCCGGTAAGCGAACCCCAGAGCATGTAGTCGGTTTTTGTTGGGGTGTCACAACAACCGCCCGCTTGGGGCTGTGTTTCCACTGGACCTTCAACTCGATTACCAGCCGGGCTGGTATTGTCATCACCACAACCCTGTTCGGCGGCGGCTGTTGTAGGTGCTTTGGCCGCGCAGCAGCCATGGGCCGGTGCCTCAACCTTTGGCTTTTCAGGTTCTTTTTTGTCGTGGCTACAGCAGGGCTTGTCCATGGGAACAACTTGTCTCGTATCGTTTAACCGATTTACATCAACATTATGACCTCCATTAACCCTAAAAGCACATCTGCTCTGCTACACTTTTGATCTACCTATTTAAGGAGATTTGCCATGCACACATTTCGCTTTGGCCCACTTCTCGGCACTTTCGTGCTACTTAGCTTCCTGTCTACCGTCGCATTGGCCGCTCCAAAAGTTGATCAACTATACAAGAATTTTTGTTCCAGTTGCCATGGACCAAACCTTGAGGGTGGCCTTGGCAGTTCGTTAGTAGATGACACCTGGGCCTACGGTGGCAGCCCGGAGGCAATAGCCAAGGTTATTAGCGAAGGTATACCCGCAAAGGGCATGCCGCCGTGGAAAGGCGCGCTTAATGAAGACCAGATTCGCGGCATGGTTATTTACATTCAAGAACAGGGCGCCGAAGCAAAACAACATGAGGTTTTAAAAAAAACTAGTGCCACGGATGGCAAGATAAATAGTGCGCTACATAACTTTAAAATCGAAACGCTTCACGACGGCTTTAATACACTTTGGGCTATGGATTTTTTACCCAACGGCAATCTACTGGCAACCGAAAAAGCCGGTAAACTTTGGTTAGTCAGCAATACCGATAAAACCGAAATTTCTGGCACCCCGGTTGTGTGGCCTAACGGCCAGGGCGGCTTAATGGACGTACGTATACTGCACGACGGCAGCGTTGACCCTTGGGTGTATCTTAGTTTTAGTAAAGAAAAATACGGCCGCGCGATGACCACTATCGTACGCGGTAAAATTAAAGACAATAAGTGGGTTGATGAGCAAACCATTTTTTTGGCTCCATTAAAGAGCTGGATCAATACTGGCTACCACTACGGATCGCGCATTATTTTTCAAAACGATTTTATCTATTTCAGCATTGGTGATCGAGGCCGCAAAGAAATGGCTCAAGCGCTGGAAACACCCAATGGTAAAGTTCACCGTTTGCACCTCGATGGCCGTATTCCGGCCGACAACCCTTTTGTTAAAACTAAAAATGCTATGGCCTCTATATGGAGTTACGGGCACCGTAACCCTCAGGGGCTTACACTGGCCGAAGACGGGCGCATTTGGTTAACCGAGCACGGTCCACGCGGCGGCGACGAAACCAACCTCCTACTGAAAGGTAAAAATTACGGCTGGCCAATTATTACCTATGGTATGAATTACAACGGCACCCCCATTACCGACAAAACCCACCAAGCCGGCATGGAACAACCCAAGCACTATTGGGTACCCTCTATTGCGGTTACCGCCGTAGAAGAGTATCGAGGCAAGCAATTCCCCAAGTGGAACAATCAACTGATTGTGGGCAGCCTGGCAAAAGAGGAATTACAGCGTTTGAAAGTAGACGCAGCCGGAAACGTAGTGGAAACCGAGGTGCTCATGAAGAATCAGGGGCGTATTCGCGATATTCGTATTGATGCCGCAGGTGTTGTTTATTTGGTGGTGAATCGTGGGTCTGAAAAGTCGGGTAGTATTCTTAAACTAACGGCGTTTTAACTAGGGTAGTTTTTATTGCCGATTTATAAACAGCGAAAAATCAGGTTTTCATAAAGCCCGAACACAACGAGTAAAACTGAATATCCACAGGCGCGAGTCTAACCACGAGTCAAGTCTGATGGACTTATTTAATACAAGCGGTCACCGTGCCGTGGCCTAGCTTAAGGGTAGCTCCATTAATTGACTTTAGCCTCTGAGCGCCCGCCGGAAAATGAACAACTAACATCACTAGACGTTTAAAGAACACCTACGTCATTAACCATTAAATCGCGACTCAATCATTTAATTGTACAATTTTGATAAATAGAACGTTACTACTATCCCTCGCTTTTATATCTACCAGCGCCTACGCCGCCGAGAGTCCGTATCTTGAGAGCGTTACGGTCGTGGCTACACGCAACGATGCGTCGATAAACGCTTTAGCGCAATCGGTATCCATTGTTGATGAAACATCGCTGCACACAACCAACGCGCATCACCCCAGCCAGATATTCCAACACACGCCCGGCGCTTGGATTAGCCGCGGCAATGGTCAGGAACATTTAACCGCAATACGTTCACCTGTTTTCACCGGTGCTGGTGCCTGTGCCGCTTTTCTTATGAGCGAGGACGGTATTCCCCTTCGCCCGAGCGGATTTTGTAACGTAAACCAACTATTCGACACCCACTACGAAGTTGCGAGCCAGATCGAAGTTTTACGCGGCCCAGGGTCGGCCGTGAACGGCAGCAATGCATTATTTGGCTCCATTAACACTCGCTTACCTCACCCCCTGGATATCACGCACTCCACATTCAGTGCAGAGCTTTCGACCCATGATTACTATCGGCTAAAGTTCGTGCAGCCCGTTTTAAAACGAGACCATTCTGCTCTGGTGGTATTGGGTTCTGCCACTCATGATGGTGGTGCACGGGAATCTTCGGGTTATAGCCAAGGAAAAATTTCACTTAAACACCATACCGAAACCGATAGTTTTTCGGCAACTTCCGGTGTAACGCTAACATCACTCGACCAGGAAACAGCCGGCTATATTTATGGCGAGGACGCTTACAAAGATAGTACGCTGGTAACAACCAACCCCACGCCCGACGCATGGCGAAAAAATCAAACTATACGCGCCTGGTCAAAACTTAATTGGGACATTGACTATGGGCAACTGTCTCTTACGCCCTATGCGAGGAAAACTGACACCAACTTTTTAATGCATTTCGTTCCGTGGCAACCAGAAGAAAATAATGATACGCGCTCGCTCGGTATGCAGGCACTTTGGCATGCGCCAACAGATGAGACTTTTGACTTAACAGTTGGTAGCGACTTGGAGTTAGCCAACGGCCATTTAGCTGAATTTCAGCATCAGCCATCGCCCTTTGCTACCGACAGAATTCCACAGGGCGCACATTACGATTACGAGGTGAGCGCCAAAAATACCGCAGTTTTTGCCCACGGCAACTGGTATTGGGCGAATCGATTTGCAACAAAACTGCGTATTCGCCACGATTTTATTGCATATGACTACACAAACAATCTCAGCAGCGGCTCAGCCTGCACGCAAGCCGGCCTTAGCTGCCGATTCTACCGACCGGAAGACCGGTACGATAATTTTTCATTCAACTCTGTCTCTTTTGGTCAGCACTATTCATTTAATCCCCATCACAATAGCTATCTAACCATTTCTCGCGGTTTTCGTGCGCCACAGGCTTCCGAGCTTTACCGCTTACAGCAAGGTCAAAATTCTGCCAGTTTACTGCTACCCGTGGTATTAACAAACATTGAGCTCGGCATACGGGGAAGCGGTCAAAATTATTATTATCAGCTTTCTGTGTTCAATATGTTTATGAACCACGGAATTTTTATGGATTCACAAAGACGTAATGTAAGTGGAGCAGAAACCCGTCATAAGGGTATTGAATATGAATTGGGGCATTCTTTTTCACACGGCATTAAGGTACGCATAGCAGGGAGCTTTGCTGATCACCGTTATGATAATAATCCAGACTTGCTAGGCACTGAAATAGGGATTGAGGATAACCTGATTGATACTGCACCCCAAAATATGCATGCTCTAAAACTGGGTTGGCAAGTAACGGAGCGTTTTACAGCCCAATTGGAGGCAAGTCATATGGGCCGCTATTACCTAGACCCTGAAAATAGTTTTAGTTACCCGGGGCACAATATTGCCAACATTAGATTGCAGTATTCAACCGTTAAACATATGACTTTCGGGCTTAATATATTGAATATTTTCAACAATGCCTATGCCGAACGGGCCGATGTTTCCTTCGGCGAGTATCGATATTTTCCTGGCGAGGGACGTAAAGCGGCGCTTTCTATTGAGGTAAATATATAGCGATAGCGACTGCGCGCTTCCCGAAGAGCCCCCCCCACAGGAAGCTTTTCGGGTTTTGGCTTATTCAATAACTATTTTGTAACAATCCAAACCGCGTGCACGATGGCAGGCAAATACAATAAAAAGCACAAAACAATATTGATAATTAAATCTTTGCCTACGCCCTTTTTCAAGAATACGGCCAAGGGTGCCAGTAATATGGCAATGATAATTAACACAATCTTATTATTCATATCTATTAACCTTTCATTGTTTAGTGTTTGGATAAACTCAACCTGTAAGTATACATCCTCACACACAAGTGCGGGCTGCCTATAACAGGTTTGTATCTGTGCATACCTTGGCTAACAGAAATTGCTATAAGCGGCGCCACTCGTTAGTTCTAAAAGTTTTGTTTGTTCGATTAGCAACGAAGACAAGGTCGATTGGTTACCGTGGTAAAAGTGTTGTCACGGCCGTAAACCCCACTACTATTGTAGGAAATGTTAAAACCTTCACGCTCCGGTCATTCAGTCACGCTCACAAACATGGGGCCTAGTATTTTCGATGGCTTGAATTTTCGGGGCCCGGAAAATACTTAAGAATTGAGATACGCGTACTTGGGCATGACCCAAATTTGAGTTTGAATTGCGCGCGTTCAATGTAAACGCCGACCGATTATAGGTTTGAATAAGTCAGTAGGCATATTCCGTACACTGGTACGCGTATGCAGACGCTCATTTTTAGCCGTAAAGCACAGGCTTTAAAGCCTACCTATAACTTTTTGGCAGCGACCGTAATGGTACTATTAAAACACACGCAATAGCCGTTCTATTGCATAGCCCACTTCACCACTCAGGCCGCTACCTGTCTTGGGATTTACGTTTTAAAGGCGACAACCACAGGTAAGCGGGCTGCGCGTAGCGCGGGAAAGAATCCGCCGATAAAGCCGATAACCAACGCCAGGGTTACTCCACTTTTAAACGCACCTACCGATACATTAAAATCGAATACCACTTGCGTAAAGCTACCGCCCATAGTGGAAGTACTAATGCCATCAAATAGCACGTAGGCGATTAAGGTGCCGAGTATGCCGCCCAACGCTGCCAATACCAGCGATTCCATCAGTGTACCCACAAAGGCTGCCGTCGTTTTAAAACCTATTGCACGTAGGGTAGCAATTTCCACTGCCTTACTTTCAACGGAGGTGTACATGGTATTCAGTGCACCGGCCAACGCACCCATAGCCATTAATATAGCCAAACCCCATCCCATATAAATGAGGCTTGCCATACCGCGACTTTGGTCTGAGTAGTAGGCTTTTTCTGTCATCACATCGAGATTTATCCGCGGCTCATTGGCAATAAAATCTTTTAATGTTTGCAGGCCATTGTCGCCCGCCAATCGGACTCTTATCGATTGATACGAATTACCGCGATTAAACTGCGTTTGTAATGTGCGAACATCGGTTAGCAGCTCGGAACCAAACACAGAACCACCCGCATCAAACACACCGACTACCGTCCATGCTGTAGTACCGAATTTTACGGCTTTGCCCATTTCAAAACCTTCGAACTGACTAAGCACACTGCTGCCCACAATTATTTCAGTTGTACCCTCCTCGAACATTCGCCCCTCGATAAGGGTTATATTTTCGCGTAGCGCAAAACCCGCTGTGCGAATGCCGCGTAAGGGCAGATTGGCTTCAGTTTGGGATGAACGTTTTGTACCGTCTACCACTACATATAACTCGCCAGAAATAATCGGGCCGTTTTCGTCCTGTGCAATGCCAGGTGCAGACGACACGATATTCAGTACATCACCACCCAGGCCACTGTTCAGTTCTGCCTGGGAACCACCGCGCAACATGATGGCGACGTTGTCTGAGCCAGAACCTTCCATTGTTTTTTGGAAGCCTTCGCCCATGGCCATGAAAGCCAATAGCACCGTCACCACAATGGCAACGGCGAGCAGTGTTGTAATGGAAGAACCTAACCGACTCGGGAGACTTAGCAGGTTCATGCGCCCAACGGCGACAATTTGAGCAAATAGCGGTCCCATAATCTATCTCCTGTTAAGTGCATCAATGGTGTTGAGTTTCATCGCCTGCCACGCGGGCACGATGCCGGTAACAAAACCCAGTATGGCAATGAAAACCAAGCCAGCAAGAAAGACACTTTTCCCCAAAACCAGCGCAGGAAGGAAGCTTTGCGTAAGCGGCGCGATGCCCATAACCAATACCCATGCCATCAACAGCCCCAGCAGGCCGCCTATAGTTGCCAGTAGAAATGATTCGGCAAGCACCATGGAAAAAACTTTGTTGGCGGTAAAGCCTATGGTTTTTAGCACGGCAATTTCGTTGGTACGCTCACGAATGGACTGCCACATGGAATTGCCCACAATTAGCAGAATGGTAAAAAATGCAGACATTACCACCGACATAATAATGAAGCCTATATCGCCAATTTGTTCGATAAAAGCTTTACCGAATTGCGCTTCTGTTGAGGTTTCTGTTTCTGCCGGCGAGTTGGCAAACATATTATCGATAGCGTTCATCACCTCTTCGTTTATCATTGGGTCGTCTGTGCTCAGCGGCACCCAGCCAATCCAGTCGCCGCCCCATACCTGCGTTTCCATAAAATATTTGTAATGAATTAACGTGTAGGAGGTATCGGTTTGCGGGTTTTCAGGTTTGAAAATACCCGAAATATTGAACTCCCACGTACTGCTGCCATTTTGCTGAGAAAATATATTCGACGAAACTGGAATTCTATCACCCACTTTCCATCCGCGAGCTAGTGCAATGCGTTCCCCCACCAATATTCCCTGACGGTCTTTTTGCCAATTGCTCAGTGCCTCTTCGGAAAGAAGCAGATCATCGTAAACGTCAAAGTAGGAAGCCGGGTCTACGGCGAAGGTCATTAACTGGTTGGCTGGCTCTTGGTAATAACCGCCAAACCAGTTGGCCCAGGTAGCGTGCTTTACACCCTCCACTGCGCGTATCTTGTTGACATAGGCAATCGGTAACGTTTGCGTGAAGTTAATTTTATTGACGACCATTAGCCGGTCAGCGGCTGCTACTTCAATTCCCGATTCGAACGCATTTTTTATGGCGCCAAGAGAACCGAACAACAAAAATGCAATAAATATAGCGAAGCAGTTGAGCGATAGTCGTAACTTGTTTCGCGTTAGATTTTTACGCACTAAAGTTACGCTGTTCATGCCACTGTCTCACTATTCTGTTGTTCAATAAATTCGCCTTTATCCAGATGCAGCTGCATATTGGAAAACTCTGCAGCAGCCGGGTCGTGGGTAACCATAACGATGGTTTTACCAAATTCTTTATTCAACAATTGGAGGGTTTGCAACACTTCGGTGGCCGTTGTACGGTCTAGGTCGCCGGTGGGCTCGTCACAAAGTAAAAGTTTTGGGTCTGAAACTATCGCACGGGCAATGGCTACTCGCTGCTGCTGGCCGCCCGACAGTTCATCGGGCTTGTGTTTGGCCCGGTCGCCAAGGCCAACCAGTGTTAAGGCAGCATCTATTTTTTTCTTACGCTCGGCACTACTGAGCTTTTTCAGCAGCAGTGGTAATTCTACATTTTGTGCCGCATTAAGCATGGGCATCAAATTGTAAAACTGGAAAATAAAGCCTACATTTTCGGCCCGCCAGCTAGCCAGTGCATTTTCACCCAGGTTTTGAATGGGCTGACCCGCGTATAAAATTTCACCGCTGGTTGGTCGGTCTACACCGCCGAGCATATTCAACAGTGTGGTTTTGCCTGAACCCGAGGGGCCCATAATCGCAATAAATTGTTCGCGGGCAATATCCATGCACAGGTTATCGAAGATGGTGATCGTTTCCTTACCTTTGGTAAATCGCTTGGCAATGCTTTTTAATTCAAAAAGATTTTCGTTGCTCACGGTTACGGGCTCCTTACTAGTGGATATTTTTATTCGTTTATTTGGCTGTAGAAAGCCACCTTGACTCCCATGTTGGGCAAAATCCGTTTGTCGCTGTTGATTATTTTTATACGCACACGCACCGTTGCCTTTGCGCGGTCGGCTGTGGGAATAATAGCTATGACACTGGCCGGAATATCCCACTCGGGGTAGGCATCTAGGTTGGCAATCACTTTTTGGCCCGGTAGCACGCGGCCAATATAGGCTTCGTTAACATCGACTTCAATTTCCAGTGAGCCCATATCCACTAGCGTGCAAATACCCGTACGTGTAAAACCACCACCGGCGGCGGCTGGCGCTACAATTTCACCGGGTTGTGCGTTTTTTACAGTGATCACACCGGCAAAGGGCGCACGAATGGTGTGATCGTCTAATTGTTCACGCGTTCGCTCTACATTCAAACTTGAAACATTAAGGTCGGCACGGGCGCTGGCAAGCGCCGCTTTTAATTTGGCAACGTTGGCTTGGGCACGCGTACGCTGGGCGACACTGGCGTAGTTGTCTTCACCCAGTTTTGCTAAACGCCTGAGTACACGTTGCGATTCTTCCAAATCGGTTACAACGCTTTGCACCCTCTGGCTTTGCGACTGCATCTGCGCCTGTGCCAAGCGCAGATTAACCTGCGCTTTTGAATCGTCTAGCGTCGCCAATATTTGGCCTTGCTCCACGGTCATGCCTTCATCCACTGCAACTTCCGTAATCAACCCCATTATTTCGGCTGAAACGGTGGCCAGTCTTCGAGCGGTGATATAACCGGATGCGTTTAAAATAGCATCGGTTTGTGCGCGGGTTTGTGCGCGAGCTTCCTTAACAGGGGAATTTGACGGTGCGCTGTAACTCGCAATGTTGGCGGTTTTATCTGCTAACACAGCCGCTGCTTCGGTGGCCATGTCTGGCGGATATACCGTCTGCCTGGGAATGAGAAAATACACGACAAAGGCCCCCAGTAGAGCAGCCACAGTGGTAGCTGCCAGCAGCTGCCAGCCCGTAAAGCCAGAGGGTTCTGGCTCGCTTCTATCAATAGTTAATTGTTTTAATAATTCACTTTTATCGTCATCCGTGCCCAAAACAGCCTCCCCGCTATTATTAGGTTGCTTAACTATACCGCTAGTGCAGACGCCTCCGCGTGATCAGTGATCATATAAATGATGTACGTTCTATTCATAACGGCAATACCACTTTAAGCGACACATTCCACCAGCAGTATTCGCTCTCATGGTTTATTCTTAAAGAACTCCAGAAAAACACGTGGTTCCGTTTTACGTTATGTCTACAGTTTTAAACCAAACGAGTCGTACGGTATTGGTTGTTGAAGACAACCCTGACAACCAACAACTAGCCACCTGGATACTCGAAGATCACGGGTTTAAGGCCACATGTGTTGATTCTGCTGAAGAAGGTTTGGAATTACTAGAAATATCGCGTTTCGATATTGTACTTATGGATATTTCACTGCCTGGCATGGATGGTAAAGAAGCCACGCGAAAAATTCGCCAATCACCACATTTAGCAAAACTGCCCGTACTAGCACTGACGGCACATGCCGTTCACGGTGAACGGGAAGATATTCTCGCCTCTGGCGTAAATGGCCTGGCAACCAAGCCCGTAGACGAAACCGAGCTTATTGCGCTTATTAATTCTTTATTGGCGGACTAACAATCGCGAGTAAAGGCGCTGGCAACACCGCTCCCGCTTTGCTCCACTGCAACAGCTCAACCTTTGCACCCCGTTCGCGTAGCGCTAGTGAAACAATATCGCCACCGGCTTTATCCAAGCCCTCGTAACTCCACCAGTAACAGTCTCCGCCAGCGTATTCACGAGCCTGTTCGGTCACTGTTCCCCAACTGTTACCGCCTTGGGGCTGTAGGGTTATCGCCAAATGTTTACTGGCCCGAAAAATACTCGAATCGGCTAATTTCACCTGGCTTTCCATCATCGTCCAGAACACGGTGAAAAGACGGGCTTTTTCGCCATCACTCCCGCACCGCTCCACCTGCTTAGCGTTGTACGCATGCATAAAATTCTGTGGTTTACGCCAAGGGGGCGCCAACTTGCCTCGCTGGCGATGAATGGCTTCTACATCCACGCCTAGCTCGACAGTGCCTATTGCGACGACAACGGCGGTATCACAATGGGAGATACTGAACCGCCAAGGGCTTTCGCACGCCAAGCCAGGCTTGCCGTTTTCGCTATAGGTAAAACGCAGTGTTTGCGCATCGCAATAGAGTTTTTGTGCCAACAGCTGACGTACCATGCGTCGCCCCTGAAAAAACCGCAAAGCCACCGGTGGGCGCATACGTTGGTAGCGCTCCTGCTCTTCTAAGTCAAGCAGTGCAGCAATTTCTGCCTCAGCAGGCGGGGCTATATCGGTTGTGGCGCAGTAACAAACTAACACCTGGGGCGTGTGAACAATGGGCATGGTAGCTATGGCAAATAACGGCGGTGGCTTTTGTAGCCGCTATTATGCCCTAAGCCGATGCCATTGAAGGGTCATATATGATGCAGCGATTACGGCCCTGCTCTTTCGCTTGATAAAGTGCTTTGTCGGCACGCTCAAAAACGGACTCTACGGTGTCCTCTTTTTCAAACCCGGCAAGCCCAAACGATATAGTGATACTCACCGGTTTTTCTTTAAAGCGAAAAGCGGCTTTGGCAATGGTTTTGCGGATTTTTTCCAACACAATTTGGGCGGATTCGGGGGAGGTTTCGGGCATTAACAAAACAAATTCTTCACCGCCATAGCGCCCGGCGAAATCCACTTCGCGCAGGCGAGTAAAAATAAGCTTGGCGATTAATTTAATCACCTTGTCACCGGATTGATGGCCGTAGTTGTCGTTTATTTTTTTAAAAAAATCGATATCACACACGGCCATGGTTAGCGGCCGCTCATAGCGTTTAAAACGCTGCAATTCGTGAAATGCGCGTTCATTGTAGGCCTCTCTATTCGGCAGGCCGGTGAGCGTATCGTGGGTAGCTTTGTAGCGCTCCTCTTCCAGTAACTCTTTGGTTTTGGATGACTCTACCTCAATCGCCTCTACTTTTGATAAAAGCTTTTTCAGCTCATTGGTAACGGAGTCGGTGTCTTGCTGCTGTACCGCGCGATAATCCTGTAACGCCGCCTGAATAATAGAAAGGTGACTGTTGACTGAGATTTTCATGTTATCCAGCGAGGTGGAAGCCGTCATGCTCGTCTGGATCTTTTGCATTTCTGAATTCACCGCCTCAGACAATTCCGTTGCGTGAGAATTAGCTCTGGCTTCGCGCTCCAGCGCTGTGCTTAGGGTGTCACTTATGGTCAACAGCTCTTTATTGACATCTTGCAGATATTGGCTAAATTCACGATCGACATCCAAATAGCGTTGCATGAGAATATCGCGAATATCTTCCAGGGTGACGGACAACGAAAACCAATCCATACCGCGCTCGATACGCGCGCTAACCATATCGACGCGATGACGAATAATATCGTTGGGCTCAATATTTTCTACCAGCTCTCTGAGCGTCATGGCAATACGCGCTGCAACCGCGTCGTAATCGTCTTCATTAAGCTTATTACCCACATGCCGACTCGTGTGTAAACTGGGCGCCACGCTGTGTTCCACGGCTTGATCGCGGGCATCTAGTTGCAGGTTTTCGGGCTCTATTGGGGCGTCTGGCTGATGCTGGCGTTTGCTTGCGGGTACTTGCTTGTCTTCCACTGGGCCTTCACGGGCACTCAGTGTACGACCGCCCTTCAGGCGTTCAAAAAATGACTCGGCAGGGTTCATGGCCGCTTGCAAAGCCGATTTTTGTAACAGGGTAAGCTCCCCCAGCACCCGTGGATAGTGACGATAGGAGCTAATAGCCTGTTGTAGGTTGCCGCTAAAAGCGCGAACTTTATCGCTTAGCTCGGCTGGCAGTTTTAACGCCAAATAACCCAGTAGCAGTGCCCGCATTTTCTCCACAGTGGCTTGATGTTCGTGCTCCCGGTTGCGCTCGAAGGCCATTACCGCTTGTTGTACACGCTCCAGCTGCTCTACCACTTGAACCCCAGCAGCACCGCGCATTTTCTCTTTTAGGAGCAGTAATTCGGCATCCAGCTTTTTATCCAAACCATGGGCGGCACTGCCCAGATAGGTAAGCGTGCGGCGCATGAGGTCCAGCTGAAAATTAAGCTGTTTCTCCTGCCGCTCTTGATCGTCTAACGCCTGGAGGTATTTATCTTTATAACCGCTACCCGCTATTTCAACCATCTGTCTGTTGGCCTCTGTGTTTACGTACCCACAAAAGTATAGGCAAAGCTGGGCAAGCCGGAATTCCAGGCACAAAAAAACCCGGCAATTGCCGGGTTTGATGTCACGGCTGAGCTTTTATAGCCCGCGTTCGCGCTTAACTTTTGCCACCAGAAAGTCGGCTACTTTAAACATGGTAGGGTGATCGCCAGCCAAACCAGAGGTAATACGGTAACGCCCATCAACAATTAGCTCCGGTGTACCGGCCGTTTTAAAGCCTTCTCGTACACGCTTGTCGGCCATTTGAACTTGACTGGTAACACCGAAGGAGTCAAAGGTTGACTCGAGAATATCTCGCTCTACACCGGCTTTAGCAAAAATGGGTGCGAGTTCATCCATATCGGCCAAACGCTGGCGCTGCACATGAATGGCTCTAAAGACTTCTTCGTGTACCGGGTCTAGCACATCCAGTATTTTCGCTGTGTAAAAAATGCGCGCGTAATAGGCCCAGGCTTTGTTAAACAACGCTGGGGTTTGAACAAATTCAGCGCCCTGCGGCATTGTATTTTTCCATTGCTTGGCAACGGCTTCAAAGTGGTAGCAGTGAATACACGCATAGGAGAATACTTCCGTCACTTCTACATTATTGCCGGTTATGGTTTTAACCGGCGTAGGCAGCACTTCGTAGTGAGTACCTTCGATGTAGGTGGGGTTTACAACCGCGCCCGCATTGTTTTGGGCTTTGGCCTGAACAGCTGCCGCCTTGTCTTCAACCTGCTTTACAGCAGCCTGGGTTTTCTCCACAGTGACTTGGGCTTGCTCCACTGCGGCTTCCTGTGCCTGCGTGGCTGTTTCAGTAGCGCCTGCATCGGTTATTGCTGGAACCTGCGATGAAGCTGGCGCCGCCGGTGCCTGTTCTACTGTGGGTGCTGCCGCTGCTGGTTCCGCGACGGAGGCGGGTGCTGCTTCCTGTTTGTCACAGGCCATAAGGAAGACACTGAGTGATAAAGTGATTACTGCGAGAATACGCATCTTGTTCTCCTGAGTCCCAAAGGGAATTTTCTTGTCGTTATTAAGGGCAAAAGTATTATAGAGACATGTCGGTACTTAATAAATTCCACAAAAAAGGGCAGCCTTGCTGCCCTTCACATCATTAAAATTTATTTCAATTCAAACCGGCAATAAAATTGGCTACGGCGTCTATTTCGGCATCACTCATGTATTGGGTAACACCACGCATTACCATGGAATCACCATCGGTGGTGCGGTTACCGGCGCGGAATTCTCGCAGCTGCTTGGCGATGTAATCTGCATGCTGGCCGCTCAAACGAGGGTAACCCGCCGGAGCGTTACCTAAACCGGTAGGTGAGTGGCAGCCAGTACAGGCAGGAACACCACTTTCATGGTTGCCACCGCGGAAGACTTTAGCGCCCAGCGCCAAGCCGTCTACCTTTAAACCAGAGTTAAGTTGCACTTGCTGCTCTTTAGAACCACTGAGCTGCATGGGCTTGCTGGAGTAGAAAGCGGCAATGTTAGCGAGGTCTTGCTCGCTCAGCGCATCTAGCTGACCCGCCATTTCGGCAATGTTACGGGACTTGTTTTTGATCGCAATCATTTGGTTAAGCAGGTATTTCTCGCCCAGGCCCGCCAGTTTTGGAAAGGCTGCGAGTGCACTATTACCATCGGCACCGTGACATGCGCCGCAGGCGGCAACCAGTTTTTCGCCCTTGGCGGCATCACCAGCTGCGTTCACGTAACCGGCCGCAGCGAGGAGGCTAAGAGACATCAAAGTGGTGCAAACTAGGTTCTTCATTGTTTTATCCGTTATTGCTCGTCGAAGTTTCTTTTAAGGCGATGCTAGAATGGCACCCCATTGCATGCAGCCCCTATCAAAAGTAGCGGCATTATATACATTGTCCACCGGTAACTCACCTTTCTTACTTCTGTACTTGAATTAGAAGACGATACTATGACGGAAATACACTTCCGAACAGCTCAATTTTTAACCAGCGCCCCTAGCTTGAAAGAATGCCCAGCCGAAACGGGGGCCGAAGTCGCTTTTGCGGGTCGCTCCAATGCGGGTAAATCCAGCGCCATAAACCGCCTTACGGAAAACAATAAGCTCGCGCGAACCAGTAAAACCCCTGGCCGCACACAGCTGATTAACTTTTTCAATCTCGATGACGATGGTCAGCAACGCCTCGTCGACTTGCCCGGCTATGGCTATGCCAAGGTACCCCTGGCCACGAAGAAGAAATGGCAGGAGCACCTGTCTGAATACCTGCACAAGCGCGAGTCCCTTGCGGGGCTAATACTGCTGATGGATATACGCCACCCGCTGCAGGAATTCGACACCATGATGATTAACTGGGCAGTCGAAGCCGAGATGCGCGTACATGTGCTGCTTACCAAGTCTGACAAACTTAAGCGCGGCGCCGCCAAAAGCACACTGTTAGACCTGTGCCGCCATTTAAAGAAAGCCAATGTAGAAGACTTGGTTACCGCGCAAACCTTTTCAGCGTTAAAAGGCGACGGCGTAAAGGAATTGGAGAAAGTTTTAAAAGCCTGGCTAGTTCTGAAACCCGAAGCTGAGCAACCCACGGACGCGCCACCCACCGACGAGCAGGGGTAATGGATTCTGGATTCTTGGCATGCTCCTTAGAGCACACTAGCGCCGGAATAGGCTTAGTGGCTTTTACTATCCCTGCGCACGGAGCGCGGTTGCATTGAGTGAGTTCAGTTAACGCTCAAGTCTCGGTCATACACGCGAACGCGGATATCTATTTTTCATTGCTCCCTAAGGCCCCCATAACACCAACCTCCCGCGTTCGCGGGAGTGACTGAATGGGCACAGTACGTAAAGGTCTTAAATTGCTATTGCTCCGTAAGTTAGTTACCCCCTGGTAACGATACGCAACAGCGACAGTCAGGTGTTACGCCTTAGAATAAGGCGCGAATGCTAGCCGCATGTGTTACTCGGTAGATTAAAGAACACACACTTAACCTCAACCTTAGTAGGTAACGGAATAATCCTTTCTAAAAGGCTCGCCCGCAAAGGCTAGCTTTTGCGTCCAGGCCTTGGCTGGTGAGGCCCAAAAGGCGTCTGTTGGCGGAAGCCCCAAAGGCAGGAAGCTGGCCGTGGTGATATACATACTGCCGTTATTGGAGTACCAATCGCCTAGGTTCGGGTCTGCTCCGGCAAAACCAATCTGTAAAAAACCGTCTGACGTAAAGTTGCTGGGGTTGTTGAATATGGCCTCGTGTACAGCACGAAGTGCCGCCCTTACCTGCCCCGGTGGCAATGTTTCGGGTAATTGGTGCTTCAACGCCAGCTGCGCCAAAGGCTGAAAGGCGGTGGTGCGGTAAGTCAGCGAACGGCCAATGGGCGGATACGTACCCGTGGGCGATATCAGCCTCTCCAAATGTTCGGCAAACCGCTGACTGCGTTTAAGCTGAGTGGCATGCACGTCTTTGATATCCCCGTGCCAGAAGTAGGCTTCTTTATTGACCATCACTTCCAGAATATCCAGCATCATTGGGTGAATAACGTAAGAATTGTAGTAATCGAACGCGAAGTGTTCGCCGTCGGCAAACCAGCCATCACCCATATACCATTCTTGAAACTTTCGTATCGCCAAATCCAAGCGTATCGGATCGTATTTCTCGCCCACTTGCATCAAAAAGGCTTCGTTCATGGCGGCGAACAGCAACCAATTGGTGTAGGGCGGCGCAACGTCGCGCAGCGATTTTATGACTTCGACAATGCGTTTTTGGGTTTTCTTACTTTGGGCTTGCCACAACACCGGTGCGCGCAACATGGCCTGGGTGTAATAAGCAGAATCCACCAGCATCTGCCCCTGACCCAAATCCCAGTTCAGGTAGTCTGCACTCTTTGGGTTTACTGAATGTTCGTAGGCCTGTATGGCCTGTTCACGCAATTTCAGACGATCAGCTTGATCTGGTCCAGAGCCCTCTAGTGCCAGCCAAGGCGCGGCACCCGCGATGGTGCGACCAAAACATTCTAGGTACGCCACGCGCTTGTCGCGGCCATCAGCATTGGGGCTGACTTCCAGCGGAAAATCCGTATGTAAGCGCTCACTCGCCATTAACTCCAGTACTGGCGAGGTGATCTTTTTTAAAAGCGCTGTAAAGTATGCGTGGTCATCTAGATGATTGGTTGATGTATTCGGCTTTGCTGTTGCCGCCTCCGCCCCCACAGGTAACCCGGTAGCCCCAACGGCGGCTCCCATGGCTGCTACCGTTAAAAAATCGCGTCTTCGCATTTTGGCCTCCGATTGTTATTGTAGTTTTGCCACTTCGCTAGCCGCCAGCAAGAAGGCGCCCACACCATAGTAATGAGTGTCTGCTTCGTTCACCACATCGGGCTGATCCGATACTTGCTGAACCCAACCCAGACGACCCGCTTTGCCCACGGCTTTAGTGAGCGCCACCCAACCGCGATTGGCTGCCGGCTTGTAAGTTGCGCTCTCTAATAGCCCGCTATTAACGCCATAGGCCATACCATAGGTGAAAAAGCCTGTACCACTGGATTCCGGCGGGGAGTTTTCGGCTGCTAATAAAGACGGTGACCAGTAACCGTCGGGCTTTTGCAGCGTTAGCAAGCGTGCCGCCATCTGTTGAAATAGGGCTTCCATACGCGCGCGTTCTGGGTGTGCGGGGGGTAAGATCTGCAAAATATTGACGATTCCCGCAAACACCCAACCATTTCCGCGACTCCAAAAGAGTTTGCGCTTGCTGGCGTCGCGCTTTTCAAAGAAGCGACTGTCACGGAAATAGAGGCTCTCGGCGGGGTCGAAGAGGAATTCTGTGGTCGCCCAAAATTCAGAAAAGGCATAGTCGGCATAACGTCTATCACCGGTTTCCAAGGACAACCCTATCATCGCCTGCGGCGACATAAATAACGCATCACACCAACACCAGCGAACCAAACATTCCGCCGAGCCGTAGCCCTCTTCACCGAAGTAAAAACTTAAATGCACGTTGGGGGGGTTAGCGAGGATTTTATCGAACGACCGCCGCATGGGTTCAAGTACTTCGGCTTTCGCACCGTTTTTCTTCGCCCACAAATAACTCTGGCCAATGGCATGGTCGTCTGCAAATTCTAGCCAAGGGCCCAATTGCCACGCGTTTGTGCGTCCCTGATCAAGCAATGCTTGGCGATAAGCGGGCGCCTGGGTAAGGTCGGCAAAGCGAGTGAGTCCAACCCAAAAAGCGGCTATTTCCCAGGCTTTAGCGTGGGATCTGGTCTCCGGTAGCAGCTGCACCCCCGGTAAGTAACCGAGCTGCTGTAGCTGCCAGTTAGCAACCTTCTCACCCACTTCAATAACCGCATCTCGACGCTGAGGCTCTACAGTAGCGGCCAACGCACTGGCCGTAAGCATCAGCGCGGCGGTGAAAATCGCAAAATTTCGGGTAGCACGCACACTAAACTCCTTGAGTTTTTGGAAACAAGTTTATTTTTTATGGGCACTTTATCAGAATTAGCGGGAAGAGAGGTTGTGAACAACAACGAAGGCACATTAGGCGCCGATTCGGCATACAGTCACATCGTTCGTAGCGTTAGTTCAGACCGGAAGGCGGAAGTGCAGAAAATGCATGGACGCAATTTTCTGCCGTACATCCTGTCATCGCCGTTCCCGGCCATGACGTGCATGGATGCACTAATGTAGCGGTTGCATGGATGCAATTGAGCTACCCATGGCCTCCACGGCATACGTACATCCTGTACATAAAAAAAGCCCCGAGTGGGGTGCTCGGGGCCAGATATCGCTTTTGGGGAAGCTTAGATCAATCAATAAACATTGGGAGGAAACCCGGCGAACAAACTTGTTCGCACTGGTAATTCTGACTGGGGCATTTCAGTTAAGTTCAAAGTTTTTAAAAAAAACTGAAAATTTTATTTTTGAACACCATAAAGGTACTTTTCGCGCCACCCAACTATTCTATTATAGAGCTGCCCAATCTTTCGGCTCCAATGGCTTATTTTTTACTATTGCCTCAATAGCTTCCACCACGTCAGCACTTAATTTTTCAAGCACCTCCAACGCTTTTACGTTATCCAATAACTGTTCAATTTTGGATGCACCGAGTATAACCGTAGAAACGTTCGGATTCTTTAAACACCAAGCCAGCGCCAAATGATGCACAGGCACGCCAAGGTTATCTGCAACAACAGACAGTTGTTTCACCTTTTCAATTTTAGCCTTGCCCTCTTCAGATTCAAATATCTCCCGTAGCCATTCATAACCCGGCAACGAAAGGCGGCCTTCCTGACCAATACCGTTGTTGTATTTACCCGTTAATATACCGCTGGCCAATGGCGACCAAACAGTTGTACCCAAACCGACACTTTCATAAATATCGCGGTAATCGTTTTCTACTTTATCGCGTTCAAATAAATTGTATTGGGGCTGCTCCATGGTCGGTGGCGTAAGATTGTGCCGCTCGGCGATACGGTGCGCTTCCATAATTTGCTGGGCATTCCATTCTGATGTACCCCAATACAAAATTTTACCCTGCACAATTAGGTTATGCATGGCTCGCACAGTTTCTTCGATAGGCGTGTTGAGATCTGGGCGATGGCAGAAATATAAATCGAGATAGTCTACCCGCAGGCGTTTCAGCGCAGCATGGCAAGCTTCGGTAACATGTTTTGAACTCAGGCCGCGTAGATTGGGTTTTTCACCACCCCAAAAAACCTTGCTCGACACGCAGTATTCCGCTCGCGGTAGGCCCAATGATTCAACGGCTTCCCCCATAACAATTTCCGATTTGCCCGCTTCATAGGCCTCTGCGTTATCAAAAAAGTTTATGCCTAAATCAAACGCCGTTTTAATCATCGCTTTAGCATCATCCAAATGCACCTGCTTGCCAAACGTAACCCAAGAGCCTAACGAGAACGCACTTAGTTGTAACCCAGATTTACCTAGTCGACGGTATTGCATATAAAATTCCTTACAAGTAATTTGTAATAGATAGTAACAATTAGCAGGTAAACGTACGCTGAAATAACACTCTGTGTCTTTTAAAGAGACGGTGCAATAAAGGTAGGGGCATTAACCGCGAGCGTTTGCCCTGTCTCACTTAAGCTTCCATTTTTCGCAATGGCCAGAGCGACAAGGGAGTTGCTCTTCTGATTAGCAACCAAAAGCGTACTGGCGTCTTCCAGTAAAAGAAAAAACCGCGGCCAATCACCCTGTGTATTCTGCCACTGATTCATTGCCATCTTACCGTCATCTGCCAGTTGAATATGAGCGATGGAATTATGACCGCGATTAGACACATACACATTTTTGCTATTAGCCGAAAGAGCAATATGGGCAGCTTGCGAATGATCTTTAAAATCTGCAGGCAAGGTAGAAATGGTTTGTTGCTCTATGAGGTCGCCATTGGACTCTAGCTCGGCATAGGTCAACGTATTATTGAGTTCATTGAGTATATAGGCGCGCTTACCGTTAGGGTGAAACACCATCTGACGTGGGCCAGCACCCACAGGTAGTAGTAATTGACTGCCAACGCGATCAAAATGGCCGGCCTCATTACGACTTTTTGTATAGGTAGTAATTGAATCTAGACCTAAATCTACGATATAGAGAGGGTCTTTGCCCGGCGCCCAGCCCGCCCAATGTACATGGGGCTTTGTCACTTGTCTGGCATTCGGGCCCTTGCTGCTGTGTAAAATCGTAAAGGGATTTTCCTCCAGCAAACCGCTCGAAGGATCACGGTTAAACACCGCGAAACTACCACCGGTATAATTGCTTACCACTAAAGTTTTACCATCGTCGTTAATGGCTATATGACACGGAGCAGCGCCTTCACTAGGCAACGTTTGAACACGCTTGCCGTCTTTAAAAAAATGAATGGCGCCAGCGCCACTTTCTTCAACGGCATATAGCCCCTGCTCGGTAACCGCTAGCCACGAAGGGCTGGTGGTAGCCGTATAGAGCACTGGCTGCGACATTTCACGAGTGCCCGGATCAAATTGAACGGTATAAACACCCTCGTTCGTCGGTACTTTCTCAGCGGTATATCCGCCGACATATAATGTTTGCAAGGCTTGTTGTTGATTACCGGAACCACAGGCAGCCAAACTACCAACAAGTAACAAGACGGCTATTCTAATGGCCATTCACTCTATCCTTATTGTTTTGGTGGAAAATTCAACACCTGCATCTCTTTAAGTTTTTCGTCTTCGGTTACATTCACCCGCGTATCTAGCTCACGCACTACCGGTCGAATGTGTATTTCGTCTTTAAATCCACAGGCGACACATTCACGATAATTTTTTTCGTCGTCCTGATAATTCATAATCTTGTCCATTTGCGCACACTTCGGGCAAACGGCACCGGCTATAAATCTTTTTTTCACGTTAACTCCTTTACGCAGCCAACCCTGAATGTTTTAGCAGCGCGTCCACTTTTGGCTCTCGCCCACGGAAATTTTTAAACAATTCCATGGCGTCTTCAGAACCACCCTTTTGCAATATCTCGTGTAAATAGCGCTTGCCCATTTCGTGGTCGAAAATACCGGCTTCCTCAAAGGCAGAATAAGCATCTGCAGACAGTACTTCCGCCCACTTATAGCTGTAGTAACCCGCCGCATAACCACCGGCGAAAATATGGCTAAAACTGTTTTGAAAACGATTAAATTCTGGCGGGCTTAATACCGCCACCTCATCTCGTACCTGGTTTAATAGTGGCTGTATACCGGCGAAATCATTTTCGCCGTAGTGCATATGCAAGAGAAAGTCGAACAGTGAAAATTCCAGTTGGCGCTGCAAAAACATGGCAGCCTGGAAATTTTTAGCCGCTAGCATATTATTAAGCTTGTCTTCCGGTAGGGTCTCTCCAGATTCGAAATGCGCCGATAAAAATGCCAGCACTTCACGCTCCCAGCAAAAATTTTCCATAAACTGACTAGGCAGCTCTACGGCATCCCAGGCCACGCCATTAATGCCGCTCACGGCTGCCACGTCTATTTTGGTAAGCATATGGTGAATGCCATGGCCAAACTCGTGAAAGGTGGTAGTCACTTCATTGTGCGTTAACAGCGAGGGCCTACCCTCCGCCGGTGGGTTAAAATTACAGACTAAGTAGGCAACCGGCAGCTGTAAGCCCGTAGCCGTTTGGCGACGTACGCGGCATTCATCCATCCAGGCGCCACCACGCTTTTTCTCGCGCGCGTAAAGGTCAAAATAGAAACCCGCAATGGGCTTTTTATTTTGATTAATCTGGTAATACTTCACCGATTCATGCCAGGTTTCGACTTCGCTGGTTTTATCTTCAAACTCAATATCGAACAGTTTATTGGCAACGGTGAACAGGCCTTCAACAACAACGTTGGCGGGAAAGTAAGGGCGTAATTCTTCCTGAGAGATATTGTACCGCTGAAGCTTTAATTTCTCTGAATAGTAGGGCACGTCCCAAGGTTCTAGGCTGGCAACCCCGTATTCGCTTTTAGCAAAATCTTGTAGTTCCTTTAATTCTTTCTCGGCAAAGGGTTTACCCTTGCTCGCAAGGTCTTGGAGGAAGGCAACAACTTGCTCGGTAGACTCAGCCATTTTTGGCTCAATAGAGAGTTCCGCATAGTTATTAAAACCTAACAGCTTGGCCAGCTCCTGTCGCAACGGCAGTATTTCTTCCATGATGTCGCTGTTATCCCATTTGCCCGCGCTTGGACCGCGGTTAGACGCACGGGTATTAAAGCCTTCGTACATTTCTCTACGCAGATCTGCGTTTTCACTTTGGGTCATTATTGTTAGATACACCGGCGCATCCAAGGTGAGCACCCAGCCCTGCAGCTTTTTGCCTTCGGCCGCGTGCTTTGCCGCCGCTACGGCAAATTCAGGCAACCCCACCAGTGCCTTTTCATCGTCAATATGCTTAAACCACCCGTGGGTAGCATCGAGCACATTGTTAGAGAATTGATTGGTTAGCGTCGAAAGTCGCTGCTGAATATCGCCGTAACGTTTTTTCTCCGACGCCGGCAACGCAACACCACTGAGTTTAAAATCGCGAATGGCGTTGTCGATGGTTTTTTTTTGCGGCTGACCTAAATCAGCGTAGTGCTCGCTGTCGCGAAGTGCCTGATAAGCCTTATACAACTGTTCGTTCTGACCAAGTTCAGTGAAATATTCTGTAAGCAGTTGTCGGCCCTGCTCATACGCCTCGCGCAACTCATCGCTGTTGCAAACGGAATTTAAATGGCCTACGGGCGACCAGGCTTTATTCAATGTGTCGCCTCGCTCTTCGATGGGCGCTACCAGCGTTTCCCAGCTAACATTTCCCAATGCATCCAACTGCTGCGCCAACGCCTTACGTGCATCATCCAGTAATTGCGTTACAGCGGGTACAACATGCTCAGCCTTTATGGCGGTGAAGGGTGGCAGTGCGTGATTTTGTAGCAGCGGATTGGTCATTGGCAGGTTAGTCATCGATTGTTACGTCCTGAACACATAAAATGGTGGGATCAAATTAATGGAGTTGAGTATGAGTGAAAACAAGCCCCAGGCAACCAATATTCGCGCCTATAGGGGCCATAGCCCCAAATTGGGCGCACGCGTATTCATTGATCCCGCCGCTGTCGTGATTGGCGACGTAGAGCTTGGAGATGATGTGTCAGTGTGGCCCTGTGCGGTTATTCGCGGTGATATGCACCGTATTCGTGTGGGTGCCCGAACCAGTGTGCAGGACAACGTAACACTGCATATTACCCACGCGAGTAAATTCAGCCCCGATGGCTGGCCACTGCATATAGGCGAAGATGTAACCATTGGCCACGGGGTATGCCTGCATGGCTGTACTATCGGCAACCGGGTACTCGTCGGTATTGGGGCAACCGTTCTTGACGGCGCTGTGGTTGAAAATGATGTGGTCATTGCCGCTGGTGCGCTGGTACCACCCGGTAAAAAACTGCAATCCGGCTACCTGTACGTAGGCAGTCCAGCCAAACAGGCTCGCCCGCTAAAGGACGCTGAAAAGGCGTTTTTCACCTACTCGGCGGCAAACTACGCCAAGCTGAAGGATGAATACTTGGAAAACCCAACAGGAGAATAAAGCACCCTCAGCGCAAAAAAATCGCTCACTATCGCGTTAATAGTTGGGATTAACGGCTTGGCGCACTAGAATACAAGCTGAATGATATTGGAGGACTCAGTGCATGACACAACCTTTTATGGAGCAAACCATGCGTTGGTTTGGCCCAAGCGACCCGGTTAGCCTTGCTAATTTACGCCAAGCGGGCTGTGCCGGTGTGGTAACCGCGCTGCATCATGTTGCCAACGGCGTGGTTTGGGAAAACAACGAGATTCTGAAGCGCAAGCTTGAGGTGGAAGCCGCCGGTATGCGCTGGAGTGTGGTGGAAAGCCTGCCGGTACACGAGGATATTAAATCTCAGGCGCCGGGTTTTGAGCGGTTTGTCGACGACTATAAACAAAGCCTCCGTAACCTCGCGGCCTGCGATATAAAAATCGTAACCTACAATTTTATGCCGCTACTGGACTGGACCCGCACTGACCTCGGCTACACCATGCCCGACGGCGGCAAGGCTCTGCGTTTCGACATGATTGAGGTAGCCGCCTACGACATCTTTCAGTTAAAGCGCCCTAATGCCGCCGAAGACTACCCCGATACCGTGGTAAAACGGGCAAAGACCAAGTTCGACTCGCTGACTGAGGTCGATAAGGCTATGCTCGAAAAAACCATCGTCGCTGGCTTGCCCGGCAGTGAGGTCGCGTTCGATACCCAGGCGTTCTTACAAGCCATTATGCAATATCACCACCTTGGCCCAGCACAATACAAACAAAACCTGATTTACTTCCTGCAACATATTTGCCCACTGGCGGATGAACTGGGCATTAAGTTGGTTGTACACCCCGACGACCCGCCATTTTCCATCTATGGTTTACCGCGCGTGGTTTCCACCGCCCAAGACTTACGCGATTTATTTACCGCTGTACCTAATCCGTCTAACTGTCTGTGTTTTTGTGCTGGCTCCTTCAGTATTCGCGCCGACAATGACTTAGTCGCAATGATGAAAGAATTTGGTGAGCGCGTTTTCTTTATTCACCTGCGTAACACCCAGCGTGAGGAATATGGCAGCTTCTATGAAGCCCAGCACCTAGACGGCAGCATCGACATGTACGCGCTGATAAAAACCATTAGCGAGGTAGCAAAAACGCATAACCGTTCCATTGCCATGCGCCCCGACCACGGTCATCAAATTTTGGATGATTTAAACAAATTGGCGAACCCTGGCTATTCAGCCATTGGCCGATTAAAAGGTTTGGCTGAATTGCGCGGGCTGGAAATGGGGATTATTCGATCAATGGAGGGCTAGCGCCCTCCTCTGCCCAGCCATGCATTGGTGTTCAGGAAAAAGTAGAGCCTTCAGGCAGCTCTGGTCCAGCCGCTCCCGCGTACACGGGCATATAGTATTTCGGGGCCTTCGGGAGTATTTAAATATTGATAGCGGCGTTCGCGGGCATAACCGACATTTGAGTTTGAGTTGCGTCGCCCAATACAAACGCCGACTGTTCATGGGGTGCGGGTAAGCCGCTAGAATTTCCCCCGACAGCAGTGCCCAGCCATGGGCAAATAAAAGGCCCCCTATGTAGCGACTAACCAACCCTAGCCTCTAAACCCTAGCCTCTAGTTGCACCATGCGCTTATACTAACCAGCGAACTAAGGACAGCTGCTGAAGTATGAGTCATTCCGAACCATTGCATAAACCCGCTCCAAACGCACCCGCTGTGGAAGTGACCACTAGTGAGAGCTTTACCTTTCAGGAAACAACCGAAAACCCCACGGCTATCAGTAACTGCGCCGGCCGGCATTTTATTGTGGATTTCTGGGGTGCTCAAAACCTGGCGAACACCCAACTGATTGAACAAAGCCTAGTGGAGGCCGCGCGTGTTGCAGGTGCCGTTTTATTGCATATTCACCTGCATAAATTCAGCGAAGGTGGTGGGGTTACCGGGGTAGCGCTATTAGCCGAGTCTCACATCAGTGTGCACACCTGGCCAGAGCTCGATTATGCCGCGTTTGATGTTTTTATGTGTGGTAACGCCAAACCCGAACAAGCGGTCGCTTGCTTACAGGCAGCTTTTCAACCCGAGAAGGTCGACATAAAAGAAATTTTACGGGGCGAAGTGAAATAGACTTAAAAACACCTCTATCAATTGCTTTTGGCCGCTGACTTTATCTGCGGGTTCGTGCGCAGGGTAAAACTTACTGGCTTGCCAGATCTATAAACAATTAATAGCGCTGCCCTTAACGACGTAAATCATCAATATAGAGTTGATAAAGTTTGGGTTCCATTATGGAATTCACCGGCGAACTCACCTTCGCCATATCTTTATCGAACTGCAGTGCGGCGAGCATGGTATTTTTGGTAATGGCTTTAGTGGGCACGTCAAAATCAAACTGCTGCGGTAACGCTTCCCCGTTTCTCGCCATGTTATAACCCCATATGCCAAATGACGGTAAAGCGGTGTGATAACTCAGGGTATGATCAAACACCTCTGCCAACGTTTGTTCAATACACCAAAAAACACGACGCGTATAAAACGGCGAAGAGCTCTGAGTAACCAACACCGCACCGGGTGCCATGCGCTTGGCAATCATGGTGTAAAACTCTCGTGAATAGAGTTTATTTATGGCTTCATTGTGTGGGTCGGGCATATCGATAACAACCCGGTCATAGGCAATACCGGGCTGATTGATAAAGCTGAAAGCATCTTCAGAAAAGGTAGTTATCCGTTCATCGTCCAAACTTTTTTCGTTCATACGCTGTAACATCGGTAACTCTCGACCAATACGCACCATTTCTGGGTCGATATCCACTAAGTGGATTAATCCTACAGCCTCATATTTTAAAATTTCCCGCGCTGCAAGACCGTCACCGCCGCCTAAAATTAATACGTTTTCTTTTGTACCGGGAATCGCCAGTAACGGGTGAATAAGATATTCGTGATAGCGATATTCATCGCGCGAAGAAAACTGAATATGGCCATCAATATACAGGCGTTGCTCGCGGGTATTGGTGGAGCGCGTCATTACAATTTTCTGATACTGCGTTTGTTTGGTATAGATAATCTGATCAAAATACAGGTGCTTTTCGGCAAAACGGGTAATGTAAGAACCGTACAGAATACAACCCACCAGGAGCGCCAAGACCAACAAGCATGCCTCTAGCATGCGCTTATAGTTTGGCAGCATGGCGCGGAACACAATTACATTTGCTATCGCAACAAAAATATTGATCAGGCCAATCGCAAATGAAGACTGAATTAGACCTAACGACGGCAACAACAACAGCGGAAACGCTACCGAACCAATAAGCGCACCGACATAGTCGAACGACATAATATCCGCTATCGAGTCTTTCACCTTTTTACTTCTGGCCAGCAGTGTTGTAAGAATGGGAATTTCCATGCCCACCAATGCGCCGATCACAAATATAAGGCTATACATCACCAGTTCGTAGAGAATACGCGCAAAGGGGAAGGCCATAAATAGCAATATGCTGCTTATTCCGCCAACAAAGGCGATAGCGATTTCCACCAAAATAAAGTTGCGAACGTACTGCTCGTTAAAATATTTAGAGATCAACGACCCCATTCCCATAGCAAACATAAAGAAGCCAATGGTGAGGGAAAACTGGTACACACTATTGCCAAGTAAATAACTTGAAACGGTGCCAATGATAAGTTCGTAGACGATGCCGCATAGCGCAACAATAAGAATAGAAAACAGCAGTACACCGGTCTGTTTTCCTGAAAGCGGTTGGCCTTCACTGTCGGAAGTAAGAGACATTGAGAGATTTCTTTAATTAAGCACGACAGCGGCCCGGACAGGCCGCTGCTTTATTTCCAGCCAGGCGGAACTATTTACCTTTGGAATGACTACCAGAACCAGCGCGAGCTTTAGCTGCAGCGCGGGCGGTAACAGGCTTCTTTTGAGCAAGCGAACTGGAAGTAACACCGGCCATACGTTGGCGACTCATCATGCTACCAATAAGGTAACCCGCCAGTAGCCCTGTACCACTAAAATGATGGTCGTTAACCGCACCGCTGCGACTTGAAGCGATAACGCGAGACTGCTCACCGTCAATTTCAACAAGGAACAAGGCATCTTCACCTTCGTCCATGATGCTGTTGGCATTGAGGTCTTCATAGGCCAGAAGAGAAGCATCGCTACCGGGCGCCACACCAATTGCAGCGGTGTGCAGTACCGGCACAGCAGCGTTGTAGTTATCTTGTAACTCGGCTGCGAATTCTAGGAAGGTATCGTCGGCGTCTAACGATTCATGGTCTACACCGTCGAGCGTACCTTGAAACGCATAGATAGAGTCGACAGTAACGTCCAATACAGCATCAAGATCTATATCGTCTTCGGTGTAGCTTTGCCCACCAAACTCACTGTATAAGTAGAAGCCGCCAATAGCAGCTGCGATCAATCCATATTTCACAAGATCATTCATATTATTAGTTCCTTGTTATACCCGTAAACTCGATTTAGTTGCCATCTAAGTTGTGCGAAAAGTGCATTTCATGAACTCCCCGCTCGTAGTAGTCTTTGAGATCGCCTACATACTTAAAGCCTACGGCCTGCAACGGTTTATGAATTAGAGGCAAATTGGAGGGGAATGTCAAAAAAACCTTTCTTCCACCATCGTTTTTCACCGCATGCAAGCCTATCAGTAAATCCTCATCGGAAAAACTGCGTTTGCCAAATAGTGGTTTTTTCTCCTGAACTATCCAAGAAAAGGTATAAGCGCCGTCTGACTCCACAATTTCAAACATACCGTCAAACCGAATAACCGGCTTTTCTTCAATAATCTCGAGTTCCCCTGCATCTCCACCCTGCCGCAGCTGTAAGCCGTAGATTAACTGATCTTCCGCCTCATCATAAAAATCCTTGTTAGTCACTTCCAGCTCAAATCCCACTGATTCATACATTTTTTGAGCTCGCGCATAAATTTTGCCGTCTTCTGGGTCTTCATAAGTAGACACTTTGACAAAAATCTTGCGTATATCGGCTTCGCGCAATTTCGACAACAGCTGGTTCATCATCGATTTGCCGTAACCCTGCCCACATTTTGCTCGATCAACGTAGGTCCAAGATAGCCAAGCGGTATTGTCCGTTGCAGGTACTTTTCGGAAGCCGGTAACCCCAACCACCTTGCCCTCCACTTCCAATACAAACTGATCGTCCAACCCATTTTTTTGGTAATCTTCTTCCGCCGCCTCGGCGTCATCGTCATCATGGCCGTCAATAATCTTGACGACGCGGGGAAGGTCGCTCATATACATAGGGCGAAATTCAGACATCGGGGTTCCTTTGATTCAAGTGACTATACAAAACGTTGCTACCGGCCAAGACAAAACCGCAGGCTAGGCCGATAAAATGTGCTGTATTTGAGAATTTGCCAAATACACCGCTAGCGGCTACAGGTAATAGAATAAGCAATAAAATGGACAAGCCTTTGTCCAGTTGCAGTGCCGTATTTTTTTTAAAATATTTTAACCCCCAGCAGTAACTCAATAGCCCATAGGTTACCCCCGAGAGACCGCCG
This sequence comes from Teredinibacter franksiae, assembly GCF_014218805.1. NCBI lineage: Bacteria > Pseudomonadati > Pseudomonadota > Gammaproteobacteria > Cellvibrionales > Cellvibrionaceae > Teredinibacter > Teredinibacter franksiae. Next base: position 2,736,196 of record NZ_JACJUV010000001.1, on the reverse strand, counting down.
AAAAGCGGTCCGCTTACCAACCACTGGGCGCTGTTGGAAACAATGGCGGTTACAAAAAACACCAGTACAAGCTCATTGCGCGATGCAGATTCAATTTTTGCCCCAAAGTACCACCAAACATACAAGTTGGTAAGCAGGTGGGCCAGTGTGTAATGCACAAAGGTGGGCGTGAGTATACGCCAGGGGCTCTGCCACAAAGCGCTGGCATCCGCCGGCACAAACCAGCCGCTTAATGCCGCCAAATTTTGCGTCATGAGTATGGCATAGGGCACACAGCAGAGTACCGCAACACTCCATACAAACGGGTGCGCGCGCAGCGAATCGGCCTGCGGCCAAGGTAATGAGTACACGCTTTCGTCCTTTTTATTCGCGGTTGGCCGGGTCATCCCAAATATTCGCCGCCTTTTTCGGCCGCTGCCAACCGCGGTAGGGGTGATTAAGCAACAGCTCTTCGTCTTTAAACACCCATACCAAAAGCGCTCCCCCTACAAAGCCGCCAACATGCGCCCAAAAGGCCACGCCACCACCGGTGGAGCCCATGGAGGAAAAGGCACCCAATAATTGCACCACTATCCAATAGCCCAGCATGGCGATAGCCGGCACGCGGAAAGTGGTAAAAATAATGATGAGAATTACAAACATGTGTACCTTAACCCGCGGGAACAACATGATGTAAGCCCCCATCACCCCACCGATTGCACCCGAAGCACCCACCATGGGAATAGCCGAAGAAGGGTCGGCGGCAACCTGTGCGGCGGCGGCACAGAAACCGCAGAGCAGGTAGAACAGCAGAAATCGCACTGGCCCCATAGAATCTTCAACATTGTCGCCGAACACCCAGAGAAACCACATATTGCCCAGAATATGCATCCAACTTCCGTGCATAAACATGGAGCTGAAAACACCACCCCAACCCATGCCATCACTAGGGCACACACCACGAGGCGCAACATCGGTTAAACCATCACCAAATAGGTCAGCCGGTATCAAGCCATAGTGACAGACCGAAGCATTCAACTGTTCACCAAAGCCAAAACCCTGCAGTAGAAACCACGCCAGTGCATTGGCCGCGATAATGCCATAGGTTACATAAGGTGTATTGACTTGAGGGTTGTCGTCGCGAATGGGAAACATTACTGCCTACCTAAACCATTACTAAAGAAGCTTATCATGCCATTTTTTGAAGGCTGGAGAAACTTGGCATTGAGACTTTACCCCGATACGATCGCCCTCAGGGCCATACTCACTCAGGCATTCAAACTTTTGTTTTTGCAAACTCTAAGGCTTCTACCAAAAACCCTTCGAATTCATTTTCTCGTTCAAGAGGAATTAGCACCCACTCTTTAAAGCGCTTTTTTGTGAAGTTAAATTCACGGCCGACACCCTGTTCAATAAGTTCTTTTACCCGCGTTTCGGCTACTTTAATTATTAGCGCGTCTTCTTTATCGAACATCATGCCAATGAACTCGCCTTTGTAGCGCAAGCAGGGGCTGTTCATCATAGTAGAGGGCTCAGCACCGTATCCGGCCATTAGCACTTTTTCCGCATCTTTATACGCCATTGTCATGCTCCCGAACGTAGTTAAACAAAAGTTCATTATTGTCGAGTTTTCGCGGCCCCATTAAAGCGCCATTGAGACCATTACATTTCAAATTTACGAAGTTGAGTGAATTGGCAAAGACTGGTTTCAACGCACGAATATTACCGAGCAACATAAATCGTTTTTTGGGTGCCTCTGCGTTTTGAGTTCGAACAAAGGGCAATGTTCGTTTTTGAATTTCCGCCTCGGAGATATTCAGTTTTTTGACGGTTCCGACAAACTGAATGTTTTGATGGGGAGCAGATATATAGAAATACACAATATCGCCCAGCTCAATTTTTGAATTTATTGGCCAGGCGACCGACGCTTGCTTAAACGCCGTAAAGACATCGTAATGTTTGATATTGGCAGGGTATAACCAGCTACTCATCACTCCGTCCTTGGGTTTGGGTATACGGTTTGTACTTGGGTATGCAGCTTAAATGGCAATAGTATAGTTACAAGTACAACCAACGGCCGATCTCGCAACAACCGGCTTTTTCTATTCCGTTTTAAAAAATCGAATACTCAGTGGATATGGCCACAGCACGCCTTCATTGGCCTTTACCGCGCCCATTACCACAAAAACCAGGTTAACAATTGCCAGTGCCACTAACATAAATGCACCTATAACAACGAAAATCAGAATAGCGGATACAACGAAATAGATAAACAAACTGATCATCCAGTTCAGAATCACCTTGCCATGGCGGTCAATTTCAGGCGATTCGTCTTTATTAGTAGCCCACATCACAATGGGGAGTACCAAGCCTGCACCCGGTATAACAAAACTCGCCAACTGGCTAAGGTGCATAAGTAACAGAAAAGTCTTTTGTTCCATCCCCCAGGGTTTTAAATCTTCCATACCAACTTCCTTTTCGTGACTGTTTTATTTTGTAATAAATGGGTGCGCAACATCTAAAACGCTATTAATCGCAATTAAAGATCCGGCGAATTCGCCGACGCTAGCGTGATAACTTACTCTATCAAACCCAGCCCAAGCTCCGGCGTAACGTTAAAGGCCTGCGGCTCTTGTGTTTCTAGTGTACCCAGCAAATAATTATACAAATCTGGCTGATTAGTTTCGTCAAAATACAACGAAACATACACTGGCGTGGGCAGCCCTTCGCGGAATTCAAATACGGCATATCGTCGGCCAGTATCTCTTTCCCTATTATGAGAGCCGCTCGAATCTGTATAAAATATCTTCTCAACAGATTGCGTTTTCCCATCTATTTTAGCACCGGGATATATGATGTTATTAATTTTTATCGCTGACTTACCATATGTAAGTGACGGCATAGTTAAATAACTAACGAAGCCCACGAAAGTAAGCGCCATACCTATAAAGGTCAATTGCTTTGGCGTTAAGCCAATTTTTTTTGATTGCTGTTCAAAAAGATCTTTAACTGGCGGCGCATCACTAATGCTTTCATAATTTTTCGCTGCATAAACCTGATGACCAAACATGTGTAGCACTACCCAAAGAACAAGTACAAGCACCAGACCAAAGGAGATCATAGGAAGCAGACGGCGTGCAGATAAAGTCTCTTTCGGTGCGCCAATGCGATTTGTTCCTTTCTCGAAGACAAAAAGGGTTTTGGCGTACATATTTTTAAATGTAGCGTTGGTACTAAAAGCGTAATTAGAAACAAAAGGTTTGGCAGAAAGGTTATCGGGGTCTACAAACATTCCACCCTTTTTACTCTCACCGACATAGAGGTAGGATGTTGTGTCCCCAACAACTGACAAATAGACTGCTTGGACACTGATCACCCATATCAAATAGCTACCAACCAAACAAAAAAACAAACCTACCAACAAAGGAAAACCATTCTCTGCGGAAGAAAAATTCTTAACCCACCAGCCAGCCACCTGAAAAATATTAAGCTGGAAAAAACTCTTAAAATAGAAGGATATAGCGTAGAAAAACACAAGGACCGTCGCTATGTCCTTCAGGTAGGCCAGTAATTTAAGCATTTAGCGAATCATTACCCACTGGTTTTTTTCGTTTTTGTAGAACATGAATTTGTGGATGTGAAGAAGTCTTGGGTTTTCTTGAATGTAGGCTATTGGTTGGTTACCCGAGATAGTTACCGCCCTTGCTAGCCTTTTATTACCTATTACCTGTAGATGCAATTTGTTCTTGTCTAAAAAATCAAGCAGCTTTAAGGAAGGGTTTAAAGCATCTTTGCCAGTGCTTATTTTTTTATGCCCAGCGTCAACGCCATCAAGGTTATAAGCAATCGCTATTTCTTCAGCACGCTTTGTATATAATGTTTTAAGTCGTGCTTGATCTTTTTCCTCAAGAGCGACATATACTTCACGATATGCCTGCATCAATGAATCAAAGGATTCCTGATTGTGTTCAATTTTTTTGCCCGCCTGCCAAGCCCAAGATGGAAATGGTGATTTGATTTTTGCAAACGCTGTAAACGAAGTTACTTTATTACCCAACCTTACTAGTTCAGGTGTTCGCTCGCTCAAGGTACTTTCCTCAATCGGAGCCAACTCACCAGCAGAGTCTAACCGAAGGTCAATTTCTGCTAAGTATTGTTTTTCTCCATCATTATCTTGACGGAATATTCTGGCGTTTACATAAGCACCAGCTTCATAATTCTCTAGAATTTCTTTGCCTCTTTTCGGCGGCTTGGCAAGTACGGTCAAAGAATTGTAGCCATCAACAATAGAGTCTGGGCAGGGAAGCTCTACCGTTAATTGCCCTGCCTTTATGTCTTCATAGATGGGGATGTCATTAACACGCACTTCTATGCCCACATTCACAAGATCCAAATCTACTCCGAAAAATGAATCAGCTTGTGTGTTACTTGTCATAATTAGCAACCCTGTAATCAGTAATAAAATGTAAATGTCTTTTAGCATAATATTTAGAACTTAATTAAATAGTGTCTATTACTCTGTTGAGCGTCGGCTGTTCCCGGATCAGTAACCGTATCAGACTTAGACTCTTCATCTGGATCAGGTTCAATCCAAGTCCACTCATGGGTACTTGAATTTTCTATATCATCCGGTACAAGCCCGTAATCAGCAAAATCATCTTCGTCGTTTGTGATCTTCTTCTCGACTTTCTCATAGCTGGTAAAATATACAACCAAACCATTAAACAAAAACCGGGAGTACCAATAATAACCGACCTCATCACGGGTTATAACGACCTTACCCACAAATCCAGTTTTTATACCTGCCTTATAATTTTTTTCGAATTTAATGACCCAGACATGCCCCTTCGCACCAACTGTTCCCTCTAGTTGGAATTCCATATTGAGCGACTGTTCAGACTTAACCTCTGTGTCATCTTCTCCGTTGGAGCCTTTCGCACTAAAGTTAATATTAACCGCAGTACCAATTGAAAACTTCAAACTGATATCGGCTTTCAAACTTGCAACACTGTCATCGCTGCCCACGCCTTCCATTGCAGCTTCCAAAATGGCCACTATCGGCGCTGCAGCCGGGTTTCCTTTTGAGGCTTTTAGTAGTACTGGAAATAGATCGACAGTGCCCTTTAAGCCGAGAAGCGGGGCCGCTGTAAATACTAGCTCATGAGTAGTTTTTACCACCGGTTTGGCTTTATCTTCTTCGAGCGCAGCCTTATAAGTAAGAGAGAAGCTTGGCCAAGAAACTTCGATCTGTACAGGGCTATTACCGTCACTGAGCTTACGTAAAAAGTAGTCGAGCTTAGCCTTCACCCAATCCAGCTTATTGAGAACTTGGTTAATTTCGCCTTTATAGGTGAGGGCTAAATCTTCTTTCTTTTCGTCGTAATTATATTCAACTTTGCCCTTAAAGGCGGCAGCTTTGTTCTCGTATGAATACGGAGCCAAGGGATTTCCACTAGCGGCCTCGGCACTCCCCAACCCGTACGAAACACTTGCACTCCAAGACACCTTCGGGAACACATTCACATTGACCGCTGCTGGCCGAAAACGATCGCAGGCTTTGGCGGCGATGTTGTAGCGTGCCGGGCTGATGGAGGGCAGCCACAAAATCTTGAAGGGGTTGGTTATTTTATTGCACGCTAAATGGTAGGTATTCTCCAGCGACCCGATTTCGGTCTTTTTGGGCGCTGGGAAAATCGATGAGCTGGTCTGAGTATGGTCTCCGCAGGGCGAGGAGGTATCTACGGTGGCTTTAATTTTTTCAAAGCCGCGCTTGCTTGTTTCGCTGGCCACAACATCTAGCTCTAGCGTGGTGCCGGTTTTTTCTGTGACAACCTGTTTGCGGCCGTCGTGGGCACACATAACCGTGAGCTTGGTGAGCTTACACTCGGGGTCTTCCTCTTCAGCCGGCTCTTGCACCAGTGGGGCGGGAGTCTCGGGTGTTACCGTATCTGCCCGCCGATTACCCGCGGTATTGGACGCGGCTTGCGGTTCTTCCGCGGCACTACTGTCACTCGTCGCGGCGCTGAGCCTTGGTAACTGCTCGTTAACCACTAGCTCGCCATCGGCAATTGATTGTACGAGCGCTTGCTTGGGGGGAATTTCAGTACTTGCGGCGGGCACTTTTAGTTCTGTCAGCAGTGCTTGGGCGTCTTCGTCGGTAATCTGCAATTCATCGATCAGCGCTTGCGCTTTTTCAGCGTTCGCAAACTGTTCCGACGCCGTTGCAGCGCCACTAGCCGCGAGCGCTGCAGGTAATATAGAAATCGCAGCGCCGCCATTTGCGCGTTTGTAATTGGTCTTACCCGAGGATTTTAAGTGCTCGAACGCCGATATATCGCAAACATGCAGCCCACCCTTGCACAGTAGCTGAGCAAGGCTATCGACACAGGCGTCGGGACCTGAATAGGGCATGCTGGAAACGCTGTTCACCATGGCTGCCAGCTCTGAACGGGAGCATTTCAGCTTTAGAACGAACTGACGAGCGTAGGTAACGTCAAGAAAATCTAGGCATTGCCCAGCAGGCGCAGCCCCTTGCGAAATATAATAGCCACGACCGTAGTAGTCATAAACGGTTTTGTTGAACACCTTTAACTTCCTTTTAGCAAGCGTATGCCGGTTGGTCGACTAGTGTAAGCGAGCGTGGGGGGCATGTTAAGTGACGGATGTCATCAAACACGCAGCCAACGATACCAGGCTGTAACAATCCGTCTTTATGGGGCCTTAGTGTGGCTCGTCACCACCCAACGCATACATGCCCACAACTGCGCCTGTAAACCCACCTGCCATGGCCGTGCTCAGTACGCTTGCGTCGGCATTTTCCAGCAACAGCTTATAGTCTTTTCCGGTGGTACTATAAAGTAAATCCAAAACACCTTTGTTGACGTTCATTTGAAAATATACCGGATCTCCTAACGGTAGCGTTATTTTTTGCTCTTTCAGGATTGCCCCCGCAACGGGCGTATCCGCACCTGCACGTCTACGTACGCGCACAACCGTATCGCCACTTTCGTCATGCCCCAACCCCAACGTATAAAAGTGCTCATCATTTTGAATTGCTAATAGACCGGCTTCGTCGCCCACCGCCTGGGGGGAAAATACCAGTTTGGTGCTAAAGGATGCTGAAAGGTGCGCTAGCCTGCGCCCCACAAAGGAGGGTTGCTGGTATTGCCCTATGCCTTCGGCTCGTGGCTGAATATGCAAAGCCCCACCCCCGCTTCGCCACCACTGCGTATGCGGTGTTCTAATGAATAGCCAGTGTGGGCCAAGCTTACTTTCAGTAAAGTCTTCGCGAATAGCGAAGTTGCCGGTAGTGGCGCGCTCAACAGTTTTTGCCCTCGGCAATTGCGGTCTTTTTACACGGTAAGGCAGCGCCGTATCGTTTTCTAAGATGGTCGGCCATCCATCTTTCCAGGTAACTGGCAGCATGAACGTTTCTCGACCGGTATGGAAATTTCCGGGGTCCTGCGGGGCGGCGGTTAAATCGTATACCCGGGTACCAAGAAATACCGCCCACCAGTCGCCATGGGTATCCTCAAACATATCCGCATGACCGGTTGCCGTTATCGGGTGCTCACGATCATCGGGCAAACCCCATTGCGTTAAGATGGGGTTGTTGGGGTTGGCTTCATATGGGCCATAGATATGGCTAGAACGATAAATCAGTTGTTGATGAAAGTAGCCGGTGCCACCACCGGGCGCGGAAAGATAATAACTACCGTCCACAAAGTAAATATGCGGGCCTTCGTGATAATCGGTGTTCCACGGTGTTTCATCTCCGCCGTCTATGAGCATGATATCGTCTGAACGGGGCTCGAAGGTTACCGGGTCTACCTCCATTATCCACAGAGCCGTATGGGCGGGATAACGTTTTTTATCTAGGTCGGGATCACGGTGGTGAACCACATAGGTTTTACCATCGTTATCAAAAAATATAGACGGATCAATACCGATTAAATGCGGCATCCATATAGGGTCTGACCAGGGGCCAGCCGGATTTTTCGCGGTTACAACAAAATTTCCACCGCAGCCGATACAAGTATTGATTATGTAAAAGACCCCGTCTTTATATTCTATAGCGGGCGCGTAAACCCCTTGGTAACCAAGATGCAGCCCATCATAATTGAAAGCCTGCGGATCATTTACGGCATTGCCAATTTGAACCCAGTTAACCAGGTCGGTACTGTGGAAAACCGGAATGCCAGGAAAAAAGCCAAAGGTAGAATTGATGAGGTAATAATCTTTGCCAACACGCACAACGCTGGGGTCTGGATGATAACCCGCCAGTATCGGGTTTTGGTATTCATCAGCTGAAAGCGGCTTTTTAAAAATGTCATCGCGACCTTCATAGTCAAACCATTCAAAGCGCGCTTCACGGTTTATATTTTGGCCCGCATCACTCGTGTGTTGATTTACCGAGCAAGCGCTGATTAATCCAATCAATGGGCTTAGCAGCCATACCATTATTTTCATTTTCTTCTCACAGTTGTATTGTTTTAGATTTAATCCGTATGCAGGTCAAAACCTCAGGATTATTTTTAGTCAATAAATACCTAAGTTTTTGAGTGCAAACGCCGCAGAAAACAACAGAAAGAAGAAAAGGGTAACAACCATATTTAGCTAATGTATTTTTACAGTGCACTACCTTAAGCCGTAAGGCAGCACACTGTAAACCCTATGTACACAACCAAGAGTACTATTTAGATAACAGGAAGTACTGGTTATATAATAGCGAGCACCGGTTATAAAATAGAGAGCACTACGAATTTTCCATTAACTGTTCTGCGCTTATTACCTGCCCTTCAATAGTCACATTATCCAGTGTGAAGTTTTCCACATGACGCACAATGGACGGCTCGCCCCCACGCGCGAAGGTGCAATTACGCACGGTAATATCACGCATAGGTGCGCGCTCAAACCCCTGCAAATTAAACGGTTTGTGAATAACATTTTTACAATGCAGGTTTTCTATCACAATATCGCGCACGGTCGGGTCGAATGTACCGGCGTCGCCCTCTTCGTAAAAGAAGTTAACCACGATGGCGTTCTGTACATCGCCCACCTCCAAGTTACGATAGCGCAGGTGCTCGATAACACCCCCTCGTATTGAATTGGTTTTTATACGAATAGCACGCTCCAATAGCGGGCTATTCATTGTGCAATTTTCAACGAACACATTGTTCACACCACCGGATATTTCACTGCCAATCACTACACCACCGTGACCGTCTTGCATATTACAGTTAGCGATCACAACATTTTGGGTGGGCACATTAATACGGCGGCCGTCGGCATTGCGGCCGGATTTGATCGCAATACAGTCGTCGCCGGTATTAAAGTTACAGTCTTCAATTACCACTAAGTTACAGCTTTCCGGGTCGCAGCCATCGGAGTTAGGGCCGTGACTATCGAGCGTTACCCCACGTACAGTAACGGAATTACACAGCACCGGATTTAGCAGCCAAAACGGTGAATTTTTAATGGTTACGCCTTCTACCAACACATTGTCACAGTTGTAGGGCTGAAAAAACGGTGGTCGCAGGTACGCACCTTCGGCATACAGGCGCTTTTCAACGGGCACTCCGGCTTCAGCATCCGCCATTAGTTTATTGCGTGCCGTCTTTTGGTCTTCTCCGGGAATTAATCGCCAATGCCGTTCAGAATGCTCACCCTTCCAAGGCCACCAAGTATCGTCGTCGGCACAACCATCCAACACACCTTCACCGGTAACCGCAATATTCTGTTGGCCGTAGGCATACACCAGCGGCGAGTAGCCCATATGCTCCAAACCTTCCCAGCGAGTTAATACGGCTGGCAGGTAGCGCTTGGGTTCAGGTATAAACTTGAGGGTAGCGCCCTTTTCAACATGTAAATTAACATTGGACAATAAATGTACAGGGCCGGTATGGAACTCGCCGGCGGGCACAACCACTCGCCCACCACCCGCGTTGTGACACGCCTTTATAGCTTTAGCTAACGCGTCGGTACTGTCGTTATCTGCACCCGTTATCGCTCCAAAATCGGTGATCGTAAAATCATTTTCAGGAAAACTAGGCACCACTATTTCGGCACGAATGGCATCGGCTTTTAGCCAATCTTTGTCTGTTTGAGCAGCCTGCCCGGTGATGGCCGGTGGTTTCGCACAGGCGACAAATAGTGGTTGAGCTGCTGTGGCAGCCGCCAGTTTTACCAGCGTCCGTCTACTAATGGTCATTTATTATCTCCAGTGGCAAGTTGAAACATGTTGAGCACATTTACTTAGATTAAGTGACCGCTAGTGTACTTGGCTTTTCACATTTGAAAAGCCCTATGGTTTAATAATCCTTTTAATACCAATAGGGCCGAACGCACACTAAGAGTGAGTGCAAGAAGAGTTTGCGCGGAAGCGTTTTAGGGCTGTCAACATATTTACCCATAAATGAAAACCCTGCGGCTAGACCGTTAGGGCCCTCTATTTATACCTATAACGTTTATGCGGTGTTTGTAGTTCGGGACCAATAAAAGACTATTCCTTTTGAGCAAAAACCAGTAACGCATTTTGGCAAAACACTATGATTTCTTAGTTAGTTGCAATCTTTTTGCTGAAAGTTGTATTCAAATTTCGGGAGGGAATAGCGTTGTAGCAAGCGAACAAATAATGCCGCTTGCTCAGCACCAATGTCGGAACGGACTATAATATTTAGCGCAGTTTTACTTTGACCTAACGGCCTGCAAAAAGCAGAGCCCTTATAGCTGAACACAAAGGGGAAAGAGAAATTCGGCGAATGGCACGCCTGTAGCAAGCGCTAAAAAAAACCAGGCGCGAGCAGGCAATACACCCGCGCCCGGTTAAACAAACTTACTTACCGGCACCTTCTACGAGTGCGTCAAGTGTTTGGGTATCGAAAACAGTATTGGCATTTCGGTCGAAAATACCAAAGGCATTAGCGTCTGTGCCGCCGTTATCCCAATAGTAAGGCAGCAAGCCGTGGGCCAAGGCCGACTGAGTAACATACTGGTGCCAGTAGGCGCGTGACTGCAGGTGAAGCTGCAGGTCTGCGCCCGAAAGCTGGTCTGTACGACGCATAGCACCGTATTCACCGAGAACAACCGGAACACCCTGATCAACAAACTGGGTTTTCATCATGGTAAACAACTCATCAATCCAATCTTCTTCACCCCAATTTGGGTTGTGCGTAGTATCGGTTGTTGAGTGGTTACCTGCACCCCAGTAGAAGAACTGGTTACCCCAGCCTGCATCTTCCGCCATCAAAGTAAATTGATAGGGCGTGTAGAAATGCACTTCGGCCATTAAACGGCCCGCAATGGTATCGTCTGGCAGGGTGTGCATCAGCTCGTTGGTTTTCTCAACGTCTGTGTGGGGGCCTTGAACAACCAAAATACGGTAAGCATTTTTACCGCCGGTTTCACGTACAGCATCGACAAAGGTTTGATGATACGAGAGCAGCACAGCCATTTGTGAGGCATCGTCTGCATTTGGCTCATTGGCACTGGCGAACATCACACGCTCATCAAAGTCGCGCAAATGCGTAGCGATTTGCTGCCACATAGCTTTTTGCTTCGCGTTAACCGCTTCTTGTGAACCGGTATTGATATTGTTTTCCAGCCAGCCGTTATCCCAGTGAATGTTAACCAATACCGTTAGGTCGTTGTCTATACACATCTGAACAACTTCTTTGACGCGGTTCAACCAAGCATCATCGATTTTAGCGTTGCCTTGGTCGGCATGATCGTTCCAAGCTACCGGCAAACGAATAGAGTCAAAACCGCTGTCCTTCACCAACTGAATAAGCTGCGAAGTAATTGCAGGATTACCCCAAGCGGTTTCACCACCGATGGCTTCCATGGTGTTACCCACGTTCCAACCGAGACGAATAGTATTCGCCAATTCTGCAGCCGTGCTACCCATACCGTTCATATCGGGTGCAATAGGGTTGGTGTTGTAATCGGGGAAAAGGCCATTACTGGAAGAAGAACTGCTGCTTGAAGAACTGGACGACGAGCTACTAGAGCTAGACGAACTGCTGTTCGAACTGGAAGAACTACTTGAAGATGAACTTGAGGAAGAACTCGAGCTGGAAGTGCCGTCGCAAGTGCCCAAAGAGGTCCAAGTACCATCACTGCCCGGTACGCTATTCGTGTACCAATTCGCTTGATAGAGCACGTTTTCGTACACCATCTGATCACCGCCTTCGGCATGGTTGTAGCTACCACCCGCCCAATCTTTTGCTGTCCAATTTGGGTAGACATTTACGCCGTCACAGGCACCCCCAGTAGAGCTGGAAGAGGAGCTGGAGCTGCTTGAACTCGAACTGCTGGAGCTGGATGAAGAACTAGAACTAGAAGAAGAGCTCGAACTGGAGGACGAGCTCGAACTGGAGGACGAACTCGAACTGGAGGACGAACTCGAACTGCTAGAGCTCGAAGAAGAACTGGAGCTGCTTGATGAAGAGCTTGAAGATGAGCTGTTATCGCCACCTTCAGCCACACAGCCTAAAATAGTGGCTGTGGAGTCGTCACCATTACCCTGCATACCAAAACTAACGGAGCTATTCGGGGCTATATTCCCGTTCCAACCAATATTGGTGGCGGTATAGGGGTTGCTGCCACTAAGATTGGCGTTCCACCCACCGGAAATTGTTGAGCCGCCATTTTGCTGCCAGCTCACTTCCCAACCGGTTATAGCGGTAGAGCTGTCGTTAGTAATATGAATGCTGGCGGTAAAACCGCTACCCCAGTCGTTATCAAGGCTGTAGTCGCACTGTAGCGCCGATGCCTGTGCGGAAAGTAAAAGGGTTATTAAGTACACACCAAAAACAACAGGTGCACGAAGAATCCTACTTCGCGATCTGGTCGTCATAGGTCAATCCTCTAGAATTGTGCGTTTATTCATTATTGTTTTGCAATTTAGGGACAACGTTTCGGAGTGAAACGCTGAAGATTGCGGTTTGGCTGAGACTGCCGCCGTCTCAATACCTCTTAGCATCCATTCACGACGAAAAGTTACGCGCGCTAGCGCTCAATACACGCAACGAATACGAAAAATTACATACGATTTTCGCAGGGGGTACCGCTTAACCACGGCATTTGTAGAGGAGCCGGTCCGTAGGCTCCGTCAACAACTTCATTATTATTTTTATTATTATTTCTCCGACACGTTTCCGGGTGGAGTACATTTAGTTTTATAGGCCTTCGAAAACAAGGCCGTCATCCACTGTCAGGCTTTCATTCAGTATGGGTTTGCGCCGGCAGGCTGATACTTTCGTAAGCTTTCATCGTCATGCTCACCTCTCACCTCTCACCTCTCACCTCTCACCCAAGGTCGAGCATGCGAAGCGAACACCCAGCGTTGAACTGCCCAGATGCTAAGGGCTAGAAAACTACTCCGTCAAACCGTCAAGCAGCGCGTTCAATGTCTCAGTATCAAAGACGGCATTATTATCCCTATCAAAAATACCAGACGAGTGATTATTTAAACCGCCGGCGTCCCAATAATATGGCAGTAAGCCGTGTGCCCGCGCCGACGCCGTAACATGGGTATGCCAAGCATTGCGCGACTGCTTATGTAAGCTTAAATCTTCACCGCTTAGCTGGCCATTGCGGCGCATCGCCGAGTACTCGCCGAGTACCACCGGAATACCGTTATCCACAAATTGGGTTTTCATCTTAGCGAATAGAGCATCCACACCATCCTCTTCGCCCCAAGTGGTATTGCGGCTGGTATCGGTAGTGGAGTGATTACCGTCACCCCAGTAGAAGAACTGGCCACCCCACTTTTCATCTTCACCCATTAAGGTAAATTGATAGGGAGTATAGAAATGCACTTCTGCCATAAGACGGTCTTGCAGGGTATCCACTGGCACTTGGGTAAATAAGGTTTCGGTTTTTTCTATGTCGGTTGCGGGTCCCTGTACTACAAGAATACGGTAGGCATTTTTGCCGCCGGTTTCACGTACGGCATCAATAAAGGTTTGGTGATACGACAACAGTACGCTCATCTCCTCCGCATTAGCCACATGCGGCTCGTTCGCACTGGCAAACATCAAGCGCTCATCAAAGTCACGTAAATGGGTGGCAATCTGCTGCCAAAAGGCTCGCTGCTTGGCATTATTCTCTTCTTGCTTCGCCGGTGTTACATTTTCTTCCAGCCAACCGCCGTCCCAGTGGATATTAATAATAGTGGGCATATCGGCATCCATACAGTACTGCACCACCGTCTTAACCCGGTCTAGCCAAGCGCGGTCGATCTCAGCCGTAGCCTGGTTCGCATTCTGGTCCCATGAAACAGGTATGCGAATGGAGTCAAATCCACTGCTCTTTACCAATTGAATCAATTCAGCGGTTACGAGGGGGTTTCCCCACGCGGTTTCACTACCGCTCGCCTCTAGAGTATTGCCAATATTCCAGCCCAAGGTAATTCGGCTGGCCATCTGCTCGGCGGTACTGTCCATGCCCGTCATATCAGGAGCGAGCGAACGGCTGTTGTAGTCCGGATAAAGGCCCTCGCTACTGCTGCTGGAGGAGCTGCTGCTTGAACTGGATGACGAGCTGTTAGAGGTAGAGGAAGAACTACGGGAAGTCGATGAAGCGCTACTCGAGCTGGCACTCATGCTTGATGTGCTAGAGGAACCACCACCGCCGCCACAGGCTGAACTGATAGCCACAACAGCGAGTAAGACAAGGGCGCACATTCGATTAGTTTTAATCATTATTCTTCACTATACAAAATACGCAGTGGGTTGCTCATTGGCCAAATTCATCCACGAGGGAGAATCGCTGTACCAATATCGGGGCAATGTAGAGTAATGAATTTTACGCACTGGTGATAATGCTTTTATATGTAACACTGTCAATTTACGAAAAATTGAAGTTTTTTTACCATATGTTGAAGAATTTCGGCGGGTAAGAGGCTGACCAGACTACTAGAGGCGTCACCGTAATAGCATCTACCAATCGTTCTAGCGGGACAGCGAGGCACTTTTGAAGGTTTTAGGCGTACAGCCGTACTCCTCTTTAAACAGCTTATTAAAGTAAGACACATTCTTGTATCCCACGGAATAAGCGATTTCGGCCACATTCGCCTCCTCCTTCTCTGCCAGTAGGCGCGCCGCCTCGGTAAGACGTAATTTGTTCAAATAAGCGCTGAAGGTATAGCCTAATTCTTCGCGCAATATATCGTTAATTTTTGAGCGGCTAACCCCCAGTTCAGATACTACCAACTCCAGGTTCAATTCAGCATTCGGGTACTCCGTAGCCATATAACGGAGAATCGAGCTCTTATCTCGGTCGCGCTTAGGTTCTACCGACAGCTGTTGGTAGGCTATTAGTGGTCTGTCCTTCTGTAGTTTGGTTTTAATATCAGCTACTAGCGCCCGCCCATGAGCCCTAAATAGCCAGAACACAAACCCACACCACACCATCGTCATCAGCCCGCCCAGCACATACATATAGCGCCATTCGCGGCCGTTTAGCGTCAGCTCTTCCAACTGAATTTTGGCATCCACGCCGTAAGGTGTCTGAGCAGAATTACCAATGGTGATTTTCGATACCTGACGCAGGTTGTAAGCCTGATTCGACAACTCAAAACCAAACATTTCCAGCCACCAGGAGGGTGTTTCCAAGCGCGTGAGGTCAATAGTCACTTCACTCCACTGTTGCTGACAGGAGAAAAAAGTCATTGGGCTGCGGTAGGTAAGGTCGTCATCCAATTGGGTTACCGCATCGTCTACGGTGAACACCAGCAGCGCTAACACATTGTCGGGGGAGCACTTAACGCTGAAAGATAAGGATTGGTAACGAGATAAATCGACGAATGTCTCACCGCCCTTCTCGCTGCCAAATACCATGGCGAAATTGGCGTATGGGTGTTGTGCACCCTCTATCATATGAATATCGAAATCTAAGCCAAACGTTGTGTCATTAACTTTAATAAGGGAATGTCCACCCACATCTTTATCTGCCCCGGCCGCCATCAACCAGGGCAACGCGCTTTTAGCCCCCGGCAGCATGCGCACGTGAAGAAAAGTGCGATCGATGCACACAAAAGCTACAAGCCCGCTAATAACCAGAAGCGACGAAAAAACGAGGGTAGCGGTCTTATAGAAATTGAGCATGGCCAAAACTTTGTGATCGGGGAACCGTGCATTCTAGCGAAACTTCAACCATCTCGCGCGGCAATCTGATCAAGGTTTATAACATCTAATCGGCGCAAACCATTTCATATGTAAACTGTTTTTTGTTCACTAAAACCAGTCCCTTTTAATCACATCGCATTTAATTGCGGTACTTCGGGTCGCAGGCACCTACGCCGGCGGCAAAATTCAATTTATAACGACTATTACTATCAATATTAGAAATTTTAATTGCACTTTCCACTAGCCAACTCAACATCATCACTTCATCTCCGTACACTCGGCGCAAAGTGAAAGCCAAATAACAAAACCGATAGGCTCTTCCATGTCGAATACCACAAGACGAACGCTGTTCAAAGCCTGCGCCGGAAGCGCACTTGCTTCACCACTCGTGTCTCTTAACGCCATCGCAGCGCGATCGCCAGAAATAGCCCGGCCCTGTACTAAAAACCCAATGAACTGGGTGCGCGGCATTGAGAACCAACGCAAAGCCGATATTGGCAATGGTCTATTTTTAAACCCCATCCTGCCAGGCGACCACCCAAACCCGACAATACTAAAAGACGGTGACGACTATTACCTGACCTTTTCGTCGTTCGATTCCTACCCAGGCATCATCATCTGGCACTCAAAAGATCTTATTAACTGGACGTCTATTGGCCCCGCCCTGCACAAAAATATCGGCTCCGTATGGGCGCTGGATATCTGTAAAGTCGGCAACCGTTTCTATATTTACATCCCCGCCGCGCCAGCGGGTAAGCCCTGGTCAATCTTTGTGATCTGGACTGACGATATTCGCGGCCCCTGGAGCGACCCCATCGACTTAAACATCGCCGGTTGTATCGACCCCGGACACGCCATAGGCGAGGACGGCAAACGCTATTTATTCGTCAACGGCATTCGTAAAATTCGCCTGCGAAACGACGGTTTAGCAACCGACGGCGAAGTGGAGGCCGCCTACAGCCCTTGGCAATATCCGCAAGACTGGGTGACCGAAAACTTTGCCCCAGAAGGCCCAAAACTACTCAGACATAACAACTGGTTTTATCTGGTAACCGCTGTAGGTGGAACCGCAGGCCCGGTAACCGGGCATATGGTAATCGCCGCCCGCTCCCGTTCCATACACGGGCCATGGGAGCATTGCCCCCACAACCCACTAGTAAGAAGTGAATCTACTCGCGAACTCTGGTGGTCACGCGGCCACGCAACCTTAGTAGAGGGGCCAAAGGGTGACTGGTGGATGGTATACCACGGCTATGAAAACGGTTTTCGAACCCTAGGCCGACAAACACTTTTAGAACCCATTGAGTGGACTAAAGACGGCTGGTTTCGTGCGCTAGGCGGGGATTTATCGCAACCGCTACCTACACCAACAAACACCGCAGGTGCTCAAGCAGGCTTTCCCCTCAGTGATAATTTTTCCAGTAATAAATTTGGTAAGTAATTTAGTTACCAGGACCTCGGTATAAACGTATCCCAACACGCCCATGAAAAAAACAACCATTTACACAACCTCAGCATGCCATCGCCATGATTAAAGACCACAACAATGTAAATTACTCGGCCCCCTCTTTAAACAAAGCACTCGATATTCTCGAGTTTTTGGCAACCGAAAAAAAACCTTTGGGCCTTACTGACATTGCTATTCAGCTTAGAAAGTCTGTTGGCGAAATTTACCGCATTATGGTTGTACTGGAGAAACGTCATTATATAAAATTCGAACAAAATTCCGGCTACAGCTTACACAAAAAACCGTTATCCATTAAATCCTCAAAGTTAAAGCGCGAAAACTTCATCGAAAGTACGCTACCGCTAATGCAAAATTTCTCAAGAAAAACAGGGCACCTATGCGCCCTTGAAATTTTATCTGGAACGGAAGTTGTCACAGTCGCCTGTACAAAAAATATCGGAAGGTATGATCTTTCGATTAAAATTGGACGCAGACAGCCCGTTATGCAATCCGCGGCCGGGGCTGCGCTATTAGCCGTTTTCGATGGGCATGCGCTGAATAATTTTATAGACCAACTTCGCGCTTATTCTAGCGCGCGCTCGATTGAATATTTCATCGAAAAAATTGAACGGATAAAAACAGAAAAATTCTATAGTAGAAAGCTTTCCATTCCGGATATACAGGAAATAGCCACCCCCATTGCTAATAGCATTAATGAATATGCCGCGCTCTCCACGCTATATTTTCCGAATGGCTCAACACATTCCCCCTATGAACAAACAATTTCTGCACTCATTGAGGCTTCAGTTTTAATTGGTGAATATGACGACCCGCACGAAATGATGTATTGCAATTGATAATATTTCCAAACTGCCACGTATAGACCATCAAAATGGGCAGCCCTCAAAAATAAACACACATCCGCCCACAATAACAGGGTTTCACCTGCGACAGAATACACAGTGTTATTTGGCTAAATCCATCAAATCAATAGTGCCTGCCTATGCATAAATTCGGTTGATTAGGAAACGTCCGCAATATGCTATTTACACGAAAAATTAGTCTATAAAACGACAAATTTGATTAAATATCACTATATACAAAATAGTTGATTCAATTTTCAGTTTTTTATGTGACTACCCATCGATAAAACTGAACATAAAAACTATCATATTATTTATCGATAGTGATCATCTATTTTTTGTATCAACGTTGCTGTCTTTTAGTCCTTAGAATGCTCCTTTGCTGTATGCCTGATTATTCCTCCAATAAATCGATAGGATGCCATTCTAATGCTTAAACATACGCTCCCCCTCGTGGCTGCACTGACGGTAGCACTCTCACCGCTGGTGGCACCAACCTCTGCATTCGCAGAAAACATGAACGCCAAGCCCGCGCAATTTTGGTGGCCCGAACAATTAGATTTAAGTGCTCTGCGTCAAAATGCTGATAAGTCTAACCCGATGGGCGATGACTTTAATTACGCAAAGGCATTTAAAAGCCTCGATATAGAAGCCATTAAACAAGATATATCGGCCCTGATGACCCAATCGCAAGACTGGTGGCCAGCCGACTACGGCCACTATGGCCCGTTTTTTATTCGCATGGCGTGGCACAGTGCAGGCGTCTATCGTATTTACGACGGCCGTGGAGGAGCAGCTGGCGGCCAACAACGCTTCGAACCGCTTAACAGTTGGCCAGACAACGTCAATCTTGATAAAGCCAGGCGATTACTTTGGCCGGTCAAACAAAAATACGGTAGTAAAATTTCCTGGGCCGACCTAATGGTACTAACCGGCAATGTCGCCCTCGAATCTATGGGCTTTAAAACCTTTGGCTTTGCCGGCGGCCGCGAGGACGACTGGGAAGCCGAACATGTTAACTGGGGGCCGGAACAGGAATTTTTAGCCGATGACCGTTACAGCGGTGACAGGAAATTACAAAAACCCCTAGCCGCTGTTCAGATGGGGCTGATTTATGTAAACCCGGAAGGACCCAACGGTAACCCCGATCCACTGCTGTCGGCAAAAGATATTCGTGACACTTTTGCTCGAATGGCTATGAACGATGAAGAAACCGTCGCCCTTATTGCCGGTGGGCACACCTTTGGCAAAGCGCACGGTGCCGTTTCCCACGATTGTGTTGGCAAAGAACCTGCAGCAGCCGGTATAGAAGAGCAGGGCTTTGGCTGGAAAAACAAATGCGGCAGCGGCAAAGGCAAAGACACCTTTACCAGCGGCTTGGAAGGTGCATGGTCTGCCAACCCTACGGCCTGGACATCACAATATCTGGAAAATCTTTTCGCCTACGAATGGGTAAAAACGAAAAGCCCCGCAGGTGCAACACAATGGGTGCCTAAAAATGCAGATCAGGTTAAAATCGTACCCGACGCCCACGACCCATCAAAACGTCATGCACCCATTATGTTTACCGCCGACTTGGCGTTAAAGTTTGATCCGGCCTACCGCAAAATATCCAAACGTTTTCTCGATAATCCAGAGGAATACGCGCTGGCATTTGCCAAAGCCTGGTTTAAGTTAACGCACCGGGATATGGGCCCACGTACTCGCTATCTCGGCGCCGATGCACCGAGCGACGTTTTAATTTGGCAAGACCCCGTACCCCAATTCAAGCACAAGCTGATTACCCGTAAAGACGCCAATAAACTAAAAGCTAAAATATTGGATTCTGGCTTAACCGTACCGGAGCTGGTGCGCACGGCGTGGGCTTCGGCAGCCAGTTATCGTGGCACCGATATGCGCGGTGGCGCCAACGGTGGCCGTGTTCGTCTGCAGCCACAAATTGATTGGCCAGCTAACAGCCCTAAGGAGTTGTCCTCCGTATTACAACGCCTAGAAGCTGTTCAACAAAGCTTCAATAGTAAATCGGGTAAAAAACAAATCTCACTGGCGGACATCATAGTATTGGGTGGCGCAGCGGCCATTGAAAAAGCGGCCGAAAAACGTGGCTATGAAATCGAAATACCTTTCACCCCAGGTCGCTCCGACGCCTCACAGCAACAAACAGACATCCTCTCGTTTGCCGTGCTCGAACCCAAAGCCGATGTTTTCCAAATTACTTTAGCCCTAGTAGTCAGCGTTCCCCGGCAGACATGTTAGTTGATAAAGCCAATATGCTCGGCTTAAGCGTACCCGAAATGACCGTACTTGTAGGTGGCTTGCGCGCGCTTAACGCCAATACAAACCAGTCGAAGCACGGGGTGTTTACTCAGCGCCCAGGCACTTTAACTAACGACTTTTTTGTTAACTTATTGGATATGTCCACTCAATGGCGCAAGTCGTCTACAAGCGAAGGCCTTTACGAGGGTTTAGACCGTAAAACCGGTGCGCTTAAATGGACAGCCACACCCGTGGATTTGGTCTTTGGCTCCAGTTCAGAATTGCGTGCAGTAGCCGAGGTTTATGCAGCCGACGATGGTAAGCAAAAGTTTGTACACGATTTTGCTGCCGCCTGGCATAAAGTAATGACGCTGGATCGATTCGATCTCTAATTATTATTTTTTATAATCTCCGGGAAATTCTGGTTAATTTCCCGGTTTTTTTCATTTTTTGCTTTTTTTTATGCCGCAATACACTGCCCTCGAAAAAGCCGTTTCAATCAACCTTTTTGTTTTTGACATAAGGGCACCTCTTCACATTGATTCTAGCCACGGCGATAATGCTTAACCCTTCATATCAATAGTGAGGCAAGAAGACGGAATCATCTAGAACACGGCAATAGGATTATTCTGCACCAAAAATCCCGCATAATGCTTGGATACGGGTACCCGCCCCTTTAGCAATCCGTTAGCTCATTTTTATTCATCACTATAAATCGCTACTCTGTCCCGCCCGTTTTCTTTCGCTTGGTTGTCTATCCAGCTCGAAGAACTGTCACCCTCGAACATACTGTCATCGTAATTATGAGCAACAAGGCGATCTGCAGGAATCTATTCCCAGGTCTTTGCGGGCAAAAATTGGTAGGAAGCTGCAGCTAGTATCGTAAAGAACGCAAAAAATACGAAATAGCGGGTCATGTTTAGGGCAAATTGGTTATTTGAGCATTAATACTCTGGGCTGGGTTAGCTCTAGACTGGGGTAGCTCTAGGAGTATTAACTATAATAGCCCAAAGGCGGCTGAATGTTTATCACTGCCGCATTCATCTACGGCAGCTAACGGTGGATTCTAATCCCTCGTGAAACGTGTCGCATCATACCATGCGTTTACACACGTCTCCGATTTCAAAATAGGGAAAACACTTAAGCAAAGGCTTAATCAATCATTACAATTTCCTCTCTCCTCACACACCTTCAGCACACCTGGCCAGTTTGCGTCGGCCTCTTTAATTTTATCTTCGCTATCCAGCCGCCAACGTAAATATGAGATTCGGCTGTAGTTTAAATACAACTTGCCATCTACAATTTTCCAGCTATCGGGCCGAATAGACGTCGTAAAGCCATGGGCCACGGAAAAGGCACAATAACCTCCATACTGAGGCGCATAGGCTTCTGGGTTTGCCATAAACGTGTTTTTGTTTTCCTCGCTGGAAAACTTCCACGTGGCACCCTGCCACAAATAGCTAAATTCATCCGCGCCCAGAACAGCCTTATCACCCTCTTTCAGGCCAAAATAGGCGACTACATCCACGCCCTTAATAGCTCCCTTGGATTTATGGGAGTAGATTGGTGGGTCTGCTGCCCATACGCTGCTGCAAAACAATATTGAAACGAATATAAGGGTTTTCATGAAGCCTCCTATCGAGGGTTACCTCTGTGAGGACAGTAGCATACTCGCTAAGTTCATTTAGAGCGCCGTTCACCTAGCCGGTAAATAGCGTTTATTTTTGCCGACGCATCGCCTGAAACAACGATAATTCCCAGGGCCGCATAGCTAACAATATACCCATATGGGTACGCTCACTAAGCGGTAATTTTGCATCTATACTGTTGAGTTGGGCGGCTTCTGCCGTTAGTTGATCCATGCGTTTTTGCAACTGCTTTATCGAATGCTGCGAATAAGCCCCCCGCAGGTAAAAGCGGAAACTTTCCGCCTCCTGAAAACGAGCATCCATAAATTTGCTAATAACATCTTTGGTGATGAAGCGCTCCAGCGGCCCTCCCGGTCGCCAGCGAAACTCTTGGGAGATGAGTACCCGATAGCGATTTTCGGGTAACAACTCGATCATCTTTAAACGGTCTAGCTGGGCCAGTAAACGCGTACACTCAAGTGCATCTATGGCGTATTCATTCACGATCTCTTCAAAACGCCAGCCGTCTCTTACGCATACGGCAACCAAACACAGTCGCGGATTCTCTACTAACAGTTTTTCCTGCTCTTCTGTTAATTCAGAAATACGCCGCTCACGCATTTCTGCATGCCTGAACAGATCCGCTAGAGAATAGTTTAAAATCTCACAAATCTCTTCCAGCCGTTTCAGGCTCATGCTGTTTTGAGAAAACATGCGCTTTACATTGGCCTCGCTCATCTCCAGCTGATTTGCCAACGCCAGGTAGGTTAAGCCCTGCTCCTTCAACAGCTGTTTAAGTGTCGTGCAAATCTCTGGAATCTTACTCATAGTCTATAAATCCTATACCTAATATACACGCCGGCTATACATTATCAGTTTTCGTTTACCTAAAATATCTTTTATCCATAATGGCTCTCGCTGGCAACAGCAATCCAAAAGGACATTCTCAAAGGAAAGATATTATGAAAAGCTCAACGAAAGTGACTTCACTATTGCTGCTCGCAGCGGTACTTACGACCCCCGCCTGGGCAGTTTCCGATAACGCCAGCCAAGCGGGCAAGCACTCGGCTATGGCCTTGGCCCATACGGGTGTAGCCACCACCAAAGTCGTTAGCGCGGTTGCCGCGGCCCCCTTGGTAGTGATTGGCGAGCTGGGCAAGGCAGCCGGTGAGGCTGGCGATTCAATGATGGGCTACGCACTGGAAGATGAGCCGCTGGAAATAAGCGATGACACCGTTATCGCCGACCCAGCACCACGCCACCTAAATGCCAGGAAGCAACAGGAGATTTAATATGAGAACCCCAGCACCAGTCACCAGCCTAACATTTACCTATGTATTACTCACACTGCTGACGCTGGTGCTGCCCGCCCGCCTTTGGGCGGGTAGTGCGGCGCCGGAAGATGCCATTTTTGAACCAGAGCAAATTTCCACCTTCGCTAAACAGGTGGAACGTTTCGCTGCCTCTAAAGGTGCCCGCGCTTTTATTATTGCTCGCCAGGGCAGGCCCGAAGATGAGCTGCCCGAGGGAATTCAGTTTACCCATACGGCTATTGCGATTTATTCCACCATTACCCTTGAGAACGGTAAAACTGCAAAAGGCTATGCCATTCACAACCTTTATCAGCAAGCCGATAAAGTGGATAGAAGTGAGCTAGTCGTGGATTACCCCGTAGATTTCTTCTGGTCGGCTAAAAGCCTAAAAGCGGGCGTGCTCATTCCCACACCAGCATTACAACAAAAGTTGATTGCGTTGGTCATGTCCGATAAAGATGAGCAATTACACAACCCCAAGTATTCGGCTATCTCAAACCCGTTCAATGCCGTTTTACAAAACTGTACCGAATATACATTAGATATTCTTAATGCCGCCATCTACGACACCACCGATACGCAACGGTTGAAGGCCAACGCCAAAGCACATTTCACCCCAACCGAGGTTAAAGAAAACCCCATGAAAATTGCACTGGGCGGCGTAGTTAAAGCTGATATCAGTATACGGGACCATACCGACACCATTGCAACCGCAACCTTTACGTCCATAGCTGGTTACTTAAATGAAAATGCGTTAAGTACGCTAGCGGTTACCTTTGAAGGAGCAGATAACGTTACACCGCTGCTTTAAATTAAACGACTGAAATTGGCCCGAACGGTTCGGGTCAATTTAGTCTTATGAAACTTCTATTCCTTTCAGCTATTTCCTTCACAACGTTCTGATGCCGTTAATGACTAATTTTTTCACAGTTTAGGCGAGTAATGCTATCTTCCAACTCGAACGTATATTCTTCTGTTACAGTGTTACTGGGTATCGATATTGTTGCTGTTTCAGTGAGATCGTTAAACTCTATCTCTAGCGTATGCTCTCCGTCTGCAGTAGTAACGAAAGGCGTCGATATTGTTGAAAATTCAAAAATGTTTCCCTGCGTAATCGTTGCTACACCCTCATTGATTGAAGTGATTCCGTCACCTTCACCGTGCGATAGCGCCTTCCCCACTATCGTATCGGATGAACCCACTATAGTGCCTGTAGAAGCCGCCTGAGCAATAAAAATTTCTACGCTGGATAAACCCGATGACATTGTATTATCTAATCGATCTTGTGAGCTAGGCGAGACATACACTTGTGGGCCAGAGCCATCTATCACCGTAGAGCTTCCAGGTGGACCACGGTACGTACTTGCCCAAAAAAAGTCTCCGTAGCAATTTATAGTCAAAGAACCTCTATAGTCCGAATTATCAATTTCGCCAAGTAAATTGCAAACACCCAACGAATTTATTTGAATGCTTCCGTCACCCTCAAATATTTCATCGGATATGGTCATCAGTGACCCTTGGTCCAAATTGATGTTGACAAAATTATAAATTTTTTCTTCTAACTCAAATATATCACCGTGGGCCAGGTACAGTTCGCCATCAGAGCCGTCGCCATAATCCATACTTGCCTTATTCAAGGCCTGTGGGTAATTCGGGCTAGCATTTACACAATCATCGACTAACTCTAATTCTATTATTTCGTATTCAGAATTTTTGCTGGACTCACCTCCACAGCCAAAAAGAACACCCATTAACGCTATTAAACTTATTACCCTGTAAGACACTTTTCCCTACCTTTAATTAAATTTGGAATAATATACTCTAAATATTGATAAATTGGCGAAGCCTATAAAATACCTAAACTACGCAACCAGTATTCACATAGTTTCGGCCAGTGGGCAACAGGGCCTTTAGCATCGCGAATACCAAACCCGTGACCACCGGTTCTAAAAATGTGTAACGCCGCCGAACCTCCTGCACCTCTTAAGGCCGTGGCAATTCGCTGCGCGTGCTGCGGGTTTACCGCTGGGTCATCTTCAGCATGAAAAATAAACGTGGGCGGAGGCACGGCGCTAATGGGCGCTTCAATTCGATATTTCCAGAATAGCTTGTCTCGCCCCTTCAACTGGTCGATATCGGTTGCCCTTGCGTCACCCAAAAGCCCCGCCGCTGGGTAGCCCAGTATAACAAAATTAGGTTTGGCGCTAATCTCATCAAGCTTATCGACGGGCGTGTAGATTTGCTTGTTGTAAAAAGCAGCTAGTGACGCGCCCAAATGCCCTCCTGCGGAGTAACCGGCGTAACCCACGCGGTTAACATCAATACCCCACTGAGCCGCATTGGCTCGAACATAGCGAATTGCGCGCTGTGCATCTTGGAGAGGTACATCTTCGGCATTCAAATGATCGTCTTCCGGCATTCGATAATATAAAACAAAAGCCGTTACACCCAAGCTATTCAGCCAGGCGGATGTATCCGGCCCTTCTTTGTCTACAACCACACGTCGGTAACCACCGCCTGGGGCAATTACTACAGCCGCTCCATTAGGCTTTTCTGGGCGGAACACTTTCAAAATTGGCTGAATAGTGTGAATGACGGCCCGGTCTGGATGTGCAGGTTTTTTGCTTCGCTCTACAACCGCTGGCTTAACGGTCGTCCCTGCCGAACCCGGTGCAACTCCGGGCCAGATGGGTAATTCAACGCCGGTTAAGGGGATAACTTGCCCTTCTCCAGAATAGGTCGCTACTGAATAAAGCATACTCATTAAGAGAAGAAGAATTGGTATCAATTGGCGTTTCATGTTTAGCGTACTCTGCAAAAAGCTTACTTTATTCTACCCTATGCGGGTGTTAGGTTAGCCGCACGGCTTAATGCCTAAATTTTAGCTACAGCAGGCTGCAAGACGCTGATCTAGCACAACATGTGTGGTGATTTTTGGGCGGCGGCCGGGAGAAAACCAAGAAAAATGAAGAGCGTACCGCTGCGGCCTCCACGTTGCACCTATTAGTAGTTGCACCTATTAGTAGTTGCACCTATCAGTAGTTGCACCTATCAGTAGTTGCACCTATTAGTAGTATCTACCGTTCACCAATAGCCGTTCTTATTGCTGTCGGCATTGGGGTTACGCCATTTTCGTCTGTGCTGTAATCTATTCTGCTCTGCACAAAGGATTCAACCACCAGCAAGTGCCACACTTTCAGCGGCTGAACCGATCGCAACGCTCATACGATTGGTTTATCCAATTAATGAATAAAGCCGAAGAAAAATTTGAGTAGCTCACATTTTAGCTAGCGAAATGAAGCTTTTCGACATTGCGCTGAAATCGCCATAACACCAATAGCACAACTATTCCCGGTACGGCAATAACACTATTGGCAATATGCTCGGGCTGAAGCCAGGTAATGGCGTCTACATTTATCAAGGTAAAGCCTTTATTCACGGTAAAGAAATACACATTAATACCCACGTGAAACCCCCAAACCACGGCTAAACTACGGGTTTTATGATAAAGAACGCCCAATAATATGCCGCCGAAAACCATAGTGGTTAGAATATCCAACCAATGCTGGCCCCAATGAATAAGGCCGAAGAATACAGCGCTTAGAATTATTACAGCAGAAACGGGAATCCAATTTTCACATAGTTTGAAAAATAATACGCGGAAAATAAACTCTTCCCAAAGCGCTAAAATTATTATTTTGAGTAGTACAATGCCCGTAAAGTTGAGATTAAACTTTAGGCTGAACATCGCGCTATTAGTTAGATACAATAAAACCGGTAGGCAGGCGAAAAACAAAAATACGCATGTGCAAGAGCCAAAAAAATATACACATTCAGTTGCGCCATAGCGCAAACTAATACCCGTAACAAAAACGTAATGTGTCACCAAAATGAGACCCGCTAAAACCACCGCAATGGGCGTAACATTACCTTGGTATTGCACTACAAAGCCAAAAATTATCGGTGGCGAAATAATGAATAACACTAAGAATAAAAACAACGTCCGTTTAACCTTATTCATTAATGAATCCTTTCATTAGCTTTGTTACCCCCCGGCTCTTTCAGCGTATTATCCTGAACCAACGCCACAAACGCAGTACATCGGCTAGGGCACCGGCAACATAGGTATAAGCCGCAGCTCGCAAAACTTGGCGAACAGCGAGCAGGTGTTTTTCGGGTACATAGCCTTCGGCCAATATCGGCAGCGCCTTATTAAAGCTTGCATCGTATTCTTCCGGCAATACCGCTACGTACATTAACATTGAAACTAGCATTGTTATAACACCCACAATGGCGGCCACCACAAACAAATGCGGTACTTTTATTATAATCGCGATAATGGGTAGAACGGTAAGCACAACGGTTCCGGCTTTTTTTATTTTTATGGCCTTACCCATATATTTATTGCGCAACTGTGAAACCGGTTCTTCGCGAACAAATTGAATGGCGTGACCCACTTCGTGAGCAGCAATGGCCACGGCGGTAAGTGAACGCCCAGCATAGACACTTGGACTAAGGGAAACGCGCTTGTCGGCCGGGCTGTAGTGATCTTGGCCCTCCAACCCTTCTTCTACGGTCACACCCTCTAGCTGAAAACGTTCGACTAAATGCTTAGCTAACTCGCCACCGGTACCGGGCATACCGCCGATATCTTTTGAGTGCTTCCATAAAACAAATTTCACCCAGAATTGCGGGCCGTATACCAAAAGGAATACGGCCAATCCCCCTACAATAAATATCATGCGCTTAAAGCCATTTAGAATTAGTCGACGGTGATTCTACTTATCTCGATAATATTATCCAAATCTGTGTAGTCAATTTGAGTTATATGCTCATAGCCCTGTAATACACCATGACCGGCATTGAGAATAACGTCTTTCGCAGGAAAATTAGCATAAGTGTGGGTAAGCACCGGGTTCGCCGGGTCGATAACATCGAGTATTTTCAAACCGGCGCCGCCATCGGCAACAAAAAGGTTGGAGCCTTCTTCTGCAAGCCCATAGGGTTCGTTCATTTCGACACTGGTAATTAAAGTCGGGTTTTGAATATTACTTACATCGAGAACATCTAACTGATTTTGCGCACCACCACAGCCTGAACCGGAACGCAGCGTGGAATAAGCGACGGTGCCACTGACCACTACCGGATCGCACTGGCGCGGGTGTTGAAAAAGGCCTGCTTTCTGCGGGTGAGCCGGGTCGGTTAAATCCAAGATTTGTACACCGGTGCGTGTACCTATATAAAGCGCATTATCGTGATAGTAAACCGTTTCCATTTCCAAACTAACATTGAGGGTATTAGTCAAGCTAGGCGCTTGGGGCTCAGCAACGGAAATGGTAATAACGTTATCCTGTGATAAAACATAAAGGTGTTGCTCTACTAGTAGCATAGTCGCCATTGAGCCAGCGACACCCACGTTGAAACTACTGCTGTCTGGCAATGCAGCAGGTGACGCGCTGCTACCTCCACCACAGCCACCATAAGAAGTACTGTCATGATAGCTACCACCACTAGAACAGGAATAATGCCGTGTAACATCAATCACAACCCCCTGGGTTTGATCGGCAGCAACAATACCCTCCGCATTGTCGCCAGGCGCATCGTCATAGGGAAATACATTTTGTACCCGACCCACTTCAATCGCCTGCTCTGCATTCCTGATATCGATTGCCACTAGGTCCACATAGCTCCGGGCTAGCAAAACATCATCTACCACCGCAATTTGTCCAGCGTCCACTATAGGGATAAAGCTCGATTTGCGGGGAGCACTGATGTCTGTATTGTCAATGAGGTGAACACCCTTATTGGGCTCGGGCACCACTAGAAGATCTTGGTACACCACCACATTGCCGATTGCTCGAAGTTCAGCCGGGGCGGTACCCGCAATGGGGGCACGAAACTCTTCCCACCCCATGTAGGTGTGCTCATATTCCGTCACGCATGGCGGAGGGCTAGAGGTTATCGCAGGCTTAAGAATTAATGCGCTAGACAATAAAACGATGGCGGCGAAGGTTTTATGTCGTTTATTGAAGACTGATGAAGGCACAACAAATTCCTTTTTGAATAGATCGCTTTATTTTACGTTAAACCCCAATAGGCCATTTGTACAAATTTGTACTGTGCTTTTTGAGCAAGCCCTCAAAAGCCTACATAACCGTCGATATCGCCACCCTTTATTGCGAGAAGCGCCTCTTGGCCGCAGAGGCCTCACAGCGGGATGCATTCCCGCACAAACCAAAACCCTATTTCACACCAGCGCCCCAACACCCAACCACCGCAACGAATTAAAACCCGGCACCGCGTGGGAGGCGCTTTCGGCTTAGCCACCCTACTCGATATTTTTATTCCAGGTACGGCCGTAACTCATAATTTAATTTGAATCTGAGGTTGCTACAAAAAAACGGACTTAAAAATTGGGGGCATATCTTTCCTCAATTTCCACTGGCGTAAAATAGTCTAAAGTTGCATGGCGGCGACGTCGATTGTAAAACACCTCAATGTACTCGAAAATACTACGCCTAGCTTCTGACCTTGTTCTGTAGTCCTCATGGTGAACAAGCTCGTTTTTAAGGCTTCCAAAAAAGCTTTCAGCTACAGAGTTGTCTAAACACTCACCTTTTCTGCTCATGCTACAACGAAGCCCTTGCTCTTCCAGGAGGCTTCGGTACCGGCTCGATGCGTAAGTATTACCTTGATCAGAATGAACGATAACATCTGTCACTTTCCCGCGCCGCTTGAGTGCCATTTGTAAGGCATCCTCAACCAACTCCGTATTATTCTTCTCAGCCATCGACCATCCAATAACCTGCCTAGAGTACAAATCCAGCATGATAGCCAGATAAAGCCAACCCTCGCGTGTCGAGATAAAGCTGGTATCAGATACCCAAGCTCTATCGGGACTTTGAGCGGTAAACTCTCTTTTCAAGAGGTCAGGTGCCGGTTGTGTTGTTGACTTCGAATCCGTCGTCACTACAAACTTACGCCGAAGCTTGGATTGAATGCCAGCCTTACGCATTATTCGAGCCACTCTTGGTTTACTGCATGTCTCACCTTCAGCCACCAGATCTTTGTGTATCTTCGGTGCGCCGTACACCTGATTAGATCGACCGTGAGCGGTTCTGATCCGCTCAAGAAGATGTCTGTTTTCCCGGGATGTTTTACTCTCTGGCCGATCCAGCCAATCGTAATAACCGCTGGAGGATACTTCTAACACTTCACAGAGCCTAACTACCGTGTGTTCTTTGCTGTGCTCGCGAATAAATGCGAACTTCAGTCCAGCTCCTTCGCAAAGAACACGGCGGCCTTTTTTAAAATTTCGTTCTCCTCTCTGAGCTTTCTAAGCTCTGCCTCAAGTCTTGCGACATCACTTTGAGCTTCTTTCTTCGGCCTGCCACGCTTAGATGATGCGACATCACCAGTCGTCCCAAGCTGATCCTTCCACTTGTACAGCTGATTCCGGCGCAAGCCCAGCTCCCTGGCAATCTCCGCGGCAGGCCGATCTGACGTCACCATCCTGCGAACCACCTCAAGTTTGAATTCTTTGGAATAAGTTTTATAGGGTCTACGTTTTGCTGTCATTATAAACACTCCTAAGGGCTCTATTGTCCCTGATTAAAAGTGTCCGTTAAACTGTAGCAGGTTCAGTCTGTCCCCAATTATTCGGGGTTGCCGTCTTCATCTTCAAAATTTACCACAACTTACACGTTGTCGAGGGGCATATCGTCTAGCGCATTGTTAATTTTCATCTGCGCATCGAAAGCCTGACGCTCCAGGGTTAATTCCTGCTGAATTTCGATCTTTACAATCGCGCAGACAGATTCCTGTGCCTGCACATTCACAGCACAAACGATACTCAATAATGTGGCCATACAAGCCAACAATAGACCAGCCGTGGATTTTGCTTGTGCTGCGCGCTTTGTCATTTTCAGAGCCCTAATTAAAAACATCCTAAATACCAAACCTGTTCGTTAAAGTGCTTTCTTAATATCTTGTGGAATACGGCCGCCAAAACCAGAAAATCGTTTCGTTCCCACATAAATAAGCGGGTAGCCCGTGCCCTCTAGCGCCTCGTAATAACCTAACCCTTGCGCCGACTTTTCAACATCCACTTCTGTATACGTAATAGCATTATCGGTAAAATATTTCCGCGCCTTCTTACAGTAAGGGCACCACTCGGTTGCGTACATCACCACCTTATCGCTACCATCGCTATAAAAATGTGATGCCATTGCCTCTCGCTGTTTGCGAGTAAAAACGTCCTCGCCGTGCTGTTCGGCCAGCGCTTGCAACCACTTCATACGGTCATAGCCATGTAAAGTGGTAGAACCAATATGCACAACTGGGAAGGGGTTGCCACCGCCCATGCTCTCCCACTTTTTTCTGTTCTCTTCGCTGGCTACATTGTAATGTTGAAACGCAATGTCTTTGCGTTCCAATAGCGCGATGCCGTCTTCGCAAAAACGCCCGCAGTCATCAAAGGTGAATAACACAACCTCGCCTTCATTCACTCCCGAACTGGAGCCAAAATGTTGAGTGACACCCGAAAATAATTCAGGTTTAACAAAATAAGCAAGTCCAATACAGGCCACAACCACTAAAAACTTTTTCATTCCCTTCCCTTATCTAGTTTCACCACAAACCCTGAATAGGCTAAAAACCGGCTGGTCGGCCTGGCTTACCCGGCTGTACTCTGCGCGAAAATAAAGCCTCTAACTCCTGTTTAAAACGCGCATTCCCCAACGCCATGCCTTTATTCACCGTAACGCGAATTTCTTCAATTAATTTTCTATCCAATTGCCCACAAAATAGTTGTCGGTACGCCGCCATACGAAGAAATTCCGTTTCCCCCAAGGCCAAATATTGTGGGTGCGGTGTGCATAAATCCGTTTTTATTCCCAGCGCATTCGCACGATAACTGGACCACTTGTACTCTGCGGGGTCGGCCACCATTTTGGCCCGCACTGGGTTTAACTCAATATAACGGTAGCACTGCAACAAATATTCTTCAGACTGCACCAAGCAAGACTTAAACCGTCCTTCCCATAACGTGCCCGTTCGCCGATACGAACGATTAAAATATTGCACATAACGACGCCCTAAAAACTGCATCAACTTCGACAAACCATCCTTCTCCATTGGCGTAGCCAATAAATGCACATGATTTGTCATCAAAACCCAAGCATGCACCTGCACATTAAACTGCTTGGCGTATTCTTTTAACCAATGAATGTAAAAAACAGTGTCTTCATCGCAGCCAAAACAAAGCTGCCGGTTATTCCCGCGCTGAATCACATGCTGCGCAATACCCGGCGGACACAACCTCTTCAATCTCGCCATCTTTCCTCCTTGAAAAATGCTTAAAAAATTCATCCATAACAACTTATAAAATTAGCATTAATCCCTAGCCTTTCCCCCTAAAGGGGTGAGCGCCTAATTAACTCTTAAATTAATGTGGATCTAATTTAATGTGGATCTGACCCCAATTATTCCTACCCCCATATTGTGCTCCAAATATTTTTAAAATAGCCTGACCGGAATCCAATTTTGTCAGTAAAACGCTCTATCTTCACGCTGCCGGGACAGCTTCACCAACGAATGACCCACGGCACAATTAAGGGGCCAAGCTATTCAAGCACAATATCACCCCTCCAACAGCCAGCACCGCAAGGTTCACCATAATCTTGCGCAACTGCACCTCTAACATTGGGAACAACGCCTTGTGCTTGCTCATTAATATTATCGGCTGCGGTATTTGAATTAGGACCGAGTACCGGATCATAAGGCCTTTGAGTATAGTTATCCCCCACATCTCTTACAATCTGATCAAATTCATCACTCGAAATTCCTGGAGGCGGTTGAATTTCGGCAACAAAATCGTTATTTCCCGGAAAAGTAAAAGCATCCCTGTCAACGTCATAGACATCGTTCCCCCAAGAACCTTGTTGAAGCGGAGATCGCCCACCGAACTCGACGCTGTATTGCCTATCCGACTCACAAAATACTTCACTATCAGGGTCCTCAATAATTACAGCACAATACCGGCCTCCAGCGGCACCTAACAACCCATTCAACCCCTGTAGAGGTCTGCACACAAAGTAGACTTCCAATCCCTCTGGGTCCATATACTTCACTGGATTATTTAATACGTAAGAATAGGTATTCCCCCTCCCCACAAGCCAATAGGATTACTCTGCACATACCTCCCCAAGTTCGCATCATAATCCCGAAAATAGTTATAACTCGTCCCCGTCTCCTCATCAAAATACTGACCAGGAAACCGCAACGGATTCGCCCAACTAGCCCCGGCGGACACAACCTCTTCAGTCTCGCCATCTTTCCTCCTTGAAAAATTCTTAAAAAATTCACCCATAACAACTTATAAAATTAAAGTTAATCCCTAGCCTTCCCCCCTAAAGGGGTGAACGCCTAATTAAGGCTTAAATTAATGTGGATCTGACCCCGATTATTAAAACTGCCCCTTTCTTTTCTTGCAGTTTATTTCTGCCGCTTTGGACGGCATGGAGGAGCAATCCCAACGGTTTACTTTTTTGGTTGTAGGTTTTGGCGTATTTGAAGGTGGGCGGTAAGCGGAATTTTGTTGAGCGCTAGAACTTCGATCTGCGTTCTGCCGTTCTATATTTTTGAAGGCTTTTTTGTTCTTATCACGGTTGTCGTTATCGACTACGTTGGTGTCGGTTTCGACCGTTTCACTTTTCTCTTTATACTTTTCCGGCACTTTGTCGCCATAGTGAACCCGACCCTTCTCGTCAACCCATTTCAGTATTTCAGCCTGCGTACCCATGGTACACACACATAACACAATCGCTAGTAGTCGTTTCATAACACCCGGTTCCTATTGGGTTGCACTTGCTAAACACGGGCACCGCTGGCCACAGACTTAAACATTAACTCGACAGAAACCAGTAGAACAAGCCTTAAAGGATAAACGAATTAGACCTGCTATGGCTGCCATCACTCAATTACTTGCCCCGACAGCTGCTGTTTACTTAGCGACCGCTCGGTCGGTATACTCAATTTCCCACTATTTGTTGTAGCGCTGTACCCATGAATGCACTCAGAGACCCCGAAGCCACGCGCGCGCATCTGCTAGAAGTGGCAGCCGAAGAGTTTAGAGCCCGCGGCTACGAAGGTGCTAGCTTATCGGATATTCTTGCCCGTGCGGGGGTTTCCAAGGGTGGGCTTTATCATCATTTCGCCAGCAAGCAAGCCTTAGGCTATGCGGTGTTTGACGAAATTCTGGTGCCGTATTTTTTCGGTAAATGGCAAGGCCCACTCTCTATGCAAGACCCGATTCAAGGGCTGTACGAGCTGATGACTTTCTTTGCTACCTCGATGACAGACGAACAATTGGCCGTTGGCTGCCCCATGAACAAGATGGCTACGGAGCTAGGCCAGTCTGACGACGGAATTCGTGATAGAGCTCAGGCAGCCTTTAATACGCTTCGCGAGCAATTCTGCGAAGCGTTCAGTAAGGCTAAGGAACGGGAACTGGTAGCAGCTGATACAGACACGCGGGCCGCCTCTGCATTTATCGTTGCCAGTATTCAAGGGCTCACGCTGCAGGGTCAGCACTCTGGCGATATGGATTCTTTTCGGTCTGGCGTTTTATGCCTAGCAAATTATATTCTCTCGCTGAAAGGTCACACGCCCAAAACGTAACCCACACGCCAATATTGCCAAGGTGAAGAAAATTTCACCTTATACCGACCGGTCGGTCGGTATCGTTTCCCGCCGTTGATTCACATCAAATCTACGACTCCATTCATCGCTCCAGGAGGAAAAGACAAATGGTTCAGTCTCATGCTTTCGACAAACGTATCGGTCGCTTTGCCGACCTTATAATTCGCCAACGCTGGTGGATAGTACTCTCGGCGGTAATTATTAGCCTAGTGCTCGCCAGCGGCATGCGCTTTCTCGGTTTCGACAACGACTACCGCGTGTTCTTCTCTGAAGATAATCCGCATCTCCAGGCGTTCGACGAACAACAGCGTACCTATACCAAAAACGACAACATTCTCTTCACCCTCACCCCCAATAACGGCGAGGTGTTCAGCCCCAAAACCCTAGCGGCGGTTGAGGAGGTCACACGTGAAGCCTGGCTAATGCCGTTTGCGCTGCGCGTAGACTCCATTTCTAACTTCCAATATTCCCACGCGGATGGCGACGAACTTATCGTGGAAGACCTAGTAGTCAACGGAGCAGAGTACGGCCCCGCACAACTAGCACACGCCAAAGCCATCGCCCAGTCTGAGCCTTTTATCGTGGGTCAACTGCTAAACCAGGACGCCAGTGTTACAGCGGTAAATGTAACCTTTCAGATGCCTCAGCTGTCTATGGACGAAAACCCTCAGGCTGTAACGGTTGCCCGTGCGCTAAAGGACAAGATAGAAGCTAAGTACCCGGTTACTGTGCACCTTTCCGGCGTTGTTATGCTCTCTAATGCTTTTTTCGAGTCGAGCATGAACGACATGGCAACACTAATTCCTGCGATGTATCTGGTTATCATACTAATTACATTTGCACTAGTGCGCTCTGTCGGGGCCACCTTAACAACCGTATTGGTCATATTTTTTTCAATGCTCGGTGCAATGGGCGCAGCGGGTTTTGCGGGTATTAAAATTACCCCTCCGTCTTCTTCGGCCACTACCATTATCATGACCCTGGCGGTAGCCGACTCTATACACTTTCTGGTGTCGATGTTCGCTGGTATGCGTAAGGGCATGAACCGGCACGACGCTATTCGCCATAGTATGAAAATAAATTTTTCTCCTATATTGCTCACCTCGATTACCACCGCCGTCGGTTTTTTGTCGATGAACTTCAGCGATGCCCCACCGTTCCACGACTTAGGTAATATGACCGCTATCGGTGTGATGATCGCTTTTGCGCTTTCAGTAACGTTGTTACCGGCAATGATGGCAATAATTCCTGTAAAAGCGAATGCAAGCCAAACACGCTTTGGCACATGGATGGAAGCGCTGGGTGAATTTGTGCTCGCCAAGCGTAAGCCAATATTCATCGTAAGTGCGCTTGGGGGCATCGCGCTCGCCGCTGCCATTCCGCTCAATACTTTTGATGATAATTTTGTAAAGTATTTTGATGAGTCTGTAGAGTTTAGAACCGACACCGATTACATCAACGATAATTTAACCGGTATTTATCAAGTGCAATTTTCGCTGTCTGCCGGCGCAGATTACGGCATAAGCGACCCAGAATTTTTGGCAAAAGTCGATAGTTTCGTAAATTGGTATCGCTCACAACCCGAAGTTACGCACGTTAATAGTTTTACTGATACCTTCAAGCGTATTAACAAAAACATGCACGATGATGACCCCTCTTACTACTCGCTGCCAAAAGATAAATCATTAGCGGCACAATATTTGTTGCTGTATGAATTGTCGTTACCAGAAGGCCTGGATCTTAACAACCAAATGGACATTGGCAAAAGCGCCACTCAGGTTATCGTCACCCTTCACGACATGCCCTCCAGTAAAATTGCCGACGTCGCCCAGCGCGGACGTAATTGGTTATCGGAAAATGCTCAGTTAGACTCCTACGGCGTTGGCCCATCGGTTATGTTCGCCTATATCTCCGAAACCAATATGAAAAGTATGCTCGCCGGCACCTTCGTCGCCATACTGGTTATTTCGCTTATTATTACGTTTGCGCTCAAAAGTGTGCGTATTGGTTTAATAAGCCTTATTCCAAACCTATTACCCTTAGCGGCTGCTTTTGGTCTTTGGGGCATTCTTGTGGGTGAAGTAAATGTGGCCGTATCCATGGTGTCGGGTATGGCGCTGGGAATTGTTGTGGATGACTCCGTACACTTTCTCAGTAAATATCTGCGTGCTCGGCGCGACGAGGGGCTAAGTACGGAGGATGCCATTCGGTATGCTTTCTCTACGGTTGGCGTGGCCATTGTCGTTACCAGTATTATTCTGGTTGCCGGCTTTAGCGTACTCGCACAATCTAGCTTTGGCATGAATTCGGGCATGGCCATTCTTACGGCTATTGCGATTACCTTGGCGCTAATACTGGATTTTCTGTTGCTCCCCGTTCTGCTGCTTAAACTAGACAAGCAGCCCGCAACAGAAAGCATTACACCCGCTAAAGACATTATTAAATCTAAAGACCCTCAAATGGAATTTAAACCTCAGCCGGAGATTGTTGCATGACCACTCTCAAACCCCTCGCCCTTGCGCTCACGTATACCACCAGCTTGCTGTTTGCACACGCAACTTTTGCAAACACGCCCGAGGAAACTGGTTTAAAGATCGCCAAGGAAGTTGATACCCGAGATATTGGCTTTGGCGATTCAATATCCGAAATCACCATGTCGCTGAAAGACCAACACGGCAACGAGCGCAGCCGTAAGATGCGCAATCGCACCATGGAAGTTCTCGGCGATGGCGATAAATCTATCATTATTTTCGACAACCCTGGTGATGTTAAGGGTACCGCATTTTTGAGTTATACCCACAAAACAGGGCCAGACGACCAGTGGCTATTCTTACCTGCGCTTAAACGTATTAAGAAGATTTCCTCTAGTAACAAAGCCGGGGCTTTCATGAACAGCGAATTTGCGTTTGAAGATATTGCCTCACAGGAGGTTGAGAAGTACAGCTACCGGTTTTTGCGAGACGACACCTATGAAGGCAAGCCTGTATTCGTCAATGAAAGCGACCCCGTAGACCCTAAATCGGGCTACTCAAAGCTCGAGGTCTATATTGATACAGAGCGCTATATCCCACTTAAAATAGATTTCTATGATCGCGGTGAGCGCTTAAAGAAAACCTTAGTGCTATCAAACTACAGCCAGTACCTCGGTAAATACTGGCGTGCGCACACATGGTCGATGCGTAATCATCAAACCGGCAAAAGTACGGTATTAACCATGGAAAACTGGAAGTTCGGTAACGGTTTTACCGACAAAGATTTCAACAAAAACAGTCTTTCGCGTATCAAGTAATCAAGGATTTTTAGCACAATGCCCAATTCCACCTATTGGGCAGTCGCCAGTTTACTGGCACTGCCTTTTTTTTCTACACTTGGTATGGCAGGCGAATTCAAAGGTTATATTGGCGCAGAAGGGCGCTATTTTTTTGAAGACGCTCCATTCGACACTCAGGAAGACCCTAGTGCCTCACTGTCGGCGGAACTGGAATACTTCCACGACTTCGCTAGTAACGACCAGCGATTGGCCTTTACTGCTTTTACCCGTTACGACAGTGTCGACGACAACCGCACTCACACGGACTTACGCGAGGCTTATTGGTGGAGGGGTTTTGATCAGTTCGAAGTTTACTTCGGCCTGCGTAAAATTTACTGGGGTGTGACCGAATCCGTTCATTTGGTCGATATTATTAACCAGACCGACGTGGTAGAAAATATCGACGGTGAAGACAAACTGGGGCAGGGAATGCTGCAATTGGTTTCTCAACAGACGTACGGACTAATTGAATTCTTCCTGATGCCGCATTTCCGCGAACAAACATTTCCCAGCGAGAACGCTAGATTACGGCTTCCTATCGCCATATCCGATAACACTAGGTACCAATCCAGCGATGGCGACCGGCATGTGGATTTCGCGCTGAACTGGAGCCACTATTTCAACGTTTGGGATGTTAATATTTCCCATTTTTCAGGGACAAACCGCACGCCCATTTTTTTCCCAACGATGGAAACCGGGCAACTGGAACTACAGCCCTATTACAGCCAAATTGATCAAACCGGACTTGCCCTGCAGGCAACCGTAGACGCCTGGTTATGGAAGCTAGAAGCCATTAGCGTCGAGGAAGAAGACTACGGGCGGAACTCAGCAGCCGTTGCCGGTTTGGAGTACACTTTTTTTAGCGTATTTCAAACAAACGCCGACTTAGGCCTAATCGGTGAATATCAGTTTGATGATCGTGTTGGTGCGAGACAAACCCTCTCACAAAACGATCTGGCAATCGGTATGCGCTGGGCCCTTAACGATATAGACGGTTCTGAATTTCTTACTATTGCCAGCCACGACTTTGATTACGATACACAGTTTTTTTCATTTGAACTAGGCCGAAGAATTACTGACGATTGGCGCATAGAGGCCGAGGCACGGTTCTTTGCTGCGGATAACCCTCTAGCACCCAGCTACGCTTTTGATCAAGAGGATTATGTACAGCTCGAAATTCGACGATATTTTTGAACAAGCCAAGTCACCCGCTTGGACAAAAAAAACCGCCGATATCCGGCGGTTTTTTAAAAACAGCTATCAGAACCTAGTTGCAAATGCCCTGATACACCAAAGTACTGCCCTGCATTACGCCATTCACACGACCGGAACAAGAAGAACACGTTGGAACACCTGAAGTCATCATACCAGGTATAGATGAACCATTTGTAGTTGATCCAAAGATGTAACCCGATGGGCGAGTTCCGCCGCAAGCATTAGGTACTATCTCGCTTATAGCTGGTGAGGTACAGGAACCTGTATTTCGAAAACCAGTACTTAAAGAGATTTGACAAGTAGTCGAACCAACCGCCTTTGCTGTCACTTGTTTAACAGCGGCAGTTTCACCGTCGATTACACAGGAATATTGTACATCTAGTGTACCGCTGCTGCCTCCGCCATTAAGACCGGTTAGGTTCCATGTACAGTCGTCGGCAAAGACACTCATCGAACTCATAAGCAAAGTAACTAGCGCTATTTTAATAATATTCATTATTTATCCTTAAGTTTAAAAATTGAAACATCCAAGAAAAAATCCCTTTTATTGCGCAAATGCATTTTTAAATAGAGCAGATACAGTTACGCGCCACGCCAAATCCTTTTTAGCGCTAATTCTTTATTCTGATTCTTCAAATTCACCGACATAGAAAGTCACTTCGCCCGCGTCGATATCGCGTTCAATATTCACCTTCATGGCTTCGCCCTTTAGCATCACTTCCCGTGTAAACGTTTCCACCAAGGTATCGGCGTGCTGTTGATCCGTTACCGCTACGGATAATTTACACTGGTCATCGCGACACTCAGTGCCCTTCAATACATAGTCTTTAAATTTTTCATTGCTTAAAAAAGACTGCAGGTGTTCACTTTCATTATCGTAGGCATCATTGGTAATAGGTCTGTCTGCGTAGGTTTCGGCAACTGCCTCTTTTTTTGCGACTAGATCGTCGCCAACCCATATCGTTTTTTCCGTCTGTTGTTCCGGCACGCTAGTAGTGACTGCTGCAACGGGCGCATTCGCGGTATAGACTTTTCCGATTAGATCACTGCCGTTTTTCGGCACTACGTTTATGGCGATATCGCTTTTTAACCCTGTAACGGAAGTTGCGTCTGACGGGTAAGGCACACTAAGGGTATCTTCGGTAGTGGAGATTGGCGGGGCGATTTGCTTTGAGGGTTTAACGAACAACGTAAATATGAGTAGGCAGCAGACAGCTATTACCGCCGTAGCGAGTAGAAATCTAATCGACATGAGGGAACATCCTGTTATAGAAAGAAATTTCCAATGTAAAAAAACAAGCAAGAACGGTTCACGGGCTTCCGTATAGTTAACGTGTAAAGATATTAAATTAGAATAACTCACCCCATATAGATCGCGGGTAAAACTAGGATGGGAAAACAGTTCATATATTTGGAAGTGTGAACTATTTACGTTTTATGACACGAAATACACCATTCAGACATATTCGAACGCGTCTACTGTGCGCTTGGAACGCTGCTTGGGTTCGTGCAACACCGTCTAGTTATGGCAAACAGTCGAACATCTATTTTAAAAACAAAATGAACTTTTCATTGATTTTGTATATGAATAAATTTCATTTCGGCTAGAGCGTCTTTAGCTCCGGTAATGGGTATTTATTCAGGCATAGTTATTTATTTGAGGGGGAGTGTTTTGGAGGGGCTGTTTCAGGTGTTAGTCACCTGAAACCTAGCTAACACCTGACGATACTAACTGTGAGGGCTAAGGTTTGACTAAAAAGTTGTCACAATCGATTGGTACACCGTAATCATACGGGCCAGCTCAAAGGGTGGCTTTATAAAAGCGTGGTAATGGCCTTTCGGATTTATAATCACAATGTTGCCGGTATGATCAACCGTATAGTCGTTATCTAGCATCACCTTGCGAAAGGCGACATTTAAATTTTGGGTTAGCTGCATGGTCTGTAAAAAATCGCCGCTAACGCCAATAAAATCTTCGTGGAAATGCGCCACATATGGCGTAAGCTTTTC
Organism: Teredinibacter franksiae; assembly: GCF_014218805.1. Classification (NCBI taxonomy): domain Bacteria; kingdom Pseudomonadati; phylum Pseudomonadota; class Gammaproteobacteria; order Cellvibrionales; family Cellvibrionaceae; genus Teredinibacter; species Teredinibacter franksiae. Next base: position 2,694,345 of record NZ_JACJUV010000001.1, on the reverse strand, counting down.
GGGCGTATCGCGTGCCGGGTCTACGCTTACTAATACAACCTGTGTTTGCTCAGCAATACGGCTGTCGAGTTTTTCATACACTTGGGCCAATTTTGCCATGGTAACTGGGCAGATATCCGGGCAGTGGGTAAAACCAAAAAACATAATGGTCCACTTGCCGGTAATATTTTCCAGCTTAAAAGCGTTGCCTTTTTGGTCGGTAAGCGAGAAATCTTTAATGATGCGTGGATTATCAAATACAACGGCGCCGTTGACCCGTAATTCCATCTCGCTCATAACGCGAGGTTGTAGCATTTTGTGAAAGAAACCCGCAACAAACAACGCCATAAGCGCAACTATAAGGGCCACGGTTTTAGCAATACCGCGTTTCTGCGCAGGGGTTTTTACAGCGTTTAGAGAATTATTTGTCATTATTAACGACCAATTGTTGATACAGGCATAAGGTAGTGGTCAAGCAACATGATTACAAACAGAGCCATTAAATAGACGATCGAATATTTAAAGGTATCCATGCCGGCATTTTTATTTTTACCTATCATCATTGTAATGGCGTAGTAAATAAACCCAATGCCCAGTACAAGTGCGCCCAACAAATACAATACATTTAGCATTTTCGTTGCAAATGGCAATACCGTAACCACTACCAGAATTATGGTGTAGAGCAATATATGCAGTTTGGTATAACTTTCGCCGTGGGTAACGGGTAACATGGGAATTTCGGCATTCGCGTATTCCGCTTTTTTGTGTACGGCCAAGGCCCAGAAATGCGGTGGTGTCCACGCAAAAATAATAAGCACTAGCAATAAACCGTGGCCGTCAACACTGCCTGTTACCGCTGTCCAGCCAAGTAACGGCGGTGCCGCACCCGCAAGGCCGCCAATCACAATGTTTTGCGGTGTCGCACGCTTTAAATAAAAGGTGTAGATATACGCGTACCCCACCAGAGAGGCGAACGTTAGCCAGGCGGTAGTGGGGTTAATGAGAAAATACAGTATTGCCATACCCATAAGGCCGAGTACTGTGGCAAAAATAATAGCGTTCATGGGGGCTACCCGGCCTTTTGCTACAGGTCGGTTAAAGGTCCGCGCCATTTTTAAATCAACTTGTCGGTCAACAAGGTGGTTTACCGTAGCCGCTGAACCTGCACAAAGCGCAATACCCAGGTTACCAAACAGTAACACCTGCCAAGGTACCATACCCGGCGTTGCCAACAGCATGCCGATAACGGACGTTAGCAACATTAACAATACCACGGTGGGCTTAGTTAGTTCGTAATAGTCCTTCCAGTGATGCTGCATGGCCTCTTCAAAGGTTTGTTCTTTTAACTCTGTCATGAACTTTGCTCTTTAGAGTGTCTTAACGGTGCGGATACGGTGATTAAGGGTAACCATCGCCAGTAGGAACAAGGCCCCCCCCGCGTTATGCAAAACCGCGATTGACAGCGGTAATGCAAATACAATGTTACTTATGCCTAAAGCTACCTGAGTCACGACTATGCCTGTCACGGCAACAGCCATTCTGCTAGCCAGCTTCGTTTTTATCTGCCAAAGCCTAACCGTCAATAACAAAGTAACGAGGGTAACCACTATCGCGCCAAAACGGTGGATTAAGTGGATAGCCGTACGCGCATTGTTATCCATTAAGCCGCCGAGATAATTAGGGCCCACTTGCTGGAAAATGTTAAAGCCTTGGGCGTAGTCTGCCTGGGGTAAATACATGTTTTGACAGGTTGGAAAATCTGGACAGGCAAGTGCGGCATAGTTAGACGAAGTCCAGCCGCCCAAGGCAATTTGGCAGACAACGAGCACAAGTGTTAGCAAAGCAAGTTTTTGCAACGCCATCAATTTAATAACCTGCGGTGCCTGTAACGACCAATGCCAACCGCCACTGCGTTGCAATAGCAGCCAAATTAAACTTAGCGTAGCGAACCCGCCCAGTAGGTGCGCGGTTACCACTTGAGGCCATAGTTTTAAGGTAACCGTCCACATGCCAAAAAAGCCTTGAACGATTACTAAACCCGCCAGTAAAGCCGGTAGTAGAAACGGCTGCTTATCTTTGATCGCAGGCGCTTTTATTCGTGCTAAATTACCGAAATAAAGCCCAATAAGCACCCACAGGTAAGGATCCAGTATATCGCCTATGATAACCCTTGCTACAACACCAGAAACCAACACAACCAATAGAATGAGTACGCTGCGCAATGGCTGGCTATTTTTTCTGGCGTTATACGCGATGCCGAAAATACCAAGAATAACTAAGCCAAGCGTTGATGCAAAAATTCTATGAATTTGTTCTGGCCAGGTTTTATGGGCTTCTACGGGGGTTTGTTCAAACAGTTGGTTAGCCGCTTCAATTTCATGGGCTTCATTTGGCACCCACACATGGCCATAGCACGTTGGCCAGTCTGGGCAACCTAGGCCAGCGTCTACCAAACGCGTAAAGGCGCCGAGCACCACTACAATCGTAGCCATAATTAAAGCCAGTAACGCCAGCCTTGTCATCAATTTATTAGGTTGCATTATTGGTAGTCAATTGAGTATTTAAGCGCACGTTTAATATCTTTTAGCAGTTCATTGCCGTGTTGTGCGGTGGTGTAACTCATCATCGCAAAGCCTTCTTGGTCTATGAGCAAATAAAACGGATTTTGGGTTGCGTCCAATCCAGATTCACTTTGTCCAAGCCACGTAACCCAGTGATTTGAATCTGCGTTAACCAGTTTTAAATTTGGATGCTCAGCTTTTATTTGATCGTATATGCGCTGCCCTACTGTGCCACCTACATTGACGGCAATACGTTCAACCCGCGAACTTTTTTCAGACAAACGAATATGAACCTGGCGTGTGGTATAAAAATTCTGTTCACACGCCTTATTACACTCGGTAGTAATAGGAATGAGTAATCGCCACTTCTTATTGGTTTGCAACGCTTGGATAAAGTCGGGCTCTGTGGCCCCCAGTAGGTCTTGAACTTTTACCGCTTTTGATAGGAGTACACCGGTATTGACGGTATGGTCGGGCACGCCCATACCGGTATAAAACATGGTGTAGGCGGCTATTATCGGAAAAATCGAAACCGTTAAAAGCGCTATTATTGTCCAGCTTTTCTTTTTTGGGGTATTGGTTTTTACCGCGTCCGTACTATTCATCGTATTTATCTGTTTGCTTTATTAAATTCAAAATATTGGTGTTGGTAGCCAGCCAAAGTACGCAAAGCGCGAAGGCCATGGCAAACCACTGTACGGCATAACCACGGTGTTTCTCGGGCGTCATATTAATAGGCTGCCAGTTTACCAGCAGAGCATCCTGGCTGTCGGGGTCGATAAGCAGCGCTTGGGGCTCAAAATGTTGGCCGGCTTGTTTCGCCATAAGCGCAATATCAATTTCCAATAGCCTATGGGGCCAGTTTAACGCTTTTTCGGTTGGCTTATGCTCGATAAACCGCGAATCACTCGGGTACTTGAGCGTACCGGTAATTCTATGCACCCCAGTAGTGGTGTTAATTGTTGGGTTATCTTCCCGGTAGTAGCCAGCCTTGATCCAACCACGATTAACCAGTATCCAGTCGCCCAATTGGGTCTTAAAGGGCATTACCACCTGATAACCGAGCTCGCCAGCCAACTGCTTGTTTTCGATTAACCAAAATTTTTCGCGGTAAAATTCGCCCTCTAAATACACACGCCGCACGCTTTCGGCGGTTGCTAAAATCTCGCGGTAATCTACGGCCGGCTCAGCTTGCTCGGCCAGCCAGCTTTGCTGTAAGGTCTGCTTCTCTTGCGCGCGACCCATTTGCCAAATACCCAAGCTAAGCAAAACCGGCAGCAACAACACTGAAAAAGCCGTCAGCTTCCAGTTCAGCGTTAAAGCTAGCCGTTGGTTTGTCGCCATGTCGCGTTCTCTTTGGGAATACTCTTACGGAAAATAATGTATGAGCACCACAGGCTTAAAAATCGCCATCATCATACTGTTTATTGCCATGGTTGCCAGCCTCAGTAGCGGGCTGGTTTTTCTGGTCAAGGATATAAGCCGCTCAGAATCGAAAAGAACGCTTATTGCGCTAGGTGTGAGGGTTACCCTTGCAGCCGCACTCATGGGAACCATTGGCTACGGTATTTACAGCGGAAAATTATCGAATACGGCTCCTTGGGGGGAACACCGACAGGCGCCAGCTACTCAGCAATAAGCGAAGCTAAAAAAAAGCTCCCATAAACAGGGGAGCTTTTTGGTTTCCGTCGCCAGACAACTGATGTGTGGCGTTTTTATCCCAGTATATAAACAAAGAGGAACAGACCAACCCATACCACATCTACAAAGTGCCAATACCAACTGGACGCTTCGAAGCCAAAGCAGTCACTGTGACTGAAGTGGCCCTTGGTTACCGAACGCAGCCATTGCACCAGTAGCATAAAAGTACCCATGGTAACGTGCAGGCCGTGGAAACCAGTGAGCATAAAGAAGGTGGTGCCGTATACACCTGTTTCCAGGGTAAGGCCCATATGGCTGTAGGCGTGAACATATTCTTCCACTTGCAAGATTAAGAAAATAATGCCCAGCGCGACAGTAATACCGAGCCAAATGTTGAACCGCTTTTTGTTGTCTTTTTTAAGTGCCGTATGGGCAAAATGTACCGTGAAACTGGAGGTAATCAATACCGCCGTGTTCCAGAAGGGCAACCAACTTGTCCATTTACCCACGCCGGGGTTGCTCATGTTTTGATCTGGGCCTACAACGCCACTTTCAACACCTTTCGCCATATCGGGCGTAGTCATGAGTGGCCATTCGGCTTTAAAGTCATTCCACAACAATTCACTTGTGGGCCCTTCACTTAAGCTAGGCAACGATATATTGCGCAAGTACCACAAAGCCCCGAAGAAGGCGCTGAAAAACATAACCTCAGAAAATATAAACCAACCCATACCCCAAACATAGGAGCGCTTAAGCTGTGCACCGTTTAGGCCTTTCATGTTTTCGTCGATAACGGTGGAAAACCACTTAAAGAGTACAGCGGCCAAAAGCACAAAGCCGAGTAAAAATATTGTAGCGCCGCTGCCGTCTTTGTCGGCGGACATTTCGTTCATCCAGTTCCCAAGACCAAATACCGTTAAAAACAAACCAAGGGATGCCAGTATTGGTAACTTGCTCTGCTCGGGAACATAGTAAGTTTCGTGTTTTTGTTCCATTTATCCTACCCCGCTATTTCTCAGCGTGCGGTTAATGTGGGTGAATCGGTAAGCTCCGATTCTTGATTATTTTTTGCTTCCAGCTCTTGCTGCTTGTGGGCAACAGCGTCTGGCGAAATTTCGGTAACATCAAACAATGTATAAGAAAGGGTGATGGTATTCACCCCCTTGGGTATTGCTTGATCGACAATAAACTGTAAACCCAAATCGGTTGTTTCGCCTGGCCCTAGCGCTTGCTGGTTAAAGCAGAAACACTCGGTTTTGTGAAAGTAGTCTGTGGCGTTGTGGGGTACCAAACTGGGTACTGCCTGCCCAACCATAATATTGCCGGTTGGGTTGTGGGCAACAAAGTCGGTTACAACTGACTCACCCGGATGCACTTTTAACGAAAAATCCTTTGGTTTAAAACCCCAGGGCATATTTTCGTTATTGGTGCCAACAAACTGTACGGTTATCACCCGGCTTTTATCCACATCGGCACTAACCGCTATGTACTGGCCCTTGGTTTTACCGTTCAGGCCAGTCACTTCACAAAACAGGTTGTAAAGGGGTGGCATCACCCACATAGCGAATACAAACATAGCCACCACTAAACTCAGCGATTTAATAATGCTGGCCTTAATAGCTTTTTTTTCACTGCTTGTATTCATTACAACCTTGCCTTATTTGCTAAAAATTTACTTCACCTCAGGTGGCGTAGTAAAGGTGTGGTAGGGCGCCGGTGAAGGCACTGTCCACTCCAAACCATGCGAACCTTCCCACACTTCTGCTGTAGCTTTCTTACCACCGACAATGGTGCGAATCACGATGTATAGGAACATGAGCTGAGCAGCACCAAACAGGAACGCGCCAATAGATGAAATCATATTCCAGTCTGCCCACAGTGGGTTGTAGTCGGGAATACGCCGCGGCATACCGGCAAGGCCGGAGAAGTGCATCGGGAAGAAGGTTACATTCAAACCAATAAAGGCTATCCAGAAATGTACTTTACCTAGGGTTTCGTCGTACATGTTGCCCGTCCACTTGGGCAGCCAGTAGTAGACGGCTGCGGTAATGGAGAAGATAGCACCCGGTACCAGTACATAATGGAAGTGAGCGACAACAAAGTAGGTGTCGTGATACTGGAAATCGGCCGGAGCCATAGCCAGCATCAAGCCGGAAAAGCCACCGATGGTAAACAGAATCACAAAGGCAATGGAGAACAGCATGGGCGTTTCAAAGGTCATAGAACCCCTGAACATAGTCGTCACCCAGTTGAAAACCTTCACCCCGGTTGGGATCGCAATCAGCATGGTGGCATACATAAACACCAGCTCACCAAACAACGGCATACCCACGGTAAACATATGGTGCGCCCACACAATAAAGCTTAAGAAAGCGATAGAGGCTGTGGCGTATACCATGGAGCTGTAACCAAATAATGGCTTGCGGGCAAAGGTGGGGATAATCGCTGACACTATACCGAATGCGGGCAGAATCATGATGTACACCTCTGGATGACCAAAGAACCAGAACACGTGCTGGAACAATACGGGGTCACCGCCACCGGCCGCATCAAAGAAGCTGGTACCGAAGTGAATATCCATCAGCATCATGGTTACCACACCGGCCAATACCGGCATTACCGCGATAAGCAGGTAGGCGGTAATCAGCCATGTCCATACAAACAGCGGCATCTTCATCAATGTCATGCCTGGTGCACGCATATTCAGAATAGTCGCAATAATGTTGATGGAACCCATAATCGACGAAGCACCCATAATGTGTACTGCGAAGATAAAGAAGGTTACCGATGAAGGTGCATAGGTAGTGGACAATGGTGCGTAGAATGTCCAACCGAAGTTGGGGGCTCCGCCTTCCATAAACAACGTGGACGCCAACATTGCAAACGCAAAGGGCAAAATCCAAAAGCTCCAGTTGTTCATGCGTGGCAGGGCCATATCCGGAGCACCGACCATCATCGGTATCATCCAGTTAGCCAAACCCACAAACGCGGGCATAACCGCACCAAACACCATCACTAAGCCATGCATGGTGGTCATCTGGTTAAAGAAGTTAGGCTCTACAATTTGCAACCCGGGCTGAAATAACTCAGCTCGGACGACTAGAGCAAAAACACCGCCAAGAAAAAACATGGCGAACGAAAACCACAGGTACATTGAACCAATGTCTTTGTGGTTGGTGGTGTATAACCACCGAGTAAATCCTTGAGCAGGACCATGTGCCATAAAGTTATTCTCCTTATTGGCCTTGCTGGAAATTCACGACGTCGATTGGCTGGACACTATCGCCCATGTTATTGCCAAACGCGTTACGCTGAAAAGTGATAACGGCTGCAGACTGAACCGGCGTTAACTGCTCGCCAAAGGCCTGCATCGCTGTTCCGTTGACGCCGTTGAGTACCACGCCCAGGTGATTATTCATCTCACCCACGGCAACAGCACTACCGGCAATTGCAGGGAACATGCCCGCAACACCTTGGCCATCAACTTGGTGACAGGCTGCACAACGTTCGTTGTAAACCGTTTCACCCTGACTGTAGAGCTCTTCGAAACTGAGAGTCTGCTTGGCCGCTTCGGCAATGGCCAATGTGGCCTCGCGCTTTTTCGCCAACCAGGCGTCGTAATCAGCCTGCGAAACAGCTTTGACCACAATCGGCATAAAGCCGTGGTCTTTGCCGCAAAGCTCCGCACACTGGCCCACAAAAGTGCCAGGCTCTTCCACGTAGGTCCAGCTTTCGTTGACATAACCCGGTATAGCATCGCGCTTAACCGCCAGTGCAGGTACCCACCAGCTGTGAATAACATCGGCGGCGGTCACCAGAAAGCGAACCTTTTTACCCACTGGAATAATCAACGGCTCGTCGACATCCAACAGGTAGTCTTCCGTTTTCTTTTCTTTGTTGTACACCTGTGCCTGAGATTTTTTGCTCAGGTTGGAGAAGAAGCTGACTTCTTGGCCAAGGTATTCGTATTTCCACTTCCACTGGTAACCCGTCACCAGAATGTCGATATCGGCATTATCGGTGTCATAGAGCTTTTTAAGCGTAGTCGTAGCAGGAATGGCCATAAAGATAAGAATAAGGAAGGGAATAACCGTCCAGATAATTTCCAGCGTGGTACTTTCGTGAAAATTCGCAGCTTTAGCGCCACGGGACTTGCGGTGAACGATCATGGAGTAAAACATTACCCCAAAGACCACAACACCAATGGCGACGCACCACCACAAAATCGTCATATGGAGGCCGAATACCTCCTGGCTGACGGAGGTTACGCCTTCGGTCATGTTCAGTCGCCACTCACCTGCGGTAGCCATAGCGGGCACTACCAAAACAGTTATCGCAAGTAGCAGAGCGAACGACCGCTTGGAAAAACTTAACATCGCCCCATCTCCGTTTGAAATTATTGTTTGCTCATTATTGTTTTAGCAAACTCTGAACAAGTCTAGGTCGCCAAAGACCAATTAGGCTTGTTCAGAGTTTCCTGCATTTATTTGCGCCAAATCATTGAAAAAGCGCCAATTTAGGTGCGACACCAAGTCGCAGGCCGCGATTATAACGGCAGCCAGTGCAATATAGTAAGTGGTGATGGCCATTGCATTTAGTATTTTTTATTCCAATGGCGCATAAAACTAACACTTTTTGTACAATTATGGGCCATTCTTATTCAAACCGGCCCGGATAAAGACCATGCATTTCAAAGGGTTACCCCATAAAAAGGCCTTCCACATGGCCTGGCCGATGATCCTCAGCAATATTTCGGCTCCACTGATGGGTATAGTCGATACAGCGATGCTTGGTCACCTGGAAAGCCCTCTTTACCTCGGTGCTGTGGCTATAGGTGCCAATATTCTTGCGCTGTTACTGTGGATGTTCGCGTTTTTACGTATGGGCACCACCAGTTTCGTCGGCCGAGCTTTCGGCGCCGGGGACACCGACTTGCTACAGCGACAGCTCGGTCAAAGTATGGCGCTGGCGGTTATAGCCGGCTTTGCGCTTATTGCTCTGCAGTGGCTGATAGTACCCATCGCTATTGGCTGGATGGCGCCCAACCCCGAAATTGCCGAGCTGGCCACACGCTATTGCCACATTCGCATCACCGCCGCGCCGGCCGCGTTTATTACCTTTGTGGTGATAGGGCTGTTGATTGGTCTACAGAACACCCGCTTGCCCCTTGTGATCACCGTCGCCGCTAATGCCCTCAACATTGGTCTCGATGTACTGTTTATTATGGTGTTCGATTGGAAGAGTGACGGTGCCGCATGGGCAACGTTAATTGCCGAAGTGTTTGCAGGGATGCTCGCGCTGTGGTTGGGCGGCTATGCACTGCGGCGCTATTTAAACATCCGCTGGCATCGCCCCAGCCTGCAATCACTGCTTGATGGCAATGCCTGGGCGGAGCAATTAAGGCTCCACGGTGACCTGTTTATTCGCACCGCACTACTCTTGTTTATCTTCAATTTTTTTACCGCTCAGAGTGGGCAACTGGGCCCAGTCGTTCTCGCAGGCAACGCCATTCTCATGCAACTGGTACTGTTTCAGTCTTTTGGTTTAGATGGCTATGCCCACGCCGCCGAAGCCATGGGTGCCAAGGCCTTGGGTGAAAAGGACCTCAACGGCTTTAAACGCAGCTGCGGTGCCAATTTTAGCGCTGCTATTGTGCTGGCGCTGGTCGTTTCCACGGGCCTGCTAGTGGTGAAACAGCCGTTGATCGGGCTGTTCACTAATATTTCCGCCGTCGCTGAGTCCGTCGCCAGTCACTACCACTGGTTGGTGCTCTTCCCGTTAGTCAGCGTTTGGACCTACATACTCGACGGTATCTTTATTGGTGCCGGAAAAACCCGGATCATGCTATTAACCATGGTGGTCGCGGTGTTCGCTGGATTTCTGCCTTTATGGTGGTTCACCCAAGCTCTGCTCAACCATGGCCTATGGATTACTTTTCTTATTTTTAACACGATTCGCGGAGCAAGCCTGGGCTGGGCCTTCTATACTCTAAGCGCAAGGCACAAATGGTTCTAAACATCCATTTCGCTGGAGGGAAGCGTTCCGACATTGCTGTAAACGTAAAAATGGCGCACGAGTTAACATAAAGCCCGTAGAGAAAATGCTGTAATACTGTTATCGGCCCCCTGATTTTACACGCCCGTTCTGCCCACGTTTTATATGATTGAGCAACGAATTTTGTACATCCGCGAATCCATAGCTGAAGCTCACAGGATTGAGGCGAAGAATCACCGGTTAAGAGACTTTTTGGAAGCGAAGTTGCCGGAGCTGCACCATGCCATCTCTCTTCCCCAGGGAAACGGCGTGGATGTGCTGCAGGAATTCATCACTCACTATATAGAGCACGTTCCCGACTTCCTCGAAGCCCTGGCTGAAATTACCAAATCGGCCGGTGTGTATGAATACGCGAAAAAATTTTTGGTGATCGCCGAAGACTACTTCTTCGAACCGCCCGAACTACTTGAAGGTCACGATGGTTTACTGGCGTTGATCGATGAAGCCTACCTAGCCCACCGTTTAATAGAAGAAGTAAACGACCGCGTGATGATGGCCAGCGGCTTGCCGCTATCGCCCATGGATATGACGCTCTCCAATATTGTTGTGCACGATATTCTTGGAGATCAGTTTGCCAATCAACTCGACCTCGCCGTGCACTACTCAATGGAATCGCTGTTCGAAACCGACAGTTTTTTCCGCAATGCCCATTTCGAAAACTATTTGCATACTCACAATAACGATGACTGGAAAGAAGCTATTGAGAAGTGGCCGTGTTTGGCCGGAGACTCTGCAATAAAGCTGAAGCTTGCGCACAAGCCCCAGGGTGGGTCAATCCACTAGTTTCAGCCCCCCACCGCCACTACACACGCTTAAAAACGTGAACACGGGTCAAACAGTACCCCATTACCGCTGGGATATGATATGGCCACACTACAACATCTGCATTACTCAGCGTAGTGCATGGGTAGCCTGAATAATTCTAGCCACGAGTATTTATGGGCGCTTCTATTAATGGCTTTTGCCCTATGCACAGTCGGCGTTTACATTGGCCCAGCGCAATTCAAACTCAAATTTTGATTGTACCCGCGAAAGCGGAAGCTATTTTTACGTACTCCCATAGGCCCTGAAAATACTTGACTCCCGCCTTGGCGGGAGTAACTGATGGGAGCTGTTCGAAGGTTTTTACCCTAGTATTTCAATCTAGGAACCACCGCGATTTTATGTGCAGCGCCTATTGCTCTCCGTTAAAAGGGCCAAGCACAGTATCGGGGTCGGACCAAAAAGCGCCCCACACACTCGGTTCCTCTACGTAGTACACGGCATCCCCGTGTAAAATTCCACGGCCAAACGCACTGTAAGAACTCCACAGTTGATCGGTAGCACTATCGACTACCATCGCGCCCTGAAGACCTAAACTGGCCTGATCTTGCGTTAACCCGCTAACGTTCATTAACACCAGCATGCGCGTGTTTTCGCTAGGCGAGAACGAAAGTTCACCACCACCATCGAGTACACCCCCGCCACCCAAGGTAACGGGTAGGGTAATACGCAATTCATCGTCACTGTGACGCAGGAACGAGAGCGATTTGTGATCGTAAAGTGCATCGCTCCAGCTCCAGTTACCCCCCATGGTAACTTCACCCGCTATTGCAGGGTTCGCCGGATCGCTCACGTCGAATAGCGCCGCTTTTAACCCTAGCTGTATGCCTTGTTCCGTTGCTTCACGACCAAATCCAAATACATAGTCGTCATCTATCGGGTGTAAATAGGTCGAAAACCCTGGTAGCTCTAACTCCCCAGCAATTTGCGGCGCCGCAGGGTTAGAAAGGTCCAGAATATACAGCGGATCTGTCTGCTGGAAGGTCACCACATAGGCTCTGTCTTCCCAGAAGCGCACCGCATAAACATCTTCACCGGGCTTCCCAATGGCCTGATCGCTGTCTTCGGCCGGTAACATACTCACTAGGTCCAGTGTTTTGGCCTCGGTGTTTTCCGTTAGCACCCACAAACGGTGCTCCCGCTCACCATCGTCACTGATACTGCTGGTGAGTATCCGCATGTGATCTTGGTACTCGTCCATGCGAAAAGAGGGGCTAGACCAACCCAAATTGCCCGGTACCGAGCCCGTGGCCACGTAATCTACGGTGTTATCAGCAAGGCTGAATTTATGCATCACCGAGTAGCTTTCACGCCAATTGTTGCCGTATTCCGTTGCTACCAGATAAAGCGCATCGGTAGAACTATAAATATTTTCTACCGGCGTACTTAAACACACCGATTTTGCTACCACCTGCTTGCGTAGATCGATGGCGACAATATGGTGAAGGCTGCGATACCCCTGGTATTCGTCAAGGTCCGCACTTGCCAAACATTCATCACCGGTTGTTAACAGCTGGCGCTCACCGCCATTAATACGATAGCCCGGCAAAAGGTCGGCAATACTCAAATCGCTTAGTGCATCTTCGGTAAGGTCGGTTAAGTCGTTACCGCTATGGTCCAAAAGAGCAGGCGCGCCACCGTCGGCGGTGTCTTTTAGCACGCTAAGTTGAGGTAGATAACTGGTAACCAAATACAGCATGTCGCCAATTTTTCGGCTGTTATGCAGCATGCCGTCTAATTCCAGCTCCCATGTCAATTCAGGTTCCGCGGGGTTTTCTAAGTCATGAATTTTAACGGCAGAAGAATAGTGGGTGTTGTACCACCCCCAGTCCGCAATACCCACACCGCAAAAACCAATAAACCCAGAGCTATTTAAGCTAACCAATGCATCTGCCGGCGCGTTAACCGGTGCGCCTTCTGCCGGTTCATCGTTCAGTAAATACAACTCCAATGCGCTGTAACTACTGTCGCTGAATGGGATTTCTGCTACTGGCGAAGCCGTTGCCGTCTCGGGGTCTGTGGCGAGAATTTTTATACTGTCCCCCGTAGACTCACCATCTACCCATCGTGGCCATGCGTGCACGTAAAGGTATTCACCGTCGTATTTCACGTGGTCTGCTTCGTCTACACCGAATACCTGAGTATTGGTGCCGGAGAAACTGCGTGAGCTATTATCCGCGTTGGCGTCAGATGCAGACTCCGCTGCAGGGGAGACACTCGATTCAAAAGCAAAGTTCGGCTCACCCAGGGCAATAAAGTCTCTGGTGTTGTGCACGTCACGGCGCACGCCATTGCTTAATAGTTGCAGTAATTGTTCGCTGGTAGCGTACTGCAGCACCTCAGAGGAAGGCTTAGGCGCTTTCAGCAGGTCGTAAGAAATGATCGCCCCATCTTTAGGGTCCAAGTTGTCGGTATCAGAACCACCATCACAAGCCGTAAAAAGGGTGACGACACCAATCGTCAACAATAGTCGTTTCATCGAAAGTCTCTCCTTGGGAACTATAAATCAGTCGGTTTCCCTTGTACTTCGTTTAAGGGCTGCAGATTTAGCGGCAGGCTACCTTTTATGCAACGGCCCTGTCTGTTAACAAAATGTAGGCGTTAAATCACTATATCCACACGCCAAAAATCAAAGAATGTATTTTTGCGCCATTGCCTCTTTTGGCTAATTCAACTTCACAGCTAGCCAAACCTAAACAGGCTCAAACTTAGTCACTCACACATGCGCGCTAGGCGTTGGCCCCGGCTTCATCTTCATGCAAAATTTCTGTTTCTTTTAATGCCGCTGTCACCCATTCCAGCATTGCCGGGTGAGTTAAAACCCGCTCACCATATTGACCGGCTTTTTCAGAAAGCTTTACGCCATAGGTTTTAAAGCGAAAAACCACCGGCGCAAAAAAGCAGTCCGCAATGGTGAATTCACCGAATAACCAGGGACCCAATGCTTCACTGAAAATCGTGTCGATGCGCTCTATTTCGCGCTGCACATCTTCGCTTAGCGTTAACGTGCGTGTGGCGCGGCAATTCATGGGTAATTCATTGCGAATAGCGGTAAAACCCGCGTGCATTTCACAGACCACGGCGCGTGCTTTTGCGCGTGTTGCAATAGCCGCCGGCCACCCCTTGCCCGCTAGAAACTGTTCGCTTACATATTCACAAATTGCCAGCGTATCCCACACGCTAACATTGTCGTTGAGCAATACCGGCACTCTGCATGAAGGCGAATAGGTGGCAAGTTTTTCTCGTCTATTTTCCGCCGATAGCCAAAACATTTCAGTTTCAAACTCAACACCAAAATGTTTTAGCAGTAGCCAAGGCCTTAGCGACCAACTGGAGTAATTTTGATTTCCAATAATCAGTTTCATTCTTGCTCCTTTTGCGTGTAGGCCAAAATATCGGCGCCTGTCATTGAATTTGTGTCATTTGCCAAACGGTAATAGCTGGGCTTTTCGTCAATATACAGTTGCATGTTAAAATTGACCGGTAGGTCGTTGGCAAACAGGCCCGCCGAGAAGGCCAGGTGCCCACTGGATTTATCACGATAGTAAATATTACTGCCGCATATTTTACAGAAAGCACGCTCAGCCCGGACAGAAGACTCGAAAAACGTAAGCTCATCTTCGCCACTGATCTGGCATTCACCTTCACTTTCTACATAGAAAAGCGGTCCGCTGGACCATTTGCGACACAAATTGCAGTGGCAAGCACCCACGTGGGGCTTGAGGGAAGCACAATTAATGATAATGCTGCCACATAGGCAGCTTCCGGAGGCTGAGAGGGAGGCCATACCACTTTCCTTTGCATTACTTTGTAAAACCGGAAGTTTAGCGGTACTCACATCAAAGTAAGATGAACGTATTAAAGGAAGTACAAAGCCTAAGGCTAAGCTTTTTTTACAAATTCAGATTTCAGCTTCATCGGCCCAATGCCCTCTATTTTACAATCGATGTCGTGGTCGCCATCCACTAGGCGAATATTTTTCACTTTGGTACCCACTTTTACCACCAGCGAAGACCCTTTAACTTTTAAATCTTTGATAACAGTAATGGTGTCACCATCGGCCAATGGGTTGCCGTTTGAATCTTTTATCACCGCTTCAGTTTCTTCTGCCTCCCCCGATTGCAACCATTCGTGGGCGCATTCAGGGCACACATACAGGTCGCGGTCTTCGTAGGTGAATTCGGAGTCACAGGAAGGGCAATGGGGGAGGTTGGACATTATCTATTTCCAAAATTAAATCGTTGGGTTTGGTAAAACTCTACCCGACCAGAGGAAGAGTTTTAATCTGTCTTGCTTCCAGCAGGGCAAAGCCCGCTGCAGAATCCAGAAGCGAGCGCTCCCGAATCCTCGCTGAAAGCGAATTAATGTGCTTCATCCCAATTGTCGCCAATGCCGGCTTCAACCAACAACGGTACACTTAGTTCAACGGCCTTGGCCATACGCTCGCACAGCGTTTTTGATACGTCTTCAACCTGTGCTTCTGCCACTTCCAACACCAATTCATCGTGCACTTGCATAATCATTTGTGCATCCACGTTTTCCTTTTCCAGCCAAGCGTCTACATCGATCATTGCGCGTTTAATAATATCGGCTGCGGTTCCCTGCATGGGCGCGTTAATGGCGGTTCGCTCGGCGGCCTGACGGTGCTGGCCGTTACGGGCGTTAATTTGCGGTAGGTACAAACGCCGGCCCATTAGCGTTTCAACGTAACCCTTTTCCGCTGCGCTCGCACGTATACGGTCCATGTATTCGGCTACACCAGGGTAGCGGTCAAAATACGTATCGATATATTGCTGGGCATCGTTGCGGCCAATGTGTAACTGCTTGGCCAAACCAAAAGCGCTCATGCCGTATATCAAACCAAAGTTAATAGCTTTGGCGCTGCGACGTTGGTCGACCGTGACGGTCTCCAACTCCATACCAAACACTTCCGCCGCCGTTGCTTTGTGTACGTCTAAACCTTCGGCAAAGGCTTTTTTCAACCCTTGGTCGCCAGACAGGTGCGCCATAATGCGCAGCTCTATCTGTGAATAGTCGGCGGCCAAAATTTTGTAGCCTTCGGGCGCAATAAACGCCTGGCGTACACGGCGACCGGCTTCGGTTTTAATCGGTATGTTTTGTAAATTTGGATCACTAGAGGATAAACGCCCTGTAGCGGCAACCGCTTGATGGTACGAGGTATGAACGCGACCCGTTCGTGGGTTAACCATTTGTGGCAGCTTGTCGGTATAGGTGCTTTTTAACTTGGACAAGCCCCGGTATTCCATTAACAGTTTCGGCAGCGGGTAATCTAACGCCAACTCCTGCAAAACTTCTTCGGCGGTGGAAGCTGCGCCCTTGGGCGTTTTTTTAATAACCGGTAGGTTTAACTTTTCGAATAAAATTGCGCCCAACTGCTTGGGTGAACTTAAATTGAATTCTTCGCCCGCAAGGTCATAGGCTTCACGTTGCAAGCGCTCCATGGTTTCGCCGTGTTCGTGGCTTTGCTGCGCCAGAGATTTTATGTTTAGCAGCGCACCATTGCGTTCAATTTTTGAAAGAATGGGTACTAGAGGCACTTCGATAGTCTCGAAAACATTTTTCGGGCCGCTTTGCTCCGCCAATTGCGGCCAAAGTTTTTCGTGTAAGCGCAAGGTAATGTCGGCATCTTCCGCGGCATAGGGCCCTGCTTCTTCTAGCTGTATTTGATTAAAAGTAAGCTGCTTTGCACCTTTGCCGGCTACGTCTTCAAAATGAATTGTTTTATGATTGAGGTAGGTCTCCGCTAGGGTATCCATATCGTGGCGGTTCGATATGCTATTAAAAATGTAGCTTTCGAGCATGGTATCGAAAGCGATGCCTTTTAATTGAATAGCGTAATTTGCCAGCACGTTGGCATCGTATTTTAAATTTTGCCCTACTTTTTTCAGCTCCGGGTTTTCCAGCAGCGGTTTTAAGGCGTTTAATACGAATTCTCGTGATAGCTGCTCGGGGGCGCCTAGGTAGTCGTGGGCCACCGGTACATAGACAGCCTCACCGGGATTGATCGAAAAACTCACACCAACTATTTCGGCTTCCATATAGTTAAGACTGGTGGTTTCGGTATCGAAGGCTATAAGCTCTGCGGTTTTCAGTTTCTCCAACCACGCATTAAACGCGGCTTCCTCTAATACTGTTTGGTAGTGGGTTTCAATCGCGGGGCCAGCCTCTGCCACGGCCGCAGGCTCTCCCTCTAGTTCATCCAACCAACCTTTAAAATCTAGCTCGGTAAACCATTTTAGTAACACCTCGTTGTCGGCGGGCTGGTGTTTCAATTCATCTATCGCCTGCTCAAGCGCTACGTCGGTTTTGATGGTGGCCAACCGGTAGGATAAATAAGCGTTATCTTTGTTTTCTTCTAGCTTGGCGGCCATTTTTTTACTACCGCGAAACGCCAAATCGGCTATTTCTTCCAGGCGGCTATATATGGAATCTAGACCGCCCAGATTTTGCAGCAGAGCCAACGCGGTTTTTTCACCTACCCCCGGCACACCGGGAATGTTGTCTACTTTGTCGCCCATAAGCGCGAGGTAATCAATAATGAGCTCCGGGGGAATGCCAAACTTCTCTTCAACACCGGGGATATCCATGGTGGTTTCGGTCATGGTATTCACCAAGGTGACCTTATTATTCACCAGTTGGGCCATGTCTTTATCACCGGTCGATACCACTACATCTAGACCTTTTTCGGTGGCCTGGCGGGCGTAGGTGCCAATTACATCGTCCGCTTCTACGCCTTCTATAACAATAAGCGGCAACCCCATCGCACGGATGATGGTGTGCAGCGGCTCGACCTGCAGGCGAAGGTCGTCGGGCATTGGCGGGCGATTGGCTTTGTAGTCGCTGTACATGTCATCGCGAAAAGTTTTGCCTTTTGCGTCGAATATCACCGCTACAGGGCTTTCCGGGTAGTCTTTTTCCAGCCGCTTAAGCATTGCCACTACACCGCGTATAGCACCGGTTGGAAACCCCTGCGCATTGCGTAAATCGACTTTGTACATGGCGTGGAAGGCACGATAAAGGTAGGAAGAACCATCAACCAGGAGCACAGGCTTGGTAGTCATAAACTCTTTTCCGGATATTTTTTTCGAAGGGGCCGAATTCTAACGAATTTAGCCGCGAATATCCGTTTGGGTATCAGCTGAATTGAGCCGGGCTCGGTCTGTTTCACAGCTTTCACGGTTTTCCCTTATTTACAGCACTGAATCTGTGGTATTTTTTCGCCTTGGCTCGCCACTTACTTGTGGCTGCAGTATTTACGCAAAGTGAAGCAATGGAGACCTCAATGCACCATCCGCAATTACGTTCTGTGTTTTTTCTGGCTCTGGCCCTAGTCAGCGCTAACACGCTTGCCGATAACAACCGTGGATTTTTCGCCGGGGGTAACCTGAACTATTTACAGGCCAATGATCTGTTACCCAACAATGCCACTGAAGAAAAACTAAGCCTTAGCGCTATAGAATTGATGGGCGGCTACAAGTACAACCCTTGGCTAGGCGTGGATGTACGTCTTGGTTTTGGCTTAACCGATGGCGAAACCGAGCTGATGTCGGATGCCGACGTACCCGTGGCAACGGGCAGTAATACCTACAGCATGGATAGCTATCAGTCGATCTATTATCGACCCGAAATTCTCAACGAAACCGCGCGTTTTTACGGCCTTATTGGCTACAGCAGTGTTACCACCAAAACGGATATGTACAACATTGATGATGAAAAAACAGGCACTGAGGAGCTTTCCACGTCGGGCGTTTCACTCGGTTTTGGCGCAGGCTGGTTTATTGATGAGCACCTGAATTTCAATATCGAACTCAAGTCTTTGGCGAATGCCGACAAAACCAGCATTAACGCCGTAACGGCTGGCATAGATTATCGATTCTAATGCGCTAGCACGGGGGAGCAACGGCTCCCCCGGCTTTTCAAAGTAAAGCTAGCTAGCTTACTTCTCTTCCATACTTTCTACTTTAGCTGAAACCTTTGCCACAACTCTGCGGTTCGCTTTGCGACCTGTTGCCGTTGATTCGTCTGCAATAGGCTGCTCTTCACCGTAACCCATCGCGCTCACGCGGGCCTGGCTCACACCCATCTGCTGTACCAAAACAGCGGCAACAGCATCCGCTCTGCGCTGAGAGAGGTTTTTGTTGTAACTCGCCGACCCGCTGGTATCTGTATGGCCTTCAATAACAACACTAGTACCCACGTACTGCTGCAGGAACTCAGCCACCCGACCAATCTCCCCATAGTAGGCCGGCTTAACAACATCGCTGTTGGAATCAAAGTTTACGTTCAGGTCTATTGACACTGTTTCACTGAGTTTCACCGGGCAGCCGTTGCTGTCTACCTTCAACTTTGCCGCGGTATTGGGGCATTTATCGAGGTAGTCAGATACGCCGTCATTGTCGGTATCCAGTGGACAACCATTAGCACTCACCCCAACGCCCGCGGGCGTTGCTGGGCAAGTATCGCTGCTGTCGGTAACACCATCGTTATCACTATCGGCAGGTGCCACTGGCGCTTTTGCCTTCGGTGCCGCACTTGAACCACCACCCACAACCCAGGAAAGCGTTAGCCCGACAGTGGTGAAATCTTCATCGTATTCGGTGTTCATAAAATAGTTAATCGCCGGACGCAGTATGAGGTTGTCCTTTAGATACCACTTAATGCCCGCACCAAGATTGGTTGCCGTTGTATCGTTATCAAAACTAGAATCCGCTAACTCCATTGAATTCTGACCCCAACCCAAAGACACGTAAGGCTGCACATTAGCTTCCACATTAAAGTGATAGAGCCCGCTCACATAGAGCTGGCGCATATCAAACGACAACCCCAAAGGGTCGGTTTCCGTTGATATACCGTCTAGCACTAACTCCATACCGAAGCGTTCATTGACACGGTAACCGAGCAAGCCGCGATAGCCTATGTCGTCGGCAACATTAAAATCATCGTCAAACATCACATAGGTAACGCCCGCGCCCAGCTCCACGCCCGTTTCAGTGGCGGTGACAATAGGCGCAGCGAGAATAGCGGCAATGGCCGTAGCTAGACGGATTGAATTTTTATTCATGATTAACTCCTTGTAGATAAATGCGCGCAAGGCGGCAACGAGATTTTAGGTGCCTATTTAGGTACCTCTATAGGGGTAACAAGCGAGCGCCTGTAACCGCTGTTTTGAACTTTTTGAGGGGTGGGAACATTAGCACATACATGAATTTAGATGTGTTACCTAATGAATCATGCGTCAGTTTTTTATGTTCTAAGCGGAACCTGCGCACATTACTAATATCTTTTTGTTTTAACAAAAGCAGTCAGTTAGCTCCATTTACACTACGTAATCGTTATAAGTATCAATATAAGGGGCTTTAACTAACAAAAAACACTATATGTAGTATGTGTGGCGCCAATAGGAACCATTCTCATAATTGCGCCAACTGCATTTGATCTAAATTAAGATTTGCATAAAGTGTTACCCATGGTTACAATTCGAATCACAAGGTAACAACAAGCCTTGTACGGAAGTCGGCAGTAACCCCTATCGGCATTCGGTATCAACCATCCCTCTTAAAAGGAGAACCTTACGATGAACTATTTCGCAAAATTTGTTTTCGTTGCGCTGCTTTCAAATAGTGTCGTTGCTGGTGAGGTTGGTGCCCTTGATCCTGAATCATCCAGTGTAGCGTCTGCTTATGACGTTGCTCTAGCGGAGATAGGCACCAGCGATCGCTGGGACACACAATTCGATAATTTTCGCGTTGTCCCGGTTGAGAGTGCTAGTTCTCGTCAAATGGAACTGTTAAATCAACACTTGAACACTATCAACGCCGAGATTAACGCAAAAATGAACGCGTTAATTGAAGAGAAAGTTGCAAGCTCCCTGAGCAAGTAGTACGGGGAGAGACGCCGGGCGCAGCCCGGTGTCCACCCACAGCACCAGCCGTATCGGTGCCGTGGTATTAACGGATTGAACTCAGGAAGATTCGCTCCGTTGCAGTAACATCAGGTTGTTGTTGTCGGGGCCAGCTGTTCGAGCCCCGTGCAACCTGAGTTATGCACACAGTTTTGTTACATTTTTTGTAACAGCGGTTTTTTTCTCACGTAGATCTCTTGTAATAGCCAATATTGCTATATTCACCCTGCTTCATCCCTCCCAAAATTTGATGCAGGGTTTTTTTTCGCCTACTCAAAGCCCAAGCAGGTTTCAAACGCATCGGTAATGCTATCGATATACTGTAAGTAAGTATTCACTTCGGTATCTTGAGCCAGCAAATCGAACGTTACCAGTCTCCACCCCAGCTTTTTTGCGTACCCCTCAGCAGCTACTAGTTCGCCGCGGTCGGCCAGTAAGCACGACGGCTTGCCCTGTTTTTGGTACTGAATGAGTGAGCGCATTCCCACTTGCTCGTCTGGCACCTCTGTAAGCGCCGCCTGCTGACGAATATCGAACTGATGTACATAGTGGCCAAGGCTATCGTGGTAAACCGCAACCGCGTTTTTTTCATTCGCTACCTGTGCCAACCGAACGCGCACAGCCTCTCTCGCCACCGCCAAAGACTGCACATAATCGACGACAGCACTGTCTAGAGCGGCACTCTCTTGGTCGACGTTGGCAATATCGGAATAAACGGAAACATCACGGGCTATTAATGTTTTTATTTGCACGGCCACCGCACGCGCAATAATGGCGGCATTATCGGGGTCTAGCCAAATATGTGGGTCACCACCGCTGCCTTCGTTATGATTGTGGCCATGCCCATGATCCGCTTCGGTGCGGTGTAGCTTGTTCAGCGTTATCAATTCAATTGTTGGTCTGGTCGCTCGGTGCTGAGCAATAACAGGCGTTAAGTAATTTTCCAAAGGCTCGCCCACCCACACCAACAGGTCTGCCTGCTGTACACGGCGAATATCGCTGACCTTCAAAGATAAATGATGGGGAGAAGCACCGGCGGGCAGCAATACATCCACCGCGATTTTATCGGCGAGACCGGCTCTTTCTAGCAGATCCTCAACCAACAGCGCCACCGGACGTACACTCACTAATATGTTAACGGATGCCGGCTTACCGTTTTCCGCAATTGCAGGTGCAACAAAACCAAAACAAGCAAAAAATATAAAACAAACCATCACGCTGCCACGCAGACGCTTCACTGATAGACAACTCATGTAGCTCATGTAACCCCTCCAGCACCTATAACGCATTAAGCCCGCCCAATTCACAAAGCTCACACAACACCCGTCATAACTAAGCCTCACAGCAATTGTTATATGATAACATAACCGCTATTGCTATATTCTAACGGGTTTAATACATGAACAACCCCGACTCACTTCGAGAAGGCCGTCACGATCACACGGCCTGCATAGCCAAAGCGCTAAAACAGGCCGATGCCCTGTGCACACGCAGTGGTGTGCGGCTAACCGCCCTGCGCAAACAGGTTTTAGAGTTGATTTGGCAGTCCCACAAACCCTTGGGAGCCTACGCGCTGATGGAAATGCTGGAGGAAGCCTCTGACCGTAAACGGGTTGCCCCACCCACCGTTTACCGCGCGCTGGATTTCCTTATGGAGCAAGGCATCATTCATAAGGTTCACTCGCTAAATGCTTTCATCGGTTGCACAAACCCCAAAAGGGAGCACAGCGACGCTCTATTTATTTGCCTTACCTGTGGCTTTACCGAGGAAGTACCCAGCCGCTCGATTCAGCAGGCCATTAACCTCAGCGCATCACAACAGCGCTTTGAAGTGAAATCCAAAGTGCTAGAAATTACCGGCTTCTGCAGTGAATGTAAGGGAACTAAAGCGTGAAACCATTATTACAACTGCAAGGTATCTGCAAAGCTTATAACGGCCGACCCGTGCTCCAAGAAATAGACTTCTCTCTGGCCCAGAGTGAAATTTCTACCCTTATTGGCCCCAACGGCGCCGGTAAAAGCACGCTGGTTAAAATTATGACCGGGCTACTGCAAGCCGATAGCGGCCAGGTTATAAAGGCGCCAAAACTCACCATTGGCTATGTGCCGCAAAAACTGCAAACCCATAGCAGTATGCCGGTAAAGGTGAGTCGGTTTTTAAGCTTTGCCGACCGCTCGCGAGAAAATCGCACACACGCACTGGAACGGCTGGATATTGGCCACCTGCAAAGCAGCCAAATTCACAGCCTGAGTGGCGGAGAATTACAACGCGTACTGCTGGCCCGCGCTATTTTGCGAAAGCCACAATTACTGGTATTGGATGAACCCTTGCAGGGTGTAGACGTTAGCGGCCAGGTAAAACTGTATCGCCTAATAGCCAACCTACGAGACGAATTGGGTTGCGCCATTGTGATGGTCTCTCACGATTTGCACCTAGTAATGGCACAAACCGATTCGGTTGTGTGCCTTAACCAGCATGTATGCTGCCACGGTAAACCCGAAAGCGTTAGTCAACACCCCGAGTATTTGCGCTTATTTGGCGGCGGTGTAGCCGACGACCTAGCGGTTTATACCCACCACCACGACCACCAGCACAACTTACACGGCGACGTGGTGCATACCTGTGACCACAACCATGATTGATTTCGACCTGCTTTCACTTATAAGCCTACCCCTGCTGGCGGGTATCGGTATTGCCCTCATCGCTGGCCCCTTAGGTGCCTTTGTGGTGTGGCGACGCATGGCCTACTTTGGCGATACCCTGGCGCACTCGGCGCTGCTAGGTGTTGCCCTCGGGGTAATAGCCGACTGGAACCTAACCGTTTCAATGATATTCGCCGGCGTACTCATTAGCCTCGCCCTGTGGCAACTGCAAGGCCGTGCTGGCCTCGCCTCAGACACCCTACTCGGTATACTTTCACACAGCGCACTGGCACTGGGTTTGATTTGTGTGAGCCTGCTGTCCGCCAGCCGCATTAACTTATTTGGCTATTTATTTGGCGACTTACTCACCGTGGGCATACAGGATATCGCTGTCATTTATTTGGTCGGTACCGCCTGCTTAGCAACACTCGGTTATTTTTGGCGACCCTTGGTGATGGCCGCTATCGACGAAGATTTAGCGCGGGTAGAAGGTTACAGTGTAGAAAAACTTCGGTTGTTGCTCATGGTGTTAATGGCTACCGTTGTCGCGCTGTCGATGAAACTCGTTGGCGTGCTTTTAATTACTGCGCTGTTAATCATACCGGCAGCGGCGGCAAGGCGCTTAACCCGTTCACCAGAAGCCATGGCCATAATTGCCGCTCTGGTTGGCGTGCTTTCGGTAATCGGTGGCATATTAACGTCCGTGCTCTTGGATCTACCGGCCGGGCCTTCGGTGGTGTTAGTGGCGGCGCTGTTTTTTATGGGTAGCTTAGTAAAAAAATAAAAACGGGGTTAGCACCTTCTCAACTATCTAATAGCCTTCTAATAGTGATGAGCCAAATATGAAAGGGGTTACCTTTGTTTATTGAATCCTTTTGGTTAAGAGTGGCGCTATTAATTGCAGTGCTATCGATAGTTGCAATAATTGACTTTTATCTTAAGGGATATAAATCGAAAAAATGGAAGGAATATTTATTTGTGTTTTCAATGGGAATTCTGTTTTCGATTTTCGGCGCAATCCATGATCAAATCACTGTCACGATATCCCCGGCGTATTATGCCATTGGGAAAGGTGTTGGATACGATTCTTTGCGACTTCAGGCATCCTTAGTTGGCTTAAAATCTGGGATGTATGCGGGCCTAATATTCGGCTGCTTATTTTTATTTCTGAATAAAAACTGGAATTCAACTATCTTATGTCATTGGTTAAAATGTACCGCAATATTTGCTTTTATTTCACTCGTAATAGGTTCCTCAGTAGGATACATTTCGTCCATACTTGGAATCACTATTCTACCGGCGGGTAAAGAGAATTTAAGGTTTTTGGTTGTTTGGGGTTGGCATATAGGTCTATATTCCGGGGCTGTATTCGGTTTATTGTTTGTGGCTTTTAAGCCCATCTATCTATCAAAGTTCAGCACATAAAAAAGTTGCCCACGACTTAGGTCAATCGTCATTTTTTCCTAAAAAAATGGCCAACGCCCCTAATCCTGTTCACTTGGCGTTATGACTTCACGCTCAACAGGGGGAATGTCAAATGTAAAGCCTGCCGCCGTGATTTCTTTTAGTAGGGATCCCGAATTCAATAATTATTTTTTGCCTAAATTTTTAACCCGTATTCAAATACAGCGCCTGCGAAAAGGCCACACCCTTTCCACAATTACGCTCAAAAACCTGGGCATAATCGGCCATGCGCGCCACCGAACCGGCACTGGAACCATAGCGGCGACCAAAATTCTGGGCATGGTCGACACATTTACTTGGATTAATACCCAACCGCGACACTATGGCCGGCAGTTCACCGGCGATAGCACCGCGTTTATCGTCTCGCAGAATACGGCCGGTGGTATCCACCAACTCAAAATAATCTTCACGGGTAAAGGGTAAGGCGTGATAGGTATTGGTATGGGAGGAGCCGTCACATTACAACAGCAAGTAGTTGGATGTCCCTTTATTCCCTTATTATAGAGAGAGCCTGCAACACGGGCTCGTTCAACAATAGGATAGATCGCGGCTTCGCGGGACATGTCCTTATTTGTTAGGCTTTGCCTTCAACCAAAGATATAATTATACCAACAATAGACAATACCATTAGAAGCATTGATGGGATCAGTGAAAGCATAAAACCAATACCACGACTTTTTGGCTCAGTAACATATGCACGCCAATATATAAAACGGCCAACTATGTATACAAGCCCTAAACCTGAAGTTAATAAAGAAGGCCAATAGTTTGAGGCAATGAAGATAACTGGAATAAAAATTACTAACATCTCCAATGTATTCATTTGAACACGATACATACGCTCAAATCCTTCTTCACCTGTTGTAGCAGGAGCTTTAACTCCATACTTCACTCTAGCCTTTCCGGTCATAACACCAAAAAATAAAAATTGGACTACCGCTGTAATTACTATTAATTCTACGTATTGCATTAAAACTCCTAAATGATATGAAAAAGCCTAACGCCGCGCTCTGCCGCAAATTTGGAGGGCAGCGAAAAATTTGTCCTACAGCAGCGCCTTGTTGATTTTGCCAGACAAGTACTCAAAGACTGCTGATGTCGCCTCATTTTTTATCTAACTTGATCTAACCTTACCTACATAATACGCATTTTGTATTTTTCCTTAGTAGCCGCTAATGCCAAGTAATTGAATGTCCTTTTATTTGACATTTACGATCGTGAACTTACCATATTATTGTGTAAAATTATTGAGTACAGGCATAGGCTCACTTCCCCTACGATAAATTTTGTCCACTAAACCATACTCCAATGCCTGATCTGCATTTAGATAAAATGTTTCGTTAAATTTTTCCCCCTCAAGAGGAAAGAAGCTTTCAGGTAATTTTAGATCGGACCAATAGTTTCTAATATTTTCATCCTGTACTCTGCCAGCTGAAAAATTTCCGCTATCCTTTTTAAACAGCATATGAATACCAACTACAGCGCTTTCATGAACAATTCTTTTTCCGGTTGCATTAGCTAATATGTAGACTCCCGAGGAGCTTACGCTTCCTATACCAATCACATTTACTGGTGATGCTAAGAAGTCCATGGTTTGCACGATAGATTGCCATTGACTCCTTTGTCCACCTGGCGTATTTATCAAAAGTGAAATTGGCTCACCGGGATGAAGATATTCAAGTACTAACAGTTGCTTGATTACTCGACTAGCGACTGATTCGGTAATACGTCCATTTACCAAAATCAATCTCTTTTCCATTAATGGATCGTGATCAAATAGTGTCGCATTAAAGTACTTGGGATCATCCGAATATTTCGTTTTCTCTCCTTTTGATATAGTTATATATATAGAAATCACGATGACCGTACATAGCGCTGTCAGTACAAGATACTTTCCTGTTCGGATCATAATAGAGCCATTTCCTTGTAAACTAGAAACTAATGGGGCGCTTTACCACGTTACCGCACGGGGCAATGCCTAGGGAGATATCTACAATTCCGACGAAGACCGAACAGTCTTTCTCAGTTTGCTGAAAAACACATGCGAACGCCATCAATGGCTTTGTCATGCCTATTACCTGATGGACAATCACGAAGAGGGCACACTCTACTTACCTGTGAGAGTAAGGCTACATTTTGTGAGTCCGAATATTTCTTTCTTGGATCACTCATCCTTGATTCACTTCCATAGTAAGTGACACTGCCTCGAAGTTATAACAATAGTATTAGGCAGAAAGTTCCCGTGTTATAACACGAAAAACGTCCCCCTAACACGATTTACCCGTAAAGACGCTCTGCTCTGTACAGCCTTTAAACATTATGGTTCGGGGGTTTTGTCGCCGCTCGCCCTCTGTGCAAATACTGAACGTCAATTAAGTGGATGTCCTTTTTTTATCCTCCTTTTTTTATCCATACACAAGTTAAGCGACGCAGTTTTTGTCGTGTGGATACTTTTGTAGGTCCTTATCTATTTTTTTAGTAACCAAGGAATCAAAAGGTCGTAGTATTTGATTTTTTCAGTCTGCTTTTTAATTAATCTCACCGTTGATTGCCAAACCTTGGATTGTCGCGGTTTGAAATCCACACCTAGTCGAATAACCCAGATGTCACAATTGGACGAAGATATTTCTGAATCCGATGGGTTGGTTCAGTCGAGAAAAAAGCTATTACAAGGTCACGATCAGGCGATACATAGAGACCTTGAGTGTTCAAACCGGATTTGAAGAAATCTCCGTCCTCAAAGATGGCGTCCCATTGGCGTGCCGCCGTTCTGACCGCTTCCTCACCAAGCCGAGCCATAAAACGCTGTCCCGAACCAGCATTTCCTCCCAGATAAAAATCACGTGTACGCGGAGTGTTCTGAATTCTGTCAAGCATCGCGGGTGACACGATCCGTTCGGTAGATACCTTTCTCCAGCTTGGCGTATAAAGGATTCCCACACGTGCGAGGTCTCGCAGGTTGGACGAGGCCGGCCCATGAACGATTGCGATCCCGTCTGGCGAGAGGTGCATTTGCAAGGGGCCTTCTACACCCATCTTAGACCAAACGCGGTCTTCGAAGAAATCCGACCAACTTTTACCCGAGACGGCTTCCACCAAAAAAACCAGCGATTGTGTGGTCGCAGAAGAGTAGATGTAGCTCTGACCAGGCTTTTCGACGGACTTAGCGTCCACCATTACCTCGAGCATGTATTCAATTTTGCCATTCGTCTCTTCTCCAAGTTCCGCTCTGAACATGCGTGACGTCACTGAGGATGGATCTGCAAATTGCTCGGCAGAATCCCGAGCATCCAGACCTGCTGCCATATCCATGGCATCGACAACCTTGATGTGTTCCCAGGCTGAACCTTTGAATTCGGGAATATAATAGCCAAGCGTTCTGGACTCATCGATCAAACCATCATCTATCAACAGCCCAACGACCATAGAGGCCAGCACCTTCGTTGTAGAGGCCCAAAAGTGTGCATCGAGTTCATGCATCCCCGGATAGGATTCATAGGCGACCCGACCTTTGTGAACCACGATGAAGCCTTGGGCAAAACTTTTCGGGTGATTCAAGTAGTCGTTTAAGGTCATGCGGCCAAGATCCGTCTCAACACTGATTTTTCCTATCTCTGGTAACCGCGCCGTTGGTAATTTCATGATTGGCTGACGGCGCAGGAGTATCGCGGTCTTGTTCGTCTGCGAGGCATGGGAATGATACCAAAGTGCAGCAGGCTTACCGGTGGTTAGGTCGGAAACGCTGAAGGTGCGGATGTAATCCAGAGTTTCCTTAGCCGACCAACCATCAAAAACTTTCTGAACAGGGGTGGATTTCTGTGCCTGGCATAACGATGATGAAACCATTAGTGTTGCGGCGGTAAGTAGTAAAGTGATTATTTTCATGTGTTTCCAGCTAAAGTTTTTCAGCAACATCTCTATTACGTACACCATCAAGTAAACTCATCTCGACAGCCGTTGCTTTAAGCTCTTGAGAGTATTGCCATGTGCGGCGGGAATTGTTGTATTTTGCCATTGGACACCTTTACCTTAGTTAGGTTCTGGTGTCCGTTAAACCGGGGGAAGTTCAGTCTCTGCACACTCAGCGGCATTCCCGAAGTTGTTGTAGCGGAGGCAAGTAGTGATGCTTCAGCGGTAGTTGCTTAACCAGTAATTGCTGGCACTAGTACACACCTCTTTAGCGTTTGCCATGTATCTTTATGCTCTAACGAATACCCCTGTACCGGAGAAAATACATCAACGGGGTGAAGAATTCTATTTGTAATATATCGCGAACGAACCACCTATAAACACGTTACGCGCACGCAGACGCTAACATTAAAACGAAATAGTAAAGCCCAAATGGCGTGCTAAATACAGAAAGAAACAATAGGTGCCAGTGCTATCGCCAGTAATGCGAGCAGTGCCGCCAGCCCCACTAGCATACGTCTACGGCTTTCTATGCCCAGCGCGTAAGACGCGGTTTTGCCAGCCACTAAAGACACGATCCACTTCCAGTGCAACACCACATGAAAAGCAATAACGCTAAGAAACACCAAAGCTAACCAGAAGTGAATATCGCCCCAATCGTGGCGATTAAGGCCCCAGATATTCAGCCAGCCGCCGGTTCGCGGTGGTAGTTGGTATTTCATTATTACACCGGTAGACAGCAGGAATACGAAGCACGCAAACGCAATGATATCGGTGATGAAGTTGATTTTGACTTTTTTCATGGTTCACCTCTAGGGGTGAAGGTGGGAGTAAAGCCAGTTTACGCCTCCTCGTTTCTGAACCGAATAAGCGTGAGTTATTCTCGGGGGGTTAGCCGTAACTTGTGGTTATCTTGGTCGATTTGAAAGTGAAATTTGCTCAGTACATTCATCCCTAGCAACCCGTGCACCCCCTCACCTAGGTCGGCTGTCTGTACCGCAAGACGTACATTTTCGAGGCTATAACCACCAAACTGGAGTTGATCGACCTGTACGATTCGGCCCCGTACCAAGCCATTGGCGGTATTGAACATGGCCCAGCCGTGGTCTTGCCAGCCGGTTGAGGACACCATGCGCGAAAAAGTATCGACGGTAATCATGGTGATGGTGGCACCGGTATCTAACAGCAACGTGGCCTGATTTTCACGGTTAATACCAATATCAATGAGATAGTGGCCTTTCGCCGGTTTCATGGTGATAGAGGATTGAAACGCTGGCGAGTTACTGGCACTTAGTGCGTATTCACCGTCTTTTTCATATTGGGCTTTAAGCTCCTCTACGCGCTGGCGCCAGCCGGCATTTATTTGCGCCAACTCGTCTAATACCAAATAGCCAACCTGTTCATTTTGTTGCATTAATAGCAATTCGGCGTAGCGAAATTGTTGTGTGTGGGTAGCGAGGTCTAGTTCATCTAGCTGGGCAAAAAAACCTGTCAGTTCGTGCCATTTATTGCGGTTCATCCAGTCTTTTTCGCGGGCGAAAATAAAGTCCTGTAAATCGCTGTGGACTTTATTCTGGGCGAAAGACGAATGCGCGTGAGCGTAGGCCTGTATGTAGGTTTGCAGTGCCTCACCGTGATAACCCAGCACGCGACTGTATCGCGCAACCAACAGTAAGACATCAATATCGCTGTAATTGAATTGCAACCACATACCCGCTAGTTCAGAGAAGAGTTCGGTTTCACCATTGTCGAGACGCCGCGATAAGAAATCTATCACTACCGCACGCCAGCTTTGCTGTTCTTTAACGGCCAGCTCTGTGCCTTGCTCTAAATACAGGTTCATTGCGGCATCAAATTTATGTTGGTGCAGCAATGCCGTGAACTTGTTTAGTAATTCTTCGGCTTTGGTTTTGCTCTGACCCTCTGCGCCTAGCTGTTTTTGGCTATCCGTTTTGTACTGTGGAATAGCCGGAACATTGGCCATTCGTTCTTCGGCGGGCGGGGGCGTAGGTGCGTTGGTCAGTTTTGGGTGTATACGTGCGGAATCGCTGAGTGCGGGTGGTGACGGGTGATTTGCGGTTGGCTCCGATGGGCTTTTGGACACCAGCCCATGGCTAAACCAACCGAGTGAAAAAGCCACAGTTATTGCAATATAAAAGCGGGCTTTGTCGAACATAGGTTGTCCTGCGTTCCGGTTATTTTTGGCTTAGCATGTCTATAACAGGGCCGATTTGTGGCTCTACGCCGCGCCACAATCGAAACGACTCGGCGGCCTGTCCAACCAGCATACCAATACCATCACTGTATTTGGATACCCCCATATCGGTGGCAAAGCGCAGAAATTCTGTTGGCTCGTCGCTATACATCATATCGTACACAAGGGTATCTTCGGTAAAGCAGCCGAAGTGTACGGGGGGTACCTCACCGGTAAAACCGGCCGAAGTGCCGTTGATAATGAGGTCGAATGGTTCCGCTGGCAGGTTGTTATAACTGTAACCTTCTAGTACGCCATGGCTACCAAATATTCGAGCCAATTCTTCAGCTTTGGTTTTGGTTCGGTTGGCAATCACAACCTTGGCAGGCTTTTCCTGTAGCAAGGGCAACAACACACCCCGCACTGCTCCACCCGCACCGAGTATTAATACCCGCTTGCCTTCTATTGCCCAGCCCAAGCGCTGAGTAATGTCGTGCACCATACCTACGCCATCGGTGTTGTCGCCAATAACCTGACCATCCTCCATACGAGCCAAGGTATTAACGGCACCGGCAATACGCGCGCGATCGGTTAACAGGTTGGCGAATTCGCAGGCATCCTGCTTGAATGGAACCGTTACGTTGGCGCCAACACCGCCCTCTTCAAAAAATTTTGTAGCGGCTTCCACGAATGCATCTAGCTCTACTAATTGCCGGGTGTATTCCAGGGCCTGCTGGGTTTGCTCGGCAAAGGCCTGATGAATTTGTGGCGATTTAGACTGATCGATGGGGTTGCCAAAAACACAGTAGCGATCGGCGGTAGTTTTTGTGCTGTTCAATCCAGCCACTCCTTTGGTTTTAGAAAGTTTTGATAAAGGTCGGCTTCTGCGCTGCCCTCTTCGGGGTGCCAGTTGTAGTCCCAGCGTACCAACGGTGGTAAAGACATCAGTATGGATTCTGTTCGGCCACCGGTTTGCAAACCAAACAGGGTGCCGCGATCGTACACCAGATTAAATTCTACGTAGCGACCTCGGCGGTATAACTGGAAATCGCGTTCGCGCTCCCCCCAAGGTGTGTTTTTTCTGCGCTCAATAATGGGTAGGTAGGCCGCTGCGTAGCTGTCGCCCACG
Organism: Teredinibacter franksiae; assembly: GCF_014218805.1. Lineage (NCBI taxonomy): Bacteria > Pseudomonadati > Pseudomonadota > Gammaproteobacteria > Cellvibrionales > Cellvibrionaceae > Teredinibacter > Teredinibacter franksiae. Next base: position 2,662,027 of record NZ_JACJUV010000001.1, on the reverse strand, counting down.
GCACGCATAAAAGCGAAACTTTTATCAAAACCCCAAGCGTTGAGGTCGTCGAAAAACAATCCGCCAATACCACGCGGTTCTTCCCGGTGCTTTATATAAAAATAGTCGTCGCACCACTTTTTGTACTGCGGGTAAACATCATCACCAAAAGCTTCGCAGGCTGATTTTGCCGTTTGGTGCCAGTGGGTACAATCCTGAGTATTACCGTAATAGGGGGTAAGGTCGTAGCCGCCACCAAACCACCACACTGGCTCTGCGCCTTCTTTTTCAGCGATAAAGAATCTTACGTTGGCATGGCTGGTAGGTACATAGGGGTTGCGCGGATGAATCACTAACGAAACACCCATGGCTTCAAAACGTCGCCCGGCGAGTTCGGGCCTGTGTGCGGTTGCCGATACCGGTAGCTGTGAACCCATAACATGTGAAAAGTTAACACCACCTTTTTCTATGACCGCCCCATCGGTAAAAACCCGAGAGCGACCGCCACCACCTTCGGCTCGTTGCCATTGGTCTTCGACAAAGCTTTTGTCACCACCATCTACTGCAGCAAGGTCTGCACATAGGCGATTTTGTAGATCCTGTAGGTAGGCTTTTACTGCGGCTTTATCCGGCGCGGCCATGGAGAGTTCCCTGTTCCTTATTTTTCTTCTTGTTCTTCTTATAGTTTAGTCGCGTAATATCGCGCCTGTCACTAAATCGCGAATTTGTGACGGTGCTCGATTTGCCCCTACTTGGCCTGGCCCAAATTCAACGCCGCTACGGCCAAAATATCGCCGCGCCATGGTGCTATTGCGCGCGGGCAGCTTACCTTGCGGATTGGCAGACGTGGAGACAATTGGTCCACCGAACGCTTCACAAAGCGCCTTTACCACAGGGTGCGCACTAACGCGGACAGCAATACTAGCATGGCTGCCGGTTAGGTTTCCGGGTAGTAGATTACGATGCGGAATGAGCCATGTAACGTGCCCCGGCCAGCTGGCTGTCAGTTGCTCTATTTGGCTTTGCGGGAGACCTTCCAACAACCAATCAATTTGCTCAATGGAGGCGGCAACCATTATTAGGCCCTTGTTCGCACTTCGACCTTTAAGCTCGAAAATGCGTTCTACGCCATATCGGTTGAAGGGGTCGCAACCGAGGCCCCAAACAGCCTCGGTTGGATAAGCAATAACACCACCGCCATTAAGCTTACTCACACAGCGTGCAATGCCGGGGTGATATCGATAGTTCAAAACCGTGGTCAACTATCGATTCTTCAGTTTTTCCTGCAGTGCTGCATCTTTGGCCTGCACGGCTTTAGCGTTTTCTGCACGCTCAGCTATCAGTTTTTGGTGCATGTCTGCATCGCCAACACCGATAATTTGTGCAGCAAGATACGCGGCGTTTTTCGCACCGGCTTTACCAATAGCGACTGTCGCAACGGGAATACCACCGGGCATTTGTACCGTAGACAGCAGCGCATCCAAACCATCCAAAGAACCGTTAATGGGTACGCCAATCACCGGCTTAAGCGTGGTAGCCGATACGGCGCCCGCCAAGTGGGCAGCCATGCCAGCGGCACAGATAAAGGCTGCGCAACCGCGCTTGTCGGCATCTACAACAAAGTCGTGTGTAGCCTGAGGCGTGCGGTGAGCCGAAGTCACTTTCGCTTCGAATTCAATACCGAGCTTGGTTAGTACATCAAAAGAACCTTCCATAATGGGCAGGTCAGAATCGGATCCCATCAAAATAGCGACAAAAGGTTTACTCATAGTAGGCTTCTCCAAAAAATAGCAATCGACGGGCTATCTTACGACAGCACAGTGTTTTTGGCTTAACAGGGGGAAATCAGCGACCACTGATTGATCAAAAAATAAGGGCGGCAAAGGTACTCTAATTGGAATTAAAGGACAAGCCCGTTGCGGTAGTGCGTGCATCGTGGCGAATGCGCATATACCCAGTGCCGATGTTCGCCACCATGCCTTTTAACTCCAGCGTAAGCAGGCACGCCATAACATCACCAACCGGAAGGTTTGTGCGCTCGGTGAGCGCATCGATGGCTGTGGGTTCATAGCCCAACTGCTGGAGGACGATATCTTCGTGCTCAGTTGCCACCATTTCGCCGACGATACCTCGCGTATCTGGCACTTTGTCGAGATTTAGCTGCTCCCACTTTAGCTGCAGGAAGCCGTTGAGCTCGGCCACTATATCTTCGGCACTCTCCACCAGTTTGGCGCCGTCTTTTATCAAGCTGTGGCAACCACGAGCCAAGGGGTTGTGAATGGAGCCAGGAATAGCAAAGAGTTCACGGTTCTGCTGTAAAGCATAGCGCGCGGTAATTAACGAACCGCTACGAACGGCAGCCTCTACCACTAAGGTGCCATAGCTTAAACCACTGATAATACGATTGCGCTGCGGAAAGTTTGCCGGTTGCGCGGAGGTACCTAAAGGGAATTCACTGACTAAGGCGCCGCCGTTGGCCACAATCTGGTCGGCGATCTGCTTGTTGCGTTGGGGGTAAACTTGGTCGATACCGGTACCCAACACAGCTATGGTCTTGCCCTGACAGGCTAATGCTCCCTGATGAGCAGCGGCATCAATACCAAGAGCCAAGCCACTGGTAATGGTAAACCCGGCAGATGCCAGGGATTTACTGAACTCGAATGCTGAACCACGACCGGAGGGCGAAGGGTTGCGGCTACCCACAACGGCAACCTGAGGAAAAGACAACTGCGTTACATCACCCGCCACATAGAGCAGCGGTGGTGGGCGCTTTATTTCGCGCAACAATTCCGGGTAGTGCTCATCATCGGTGTCGATCACCTGCACTTCGTGCTGCTCAGCCCACGCGAGGTCGGCGCGTATTTTACGCACCAGCGCACAATCTTCACCGGCGTGCTGAAATTCACGCAGTAGCTGACGGGCTTCTTCAGAAAATATATCGGCAAAGGTATCGGGGGGGGATTCGAGCACAGAAGACAAACTGGGCGACCGCTCCATAAGCTTCCAATAGCTAGCAGCGCCAACGCCGGGCAGTTGTTGAAAAAGGAGTTTCTGTTCGACAGCACTTAACATAGCACGCAATTCCATCCCTGAATTAGGCTGAGATCTGTTACGAAATTGTAATAAACACCAATTGTACCTGCCAAAGTGTGGGAATTAAACAGCACACGGTTTGACCACAAGCCCACTGGAAGGCTAGCAAGGGCGCAGTGGTGTGTCACCCCTTGCTTTGGAATAAAACCTATACTCTTCAGGCTAATGGAATATAACCTGCCGTCAGGCTGTGCCTATGGGTTTTGCACGTAATCCGAAACGGAAATACCGCGGTAGGCTTCCAATACCAGCCCGAGGCTTACTTTATCAAACACACGGAATACCATAAGCACACCCGCACGCTCGTCGGGCAAGAGAACGCTCTCGCCGGTTACGCGGTCACGAATTTTACCGCCGCGCTTATAAATAGCCATGACGGTGCCAGGTGCTATGCCTTCACGCTCGCCACGATTAATCACAACCACGTCCAAATTACCGACCTGATGAAGGCCTTTTTCAACGGCAAGAATAACGCCTTTCACTTCGCTTTCCGGCGCCGATGGGTAAAAAGTGGACTCAATTGCACGCTCTTCATGGCGTAGCATTCGGTCGCCAGCACGAATTTCTTCGGTTGAACGCACCACTTTCAGGGTACTGATATCGCGCTCACTAGTCATCAATTCTGCGGTGCCCATATCTTCAGCGAGAACACCCAGTTTTTCGCCAGTATCAGGGTCAACAAAGGATTCACCTCGGCGATAAACGCCGTAAACACGAGAACCCTCTTCGAAAGTACCGCGTGCGTAGAGTCGGTCGCCCGCACCCACAATTAAGTGTTCATCCATACCCGCCAGCACATAGGGGGCGCCTTCCAGCTGATCGTCGGTAACCATTCGGCTGCGCGAAAGAAAGGCGTTAATGGCATCTAGCGGTATGGTTTCAATCGCTTCTTCCTGTGAAAGAACACGAGCTTTTGGCGAAAGTTTGAAGACGCGGCCAGAGGTATCTAGCGTAAGGCGAGGCTTGCCATCCATATAAATAAGGCGGATAAGATCGCCCGGATATATAAGGTGGGGGTTGGAGATTTGGGCATTTACGTGCCAAATTTCAGGCCACATCCACGGGTTCTTGAGAAAACTACCGGCGATATCCCAGAGGGTATCACCCTTCACCACGGTGTGGGTGGCCGGTACTGTTTCGTGAAGTTCCGGCTCTTCGGCATGGGTTATCGCAGGGATTTGCGCTGTAACCAGAGCAAGAGCAGCGAGCAAGCCTGAAAAGTGCTTTTTCATTTCAAGAATCCTGTTCAATTTGACACTTAAAGGCATTCGCCAGCTTATGCGGTAACCGCATTTAAGGGCTCGAATAGTGCCAAAGTGGTCAATGTTCGCCCACAAAAGGATGTTTCCCGTTTGTGGCAGCAAAAACATGGGCTTACCGTTATAATAGCCAATGAACCCCGCACAGTCGCAAAGTGTGTGTGTTAGGCCTTGCGACTGACGTTAAAAAAACAGTATAACTCCTGTTTGATCATAATGTTAGCAGCGAAAGTTAGCTAGTTACTAGAAGTTTGTCACGCAATGGCATTGTTACACATATTAGAATTTCCCGATCCGCGACTGCGCACTGTCGCCAAACCTGTCGAAAATGTCGATGACCGCGTTCGTACGTTAATCGACGATATGCTCGAAACGATGTATGAGGCTCCGGGCATTGGCCTTGCTGCCACCCAAATTAACGTCCACGAGCAGATTATTGTTATCGATACCAGCGAGAACAGTGACGAGCCTTTAGTCTTTATCAACCCAAAGGTCGAGGTGCTCGACGAAACTAAGTTCGATTACGAAGAAGGCTGCTTGTCTGTACCCGGCTTTTACGAAGAGGTTACACGTCCACAGCATGTCCGTGTTACCGCGCTCGATCGCAACGGTAAAACCTTTACCTGCGAACCCGAAGGCTTACTTGCGGTGTGTATTCAACACGAAATAGACCACCTGCAGGGCAAGCTATTTGTTGACTATGTGTCGAACATTAAGCGTCAGCGCATTCGTAAAAAACTCGAAAAACAGCAGCGCGCGCGCGCCTAATATACCGCCCTCTACCCCCAGGACATCCGCTTGAAAATTCTTTTTGCCGGTACGCCCGAGTTTGCCGCCCGTCATTTGCGGGCATTACTCGACAGCGAACATGAATTGCTCGCCGTATACACTCAGCCCGATCGCCCAAAGGGGCGAGGGAAAAAGCTCGCGGCCAGCCCGGTAAAAGAGCTTGCTGTTGCGGCAGGCTTACCCGTATTACAACCACAATCGTTGAAATCCGAAGAGGCCCAACAGGCATTGGCCGCCTTCAACGCCGATATAATGATTGTAGTCGCCTATGGTTTGATTTTACCTAAAGCCGTTCTCGACGCCCCTCAATATGGCTGTCTTAATGTCCACGGCTCTGTACTGCCGCGTTGGCGCGGCGCAGCCCCCATTCAGAGGGCCATTGAAACCGGAGACCAACGTTCCGGCGTGACCATAATGCAAATGGACGCCGGTTTGGATACCGGTGACATGCTGCTGGTAAGTGAGTGCGAGATTAGCGCTAACGAGAATGCCGCCAGCCTGCACGATAAACTCGCCGAACTAGGCCCACCGGCGCTGCTAACAACACTGGAGCAAGTAGCCAGCCAAACCCTTCAACCGCAAAAGCAGGATAATGCGCTAGCCACCTATGCCCACAAAATCGAAAAGGCCGAGGGTGAAATTCAGTGGCAGGAACCGGCCACACTCATTCAACGCAAGGTGAATGCCTTCAACCCTTTCCCTGTATGCTACACAATGCTCAACGGCGAACGCCTTAAAATTCACACCGCCCAGCTAAGCCAGATCAGTACCGACGCCGCACCCGGTACCGTATTAGTAGCAGACCGCCAGCACTTCCATGTTGCCTGCGGTGAGAATGTGCTAGTGGTAGAACGCCTGCAATTACCGGGGAAAAAAGCCATGAGCCTAGCCGAATTTGCCAACGGCCACAGCCAGCTGTGCCCGCCGGGCACTGTTCTTGGTAATGCTCTTGGTACTGTGCCCAAAACTGCGCCCGGAAAGGGAGAGTAGCCGGTGTCTGCCGATAACATTCGCGTTCTGGCGGCACGCACCTTGGCACCGGTTATCGCCAAGGGCCAGTCATTAACGCCGCTATTTGATGCCGCAATAGAAAAAGTGAGCGAGCGCGATAAGGGGCTTTTTCAAACCCTCTGTTTTGGTACGCTGCGCCAGTACCACCAGCTTTCTGCCATTACCGAGCGGCTGCTCGACAAACCCCTACGCAATAAAGACGCCGATATCCAAGCCCTCGTCTTGCTTGGCCTGTACCAACTGATTCATCTGCGCACCCCCGACCACGCCGCCATTTCCGAAACCGTTAGCGCCTGTAAACCCCTGAGAAAGCTCTGGGCAGGTAAGCTGGTAAACGGGCTTCTACGTAATTTTTTACGCAATCGCGACGAAATCGAAGCACAGCTGCAGAATTCAGATGCCTACCAATACAGCCACCCGGCTTGGTTTATTGGCAAACTCAAAAAGGCCTGGCCCGACACCTACATTCAAACGCTGCACGCTAATAATCAGCAACCACCGGTATGTTTACGCGTCAACCAGCAACAATGTACTCGAGAAAATTACGCAAAACTTCTCGAAAATGCAGGCATAAGTTTTGATCTGCTTGAAACAGCTCCGAATGGCGTTCGCTTACAAACCCAGGTCGATGTACGCACTTTACCGGGTTTCGACGACGGCTGGTTTTCAGTACAAGATGAAGCCGCGCAGTTGTCCGCTGAGCTGTTAGATTTAAAACCGGGGCAACGGGTGCTGGATGCCTGTGCTGCCCCCGGAGGTAAAAGCTGTCATATTCTTGAAAAAGAAGCCAAAATTCGCGAACTTGTGTGTATAGAGCAGGAAAGTGCACGAATGGAGCGCGTAGAACAAAACCTGCTACGCCTACAATTGGGGCAAAACGTCACCCTTAAGGTGTCTGATGCTAACGATCTGAACAACTGGTGGGACGGACAAGTCTTTGACCGCATTCTACTGGATGCACCCTGCTCGGCAACCGGCGTGATTCGGCGACACCCGGATATAAAACTACTGCGCCGACCAGATGATCTTGCTAAGCTTGGCGCGCTGCAGCTGCAGCTATTAGCGCAACTCTGGCAAGTACTGGCCCCCGGCGGGCTGCTGGTGTATGCCACCTGCTCGGTATTACCGGAAGAAAACGAGCGCATAGTGCAGGCCTTTCTCCAGCAAACAGCCAATGCTGAGCATCTAGCCATAGAAGCACCCTGGGGGGTGGCTCGACCGATTGGCCGACAATTGTTTCCTCAATTAAACGGTCACGACGGCTTCTACTACGCTCGCTTATATAAGGAAGCGTGTGCATAGCTTCTATAATGGACCATTATGAAAATCATTATTCTCGGTGCCGGACGTGTTGGTGGAACACTTGCCGCTAACCTGTCCAACGAAGCCAACGATATAACCGTTATCGACCGCAACGAGTCCTATTTGCGTGAGCTGCGCGACCGTATCGATATCGGTGTAGTGACCGGTCACGCCTCTCACCCCGAGGTATTGTTACGCGCAGGAATCGAAGATGCCGACATGCTGATTGCGGTTACCGGCGTAGACGAAACCAATATGGTCGCCTGCCAAATTGCCCACAGTCTGTTCCGCACTCCCACTAAAATTGCCCGTATTCGCTCACAGGAATATGCCAGTCACGAAGGCCTGTTCCACCCCGACGCCATTCCGGTCGATGTGATTATCAGCCCCGAGAAAATCGTTTCCGATTACCTCTACCGCTTGATCGAACAACCCGGCGCCCTGCAGGTATTGGATTTTGCCGACGGTGCCGTACAACTTGTAGCGGTAAAAGCCTTTTACGGTGGCCCGCTAGTAGGCCAGGAGCTGCGCTTTTTGCGTAAGCATATGCCCAACGTAGACACGCGGGTTGCGGCCATTTACCGGCGGAATCGCCCCATAACGCCTACCGGTTCGACGGTGATCGAAGCCGATGACGAAGTTTTCTTTATTGCAGCGCGTGCGGATATTCGTGCGGTAATGAGTGAACTGCGGCGCTTAGACCGCCCCTACAAACGTATCATTATTGCCGGAGGTGGCAATATTGGTCAGCGCTTGGCTGAGCAATTGGAAAATAACTATTCGGTTAAAGTGATCGAAAACAATAAGCAGCGAGCCCTCGAATTAACCGAAGCACTGTCGAACTCCATCGTCTTGCTGGGTAACTCTTCAGACCAAGAATTACTGCAGGAAGAGAATATCGAAGATATTGATGTTTTTCTCGCGGTTACCAATTCCGACGAAGCCAATATCATGTCGTCCATGCTCGCCAAACGCATGGGTGCACGCAAGGTTCTTACCCTGATCAGCAACGCAGCCTATGCCGACCTAGTGCAAGGCGGCGAGATAGATATTGCTATTTCGCCACAATTAGCGACCATAGGCACCCTTTTAACCCACGTTCGACGCGGAGATATTGTTAATGTTCACTCCCTACGACGCGGTGCCGCCGAAGCTATTGAGGTTATCGCCCACGGCGATTCAAAAACCTCACGCGTGGTTGGCCGCGCTATAGAAGATATCGACTTACCCGAAGGTGCCACCATCGGCGCCATAGTGCGGGAAATCGATGATTCACCGGATACCAGTAACATGCACAATGCCGAACTCGCACTCAGTGTTGCCTCTCGCTCACCGCAGACAGCCGTGCGCGAGGTAATCATCGCTCACGATGACGTTATTATTGAGTCGGAAGATCATGTAATCGTATTTCTAATCGACAAGCGCTACACCCGCGATATCGAACGTTTATTCCAAGTCGGGTTCACCTTTTTCTGATGAGTAGCCAGCCTTAGCCCATGCATTACGCCATTATCGCCAAGGTACTCGGTATTCTGCTGATGCTCTTCAGCCTTACCCTCATGCCACCGGTATTTGTCTCGCTCCACTATGGCGACGGCGCCTACTCCAGTTTTATTCTTGCCTTTGGTATCACTTTTTCCACCGGCCTTATTGCGTGGCTGCCGGTATACAATATTCGCCAAGACCTGAGCACCCGTGACGGTTTTCTCATTACCTCACTGTTTTGGACAGTACTGGCATTGTTCGGCTCACTGCCGTTGATGCTCGCCGACGCAACACAAATGACTGTTGTCGATGCCGTATTCGAATCACTCTCCGGGCTTACCACCACCGGCGCTACCGTGCTCACCGGCCTAGATCAACTACCGCGCTCAATACTGTTCTATCGCCAGCAACTGCAGTGGCTCGGGGGCATCGGTATTATTGTTATCGCCGTCGCTATTTTGCCCATGCTCGGTATTGGCGGCATGCAGCTCTATCGAGCGGAAACACCGGGGCCAGTAAAAGACAGTAAGCTCACCCCGCGAATAACCGAAACAGCCAAAGCCCTATTTTTCATTTATTTAAGCCTCACCCTGGCCTGTGCAGGCGCCTACTGGGTGGCAGGTATGGAGCCGTTCGACGCCATTAGCCACGCATTTTCCACCGTCGCCATCGGCGGCTTCTCCACCCACGATCAAAGCATTGGCTATTACGACAGCGGGCCAATTATGATGGTGTGTGTGTTCTTTATGATTCTGTCGGGCGTTAATTTCGCGCTGCATTTTTTTGCTTGGCAAAGCAAAGGCATTCGCCATTATCTGCACGACCCAGAATTTCGCTTTTACGGCTCGATGATCGCCTTGGGCACGGTTATCACCGTGGGCTATTTATTAGCCAGTAACACCTACGACCTTGAATCTAGCCTGCTCTACGGTATTTTCGAGCTGGTTTCGATTCTTACAACCACCGGGTTTGGCGTTGCCGACTTTTCGGTATGGCCCACTTTTCTGCCCTATTTAATTTTCCTTTTTGCCTTTATGGGCGGCTGCGCAGGATCTACCGGCGGCGGTATAAAAATGGTGCGCGTACTGCTGATTATTCGCCAAGGCGTACGGGAAATTCACCGGCTTATTCACCCTAACGCGGTAATCCCGATAAAAATTGGTAAAAAGACCGTACCCGACCGCGTAGTAGAAGCTGTATGGGGATTTTTTGCGGTTTACGTAATAGCCTATATGGTTATGTTTTTATTATTAATGGGCACCGGGCTAGATTTCGAAACTTCTTTTACTGCCGTTGGTGCCTGCCTGAATAACCTGGGCCCCGGCTTAGGTGCGGTCACCGCACACTACGGCGATATAAACTCTGCCGCAAAATGGATACTGTGCTTTGCCATGCTACTGGGGCGACTGGAAGTCTTTACCCTGCTGGTGTTATTTACGCCGATGTTTTGGCGGCGCTAATTAATCCAACAACAAAATCATTTTTCTATTTCTAAAGGTAATTTATGTATAAAAAGGCAATCACGTTATCACTTTCTATTGCTATGTTATCGGCTTGTGGCGGAGGTAGCAGTGACGGGGGCAGTCAAAACACGACTCAAATAACGCCCACCAACGAACCCGAAACACCCAACTGCGTTATAGTGTTGAATACCATCAGCCTTGCTCACCAAGAAAATTGCACACTAACATCTGCCGACGCTGACCTTTACGGTAACACCGCAGGCGATATATCCTGTAGCAACGGCTCCTTGACCTACGGGGGCAGCCAGTTTAGTAGCGGCACAAATGGAATAGTTTTTAACGGGCTCTCAATCGTTTGCGGCTCAAGCTAGAAACCCTCTCTGCTATTGGCGACTTGCCCTGCGTTTTAGTGGGGCAAAGCGAAATAATGCATAACAGCTCGCCCCCATCACTAAGCCAGTTGTAAGCATATCGAACAGCGTGTGGTACTGCTGAAACCACATTAGTACGACATACCCCGTAAGAATACCTGCCCAGACTAGCAGCTTTCCAAATGCCTGAAATAAATAGGCGCAACACACCAACGCAAACGCCGTATGAGTGCTGTAGTCCCCGCCTATGCGTGGCCAAAGCTGAATTTGGTCATCCATTAATTTCAGACCGTACACAAAAACCATTAAAAGTAACAACAGAAAAATATTAGCGAAGCCCTTTTTAAATTCTTTTTTAAGGAACACGTCCGCACAAAATACAAGGCAGCCCAACAACAATATTGGATTAATCGCATCGCAAAAAGTGTCAACTATTTCGTAAGTCGTCATAGACATTAGGTACTACAGGTTTTTATAAGCGCCCACCTTGCCAGGCTCTGTTTTTTTAAACCGTTTGTATTCCCATTGGTATTGTTCCGGGCAGAGGGCAACGACATCCTCCACCGCTTTGTTCATAGCCGTTAGCGCCGTTTCTTCATCGCTACTGAAAATGTCCTCGGGCACTTCCTGAAAAATTATTTTGAATCCGCCAGGTATGCGCAAAGCCGCACCGGCAACAACACGGCAACCGGTTTTGGCTATTAGCCTACAGATCAGCGTCATAGTGTAGGCCGGTGTACCATAGAAATTGGCGTAGCGACCACCTGCATCGGCTGGCACCTGATCGGGCAAAATGCCGGTGGCGCTTCCGCGTTTTAAATATTTCAAAACACCGGCCACACCTTTTACATCGGTGGGCAATAGCTTTGCCCCGTATTTTTCTCGCCCACCGGTCATCACCGGTTCAAGAAATGCTTGTTTAGGCGGCTGATAAAGGCTGGCCATTTCGCGCAGGGTAGAGGCATATAATCCCAAAACTTCCCAGTTACCAATATGAGGGGCCAGCAATATTACGCCACGCTTTTCATCATCGGTGCCCACGAAAAGTTCAGTGCCCTGTACGTTCACTATTTTGCCCATTAGCCATTCACGCCTACGCTGCCACACCAGCAGAATCTCAAGCGATAGTTTGGCCGATTCAATAACGCTATTGCGGGCAAGTTGTGTGCGCTCGGCTTCGTCCATAGCCGGAAAACACAGCGCCAAATTCTTACGCGTAACTTTCACTTCGCGTGTATTCAACCGCCAAATTAATCGCCCAATACCACCACCCAACCCTCGAGCAATCGACAAGGGTAGGCGCCCTAGAACGGCAATAAATGTGAGAATAATGTGAGCTTTAATCGGAGATCCCTCTGACATACAACCCCGAGCATGGAGTTTGCGGATAATTAAAAGGTCGACATTATCGCGTATTCCCAGCGAATTGCCGACCTCGTGGCAAAACTTTTATAGCGGTCGCTACTGGCTAGTACGCCATTTTTTATGCTTTTTAAGCACCTTTGCGGGTGAGGTTTTGTACCAACCATACCCCTCACGGCGTTCTTTTGAAATTTCGGCCACAGAGTAGTAGACCTTGCCGTCACGGTCACCGAAAATTGGCCGGTCGCTTTCCAATTCGTAAAAGCGGGCCCAGAGGGGTTTGGCCGTGGTATCGGGTGTTAGCATGCCCTTTTCCCAGCGATAGCCGGTAATTCGGGTTTTTCCAAACCATGTCACAACGTCATCAACCGCGTGGACTACCGCCGGTGATGGGTTTTGCAGAGACATTAAAAACAGGGCTATTTCGGCACTTTCCTGACTGGCGATACCGTCTGGCTCAAATGCGCGAGCGATTTCGGGTTGCAGCGAAAAAGCATGATACTGCGCGGCCCAGCCACCGATCGAACCCTTGGCCTTTAACTGGGTATCCAGTATGCAGTTAACACCGCCAAGCAGCGTTTGATCAGCGCGCTTGCGGTAGCTTTGCGGCACAAAACGATAGCTTTCCTCTGCGTATGCCACGTCGCGCACTACTTCCAAAATACTTACCATGGCTTTATCGTTGTAGGTAATGTAATCGTGATACTTGCCCTCAACCGGGTAATTTTGCGGCCAGCCACCGTTGGGATACTGAGCATCGAAGATATAGTCCAAGCCTTTTAGGAAAGCCTCTTGGTATGTTTTTTCGCCTGTGGCAGTCACCGCCTTGGCCAAAAACTTCAATTGGGTAGTGGTAGCATCGTTATCGAAAGTAGCGACATAATGTTTCCGCTTTTCACTAAAGCCCTGGCCGCGTCGGCGTTTCGATTTGGACATGTCTACCGCCTTGGACCAGCCGCCCGATGGTGTCTGGTAGCTGATAACAATCTCGGCCAGCCGTGCCGCCTCTGGCGTTTTATAAAACGCGGGCGGTTGTTCCATGTTCAGACCAAAGTCCTTAGCCTTACTGGGCTTTTCGAAGTCTTCCTTCTCCCCCAGCTCCTGCTGTAACAGCGTGCGATATGCCTGCGTGTGGTCTTTTGATCGCTGGAAATAGTCGGCCCAGCTTTGTTTCACTTGCTCTTCAGAACCCTTCGATTGAACACCACCGCTCAGCAAGAGGAGGGAGGCGATAATACCAACGGAGAGAATTTTCATAATAGATACCACCAGAAGAAAATATTGGGGAGACCGCGAATGATAGACCGGTTCTAGGTTTTGGTCAGGCCAAAGTTTCGAATACTTGTTCTGTGTAGGTATTTACCACAAGGGCGCGTACCAACTCGACTCCGCACCCGCTATAATTGCCGCCTTTATTACAACTCAATACCCCATAATAAGTGAGCTATTTGTGTCTATACCCGACGTTTCCACCTTTCAGGGCCTGATTCTGGCGCTGCAACAGTACTGGGCCGATCAAGGCTGTGTGATTCTGCAACCACTGGATATGGAAGTGGGCGCAGGTACCTTTCACCCCGCAACCTTCCTTCGTGCTATTGGGCCCGAAACCTGGAATAGCGCCTATGTGCAGCCCTGTCGACGCCCTACCGATGGCCGCTACGGTGAAAACCCCAACCGTTTACAGCACTACTATCAGTTTCAGGTTGTACTCAAACCTTCCCCCACGAATATTCAAGAGCTTTACCTGGGTTCGCTAGAACAACTGGGTATCGACACCGGGGTGCACGATATTCGTTTCGTAGAAGATAACTGGGAGTCGCCCACCCTTGGTGCTTGGGGGCTAGGTTGGGAAGTGTGGCTAAACGGTATGGAAGTTACCCAATTTACCTACTTTCAGCAGGTTGGCGGCCTCGAATGTTTCCCGGTTACCGGCGAAATAACCTACGGCCTAGAACGTATCGCCATGTACCTGCAGAACAAAGATTCTATCTACGACCTGGTATGGACCATCGACCCCGACGGAAAGGAAATCACCTACGGTGATGTATTCCACCAAAACGAAGTGGAGATGAGCCATTACAACTTTTCTGAAGCCAACGTCGAATTTATGTTCCACACCTTCGATGTCTGTGAAGCCGAGTCTACACGCTTGATCGAAAAAGACTTGCCACTACCGGCCTATGAAATGGTAATGAAGGCCTCCCACGCGTTTAACTTGCTCGACGCCCGCCAGGCTATTTCTGTTACCGAGCGCCAGCGCTTTATTTTAAGGGTACGCACCCTTGCACGAAATGTGGCTCAGGCCTATTTTGATGCGCGCCTAAAATTAGGGTTTCCCCTTGCGCCAGCGCAACTGCGCAACGAAGTGTTAGATCGCGTTAAAGCCGACGGAGGAGAATAATCATGACTCAACAATTTTTAGTAGAACTCGGCACCGAAGAGCTGCCACCAACCGCCTTAAAAACACTGTCCAACGCTTTTCGTAAAGGTGTTGAAGACGGCTTAAAAGAGAAAAAGTTGAGTTTCAGCACCATTAAAGCTTATGCCACACCGCGCCGATTAGCACTACTGGTAGAAGAACTCGACGAAACCACACCCACGGAAAATCTAAAGGTTTGGGGGCCGCCGGCGAAAATAGCCTTTGACGGCGAGGGCAAGCCAACCAAGGCTGCGGAGGCCTTTGCCAAAAAGAACGGAATTTCCATTAGTGAACTGCAAACCGAAAACGACGGTAAGGCCGATAAGCTCGTATTCCATAAATCCGCCGGTGGTGAAGCCGCTAGCGATTTGTTAACCGCTATTGTTACCACCTCGCTGGCTAAACTACCCATAGCCAAACGTATGCGCTGGGGCGCAAGTCGCACAGAGTTTGTTCGTCCTGTGCATTGGCTGGTAATGATGCTTAACGACAAAGTACTTGATGGTGAAATTCTTGGGTTGAAATCGGGTAACAAAACCCGCGGCCACCGTTTTCACTACAACCAGGAAATCAGCCTAAACGCCGCCAATGACTATTGTCGTGTGCTAGCCGAAACCGGCCACGTAGTCGCCGATTTTAGCGAGCGTCAGTCCATGATCGTTAAGCAGGTTAACGAACAGGCACAGCTGCTAGGTGGAACGGCGGTTATCGACTCAGGCCTGCTAGACGAAGTAACGGCACTGGTTGAATACCCGGTTGCGCTTGCCGGTAAATTTGAACAACGCTTTTTGTCGGTACCGGCGGAAGCATTAATCTCTTCCATGAAAGAACATCAGAAATATTTCCACGTTGTAGATGGCAATGGCAACCTACTGCCAAATTTTATTACGTTATCTAATATCGTAAGTAAAGACTCAACCCAGGTAATCGAAGGTAACGAAAAAGTCATTCGGCCCCGCCTAGCCGACGCTGCATTCTTTTTTGAAACCGATAAAAAAACCACGCTCGAGGCGCAGCGCCAACGGCTGAAAACAATAGTATTTCAAGCCAAGCTTGGTACCATTTACGACAAAACCGAGCGCATCGAAAAACTCGCCGCCTTAATGGCTAAAAAGTTGGGTGCCGATAGTAAAAAAGTCAGCCGTGCCGCACAGCTGTGTAAATCTGACTTGGTTAGTAGCATGGTCTACGAATTCGCCGATTTACAAGGTATTGCCGGCTATCACTACGCCATTAACGACGGTGAAGATAACGAAGTTGCGCAGGCCATGAACGAACAATATATGCCCAAGTTTGCCGGCGATCACCTGCCTGCAACCGCAACCGGTGCTATTATCGCGCTCGCCGATCGACTAGACACCATTACCGGTATTTTTGGCATTGGCCAAAAGCCCACTGGCTCTAAAGACCCTTTCGGACTGCGTCGTGCTTCCTTAGGTGCCCTGCGTATTTTGGTGGAAAAAAATTACCCACTGGATTTGCGTGACCTCATTACATTTTCCGCTAGCAACTTTGCTCAACTTAGCAACGATAAGGTCGTAGACGACGTTATTGCGTATATGATCGAGCGCTTTAAGGCCTGGTACGAAGAAGCCAATATTAGCGCTGAAGTTTTTCAGGCCGTTAGTGCAAAAGGCCTATCTACCCCGCTGGATATTAATAAGCGCGTTTACGCCGTTGCTGAATTCAGCCAACTGCCAGAAGCACAGGCACTGGCTGCCGCCAACAAGCGCGTATCCAACATTTTGGCCAAGCTTGATTCCGCTCCCGCCGCCACGGTCAGCGAAAATTTGCTAAGTGAACCAGCCGAAAAAGCCTTAGCCGAAAGCCTAGGTAAGCTAGAAGCCCAAGCGCAGCCATTTCTCGACCAAGCGAACTATACCGAGGCGCTTAAATTACTAGCGGCATTGCGTAAGCCTGTAGACACCTTTTTCGATGATGTAATGGTAATGACCGATGACGAGCAGGTACGTAACAATCGTCTAGCCTTGTTGCAAAAACTGCGGAATCTGTTTTTAGAAGTAGCCGATATTTCCCTATTGGCCGTTAAATAATTTCACACTACCAAGGATCAAGCCGCTTTGTTTATACATGCTCGTTCGGCTCTTTTTTTAGTTATTTACAATATTACGGCTGCCCTTTACGGCATCCTTTCGCTGCTTCTACTGTTTTTGCCGTTGCGTATACGCCATCGCATTATTATTAGCTGGACGCGAGCTACCGTTTTTTTACTGCGGGTGATTTGTGGGGTTCGTCATAGCGTTGTTGGTCAGGAGAATATTCCTAAGCACGGAGAACCCGTGGTGATAATGTCTAAACATCAGAGCACTTGGGAAA
The DNA here is from genome assembly GCF_014218805.1 of Teredinibacter franksiae. NCBI lineage: Bacteria > Pseudomonadati > Pseudomonadota > Gammaproteobacteria > Cellvibrionales > Cellvibrionaceae > Teredinibacter > Teredinibacter franksiae. The sequence goes on along the minus strand of NZ_JACJUV010000001.1, from coordinate 2,645,157 downwards.
CGCTGTTTCTGCAGTATACGTTTTGGCCGGCTTCCACGGTGTTGAAAAAAGAGTTGTTGCGCATTCCCTTTTTCGGTTGGGGTTTGGCAGCGCTACGACCGATAGCCATCGACCGCAGCAACCCGCGTAAGGCTCTACGTAAAGTTAAAGAGCGCGGACTACAGCGACTGGAAAGTGGTTACAATTTGCTGCTTTTTCCGGAGGGTACGCGAACAGCCCACGGAGAAAAAGGTAAGTATGCCCGTAGCGGAGCCGAAATAGCTGTTGCCTCGGGTAAGCCGATTATTCCCATCGCCCTCAACGCCGGGGTTTTTTGGCCGCCGAAAGATTTTAAAAAACATCCAGGATGTATATCTGTTGTTGTCGGCGCGCCTATATCATCACACAATAAAACCAGCAAAGAGTTAATTGTAGAAGTTGAAAACTGGATTGAAACTCAAATGAAAAGCTTGTAAGGATCTCTCTATGGCTCACGCACAACCTTTTTCGATGGCACAATTTGGCCTTCGTTTTCTTTTCGCATTAGTGTTGGTTTTTGTTAGCTATAACCCCAGTGGCTATTCCTTTGCCCACTGGCTGAAGCTTACTTTCCCAGCCATTACCCCACTACTGGCGGTTTGCGCTTCCGCACTGCTTATTGGTTGGGGAATATACCTACGCGCCACTTTCCGTTCGTTAGGGGTCGTTGGGCTGCTACTGGCAAGCGTATTTTTTGGCTGCTTGATCTGGTTGTTTGTCGATCTTGGCTGGTTAAGCCTAGTAAATGTTTCGGTATTTAGTTGGGTAGTTTTATTGGTATTGGCGTTAATGCTTGCCTTCGGCATTTCTTGGTCCCATATTCGCCGTCGCATGACCGGACAGGTTGATATGGACGATGTGGATAATTAGTACGGACAATGGCCGCTAAATTTTTATTTTTATCGGCCAGACAACGTCTGGCCAGTTTCTGGAGCAGTACCAAAAGTAATGTACCCATGAGCTTCCGCTCATACAAAAATACCACTCTGCCCCACCCCATCAAAAATAAACTGCACCGCCAACGCCGCTAGTAAAACACCGGCCACGCGGGTAACCACATGCATACCGGTTACCCCCAAGAGTTTATTGATATGGCCCGCTAGCATTAAGCAGCTAAACGTAAATAGCAGTATTACTAATAGGGCGACGAGTACAATAGCCTGTACCGCTATATCACCTTCGGCATTCGCCATTAATAGGATTACCGCACCCATGGCTCCGGGCCCGGCTATGAGTGGCGTAGCCAGGGGAAATACGGCAATATCTTGTTTTGCTGCGGCTTCAGCCGTTTCTTCAGGCGTCGTAGAGGTGCCGCCAGAACTTCGGGCAAATACCATATCTATCGCAATTAGCAACAGCAAAATACCACCCGCGGTTCTCAGCGCAGCGAGGGAAATACCCAAACTGTTTAAGAGTAGTTCGCCCACCAAAGCAAAAACAATGAGGATACCGCCAGCGATAAGCACCGCTCGTATTGCCAGCTTACGTCTTTCTTCGCCGTTCGCAGCCGGCGTAAGTGCCGCAAACATGGCCGCAACATCTATAGGGCCTATGGTGGCAAAAAAGGTGGTTAAACTCACAACAAAGGGTTCTAACATTCAGATCTACTTTTTAGGCAACGCTAAGCAAATTATTGGTTAAGCAACGCGCGCAGCTTAACCTTGACCCGTTCATAGTCTGACTCACTGCTGTTTTTCAAATACTGTAATTGGCCAACAAGATTATCCACGCTAGCGCTGGTGGCTTGAATTTTTAGCGTTTCTATGTGGTCTTTAATTTCCGCCAATTTTTCTTTGGCTTTTATAGCTTTTTCACCAACAGGTTTTTGTTGTTCTGCAATATCCAACAACAGGTTTGTGACTAACCCTAGTTGTTTTCCGTACGTTGCATACTCGAATGCCTTTCTTTCAACTTCGCTATTCCCCGCACTGGCTTTTATACCCGAAAAAAACCCGTTGATATCGGGTTCTATACGCTGCCTTACATCGCCGCTCCAAGGGTAGTGTACCTGGGGAGCCCACAACCAAAACATCCATGGGTACATGTGACAATCTCCTTTTATACAACGCTATGCCACCTCAGACTGAAAGAATCGGCCATATTCTTCCAGGCAGTCTGGGTTGGTAATAGCTTCTCTATTGGTGATGGCCTGCCCATTTATCATCCGCGATACGGCCAATTCAATTTTTTTACCCGAACGTGTATAGGGTATATCACTTACCGCCAACACCTCTTTGGGTACATGCCTAGATGTAGTATTCACTTTAATGCGCTGCTTTATTTCAGCAACACGCGTTTCACTGAGCACTTCGCCTACTTTCATTTTGACAAAAAGCACAACATCTACATCACCGGCAACACGTTTGCCTACACACACGGTGTCTTCAATGTAGTCTAAGTTCTCCGTTTGTCGATAGATTTCGCTGGTACCAATGCGAACGCCTCCTGGGTTGAGTGTGGCATCGCTACGGCCAAGAAATATGGCGCCACCTCGACGAGTAATTTTTATGAAATCTCCATGGTACCAAATACCTTTGTAGGTATTAAAATAGGCGTTGTGCAGTTTTTTGTTACCGGGGTCATTTAAAAAATAGATAGGCCGGGAGGGAAAGCTTTTGCGGCACACCAGTTCACCGGTTTGCTCTATAACCGCCTCGCCATTCGCATCTAGGCAAGCTACATCCATACCCAATCCGGCACACTGCAATTCGCCACGATAAACCGGCATCATCGGATTGCCCAAAAAAAAGCAGCCAATAATGTCGGTACCACCTGAAATACTCGCTAATAAGATGTCGCGCTTTATACGGTTGTAAACAAAATCAAACTGCTCTGGTAGTAGCGGGGATCCGGTGCACAAAATAGTCTCTAGCGATGAAAAATTTACTATTGAAAGATCTATTTTGCTGTCTTCCAAAGATTTCAAATACTTTGGTGAGGTGCCGAAAATAGTAATTTTTTCTCGGTTTATCACACCTATAAACTTTTCAAAACTAGGAAATGCTGGAGAGCCTTCGTACAACGTAGTGGTACCACCAAAGAACAGCGAGCTAACCAGCCAGTTCCACATCATCCATCCACAGGTGGTAAAGAAGAATATATTTTTGTGTTGGTTGTAGTCGCTGTGCAAACCCAGCTCTTTTATGTGCTGTAGCAACACTCCACCCGTAGAGTGAACAATACACTTTGGCTTACCCGTCGTACCTGAGGAGTACATGATATACAACGGCGCGGCAAATAGCCGCTGCACGTAATTAACCTGCACACCCTCACTTATAAATTTTTCGGGCTGCCAGAGCTCGGCATTGGCTATTGAACTGATATCCGGTTGGGTACCGTAGCGATCAACAATAATGACTCGCTCAATGGAATCTAAGTTTGCCGTGATACTGGCTATTTTAGGTACGCAGTCAAAATACCTACCGTTATACTCATAGCCCGCGCAGGCAACCAACACTCTTGGGCGCGCCTGTCCGAACCTGTCGACCACTCCGTCTATACCAAAGTCAGCGCTAGTGGAGGTGAACACTCCGCCGCTAGCGGTGGTTGCAAGCATGGCAATAACGGTTTCAGCAATGTTGGGCATGTAGCATGCCAACACATCATCCGGGCCAATGCTGGTACCTAATTGCTGTTGAAAACCCGCCACCAACCGGCGTAAATTTGCGAAACTGTATTCCTGGCTACTGCCATTTTCCAACAGTGATTTAACCGCGATGGTATCTTCACTACCGTGCGCGAGTAAGTTTTCTGCGAAATTCAGCTTAACCTGTGGAAACCATCCGTAGGTATCAAAGCCCAACTCCGCAACGGCGAGGGTAGTATCACCCTGGTAGATAACATCAAAATAATTGAATATTTCTGTCCAGAATTTGCCGGGTTCTTCCACCGAAAATTTGTGTAGCCCCGCATAGTCGTCACTTTCCAATCCATGACGGGCACGGATATAGTCAGTAAAGCGCTTCATTTGTGAATTTTGAGCACGTGTTTCACTGGCCTGCCAAAGCATAAGTAAAACTCCCAATCGCTGCTTACTAGGTGGTTATATTTTAGTTCAATAAATGCTGCGTTACAGCAAATTTCCAGCTATGAGAGCGACCTGGGTTGCTTAAAAAAACGTATAAACAATATCGCAAACGCAAAAATGGCGCCTAGAACAGCGCCGAAGAGGTGAGCATCAACGATGACAGGCGCTGCCATGGCCTGCTCGATATAGCCTGCGCTATAGTCCGGTAGCTGCTCATAACCCAGCTTAGCCAGCAATAAACCTAAAACCACCCACAGTAAGCGATTGGCCTGAAACGGCTTCTGTGCAAGTGCAACAATTAACAATAGGGTGAACAAGCCATGCAGTACACCCGAGAGCCCGGCATAGAAACTAAGCTCTGGTTTGATCAATACGAAGCCAATACTAATACCAACGGCCAATAATAAGCCTACAATCCACCAAGTAACAGGCCTCAAAAGCCCAGGAAATCCGGCCACTAACATCAACAGCCCGGCAATGTTAAGCAGCCCATGTAAAACGCCCAAGTGCACCAAATGCCCCGTTAACAGCCGCCACCACTGCCCAGCAAAAACAGCTTCACGCTGATAGAGTAAATACGGATTTAGCCAATCACCTAACAATGCCAATACACTTATGAACAACGCCAACGCTATACATTGGAATGCGATAATGGGGTTGATAGTATGCGGCGGCGGATACGACATATAGACCTATAACGTGCTTTGTCTCGGTTTTCACTTGGATTTGGCGTCTTGAGCACCTTTTACTAAGCCGCTAAAAATACGGCGGCAAGCCAAGGGGCTCGATAGATTTTTCAGGATTCTGGCATGCCTAAAAATTCCCATAGTACCTATATAAAGGTTATCACTCTATTTTTTATGTGCATTGCCCTAACGCTAAGTGCCTGTACGCGATTAAATGAACCGGGTAAGCACTTTATAGCCGCCGACAACCCAGCTTTCAGTTATCAGGGACGTATTGATTTTAGCGACCCGGCCAAACCTGTTGTTATCTGGCAGGCCTCCACCGTCGAGCTTGAATTTAGTGGTACCAGCTTAAAACTTGGGTTTTCTGGACTGGATAATCAAGTGTATTTCGATGTCGAACTCGATGGAGAAAAACAACGCGTTGGCGCAAAAAACGGGTTGGTCGCCCTGCCCTTCTCCCTCGCCAGTGGCTGGCATAAATTGCGATTATATAAGCGATCAGAAGCATCTAAGGGCCACGTTGTGTTTCGTGGTATTAGCATTGATGAAGGCGCCTCAGTGCGAAAACCGGATGTACCCCACTATGCTACTCGATTCATATTTTACGGGGATTCCATTACCGTCGGCTCCTGTAACGAAGATGGCAATGAAGACCAATGGGAAGACTTCTCTACCCATAATAGTGCCCTGAGCTACGCGGCAATGGTCGCCAGCCACTTTAATGCCGACTACCGTAATATAGCCGCCAGCGGCACCGGTATTTCGGTGGGCTTCGAAGATTACACTATCGATCAATTCTGGAATCGCTACTACCCAGAGCCCAAGGCCACACTTGCCCAACCCGAAGCGTTCGCGCCGAATGTAGTATTTCTGAATTTCGGTGAAAACGATATAGCCTACCCATTGGCCATGGGCAGTCAATTTCCGACGGATTTTGTTTCACGCTATATTCAATTGGTTACCGCAATGCGTAAAACATACCCCGATAGCCGCATTGTGATTCTTAGAGGGGGCATGCACGGTGGCTCGCAAAACCCAACCTTAATAGAACCCTGGGAAAGAGTTGTAGCTTCGCTAGAAGAGCACGATACCCAGATCAGCCATTTCAGTTTTAACCACTGGCACAACCAGCACCCACGAGTGGCCAACCACAAAGCTATGGCAGACGAACTGATTAATTGGTTATCGGTGCAGGTTTGGCTTACAGCCATCTAGCAACCACCTATCTGCCCAACCGTCTGTTTACCCGTATACCAATCTAGCCTTAAACCAGCTTTAGGTCATCGTCGTCTTCAAATTCACCGAACAAAATAATAATAAAATCGATGAAAGACCAAATGCCCAGCCCGCCAAGGGTCAGCAATTGAAACACAGCCGAAATCGGGCGACCCACATAAAAGCGGTGGGCGCCAAAAATACCGAAGCAAAAGCACAGCACGGCGGCCAGTACTTTGTTTTTATGGCTAACGTTCTCACCAAATATTCTTTCGTCCGGAGGGACAGTATTCGACATCACCTACTCCTTATGTGAATCGTAGATTTTTTGTGGGGTGGAATTGCACCTGCTACCATGGTGACACGGCCCTTGTTTCTGCTACTCTATCGAACCACGAGCCATTCGCAAGTCACATTGCAGGATTAGATATTTGTTGCGACGCCGCCTTACATATCTCTTTGTTATATTGATTGTCCTGCAGTCACTATCAGCCGTGGCCGATAGTCATCAGTATCACCAAACAGACAACAGCCATTTCACGTCTACGTACGAACACGACGCCGAAAAACACGCTCAACCGTCGAACGCGGCCGCAACTGAAGCCGACTGCCAACACTGTTGCCATTGCCACGGCCTTGCACAAGTTTATGTTACCCATCAGCCAGGTCGGTTTATCACAACTGAACGGCTGAATTCACACGCCCGCTACATCTGCGGCTATTCGTCGGTTTTTGCCGCACCCGATAATCCCCCACCTATCGCCTAACCCTTTCACCACACTTCAAATTGAGCGCGGTTCCAGCAGATTGTCAGTGCGCCGCGTACTAATATTCACCCATTCGCTATTGGGGAACTGTTCTCTATGCGTATTTTATTCAACGCACCGACATTAGCTCTGTGCGTACTACTGGTATGCCAGCCATTATCAACAATGGCTAGCAGTGAAAGTGAATACACACTTACATTGGCAGGCGCGATCCATAAAACCCTTACTCATCACCCTCGACTGCAGCAATTCAACTACCGCGAGCAAGCGCTCACAGCCCTGGTAGAGGGAAGCCGCCAAAGACCGGGGTACGCGCTGTCACTAGAGGTGGAAAACATGGCTGGCAGCGGCGAGTTCCAAGGCGGCAGTGGCGCAGAAACGACACTTTCACTCTCGTCCGTTATTGAATTAGGTAATAAACGCCAGCGCCGTACGGACCTCGCCGCTGCTCGCTTAGGTGTCATGCGCACAAGCCAGCAAGTAGAAGCGCTGGACATACTCGGTCAGCTGACTAAGCACTATATCGCAGCACTAGCCACCCAAGCGCAGTTGCAACTCAGCCATGAAGCTAACGAGTTTGGCAAAGCCTTGGTGGCCACTATCACCAAGCGTGTGAAACGCGGCGCGGCGCCGCAAACGGAATTGATTCGCGCCCAAGCCGCACTGGCACAAATAAGGATTCGCTCAATGGGTTTTAAACAACAATTACTGCGTGAAAAAGGCGAATTAGCGATTTTTTGGGGTAAACCACTGGAGAAAACCCCGCCACTAAGCGGCGACCTGTATGTATTTGCCCACGCACGTCCGCTTGAGGAGCTACAGGCACAACTGCTGGAGTCACCGGCCGTGGCACAGCTGATAAGTAGCGAACGGTTGCAACATTCATCGATAGCGCTGCAAAAAACGCAAAATTCGGCCGATATTACCTGGAGTATGGGTATACGCCGCTTACAACAAAGCGCCGATAGCGCTTTTACCTTTGGCCTTTCTGTTCCGCTTGGCAGCCACAGCCGAAACAATAGCCAATTGCGCGCAACCCAGGCCGATGCGCTAGCTTTACGTTCGTATAACAACGAGCAGCGGCTACGCTTGCAACAACAATTGTTTGCTGCCTACTCACAACGTCAACAATTTCTCGACGCTTTCGCGTTACTTCGAGACGAGGTCATTCCGCTTTTAACTCAGGCACTAGCGCTTACCCGGGAAGCCTATGACCGTGGTCGTTTGAGTTATCAGGATTTACATATTGCACAGCAGGAGTTGCTAAGCGCGCGACACCAAAAAATTAATACAGCAAAAACCGTATTGCTAAATCAGGCATTGGTCGAGCAGTTAACCGCTCAACCCTTAACGCTTTAAGGCCGCTACTAGCGGATTTGGAATAAATCATTATGACCGTTCACAACATATTACTGACCGTTTTGCTTAGCGCAATAGCCTGTGGCGCGCACGCCGAGGAGAATCATAAACTCGATGACCACAGCCTACGCGCAACACATATTTTACCAACCCTGGCGAATCAGCTCGGTATCACAACTCAACTATCTGGGGTGAAGGTACTCAAACACACGCTAGTGAGCTACGGCACACTTACTACCGGTGCGGAACAGCTCAGTCATGTGCGCGCACGTTACACAGGTTTGATAAAAACGGTACACGGTAGCGTAGGTGATAGCGTAAAAGCTGGAGATTTGCTGGCAGAAGTAGAATCTAACGAAAGCCTTAATCAATACCCAGTGCGCGCGCCCATCGCCGGTACAATCATTCAACGCCACGCCAACAACGGCGAAGTAACCCAAAACCAAGTACTGTTTTCTATAGCCAATTTCGACACCCTCTGGGCAGAGCTACGTATTTATCCCGCGCAGCAACGTCAAGTAAAACCCGGCCTTAACGTTAGTATGAATGTAAATGCGCAGATTATTTCCGGCCAAATCGCGCACATTATTCCCGAGCTGAATAAGCCCTATCAGTTGGCCCGTGTGCAATTGCAGAACCACGATATGGGCCTGTTTCCCGGATCTCTGGTGGAAGCCCAGGTGATAGTCGACGAAACATCCGTTGCCGTTGCCGTCGTCAATACTGCGCTACAAACGCTGGATGGCGAAACCGGCGTATTTGTGCACCACAACGGGCAATACACCTTTACCCCGTTAGCACTCGGGCTGCGTAGTGACAAGTTTACCGAGGTTATCTCGGGTATAGGCGTAAATGAAGATTACGTCGCACAAAATAGTTATTTACTCAAAGCTGAACTCGAAAAATCTGAAGCTGAGCATAACCACTAAGGGCCGCGTAATGATCGAATCCATTTTGCGCTTCGCCATTGACCGGCGCCTGCTTATTGTTTGTTTTTCTTTGGCGATTGCGGCCGTGGGCCTATGGCAATACCAACGCCTTGCCATCGACGCCGTACCCGACATAACTAACGTACAGGTTCAAATTAATACGGCCGCACCTGGCTATTCACCATTGGAGTCCGAACAGCGTATTACCTACCCTATTGAAACCGCACTATTCGGTTTACCCCGGTTAGCACACACGCGTTCACTATCGCGGTACGGGTTATCCCAGGTTACCGTTGTGTTTGAGGAAGGTACGGATATTTATTTCGCCCGCAACCTAATAAATAACCGCCTTGCGACCTTAAAAACGGTATTGCCGGCCGGCATAGAACCCGCAATGGGACCTACAACTACGGGCCTTGGCGAAATATTTATGTACACCGTAAGCGCTGAGCCCGGCGCTAAAAACGCAAAGGGAGCGCCCTATAGCATAACCGAGCTACGCGAAATTCAAGACTGGATAATTAAACCGCAGCTCGCCCAGGTAAAAGGCATTGTTGAAATTAATAGTATTGGCGGTTACAACAAGCAATATCACATTACCCCCGACCCGAAAAAATTGCTCTACTATCAGCTAACAACCCGAGACATTGTGAAAGCCCTGAATAAAAACAATAGTAATCGAGGTGCAGGGTATATCGAACGCAATGGCGAACAATTACTCGTGCGCTCTCCCGGTCAGCTCACGCATATGGACGAAATTGCCAATGTAATTGTTGCTGAGCACAGCAAAATTCCGGTAAAGATAGCCGACTTGGCTAACATCGCCATCGGCCGCGAACTGCGGTCTGGCGCGGCCACACAAAATGGCGAAGAAACCGTGTTGGGAACCGCCATGATGCTCATTGGGGAAAACTCACGTACCGTCGCTCGTAATGTCGCCGCTAAATTTCATAGCCTGCAGGCATCGCTCCCCCCTGGTGTTAACGCCACCGCCGTTTACGATCGCACAACACTAGTAGACAAGGCCATGGCTACTGTGGCGAAAAACCTGCTTGAAGGTGCGCTACTGGTCATTACTGTACTGTTTTTTCTACTCGGTAATTTACGCGCTGCACTAATTACCGCAGCGGTTATTCCTCTTTCTATGTTAATAACGATTACCGGAATGGTAAAAACAGGCGTGTCCGCCAACCTTATGAGTTTGGGTGCATTGGATTTTGGTTTAATTGTGGACGGCGCCGTTATTATTGTCGAAAACACCGTTCGCCGGTTAGCACAAGCACAGCAAAACCGCGGCCCCATGGTATTAAAAGAACGCCTCAACACCGTATACGAAGCCACCGTGGAAGTTATCCGCCCCAGCCTATTCGGCATACTCATAATAACTTTAGTTTACATTCCTATTTTTTCGCTTACGGGTGTAGAAGGGAAAATGTTCCACCCAATGGCCGCCACGGTGGTGATGGCGTTGCTCGCGGCCATGGGACTTTCACTCACATTCGTACCCGCCGCAGTGGCCATTTTTCTGCGTGGTAAAATTAACACAACCGAAAGCCGTGCCATAACATCCATTAAGTATCTGTATAGGCCGTTGCTCGCATTGGCCATACGATTTCGGGTTTTACTTTTGTCCGTCGCCGCTTTTTTAGTTGGCGCCTGTTTTTGGCTGGCCACTACCCTGGGTTCAGAATTTATTCCGCAACTGAATGAAGGCGATATTGCGCTACACGCTATGCGTATACCGGGAACAGGCCTGGAACAATCGGTACGTATGCAGGAGGCTTTGGAAAAGCGCATTATTTCTTTTGCCGAGGTAGAGCGCGTTTTCGCTCGTATTGGTACAGCTGAAGTCGCCACCGACCCAATGCCACCCAATGTTGCCGATAATTTTGTTATCTTAAAACCGCGCGATCAGTGGCCGAACCCAACCAAAACCAAGGCGGCACTGGTAAACGAAATTTCGCACGCACTAGAACAACTGCCTGGCAATAATTACGAATTTACTCAGCCTATTCAAATGCGCTTTAACGAATTAATTTCCGGCGTACGTGCCGACTTGGGTATAAAAGTTTTTGGTGACGACATGGAGCAGTTGCTGCGCGCTGGCAACGCCATTTTAAAAGAAGTAAACGATATACCCGGCGCTGCCGACGCACGCTTAGAACAAATCACAGGTTTGCCCACCCTATCGGTAATACCCAACCGTATTGCACTTGGCCGTTACGGTTTACATTTAGTCGATTTACAAGACTGGGTGGCCGCCGCCATTGGTGGTGAATCCGCGGGGGTGTTGTACGAAGGCGACCGTCGCTTTGAACTAATCGTACGTTTACCCGAAACAATCCGACGAGATGTAGAAAACCTTGCGTTCTTACCCGTACCGCTCGCCAACGGCGACTATGTGCCCCTAGAGGAAATTGCCGAATTGAAATTGGCGCCGGGGCCTGCACAAATAAGTCGCGAAAATGGTAAACGCCGGGTGGTCGTCACAGCCAATGTACGCGGTCGCGACCTCGGTAGTTTTGTTACTGAAGCGCAATCGCGCATTCAAGAACGGGTTAAACTTCCACCGGGTTACTGGCTAAATTACGGTGGTACCTACGAACAATTACAGTCGGCCACCCAGCGCCTTAGCCTTGTGGTACCGATTACCTTGGGTATGATTTTAGCCATACTCGTTATGGCGTTCGGCTCTATTAAAGACGCACTTGTCATATTCAGCGGTGTACCTTTTGCCCTAACCGGAGGGGTATTGGCGCTTTACCTAAGGGGTATGCCGTTATCGATTTCCGCAGGCATTGGCTTCATCGCACTTTCGGGGGTTGCGGTATTAAATGGTTTAGTGATGGTCGCATTTATTCGCGACCTCTGGAACGAAAATGGTGACTTATTAAATGCCGTTATTGAAGGCGCCCTCACCCGTTTGCGCCCCGTGCTAATGACCGCATTGGTAGCCAGCCTTGGATTTTTGCCTATGGCACTAAACACAGGTACAGGTGCAGAAGTTCAAAAACCTCTGGCCACAGTGGTTATAGGCGGTATTTTGTCCTCTACAATATTAACGCTTTTGGTTTTGCCTGCGTTATATCACTGGGTACACACTAAAAGCGCACGCCCAAGTCATTAGTAGGTAAACGGAATAATCGCATTAGAAATTAAATTTTACTGAAACACTTGTGCCGTGTTGTTTGGTCAGGTTTAGCTTTTTCTACACCGCTGGGAACCAGGCAGCTAGTGCATTTAATCGTGTAGGGTGAGTAAACCATAGCTCAGCGTAGAGGTTGAAATCGTTTTCAAGTGTGCACTTACCCGTAAGGACAAAAATCCTGCCTCATACAGGTCAACGTTTCCAGGTGGCTCGCCAGCGGCTAGCATTTGCGAGTGCCATTATAGAGGGCTAAAATTGTGCTCTTAGATTTCTGCCCACCGCTGTACGTATTGTAAGGGTTTTGGCGCTAAATCCGACGGCGTATTGCCGGTGTTTACAACGCACTGTACGGCCAACATTTTAAATCCCCCAACCTTAATTTTTAGTTGAGCAAGTATCTACGCATCTGACATTATTCGGCTTTACGACGTGTTAGTTTTAAAGCTGGTTTTTATACAACTACATTAATTTACATACAAACTACCGTGGGATTAATAGACTAAGCCCCAGCCATGCACACTTTCTAGGAACCTTATGAATAATTTGCTTAAAATTTGTTCTTTTACGCTGTTAATATCAGCACTCTCACCCTTATCACAGGCCACAATCGTTCAATTTCAAACACCGGCCGGTGATTTTGAAGTGAATCTTTTTGATCAAGGTACGCCGCAAACGGTCGACAATTTTCTGCGCTATGTTTCCGAAGGCCACTACGAAGACGCAATTTTCCACCGCTCTGTAAGTGGTTTTGTACTTCAAGGAGGCGGGTTTCAGCATATTGATTTTCAGGTTACACCTATTTCCACCTTCCCCTCCGTTACCAACGAACCTGAATTTTCAAATGTGCGTGGCACCATCGCCATGGCTAAACTGGGCAGCCAACCCGACAGCGCAACCTCACAGTGGTTTATAAACCTTGATGACAACAGCGCCAATCTAGACATAACCAACGAGGGCTTCACCGTATTTGGCGTGGTAACGGGAAATGGAATGGGTGTAATCGATAATATAGCCAGTTGGCCTACCTTCAATTTTGGTAGCCCCTTAAATGAACAACCCCTAAGGGATTACACAGCGGAAGATTATCAAAACCAAACCCTACCGCTCGCCGAACACCAAGCGCTTATTTATAACATTGTTGTACTGGATGCGTCTGAGACCACGGCCGATACTCTGTCTCCCGCTATAAATATTACGCTCATTGACCCACCCTCAACCGGAGGTAGCGGTAGCGGCGGTGGTGGTGGTGGTGGTGGTGGTACGTCGTTTTTGTTTTTGGCCGCGCTGTTTGGGCTGCTTACTTATCGGCGTTATCGAGCATAAAAGGCACGCTAAACGTCCCATTTAAAGGGGCGCTATTTGCACAGGTGCTAATGTAGCTATCCGGTATTTCTGCGCAACAACGCGAAGTCCCGGTAGCTTATTCCTGATTTAGTCTCATTAGTACCTGCTTAAATGGATAAAAGGAGCTTACCATGGCCATACCATTTCCCAAGCCAGAACCGGCTTTACGTATACGGAGTTCATCCGAAATTGTTGCACTTGATAAGCATTTCAACCGGCGTGCCACGCCGACTCCTCGAAACAACCGACTGCTTGTAGCAAGCTGGAACATCGCTAACCTTGGCGCACAGGCGCGTACCAGAGGTGCCCTCACCGTTATCGCACATATACTGAAGCGCTTTGATCTTACAGCCGTACAGGAGATCAATAGTGATTACAGCGATTTTAGGCAAATCGTAAAACTCATGGGTGCTGAATATGATTTCATTATGTCTGATACGGCTGGAAACGATGAGCGTTTAGCCTATGTGTTCAACAGAACAAAAGTGCGGCCCGAAAAACTTTTCGGTGAGGTTGCACTACGCCCGCGCGAATACCCAAAACGCAATGTAACGGTTCACTATCGTCAAAACCGTCAGGCAAAGGTGCAAACATTCACAGACGTGAAATTTACGCCTTTCGATCGAAACCCTTTTATTGGCAGCTTTTCCTGCAACAGGATTGATTTTGTACTCGCCAATGTCCATCTTTATTTTGGTAAATTTCAAACCTCAAGCAATGAAGCCGATCGGCTAAAATATGCCCGTAGAGTTCTCGAAATTTACGCACTGGCAAAGTGGGCAAAAAAACGTAGCGCAGGGGGAAATGCCTGGGATAAAGATATTGTTTTACTCGGCGATATGAATATTCCCAACATGGAAAATAACGAAGCTACGCTAAAAGCGCTCGAAGAATTTTCATGGAAGGCCGTTGAGTTGTATGGTGATACAAATTTAGCGACAACCGAAAACCTCACTCGAATCGGTGGTTCTAATCTTGGTAACGATAAAACATATGACCAAATAGCATTCGCCCCAACCAGCTTAAAAAACCGTATTACCAATACCGGCGTGTTTGACTTTGATTCGGCGGTGTTTGCCAGTACATGGAAAAAGCTTGCGGCTGCTAACAGCCATGCCAAAGCGGTAAAAGGTTTTAATGCCTATTTACGCTACTACATTTCCGATCATCGGCCGATATGGGTAGAGCTAGCTACAAATTAGGCTTAGGGGTTCACCGACCTAGTGAAAACTAGAAAAGCATGGTGGATGCGTTAGAAAGTTAACTCTTTTTATTTACAGAAAGGCGAACAACTAATCAAAATCGAAGGTAACTTAGATAGAAACAAAAAATAGAAATAAAAGGCACAGTAAAAATAGAACCTCTAGAAACTTATGACGGTGTTCAGCACCGAAACCCATGTCACTTCCGGAAAAAAACACTGCGTAATTGTCGCTCGGTGAAATGTAGCTCGGTTTATTTTTGGGCGTCGCACTACAACAGCGTAGGAAAAAGTAGTACAAGAATTGAAAACGACAACTCCCTTAAAAACCTCTTCTTCGCCCAAATTTAGATTTTACGATAATTGTCTTTATTCAATAATAAAGCCGCGGAATAAATAAAGGCCCTCGGAAGGGCCTTTATTTAGACGTGCGCTGGTCAAACAAACCCAACTATAAAGTCGTACTAAACATCCAAATTAGCAACAGCCAAGGCATTAGTCTCAATAAAGGCACGACGAGGCTCTACTTGATCGCCCATCAAACACGTAAAAATCTGATCGGCGGCAATGGCATCTTCTACCGTTACCTGCAACATACGTCGAGTCTCTGGGTCCATGGTGGTTTCCCAAAGTTGCTCGGGGTTCATTTCCCCCAAACCTTTGTAGCGTTGGATGTTATAGCCTTTCTTCGATTCCGCCATAATCCAGTCTAGGGCTTCTGCAAAATCTGAAACCTCGTGCTTGCGGTCACCCTTGGCGACATAGGCACCCTCTTCTATTAGGCCATCTAGCTTTGCGCCCAGTGCACAAATGTTGGCGTAATCCGAGGAGGCAAATAGATCTGAATTGAGTTTAACTGTGTGATCAACGCCGTGAGCCGTCACGGTAATAACCGGTAAGTACTCCCCTCGTTCCTTATTTTCTTTGGCTTCAACGGTGAATTTGTGGGTTTTGGAGTTGCTGTTAAACACATCCAAACGCTGCTGTAATTTTGCGATCCAGGCCTGTACTGGCTCCTCGGATGTCATACTTTCAACAGCCAGGGTTGGCATATACACCAATTCCATAAGCACTTCTTCTGGGTACAGTCGCGATAGCTTGTTAATAACCGCCATAGTGCCCCGATAATCGTAAACGAGTTCTTCCAGCTTATCGCCTGGAAGTGCTGGTGCTTCCGCTGATAAATGTAGCTTGGAGGCTTCCAGTGCTGCACTGGTCAGGGTTTCGATAAGGGCGTCGTCATCCTTAATGTATTGCTCTTGTTTCCCTTTGCTGATTTTATACAGTGGCGGCTGGGCAATAAACACATGGCCTCGCTCAACCAGCTCACGCATTTGGCGGAAGAAGAAGGTCAGTAACAGCGTGCGAATATGCGAACCATCCACGTCGGCATCGGTCATGATAATAATGCTGTGGTAGCGCAGTTTTTCGGGGTTGAACTCTTGAGTACCAATACCGCAACCCAATGCGGTAATCAGTGTTCCTACTTCGGCGCTGGAAAGCATTTTGTCGAAACGGGCTTTTTCAACGTTAAGAATTTTACCCTTCAACGGCAGAATGGCTTGAGTTCTGCGGTCACGGCCCTGTTTGGCTGAACCTCCCGCAGAATCACCCTCCACCAGGTATATTTCAGAAAGAGCTGGGTCTTTCTCCTGACAGTCCGCCAGTTTTCCGGGCAGGCCAGCGATATCCAACGCGCCTTTACGGCGTGTCATTTCGCGAGCTTTACGGGCCGCCTCTCTGGCTTTTGCCGCTTCAATCATTTTACCCACAATGGCTTTCGCTTCCTGTGGGTTTTCGAGCAGGTATTCGCTAAAGGAAGCCCCCATTTCCTGCTCTACAGCCGTTTTAACTTCAGAGGAAACCAACTTATCTTTGGTTTGTGAGGAGAACTTGGGGTCTGGTACTTTAACTGAAATAATACCCGTTAAGCCTTCACGAGCATCATCACCGGTGGTGTTAACTTTTTCCTTTTTGCCAATACCTTCACGCTCAATATAACTATTAAGGCCACGTGTTAGTGCGGCGCGGAAGCCCGCCAAGTGGGTGCCTCCATCTCGCTGAGGAATATTGTTGGTGTAACTAAAGATGTTTTCTTGGAAACCATCGTTCCACTGCAGCGCCACTTCCACACCTACCCCGTCTTCACGCTGGGTATTAAAGTGCATAACTTTGTTTACAGTGGTTTTATTCTGGTTCAAATACTCCACAAAGGCTCTAAGACCACCTTCGTATTCGTAGATTTCTTCCTTACCACTTCTTTCATCCAGCAATATGATACGTACACCGGAATTCAGGAAAGACAGCTCACGCAGACGTTTGGCCAGTTGTTCAAAATGGAATGCGATACTGGTGAAGGTTCCTCCCGATGGGTGAAAGTGCACTTCTGTACCGCTTAATTCGGTCTCACCAATAACACCAAGTGGGGCCTGGGGAACGCCATGCTTATACACCTGCTCCCAAACTTGGCCACCGCGACGGATAGTAAGCTTAAGCTTCTCAGACAAAGCATTAACGACCGAAACACCCACACCGTGTAAGCCACCCGACACCTTATAAGAGTTATCGTCGAACTTACCGCCGGCGTGCAGCACCGTCATAATGACCTCTGCAGCAGAAACACCCTCTTCGTGTAATTCCGTAGGAATGCCACGGCCATTGTCCGATACCGATACGGATTCATCCGGGTGAATAACAACTCGAACTTCGCTGCAATGACCTGCCAATGCTTCATCGATTGAATTGTCGACCAATTCGAAAACCATATGATGAAGGCCTGTGCCGTCGTCAGTATCTCCAATGTACATGCCTGGGCGTTTTCTAACGGCATCCAGCCCTTTCAACACCTTGATACTGGACGAGTCGTAGTTGTTTTCTTCTTCGCTCATAGTTCGAATCAGTCTCTTCTTGGTCTATTAAGTGGCAACTTGGATATCCCCATGTTCCACGTGAAACATTTTTAGGTCGGCTAATGTCGACTCAGGCCAACAACGTGTAATAACGTCTGGATCAATGGCCGTTATAAATACTTGGCTTTCTAGCTGGCTTAGATGTTGCCCGACTACGGAGAGATTATTAGTATCTAACTCCGACGGTAGGTCGTCCAACAAAAATACGGGCTTACGGCCTGTTAACCGCGAAAACACTCGAGCTTCGGCCATGAACAACGAGACAATTACAGACTTTTGCTGTCCTCTCGAAAGTAATTCAACAGCGGGGACTTTTTCACACTGTATTTTTAGGTCTGCTTTGTGCGAGCCAATACTGGTGTAACCCAGCTTTTTATCTCTCTCGAGATGTTCTTCCAGCTGTTGCTCGTAGGTTTGTTCGCCTTTCCAGCCACTTTCGAATGACAAAGCCGGCGTGCTGGTAACCCCTGCGTCAAAACTATAGTCACTAAATACTTGCTCAAATTCTTCTTGGAACAGAGTAAAAACCGCTTGGCGCATAGAGGTGATCTCTACAGCTAGCTGACACAACTCCCTATTCCACGGCATAAGCTCTGTACTCGACATTTTACCAGATCGCAACAAACTATTCCGATGTTTAACGCAACGCACATACGACTTCCAGCAGGTCTTGAACTCGTGTTTCACGTGAAACACTAACCAATCAAAGAACTGCCTGCGGTACTTAGAAGACCCTTCAAGCAACTGAAAAGAATTGGCATTCATTACCAGTAATGGAAACTCTGTTGCGAGTTCAGCGGCTGAATAGACCGGGCTTCCATCTACACGAATGTTTAATTGGCCCCGAGTATTCCGAGAGATCCCCAACCGTTTTTCTAAAGGGTCAATACCAACCCTAATCGTTCCAAACAGGGTGAAACCCGTTGCTGCATGGTTAATAAGCCTACGGAATTTGTGCGTGCGAAAAGATCGGCCGTGAGCGAGTACACCAATGGATTCAAGGAGGGAAGTTTTACCTGAGCCATTCTCACCAACGATAAGGTTTAGCGCGTTACTGGGTTGTAGTTCAACCGAGCGCAAATTGCGGAAAGCGGAGATTTTTATTTGAGTTAGCTGTGGCATAAATGCCTGTAGTGCCTAGGGCGCATGAACAGCACTACGCCCTAAAACACATTATCTTGTGCTAGAGACGCATCGGCATCACAACATACGCCGAATCAGAGTTTTCAGGCTCCTCAATTAACGCCGAGCTATTGGAGTCGGCCAAAGTGATTTTTATGTTCTCTGAATCTAATACATTGGTTACATCTTGCAGATAACTGACGTTGAAGCCTACCTCAAGCGATTCACCTGTGTAGTCTACGGCTACTTGGTCCTTTGCTTCCTCTTGCTCGGGATTGTTGGCAATAATGGTTAGCATTCCTGTTTCTAGCTCCAACCGAACACCACGGTACTTTTCGTTAGATAAAATAGAGGTGCGCGCAAAGGCTTGTTTGAGTTCGGAGCGATTACCAAGCACGAATTTATCGCCACCCTGTGGCAACACTCGTTCGTAATCCGGAAATTTGCCGTCAACCAATTTGGAAGTAAAGGTGTATTCGTTGGTAGTAGCGCGAATATGGCTGGAGCCTAGCGAAACGTGTACTTGCTCTTCGCTATCGTTTAGTAAACGAGAAAGCTCAATAACACCTTTGCGTGGCAAAATAGCTTGCCGACTCTCTGTTACATCAATGGCGCAAGGGCGTGTACACATCGCCAAACGGTGACCATCGGTTGAAACTACGCGCAGCTCAGTAGGCCTAACTTCCCACAACATACCGTTTAAATAGTAGCGTACATCCTGCTGTGCCATAGCAAAGCTAGTACGATCAATTAGCCGTTTTATTTCTCTCTGTTCGCTACTGAATACAATATCGTTGGAGCCCTCCTCCACCGCTGGAAATTCATTTGCGGGGAGTGTGGAAAGAGTAAAGCGTGTACGCCCGCTTTTTACGGTAACCTTTTGATCTTTAAGGGAAAACTCAATTACGCTTTCCTCTGGCAAAGCGCGACAGATATCCAAAAACTTTTTCGCTGGAACGGTTATTTCACCATCTCCTGGCGCTGCTTCAAGCTGTACCCTACCTACAATCTCAACTTCTAGATCTGTGCCTGTTAGCGATAGTTGATCGCCCTCTATTACCAACAACACATTGGCCAGTACAGGCAGGGTGTGCCTGCGCTCTACAACCCCTGCCACCAGCTGCAGTGGTTTAATCAGGGCTTCACGTGAAACGGTGAATTTCATACTGCTTCTCTTTATTCTGAACGGTTGGATTGAGATTCAATGATGTACAGCGAGTTTTTATTGTTTGTGTCAAAACCCTTATTTAAGCTTTAGAATCAGGTAGTAAGGGTACGCAGAAGGTTCTTCACATCCTCGCGAATATCGGCGTCTGATTCCTGCAACTCTTTAATTTTTCGACACGCATGCAAAACCGTTGTGTGGTCACGCCCCCCAAATGCGTCGCCAATTTCCGGCAAACTGTGGTGAGTCAAGTCTTTTGCCAAATACATGGCTACCTGTCTCGGCCGTGCAACAGAGCGACTACGGCGTTTGGAGTGCAAATCGGAAACCTTGATTTTATAATACTCTGCAACAACGCGCTGTATATTATCAATGCTAACTAGCCTGTCTTGCAGTGCTAATAAGTCTTTTAACGATTCGCGCACTAAATCTACCGATATTTCGCGGCCTGTAAACTGAGAATTAGCAATTACGCGCTTTAACGCGCCTTCCAGCTCACGTACATTTGAGCGGATTCGCTGGGCAATAAAGAAGGCCGCATCGTTCGGAAGTGGCACATTCACCGATTCAGCTTTACCCTTCAGTATCGCTACACGTGTTTCTAGCTCCGGCGGCTCGATAGCGACCGTAAGGCCCCAGCCAAAACGTGATTTAAGGCGTTCTTCTAGCCCGTTGATTTCTTTGGGGTACTTGTCGCACGTTAGAATGATTTGCTGGCCGCCTTCTAACAGAGCATTAAAGGTATGGAAGAACTCTTCCTGTGAGCGCTCCTTACCGGCAAAGAACTGAATATCATCAATTAACAATGCATCAACCGACCGGTAGTAACGTTTAAACTCATTAATGGCGTTGAGTTGCAGCGCTTTTACCATATCGGCAACAAACCGCTCTGAGTGCAAATAAACAACCCGCGCGCCCGGCTTGCGCTGCACCAATGCGTTACCCACAGCGTGCATTAAGTGCGTCTTACCTAGACCTACTCCACCGTATATAAACAGAGGGTTGTAGGATCCACCGGGGTTTTCGGCTACTTGGCTAGCCGCAGCCAGGCCCAATTGATTAGACTTTCCAACCACGAAATTATCGAAGATAAAGTTCGTATTGAGGTTATTTTTATGTTGAATTCCGCCTTCAACGTCTTTGATTTTGACGCGATCTGACGCGAAATTCTGAAAATTACGGCTAAATGTTTGAATGTTAGGGGGGCTAACCAGCAAAGGATCCGTATGGCCAAAATTATCGTCCGCTACTGCTTGTTCAGGTGCGGGCGAAGGTGTGTCAATTACTCGAGGCCGAGAGCAAGGTGCACTATCAGTAACGTTTGAAGCAGGAGAAGGGTTAGTTAAAGCCGCTGCTGGATTATTTTGTACATTGGTATTCAGGTTTACTGAAAATCCAGTGGAAGTCCGCGGTGCTACCGCTATTTCCACCTGCCGATACCCATTGTGCTGTGATGCCAACACCTCTTCTATACGCGCTTTAAACTTATCGTTTACCCAGTCGAGGACAAACCGGTTCGGTGCCAACAACCGAAGTAGGTTACCCGTACTATCGCTAACTTTGAGAGGCCTAATCCAGGTATTGAATTGCTGTGCTGGCAACTCAGACTGCAATGTCGAAGCACATAGCTCCCAGCTACTATTTGACAAAATACGACTCCAATTTTTTGAGTTTTTGTTCCTGGAGCTTCCAAGCCCAAGAAAAAGCTGTTCAACCGAACTCAAAAAACGCCACTCCTGCCAATTTCGGAGGAAATGAAACGATCAAACCCCCATTAATCAACTCGATTAAACCAACAAACAGACAGGGATAGAGTTACAACATGAACAACTGAAAATACGACTAATACTTCTAGTACTACGAAGCCTTGATTCTATTGAGACTCCTAGCTGGAACTAACCTTAAGGTTGACAGCCTGAACGAACTTTACGCTGGAGGTTAGCTTACTGGGTGCACCCTTAGCCTTTAATACGCCTTAACCAAAGAACTTATATAGGCAAATTACATCACCAAGGTGAGCTAAGCTGAAAGCAAAAACAAACCCGATATATTGGCACGTAACGCACCTTAACGGTCTGCATACCGCTATAACAATTAGCGCGCCACAAACCTTCACTACTTATTCACAACGGGTCGCTAGTCTACTCTCTCACACATAACTTATCCACAGTAAGTTAGTCTTCTATTTTCAAATTAAATAAAAAACTCCCTTTAAATCTGAGTGTTACGCTGCTAGTAAAAAAACCTTATGGTAATTGTTATATTTATTTTAAATAAGTGAGGCTTACTATATTTTGTGGATAACTCTGTTTATATGTTATTAATAAGCTGTCTATTACTACGTTTTTCATGGCCTAGCGAGCCACTCATATTCGGCAGGTTAAACCCTACCTTAAGTTCTAACACTGCGCCGCACATCAAAGTGTTTGATTTTCCATCCTCATTTCTATAAAATCGCGCGTCCTTCGGGTTCAAGTACCTAACCAATAGTCGCTTACAGCGTTTAGGGCTTTACCCAGCTTACGAACTAACATGCTAACGGGGAGATCGCTTCTCCTCAGAAAAGACAGGTGAACTGGAATGAAAAGAACGTTTCAACCAAGTAATTTGAAGCGCAAGCGTACCCACGGTTTTCGTGCCCGTATGGCTACTAAAGGTGGTCGTAAAGTTTTGGCTCGTCGTCGTGCCAAAGGCCGCGCACAGTTAGCCGCTTAATCACGCAGATTTTTGCATATTGCCGGAGTGGAGCGCTCTGATCGGGGGAAGGGTCTTACCTTCAATAAGTCCGACAGATTATTAAACTCCGGTGATTTTTCAACGGTGTTCGATAACGCACCTATAAAAGCTTCCCACCCCAACTTCCTCATTCTCGCCAAACCCAATCTATTGGGTCGCCCGCGTCTTGGGTTAATCATAGCCAAAAAAAATATTCGTCTATCGGTAAACCGTAATCAGCTAAAGCGTTTGATACGCCAGTCATTCAGGCTGAAACAGCACAATATCCCAGCAATAGATGCTATAGTGCTGGCCCGACGGGGTGGTGACCAAATCGCCAACTCGGAATTGCTAAACATTTTAGAAAAACTATGGAAACGTGTTGCCAAAAGGGCGGAAAATCCGGAAAAACTACAGGTAAAGAAGTAAATTCTTCTTTTGTACACCTGCTTGTTTTATCACCGGTGTATGCCTACCGCTATTTGGTGAGCCCCCTACTCGGACCACGTTGTCGTTTTGAGCCCAGCTGCTCGGCTTACGCCATTGAAGCGGTAAAAGGGCATGGCGTTATCCGCGGTTTTTACTTGGCAATAACAAGGGTGGGTAAATGCCACCCATGGCATAACGGGGGATATGATCCCGTGCCAGCCTCTCACCCAAAACACCAACCTCATTAGTAACGGTAGTAATCCACCATGAATTGGCTTCGTAATTCGCTCATTGGGGGCATCGTAGTTGTATTGTTCCTGTTGTTTATTCGCTGGGGTGAATTCCAGGAAAAACAACACGCACAATCCGCCGTCAACACTGATCAAACAACAATTTCGTCATCGTCTACTCCTGCTGCGCAGATACCTGAATTACCCCAGGTAACCACACCCGCGGCGATCAATGAAATTCCAACCGTACCGGAGGAATCTTCAGAGTCAGATGTTCCTGCACAATCGCCACCTAAACGCGTATATTCGCAGCTAATCACCGTAGTTACCGACAACGTGGAAGTGGTCATTGATACGGAAGGCGGCGACATTGTTAAGGTTGCCCTGCTCGACTACGACGCGAAGCTCAATGAACCCGACCCTTTCATTCTGCTCAACCGTACTAACTCCCACACCTATATTGCTCAATCGGGATTAATCGGTGCAAACGGTATCGATGGCAAACAACGCCCTGTTTACAAAGTAGATGCCACGGCTTTTGAGTTGAGAGAAGGCGAAGATAGTCTTTCCATAGACCTAAAATTCAATAATGCCGACGCGAACATTATTAAGCGGTATACCTTCAACCGCGGTACCCACCTGATCGATCTTGAATACCTGGTCACCAACAAAAGTGACGCCAACTGGAAGGCAAACCTCTTCGGGCAAATTAAGCGCGACAGCTACGAACCTCCTTCCGATTCTGGCATAGGCGTGAAACCATTCCTCGGTGGTGCAATTACCACACCGGAAAAAAATTACCACAAGATCAGCTTCGATGATTTAGATGATGAATCTCTCAAGTCTGAAAGCAAAGGCGGCTGGGTAGCGATGATCCAGCACTACTTTATTAGTGCCTGGATACCAGACGCCGACAAAAAGAACTTCTACAACCTGCGAAAAAGTGGAGAAGATTTTTATCTACTGGGCTTTACCAGCGAAAGCACCACAATTGCCCCACACACCACCGGCAACCTTAAAGCCGCCTTTTATGTCGGCCCGAAAAAAATTCGCAACTTGGAGCAGATCTCACCCTACCTATATCTCACCATCGATTTCGGTTGGTTATGGATGATAGCCAAGCCGCTCTACTTTGCGCTTAACTATATATACGACTTTGTGGGCAACTGGGGTATCGCCATTATCCTACTCACATTCTGTATAAAATTATTGTTTCTATACCCTTCTGCCATGAGTTACCGCTCCATGGCCAAGATGCGTAAAGTTCAACCGTTAATGCAAGATTTGAAAGAGCGCTATGGTGACGACCGGCAAAAAATGTCGGCGGAAACAATGAAGCTCTACAAAAAAGAAGGGGTTAATCCCTTGGGTGGCTGTCTACCGGTATTGCTGCAAATGCCGGTATTTATTGCGCTCTACTGGACACTAATGGAATCGGTAGAGTTGCGTCATTCACCCTTCTTCTTTTGGATCCACGACCTGAGTGTAAGGGACCCGTTTTACATCTTGCCACCGATTATGGGCGCGACAATGTGGATTCAGCAAAAGCTGAACCCAACCCCACCGGACCCCATGCAGGCTAAAATTATGCAGATGATGCCTATCTTCTTTACAGCGCTGTTTATGATGTTCCCCGCAGGTTTAGTACTGTACTGGGTTGTAAACAACTCGCTGTCTATTACCCAGCAATACTTGATCACCCGCCAAATAGAAAAAGCGGGCTAAGTAAAACTCCCTATGACAACCGACACCATAACAGCAATTGCCACGGCCCCAGGCCGTGGTGGTGTCGGTATTGTGCGGGTATCTGGGCCGAACGTACAAAAAATTGCCTCCAAATTACTCGGTTTTGTACCCAAGCCTCGAGAAGCCATATACACCGCGTTTAACGACAGCCAACAAAACCAACTCGACAAAGGCATCGCCCTCTTTTTCCCCAACCCTCACTCATTCACCGGCGAAGATGTCCTCGAACTCCAAGGCCATGGTGGCCCGGTAATTCTAGATTTACTGTTAGCGGCCATAATCCAAACGGGTGCGCGCATGGCTAGGCCTGGGGAGTTTTCTGAACGTGCATTCCTTAACGACAAACTCGATCTCGCTCAAGCTGAAGCCATTGCCGACCTCATCGACGCCAGTTCGAAACAAGCGGCTATGCAAGCTCTTAACTCGCTCAAGGGTGCATTTTCGAAGAAGATCAACACTTTAGTCGACGATTTAATACAACTACGTATATATGTTGAATCCGCTATCGATTTTCCCGAGGAAGAAATAGACTTTCTAACCGACGGTCATGTAAGCGGTCAACTTAATAACCTTATTAGCCAAGTCCAAGCAATTTTTGATGCCGCCCAACAGGGCGTACTCATGCGTGAAGGCATGAAAGTTGTTATTGCCGGCAGACCAAACGCCGGCAAATCCAGCCTACTAAACGCCCTCGCCGAAAGTGACGTGGCAATCGTGACTGATATTGAGGGAACCACCCGCGATGTACTACGAGAACATATCCACATTGATGGTATGCCACTACACGTTATCGACACAGCAGGATTAAGACAAAGCCCAGACAAAGTTGAACAAATAGGCATTGAGCGGGCGTGGCAAGAAATAGCAAAAGCCGACCGAATTTTGCTTATGTTGGATACTACGGTGAATATTGATCTTCACACAGAAGACTACTGGCAACAGCTAAATCAGCACCCAGAATGTTTCTCCAAGGTGACGTTAATCCACAATAAAATCGACGAAAGTGGTTTTAAAATGACTGAAATTAATGGAAAAATTCACGAAGTAGCCATTTCGGCAAAATCCGGTGCTGGTCTGGATAACCTCCGAGAGCACCTAAAAAAAGTCATGGGCTACCACCAGGTTGGCGAAGGCGGCTTTAGCGCACGTCGTCGCCACATAGAAGCTATTCAACAAGCATTGAACTACATGCTAAGCGGCAAGCATCAACTTGAAACGGCCGCTGCCGGAGAGCTATTAGCTGAAGACCTGCGCTTAGCCCAGGATCACCTTAGCGAAATTACCGGTCGCTTTACCCCCGATGATTTACTGGGGAAGATTTTTTCGAGTTTTTGTATTGGTAAATAACGTAAAACCAACGTCCTCTACCAATCTTTCTCGCATACTAAAAATACCCGAAAAACGCTATAAAGTAATTAATATCGGCTAAATGCTGAGTTCTACTGCTGTATTGCCTCCGAGTCAGAAAACAAACCCTCCGGTATTTTCACTAATTCACCTAAGCCATTTTCCACTTCGGCTATATGCTTAAGTCGCTTTTTGTTTAAAGGGTGAGTACTGAAAAACTCTACCTCCAACAACTGACTATGCTCTTTTTGCAGTATTCCAAATAACTCACTGGCGCCATTTACATGCCCATAAAGCCCCTGTAAAACCTCAAGCGCATAATCATCAGACTGCGTTTCCTGGGCTCGGCTAAACGAGAGAGACGTTACCGCTGTAGCTTGTGGTGCGAGCATATCCACCACACCGGAATCACTGGCGCCAATAATCGTAGCAACCGATAAACCAATCACCAAGCCCCGCCCCATCGCCTGAATCGGGTGTCTATGCGCAACATGGCCAACTTCATGGGCTAATACAAACGCGATACCGTTTTCACTTCCGAGTTTTTCCAATAACCCTCGAAAAATTAATATATGCCCGCCGATGGTGGCGAATGCGTTTACTGTATCACTGTCAATATAGTGAACACTCACTTCAACCCCGGGTGGCAAAGGCCAGGCGGTAACGATTTTGTTAGCTAAATTATCAAGATAACGTTGACGAGCCACTTTCTGCGTGTCGTCAGTAGTCTTTAGATTGTCATTAAACGTTGAAAATAAGCTTTCGCTGAACCCTTCGGCAAGCTTTTGCTCATAGTGAAAAGGTATTTTTGGCGCTAACCAACCCGTTAATAACGCCAACGAAGTAACCAGCAGTACCACAATAACAACACCACCTAAGAGCAAAGAAAAAAACTCTTTTAAAGGGTGCTCGGGGCTAACGTTTATATTTTCTGGCGGCAACCGGTTTTCAAATAACGGTTCATCTGTCAAACCTCAAGAGCTCCACCCGGTATCAAACCCGTACCATAAGCATAAACCTCAACACTACCCACTTGATTCTTTTGTCCCTTGGAGATTGATGATGTTTCCAGCTTTAGGTTAAACACCGCTTTTGCTCCTTTGGCTATGGCATCTTCCTTCATTCGCAAAACAGCTTCTCGACGCGCTCTATCCAATAGACTTTCGTAGGCACTCACCCGTCCGCCAAAAATAGCCCGTAAGCCGGCGGCAACCCGCTTGAAGTAATCAATAGATACCACTACGTTCCCGCCCACCAATACACCTTCTACCGGTTGCTTAAACACAGGAATGCGCTTTGTAGAAAAGGTTTTAAGGTGTAAATAAGCCCGTTCGCGTTCTATTATCGACTTAAAATGGCGCTTTTCCGCAATACGCCCAAAAACATATCCCAACACCAACAAAACCAGAAATACGACTATTTGTTCCATTTATATCTACTCCGGTTACTCAACAACAACCGCTGTCCCGTACGCCAACAACTCCGACGCCCCAGCGGTAATCGATGATGTTGAAAAGCGTACATTTAGGACCGCATTTCCGCCTATGGCCGCAGCTTGTTCACACATCCGAGCAGTAGCCTCTTCACGAGACTCCTGTAATAGTTCCGTGTAACCCCGTAGCTCACCACCAAAAACATTTTTTAAACCGGCCATTAAATCCCGGCCTACATGTTTTGCTCGGACCGTATTACCGTTTACGACTCCGAGGTGCTTCACTATTTTCTTACCAGGTATGATCTCTATATTACTCATTAACATAATTGTTCCCATTTTCATTTTGACTATTGATTAGGCAACGCTAAATAGTTATCCACATTTATACACAATTTATCAACATAAAATTTACAATAAACAGGCGCTATTAAACAATTCAAACAGATTCACCACAGTTTATGCACAGGTGTGGATAAGAATAAGGTTGTTTTTCAACCGCTTAGGGGTAACTCCTTAATAACTATTTAATAGCCTGAGGGCAAAACTTAAAACTATCCCCACAAAAATAGAGCAGAAAACAACCTGCTGGATAACCGCCCTTTTCTACCCCAGCTTTCTGACATATTTTGATCAGCTAATACCTATTCTATTTATAACTTATACTTGCTGTAACAAATTGATTTATCTACATAAAAAAGGGTTATCCACTAAAAAAAGGCTTACTAATATTAATAACTAAAATAATACTATCTATATATTTTATATATTCTTATTCAATATATAAAACTAACTAAGCACCTTTTTAAACAAAAACGCAGTTCTTTTTTTAACCAGCAATCCTTATACTGCGTTCCCCTTTTTCAGCGCACTGAATAAACCCAATGATTTACCCTAATCGTTTTGACGTTATTGTTATTGGTGGCGGACACGCCGGTACCGAAGCCTGCTTAGCCTCTGCGCGCATGGGATGTAAAACGCTTCTGCTCACGCACAACATAGAAACGTTGGGGCAAATGAGTTGCAACCCCGCGATAGGCGGTATTGGTAAAAGCCATTTGGTGAAGGAGATTGATGCTCTTGGTGGCGCTATGGCGAAGGCTACAGATAAGGGCGGCATTCAATTTAGGATGTTGAATAACCGCAAAGGCCCGGCGGTACGCGCTACGCGAGCCCAGGCAGACCGCGTACTCTACAAAGCCGCCGTACGAGAAATACTGGAAAACCAGAAAAACCTGTACATATTCCAACAGGCCGTGGATGACCTGATTGTTGAAGGCGACCAGGTGAAAGGTGTGATTACTCAAATGGGGTTAAGGTTTGAGGCCCCCACGGTGGTTCTAACGGCGGGCACATTTCTGGGTGGTAGAATCCATATAGGCATGCAAAACCACTCTGGTGGCCGCGCAGGTGATCCTCCGGCCATTGCATTGGCCGAGCGCTTACGTGAACTTCCGCTAAGAGTAGACCGGTTGAAAACCGGCACTCCGCCGCGTATCGATGCCCGTTCTGTCGATTTTAGCGACATGGAGGAGCAATGGGGAGATAATCCTCTGCCGGTGATGTCATTTTTGGGGAGTGTGCGTGACCACCCAAAGCAAACCTGCTGTTGGATCACGCACACCAACGAACAGACCCACCATATCATTCGCAGCGGTTTTGACCGCTCGCCGATGTTCACTGGAGTCATAGAAGGCGTGGGGCCCCGCTACTGCCCATCCATTGAAGATAAAATTAACCGCTTTAGCGACAAATCCAGCCACCAGATTTTCGTTGAACCTGAAGGTTTGAATACCCACGAACTCTACCCTAATGGTATTTCGACTAGCTTACCTTTCGATATTCAGTTGGCATTGGTGCGTTCCATTAAAGGCTTCGAAAACGCTCATATATCACGCCCCGGCTATGCCATTGAATACGATTATTTTGACCCGCGCGATTTGAAATACAGCTTTGAAACCCGCGCCATTGAGGGGCTATTTTTCGCTGGGCAAATAAATGGCACAACCGGTTATGAGGAGGCGGGCGCACAGGGTTTACTGGCTGGAGCCAATGCGGCTTTAAAGGCGCAGGGCAAAGAGTCCTGGTGCCCCGCGCGCGACCAAGCCTACATAGGTGTACTAGCCGATGACCTTATCACTATGGGCACCCGTGAACCCTACCGTATGTTTACATCCCGCGCTGAATACCGATTGCTGCTGCGCGAAGATAATGCGGATATACGGTTAACTGAAAAAGGCCGCGAGCTAGGTTTAGTCGACGACGAACGCTGGCAGGCTTTTTGTGAAAAACGCGAAGCCATAGCGCTAGAAACCCAGCGCATGAAAAGCACTTGGATTCAAGCGGGTAGTGCCGAAGCAGAACAGTTGGCCCCTAAACTTACATCACCGCTTAATCGTGAATATTCACTTATGGATCTACTTAAGCGTCCAGAGCTGACATATTCCGATTTAGGTAGCCTAAAAGGAAGCCCTGCTGAGGATAATCAGGTGTCCGAGCAGGTGGAAATATCCGCCAAGTACGCGGGTTACATCGACCGCCAGCAAGAAGACATTACCCGATTGCGCCAAAATGAAAATACCCTAATCCCCGAAGGTTTTGAATATTCAACGGTGGAAGGTCTTTCGAATGAACTCAAGCAAAAGCTTTCTGAAGCCCGCCCAGAAACCATTGCGCGTGCTTCGCGAATTCCAGGCATTACCCCGGCGGCGGTGTCACTTTTGTTGATTTATTTGAAGAAGCGGGGTTTGTTGAAGAAACGGCCAGCGACGGCTTAGGCGATTAGTTTGAGATCAACGACTAGATTTTATGGGTGGCTGAATAATCTGCCATTCTCCACCTGCGTATTTTGGTATGGCGCTTAAAGCGCTTTTCATATCATTCTCGCATTCGTGGGTATGACCAAATGTGGATTTGTATCGAACGTTTTCAATACGCATAGCCTCCGTGCGTAGGGTAAAGATAAGCGTGTAAAGTCACCACAAAGAACACAGGTTCGCATTCCCGCGGACGGGAAATAAATAGCGCCTCACATCATTACCCACCTAAATTTAGGTGGAAGCTGGCTAACTGCACGCAATATTGGTCGTTTGAAGCTCTACTCTTGCGCGTTAAACAGCCGAGCACAATTCGTTTTCTCTCGCCGCCTCTCACGGGCTCGCAATCGCCAAAAACGTAAATTACCCAGATAACTCAAACCAAACGCGTTGTCATCGTTTATATTTAAACCATCGACGCCACCCATAACCCAAATGTTGCCATGCTTACACTCAATCAACCTGCGCCTCCCATTAGCAAATCCGCATACAAAAAGCGCGTAAATGAACTGCGCGCGGACCTACTGCAGCTACAGAACCGCGTAAGAGCGCAGAAAAAACCTGTAATTTTGGTCATCGCCGGTGATGACCGATCCGGTAGGCATGAAACCATAAACGCACTGTCCAGCTGGATGGACCCAAGGTTTCTCAGCGTGAATGCCTACGGACCTAGTCAGCATGAAGATGATACACGGCCATTTTTTTGGCGGTATTGGCGAGATCTACCGGGTGCGGGTGAGATGGCCATTTACCTGCGCGATTGGACAAGTACATCGCTTGTCCAATTTTTGAATGGTGAAATTAGTGCCGATAAACTGCGTAAGCGTGAGCAATACATTCGCAACTTTGAGAAAAAGCACACCGATGACGGCGCGCTAATGATCAAATGCTGGCTTCATATTCCAGAGACGGTATTACGTGAGCGGGTGGCTGAAATTCGAGATACCCCCTACTTCGATGTCAAAGATGAGTTAGCACTGAAAAACTATCCTGTTGCGATGGACGCTATTCAGCAAACTCTGGATGCTACCAGTACGGCTACAAATCGCTGGTATGTGATCGATGGCGCCGATAGCCTTCGACGTAATCTGGAAGTAGGCGAGATAATTAAACATAAACTCCAGCACTGGTTAGCGCACGATAACCCAGATGCTGACATTGAAGATAACGGTTACCCGGGTAAACGCGTCGACATCAATATGTCTCCGGAATCCATTGAGCACGCACCGAATAAAAAGTCCGCGAAAGCAAAACTGAAAAAACTACAGCTCAAATTACACAAACTAACATTTGACCTACGCAAGCAAGATATTCCCGTGGTTATGGTATTTGAAGGTTGGGATGCCGCAGGAAAAGGCGGTGCCGTAAGGCGTATGGTTGCGCCATTAGATGCGGGGTTCTATCGTATAAAACCTATAGCCAAACCGACCGAAGATGAATATGCACACCACTATATGTGGCGATTTTGGCGCGATGTGCCACGTAACGGACAGATGACTATATTTGATCGCAGTTGGTATGGTCGCGTGCTCGTCGAGCGTGTAGAGGGGTTCGCCACAGACAATGAATGGCAGCGAGCCTTCAAGGAAATCACTGACTTTGAAGAACAGCTTACTATCCACAACGCGGTGGTTCTCAAGTTTTGGATAAATATTAGTAATCAGGAACAACTGCGCCGCTTCAAAGAACGCGAAGTAACCGATTATAAAAAATACAAAATAACAGAAGAAGACTACCGTAACCGCAACCGCTGGGACGATTACGTCGTTGCTGTTGAGGATATGATCGAACGTACCAGTACTGAAACGGCACCTTGGACGGTTGTTAGCACCGATTTTAAAGACAAAGCCCGCTTGAAGGTACTTAAAACCGTTGTAGACACGTTTAAACAAAAACTTAAGGATTTGAAAACGCATTAACCGACATTTTGCGTTGATTCACCGAATTTAGGCGAGCGTTATATCTACATTTTGCGATTTACCGAGTAACATCCACCATCGACCGAGTTTGTAGTCACAGCCCATCATTCCGGGTGTAATCTTCTTCGAAACCTACAAAGGAGAGTGACAATGGCAAGCCGAACTTTTAACCAAGACCAATTTCATCAGAACATCAAAGACCACAGCCACTGGATACGTTTGGCGTATATGCTGCTATTTGCGGTTCTATTACATGTGGCTGGCGTGGTGATGTGGGTTATATGTGCCGTACAATTTGTGTTTGTACTCGGCACAGGCCGAGAGAATGAAAATTTGCGTTCGTTGGGTAAATCGCTGGCCAGCTTTATTCATCAGGCGTTGGAGTTTGTCAGTTATAACACCGAGCGCAAGCCTTTCCCCTTCTCTCCATGGCCAGAAGGCGTTAGTGAGCTGGAGCCAATCGAAGAGGCTGTGATTGTTGATGAACCTACAGCCGAAGATACACACCAAAGCAAACCTGAATAGTAGAGGCACAAAACTATGGAAAGTTTAATAAAGCTATTTGATGCAATGAACACGGAAGCTATTGCCGTTAGCGGGGTTGTATTATTTACCGGCTTGCTGGTATTCGACAATATTGGCTTTAGATCGATAAGTTCCAATATTGTTTGCCTTTTAAGCGCATATTAAGCAGCAGAAAAATGACAAAAAAACTTGAAGACAAGCTCCAAAAAAAACCGCGAACTTCGAAAAACCTAAGCACGCGTACGCTTATCGGTATGGGGTTTATTGTGTTCGCGGTAATGCTATTTTTCAATAATATTGGATTTAAATTACTGGGTATATTCTTTTCCAATTGGCCGTTCATATTGATTGTGGTGGGTGCGGCAATGATTGTCTATCAAAAACAAACACCCGGAGCAGCCAAAAAACCTTTACCCTATTTTCTGATTGGTGTGGGCGTTCTATTTGCGCTGACAAAATATGGTATTTTTAATTTTAGTATTGGAGCATTAATAGCACCGCTAATTCTACTGGCGGTTGGCTTTCATTTATTACGCCCTGACCACAACAAACAATGTAAGAACTGGTTTGCTAAATCAGATAATTTTACGTTCTGGAAATCCGAGGAAAGCAGCATGGAAGCCGATATGGAAATGGATAATATTCCCGAAGAAAACAAAATAGATGTTTTTACTATATTGGGTGGTGGCGACTATGCTACGCGTAGCCAAACTCTGTCAAAGGGTAGTGTGATTACCGTACTAGGTGGTGCCGAAGTTGATATACGTGAAGCCGACTGCGAGGGCAACACCATCGAAATAGACGTACTGTCTTTTATGGGAGGTGTGAATATAATGGTACCTCCTCATTGGCAGGTAACCTCAAAAGTATTGCCATTTTTGGGTGGTGTTAGCAATAAAACAACTTGTTTAGCCGATAAACTAGGTGTACCTAGAAAACAAGTTATTATCACAGGGTTTGCGTTTCTAGGGGGCGTTGATATCCGCAATTAGTTGTAGGTTTCTATAAACGCGGATAAACCATTATGCACCCTCTATTCTTTTCCCAAAGAAGTTTCTTAGCCGTACTATTTTTTTGGTTTGTGATTTCTACCTTTATCACATTACTAATAATTGAACTGCTAAAAGCTGAATCGATACAGGGTTTGGTCGAAGAATGTTTTTCGTTTATAACCCCCTGGTATTTCATACTCATATTCTTTTGTTTTTCTAATATCCATCTTTGTCAGCGCTTACCGATTAATAGAACACCAATATTCTTTATCGTTATTTTTCAATCGATAGCCGGTGTTTTCACCGTAGGCCTTTGGTTAATATTGGGCTATATTTGGTCGGCAGAAGCTGTACACCTTGGCATACAATATGGACGTGAAATTTACCAACTCACCTTCATAACCAACGGTGTATTGGCTACTATTCTGTATGCTGTGTGGGTGTTATTACACTATACCTACCTCACAGCTAACACCAGTGAAGCGGATAACAGTGAAATACTGCGCAAGCGCCTTTTAATCAGTGAGATTGAATTAAAAACGCTTAAAGAAACGGTACACCCACATTTCATGTATAACAGCTTGAATATGTTGGCGAACCTGTCCCAGGTCACGCCAGAAAAAATTCACGGTTTGTGCGTACAAATAGCGGATTTTCTTCGATACAGTGTCAATTATTCAAAAAGTGAACGAGTAACGGTGGCCGAGGAAGTTACACACATAAAAAATTACTTGTCTATTGAGCAAGAACGCTATGGTCAGCGTTGTATCGTTGATTTTAATATTGCTGATAAGGCGAATTCTACCGAAGTTATTCCACTTATATTATTCCCGCTTGTTGAGAATGCGGTTAAGCATGGTATCGATGCCAGCTTGGAAAAGGGCTACATAAAAATTGCTATCCAAAAAAATGATGTAGGCTTACAGATAGAAGTAAAAAATTCAACCGACCCTCTGGGAGGTAATAGAAAAGGTACTGGTGTGGGGTTGTCGTCTCTTAAAAAACGTTTAGCCGGTTATTATGGTAGTAATGCGACGATGGTAGTAGAGTCTGATGACCATGAATTCGTTGTTAAGCTACATTTACCGAATCGCATTCCAAGCCAATTGCGAAAGCCTACGGGAGTATAGGGACCTAAATTGCCTATTAAAACGATAATTGTTGACGATGAAAGCCATGCAAGACAAGCGCTACAACACCTGCTTGCGGAGCATGAATGCATTACCACGGTTGCCGAGTGCGAACATGGATTAGCTGCGGTTAAGGCCGTCCACGAATTTTGTCCGCAAGTGATGTTTCTCGACATTCACATGCCGAAATTAGATGGCTTTGATGTGCTCGACTTACTTGGCGATGAAGCACCGCTTACCGTTTTTGTTACAGCCCACGATGAATACGCTATTCAAGCATTTGAGAATAACGCCTTGGATTATCTTCTGAAGCCCGTTAGCAAAGAACGCTTGAGATTGACCATAGAAAGAATTTGTCAGCGTTTAAATAATGGAGATACCGGTGATAAGCCAAAGCAGCAAATGCTAATTGACCATCAACAAAATCAAGCACCCATAAACCGTATACTCATTCGTGAAAAAGGCGATGTTTTTGTAGTGGCTGTTACTGACGTAATAGCCATAGAAGCGGCAGACGATTACGTTGTTATACACACCGCCCACCGCAAATATATAAAGCAGGAACGCCTAAGTAACTTAGAAAAAATGCTGGATGTACGCCAGTTCTGTCGTATTCATCGCTCGTCAATCATCAATTTAGACTACCTAAGTGGAATCGAAACCGAGGGTAAAGAAAACCGATTTGCACTGCTAAAAAATGGGGAGCAATATTCGGTAAGCCGTTCGGGCTATGCCAAATTAGTGGAAGTCTTATAGTTACCATCATATTGGTACACATATTACAGTAACCACCCAAGCGCCTGTTTTCTCTAAAGTTGCCCTTTAAGGTAGCGTCGCATTCAAAAAACCTGATAGGTGAAATTGTCCACACTATAAAGTGGACATCGTTTTCGGACACTCTTCATTAGCATGCAATTCCATTTCCAAAAATATTTCCAATAAAAACAGATAGTTACATTAGTTTTCGGTCTTGGCACAATCCTTGATTGCACTAAGGCTGAACTTCAATAATGTGATCTACCCAATGATTTACCAGGCCATAGCCGATACTTCCGGTCAAGATCTCCTTCTGAAAAAATCGGGGGTACAACCAAAAACGCTGGGAATAATGACGCTGATTGGTGGGTTGGTTGCGGCAATGGCCTGGTCTTTTTATTACTTCTATTCCACATCGGAGGTGGATGAAATTGTAGCGGAAGGTGAATTACATTTTGCGACAGTTGAACGCGGTGATTTTTTAAAAGATTTACTGGCTCAGGGCCGTGTAATAACGGCCAATAGCCCTACCCTGTTCAGCCCTGAGCAAGGCTTTGTCCAGCTGAAAGTAAAAGCCGGTGATAGGGTAATGGAGGGGCAATTATTGGTAGAAGTGGTGAGCCCTGGTTTAGAGGAGCATTTAGCGCGTGAACAAGCATTATTGCTAAAACTGAATGTTGAAGTAGAACGAAAAAAACTTGAGATAAAGCGGCGTATATTCGGTTTACAAAAAATGGAAGACATGGCAAAAGTAAACCTAGAAGCGCTGGAAAGAGAAAAAAAACGGTCCGACAAATTAATAGAAAATCAAATTATCAGCCAGATGAACTACGAAAAAATTGTCGATAATCGCGACCGTGCAGCTCTAGAATTACGGCTGGCGAAAAAAACGAATAGCATAGATCAGGAAAGCTTGGCGTTTGAACAGACTATGGTAGAGCAGGATGTCACCTCGCAAAAACTAGTGGTTGATAGCGTACAGAAGCGCTTGGATCGTTTAAAAATACGCTCGCCCGTTACCGGTATGGTGGGTAGCTTACAAGTGAAAGATCAGCAGGCGATCGGTGGTTATCACCCGCTAATTACGGTAGTGGATCTTACCCACTATGAAATGGAAGCGCCGGTACCGGAAGACTACGCAGATGATCTAGCGCCTGGTATGAAAGTGGAAATAAAACTCAACAAGAAAATATTCTGGGGCGAACTACTGGCCGTTTCTCCTGAAGTTATCCACAGTCAGGTTACCACCCGCGTAGGGTTTAAAGCCCCCTATCCCGAGAATTTGCGTGAAAATCAGCGATTAAGTGTACGCATTTTTATACAGGAAAAAGCGGATGTGCTAATGGTAGAAAGAGGTAGCTTTACCGATAGT
Organism: Teredinibacter franksiae; assembly: GCF_014218805.1. Taxonomy (NCBI): domain Bacteria; kingdom Pseudomonadati; phylum Pseudomonadota; class Gammaproteobacteria; order Cellvibrionales; family Cellvibrionaceae; genus Teredinibacter; species Teredinibacter franksiae. Next base: position 2,607,855 of record NZ_JACJUV010000001.1, on the reverse strand, counting down.
TTTGAAGGAAGTGTATTCGTAAGGGTGGGTGACAAGGCTCACCGTCGGAAAATTAAACTCGGTGATCGTAGTTACTCTTCCATTGAAATTCTGGATGGGCTTAGTGTTGGGGAGGTGATTATCAATTCTGCTACCGGCATACGCCGAAAAACTAACGTTGTACTTATAAAGGACTAAAACTATGTTGGAAATGACACATTTACAAAAAGTATTTCGTTCAGGCTTAGTGGAAACGCACGCGCTTCGGGATTTTAATCTTCAGGTGAACAGTGGCGAATTTATGGCTGTTACGGGCCCATCGGGTTCCGGTAAAACGACTTTTTTGAATATAGCGGGTTTGTTGGACGACTTTACAAAGGGGACCTATAAGTTAGACGGTGAGGATGTAAGTCACCTTAGTGATAGTCATCGTTCTAAAATCCGTAACCACAAGCTTGGGTTTATATTCCAAAGTTTTAACCTGATTGCAGATCTCAATGTTTTTGATAATGTGGATGTACCTTTACGCTACCGAGGTTTTTCAGGTAAGGAACGTAAAAAGCGCATCGATAAAATGCTGGAGATGGTAGGTCTACTGGGTAGAAAAAAACACTACCCCTCACAGTTATCGGGTGGTCAGCAACAAAGAGTAGCAATCGCTCGAGCGCTGGCGGGAGACCCTTGTATGATTCTCGCGGACGAGCCTACCGGCAACCTCGATACTTTAATGGCAAAACAGGTAATGGAGGTGTTGGAGGAAATTAATCGCCAAGGTACTACGGTCATTATGGTTACTCACGATCCAGATTTGGCCCGTCGTGCCAACCGTCATATTCAAATTGTGGATGGTCAGGTTACAGACCTGCAAATGTACGAACCTCTTAAACAGGTTCCTGCTCGAGAAAAGGCGGTGTAATTATGTGGCGATATTATCTGTTTTTAGGTTGGCGCAGTCTCTGGAAAACCCCTGTAATGACATTACTGATGATGTTGGCGTTGGGTTTTGGTATGTCGTTTACGCTGGTGCTGCTCACCTTGGAGCAGGCGGGAAGCAAAAATCCCATGGAGCATAAAATAGACAGAATTTTTTCAGTGCAAACCGACAACTGGTCGGAAAATCCTGCAGAAATATTTTTCCAAAGTCGAAATTTTATGCCCACGGCGATCAATTTTCGCGATACAAAATTTATTCTAAATTCGGGTATTCCTACCCGAACCACAATGCTTAGTGCCTCCGGTGCAATACTGGAAAATCCAGATAATGATGATGTGCTTCCCGCAATGCACAGTGGCTATTTGGTTACTCGCGATTTTTTCTCCATGTTCGACGTACCGTTTAAACACGGTGGAGCCTGGGAAGAGCAGGGGCAATATAACGGTATTCACAAAATAATATTAGGCGACTGGGCTAACCAAATATTTTTTAATGGAAAAAACAGTGTCGGGAAGATATTACTCGTAGACGGAACACCCTATACGGTAACGGGCCTAATTGAAGACAATTGGTATATGGCCCCCAGAATCTACGACCCTACTAACACCCCAATGGGTACATCACCGGGCTTTTTCTTTCCACTGGAGGATATAGCGCTGCATGATTATCATCGTTGGGGAGGTTTTTATACCTGGAAACATAACCAAATACTTAAAAGTCATGAAGATTTTCTTAACAGCGAAACCCTATGGGTACGACCTTGGGTGGAGTTCGATAGCTCTGAACAAAAAGAAGATTTTGAAAACTACCTAAAAGGCTATATTGAGTCGGAACAGGAAAACGGACGATATCTTCGCACGAATAAAATTGCACTGAGCAACTCTTCTGAATGGATGAAAATTGTCGCAGGGTTTCAAGGGTTAGCTGAGGTCGCTTTAACTGGTTTGATACTACTCATTTGTACCACCAACAGTATTGCGTTGCTAATGGCAAAATTTTTACGTACTACGGCTGATGCGGCTGTACGGCGTGCGCTGGGTGCAAGTAAATCGTCCGTATTTATCCAGCATTTATTTGAAGCGCTGCTAATTGCTTTGGGGGGAGGCCTGTTTGCACTAATACTTGCTTACTACTGGTTTGAGGTGCTTAAGCGGATGATGTCGGGCTATGACTACTATTATTTTGCAGATTTCGCCCACCTCAATCTGTTTTCATTGCTACTAATTTTTACCTTAGTACTTATCTCAACCTTGCTCAGTGGCGCTATACCTGCTTGGCGTGTTAGTCGCGCGCAACCGGGTCGTTACCTCAATGCAGAATAAAGGAGCACTATCGATGAATGATTGTTTGCCGGCACTAAAATTACTCATTCGAAACCCGCTAGGGCCACTGCTAATGGTTGCTCAAATTGGCTTAACGATTAGCATACTATCGGCGCTTTACTTTGGTATCTCCAATATTAGTCAACTTATTTTTGAGGACAGCGGAATAGAGGAGGCGTATCTGGGCCGCTTGCAAGTGAATTTTTCAATATCACCAGAGGCACGGGAGAGCCGTATAAAGCAGGATTTACGCGTTTTGTCGCAGTACCAGGGTGTTGCTGGTGTTGCAGTAATAAACCGAATTCCGCTGGATAAATGGCAGTGGGTCAACCCCATACACAATAATTTGGATAGTGATGTTAGAAAAAATAGTTGGAGTCATGTGGCGTTATCCGACCATAACGTTATGGCGGTGCTGGGTGTCTCCATACTGGAGGGCCGAGGTTTTGACGAGCACGAAATTAAGTATGTACCCAGAACTGAGGCCAAGTTTGGGCAAAAAATTGTGATTACTGAAAGCCTAGCAGAATACTTTTTTACGGATACCGATGCATTAGGCAAACATATTTATTGGCAAGACGAAGCGTTTGAGGTCATTGGTGTAAGTAGCAATATTCGTGGAACCCATAATGCTATCGTCAATGGTGACCATGCCGTGTTCGTACCTGTCATCTTAACCGACGATACTGTGGACTATGTGATACGAACAGAACAACCGGCAGAGATAGAGTTAATAAAAGAAATGCAGATGCTTCTTCGCGATAGCGATCGCGATAGAATTGTAGGTTCAGAAGCGATACTGCCAGAGCTTAAAAGTGATGTCCGCAAACCGGCGCACTTTGTGCTGAAGATAATGGCAACGATATACGGTTTACTCGTGGGAGTTTGTGGCTTTGGGGTGATAGGCTTAACCTCCTACCGGGTGGCCAATAACCGTCTGCATATTGCAATACGACGCGCGCTAGGTGCAAGTCGCTGGCAAATCTGCCGGTTTATCATGATGGAAAATGTGCTTCTATTTGCGGGCGCCATGCTTATTGGTTTACTGCTGGGTCCGGCCATACTCACGCTAATCACCCAAGGCGGCGGCAGTATTCCTCTACCTTGGAACACACTGGCTATCAGCGGTGGGATAATGTTAGTCACCATGTTGGCAGCGGCAGCCTACCCGGCCTATCAGGCCACTAAGGTGTCACCGGCTTCCGTTTCTGGCAGTTTAGCAATTAAAAGGTAAAACATTCCCCATGTCCCGTGTACTCGTAATAGATGATAACCCGGCAATTGGTTCGGCTCTTGAGCTGATGCTGGGCCTGCATCAAATAGAAACCGAATCGGTTTTCACACCGCAGGCCGGTTTGGCGCGGCTTACGGAAGATGAATTCGACCTAGTAATACAGGATATGAACTTTACCGAAGACACCACCTCCGGACAGGAAGGTATGCGATTATTTGGCGCTATTCGCGAAATCCAGCCAGATCTTCCCATCATTTTAATTACCGCCTGGACACACCTGGAAGCGGCTGTAGAGCTAGTAAAAAACGGTGCAGCTGACTATATAGCCAAACCCTGGGACGACGCAAAGCTGTTCACCACCATAACCAACCTTCTGGAACTCAGTGAATTACAGCAGCAGCAAAAACAACATATAGCGCAAGTCAATTTGTTAAAACAACGCTATAACCTTTGCGGACTGGTTTTTCAAAGCCCGGAAATGGCAAGAGTGGTGGAAATGGCGATTAAAATTGCGCCGGCGGATGTGCCGGTTTTAATTACGGGGCCAAATGGTAGTGGCAAAGAAAAAATTGCTGAAATACTTCAAACAAATTCGCGTGCAGCCAATGGCCCTTTCGTGAAAGTTAACGTGGGCGCTTTACCCGACGATTTAATGGAAGCTGAATTATTTGGTGCCGAAGCTGGTGCTTATACCGGTATCACAAAACAGCGACAGGGCCGTTTTGAAATAGCGAATGGAGGTACCTTATTCTTAGATGAAATGGGTAACCTGTCGGCTAACGGTCAGGCAAAATTACTACGGGTTTTACAGACCGGGGAGTTTGAGCGTTTGGGGTCTAGTGAAACTCGCCGCTGTAAGGTGCGTGTTATTAGTGCAACCAATACAAACCTGCCGCTAGCTATTGAACAAGGTCGATTCCGAGAAGATCTTTACTATCGTTTGAATGTTATAGAGTTAAATTTGCCGCCGTTGTGTGAAAGAACGGCTGATATACCATTACTAATGTTTCATTTTTTGCATGGCCAAAAAAATGTTCCACACGTTGTTGTTAAACAGCTACAGCGCTACCCATGGCCTGGCAACGTAAGGGAATTGGAAAATGCTTGTAAACGAGCAGAGCTGCTCAGTGAGGGGCGAGATATTAGTTTTGATGATTTTGGTTTGATGTTGAACTTACTGAGCAATAAAACACATAAAATATCATTGGAGCCAGATAAGAACACCATTGTTATGGCCCTAGAACAAAATAGTGGCAATATATCACAAGCGGCAAGACAGTTAGGCTTAACCCGTCAGGCGCTTTATAGGCGACTAGAAAAGTACGGTATTCAAAGTTGATGCGTTTATTTAGCTTACAAGGGAAAATACTGCTGTCAGTATTCCTTTCCAGTGTACTGGGACTACTCGCCGTAGTCGCGGGAAACTATTTTGGCGTTCCTCAGTTTGTAAGTCTCCTATCTGGAGTAGCACTTGCATTAGTCGCCTGTTTTATAAGTATTGGGCTATTTACGCGCCGAATATTCTTGCGCTTGCAGGCGCTGCAAGGTGGGCTGCTTAACCTTTTAGACGATGACTACAGCACCAGTATTACCCGAGACGGCACCGATGAATTGGATGAGCTTGTAGATTACTATAATCAGGTTTCCGAAAAACTCAGGTGTGAGCGTCAGAGCCTTTACCAGCGAGAACTATTACTTGATACCGTTATTCAAAACTCTAACCTTGCCCTACTACTTACCGACAGTCATCAACGTATCGTGTATGCCAATAGTCAAGCGAGTCAGTTTTTTTGCGATGGGGATGCCGTTCAAGGGTTATTTTTGCAGCAATTACTTGAAAAGGCACCTGAAAATTTTCGGGTGATGATTGCCGAAGGTAAAGACGGCTTGGTTAGTATTACTGAAGAGTCAATCCCCGAGGTGTACCACCTTTCCGTTGGAAAATTTGTTCTGAATACCGAGGAGCATAAGTTATATTTAATTAAGCAGCTTACGCGGGATATTGGCCGAAAAGAAATAGAAACTTGGAAGAAAGTGATTCGTGTTATTAGTCATGAATTGAATAACTCGCTAGCCCCCATTTCCTCTATGGCAAACACTGGGAAAATATTGTTAGAAAAACAACAAACTGAAAAACTGGCAATGGTATTCGACACAATTACAGAGCGTAGCAACCATTTAAAACACTTTATACAGGACTATATTCGTCTGGCAAAATTACCCGAACCTAAAATTAAAGAGGTGGCATGGTCGGAATTGGTAGAACGTCTGTGTCAACAATACCGTTTTGAACTTATAGGTGATCTACCAGCAAGTGTTGCCTATTTTGATCTTGGGCAGATGGAGCAAGCCCTTATAAACTTGCTCAAAAACGCCCATGAGTCAGAATCAGCCGTAGAAGATATTCAGCTGGGTATTAGTCAAGGAAGAGAAATAGTCATGACCGTGCTCGATCGAGGCAGAGGTATAAGCAAAGCAACCATGGAAAATATGTTGTTGCCGTTTTACACCACCAAGCCCAATGGCAGCGGTGTGGGCTTACCGCTGTGTCGCGAAATAGTAGAGGCACACGGCGGTACCATGGTGGTTTTACAGCGCCAAGCTGGTGGTGTGGAGGCGCGATTGGTGTTGCCGAATCAAGACCAGTAAGTGATGCTGTTTGCCGTTGCGGCAAGTAGGCCCAAAAGAATTATAACAACGGTGAGGGCAACACCCGCTATAATCCCCATTTAAACAATGCCAACTCCCTAAATCGTGTCCAATTCTCAAGATATATCTGCTCAAAGCTGGCGAACTCAGCTTTCCCGTGGCTGTGCATCCTTGCCAATTGCATTAACCGACGCTCAGATAAGTGCCCTTGAGGCATATTTGGAGCTTTTCATTAAGTGGAATAAAGCCTACAACCTATCGGCTATCCGCGACCCCGAGGAGATGGTGACCAAACACCTGCTCGATAGCCTCAGCATCGCCCATTTACTCGAGGGTGAGCGTTTTATCGATGTGGGTACCGGTGGTGGTTTACCCGGTATTCCTTTGGCTATTACCTACCCCAACAAACATTTCACTCTTTTAGACTCAGCTGGTAAAAAAACGCGGTTTTTGTTTCAGGTGAAACAAGCGCTTGGGTTGGACAATGTTGAAATTGAAAACCGTCGAGTTGAAGCGTTTAAGCCCGAGCCGTTATTTGAGGGTGTTATCAGCCGAGCGTTCGCATCATTGAAAGATATGATCGACAACTGCCAGCACTTGATCAAGGAAAACGGTAAATTTTGGGCCATGAAGGGAGTTTTTCCTGATCATGAGTTGAGCGAATTGGAAAAACACTATATGGTCGATGCCTCGCACGCACTGCAGGTGCCAGGGCTAGAAGAGCAGCGTTGCCTTATCGTCCTGTCGAGAAAGAATATTCAATAAATTCAAAGAGTTAAAGGCATTTAAGTGGCACATATTTACGCTATTGCAAACCAGAAAGGCGGCGTGGGCAAAACCACAACCTGCGTAAATCTTGCGGCCTCATTGGCGGCCACTAAGAAGCGTGTCCTACTGGTAGACTTGGACCCACAGGGTAATGCCACCATGGGCAGTGGTGTGGACAAAAACGCTGTCGAGTTTTCGATTTATGACGTGCTAATGGGGCTGACACGCCTGGAAAATGCTTTGCACACCTCTCCAGAGGGGCACTACAAAATATTGCCCGCTAACGGTGATCTGACGGCTGCTGAAGTTGAAATGTTGGCGTTGGAAAACCGCGAATACCGGTTGAAAAATGCTCTGTCCGAAGCCGTAGACCAATATGATTATATTCTTATCGACTGCCCACCTTCGCTGAATATGCTTACTGTAAACGGCCTTTCTGCCTGCACAGGCGTGTTGATTCCCATGCAGTGTGAGTACTATGCGCTGGAGGGGCTCTCGGCTTTGGTGAATACCATCACAACAATCCAGCAGCGCCTAAACCCTCATTTGAAAATTGAAGGGCTACTGCGCACCATGTATGACCCACGCAACAGTCTTACTGGCGATGTGTCGGCGCAGTTACACAATCATTTTGGCGACCGCGTTTACCGCACTTGTGTACCGCGTAACGTGCGCCTTGCAGAAGCCCCGAGTTTCGGTATGCCAGTACTCGCCTACGATAAGCAGTCAAAAGGGGCCATGGCCTACATTGCGCTTGCCGGTGAAATCCTGCGTCGCAATGAAACCAATAGCCCGGAATTGGCAACAGCCTAATTCCCCACATCCAATTTACCTATTCACCTAACGATGCCGATATAATGCCGGCATCTTGATACTATCTGTTTCTCGTTAATCCCGATTTCTTGTTACACCCTGTTTGAGGTAAACACCACTATGGCGAAACGAAAAGGACTGGGCCGTGGCCTGGACGCCCTCCTATCCGGCTCATCCAGCGCGGCAACGCCAGCCGAAGCCATTAAGGCCGCCACCGAGGTGGCTGCCGAAATCACTTCTGCCGACGTCAGTAAAGACGGCACCCTCAAGGCTCTACCTGTAGAGCTTCTGCAGCGGGGAAAATACCAGCCGCGTCGCGACATGCACCCAGAAGCACTGGAAGAACTGGCTGAATCCATTAAAGCCCAAGGTGTTATGCAGCCGATTGTTGTGCGCCCTATTGGCGAAGGCCGTTACGAAATTATCGCCGGTGAACGCCGCTGGCGCGCCACTCAGCAGGCTGGGTTGCACACTATTCCTTGTGTTATTCGCGAAGTACCCGACGAAACCGCCATCGCCCTGTCATTGATCGAAAACATTCAGCGGGAAGACCTTAACCCCATAGAAGAGGCCATGGCCCTCAAGCGCTTCCAGGACGAATTTGAACTAACCCAACAGGAAGTGGCCGACGCCGTCAGTAAATCCCGCACCGCTATTACTAACTTGATGCGCCTGCTGAATTTATCCAGCGAAGTGAAAAAGCTACTCGAACACGGCGACCTTGAAATGGGCCACGCCCGTTGCTTGCTGACATTGGATGAAAGCGCACAAAAACGCGTTGCCCGACTCATTGTTTCCAAGGGTATGACGGTTCGCCAAGCCGAAGCCCTCGCCCGCAGCACCCTGAAAGAGGAAAAACAACCGGACGCGCCGAAAGACGCGCCGGATCACGACATTAAAAAGCTAGAAGACCGCCTCGGCGAAAAGGTGGGTGTACCGGTAATGGTGCAGCATTCTGCGAAAGGAAAAGGAAAGCTGGTATTGAAATACAACAGCTTAGATGAGCTGGACGGTATATTGAAGCACTTGGGCTATGAGCACTAGTTGGAATTAAAGCCAGAAAAAATTCTTTAAACTTGTCCGGCTACCGCCATAAGGAAAGTAAAAATGAACTGGATTACAATCTACGCGTCTGTGGGCAAGCTGGGTAAAAATAACGCTGCAGACGTGAAGATGATCAGCGCCCTTCTCAATGTATATGCACGTCAAAGCGGTGAAAAAGAACTCACCATATCGGCAAAATCGAGTACCGCGCTGGAGGAAGCCATTACGCACTTTCAGTCCTGTCACCTCGCCTTGGTTAAACCCGATGGCCGGGTAGATCCCAATGGCGGCACGTTTAAGGGCTTGAAGCAGTGCTTAAAAGACAGCTTTTCGGCGAAGCCCATATTGGCACCAACGGTGGGAAAAGTTACCTGGGATTCTGAAGGGGGAGAAGGCGGTCGTTATCACAGCCGTCGTTTACATGTACCCAGTACTTCCTCGGGATTAACCCTGGGACGTGGATACGACTTCAGAAGAAAAACGGTTAAAAAAGCCACCGAAGACCTCACCGCAGCAGGTTGCAAAAAAATTGATCTGCTGAAAAAAGCGGTGGGTCTGTTTGGCAATACTGCCAAACAATTCATTGTTGACAATGATTTACTGGATTACGAAATTTCTTCAGACGAACAAGTTAAGCTGTTTAACATTAGCTACAAAGATGAAGAGGCAGCCGTAAAACGTATCTGTACTAAAAAAGATGTGGAAAAGCTTTACGGTGAGTGCGATTGGGACAAACTTGATTCAACCATTAAACAGGTTGCGGTCGATTTAAAGTTTCGCGGTGATTACACCGGTAGCACGAGAAAATTTGTTCAAAAGCCAATAGCCGACAACGACTTTGATGCATTTAAAAAAGTATTGGTCGATGAATCCAATTGGAGCAAAGTGCCGAAAGACCGTTTCCGCCGGCGTAAAGAGTTTATCAATAAAGCGAGTAGCGAAACCAGTACGGTAGTGACTAAGGACGGTGCCAAGTGATTTCACCTAGAACTTTAGCTGGCTTTCTGGTTGTTGGGCTATCGTTGTTTTTCTGCGCCTGTGGAGCCACGGCGGATAAAACCCCAGCGCCAGGTGAGGCATTACCGCTTTCTATTGATTCGGTTTCCACCCATAGAGTAGGCGAAAACCTAGTACGCATCATCCAGCACAATATGGAGTTATTGCCAGCCCTGGAAGTAGATCTTCTCAGTACACCCAATGTAAAACGACTGGATCACCTTATTATCGATGCTATAACCGTAAACGGTGAAAAGCTGTTCTTCAGCAAAGCAGAAGGCGTATTTATTGAAGAGATGAGTAAAACCAAAACAGGTATGGAGTTTGTATTGGAATACTACTTCCCGGAAAAAGAAGGTGGTGACAGCGCACGTATTAAATGTGTGATAAAGGTAAAAGACCAAAAGCTTGGTATACCCAGTTGTAATTGAGCATGTGTACCCTGAGGATTAGCTTACCTTCTCTCATCAATTAGCAACTGTGTTAAAACGGTAATATCTTACTATTTGCCGAGTATTTTCTGCATAGGTTTATTTCGCATTACCGGTAATACTCGAGCATCAGCATAGTGTTTATTTTAGACGTGGACAGCGCTAAAGCAGTTGCACTAACTCTATTTGTGTGATAGTTAGAATGATAACAGGTAGCTGTAAACTACAAAGACTCCGGTCTTGCCGTATATTAACGAGAGTGTGTCCGGTATTCCGGTCTGTTTTGGGAGCTAACGAATAAATATGCTTGGCAGCGGCTTACCTCAAATCCCCCCTTCCCTGAAGAACTTCGGCAAAAAGAAACCTTGCAGGCGTTGTAACCTTTCTTACAACCACCAGAAACACACCATTTGCCCGCACTGTGGCCACCTGGACGATGCAGGTCTTGCCCAGCTGCTTGAACAGCGCGCGCAATACCAGGAGGGGAATAAAAACCTTGGTGCACTGTTTTTGATATTTGCGCTATTGGGGCTGGTGATTATGCTGTTGGCGGCACTATAAAAAGTAACTAATGTATTTGAGATTATTTTGACAGTGAAAATTTACAGTCTTGTTGTAATAGTAAGTGTTTTAAGCGCTTGCGGTGGTTCCGCTATCGAGTCTGACAGCAAAGGCGCTAGCGTAGGCAGCTCTTCTCTAATCAGCGTGGATACCGCTATAAGCGGAGAATGGTTGCGTTGTTTTAACACTGAATACCCCAGTGAATCTGTATTGATTGAAACGTTTATGGCTGGGGGGCGTTGGACAGATACTATTTCTTATTTCAGCGATGAAGACTGCTTGCTTGAAAACATTGATCAAAATGTAGAGTCGGAAACCAGTACTGGCACCTATTCAATAGGTACCAAAATAGTAACGGACTCAAATCTCGAAGCTTATCAGACTATTTTCACCTTCGATGATGAGGATACCAGTTGTAAGGATTTAGTAAGTTTGCAAGAAAATTTATTGTTCTATGGAAGGGACGGTGAAATGAGTAAGTGTGACTCACAAGCTAGCTTTCCAACAGCACTACAATTTGATGCGGTTTACCGACGACCGATTTTTGAAAAGTTAAGTGTTATAAGTTTAAATCACGAAGCGGTTTGGACGCGCTGTGAATCTCGCGGAGATTTTTATAATGGTGCGATGCTCACCTTTTTAGGTGGTCAATTCGAGTCTTACAATTTCGATTCTTTCGACTCCAACTGTGCTCAAGCTATTGAAGGAGAAGAGTACGATCTATCGGGAAGCTATCAAGTCGGTTCAACGCAACAGCTGTTAAGTGGTGAGTGGGTATTCCCTATTGATGTTGCCTACGCAAACGGTTCCAGTACTTGTTACGGCATAATGACGGTGCAAGGCGATGTTATGATTTTGGGTAAAAATACCGGTGATTTTGACTGCAGCAGTCGTGAGCTTAGACAAACCAACATAGAGTATGAGCGCGTGTATATTCGACAGTAGTGCAGTCAGCAACATTTAGCCCCATGATAACCAAATAAAGCAAGGTGAGCACCGAGTGGTGCTCACGTATTAGGGGCTAATTTACGGTTTGAAATTGCCATTGCTGATTGACGCCACTGCCATCCGTCCACTGGCGAATATCGGCTCCGTTTTCGAAATTCCATTCCCATACATCGAGTGGCATACCGTTACAATTGGTTCATGACAGTGGCCGAAAGGTAGCAAAAAAATGGGGGGTGAAGGCTATCCCCTATTTGGTCATGATTGATAAAAATGGTCAGGTTGCGCATATTCATCGCGGTTATAGTGAGGGAGCGTTACCCGCCATTATACGAGAGGTAAATGAGCTTCTGGCGGAGCGTTTTGAATTATAGCCCTATAATATTTGCGTGTAATTTTGTGGCGGACGGCTTCCCAAGCCTCTTTTCGGAGCGTACAACCGTGCAATTAAGTCTGGAATGCGAGGGCTTGATAACCAATTGTACTATCGGCCTTAACTTTCGGGGCCTTGAGGTTGATCAAGTAAGTTAGACTCCCTATAATCCACTCCGCCCAATTTGTGCTGGATTTTCGTGCGAAAAAGGGCGTAACTGGTGTAAAGAATCGAGTAATCTTCAGGATACTCCCATGGCCGATTTTTCCTGGATTCATCCGCTCAGCCTGGTTTCTTGCTCTGTTTCCCCATTCACAGCCCCGGTTGGCTGTGTTTTGTTGTATGCAGACGATAGAGATTTGGCGGCAGGGTGGTCGAGGTGCTTTTAACTGAATCAGTCAAAGAGTTGCGGTAAAAGTGGAGCGGTTTGAACTCAAAATCTCGCAGCAAAGTGCGTGCAATCGTTTGTTTTGGTGTGATTGTGTGGCTTTGAGCCAGGTATTGAAGGTGCTGACATGAAATCTCCGGCATTGATGGGACTCGCCGTCCAGCTGGGGTTAAGCGTGCCTTTCTGTTTCCTGCTGCTATTATGGGGTTTTGGCTTGGCGTACTCGTTTGGCTTGGGCGTACTTATTTTTGTACTACCCAATACTTACTTTACCCTCTACGCTTTTCGTTATCGTGGTGCGCGTTCAGCGGCCTGGATCGCAAAATCCTTCCAATGGGGAGAATCCGGAAAATTCGCGTTAGTGGCGATAGGGTTTGCACTGGTGTTTCGCTTTGTGTCGCCCTTGAATGTGCCCCTTTTGTTCGCGGGTTTTAGCAGCATGATGGTGCTGCAGTGGTGGTTGGCGAATGTTGTACAGCGGCATTGGCTAAAAAGTGTAATCCAGCCACAGAAAAAATAGATACGCTGCCGGTGGCAGCAAAACCAAATCTGATTGAAAGGTGTAACAGCATCTCATGGCAAGTAGCGAAGCAAAAGAAGCGAATACAGTTACCGCGACAGACTACATTCAGCACCACCTTCAAAATATGACCTACGGTAAGCTGCCGGCAGGTTACGAGCGTCACAGTGCGGATGGCTCGCATTCTGTTCTTGAAGCCGATACATGGACCATGGCCCACTCGGGACAGGAAGCCAAAGATATGGGCTTCAATGCTGTTCACGTAGATTCCATTGGTTGGGGCATTGCCTTGGCCCTGCTACTAGGGTTTGTTTTTCGCCGCGTAGCTAAAACCGCTACCACAGACACTCCTCGTGGGCTGCAGAGCTTTGTTGAGTTGATCTTCGACTTTATTAACAGCACCGTTACCGATATTTTTCATCATAAAAACCGTTTTGTAGCACCCATGGCGCTTACCATCTTTACTTGGGTGTTTATGATGAACCTTATGGATTTGATACCCGTAGACTGGCTCCCTTTTATAGCCCAGAAAATCAGTGGTGATAGCCACCTATTCTTTAAGGTTGTACCCACCACCGATCCTAACGTGACGCTGGGTATGTCGATCACTGTATTCATTTTAATGATTGGTTTCAGTATTAAAGAAAAAGGCCTGTGGGGCTTTATTAAAGAGCTTACGTGTCACCCTTTCTTTGCACCACGCAAGCTGTGGTACTTGAACCTGATACTGGTGCCTATCAACTTCGTACTGGAAACGGTTGCCCTTATTGCCAAGCCCATTTCCCTCGGCCTGCGATTGTTCGGCAACATGTACGCCGGTGAAATGATCTTTATTCTTATCGCCTTACTCTTCAGCGTGAATCTTGCGCTGGGCATTGTGGGTGGTGTATTGCAGTGGGGCTGGGCTGTATTCCACATTCTCGTTATCACCCTGCAGGCCTTTATTTTCATGGTGTTAACCACGGTTTACATGGCCATGGCCCACGATGTAGATGAGGAGCACTAAGCCTTTAGGCGAACGAAAAGAATCCGTTACTTCCGCGACTCAGTAGCGCAACTAAGCTCACGCGGAGGTTTAGAAATTCTGGTTTTCCCACCAGCTGGGAAAACCAAAATATACATTTTATTTTTGAAAAACTATCTATTAACAGGAGATAACAATGGAAGCACAAGCTTTGGTTTATATCGCATCAGCTCTTTTGATCGGTTTGGGCGCTTTGGGTACTGCAATTGGTTTCGGTACTTTGGGTGGCAAGCTGCTTGAAGGTTCTGCACGTCAGCCAGAACAGGGCCCAGCTCTGCAGGGTAAAATGTTCCTTATGGCAGGCCTGTTGGACGCGGTTCCAATGATTGGTGTTGGTATCGGCATGTACCTCATCTTTGCTGTTGCACCAAGCATGGGTGCATAAGTAGCCATCCAGATGTTGTGCCTGCAGGTATTGCCAAAGCAATTTCCTGCGCACCCGATAAACCCGCAACTAACTAAAGAGGTGTAGGTGTGAATATCAACCTGACTCTCATAGGTCAATCACTTACTTTCATTGTATTCGTTTTGTTTTGCATGAAGTTTGTTTGGCCAGCGCTGATCGGCATTATGGTCGAACGTGAGAAGCGCATTGCAGATGGTCTGGAAGCTGCTACCCGTGCGGACAAGGATTTGGAACTGGCTCAGAAAAAAGCTATGCAACAAATCCACGAAGCTAAAGAGCAGGCTGCTGGCATTATTGATGCAGCTAACAAGCGCGGCAGCCAGATAGTCGAAGAAGCCAAAGAGCTAGCTCGTGGTGAAGGTGAGCGGATAAAAACCGCTGCTGAAGCTGAGATCGAGCGTGAAATTAGTCAGGCCCGTGAAGAATTGCGTGGCAAAGTGGCTGCTCTCGCCCTTACCGGTGCCGAAAAAGTACTGGGTGACGCTATTGATGCTGGTAAGCACAACGCCATGCTCAACAAACTAGCTGCAGAGCTGTAAGCGGAGCGAATAATGGCTGAATTAACAACACTTGCTCGACCCTACGCCAAGGCCGCTTTTGAGTGCGCCCGCGTTAATAAGGACCTGCAAGCTTGGTCGGAAGCTTTGACGCTGGCGGCAAACGTGACGGCGAACGAAAAGGTCGCGACACTTTTGTCATCTCCTGGCCTGACGTCTCAGCAGAAAGCCACCGCTGTGGTAGAACTCTGTGGCGATAAGCTAACCGACAAGCAGCAAAACTTTGTTACCGTACTGGCTGAAAACAGTCGCCTACCCTTGCTTCCGCAGGTGCGGGAATTGTTTGAACTCTATAAAGCGAATCAGGAAAAGTCAGTGGATGTTGATATCCAGTCGGCCTTTGACATTGATTCTACTATCGAAGCTAGTCTCGCCAAAGCGCTTACTATTAAGCTGGATCGCGAAGTTAGTCTGAAAACATCGGTAGACAAGAGCTTGCTGGGTGGCGCAGTAATTCGCGCCGGCGACACCGTTATTGACGGCTCCGTACGCGGCAAATTGGCCAAATTGGCCGAAGCCATGAACGGCTAACGCAAAACCGAATTAACCCCTAAAAGGGAAGAACAGTATGCAACAGCTGAATCCTTCTGAAATCAGTGAAATTATCAAAGCGCGTATCGACAATTTGTCGATAACGACTGAAGCGCAAAACGAAGGCACCGTGGTTTCTGTAACCGACGGTATTATTCGTGTCCACGGTCTTGCCGATGTTATGTACGGTGAGATGATTGAATTTGAAGGCGGTACCTACGGTATTGCTTTGAACCTAGAGCGCGACTCCGTTGGTGCGGTAATACTGGGCGATTACAAAGGTGTGGCCGAAGGCCAGACATGTAAGTGCACCGGCCGTATTCTCGAAGTGCCCGTTGGCCCTGAATTACAAGGCCGCGTAGTGGACGCATTGGGTTCACCCATTGACGGTAAAGGCCCTGTTGATGCCAAAATGACCGATGCACTTGAAAAAATTGCACCCGGTGTAATTGCGCGTCAGTCCGTTGACCAGCCCGTACAAATTGGCTTGAAAGCGGTAGACACCATGGTGCCTATCGGTCGTGGCCAGCGCGAGCTCATCATTGGTGACCGCCAAACCGGTAAAACAGCCGTAGCCGTTGATGCCATCATCAACCAGAAAGGCACCGGCATTAAGTGTATCTACGTGGCTATCGGGCAGAAGGCTTCTTCTGTTGCTTCTGTAGTGCGTAAGTTGGAAGAGCACGGCGCAATGGACCACACCATTGTGGTTGCGGCGACCGCTTCTGACCCAGCCTCTATGCAGTTTTTGGCGCCATTTGCCGGCTGTACCATGGGTGAGTACTACCGCGACCGCGGTGAAGACTGCCTGATTATTTATGATGACCTCACCAAGCAGGCCTGGGCTTACCGCCAGATCTCCCTGCTGCTTCGTCGCCCACCGGGCCGTGAAGCTTACCCAGGTGACGTTTTCTATTTGCACTCACGTCTGCTGGAGCGCGCTTCCCGCGTAAATGCTGATTACGTTGAAAAGTTCACCAACGGTGAAGTGAAAGGCAAAACCGGTTCCCTTACCGCCTTGCCTATCATTGAGACCCAAGCGGGTGACGTTTCGGCCTTTGTACCGACCAACGTAATTTCCATTACCGATGGTCAGATCTTCCTCGAAAGCGACCTGTTTAACGCCGGCATACGTCCAGCGATGAACGCCGGTGTATCGGTATCGCGCGTAGGTGGTTCGGCTCAAACTAAAGTGATTAAGAAACTGTCCGGTGGTATTCGTACCGCACTGGCACAGTTCCGCGAACTGGCGGCTTTCTCGCAGTTTGCTTCCGATCTCGACGATGCTACCAAGGCCCAGTTGGACCACGGTGAGCGGGTAACCGAGCTGATGAAGCAAAAGCAGTACTCGCCGTTAAGTGTTGCTGATATGGGTGTTGTGGTTTACGCCGCGAACGAGCGTTATTTGGAAGATGTTGAAGTGGCCAAGATCGAGTCTTTCGAAGCTTCTTTATTGTCTTACATGAACAGCAGTCATGCAGAGCTTATGGGTGAGATGAACACGGGTGCTTACAATGACGATATTGCCGTCAAGCTAAAAGCAGCGTTAGACGACTTTAAAGCCACCCAAACCTGGTAATTCACAGTTTTAGTGACAGCTAGTAGCGAGAGTAACAATGGCGAGCGGAAAAGAGATACGTACCAAAATAGGTAGTATCAAAAACACTCAAAAGATTACCAGTGCGATGGAAATGGTTGCGGCCTCCAAAATGCGTAGAGCACAGGAGCGTATGCAAACCGGTAAACCCTACGCCCAGCGCATTCGCAATGTGGTGGGTCATATCGCCAACGGCAATCCCGAGTACAAGCATTTGTACTTGAGAGAGCGCGAAGTTAAGCGTGTGGGCTACATTGTGGTTTCTACTGATCGTGGCCTTTGCGGTGGTTTGAACATTAACCTGTTCAAGTCGGTTGTGATGCACAGTAAAGCCTGGGCTGATAAAGATGTTGGCGTAGACCTGTGCCTTGTGGGCGCTAAAGGTTCTGCGTTCTTCAACAGTGTGGGTGGCAACATCCTCGCCAGTGTGCGTGATATGGGTGAAAAGCCTTCTGTTACGGCTCTTATCGGTAGCGTTAAGGTTATGCTCGATGCATTTGCCGAAGGCAAAATCGACCGTCTATATCTAGCCGGGAATGAGTTCGTGAATACCATGACTCAAGATCCAACAGTCAGTCAGCTGTTGCCATTAAAGCCAGACAAAACCAGTGAAAGCCACAAGCATACCTGGGATTACATCTACGAGCCTGAAGCGCACGATTTACTCGATGGCCTAATGATTCGATACATGGAATCTCAGGTGTATCAGGCTGTTGTCGAAAACGGCGCTTGCGAGCAAGCCGCACGAATGATTGCGATGAAAAGTGCAACCGACAACGCTGGCGATTTGATTGACGGCCTGCAACTGGTTTACAACAAAGCTCGGCAGGCAGCGATTACTCAGGAATTGTCTGAAATTGTGAGTGGTGCAGCAGCGGTTTAGTGAATGGGTACCCGCCTTCGCGGGTACGACGATGCAATGTCATTGCCGCTAAAGCGGGAATCCAGAAATTGAAAGAATTTAAATATTGCCATATTTGGAATACGAGGAAGCGAAAATGAGTAGCGGACGTATCGTACAAATCATCGGCGCGGTAATTGACGTGGAATTCCCGCGTGATTCCGTACCCGGTATTTACGACGCACTGTCAGTCGAAGGCAAGGGCCTTACACTGGAAGTGCAGCAGCAATTGGGTGACGGCATTGTTCGTTGTATCGCCATGGGTGGTTCCGAGGGCATCAGCCGAGGTTTGGCCGTATCGAACACCGGCTCCCCTGTATCTGTACCTGTTGGTACCGAAACACTGGGCCGCATTATGGACGTGTTGGGTAACCCTATTGATGAACGCGGCGAAATTGGCGAGCAAACTCGTATGCCTATTCACCGTAAAGCACCTGCCTACGACGAACTTTCTGCCACTAATGAGCTACTGGAAACAGGCGTAAAGGTCATCGACCTGGTATGT
This sequence comes from Teredinibacter franksiae, assembly GCF_014218805.1. Classification (NCBI taxonomy): domain Bacteria; kingdom Pseudomonadati; phylum Pseudomonadota; class Gammaproteobacteria; order Cellvibrionales; family Cellvibrionaceae; genus Teredinibacter; species Teredinibacter franksiae. The sequence goes on along the minus strand of NZ_JACJUV010000001.1, from coordinate 2,589,377 downwards.
CCGTTTGCCAAGGGCGGTAAAGTGGGTCTGTTTGGTGGTGCCGGTGTTGGTAAAACCGTCAACATGATGGAACTGATTAACAACATCGCACTGGAGCACTCTGGCCTGTCAGTTTTCGCCGGTGTAGGTGAGCGTACTCGTGAGGGTAATGACTTCTATCACGAAATGCAGGAATCCGGTGTTGTAAACATTGAGAACCCAGCAGAATCTAAAGTGGCCATGGTATACGGCCAGATGAACGAGCCGCCCGGTAACCGACTGCGTGTTGCACTCACCGGTTTGACCATGGCCGAAAAATTTCGTGACGAAGGTAAAGACGTACTTTTCTTTGTTGATAACATCTATCGATACACCCTTGCGGGTACCGAAGTGTCGGCACTGCTGGGCCGCATGCCTTCTGCGGTGGGTTATCAGCCTACACTGGCAGAAGAAATGGGTGTTCTTCAGGAACGTATTACGTCTACTAAGACTGGCTCCATTACCTCTGTTCAGGCCGTATACGTACCCGCGGATGACTTGACCGACCCGTCGCCTGCCACCACCTTCGCCCACCTCGACTCTACCGTTGTACTGAGCCGTGATATTGCGTCAAAAGGTATTTACCCTGCAATCGACCCATTGGATTCGTCTTCTCGTCAGCTAGATCCTTTGGTCATCGGCCAGGATCACTATGACGTTGCACGTGGTGTACAGACAGTGCTTCAGCGCTATAAAGAGCTGAAAGACATTATCGCCATTTTGGGTATGGACGAGCTGTCTGAAGAAGACAAGCAGACTGTATCCCGTGCGCGTAAGATCGAACGCTTTCTGTCACAGCCATTCCACGTTGCCGAAGTCTTCACCGGTTCGCCGGGTAAGTATGTATCCTTGAAAGATACCATTGCTGGCTTTAAAGGTCTGCTGGCCGGCGATTACGATGCTCTTCCAGAGCAGGCGTTCTACATGGTTGGCAAAATCGACGAAGCTGTAGAGAAAGCCGCTAAAATTGCTGAAAAAGCCGCGTAACTAGCCAGAGGCAAAGACAATGGCATTAACTATACATTGCGATATCGTCAGTGCTGAAGAGGAAATCTTTTCCGGTTTGGTCGAATTGCTTGTTGCTGCGGGTTCCGAAGGCGATGTGGGTATTGGCTATGGCCATGCCCCTCTGCTAACGGGTTTGCAGCCTGGGCCTATTCAACTGAAGAAGCAAAATGGCGAAGAGGAAATCTATTACGTTTCTGGTGGTTACCTAGAAGTACAGCCAGACTCCGTAACAGTTCTCGCTGACACGGCCCTGCGCGCGGGTGATATGGATGAAGCCGCTGCTGCAGAAGCCAAACGTGAAGCCGAACAAGCCCTCGCCAACTTAGGCGACGGTATGGACTACTCCAAAGCCGCTGCCCAACTTGCGGAAGCCGCCGCGCAACTGCGCACCCTGCGGGCAATTAAAAAACGCACGCGCTAAACACCAGTCTCTTCAACTTCCCCCAAAAAGCAGCTTCGGCTGCTTTTTTTCGTCATCGGTATACAAATGTAAACCGCGTTGCGTTTTTAACGATGAAGTTAAGTTACCCTTGTGCCTCCTTGCTAAACTGAGTATATGGGTTGCTTATGGACTTGGCTGAAATAAAAAAAAATCGAAGAGAAAGGTTCAAGGAGTGCTCGCGGCTCTGGCAACCCAAATACGGGTGATTTTGACAGAGATCGCTCAGAGAGAGGTAGAGGCCGGCCGCCAAGTCGAAGATATTCCTAAACAAGATAATTCTAGCTGGTACAGACAGCAAAAAAAGCAACGTTATTACGCCCTTTCAATCGCCCAGGACTGAAACGTTGGGCACCTACTGAATTGGCCAGCCTTCTAGACCGAGTATCCGTCATGATGATGGTTTCTCTAAGTTTCCTAAAGCGATGCAGAAATATTCGATTACTTGGCGCTCTACAAATGGACGCTGATGATGGATGGTGCGGCGCTTTTGCGATCGGATTTAAGTGATGCTATTGCTGCATATAGCCATTTCCTAAATGGAAAAGGCAAGGCAAAAACATTTTCGTACGAGCGTTATCTGGGTAGTGATGAGAGTGGCAGGTTAACGCTTAGGAGTGCAATATTAGACGCACAAGATGCGGCTATAAAACTTTGGCAACAGTGTGGAGAACCCAAGTCGTTTAGCTTTACGGGCCCTGCTATTCCGTGAGGCTCAAGTGCTGCAAGCCACAGCTATCTCCGCTGTGCCTTTCCATATCCAGCAACAGAAAATTGGCAAAAAGCAATTGGGCCACATACCCTATGGCTGAGCGGTATGGTTTCGGTAAAAAGAAGCGTATCGAATGTCAAACCACCTGAATTTTCAATGAAACTAAAAATTTCAGCTGAAGACCAATACAATTTCAATCCAGGTATGACAGATATTGCGTCTGGTATACCGGATGACGAAAATGGAAGATTCGTGGTGTGTGGACTAGCGCATGGCTATAGGCACACCGCAACACTTGAAAGATCATTCAACTGGAAAGGTACTGAATTAGGGGTTGCCAGCATGGGAATATGGACTCCTAGGGTGCCAGCTAAACCCAGGCGAAAAAGGTGAGCAGAGTATGCGATATTGTCTATTCGTAATAGTAACTGTAATTATTGGCGCGTGCGGAGATAAAGACATGGCACCTACAAATCTTATTCATACAGAACTGGGAATTTTACCAAAATTAATTTCAATACCTTACGATGTAATATCGGTGAAATGGCAGGAGCCAAGCAGTACCGAACGCGATGCCCAAAACTTATTAGTGCTTCTGCAGTTTTCCGAGGTCGATGCACTTAATATTGTTGAAAATAACCCGCAGATGTCGAATAGCTCTATCGCGTTACCGCGAGTACTATATGAAAGCTGGGTACCAGCGCTAGCCAAGCACTCTATTGAATTTGAACAGGAAGGTGAAAACTTCCATTTAAAAAATATTACAGTGTTAGAACCCAATAGCTTTACTAAAACGCAGCTTTCGCCATTCGTCAATGGCAAAGTCTACGCGTTGCCAAACGGGTATTTTTTGATCGACCTCTACAGCATGTAATTCACCGTTTACTGCAGAAATCTGCAAGTCTCGGGTGCGAGACTCAACGCTCGCACAGTGCACAAAGTTTTGATAAGTTCGTACGAAATACTTATTAGTAAGCTTGGTGATGAAAGCTCAGGTAAGAAAAGGCAGCCATCCATCCATTGGCTGCACAGTGCCCTTAGAAAAGACTTACTAGCTCGCGTAGAGCCCAAAAATTAATGAATGGAGGTGCCCTTAAGTAAAAAGTCCAGCCCGCGAGACGCAAGGCTGGACTATCGTTGTTTAGCTAATGGTTAATCAATCAACGCTTCTTGAATAACGCATTCACTTCACTGGTACTCATCTTATAATCAAACACATTTACTTCGTCGATTCGTCCATTAAATACTTGGCTACCGTACTGTAAGGATCCAATACTAATATTATTTCCGGTCCATTTGGGGGTAGTGCTTGCACTACAGGTATTGTCGTACTGCCCGTTAACATACAATCTCCAATATCCACCGCTGTAGTAGTTTTCCCAGGTTGCAGCTACGTGTGTCCAGGCATTTGTAGGCACGCTGGAAGAACTAGTACATGTATAGTAGGTTGAGCCTTGTGCGTGGTGTACGCTTAGCTGACCAGAATTATTAATTTGCAGAAGAAAATCTCTATTGGGGTTCACTTTAGCCAGTATGTCACCGGTAGTATTGGATGTAGGGTACACCCAGGCGGCTAATGTAAATTGTGCCAAATTATTGAGTTTTCCGGTGTTTGCTATTTTTACATAGCCTTTACCGTTTGAGTTGCCTGCGTTACCGGTATAGGCCGCTGTACCAATTGCGCCGGACCCAGTTGGATAATAGTTATAGTTTACCCATGTACCGTTGTTACCATTTCCAGTCACGTCTGCCGCGCTGTAATTCTCAAAAGTCCAATTCGCGATCGGTTTTTTCGACTGTGCGTATTCTTCTTCAAAGTCATCTACAACAGCAATTGTCCAGCTCTTCAGTGTGCTTTCCAGTGCGGGCGCACTGGTGATTTCAGGGGGCAGACAGACTTCTGTGACACTTATGTGTCCGCGCCACCATGACCGAACGTTTGCTTTTAAAACGCCATTATTACGTACTCTTGCACGATGCCAAACAACGTCATCTGTACTTTCCATGGCAACAGCTAGCGATTGGTACGATTCAACTAGTTTATGAAATTTTGAAATTAGCTCAGCCTCAAATTTAGCGCCTTTATTCTTATATTTTCCTTCCAGGTCTAAACTAAAAATGTAGTCAGTTACTCTATTTTCTACGGTTTTAAATTCGCTTGTTATAAGCGTTTTCTGGCCATTATTCACATTCCACGGACCTTCGTGTAAACGGGTATTTGCCGCTGACAGTGTTACAAGATCAAGATCATCGATTGTCCAACCATTTGGCGCAGTAAACCGGCCTTCGATCCATGGCGTCCAATTTTTATTTGCGCCCTTTGTTTCAATATCAATTGGCGCCCGTGCCTTCGTTCGGCGCTCATAGGGCAAACAGACGCCGCCAGCGCTTTTAAGGCGAGAGATTACAGGAAATTCGTTCCCATTAATTATCTGCGAGCTCCAATTAATAGCGAATGCATCGAGCGAAAGTAAGGCAGAAAATAGCGCTATTGTTGGCAGCCCTAACCTGAATGGTGTTTTCATAATCAGTTCTCAAATAGTTGTAGATGAAAGGCACGCAACGCGAACAACGTGCCATCCGTAACTTTGGAGCCTTCTGAAAATATAAGGCGAAAATCATGCAAAAATTTACGGATACGAGGTGAAACAGCTCAATAATGCAAAAATATCTAGCGGAAATCTCAAACCGCCAATTACTCAGCGAGCATAAGAATTTTTACAGTTGGACACATTTTCGACAATAACGAATAATCGTTATTGACTATAGTTTAAGGGTGTGTCTTGTAGGCCAATAACTCGAAAAAAAACAAATAGAAACTGCGTTATATCAACGTTAAAATATAATGGGACGATCATCTGCAGCGCAGATTTCTTTCTGTGGGAACCTGCGACACGCGCAGCGGTGTTGATAGTAATCTACATTTGCGCACTACTTGTAGTGCTGCCGCTGCGAAAGTGAGAAACAAAAAAATCGGGAGAAGATTTGTTGCTTATGGCGGTTAGAAGGGAAAATCGAAAATAAACGCTACGCTAACTAAGGTAGCCCAACGCCTTGCAAAATGACTATATGGAAAAGTAAAAGCGGGCTTATTAAACCGACATAACGAGAACCAGCTTCAAATCGAGCGACTAGCAATACACGTTAGAAAGGCTGTATTTCGTTCAACCATACCGCTTTTGCCACCGCGTGTGCCGTATTTCGTGCGCTGAGTTTACTTCGAATTGTTCTCAAATGATTAGTTACCGTATGCTCGGATATTCTCAATATTTCTGCAACAGCTATGGGTTGTTTCCCGAAAGCTATATAGGAAAGAACGTCTTTTTCTCGGGTGCTTAGGGGATGGCTATCGCTGCTAAAAATACCCAATATTCGAACGAGCGCCACAAATAGGAATTCAGAAAACCGGGCGAGTTCTTGAATTACAGGTCTTACCGACAATTTTTCACTGTATATATCCAAATAGTGATCATTGGAAAATCGCAGTAGGCCGGTAATGCCATGGGGGCCAAAAAACGGAAATATACAAACACCTCTCATGCCAAAGTCAATAGCGTCTGACAAAACAGAGCCTTCGCTTGTAGAAAGATCGTTACGTAATGAACGGAAATAATATTCGCTAGACCATATTAAGGGTTGTTTAGTTTCATTTGCGAGTCGAATACCGGGATCACACAAATAGTATTTACTCTTCAAATAGTGATCAGTGAAACCAAAATGATATTCTCTACTCATAAATAGCGATGAATGATTTTTTGTCGCGTTACCTCGCAACATTATCGTAAATATATCAAAGCCATTCTTTTCACGCACTAAACTACAAGCATTATGCAACTCGCTTAACGTTTTCGCACCGACCAATTGAAGTTCAATATCAGAGTTGGAAACATTGTCTACTTTTGGCGTACACTTTTTTCCAGTGTAACTCGTAATTGTGGGTAACATACCATTCTCCTAGAATACTTCTATTTCATTAATTCGTGCGTATCCAGGTTGCCTTACTGAGCCCCTTAAAGGCCTGATCATCAGTTTTCGGGTTTTGTAAATCGATGGAAAAACATGCCTTTTAGTGGCGAGTGTGTTGTTTTTAAGGTGATACAGTGATTGCCATGTAATGCCATCATGAAAGAGTATTTCGTATTCTTGTAATTCGTAGCCGATTGTTGTGTAGATATTAACTTTAGAGAAATAAAGATCGTGATCCCATTCTAAAGTGATCTCCCTTTCCGCCAAGGTGCTGCCCTTATTGTTTACCCAGCTGTTTGATCCACCCAAGCTGGTGCTATTAGAACCATCTATTATGTTGCTAATGGAATAACCGGGGTAGGTCGTTTTAACCGATACGTTTGACCACAAAGCTTTGTTGCTTTGATAGATCATGTTTTCGCTATTCCAGCAGGGCCAGACCCTTACAAACCCGTCGCTATGGTTGTATAAGCAATTACCGGTTTGTTGGTGCTTTAGACGAAAGCCATTACTGGCAGACTGCTTGGTAAAATAAAGGCTTGGATCGATTGCTCCTGCACGATGGCGTAATTTCGATCCATTGGTGTTTGTTGCATAGAGATAAGATCCGTCGAATTCGCTCTTTATCACAAATTGGTTGTTTCCAACCCCTTGAAGTCGCCAATATTTTTTATGATGTGAGATGCTGTTGGGGTCATTGTCATGGCCTACAGGCCCAGTGTCTGCACCTGAGGAGTAAATAAAGCTACCGCTAGACTTATGTCGAAATTGAATAGCGCCGCGTGGTGGCTCGTAGGTCTTATTCCGTATACCTGTGTGCTGGTTCAAAAACCGAAGTTGTTCGCCGACTGTATCGTCGTGGTACTCTCGGCCAATTTCTTTGTGTGAACGGGTTACCCAATGGTGTTTGTAGCTGCTATTCAACGAATGGTAATTACTAAAGGCGAAACACCGCTGTTTAACGGCTACAATTCCATTTACGGGTTTACCGCCGGCAATTTGTAACAGGTTTATGTTAGTACGCTGATTAAAGTAGTACGGGAAATCCGTTAAATAGCAATGGTCACTGCTCGAGCGAGGATTAGACACTTTAACATCTGTGTTATACATTTCGTCTTGTTTATAGTTAAACACGCCGTCTAATGAGGCGACAATAATATTTGCAGCCTGGTATTTCGAGGTGAAAAGAGGGGATTTTTGCATCGCATATGCCATGTGTACGGCGAGTGCACCGCCCCTACTTGTTCCCGCTAAATAGACAGTTTTGCCTTTTGCTCCATTTTTCCAATGTGTCGTTCGAGAGCCCAACCATTTGATAAAATTTTCAGTTGCGCCGTGTTTGCGCGTTACGGATAGTTCATTATTAACGCGAGAATCAAAAATAAGCGCCATAAAAGTATTTGAAGAGTCAAAACCAAAATATCCACTGTTATTTAATTCTGCATCCGCTACTATTTGGCCAGCTATTGAATTGTCTACAATCGGGACATTATATTTGCTTGGCATCCTTTGCCACTTATTGAGAATACCCTGATTGCTGTGCCAATTGTTTTTTTGACCTGTAGCGATATTGGGGTAGGCCTCTCGAATGTTTTCTAGTCCCTGTTGCCCAGCAGCAATAAAAACAATGTTTTCAACATTCTCAACAGGCGGCTCCCAGATGATCATTGCAAACATATGTTCTGTATAGTTGTCGTTCCAATTATCTGCTTCGTTACCATCCAAAAAAAACTCATAGCCGCTAAAATCATAGTTTGCCGCCCAGGGTGACCAGCTAAAGCGGCCCTGACGTGATTTAAGTTGTTGGAGTGTTCCTTGATAGCCGGTACCAGGCGTAATTAATTCATATGAATTTGCCATAATCTGTTTTGGGACAATGATAAGCATTAACAAGCATATTAATTTTGTAGTTGAATATCGAAAGCATGTATTTCGCATTATCTATACCCGCCTATCTTGTGTGGATTCTTGTCGTTGATGCTTATGCGAAATTCTCAAAATCTGACAATAAAATGTTTTTGTTTTAATGATTGAGCAAAAATATGTGAGCTATGGGTTCGCTAATGTACAAACTATATTTATTGAGACATGCAAAAATAGGAATTAGGCAACCAAATAATACAATAACCATTTGTGTATACATTTACTTGTGTTTTAGCGCCCGAAAAATTGTTTTTTTGTGCACCCCGTAAACCAATTCCGTTAAGAGAGTATTCAAGCATTTGGCTAAACGTAACGAGCTATATTTCGAAATATAATTTGAATTATCAGCTTATATCGAGAAATGCTATATTTCGGGTTTTGAGTTGACCTCCTCATGAACACTACAAATTAATAAAAATAATAATTATGACTAAATTTATACTAAACGAGGAATCGAGTGTCACGTATTCAACGGAAGACTATGACGTCAAGGATAAGTTTGAATACTGGCGAGAGGTAGTGGGAAAAAATATTTTAAAAATGAACTGTTCACCGGTATCTGAAAATGTATTTGAAGGGAATATGAGGTGCTCTCTAATAGAAGACATTACGATATTTGAAATGCATTCTCATCCATTACGCTTCCAAAGAAACAAATCGTCTTTAGGTAATGTTGATATCGATTCAATGATATTCACTCTTACTTTAAGTGGTCGGTCAAGTAAATCAGTGAATATAAAAAGCTTTAATACGTCTTTAGGTGATATAGGCGTGCTTGATGGTAGTCGTGAACAGCAGATGCTCGTAGAGGATGATATTCAATCGTTGGTGTTGATTATTCCGAAAGCAAGATTTGGTCATTACATCAAAAATATTGAGGACTATAATACATTGGTGATATTGGCAAACACCCTAGAAGGACAATTGGCATCATCTTATATTCAAACCATTGCTGAATCGATAGGCCAGCTTGACGCAATCAATATTTCTTCTGTAATTGACAATCTAATACAGCTATTGGTTTCTTCGTTGCCGAATAAACGCTATAAGTTTGATTTTCAGAACACGGTACAAAAACAGCATTTAAAGAAAATTAAGTCCTATATCCAACATTTTTCAAGTGATCCCGGTACAAATATTTCTAGTATTGCAGAAAAAAGCGGTATCAGTACACGGTATCTTCATAAGTTGTTTAAACTAGATGACCTTACGGTTGCCAAATACCTACTAAAGTGTCGATTAGAAAATAGTCGTAGGCTACTGATTGATGCAAGCGCTAAGAATATTTCGGTGACACAAATCGCCCATCAAAGCGGCTTCAACGATTTAGCACACTTTAGTAAATCCTTTAAGAAAAACTTTTATCTTCCCCCTAAAGAATATCGTGCAGAAAATAGTGTCGATACACGGCGTTCTAATAATCTATATTGCCGTAATTCGGATTCTCAAGCAGATAACCATGGGTAATGGTTTTCTGGCTTGAATGGAGCTATCACGCGAAAGCCGGAGAAGAGTGTTAGCGTATTCTTGTTATGATAAAAAACGTGTACCCGATTGATAAAGCTAGACGTGTCCTAGAGCCAGTTTTCCAATATTGCCAATTTTCGAGCGATGATAAAGTTAAACGCCAACACCTTAGGCACCCATTTCGCTTCCAATTGGTTACAATCAAAAGAGCTTATGCATCCAATAGGGGGAATTTTATGCGCTTTAAACTGATTTCGATGGCGATAGCCGCATCGCTTCTATTGCCGTTGGCCGTTTTTGCAAACGACGAACCGGCAACGGTAGAACCAAAATATACTTGGGACCTCACCGAGCTTTACGCCACTAACGATGCTTGGCAGCAGGCACGACAACATCTATTGGGTAGCCTGAAAACCATTGAAGCGAAAAAAGGCACCCTCAGCAAAAGCCCCAAACAGCTACTGGCGGCATTAGATCTAATCTACACCACCGACAAAGAAATGGGCCGTATCTACAGCTACGCGAGCATGATGGCCGATGAAGACCTACGTGTTACCGATAATCAGGAGAGAGACCAGCTAGCCAGCATTACTTACGCCAAGTTTGGTGAATCGGTGTCGTGGTTAGAGCCGGAAATATTGGAAATCGGCGAAAAGAAAATAAACAAATTCTTTAAAAAAGAGCCGAAACTGGAAATCTACCGGCATATGCTCGAAAACACTTTAAGGTCTGCGCCCCATACGCTGGACGCAGAAGGCGAAGCGATGCTCTCTTTGTTCGCCAACCCGTTTACCTCGCCCAAAAGCATTTACACGCTCATGGCGAATTCCGATATCCCCTGGCCTATGGTTGAAATGAGCGATGGTAAAGAGTATCGCATCGACTCGCAGGGTTATGGCCGCTGGCGCCAGAGTGCCGACCGCGCCGACCGTGAAAAAGTGTTTAACGCCTATTGGGGCAAATGGAAAGGCTACCGCAGCAGTGTGGGAGCGGTACTGAACTCCCATATTCAAAATCAAGTGGCAATGGCCAAGGCGCGCAATTACGACAGCGTACTCCAGCGTGAATTAGGGCAAGACAACCTGCCCGAAGTGGTATACCGCAACCTAGTGAAAGAGGTTAACGCGGCCCTGCCCACGCTGCACCGCTATTTTAAATTGCGTGGCAAAATTCTTGGGGTGGAACAAATGCACTACTACGACATTTACCCGCCACTGGTGCAGTTGGACAAAGAATTCGATTACGAAACTTCCAACCAAATTACCCTAGAGGCCATGTCGATTCTTGGCGACGACTGGGTGAGCAGGCAGCGTGAAGGCATGAAAAAGCGCTGGATACACGTTCATCCACAACAGGGCAAACGCAGCGGCGCGTATATGAACGGCTCTGCCTACGACATTCACCCCTATATGTTGCTGAACCATAACAACACCTACGATGCGCTGTCTACTCTGGCCCACGAATGGGGTCATGCCATGCACACGCTCTACGCGGTAGAGGCACAACCCTACCCCACCTATGACTATGCCACCTTTATCGCCGAGATTCCGTCCACATCGCTGGAGTTAATTCTCCAAAGTCATATGGTTAAAAATGCCCAAACGGCTCAAGAGAAAATTTTCTATTTGGGCTCTGGCCTGGAAAACATGCGCGGCACCTTTTTCCGGCAAACCATGTTCGCCGAGTTTGAGTTGGCTTTGTATGAAGCCGTTGAACGCGGTGAGGCGCTTACTGGCGAGAAAATTTCTAAGATGTACGGCGAAATTTTAAAGCGCTATCACGGCCACGAAGAGGGTGTATTGCTGATTGACGAGCTGTACACAAACGAGTGGATGTTCATTCCTCACTTCTACTACAACATGTACGTATTCCAGTACGCCACCTCCATGACGGCCGGTACCGCGCTCTACGACAAAATTGCCAACGAAGGCCAGCAGGGTGTGGAAAACTACAAGAACCTACTTAAAGCTGGTGGCTCAGATTACCCCTACAATCTGCTGAAAAAGGCGGGTGTAGACCTCGCTACCGAGGCGCCCTTTAAGGCGATGGTGAAGCGTATGAATTTGATAATGGATGAAATGGAGGTGTTGCTAAAAGAGCTAGAGCAGCAGCCCTAAGCGTTGCTTAGCGCTTTTCAATGCAGGTCGTTCACTAGCCCCATGCGCGCTCGTATGGGGCCCATTCAACTTGATGTAGCCCCACCTTCAAGCGAGAGCTGCGGCGGCCTATTTTGAGCCGCCGCAAGGTTTACTGTATTGCTGTACAAAACTTATACACTTCTCTTTTTGTCGTACAATATCTTCTGTTACACTGGAATAGTGCTGTTTTGTACCATTACCAGCCGACTCTTTTGAGAGTGCATTTTAATTTTATTGGAATAACAGATGTTTGTAGATGACCTTCTTATTCGCTACGCAATCTTTATCGGTGCCACCCTCATTTTGTTACGACTGATTTTCTTTCGGGTTTCGCCCAACCGAGAGGCCTATTTCAGTCTATTTATGTTCGGCAACGGTGTATTTATTATTACCTACCTGCTGCACTCCATAGAAATATCCATGGGTTTTGCCTTTGGCTTGTTCGCTGTGTTCTCCATGCTGCGCTACCGCACAGAAACACTTACCCTGCGCGAAATGACCTACCTGTTTATCACCATTGTGTTGGCGCTGATGTGTGCTGTGGCAAAAATCAGTTTTTTCGAGCTTACGGCCATCACCGTGGTTATTGTTGTACTCGCGGCAATGGCTGAAACCCAAACCTTTGCCTCTACGATCGTTGAGCGCAAAATCGCTTACGACCGTATCGACAAAATACACCCCGAACACCGCCAAGAATTGATTGCTGAGCTGCGCGAGCGCACCGGTGTCAGCATTGTAAAAATAGAGGTAGGCAAGATAGATTTCTTAATTGGCAGCGTCTCACTCACGCTCTTTTGTTCGGATTAAACCATTATGAAAAAAACCGCCCTTCTACTCTGTGCCAGTGTACCCGGTCTTTTTTCACAGCTGGTTTTTGCAGAGGAATATCCCAACTGGGAACTGGGTGCCGACCTTATGGTGGATATCAACAGCTACCGTGGCTATGTATACCCCGCCGACGAAACCACTACCGATGTACGTCGTGCAAAACTAGCGGTTAATGGTGATGTTAATGCTCATATCGGCTTTAAAGTGTCTGCCAGTTACGAAACCCAAGAGGAATTCGGTTTAGACGATTTGTACCTGTCGGTTAAACCTGGGTCCAATTTTTTGCTTGTCGTCGGTAGGTTCAAAGAACCCGGTGGTATGGCCAAACTACAGGGGCTGAAAACCCAGGGCTTTCGTGAACGTTCACTGGCAACGGACGTATTTGGCTTTGGCCGCAAGCCCGGTGTAAAACTGGCTTACGACGGCAGCGGCTGGAATGCAGAGGCCGCCGTTCAGCAAGCAAAAGAAAAAGATGCAGGGGTTGGTGATGGGCAGGTACTTGCCGCCCGTGGTTCCATAAACCCATGGCGCAGTGAAGATAAGCGTGAATTCTTTCATTTGGGTGCCAGTTACTCTGCGCGCGACAGTGTTAAAGAGCGGTTTGATATTAACGCACCGATAGCCGTAGCTTCCTTGGGTAATCTGTTCCATACGCCCAATTACGATGCCGATACTGTTGCAACCAGCGGTGTCGAAATGGCTTTTTCGGCTCGCCAACTGCTTTTCCAAACAGAATTCTTTCAGCAGAATATCCTCGAATGGGATGCCGACAAGTACCAGCACAGTGGCTATTACGCCAGCGCCAGTTGGACGCTAATAGGCAAGGCGCGGCAGTACCGCAAGGGCGAAATAAAAGCCTATAAAAAATCTAAACCGGTACTTGAGGTGGCAGCAAGAATTAGCGAAGTCGATAGCCGTAATCGCGGCGACGGTGATTACGCCCAGATGGCTACCCTATCGGCCAGTTACAGTTTTAAACGTTACTACCGTGTACTGCTGGATTACAGTTACACCACACTGGAACGGCATAAAGATTATTTTGTTACAGACTTAGACGGCGATGCGTTTAACCTTCGTCTGCAATTGATGTATTGATAATTTTAAACACATTGTGAGCTGCCCTATGACCGACACCTCAAGCAATAAAGTAAGTAAGCGATTGTTAAGCCCCAGGCCGTTGGTTACCGGGCTAATGTGTATGCTGATATTGGGCTGTAGCGGTGGCCGTGAGGCAGAACCTACAAACAACAATAATTACACCGGTGGCGGTGCGAGCAGCAGTAGTTCCAGTAGTAGCGACAGCAGCAGTAATAGCAGCAGTAGCAGTAGCTCTGTTGCCCAGGGCTGCGAAGAAAACTGCATTATTATTAATGAGGCCATGTCGTCCAACTCAATTTTTAAAGATGAAGATGGAGACAGCCCAGACTGGTTTGAAATTCACAACTATGGCACCCAGGCGGTATCTTTACTGGATTGGAGCATTACCGACGACGACAGCATTCCCCAGAAATGGGCTTTTCCGGAGTACAACCTGCGTGCAGGTGGTTACCTTCGAGTTTGGGCATCCGACAAAGGCCGCAGCGGCTTGGGGGTATTTCGCACGTTGGTCAATCAAGGTGATGAATTCAGTTACCTCATACCGACAAGTGCCGTCGATGCCAATTGGCCTACGTTGGGTTTTGACGACGGCACCTGGTTGCGCGCTAACAGTGGCTTTGGTTACGGTGATGATGATGATGCAACGGTGGTTGAGTTAGGTACCCTTGCGGTATTTGCCCGACGGGTATTTCAGCTGAGCAGTGCAGCTGAGGTGAGCGAACTCTGGCTAGACATCGATTACGACGACGCCTTTGTAGCCTATTTAAACGGGGTGGAAATTGCGCGTTCCAATATGCTTGGCGAGCAGCCGGCGTTTGACGCGGTACCCACCGCCCAGCGTGAAGCCAGCATGTACCAAAGCGGTAACCCCGTGCGCTTTGACGTAACCGAAAACCGCGATTTGCTGCAGGACGGAGACAATGTCTTAAGCATTCAGGTACACAACCAATCGTCGGGTTCGTCTGACCTTACGCTTATCCCCTTCTTGTCTGCGTTCTACAATACCAGCACTACCGACGGTGTAGAGCCGCCTACACTATTGGCTCTGGAGGATCGCGGTTTTCACACCAACTTTAAAATTTCATCTTCAGGCGAAACACTGTATTTATACAACGCCAATGGTAGCCAAACGGCGAGCCTCGTTGTTGAAGGCCTCACATCGGAATACTCCATTGGTCGCTCGGTCAATACGGGCGATGTTGTTTACTACAAAACGCCCACACCGGGCTATCGCAACACGCCAACTGAATATACGGGCATTGTTAGCAGCGAAGTAGTTTTCTCTCACCAGGGCGGTGTTAACAGCCCGGCTTCTGTTAGCTTAAGCGGTGCAGCAAGCGGTGAAATTATTCGCTATACCCTCAATGCTAGCGAACCCACGGCGACTTCCCCCCAGTACAGTGGCGCACTCGCCATTAGCGACAATACGGTTATTCGAGCCAGTGTGTTTAGCTCGGGCTATATTGCCTCCCGAGCGAACAGCCGCACGTACCTATCCAATGTCAGCCACAACTTGCCGATAGTGGCGCTGGTAACCGATGCCGACAATTTCTTTAGCGAAGACACCGGTATCTATATGTACGGTGACAGTTACGAGCAAGAGGTACCCTACCACGGTGCCAATTTCTGGCAAGATTGGGAGCGCGACATTCACTTCAGCTTTTATACCGCCGACGGCTCACTGGGTACAGCGTTGAATGGCGGAGTAAAAATATTTGGTGGTTGGAGCCGTGCGCTAGACCAACGTTCGCTATCCATTTTTGCGCGGAACCGTTACGGCACCAAAGAAATTGATTATCCGTTATTCCCCGGTTTGCCCTACGACACGTTTGAGTCTGTTGTACTGCGCAACTCTGGCAACGACTGGTTAAATACCATGATGAGGGATGCCGCGCTTACCAGTCTTATGCAAGGCTCCGACCTCGATATACAGGCGTTCCGTCCGGTGGTCAGTTACATTAATGGCGAATACTGGGGGCTGTATAATCTACGTGAAAAAGTGAATGAAGATTTTCTCGCTTCCCGGCACGGTATAGACCCAGATGAAGTGGATATTCTAGAGCGGCAGGGCGAAATCGTTGAGGGTGATAACACCGATTACAATGCCTTAATGGTTTTTGTGGAAAATAACAGCCTCGACGAAACGGCGAACTACAACGTTGTTGCCGAGCAAATTGATATCGATAATTTTATTCTCTACCAAGTTGCGCAAATTTATTTTAACAACCAGGACTGGCCCGGAAACAATATTAAATTTTGGCGCGCGCCCGGCGGCAAATGGCGGTGGATACTCTACGATACCGATTTTGGTTTTGGTATTTGGAACCCGGAAGACTACTACCAAGATACCCTGGCCTTCGCCTTGTCAGAGAGTGGCCCAGAGTGGCCCAATCCACCTTGGTCTACGCTATTGTTACGACGCTTGATTGAGAACGAAACCTTTCGTAACAAACTGATCAATTGTTTTGCGGATGAATTAAATACGCGTTTTTTACCTGCAGTAGTGAGTAGTCATATCGATACTATTGCCGCCGACATAGCGGCTGAAATTCCGGCACACTTTAACCGTTGGGACGGTACTGCAGGCGAATTTTGGAGTACCAATGTTGCCAACATGAAGGGATACGGTAATAGCCGCCCGGCGCAGCAGCGCAGCCATATTGAAAACCGTTTTGGTCTTACCGGCCAGTACAGCCTTACCGTTACCAATAGCAACCCGCAACAGGGCAGTGTGTTACTCAATACCATTGTCCTCAGTGATAGCCGTTGGAGTGGTCTGTACTTTAACGAGGTGCCCATTACCCTTACTGCGCAAGCAAGTGATGGCTATGTGTTCTCCCACTGGCAGGGTGATAGTGATGCAACTACAGCTAAGATAACCCTGTCGCCCAGCAGCGCTACATCGCTGCAGGCGGTGTTTACAGCGGCGCCTTAGTCGTACTGCGGGCAGCGAGTAATGCCCGCTTACTCAACCCTTCCTTGGCATGGGCTATTCTCCTACAGATCTAACGATTAAAGAGAAAGCCCATGAGCCACCATCTTCGCCTTGCCCTTGCTTTAGCCTTGTTGGCCCTGTCATTACCATCCGCTGCGAAAGGTAGGCTAACGATCAACGAGCAGGACTACTTCGAAAAGCCCGGCTTAAATGTCACGGTGTTCAGCGATATTTACCCCGACGGCCATCAAACCGGCGTATCGATTATTCAGCACGGTGTACGCGTGGCCGCAAACGGCGATTTACGTTTGGAAGCCTCGCCTGGTCAGTGGTCACCGGTGCCTAAAGGCATTGAGCAGCAGGTGAATCGCGAAACCCAAACCATCAGCCAAACCTTGGCGTATCCAGACGAAACGAAACATCAAAAAGGCTTTAACCCCATTGAATACCCCGACCTACAGTTTTCTTATCAGGTAAATGTACAAGCGCTTAAGGGCAATAGTTTTAAAGTCACCGTCGATTTGGAAAAACCCTTGCCACAGGCATGGATTGGCAAAGTGGGCTTTAACTTCGAATTATTTCCCGGCCACCTATTTGGCAAAAGCTGGCTATTAGACAACAACAGCGGCCTATTCCCGCAGCAACCCAACGGCCCAATACACCAGCAAAAAGGCGAGTGGATAAACGCACCTATGGCAGTCGGCAAAAAACTGGTGGTCGCACCGGGTGAAGATCGGCAACGCCTCACCATTGAGTCCCGTACAGGCCAGCTTGAACTCCTAGACGGCCGTAGTAACCATAACAACGGCTGGTTTATTGTCCGTAGCTTGGTACCGCAAGGGGCTACAACCAATGCCATTGAATGGGTTATTACACCCAGTACCATTGAAGGTTGGCAATACACGCCCGTTGTACAAGTTTCACAACTGGGTTACGGCGAAAATCAGCCAAAAAAAATAGTGGTTGAGCAGGACAAAAAAGACCTTAAAGCTAGCAAGATTACACTGTACCGCGTGGGCGAAAAGGGCAAAGAAAAAATTGAAAACGTAAAGGTAAAACCCTGGGGAAAGTTCCTTCGCTACAATTATTTCACCTACGATTTCAGCCACATCACCCAACCGGGTCTATATGTGGCGGAGTACCGCAAGCAAAGAACCCATACGTTTAAAATTGGCAACGATGTTTTTTCTCGCCATGCTTGGCAGCCCACACTTGAATATTACTTGCCGGTACAAATGTGTCACATGCATGTAGCCGAAAAATACCGTGTATGGCATGGGCTGTGCCATGAAGACGATGCTTTAATGTCACCGGTTAATACCAACCATTTCGATGGCTATAAATCTGGCGCCTCTACCCTAACCACATTTAAACCGCTGGAACCCGTACCGGGTTTAAATGTAGGCGGTTGGCACGACGCCGGTGACTACGATTTAAGAGTGGAATCCCAAATACGTACTACCTGGCTATTGGCGATGATGGTGGAAGAATTCAAACTCGAATACGATGCGACCACCATAGATCAAAAAAATAAACGTGTAGAAATTCATCAGCCAGACGGTAAAAATGATGTACTGCAACAGGTTGAACATGGATTGTTAACGGTTGTAGGTGGCTATGAAGCGCTGGGTCGTTTGTACCGTGGCATTATAGTGCCCAATGTTCGTCAATATGTTCACTTGGGAGATGCCGCTACACAAACCGACAATAAAACGTACGATCCAAACACTAAAAATGCAGTGGCGGATGACCGATGGGTTTTCACCGAGGAAAATCCAAACCGTGAATTATCCACCGCTGCAGGGCTGGCGGGTGCAGCAAGAGCGTTAAAAAGTTACAACCCGCTGCTTGCTGAAAAAGCACTAACCATTGCACAAGAAATATTCGAAAACGCAAAAGGAAAAGACAATCAAGAGCAAGAACTCTTTGCCCTAGCGGAACTAGCCCTTTCAACCGGCGATAAACGTTATATCAAGGCCATTCTCAGTAAAGAGGCATATATTGTAGAGAACATTGATAAAACCGGTTGGGCCATAGGCCGTTTGTTGAGTCAATTTAATCATCCAGAATTTGAAAAGAAATTGGGTGAAGCCGTACAACGCTATCAAACCACCATCAAGGAACAAGAAAAACAAACACCCTATGGTGTTCCCTATAAACCCCATATTTGGGGTGCGGGCTGGGGCATTCAAAGCTTTGCAGTAAAGCAATATTACTTCAATAAAACCTGGCCACAGCATACCGGTGATGATGTAGTGCTGAATGCACTGAATTTTATATTGGGTGTTCACCCCGGTGAAAATACCCTGTCCTTTGCCTCTGGCGTAGGTGCAAACTCGGCAACGGTAGCCTACGGCGTAAATCGCGCCGATTGGTCTTACATTCCCGGTGGCGTTATCTCAGGTACCGCGCTCATTCGCCCGGATTTACCCGAACTAAAAATCTGGCCTTTTTTCTGGCAGCAAACGGAATATGTGATGGGCGGGGGTGCGACTAACTATATGTTCTTGGTTTTGGCGGCCGATAAAATGGTGAATAAGGGGAAGTAGAGTACCAGAAACCGTATGACGGACATCAGGCGCTAAGGGATGGCTGGGAATACTTTGTTTGAGTGCTCGACGTAGACGACAGTATTTGGTTGTCAGTCGTCGAGTAGTGAGTACATTTGTTCAAACTTGGTTTTTTTAACAGCATAAGCATCACCACCTTCGGCTGCATCAAAAACCAAATAATCACCAGCGGTATACGCTGATTTACCTTCAATGGTTTTAATAAAACCCGAGTCACTGGCGATTTCGGCCCAGACGTCACCTACTTTGGCATATTCGCCAGGGCCAACCTGGCGGTAATACTTTTTAAAATAGTTACCCTCGATGGTATACACATCACCTTCGTTGTTAACCAGCCAGTCGCCCTGTTTACAAGACTGTGCACTACCCCATTTTCGATACCGAAAGTCGACCACATCTAAGTTTATCTGCACAGCCGTTACGCGATTGGGCAAGCGTGCGTATCGTTTTCGATGCGACAAGTGTTATACCTCCTACCGCTTTTGTGGTGGTTACTCTTGTTTTTCCGCTTCAACCAGCTCGAGGTAGGACTTATTTATTTCGGCGGCGTCCTCTGTCCATTCCCGGTGTTCGTTGGCCAGTTGTTCGTGAACGGCTTTTACAAAACTCAGTAAGATAGCCGGGTCATCACCGCGAGTCAGTGCCCGTTGCACACCGGAATACTTTTCAGCAATTTGGCTTAACACATCGGCGGTTGTGCGATAACGGGAGGCGTTGCGCTCGTCTTGGTTAATGGATTCGAGACGGCTAGAAAGTGCCATAAGAGCGACACCAATGGTGCCTAAAGAAGCATAATCCATCAAATCGGCCTCGAAAAAACCAGCTAGGCCTGCCGAACCGGAGAACGCGGCAACAATCACTGCAGCAAAAGCACCAATTTTAACGGTTTTACGCAAGCTTTCGGCGTGCTTAAGGCTTCGGCCCTCGTAGTAGTTTTGTTGCACTTGTAACTGGTACCGGCGAAAAAAGCTACAAAATTCTAGCAGGCATTGTCGAGGTAGTTCCGTCTCTTTTATCAGGCATTGTGCGGCTTCGTTAAAATACGATAAGCGTGCCTGTTCTGCTTTGGCACGGTTCTTCATCCACTGGTCATACAGCTTTAACTGCGAGATCATCTGCGTATTAAAAATCGCCATCCCACTGGCGATAAATATCACAATACCCCCCATCAAACTGAAGTGCCGCATCATATCGCCCATCATGTTTTCGAGCATGGGAATACTGGAGAGAAATGCGGTAGCCGCTGCACTGACAAAAATGGCTATGGAGGCGTACTTTGCGCGCTGTTTAAAGCGCGCTTGATAATCAACGGCTAGTTTGTCGGCAGCTTCGTAGCGCTTAGCCTTCTCAGCAAATAGAGAGTCGGATAAAAACTCGGCTAAATCCGGTGCGGTTTCCGTCAGTTGGGCGGGATACTGCTGGGGGGTAATGGCCCAATCGTCGTTGGCGTATTCACCAATCGCGTTTTCGGCGTTTTTTATATCGGTAGGGTTGCTCATACAGCGTCCTGTTATGTTTGAAAGCTAGCGATAATTTTGCACAGGTCTTCGCCTACGCGCGGTCTGAGTAATAAAGATATTTGGGTATTAGATGACACAATAGTGCTTATGCTGCTAAGCCAACCCTCGAATACTTCGTTTATTCGTTCGTTTCGGGAACGGCAAATCAGTTTTGTTATAGTTGAAATTTTAGCGCTACCAACCACGGCTGTACACCGAGGCAAAATATAGTGGGATGCTTGTTGCATGTGCTCACGGTTATCAAGCCTTCTAGCCTTTCTCACGTAGAGAAACCTTCACCTTTAGCCATTGCTCAAACACCTCGGCATGGTTTTTGGCTGATAAAGGTTTGCACCTGTGACCATCCCTGATGATTGCAGACTAGAAGCCGGAGACTACCAAGATTTGTTTATACTTCTTTCTCGCATGTTAACAAGAATCACTGTCAGTGTAGTAATAATCGAATTCGTTACGTTTCAATGGCAGAATATGTGCCCCACTTTCAGCAACGACAGTCAATTAAGGATACCCCATGCTCGATATCGTTATTCTCGCCGCCGGTAAAGGAACCCGTATGCGTTCAGCCAAGCCTAAGGTTTTGCATACCTTAGCTGGAAAAGCGTTTGTGTCGCATGTGATCGATCGCTCCCATGAATTGGATGCAAATGGCATTAAGGTCATAGTTGGCCATGGTGCGGAATTGGTAGAGCAGCGGTTGGCGGGCCCAGGTATTGAGTTTGTGCAACAAACCGAGCAGCTGGGTACCGGCCATGCGGTGCAGCAGGTATTGCCACTGTTAAATGCCGAGGCTACGGTATTGATTCTGTATGGGGATGTGCCACTGATTAAAACCGAAACCCTGCGGCACCTGTGCAAGAAGGTGAGTGAATCGAGCATGGGCCTGCTTACCATCGAGTTGGAAAACCCTATGGGTTACGGCCGTATTGTGCGTGAAGACGACGCGGTTACCGCAATTGTCGAGCAAAAAGACTGCAGCGAAGAGCAATTACTGATCCGTGAGATCAATACTGGCGTAATGGCTGTTAAGGGAAAGCACTTATTGCAATGGCTGCCGGCGCTTAGCAACAATAACGCCCAGGGTGAGTACTACCTTACCGACTTAATCGCTATGGCGCGCGCGGCCGGTATTACCGTTGAAACCACGCAACCCACCGGTGAGAGCGAGGTTATGGGGGTTAACAACCGCCAGCAGCAAGCTGAGCTGGAGCGTATTTATCAGCGCGAAATTGCCGACCAGCTAATGGTAGAGGGCCTGACAATGATGGACCCTGCGCGTTTTGACTGTCGCGGTAATTTGCAGGTTGGCAGCGATTGTGTGGTGGATGTGAATTGCATCTTTGAAGGTAAAGTCGTTTTAGGTAACAATGTATACATAGGCGCCAATTGTACAATTAAAGACAGTGTCATTGCTGACAACACCGAAATTAAAGCGAATAGTGTATTAGAAGAAGCCGAACTTGAAGCCGATTGCGTTGTAGGCCCCTATGCGCGCTTACGTCCGGGTTCAAAGCTTGCTCAAGGCGCCAAAATTGGTAATTTTGTCGAAACCAAAAAAGTACAAATCGGCAAGGGTAGCAAAGTGAATCACCTCAGTTACGTCGGCGATGCCGAGCTGGGAGAGGGCGTGAATGTAGGCGCTGGTACCATCACCTGTAACTATGATGGCGTGAATAAGCACAAAACGATTATTAGCGATGATGTGTTTGTGGGTTCGAATACCGCTTTGGTTGCGCCCGTTACTATCGCGCAGGGTACAACCATTGCGGCGGGGTCTACAATTACCCACAGCAGCGAAAAAAATCAACTTATAGTGGCTCGCAGTAAACAGCGCCATATAAACGGTTGGCAGCGACCGCAAAAACCGAAAAAATAGACGATTACTTTATAAAAGCGCATGATTGAGCTATTGAGTCTGAAACTAAGAAGTACCCGGTCGGCAAGAGGTTTTAAGGGAAGGCGCCGATTTGGCAACTCAGTCGTAATATAGGAGTGGGTAGGGCAAAGTGAAGCTGAAAGTTCTTAACATCTCAGTGTTTGTTGTGGTTGCCGTCTCGGTATTGGCGGCCCTTACAATGAATTCTTCGGAAAGCCCAAAAGATTGCGAGACTCAGCCTGGCAATATTTTTGTCGACTGTATCGACCCCGCTTGGTATGGCATTTCTTCATGGGAAATGCGTTTTGACGAAGGCAGTCAGGCTACCCACTCTCAAACCCAGGCCAGTGACCTAGTGCAGTGGAGGGTGGTTGATGATGACGAAACTAATCGTGGTCGCGTACTGGATATTCGTTACACCAATAAAGCCGCTAATGGCCGCCTGCGTTTCCATGCCAGAGGTGCAGGGAAGCAGCGAGATCTATCCGAATATGCAAAAGGCAGCATAGAGTTCGATGTGCGTGTTTTGCGTTGGGGGTCGGCCGAAAAAGCGTTGATTGCCCGCGTCAATTGCGGTTTTCCCTGCTCTAGTGGCCCGATACGGGTTGAAATACCACAGGCACGGAAGTGGAAGTCCGTTAGTATTCCAGTAGCCGACCTTATTGCAAGCGGGCTGGACATCAGTCGGGTCGACATCGGCCTAGCCATATCGCCGGCCTGGAACCGCATGCAGGGTATTCATTTTCAGCTCGACAACATACGCTGGGTGAAACCCACGGAATCTTCTGAGTCCTCTTCTGCTTCAGTCCAACCGCTCCGCCCGGGGGAGCAAATTTCCCAGCATTAAGCAAACACGAAATATGCGATAGAGCGTTAAACTCTGCAAAGCCGCCCTTGGCTTGAAGGCGAATTTCGGCTAGTGTTTGCCTTCGCGGGAGAGGGATATGCAAAACGCCGTTCTGGGAATTGATGTTGGCTCAACCACCGTAAAATTGGTTGCCGTTAACGAAACTGATAAACGTATTCTCTGGAGCAATTACCAGCGCCACGAAACCCGCCAAGCGGAAAAAGTGCTGGAAATGCTGCAACAGGTTTCCCGCGACCTACCAAATATTTCCCTAAACAGTACGCGGGTATTTATCACCGGTTCCGGTGCTGCCCCCATTGCTCCCCATATTAATGCCAAATTTATCCAAGAAGTGAATGCTGTCACTATGGCGGTAGAAGCGCTGCACCCAGATGTTGGCAGTGTTATTGAGCTGGGCGGGCAAGACGCCAAGATCATCATGTTTAAAACCCATGAAAAAACCGGCGAGAAGCGGGCGTCTACCTCTATGAACGATAAGTGCGCTTCGGGAACCGGAGCCACTATCGACAAATGTTTTATTAAAGTTGGCATGCCACAGGAGCAGGTGGCAAAGTTAATCTTCAATCCGCAAAAGCTTCACCATGTGGCGGCCAAGTGCGGCGTATTTGCCGAAACCGATATTGTAAACCTGGTAAAAAGCGGCATACCCGCCGACGAAATTTTGTGCTCCCTTGCCGATGCCATAGTGGGCCAAAATCTGTCGGTTTTAACCCGTGGTAATACCCTAAAACCGAAAGTGCTTTTATTGGGTGGCCCCAATACTTATCTGCCGTTTTTGCGTGAGTGCTGGCGCTACCGTATTCCGCAAACGTGGGAAGAGCGAGAGTTCGACTACCCAAAAGATATACCTCTGAACGAGCTTATCTTTGCGCCGGAAAATGCCGAGTACTACGCTGCTTTTGGCGCTGTACTTTTTGGCTTGCACGAAAAAGACCTACAAGCCTGTGGCGACCTTCATCGGTTAACGAATTTTATTCAAAACGGACGCAAAGCCCAATTGGGCACAAATGCTGGCCCCGGCTTGGCAAATGGTGATGCTCAATCGTTTATTGAACAGTACACGCAAACGTCGTTTATTCCTGTAAAAGTTCAGCGAAAATCCATTGAAGGTTATATAGGCTTAGATGGCGGCTCTACCTCAAGTAAGTGTGTGTTGGTAGATGATCAAGGCGAGATTTTGCAGAAAGTCTACCAGCTCTCCAAGGGCAATCCGCTGGAAGATATGAAGCAGATGTTCACCGAGTTGAAAAACTGGGCCGATGATCATAATGCCGTACTGAATATAAAAGGCTTTGGTGTTACCGGCTATGCCGGTGATGTAATGGAAACGGCCTTAAGGGCCGACGCTAATATTGTAGAAACTGTGGCGCATATGAAAAGCGCGCAGCATTATTTTACTGATGTAGACGTCATCTGTGATGTCGGTGGGCAAGATATTAAAGTGCTGTTTATGCACAATAAAACCATCAAGAATTTTCGGCTGTCTAATTCCTGCAGCGCTGGCAATGGTATGTTGCTGCAAGCCATGGCCGATCAGTTTGGTGTACCGGTAACGGAGTATGCCGACAAGGCTTTCAAAGCCGACCTATCGCCAACATTTAGCTATGGCTGCGCTGTGTTTTTAGATTCCGATCGGGTCAACTTTCAAAAAGAAGGCTACAACGGTGAAGAGTTGCTAGCGGGTTTGGCCCTGGTATTACCTAAAAATATCTGGCAATACGTAGTGCAAATTCCGCGTATGGCAGAGCTTGGCCGTATTTTCGTGTTACAGGGCGGAACCCAAAAAAATCTGGCGGCGGTTAAAGCACAAGTAGACTACATTAAAGAACGCGTGCCCGAGGCCGAAGTGCATGTACACCCACATACCGGCGAAGCGGGTGCATTAGGCGCAGCGTTTGAGGCCATACGTGTGGTTAAACGCAATGGAAAATCACAATTTATTGGTTTGCAGCAAGCCATTGACTTGCACTACACCACTAAAAACGACGAAGAAACCCGTTGCGATTTTTGTGCAAATAATTGCTCACGTACTTTTATAGATGCACAGGTACCAGCGGAGAAAAAAGGGGAAACTGAAACGGCGCGGTATATTTCAGGTTTTTCCTGTGAAAAAGGCACAGTAGAAGACCACGAAGCGTTGCGCGCATTAAACAAAGAACGTAGAACGCGGATGCTTGCCTACCCGAACCTTGTGGATTACGAGGCTACCTGGAATTTTAAGCAGCTTTATAAAACCGATGTACTGCCTGTTGAAAATTCTGCTGTTAACGATATTGAAGTGAAGCGCACCTTATTTGGCGGTGTAAAACACAAAAGCATAGCGCGCGGTTTTCAGCGCTCAGCAGAATCGGCACAGGCTATTCGTAAAACCATTCGCATTGGTATGCCCAAGGCGCTGAATATGTGGAGTACAGGCCCCTTCTGGCGCGCATACTTTGAAGCGTTGGGGGTGTCGTCACGCAATATCGTTTTCTCCGATGACACCAGTGAAGAAATGTGGCAAGCCGGAGGTAAATACGGCTCCATAGACCCGTGCTACCCAGCCAAAGTGGCGCAGGCCCATATCCATAACCTGTTGTTTGAGCACCATACTAAAAAACCGCTAAACGTTATTTTCTTCCCGTCTATTACTCATATTCCCACCTTTGTCGACAATGTAATGGATACCGCCTGTTGCCCCATTGTTGCCGGTACGCCAAAGGTTATGGGGGCGGCGTTTACCAAAGAAACTGATTATTTCAGCAGTCGCAATATACGCTACCTCGACCCTTCACTTTCCCTTAGTGAACCGCTGCTACTTAAAAGTTGCATGTTTAAAAGCTTTGCCCAGCTGTTGAAAATAACAGAAGACGAAAATAATTTTGCTGTAGACCAGGCATTCAAAGCACTAGAGTTTTTCGATGAACATATGCAGCAGAAAGGCCGCGAAATGCTGGAGGCCGTGGCACACGATAATCGCATGGCGTTATTGATGATTGGTAGGCCCTATCACAATGATCCGGGTATGAACCATTTGGTTTTAGAAGAATATCAAGCTATGGGTTATCCCATTCTCTCAATTAAATCTATTCCAAAAGACAAAGCATATTTAGCCCCCTACTTTGCCGAAGATATTAAAAAACAGCATGTAGAAAGTGAACTGGAAATAAGCGATATTTGGCCAGAAAATTACAGTGTGAACAGCGTACAAAAAGTGTGGGCAGCTAAGTTTGCGGCTCGCCACCCCAACTTAGCGGTTTTGGATTTGTCCAGCTTTAAGTGCGGTCACGATGCGCCCACGTACGGACTAATCGACCGCGTTATTGGGGCAACCCATACGCCCTATTCTGCGCTTCACGATATAGATGCTAACAGGCCCGCTGGCTCGATAAAAATCAGAGTAAAAACCTACGGTTATACCCTTAGGCTCGCGGAAGAACGGCTGGAAGATATAGCGAATAAAAATCGCCAGCTAGCCATTGCCATTGTCGAAAAACGGCTGCAATTACTGGAGGACGCCCCCCAGCATATTAAGTTAGAGGGCCATTTTATGGCTGAAAAGCAAAAATGGCAGCAAAAACAGCGCGAGTTGTTAGCGCGAAAATTCGAACCAATGCCGTTGGTACAAACCATACAGCCCAATTTGATTAGTGCAGTAGAGATAGACTAATGCAGAATTCAGCGGAAGATTATTTAAAGCAGGTTGAAACGCAAGTAGAAGAATTTGCGCAACACGAAACAGATCGTTTAGGCATATCGCCCGAAAATACCGAACATTGGTACGACGCTGTACCCAACCACTTTACCGCGGAGCAGCGTGCGCATACCACCATTCTGCACGCGGGCCTAACGATGTCTCACGACCTGTTTATTCAATCGGCATTTCGTGGGTTGGGTTATAAAGTAGACGCTATGGATATGCCCGACACAGAGGCATTGCAATACGGCCGAGAGTTTGGCAACCGTGGTCAATGTAACCCAACCTACTTTACGGTAGGCAACCTGGTTAAAAAACTAATCCAATTACGCGAGAGCGGTTTAAGTAAAAAGCACATTATCGAAAACTATTTGTTTGCAACGGCAGGCTCCTGTGGCCCCTGTCGTTTTGGAACCTATGTGACGGAGTACCGAAAAGCGTTACGTGATGCTGGGTTTGAAGGGTTTCGAGTGATTTTGTTCCAGCAGTCTGGCGGGTTTAAGCAGGCAACTGGGGAGGAGATGGGCTTAAAAATTAACGCCAATTTCTTTATTACCTGCTGTAAAGCTATTTTATTGGGCGATGCACTTAACGCTTTGAGCTACCGTATTCGCCCCTATGAAATCAATAAAGGTGAAACCGACAAGGTATTGGCCGAAGCCAAACAAAAGATAGCCCAATGTTTTGAAACCCGAAAGGGCTTGCTAAAAACCTTGTGGCAAACGCGGAAGCGATTAGCACAAATAAAAGTCGACCGCAGCCAAGTTAAGCCACGTGTTGCCATTATTGGTGAGTTCTGGGCGATGACCACCGAAGGTGATGGCAACTACAAAATGCATCGTTTTTTAGAAAAAGAAGGTGCCGAAGTAGACATTCAGTTGGTAACCAACTGGGGTTTATACCTGGTATGGGGCGCGCGTTACGACACGCTGCAGAGAGCAAAACTAAAAGGCACCGATGCGCGGCTTAGCGAAACGAATAGCAAAGGCAGTAAATTTGCACTAGAAGGCATTAGTGTACGCAAAAAGCTCTTCCAGCTAAAAGTGGCGGAAGGGTTTCTTCGGGGCCTGTTTGGTTTTTACGCAAAAATATTAGGCTTGAAGGATTACCACTTGCCAGACATGGACCATATTGCCGAAATCAGCCACCGTTTTTATGACAATAACCTGCGTGGTGGTGAGGGCCATATGGAAGTGGGCAAGCTTATTCACAATGTTGTCGACCAAAAAGTGAATATGACGCTGAGCATTAAACCCTTCGGTTGCATGCCCTCCAGCGGAGTGTCCGACGGTGTACAGTCGCTTATTACAGAGCTTTACCCGGCGGCGATTTTCTTGCCTATCGAAACCAATGGCGATGGTGCTGTGAACGTATACAGCCGTGTGCAGATGCAGCTGTTTAAAGCCAAGCAAACCGCTGAAAAAGAAGTGGCTGCTTTTTTAGAGCAACACCAGTTAGAGCCAGAAAAATTCAAACAGACGGCCGCCGAAGTACCAGCATTCGCCAGTGCACTTTACCGCAGTCATCATCATGGGGCCTGTACAACCCTAGATTTGGCCGAAGATGTATATCATCGCCAACAGCGCTGGCATACCCGTCTGCTGCGCAATGCCAAGCGCTGGCTCAATAACGCCAAAGCCCTGCACAAACAGCAGACACTTCTCGCCGTAGAGCGCGCGGCTAAGCGTTTTAAAGAGAGCAAAAATGAAGGATTCGGTGAAATAGCGGTGCGAATAATGGAGTGATACCTGCCGCTCCGCTCTGGGGGTTTATTGCACACAGGTACAAGAGCTCTCGGTAAGTTGGCTGGAGTGTAATTAAGCCAATAAAATATCTGAAAAATGCAGCTAAAAGTATCGATCTACCCCAAAATCAAACCCTTGCAAGGCGAAGCCCGCTCCAAAATCCAACAGCGCAGCGCTCTCGAAGGCCGTAGGCCGCCCCGCTGGCGAAGCCAGCATTCATCACTTACATGTAATACCCTCAGCCCATTACATGTAAGTATGTTTACATCTCACATGTAATACCCTATAGTGAATCACATGAAAGCAAAGTCATCCGCACACTACCAACGGGAATACCGCCAGCGCCTCAGGGATATGGGGTTGGTGAAAAAGGAAGTCTGGATTCTCGCGGAGAATGCCAAGCAGCTTTCGGCTGTTGAAAAAATGCTTAGGCAGATAACCCCAAAACCGATTATGGAAACAGGAGACGAACCTATGACGACACCCCTAAAAAGTTGGACTACCGAAGGGTTGTATCAGGCGCTCAAGCAAGAGGAGTTGTTCACCGGCAAAAATGCCGGAATAGAGCTAATCGATGGTGCTGAGCAAGCACTGCATATGGTGATGTACGAATACGGGGATCTACCCTTATTTCTGACCGTAGCGGGCGAGCAAATTATTGTTGAGGCGGTACTTTGGTCTACAGAAGAAGTGGAGAATACAGCAAAATTTAATCAAACGGTTTTGCGTACACACAAGTATTTCCCGCTATCGACCATTAGCTTGGATACCCTGCCCGATGGTAAAGATTACTACCAGATGTTTGGTGCTCTGAGTGCAACATCCATTCTGCCGAACATAATTTTCGAAATTGAAACTTTGGCTGCCAATGTTATTCATGCAACCGAAGCCTACAGTAACCTGTTAACCACCTCTGCTGAGCTGCAGGGGTAAAGGAGAGCATCATGAATATCTGGGCAAAAATGATGACCGCCCTGCGTGGTGGTATTAATGAAGCGGGTGAAGCGGTTGTGGATAGCCAAGCCCTGCGCATACTGGACCAGGAAATCCGCGATGCAACCGAAGAGCTTAAACAGTCGAGGGATGGCTTAACGGCCATTATTGCCCGACAGAAGCTAGGCGAAGAAAAATGCGCACAGCTACAAAAGAGTATTGAAGAATACGAAGGCTACGCGGTTAAAGCCCTGGAAAAAGACGACCAAACACTGGCAATGGAAATTGCAGAGAAAATTGCAGGTTTCGAAAACCAGTTTAAGTCAGAAAAGCAAGCCGCCGACGGTTTTGCCGCTAGCGCGAATGATCTTCGCCGTGCTATTAAC
This sequence comes from Teredinibacter franksiae, assembly GCF_014218805.1. Classification (NCBI taxonomy): domain Bacteria; kingdom Pseudomonadati; phylum Pseudomonadota; class Gammaproteobacteria; order Cellvibrionales; family Cellvibrionaceae; genus Teredinibacter; species Teredinibacter franksiae. The sequence continues at coordinate 2,559,274 of NZ_JACJUV010000001.1, read as the reverse complement.
ACGGCCGAGCAAAACATTAAGCGCTTAAAGCAGCAAATTGATACAGTAAAGGCAACGGCAAGCGTGCAACGAGCCCAGGCTACCGTAGCGGAGCGACATAGCGGATCAAATTCTAAATTGCGAACGGCGATGGATTCGCTGGAACGCATAAAGGAAAAGCAGGCGCTTAAGTCAGCACAAATAAAAGCGGCTGCGGAAATAAGTGAAGAAACACAAGCAGACTCTTTGCACGACAAGCTGGAAAAAGCCGGTATTGCGCCTAGCGCAACGGGTGCGGCGGACGTACTGGCTAGATTGAAAAAGAAACAGTCGTAAAGAGCGAAGGAAACGAATAGCTATTGGAGTTCGAAGGCATGGATGCAGGGCAGGAAGCCCAAGCCAGTACGAAAAGGAGTGAAATACAGGGAGCAATTATTCGCCATGGATGGCCTATTTCTATTACACACCAATTAAATTATCGATGTTATACATGCGCTCTCGCGTCGCAGGCATCCAATTATGTAACTCCCGCACAGGTGAGAGCCGGGTGGCTACGGACCTCGGGGTAGAAAAAAGTGGAACCCTGCGTGCGCGCAAGCACTTTCTGTCGGATAATCGCTTAATAAGTTGGCAGAAAATAAAAAGAACATACAAGTGCGACATTGTTATTCGCGCGCACAATAAGTACTAGGGAGGATTGCATGTTTGCCATATTTCTTACCGAAGCGATGGATCCGTTTTACGAGATCTGTAGCTCCTTCCCTACGATTATATTCACGATATTACTCATCTTTTGTGTGTTCTACTGGGTGCTAGCCGTATTGGGTTTGGTGGACATCGAAATTTTAGACTTTGATGTGCCAGACAGCCTTGATACCAGTGGCCTCACAGATGACTTGAGCAATTTAAATGTGATGTCTGGGCTTTTGTTAAGGCTTGGTCTAAACGGTGTCCCCTTCACTATCGTCATAACAGCCTTAGCGCTAATTGGCTGGATGTTAAGTTTTACCGTAGTTTATTTCACCAACCCATTTATTCCTGGCACGCTTCTAGAATTTTTGGTGGGTATTCCTATTTTCATTGGCACGCTTTATGTTTCGGCTATGGTTACGGCAGCCATAATAAAGCCTTTAAGGCCCATATTTCAGTCCGCGAACCAAGAAGTTCAAAAAACCATTCTTGGTCAGGTAGCGGTAGTTCGAACCGGGCGTGTAGACAAAAATTTTGGGGAAGCCAAAGTAGAAGATGGTGGCGCAGGGTTAATTGTAAAAGTGCGCTCGTACAAAGACGAAGAATTTCAGCGTGGCGACAAAGTTGTGTTGCTAGAGCACGTCACTGCAGAAAATGTTTACAAAGTAATTTCTGAAAATGATTTTACTGGCTAATACTATTTTAATGAAATAAGGAGATTTATCATGCCTGACCATTTACCGCTTTTCACCATGATTGTCATGGGCGTTGGCATATTTTTTGTATTTATTCTGGGCATAATGGCCTTATTTAAGGCTTTCTACATAAAAGTAGAGCAAGGTGTAGCGTTAATTAAGAATGACTTGGGTGTTAAGCCCAAAGTCTTTTTCACCGGTGCATGGATACTGCCGGTAATTCACAAAAAAGAACTCATGCGCATCTCGCTAATCACTATGGAAGTCGATAGGCGAGGCAAAGAAGGTCTTATTTGTGCCGATAATATGCGTGCCGATATCACCGTCGCCTTTTATCTGCGGGTGAATGAAACGCCTGAAGATGTACTAAAAGTTGCCAAGTCGCTGGGTGCTGATCGTGCATCCGACAAAAATGCGGTACATGAACTCTTTAATGCGAAATTCTCTGAAGCCTTAAAAACCGTTGGTAAACAAATCGATTTCGTAAAACTATTCGAAAACCGCCAGCAGTTTCGCGACAAAATTATCGAAGTTATCGGCGATGACCTTAATGGTTATGCTTTGGAAGATGTCGCTATCGACTACCTTGAGCAAACCCCCAAATCTTCGCTCGATCCCGCCAATATTTTGGATGCCGAGGGTATTCGTAAAATTACGGAGCTTACCGCAACTCAGAACGTCCAAACCAATATATTTGAGCGCGATGAAGAGCTGGCCATTAAAAAGAAGAACGTTTCCACCGTAGAGGCCATGCTGGAGTTAGAGCGTCAGCAGTCAGACGCCGAGGCCAGACAGCAGCGTGAAATTCTCACTATTCAGGCGAGAGAAGAGGCCGAAACCAAACGCATTCAGGAAGAAGAGCGTAAGAAGGCCGATATGGCGACCTTATTGGTTGACCAGGATTTGAAAGTACAGGAAGAAAATCAGCAGCGCGAAATTGAAGTAGCCGAGCAAAACCGTCAGCGCGCAGTGGTCATTGAAATTGAAAAAGTAACACGCGCAAAAGACCTAGAAATTGTTTCCCGTGAGCGCGAGGTGGAATTACAGCGTATCGAAGCAGAAAAAGCCATCGAAGTTGAAAAGAAAGAAATTGCTAATGTTATTCGCGAGCGTGTAGTGGTAGACAAAACCGTTGCCATTGAAGAAGAAAAAATTAAAGAAGTCCGTGAAGTTTCGGAAGCAGACCGTGTAAAGCAAGTATTGGTTTTGGCGGCAGAGGCAAAAGCAGAAGAAGAAAAGGTTAAAACCGTTAAAGACGCAGAAGCCGATGAGCTGGCGGCTAAGCATAAAGCCCTTGAAATTACCGTTCTTGCGCAGGCCGATCTTGAAGCAGCGGCAAAAACAGCCGACGCCAAAAAGAAACTGGCAGAAGGCACACAGGCAGAAGAAGCCGCTAGTGGCTTAGCCGAAGCCAAAGTGCAGGAAGCCAAAGCCGATGCACTTGAAAAAGAAGGCCTAGCAGAAGCCCGTGTGATTGGTTCTAAAGGTGAAGCCGAAGCGAAAGCGGTGCGTGAAACCGGTATTGCTAAAGCCGAAGTTACCCGCGAACAGTTCAAGGCAGAAGCGGAAGGTCTTGTGGACAAATTCGAAGCCATGGGCAGCATGAGCGAGAAAGCGCGTGATCACGAAGAATTCCGTATGACTCTGGAAACCGCGTTTAACGAAGCGCTTGCCTCCATTGATGCCGGTAAGGAAATTGCCAAAGAAAATGCGCAAGTACTGGCAACAGCATTGCAAAAAGCGAAGATCGATATTGTTGGTGGTGAAGAGCATTTCTTCGATAACTTTGCCAAATCACTTTCTATCGGTAAAGCCGTAGATGGCCTAGCTGAAAAGAGTGGCACTATCTCTGCCCTGCTGGAAAAAGTAATGACCATGTCGGCTGGCGCCCAAGCCGCGAGCAGTAAAGACCTCACACCACAGGATTAGTGTGTGAAAAAGGAACTTCCATGAGTGACAAACTACTGAAAAATAAAGAGGTGGGTATTACAACACTTATCGGCGCCGGTCTCGGTGCCGCGCAGGGCGCGAAAACCAATAAGCTCGTGCCCAATGCACTGCTGGGTGCTGGAATCGGTGCGCTGGTAGGTGTTTTTGGAACCCAGCTTTTCTCGACAAAAGAAAAGCAGCCTGAAGAGAGTGAAGCAGAACAGAAATAGGGATTAGCCATGGCGAATGATCGTCAGATAACGGATACCAGTGAAGCGTTGGTCGACAAAGCGGTTGCCGAGGGTGGCGCTTATGAAGTTATTAAAAAGCGCCTGTTAGAGCAGGGCAAAAAGCTAGAGACGTCGGCAAGAGAGCTGAACAAAGAGCGCTTAAGTGAGTTCGGCAGTTCGGAAATGGCGGTTGCCGCGCGTGTAAGGGTTAGAACTGAAAATAACTGTATTGCACGCGACATTGTACAGGTCGGCAAATATTTGCTTTTCGGTTACAACGTTTATATTGGCTTAAAAAAAGAAACCCATATCGACGATGTGTTTGCGCTCTTTACTCTTTCGGGTGAAGCGGGTAATACCGAGCTAACGCAGGTGCCTTTGGCTGGATTGTTTCTGACAGACCAGCGCTTTGTACAGGATTTCGGCGAGCTCTATCGCTACTACAAGAGCACCAAACTGGTTGAGCTTACCGTGAAAAGCGGCAAGCTGCTGATGGGCTTTCAAATTGGCGAAAAACTGGAAGATCGCCGCGTATTTCGTTGGGCGATATCGGCCGATGGCGCAAAGGTGGAGTATATCGACAATCGCGGAGAGCGCGATATCGAATTGCCACCGGCCTATGATTTTGAATGGACTGAGTGTACCCGCGAAGACACCGTACATGGCCGACACCCACACGTTAATATTCTCGACCGAGTATTTGTGGAAACCGTTGGTGGAGACCTTACGATTAAGGTCGAAAATAACACTGAAGATGGCCAGGGCGTATACCGTGAAGCCGTTGAGGATAAAACCCAGTCTATTGATGATGCCGAATACGGCTATGCCCAGCTTGGCGACTTAATTCTCATCAAGATTTTGCCTTATCGTGAAGACCTTTGGCGTTATTTTATTTTTAACACCGCTACCAATTCCGTGGAGCGCATAGATGCTATTGGCCATTCCTGCGTGCAATTGCCGGAAGATCACGGTGTAGTTTTCCCCGGCGGTTATTACCTACAAAGTGGCGAAAGCAAAACCTTCGATGAACAAACGCCAGGTCTACGCTTTAAGCGCTCCATTCGGTCGCCTAACGGCGAAGATGTTTTGTTTGTTTTTTATGAACCTATCGAGGGCGTTGTGGGCTTAATGGCCTACAACATGATCGAGAAAAAATTGGCGAACCCCATATTGGGTCATGGCTATGCACTTTCGGAAGCGGGTCAGCTGGTTATATTCTCAGCCGAGTCTGAACCCACGCGTATTCACCCTATGCAAGTGTGGCATACGCCCTACGTAAGCGATGAATTCGCCAGCAAAGCGCCAGCGAGCCAAACGGTACTTGGGCGTATTGGTAATGCCCCGTTGGTCCGCGGTATTTCGGATTTACTGAGTGTGTGTAAAACGGTTAGCAACCAATCGGTTTCCGTGCGCCTGTACGAAGAACTCAGTCGCGCGTCGCTGAAAGTATTCGACAACCACTATTGGTTGGCTGAAGGTGGCATTACCGGCCAGGTAGATATTGCCAAAACATTACGCGATATTGCAGAAACCGCCGAGTTAGCGGTAGACGAATTCGCCAAAGTAGAAAGCATTCGCCATCAGTCGCACCAAGCCCTAGCAGAAGCGAATACCAAGCATAAAAAATTGGTTGAAAGCATTGGTTCTTCGTCGTGGGACACCGCAGAGGAATATGTTGGCGCGCTAGACGAGCTGCGACAGCACACGGGTCACTTGGCCACCATAAAATCGTACCGTTATATCGATACTGCTGCCATTGCAAAAATGGAACTACAGGTAAGCGAAGTACAGGGCCAGTTAAGTAAGCGTACCGTTGAATTTTTGGGTAACGAGGAAGCGCTTCAGCCCTACTACACCAAGATCGAAAACATAAATGCCAACATTGAATCGGTTAAAACCATTGCCGAATTGAAACCGATTATTGAAGTGGTGGAGAAAACCGCCGCAGGCCTAGATCTACTGTCTGAACTACTGGCAACGCTTAAAGTAGACGACGCGACTTTGCGCACACGTATTATCGATGCAATATCGGAAGTGTATGCCAAACTCAATCAAAGCAAAGCCGATGCCCGCCATAAACAGAAAAGCCTAGGTTCCGCCGAGGCCATTGCTGAATTCGCAGCGCAATTCAAGCTATTTACACAAAGTATTACCAACGCTTTGGGCTTGGCTAATAGCCCCGAAAATTGTGATGAACAAATGTCCCGCCTATTGGTACAGCTCGAAGAGCTCGAAAGCCAATTCAGTGAATACGATCAGTTTCTCTCGGATATTATGGGTAAGCGAGAAGAAATATATGAGACGTTTGAATCCCATAAGCAGCAACTACTCGACGAGCGTGAACGCCGTTCTCAGTCAATTGCGGATGCCGCTAGTCGTATACTGAACAGTATCGAAAAGCGCTCTACCAAGTTTTCCGAAGCCGACAAGCTGAATACCTACTTTGCCTCCGACCCGTTGGTATTGAAAATACGTGAATTTGTACAGCAGCTTCGGGATTTGAATGCGCCGGTAAAAGCCGATGACATTGAATCCAAATTTAAAGCCGCTAAGGAACAGGCGCAGCGTGTTCTAAGGGACAAAACCGACATCTACGAAGGCGGCGGTAGTGTTATCAAGCTAGGGCCACGTCACAAGTTCAGCGTGAATACACAGGAGCTGGATTTAACCATCATTCCACGTGGCGACGACCTAAATATTCACCTTACCGGAACTGACTATTTTGAACCTTTACAAAATGAGTCACTTTTGGAGCTTAAGGCCTACTGGCAAGTAACGCTGCCTTCAGAAAGCGCGGAGGTGTGCCGCGCGGAATATTTAGCGGCCGGTATTTTATACAGTGCCGAGCGAGAGCTAGACGAACTATCTCAGCCGAAATTGTACGAAGCACTGTTGGATGAAAAAAACCTGCTGGCACTCGTAAGAAATTTTGCTACACCGCGCTATAAAGAAGGCTACGAAAAAGGCATTCACGACCAGGACGCGGTAAAGCTCTTGCAACAATTAGTGCCGGCAATGCAGGCAGCGGATTTATTGGTATTCGACCCAATGTGCCGTGGCCTAGCGCAGGTGTTCTGGGCCAATATTTCGCGAATATCCGAACAGCTAAAAACCAAACGACTTACCTATGAAACCTGGGTAGAGCGAGCCCAATCTGCGGCTAGAATGCGCGATCAATTTGCCAGCCGTGACGCCCATGAGCTGCTAGCGGCCGAAATTCGCAACGCCATGGCCGAGTTTCTCATTCAGCACCCCATTGCCTGCAGTGATTTAGATATGCACCGTGCGTCTGATTATTTAGTGAGCGAGCTGGGGCGGGACCGTATTGAATTTATTGGTAGCAAATACGCAAAAGGTCTAGCGGAAGAACTTAAACGCACATTAGATGATGACAGTTGGCGACGTTTCCAAATTGCGCTGGAAAAAATGATGGGTTGGCCAGCAGAGCGATGGAACCTTTCCTGTGCCTGGCTAACCGCATTAGTGCGTGATAAAAATCTCGACCACCTAGTGCGTTATGTGCCCGAAGCCGCAGCGCTTATTAATGCCGACGAGCGCATCGACCGACGCTTCACCGAAGTGGACCTAGAGCTTAGTATTGACGGCCTAATGGGCGAGCATACGCGCATCCAGAACCGCACATTATCCTTAGCTATCGACGATTTCTTTATGCGTTTGGACCACCACCGTACGGTATTCGTAAAGGGCTATGAGCGCTATCAACAAACGCGACAATCGGTCATTAAGCAGGAGCGAGAAGTACTGCGCTTGGAGGAGTTTAAGGCACGTCCGCTCAGTTCTTTTGTGCGCAACCGTTTAATCAACGAAGCATACTTACCCATTATTGGCGACAACCTCGCTAAACAAATGGGCACGGTAGGAGAGTCTAAGCGCACCGATTTAATGGGGTTGTTGATGATGATCTCCCCACCCGGCTACGGTAAAACCACACTAATGGAGTACGTGGCGAGCCGGTTGGGTTTGATCTTTATGAAAATTAATTGCCCTTCCCTCGGCCACGATGTGCTTTCGTTAGACCCAGAGCAAGCCCCCAATGCCACCGCGCGTCAGGAATTAGTGAAGTTGAATTTGGGGTTAGAGATGGGCAACAACGTCATGTTGTACCTCGACGATATTCAGCATACGCACCCGGAGTTTTTACAGAAATTTATATCTCTGTGTGACGGTACTCGCAGAGTTGACGGTATCTGGAAGGGCAAAACGAAAACCTACGATATGCGTGGCAAGAAATTTTGCGTGGTAATGGCGGGCAACCCTTATACGGAATCCGGCGAGTTATTTAAAATACCCGATATGCTGGCCAACCGTGCAGATATTTATAACCTAGGTGATGTTTTGGGCGGAATGGACGAGCAATTTGCGCTTAGTTATATTGAAAACAGCCTTACCTCGAACCCTGTGCTAGCACCATTGGCAACCCGTGATATTCAGGATGTTTACCTGCTCATCGATTTGGCTATGGGTAAAGACGTGGCCACCACCGATCTAAAGCACCAGTACAGCGGTGCCGAGATTAACGAGATCGTTGACGTATTGCGCAAACTATTTGAAATTCGTGATGTTGTACTCAAAATAAATCAGCAATACATTTTATCGGCTGCTCAGGCCGACAAATACAGAACCGAGCCGTCGTTCAAGTTGCAGGGCAGTTACCGCAACATGAATAAAATGGGAGAAAAAATATCGTCTGTGATGAATGAAGCAGAACTGATGCAACTGATACAAGATCACTATCTTGGCGAGGCACAGCTGCTAACGGCGGGAGCAGAAGAAAACCTGCTTAAACTGGCTGAGCTACGTGGCAATATGACCGCTGAGCAGGAAGAACGTTGGACACAAATACAAGCCGACTTCCTTCGCAATAAAGCCATGGGGGGCGATGACACCGATACCGGTAGTAAAGTAGTGGCCCAGCTGGCAGATCTAGTGGTGGGAGTGAAAGGCCTTGCACAAAGCGCCGAGGCTGGTTTGTCTAAGCAAAAAAATGAAAACAAAGCGAGTGAAAACGCCGAAAGTAGAACCGAGCAATCTATAAGCACATTGCATAAATCATTGGAGAGCTTTGCTAAAGGCCTCAATAATTTGGCTAAAGCAACGCTGAAATCAGAGCCACCAAGAGTTGAAGTAGTTAATCAGCCAGTGCCGGGTATTGATCAATTGTTGAAAGTTCTGGCGGATACCATTGAAAATAGTATTTTCCCCTTGGTTCGCAGTATGGACAAAAAGCTAGAAATTGATTTGCGTACTCACGACAAAATGAGTGAAGTTTCTGCCCAGCTGAGAGAGCTTGAAATACAAGCAAAAAACAAAAAGATATAAAATGAAAAATGTGTTAATCGGCTGCCAATTACTTTTTTCCTTTCTTTTTGCAGTCGCACTGATATCAAGTTTTTTTACTGTTGATGATATTGCGAATAAATCGAGAAAAGTAATTACCAATAAGGTAGTAAAGGAAATTGATTCGAAGGTTAATCTGGCTGAAGAAGTTCTCGCTACGAAAGCGGCAAAAACTTATCTAGAGACTTATCAAATAGAAGCAATTAGCGAAGAGATCGTAGAGTTTAGGAGAAACCCTCATAGGTACGTGGAGGCGGTTACTCTTTCTTCGTCGGAAACTTCGCTAATCCCAGTGGAAATGAGAAGTGATAATCCTCTAAAAAACAGGTTGATGGGGAGGATATTTTTATGGAAAACGTCTATTAAAGAACATTTTGAAAACACTTTTAGTGGGCTAGTCAAGGATATACATATTTTTCTATTTACTAATATGATGGGCCTAGCGATTGCGGCCGTGATTGGTATTAAATCTACTTCGCTCGGTAAATCGGCCAATACTGTTAGCCTCATACTTACATTTACGATTTTGATTTCAGCACTGGGTTATATGGACAAAAATTGGTTTTACACGATATTGCTCAATAACTACGCTGGGTATAGTTATCCACTGGGTATTTTCGTTACCACACTTTGGCTCTGCTACGAATACTATAAAGATCGAGATCGAATTGCCGATTAATAGGCCAGGCTGTCGCTATTAGCGTTTAAAACTTTCAGCAGAGGTTCTAGTAATCATGTGTGGTGCGGCTAGTCTTTATCATGGAAAATAGCTAAGTATTTTTCTAGCGCTAGCCGTAAAGACAATACGCTTAATTGAGGTGATTTTATGAAATGCTGTAACTGCCACAACATCGATTTAGAGCCGGTGGAAATAGAGAAAGGGCTCTTGGTTGCAGGCTGCCCAAGCTGCAATAGTGTGTTGCTGCCGCTTATGAATTATCGCTTCTGGTCTGAACACAGTCACGATGTAGAGAAACAAGTAACGAATATAGCCGAAGAAGTGGCTGGGGCCAAACAGTGCCCAAAATGCCAGAGAATTATGACCAAATTTAAGTTGGGCTCAACAACAGAGAACAACTTAGAGCTATGCGGCCACTGTGATGAAGTTTGGTTAGATGCCGGTGAGTGGGAGCTGGTAAAGCATTTGGATCTTCACGAAAAGCTTTCGTCGGTATTCACCGAGGCCTGGCAGCGTAATATTCGCAAACAAAAACAAGCGAATAGTATAAAGGAACACTACCGAAGGTTAATCGGCGAAGAAGATTTTGCCAAACTGGATAGCTTCAAGCAGTGGCTGGATGCACATCCAAAGAAATCGGAACTAAAACACTTTATAACCATTAATTTTTATGACTGAACAGGGAGCAAACATGTCTGAAAGCCGCGATTACCTCGAACTTACTTTTCGTTCAATAAACTGTTTCGCTGACGATGGCCGAATAGATGCCGATGAATTAAAAAAGCTCTATGCCATTGCCGAAAAAGATGGCGTAGTGGATGACAATGAAAAGCGGGTACTAAAAAACATTATTAGCCGTGTAAAAGAAAGCGAAATGGATTCCGCTTTGCAAGAAACCATTAATGCCATCGAAGTGGTTGTTGGCAAGTGATTTTTGATTCTATTCGGGGCTAAAATCAATTAATAGAGGTGTTGTTACCCAAATAGATACACGGTTTTAGGCCTGAAACGTTCCAGTTTACACTTTATAAGCGCTTATGGGCGAACGATGATTATCGTTCGAGGCATGAGTTAACTCGACATTACAAGGAACCAGATGAAATATTTAATAATAATTGCAGTTTTGGGCGCGGGGTATTGGATTTATCAGGATCGCGTATCGGGCACTAATAATAGTAATCTCTCAATAGCCGAAAAAATAGCCACTAATGGATCTGTACGCGCGGGAGAGGTTCTTGATACATCAAAGGAAATGATCAATTTTATCTGTGAAGATGACGAAGTGCTAAAAACCTGGGGAAGTAGTTCAAAAAAGTGTATTGAGCGGATAACGAATTTTGGTGAAATGTGTGAGGAAAGAATATTTCCTGATGTGGAGGCTTCTATAAAGACCGATGCAGAAGCGAAGGGTCTCATGCAACGGTACTCTGAATGCATGTTACCAAAATAAAAAAGCGGGTACTAAAAACATTATTAGCCGTGTAAAAAAAGCGAGATGGATTCCGCTTTGCAAGAAACCATTAATCCAATAGAGGCTGTTATTACCCAATAAGCCTTGGGCTGGTGTTGCAAAATAGACAATAGGCAGGAGGCCGTTGTGTATCAAACGATATAGTGGGGCATTAGAAACACGAAACCTTGGGTTAGACCAATTTGTAGGAGTGCGAGGGTTCGCCATTTTACTTGGCTTACCGGCTGCACTTCTGTGTTGGGCTGTGAATGAGCCAGCACTTGGGCCAATGATGGCGAGTATAGTGTTTTATTTTCTACTCGGTTTTGTTGGCGAGGCGCGCTTGCGGATTGGGTTCTACCTTGCTTATCTGGTAACTTTGGTCACGTTTACGTGGCTCGCGTTTGAGAGTCGGCCGCCTTACATCGTAATGGTTATAGCATTGGTGTTGCAAACCATTATTATGTGGAATGCGTTGCATGTGTATAGCATCAACACGCAGCGGCCTTAGATATATCCACTACTAATTTCTATACTTAAAATTCCAAACGCGACCGCGGTATGAACTATTGCTGATTTTCAGTAACGGTTTTCAATCGTTTTACAATATTGACCAAAGTGCTGTGGGTTGAATCGTCTAGTAGTTTTCCGTTGTCATCAAAGGCTTTACCCGCATGCGTTAATGCAAGTTGCTCGGGAATAACAATAGAAGAAAGGTTACCCAATAGCATTCTCAGTGGTACAAGCCCACGTAAGCCACCTAGCGCGCCGGGTGATGCCGCGCTAATGGCAAACACCTTTCCAGTGAAAGCCTGCAGCCTTGGCTCGCCTTCGTAATGGGGTCGGGAAATCCAGTCGACAGTATTTTTTAGCACGCCACTGTAGGCGCTGTTGTATTCCGGTGACGCGATAAAAATACCCGCGTGTTCAACGAACAGTTTTTTCAGCTCAATGGCCTTTTCGGGTAGGCTGCTTTTGGTTTCCAAATCGCCATCGTACAGGGGCATGGCAAAATCCCGAAGATCAACAAAGGTTGCTTCTGCGCCAAGTTCAGCGGCAATAGCAAAGGCTTCACGCGCAAGTGTTTTATTCAAGGAAGCAAGGCGAGTGCTACCCGCCAGAAAAAGTAGTTTCATGTTGTGGGTCCGCTTTAGGGGAGATCAAACAGCAAAATTTCTGAATCTTGATTGGCGATCAATTCAACTTCGAGCTTATTCTGAATGCCAAAGCCATCGCCTTCTAGGCCAGGAATACCCGCCAGCATGACATCACCGCGGGTAATATGAGCCCAGTATTTTCGTTTGGGGTCCAGCGCCACGGTTAACGTTTGGCCAGCAGTAAAGTGGCCCACCGATAATTTGGCATCCTGTTTAATGGGCAGAGAGCCATTTTCGGCGTTGGGCGACACCACCAGTCTAAATTGGTTGTGCATGTCATCCGGTGCAAAGCGCTTCTGGTGGTATTCGGGTGGGTTATTGTCGCAGTTGGGAATAATCCAAATTTGCAGAAAATGCACTTCTTCAGAATCGGAAGCATTGAATTCGCTATGGGTTATGCCGCTACCGGCACTCATTAACTGCACTTCACCTTGACTAATAGTAGAGCCATTGCCCATGGAATCTTTATGGGAGAGCTCGCCAGACAGCACATAGGAAATAATTTCCATATTGGCATGAGGGTGTGTCTGGAAGCCCGCCGAGGGTACTACCCTGTCATCGTTAATTACCCGTAACGGCCCAAAACCCATCTGATCAGGATCGTGGTACTGCCCAAAAGAGAAGGTGTGTAGGCTTTTAAGCCAGCCGGCATCTGTTGGGCCACGTAGGTTTCGGTCGCGCTTGGTAATCATGGTAACGCTCCTGTGAGTTTTCGCGTTGCCCAGATTGTATAACTAATCTGTTTGGCGAATAATCAGGTAAACTGTTAAGGGACTATTCGAATAAATAGAATAAAGGTACCCTAAAGATGGATAAACTTGCGAATATGAAGGCCTTCGCTACGGTGGCCAAGGGTGGTAGTTTTGCTAGGGCTGGCCAGCAAATGCAGTTGGCGACTTCCGTTGTGAGTAAGCGAGTGAAAGACCTCGAGGAGCACTTGGGCATACTGCTACTACAGCGCACTACGCGCCGGGTAAGCCTTACGGAAGCGGGTTACAACTATTTAGAGCAGGTGCAGCGCATATTAGACGAGCTGGAAGAAGTGGAAGAAAGTATTCGCAGCCAATCCCAGCGTGCGGTGGGTGAAATTAAAATTGGCGCCCCCCTTAGCTTTACCGTGGGTAAGCTGGGGCCAATATTCTCAGAATTTCTCAACCTTTACCCAGAAGTGAAAATCAAAACCTTTCTGTCGGACAAAAAAATAGACTTAATTGCCGAAGGTTACGATATCGCCATCCGTATTGGCAGCCTGTCAGATTCAAGTTTAATCTCAAAGCGCATTGCCCACTGTCGTCGGCTGGTGTGCGCAAACCCTGAATATCTCCAGCGCATGGGCACCCCTCAGAGGCCCGGCGACCTGTACCAACATCACTGCCTTATTTACAGCAATGTGCAAGACGGTAAAAGCTGGCCCTTCCATATCGACGGCAACATTGTGTATCAACCCATAGAGGGCCGGTTTAATTCCGATAACGGCGATGTATTGTGCGAAGCGGCTATCGCCGGTTGCGGCATAACAATGCTACCCAACTTTATTGTCGATAAAGCGCTTGCGCTTGGGCAGTTGGTAACGGTTTTGGAGGAATATGAAGAGCCAGATTTCGGTGTATACGTGCTCTACCCCAACCGAAGGCATATGAGCAACCGGGTAAGGTTGCTGATTGAATTTTTGGCGGAAAGCTTGGCTGAATAGGAAAGGCAGTTATTGTTTAAAAAAAACCGCTATCGGCCACCGGGGTATGTGTGGGTTGTCGCTATGCGATATCAGAAGTTTAGGTATTACTGTGAATGACGGCACGGTTGCACTAACTGTCTATGTTAAATATCAGGAGCTATCGCCCTGTAAGCGGTTGAAACGGCTTTACGCAAGATGCGGTTACCAGTGTATTCTTCCAAACAGATAGCGCTAACCTCATGAAAACCTTTGGCCTTCTAGTCGGTGATCGATTTAAGCATGTGTTAACGGAGGGTATTCGTGTTGGCATTTGATTAACGGTAACAGCCTGCTTGAAGGCACTTTTGTGCAAGCAGGGTAAGGTTTTTTGTGTGGGTTTTTATTACCAATCTTGTACTTTGGTCTTTCTTTGTGACTTCTGCGCTTATCAGTGCCAGCGGGGTTGCTCTGGTATGTTTAGGTAAATCTGCAGTGTTCGCTAAAACCAAGAGCATTTGTGTTGGGCTGAGGTCGGCAATCTGTGATTTTTTAGACACATTTTACTGAGCTAGCTACACTTAGTCTATATGAGCCACATTCCTCCGTCTGCCGCATGAATATATATAACCGTAGGTTATCAAGGTTAGTTGCCATAGCAGCTACTGTTATGGCGCTTGTCGCCTACCCTTATTTTCCGGAAAAACGTTACTTGGTGACGGGTGCGCCAGGGATAGATCAGTATCTTTATGGTGTTAAATTACCAGATGGCAGTTCTGTCGCCTCATGGATCAATGAAAGTGAGCGAAAATTTAGATGCCTGTACCCTGCAGGAATTCCAGTACCGAGTTATTACTGTAGTTACAATTTGGGCTACGGGTTTGAGCAGAACGGCGGTATGGATCTTTCACGCTATAACCACATTAATTTATCTATCGAATACACCGGCTCAGCGTCAAAAATTCGATTCTTTGCGCGCAATTATAACGAGCTGTACTCCAAGAAAAATGATTTCAATACTACAAAATACAATGCCATATTCATGTCTACAAAAGACATTACCCAAGAAATAACTCTGAATATGAATGAGTTTTTAGTAACAGAATGGTGGCGATTACAGTATGGAATAAGTCGGGCTAACTCGTTTGCTGAGTTAGACAACATTGTATCCCTTGGTATTGATTTCTCCGATTACATGACCGTAGGCAATCATGATGTCAAGGTCAATAAAATAGAATTTGTTGGAGAGTGGATATCGCGTGAAAGCTGGTATTTGATTATTATCAGTGTCTGGTTATCAGCCGTCTTCGTTAATACGGTGAATCAATTACGCCAATTCCGTAAACAAAAAATAGTGGACGAAAAGGTTATTTTGGAGCTGAATGAATACAACGAGAACTTAGTTAAAGAAACCGATAAGTTTCGCAAATTGTCGACTGTTGATGCTCTTACACAGTCTTATAATCGTTTTGGAATTGATCAAGTTGTTACAACATTGATCGCATCGTCAGAAAAAGCGACCATAGGTAAACCGCCCTTTTCGCTTATTGTATTGGATATAGACCATTTTAAACGCGTAAATGATAGGCGCGGTCATGATGCTGGCGATAGGGTTTTGAAGCAAGTGGCGGAAACCATTAACAGGAGTGTGAGAGAGGGAGACTATACTGGCCGTTGGGGCGGTGAGGAGTTCGTTATTATTTTACCCTTTACCGGCCATGAGTTTGCGTTGGCACTGGCCGAAAAAATTCGCATTATGGTGGGGCATTCGGAATTTGAGCCTGAAGACCCGCTGGTGGTTACGGTAAGTGCCGGTGTAGGCAGCCTGCTTGAAGAAGAGTCGTTCTCCGATTTGTTCAAGCGGGTAGATGAAGCATTGTATGCGGCGAAAGCAACGGGTAGAAACTGTTGTTGCGTAGCTGAGCGACAAAATATGGATTACCTGGTAGCTAGAGTGTAACTGTGTATAGTTTTTTTAAAAATATTGGTCGTCTTTACCCTCCTTTTGATCTGCAGTAGATTGGGTTACGCGAGTGCAATTAAGGCTCAAATTACGGTCGTACCCGAGCAAGCGGGGGTGTCCGAGTAATTCATGTTACCTGCCTGTATCCCTGCATGGTCGTCATTTTCATTGATTGGCCGCATTCCACAGCCAAATTTTAGTCATGCCCGTTAACGCAGGTTTCGTTTGTTGGGGGTTTTTCCGTGCCCTGGAAGTGCTCGTCTCCCGCTTTCGCGACCGAGACTAAACCTGAGGTGCGTGAGGGTTGAAGAATTTCTGCTGGCACTGGTGCGTTGAAGCTGCGAGTAAAGCGGCCTGACTGCAAAGGTGGTTCTCGGAGGCGTATGTATACCGCCATGCCCGGCGTACATTGAGTTACACATAGGCGTATCACACATAGGCGATAATTCAGGAAAAAAATGGCAGCGTGGAGAGTATTGATGCCGCTATAGGGAACTTGCATGCCTCTGATTAACTCCAAGGCTTTTCTGTTTCTCAGGTTTTCTCTGATCGAGAAACGCTTTAATGGTTAAGTAAAAAACTCAACGAAGAACTGGCGAAGTCTGTGAGGCTCCGAAGAACATGTTTAGAGCCTGCTAAGTGGTATTTATGAACCAATGCTTACATGGCAAACATCATGACAAAAAAAGAGCTACCTTACATGAAACGATATGGCGTGGAGCTACTGAGTGTCGACGGTTATGGCGCAAAATTTATTGAGCAGCGGGCGTTGGGTTTTGTTGCCAGCCTAGTGTTGGCGGCATTATTTGGCGAACCCTGGTTAGCCCTGTTAGGGGGGGTGTTTGTGGTTTTCGGCTGGCTCGCAGAGCTGTGGCCAGAAAACGGGTTGCTGCTAAGTGCTGTTATACCTTTAACGGCTTTGCTGTGGTGCTTAATGGCGGCAGTGGCATTCGAGCTGTTTTTACCGGGTAGCCTGCTTTTTGGCGTAATTGCGCTGGCGTTGGTGGGAGATGGCTTTCGTCACCCAGTGTTTCAAAAACCTTTATAGCACTAGCAAAAGTCCGTATTGCGAAAGCCACTCAATAGCCAGCGCTAATTTTTTATCTTAGTAATACCCAAACTCTTCATTACCCAACGTTCAAAAACCGGCTCGCTCACGCCTGTGCGAATTTTCCTAAGGAAATATTTTTCGAAGGCAATTTTCGCTAGGTGAACCCACTTGCCCGACTTCATCCAGCTTACATTGCGCGGTGGTATCTGCGGCATGGCCACGAAGGCAATGCCAGAATCTCCCATATCGGCCAAACACACGGCGTTCCAAGTGGCTTCGGTTTTGGCTTCTTCGCCGTCTAAGCGTGCACGAATATTGTGGGCGGTTGCGGTAACCATGCTTTCGATCATAAAGCCGGTTTTAGGTACGCCTGTGGGCACGGGCGTGGGTTTTTTGGGCGCAATCGCTACCGCCACACCAATACCCCAAATATTGCGATGGGTAGGGTTACACTGGTGTTTGTCGATAAGGATAAACCCGCGCGGGTTGGAAAGCCCTTCTACATCACGCACGGCGTCTATACCGGTAAAGGCAGGTAGCATCATCGAATAGCCGAACGGCAGCGCATGGCGCTTTATTTCCGCGCCATTCTCGTCGCACTCAATCACCTGCATTACCCCTGCTTCCACCTTTTCGACCTTGGCGTTACAGATCCAATCAATATGATGTTTACGCAACTCAGCTTCCAACATGGTTTTACTGTCGCCTACACCGTCGAGGCCAAGGTGGCCAATAAAGGGTTCTGGGGTGACAAAAGTCATGGGAATTTTATCGCGTATTTTTCGCTTGCGGAGATCAGCATCCATAATAAAGGCCATTTCGTACGCCGGCCCAAAGCAGGAAGCCGCCTGCACGGCGCCCACTACAATAGGTGCCGGGTGCTCTATTAGCTGCATCCAGTTGTCACACGCTTTCTCGGCGTGATCTATATGGCATATGGAGTTGGTAAAACCCTCTGGCCCTAAGCCCTCAACCTCATCGAACGCCAGCCGCGGGCCAGTGGCTATAATCAGGTGGTCGTACTCTAGGCTACTTCCATCGGCAAATTCCAGGGTGTTGTTCGCAGGCTTAACCTTGCTTACGGTGGCAATCACCAGCTCAATTTTTCGCTTATGCATGGGCTTGGCGAGGTCTACCGTTATCTCCTCACGCTTGCGCCAGCCCACGGCAACCCAGGGGTTGGAAGGCACAAAGTGGTAGTAGTCCTTGTCACTAACCATTACCACCCGGTCTTCCGGTTGCGCTAAATCTTTCATTTCATAGGCCATGGGTACACCGCCCAAGCCTGCACCAATAATCACTATAGTGGCCATGATTCACGATCCTCTTTAGTTATGGTTGAACTGCCTGAATTGCTCGTTAACGAGTAAAAACCCTAGAGACATTAATATTAGCAAACTCTAAATCAATATTAAGTGGGTAGATGTGATTAATATCCCATGTTAATTTACTTGCATAGAAGTTTCGAATGAATACAATAGCTTTCGTTTTGAAAGTTAATAAAAGCTATGAATAAGCGTAACACCCAACAGCGCCGTCGGCTGATTCTCGACAGGCTTAGCGCCGACGGAGAAGTCAGTGTAGAAGCCCTTGCTGCCGAGAATCACACCTCTGGGGTGACCATTCGCAAAGACCTTGCGGCGCTGGAAGCCAGTGGTTTGTTGTTGCGTAAATACGGCGGAGCAGTACCGCTACCGAAAGAACTGGTGGTAGATATACCCCCAGAAGCTAACGAAAGGCTTTCGAAACGAAAGCTGGCTATTGCCAAAGCCGCAGCAGGGCTTATTCGTGACCACTACCGTATTATTATCGATGCTGGCCAAACCACCACTGCCCTACTGCCGGAATTGGCCCACAAACAGGGCCTGGTTGTAATGACCAATTCCCTTGATGTTGCTAACGCCCTGCGGGAGCTGGAGAACGAGCCAACGCTATTAATGACCGGTGGCACCTGGGATACCCAATCGGAAGCTTTTCAAGGCCAGCTGGCAGAAGAGGTGCTGCGTTCTTACGACTTTGACCAGCTATTCATCGGCGCCGATGGTATAGACCCAAAGCGTGGCACCACCACCTATAACGAGTTATACAGCTTAAGCCGAGTTATGGCCGAGGTATCGCGTGAGGTAATCGTACTGGTGGAATCAGAAAAAATTGGGCGTAAAATCCACAATTCGGAGCTGGTGTGGAAAGATATTGATTTGCTGGTAACCGACGAAGGTTTATCGGCCGATTTAAAACATGAAATACAGGCGCAGGGCGTAAAAGTCGTGTGCGCAAAAACTTAACCGCCGTTGCCGAGTGTTATTCCCGCGGGCATGAACAGGAGTTGAGTCTTCACCGAACTGTTTTGATGCAAGCGGCCACGGTACATAGGGTTAAGTACACGTTGCTAAAGTTGATCTTGGTTATTCCTGCATAGGTGGGAATCTAAAATACTTACATTCTTTCCCGCACCGGCGGGAATTTAAAAAAGGAAAGCATTATGTGTGGAATAGTTGGCGCGGTAGCGCAACGAGACGTGGTAGATATTTTAATAGAAGGCCTGCGTCGCCTCGAATACCGCGGCTATGATTCGGCGGGTGTCGCCGTCATAGGCAACGACGGAGAGCTTCAGCGTTTGCGCCGGTTGGGCAAAGTAAAAGAATTAGCCGATGCCGCAGAGCTAAACCCCACTACCGGTGGTACCGGCATTGCTCATACCCGTTGGGCAACCCACGGCGAGCCCAGTGAGCGTAACGCACACCCGCATATTTCCAACGAAAAAATTGCCGTAGTACACAACGGTATTATTGAAAATCATGCGCCTTTACGTGAGCAATTAAAAGCCGATGGCTATGTCTTCAGTTCCGACACAGACACCGAAGTAATAGCCCACCTAGTAGAAAAAGAACTGAAAAATACCGGTAGCTTACTAAAAGCCGTTCAAATCTCCGTAAAACAACTGGAAGGCGCCTACGGAACGGTCATTCTCGATAAAGACGACGCTTCTCGTGCGGTAGTGGCGCGCTCCGGAAGCCCTCTGGTGATTGGCCTGGGCATTGGTGAAAACTTTATAGCCTCCGACCAGCTAGCGCTTTTGCCCGTAACGCGCCGGTTTATCTTTTTGGAAGAAGGTGATGTAGCCGAAATTACCCGTAAAACCGTCGATATCTTCGACAAAGATGGCAACCCGGTAGAGCGTGAAATTCACGAATCCAATGTAAGCTACGATGCCGGTGACAAAGGCCAGTACCGTCACTAC
This sequence comes from Teredinibacter franksiae, assembly GCF_014218805.1. Taxonomy (NCBI): domain Bacteria; kingdom Pseudomonadati; phylum Pseudomonadota; class Gammaproteobacteria; order Cellvibrionales; family Cellvibrionaceae; genus Teredinibacter; species Teredinibacter franksiae. The sequence continues at coordinate 2,539,201 of NZ_JACJUV010000001.1, read as the reverse complement.
ATGTTGAAAGAAATTCATGAACAACCCCACTGTGTAACCAATACCCTTGAGGGGCGATTAAGTGAAGATTCCGTTCTAGACGAAACCTTCGGCAATGGTGCGGCAGACCTTTTCAAAAAGGTACAGCACGTACAAATTGTTGCCTGTGGCACAAGTTACCACTCGGGCATGGTTGCGCGTTACTGGCTGGAAGAATTAGCGGGTGTTAGCTGTAATGTCGAAATTGCATCGGAATTCCGTTACAGAAAATCGTTTGTACAACCGAATAGCTTACTCATTACCATTTCGCAATCCGGTGAAACCGCCGATACCCTTGCGGCGCTGCGTTTAGCAAAAGAACTGGGCTACCTAGGTAGTTTAACCATTTGTAATGTCGCTGGTTCTTCGCTGGTACGCGAATCCGATTTAGCCTTTATGACCCGCGCGGGTGCAGAAATTGGTGTGGCGTCTACCAAAGCGTTTACCACCCAATTGGTTGGTTTGGCGATGTTGGTACTTGCCTTAGGTAAATACAACGGCCTAAGTGCAGCCGATCAAAAAGAAATGGCAGAGGCATTAAAATCACTGCCTGCAAAATTGGAAGATTCGCTTTCCCTCGCGGAAGACATTGAAGCACTAGCAGAAGAATTTGCCGATAAACACCACTCACTATTCCTTGGTCGTGGGGATCAATACCCTATTGCAATGGAAGGCGCGCTTAAATTAAAAGAAATTTCCTATATACACGCCGAAGCTTACGCCGCAGGCGAACTTAAGCACGGCCCGCTGGCACTTATCGACGCCGAAATGCCCATTATTGTCGTAGCGCCTAATAACGACTTATTGGAAAAGTTAAAATCCAATGTTGAAGAAGTGCGCGCACGCGGCGGTATACTGTATGTGTTTGCCGATGAGAACGCAAAATTCGAAAGCGACGACACTATGCGCGTAATTAACGTACCGCATATTCACGAATGGTTGGCCCCTGTGCTTTACACCATACCGCTGCAATTGCTCTCTTACTATGTAGCCATTATTAAAGGTACAGACGTAGACCAGCCACGTAACTTGGCCAAAAGCGTAACGGTGGAATAGGTTTCGCCGCGTACAACTAGCACTACACCCTAGGCTCGTATGGAGTCAACAAAAAGGCGGCTTGCGCGAACCCAGTAGTGGGTTGGCAATAGCGGCCTTTTTTATGCGTGCCGATAACGCCAAAATCTTCTCGTTAAAAAAGCTTCTGTTATAGCTGCGCCAATAGTGAGTTTTTGGCGCCAAGGCTGTGTTTGGCTGCTGACAATACCCTAGCTACTGAACAATAATTGAGCCCGCGCAATTATTTACTGTTTCTAGCCTTTATGCTGAACAGGTGAAGGGGAGCTTATCCAGAGAGGATTGGCTGACGAGGTTGGTTTCGTTGGGGTTAAGGTGTCTAGATGTAGCCATCTTGTGTCTATATCTGTACTTTTATGGCTATATATGGACATTATGTCTAGATATAGGAAGTGTTATATACAAATGTTATACACAACAGAGAAAGTCATGAGCGTTCAAAAATTCGCTTCACAACTAAAAGAGACTATTCAAGGTATAAAAGAGAGCGGTACAGAAGCTATTTTATGTGAAAATTTGATTGCATATTTAGAGGACGTGGAAGGAGATTCTTCTCACGCACCAACAGAAGTTGAGCTTGAAAAATACAAAGCTGAGTTACAGTTGCAGATTGAGCAAAATAAAAACATACACAATTCTAAGATTGAGATGTTTAGGTCAGTAATATCTGCCGGTCAAAATGCTATCCGTACATCTTTTCTAATGAATGGAGGGGCGTCTGTAGCTTTACTCGCGTTTATAGGGCATCTTGCAGAAATAAAGCCCAGCAGTGTCGTCGCTTTTGCAAATGTTTTGCTTCCATTTGTTTTGGGTGTGCTAGCTATGACCTTGACGTCCGGTTGCACATACATAAGTCAATGGCTATATGACAGTGCTAAGCCAAAAGCACAATCCTGGGGTTTTGGCCTTAATATACTATGCATAATTTTGGGGCTTTTGTCGTACGTTTTCTTTGTATGGGGTATGTATTGTGCGTATTCAGCTTTCACAACATTTGTATAACAAACTCAGCCAGTCGGACCTACGTTCCGGTGTTTGTTTTTGTGCTGGTCGCTACGCTTGCACAAAATCAATCACCTCCACTTCGGCCGCTGCTGCAGGGCGTTAGGTCTAGCATGAAAAAATTCGTACTAATATTTCTCGTTCTTTCTATCTGTTCATATGCAGATCAACCGCCAGATTGGAACGAGTTTATTGTTCAGTCAGAGAATAAAAAATGGAGTGCGGTAATTGTTCGGCAGGGAAAGTCAGAGAAGCCGTGGAAAGATGAATGGGTTCTCAACGTATACGAAGGCTTTTATGTCTCTAGTCCAGCACCGAATATAGTTCCTGCATGGTCTACCTCGTATAATCCGAGCGGGTACTCTGGAGGGTATCTGTCAAACGATGGTTCAGCTTTTTCGTATGTGGAGTTTTGGTACTATCCAAACAATCCAGTGGTACAGATTTATAGGCAAGAATGCAACATTCAAAAGAACGGTTCGTACTTTAAAGTTGGGAGTAAGTTACAGCAAACTGCATCTCATCAGCTCTGGCTAAAAGAAGGTGATAACGTAAAGTACTATACTACCAACGGGAAACTAGTTTTACAGCTAGAAACAGTTAAAGGTTTGCGTAAGCTAAGTGCGGTTTGCAGTGAAAAAACCTAACAAAAAGCTGCACCTGACATTTTTTGCTACGCTCAATTGTGTATGTCGCGGTGCTCCATTTTACACAATTGCTCTCCGCAAAAACTGCAGGTGAGCTTGGCGTTAGTGCGACAAGTTAAGCTTGGAGCATCTTGCTGGGTGTAAGTCCCAGTCGGGTAAGGTCTAGCCAACCACCTGTATCGAGTCTTGCGCACTGTGCGGAGATTATGGATCGCGAATACTTTCCTGTTGCTGATTTTATTTTCTTCAACAAATAATCGAACAACCAGTGTGAAGCGTAGACAGAGAATTATGTAGGCCATAAGGAATGCGTGTTCCTGAAGTGTTGGTATCGCTCTGATAATAAATTGTTCTGACTGGCTAGGCTTGTAACGCCGCCGAAGCCCATGCAATACAACCATTAGTTGGCAAGGTTGTGGCGAGTTGGCGGAGTTATCAAACCGTGGCATGTATAAAGAGATGTTTTCGAGAACTTGAGAGATCCAAAGTAGCTCCCGCAGGAAGTGGGTAGTGACGCTGAGTAAAAAGCGAGGCAGATCGATGGCACCTTGGAAGTCGGATCAGCTCATAGTAGTCTGAGAGCGGGAAAGCCGTTCACATGGCGAGGGGGCTGACAGTAATATCACGGTATGTAACAGACACATAGTCCGGACAAGTCGGGCTGGAGAAACTATGACAACCGCATTGCATACCATAGCATTTAAGGCACAAACCCACCCTAATCATCGTTTCCAGAATCTATACGGATTGCTAGATTCGGATTTGTTGGTACAAAGTTGGGGTCAAATCAATAAACGTAAGCGCCAATCCAACCACACCCTACAAGGCGCGACATTAACATAATAACCTATAGTCTCCATTACTAAGGAGGCTATCATGTCCAAGCGCCGCACCTACAACTGGCCCCAACTTTTCGCAGAATTCGAGCGGTCAGGCCTATCGCAAGTCGAATTTTGCAAGCAACACGACCTCAATCCAAAATATTTCAACTTAAAGCTTTCCAAGCTCAAAGCGCAGGAAGACAGTGCGTTCGCGCATGTGGTTGTACAGCCTGAACTTTACTCGCGGCAGGGGCTTGTCCTCGAAGTGGGCAACTGTAAAGTTCATTGCCCACCAGCCATGTCTATTCCTTCCTTTGTATCATTGATTAAGTCCCTCGCATGATCCAGTGGTCCAATGCGATTCCCATATACCTGCACCGCGACCCAGTAGACTTTCGCAAAGCGATCAATGGCCTAGCGGTTATCGTGAGTGAGGAGATGGAGTTGGATGTATACAGCCAGGCGTTGTTCGTGTTTTGCAATAGAAACCGCAGTCAGCTCAAAGTGCTCTATTGGGACAGTACGGGTTTTGCCCTGTGGCAGAAACGCCTAGAGAAGGACAAATTTAAGTGGCCGAGTAAAGACCCGCTTGCAACCGCATCAATTACCTACGAGCAATGGGATTGGTTATTGCGGGGTTTTGACTTTGCTAAATTTAGACCACATAAGCAGTTAAAATTCACCGAGGTGGCCTAATATTTTGTATAATAGCCGCTATGAAATATGCGGCGGCTTTACAGAAAGAAAATGATTTATTGCGCGAAAAGATTGCCGCGCGCGATACGCAAATCGCCGTATTAAACGAACAGCTTAAACACCTGCTGAGCAAACGCTTTGGATCTTCTAGTGAAAAAATATCGGCTGATCAGCTAGGCCTATTTAACGAAGCCGAAGCATGTGTAGTTGAAGTTGAGGCCGCCGAAAGCGATAGCACCACTGTAAAAAGTTATACTCGCAAGCGTAAGCCTCGCGTTACTATACCCGACAACCTTCCCCGTGAAGACATCATTCACGACATCACCGAAACGGAAAAAGTCTGCCCTCACGATGGCAGCACTCTTAATATCATTGGCAGCGAAGACCATGAACAACTGGAAATCATCCCCGCTAAAATCAAAGTGGTTCGCCACAAGCGACTAAAATATGCCTGTCCCTGCTGTGACAATCACATTGTAACGGCAGGCAAGCCCAAACAGCCTATCGAAAAAAGTATCGCCAGCCCCAGTCTACTCGCTTACATCGCGGTGCAAAAATATGCGGATGCTTTACCTTTATACCGTCAAAGCGAGATATTCAAACGAATCGGCATAGAGCTGGACAGAACTAATATGGCGAACTGGATGGTGAAGTGTGGTGAGCTGACACAGCCCCTTATCAACCTGTTAATTGATTACCTCCACAAGCCACCGTACATCCACATGGATGAAACCACACTACAGGTATTGGGTAAGCGCCCATTAACTAGGGTGTCTTGACATCCTTACATTTAAAATTCCACGGCAATAATTTTTCAAGATCCTCCATCGTCTCTGCGTAAGGCAATTTTTTCAACATATCCTTAAAATAACCATAAGGCTCAAGCCCATTCGCTTTTGCCGTTTCAATTAAACTGTAGTAAATCGCGCTGGCATTTGCCCCTTTCGGAGTATCACTAAAAAGCCAATTACGTCGACCAACACAAAAAGGTCGTATGGCGTTTTCCGCTAGAATATTGCTGATGGGGATTTCCCCCTGCTCGCAGTATAAGGTCAGCTTTTCCCACTGGTTTAAGGTGTAGCTAATAGCTTTCCACGTTAATCCTTCTTTTGATACCCGACTTTCATTTTTTTCTAGCCAAGTTTTTAGTGTGTTGAGTAAAGGGACGCTTTCCTGCTGTCGGGTTTGGATTTTTTCTTCGGCTGTTTTGCCTTGTATCTGGCGCTCAACCAGATAAAGCTTGTTGATAAGCGATAATCCCATGCGGGCCTTGCTGGGAGCTCTCGATTTTGCGTTAGCTTTTAAATCTTTGCTTGCTGCTTTTTCGGCTTCGTCAAACTTGCGGCGTGCATGATCCCAGCACCCAGCATGTTGGAGTTTCTGCTTTTTCACCACAGCATTGTAGCCAGCATAACCATCAGTTTGCAGAGCGCCATTAAACCCTTCTAACAGGCGCAACGGCACATCCTTACTTCGAGATGGATCATACTCAAACAAAACACTGGGATGATCTGGAGGCCCTCCACGGGTTAACCACATCCACTTGTCACTGGTTGCGCTCCGACCGGGTTCTTTGAGCACCTGAACGCGGGTCTCATCGGCTTGTATAAGATCACCATTCCATTGATGCTCTCGCATTAGCTTGATTAGCGGAGCAAGCTGTAACGATAAACGTATTAGCCAATTGGCCAGTGTAGTGCGTGTAACACTGCCACCATAGCGCCCCAAAATGCCTTCTAAACGATAGAGTGGCAACGCATCCATGTATTTAGCAGTAATGATGTAGGCCAATGTGTTGGTGCTGGCAACAGCTTTCGGTAGCGGGTGTTTAGGTAAGGGGGCAGAAACAATTCTACGCTTATTTTCTCCGCCAATATTTTTATCTTCGTCGTCGATAAAAATCGCTTTTTCTTGCATCAGTTCAATCACTTGAACCTGTGCCGGGATAATATCCAGCTCTTCTTTAACTTTGACAAAGTAGGTGTCGATAGCGCCGTCTTTTGCCTCATCACTGAGTTCAATGCGGTGCTGAACACGCGGTATAGTGGGATTTAGCCCTTTGCGGCCCGAGGGCTTTTTCTTCTTGGGCTCATCATCGGCTTCCTGCTCAACCTCTATGGCTTCTGCTTCATCAAACATCCCCAGCTGATTAGGCTGTTGCTCGCTACTGCGGCCATACAGTTTTTGTTTTTGTTGCCGAAGCAGCTCTTCCAGTACGGCAATTCGAGCTTTTTGCGACTGTATGACTTGAGTTTTTTTGCCAATGACCTGATCTTTTTCGTCAAGTAGATTTTCTTTTTGTTCGAGCTGCGTATTTTTTTCCAGCAGCAGATCGCGCCACGAACCTTCATCAAAAGTGGAGTCGCTATCGCTTACATTCTGAGTATTTGGAGGTGAAGTCATGGCGTGGATTATACCAAATTATCCCCCGCTATTTTTAAAATACTGTTTCGTAATGCAGTTTTTTATGGGGTTTCATCGCGCTCAGATCATAGCCATCCAGCAGCCAATTTAATTGTTGTCCGCTGAGGGTGATAATGTCATCCCCCTGCCTAGGCCACTTGAATTTTTCTTCGGCTAAGCTCTTGTAATACAGGACAAAACCGTTTCTTTCCCAAAATAGGCATTTGATTTTGTTGCGGCGCTTGTTGGTAAAGCCATAAAGGCGCCCTTCAAATACGTTATGCCCCAGCTCCCGCTCAACAATGGCACTGAGTCCATTAAACGATTTCCTGAAGTCTACAGGCTTTCGATAAAGGTAGATAACGGGTAGCGACCGCGAGGGTCGCATTACTTCGTTCATTGTAGCGTGCACATTAATGCGCTCACTAGCGGTAAGGTTTGTGTGCTTATCCCTTCGATTGTATGTCCGCTGGCCAGGCGTAAACTTAAACATTCAGCGCCGATGGCATTGGTGCTCAAAACACTAACTTGGCTAAAGCCTGTTGATTGCGCATCTGGGCTAAGTGCTTGGGGTTCATACTTGCGTTTGTAGTATGACAGCTGGTGAGCGACCAAGCCTTGCTCTCGGCAAAATTGAGAAAGTGGTAAACCAGATTCTCGCCATGCTTTGAGTTCGACCCGCCAGTCAATTGGGGGGGTACGCGTTTGTTTTTCCATAATGGACTCCTTGGTTAGGGGGGGCCATTATGAGCTGATGATTGTTGGCTGGGTATTACCCGGGTTAATGGGCGCTTACGGTATTGGAAGAGCCGGGAAAGACCGCACAAAGCAAAAGCTACATGTGGGTAATGACCAGCACAGGTCCACAGTCGGTTTGCGTATTCCACTATGCGGATAACCGAGGGCAACGGGTACCCATCGAGCTACTTAGCGCCGAAAATACCGCCATTATGGTCGACGGCTACGAGTGGTACCAAAAAGCCTGTGATGAGTACGGTATTACCCGCTTAGGTTGCTGGGCTCATGCCAGAAGAAAGTTCAAAGAGGCTCAAAATTTACAGAAAAAGGGTAAAACAGGCAAAGCTGATCAAGCCTTAGCCTATATCCACAAGCTGTACGCGATTGAAAAGAAAATAAAGGACGAACCACCGGATAAACGCTACCAAGTTCGCCAAGAGCAGGCAAAACCCATCCTCGACAAAATCAAAGAATGGTTGGATAAAAGCTTACAGTCGGTGGCACCGAAAACAAAACTCGGTATAGCATTGGTGTACCTGAACAACCAGTGGGATCGATTAATCGCCTACCTGGAAGATGGGTGCTATCCCATCGATAATAATGCTGCCGAACGTGCAATACGCCCCTTTGCTATTGGTCGCAAAAACTGGATGTTCAGTAAGAGTCAGGCGGGCGCTAAAGCTAGCGCAAATCTTTACAGTCTGATAGAAACAGCCAAGGCTAACGACCTGAATACGTACGACTATTTGCAACATATTTTTGAAGAACTACCCAATGCGCAAAATGTTGAGCAGATTGAGGGATTGTTGCCTTGGAATGTCCAGCTTGGTTAGGGTGTGGTTGGTTTGGCGCTTACCAATAAACAATCGGCGTGTGGAATTGACGGCGTAACACCTAGCGATTTCAAACAACGATTGCCTGAAAATATCAACCGCCTGCATCAAACGCTAAAGTGTAAAAGCTATCGAGCGAATGATGTGAAGCGGGTCTTTATCCCAAAATCCAACGGTAAACTACGCCCGCTCGGGCTGCCAACGTTAGATGATAAAATCGTACAGCAAAGCGTGAGTCAGATACTGCAAAGTATTTGGGAGCAGGACTTTGTGAAGAATAGTTATGGTTATCGTCCGAACAGAAGCGCGCATCAAGCGGTGCATAGTTTACAGTTGAACCTTCAATACGGTACTTATGGTTATGTTGTCGAAGCGGATATAAAAGGCTTCTTCGATAATATAGATCATGAGTGGTTGATGCGTATGCTGAAACAGCGTATTGAAGATAAAGCCTTATTGAACCTTATCAACCAGTGGCTGAAAGCGAGAATAAAATCACCAGAAGGGGTGTTTGAGAAACCGGCCAGTGGAAGTCCACAGGGCGGTGTGATCAGCCCAGTATTGGCGAATATATACTTACATTACGCACTGGATATTTGGTTTGAGAAACGCATAAAGCCACGCTTACAGGGGCGAGCCATGTTGATACGGTACGCCGACGATTTTGTTGTTGCGTTCCAGTACGCTAATGAGGCGCGTGAGTTTTATCGGGAACTACCGAAACGCTTGAGAGAGTTTAAGTTAGACGTAGCGCCAGAGAAAACACACCTGAAGCGGTTTAGTCGGTTCCACCCAGGGCAGCACCATAGCTTCGAATTCTTGGGCTTTGAGTACTACTGGGACACTGATAAAAAGGGTGAGGCTAGGTTGCGTCGACATACGGCACCAAAGAAACACAAAGCTAAGTTGAGCGAGTTCTATCAGTGGATAAAAGCCAATCGGTCTAAACGACTGAATGTCTGGATGCCACAGTTAAGGCGTAAGCTGACGGGCTTTATAAACTACTTTGGTTTGCCTGATAATAGTCGAAGTGTCGCGCGTGTTTATGATTATGTTCTGCATAGTCTATACAAGTGGCTCAATCGGCGAAGTCAGCGGCATAGCTTTAACTGGCAAGGGTTTAAAGACATGTTAAAATACTTTCAGATCCAGCAACCACGGGTGTGGAAACGTCACATTCAAGTGGACTGGTATTGAGGGCTTGTGAATTACACGAGCAACGATATTATTGAGGAGCCGGATGCGGTAGTTCCGCACGTCCGGATCTGTATGGGGGCGGCTTGGGTAACTGGCCGTTCTACCATGACTGTTTCTAGGAGTTGAACTTTGGGTGTCTATTACATAATCGTGAATGACTCTAAAAAGGAGTATGTAGATCCGTTTGATTTCGGAGACAACATTAAGCTCGGCCGAGTTGAGGTCGTCGTGAGCAGTTTTAAAGAAAACAATATAGGTTTGGTTTTTCTGGCTGAGTGTAGTTTTCCCGCTAGCGATAGATCCGGAATTTATGTTGAAGTGGTACTAAATTCTAAGGGTACCGTTTATGTCGAGCAAATATCAGCTTATAGCACGGTGAAAAATGCATAACCAACTCAGCCAGCAGGACCTCCGTTCCGGCGCTTCTTTTCGCGGTGGCCGCTACGCTACCGCAAAAATATTCGCCTCCACTCAGGCCGCTGCTGCAGGGCGTTATGGTTCAACGGGAATTTAAGTAGAGTAAATATGAAAACTATAGTCGCTTTTATAATCGCTTTTATATCGATATCAGCATACGCTGAAAATACTTGTGAATTGCCAGAGGGAGCCACTACTGGGAAGCCTGTAGTTAAAGTAAATCCGAACATTAAATCTAAAGTGAATGAAGGTGACTGCGCCCTAGTCACCTTTAAACTAGTTGAGAAAAAAGGTAGCGAAGGTAAGGGGTTGGTGCCTAAGTCAATTAAGGTGGTTTCGAGTTCAAATAAAACACTTGCTAAAGCAGTCAAAAAGTCTGTTTCTAAGTGGTTATACCTATCTAAAAGTCATAGTGCTGGAGATGTATTGTATTATTCATATGAGTATAAAAATGAGTCAAAACCATAACCAAGCTAGCAACCTGACACTGCATACTACGCTTCTTTTTGGTGTGGCTGCGCCACAATACACCAAAAAGCTGCTCCGCACGCAGTGCAGGTTCTAGCGGCGTTATATTTAATCCAAATTTCGATAATATCATCGAACAAACCGAAAAGGACTTAACATGAAAAGACTATTGCCGGCAACATTCACACTTCTAGCATCAACTTATGCTTCTACTGTGACCGCTGAGAATAGTTGGTATCTTGGCGCACTGTATAGTACACAAGAAATATCAACTTACGGTAGAGATTTCAATACTGCTGGGGTCATCGCAGGGTATAAATATAATAAATACTTTTCTTTGGAGACAAGGTTATCTACTGGTACATCAGGTTACTCGAGTTTTTACGGTACACCTGAAGAGCCATGGGGAGCCTATAGTGAAGACATTGATACACAATCTTCACTATTAATAAAGGCATCTTACCCTATATTTAATTTGTTCAAACTATACGGTTTAGTGGGTTATACAAATACGAAGCTTGAAATAAATGGGTTAGGGCAATATAACGATTTAGAAGGTAACATAACAGGAAATTACCCTTTTAAACATACTAAATCGGACGGCGGTTTTAGTTATGGCGTAGGCTCGGATTATCAGATAAACAAAAACTTTAATGTCTTTATCGATTATCAAGCTCTTCCTGATTTAGAGCAAGGCTCAAGTATTTCTAAAAGTTGGAAAAGTACAACAATCGGCGTTAATTATTCTTTTTAACGTATTTAAATATAGCTAAATAAGACAGCCATATTAAGAAAAAGTACAGCCGAATAGTTAGTAGGTTTGTAGGCTAGGTTGCTAATATTTTTCCTCGTTGCCTGTGTGCCACAAATAGGCGCCAAATGGCTAAATTAGCCAATTTTCGAACGAGTTTAATCCTCTCTTGGGGAGAAAGTGGGGCGGGGCTTAATATCGGTTGGAAATGTTAGTGGAATATCGCTTCACAATTGGCGTAAGCCGGTCTTCTTTGTAAGCCTAGAGCCTTTGCTGCAAGCATAAGCTTCTCCTTACAGCCAACCAAACTTTTGAATTGAGATTCAAACAGGGTGGTTAGTACAAGCCATTCGCGGCTGGAGATATTGAGGCGCTCAAGAATAGGAGGTAAGTTGTTGTCGATAAAGCCACGTTTGTCTTCACGAATAGCCCTTCCGGTAATATCCACAAGCTGCACGTAATCTTGTAGATGAAAGGGTAGGCCCTGGGGCATGGGTTCTCTTGGGTTACCCACAAATTCGGCGAGCTTTAACGGTTGTGGGTTATTAGTCTCTTGGTTTTCAATACGGCGTTTTATTGAAGTGTGGTCAGAGCTTTCTGGTGTCTTGGCCATCTTGGCTCGAATGGGGTTCAAATCTACGTAGGCCATACAGGCGGCTAGTGCTTTTTCATCGAGTAAGGCTTGTGACTTAAACCGGCGCTGACCAACATGGATGTTGGAAATGCAGGTTTTGCAGGAGCAAAAACCTGTCCAGAACCGTCCTGTGCATTGATCTTCGGCGTTTGCCATACGGGCAATGGGCTCGTTTAAGGCCCACATCCAGCGGCTGATATTGGCCAGTTCAAGCCGCCATTGATCCAGCTTTTCTTTAACGGCAAGCCATTGGGCTTCGTCGAGTAGCTCACCCTTTTATAATTTCTGAGTTAAGAGGGTGCCCTTGTAAAGCTTGTGCCAGCGTTCGCATACTTCTAGGTCCGTTAGGCTTTGGGCTTCAGCCATATTGATGTGTAGCACCACATGTTGGTGGTTACTCATTACGGCGTAGGCACACACGTCAATGCAGAAAACCTCGCCCAAAAATAGAATACGGTCTTCAACCCATTGACGGCGGTATTCATAATCTTTGCCGGTTAGCGCATCAAGTCCACAGAGAAAGGCTCTGCGTACACAGCGAGAGGTACACGACTGCAGGACGCAGGAGGTAGAGCGACGCAGGATGCCAAAGCCGAGTGGTAGTAGGGCGTGGCCTCTAGGGATATTTGTTGCTTCCTTGGGCGGGGCACGGCTCGTTCCTTGAGTTTCTTTTTGCTGTTTTAATGTACAGTGTTTTGCGGCGGGGTTCAAGTGTTAGTGTGGGTGCCCAAAAGCAATTTGTTAATATTCCCGAATTTACTTCGGTTTAAATTTTAAGCTTGTGTTGTAGAAAATGAGAAAGTTACAATTCTGATCGGTTCTAAAATTTTAGGACGTTTATGTACACTCCTAGGATCTTTAAAATAAAAGATAAAAACGAGATTTTTAATTTTGTGCCTTATAATGGCTTTGGGTAGCTTATTTTCAGTGTTAATGGTAGGTCTTTCTCCACACATACTCCGTTTATATTGTCAGATGATAAAACGCAACTTATCGGTCACAGGTTATTGCGTTTAAGGGTTGGTTAATAGTTAATTTCATTGTCTTCAATTTCAAAATTTAAATACATTTCAAGATATCCCTCAACATTAAATTCGCTAAATATCTCTTGGTGATATCGAATAACATCGTTATCGGGTTTTATAGGTAGCGGCTGTAAACCTTTAGCGTTTCTTTTATTGTTAATATCTTCTAGAAACTCTAAAGATTTACGATTTGCATAACGCGTTTGTTCTGGCGTTCTTTTTGATTTTCGCGTGGCAACCTGAAAAAGGATTAGATAGTCCCCCATTCGTGCACGCAACATATGAATTGCATAGAAACCCTCAGAGGCACTACCCTCAACGTAAGGTGAAGCTGAAACATTGCCAAATATCCGGGAAATGTATAGTAGCTTTTTTGCATCTTTATACTTATATTGCTTTAAAGCGCGTCTTAACAAAACTTCATTGGCAAGCAAATCACCAGTCAAAGACATTGCCAGTAGTGAGCTATCATCATAATCCACAAACGAATTTCGTTCTTTTTTTGTAAAATATCCGATCGATCTATAGTAAGCCGTTAGCCTTTTCTTTAGGTCTGGTTGGTCTTCAAGGGTCGAGTAGGAATTTAAAAATAGCGGAACAAATCCAGTGTTTTCTTCTGCTAGTTTGTTGTCTTGGAGAGCGTTTTCATGCGGGGGGATTTCAGGTCTATCTAAATCTGTTAGTGGGTGATTAGTGCTTTGCTTAATCTTATCAAGTTTAGTTTTTGGGTTTGAGGATGTTTTCGGGTCTGTTTCAATTGTTTCTCCAGTGTCTGAATCTTGCTTTAAGTCGTGTGTATTATTCGGATCGTTTTGCGTATTGCCTTCATTTTTGACAAGGTGATTAAGGCTGTTAATTGGTGCTGTCTGGTGAGAACCTCTCTTCTGTATTGAGCTGTCTTTGCCTGTCAATATTGTGATAGACATGAAAATCAATAACGAGATTACAAATATGATGATCCATTGACGCTTTGAAATAGTCGCTCTCATAGAATTATTCCATTAAGAAACATTTTGGGACACTGACAAATTTACAACTTAAGCCTTACAACAGATGCCATAGGTGCGGAATCATTGGGGTCAAGCTCAATTGATTTTAACAGAGATTTTTGGCTGTACGAATGGTTCTCTTGTCGGGGCTGTCTTATTTGCCGGTAGCAATGTGCTTGTGTATGCTTTGGCGTCTTATGGTTTAAAAAATTTAACAAAGTGGCCAACGCTGACATTGCATGCTACCACGGCGTTAGCAGTTTAAGGAACTTTAGTGCAAGTAGAAGATATTGTCGCAAGAATCAAAAATGATTTTGAAGGTGTCGTTCCCAAATCAAGTTGGGGAGAAACCTCATTGTTTTACAACCCCGGTATGGCGCTACCTAATGGTGTATATTTTTGCACCCTAAAAGAAAAGAACGGCGATAACGATAAGGCATCCGAGCTAGATCGTGATGGTGTATTTAGGTTAAGTATCGGTATCGCAAAAAAATCTTATGAAAAACACTTTGGCTATAAACCTAAAAGACCCCCCAAGGGTGGCATCATTGATACTGGTCATGATTTCACAGTACTAAATGAACTCATGCCACACCCAATCTACGGATGGATGTCTTGGGTTCAGGTGTTAAATCCAAGCACGTCCACGTTTGAAGGTTTACTTCCATTAATAACCGAGGCTCACTCAAATGCCGTCATCAAGTTCAACAAAAAAACTGCTAATAAGTAGCTCCACTGGAAAAAATACTCGCTACGCTCGCATTTTCCCAGTGAGCTAGGCGTTATGTGTCAATGCTCGTAGCTAGCAGCCTTATTTTATAATTAATTCAACCAAATGGTTGACTATAATCAATCCGTAAGTATACTGAACCATATGGTTGAATATAGTAATGACGAAATTATCTCTGAGACACTTAAAAGTATGAGTGATATTACTCGCCGCTCACTTTTAACTAGGCTCTGTCAGGAAGGCCCTTGTCGAGTGACCGATTTGGCCTCTTATTATGATATGTCTCTTAATGCTATATCCAAACATATAAAAGTCTTGGAAAGATGTGGGCTTATCACTCGCAAGACTATCGGTAGAACTCATTGGATAGAAGCAGAATTAAAACATATTCATGTTGTAGAAAAATGGTTTAAAGAACTTAAATCCATCTGGGAGCTCCGCCTTGAAAAACTAACTGAACTAATAGAAGTGGAGAAAAAAGATGGATGACCTAACTGTTAACGTAAGCAAAATTATTGAAGCGCCAATTACGAAGGTATTTGATGCATGGCTGGATCCAAGTATGTTGGCAAAGTTCATTTTACCAATGCCTGGAATGGAAAATCCTCAAGTTGAAAATGAAGCGCATGTAGGCGGTGAATTTACCATCACGATGCAGGTTGGAGATGGCAAAATACCTCACACAGGGAAATATTTAGAAATTGATCGTCCGAAAAAACTATCCTTTACGTGGGAATCGCCAGAATCGGTTGATGATAGCGTTGTGACATTAAATCTCACAGAGTTAACTGACGGGAAAACTAATATTGAACTCACTCATGTGAAATTTATTGACGAGAAACGTCGGTCAAATCATGAGGGTGGCTGGGGAAATATATTGAACAAATTGGACGAGGTAACTAGTGCTTAGTCAGTTTACATCTCCAAAACACATAACGAACAAGGATAGATTGCGCGCAGCCGCCATCTTATCCCATTGTTGGACAGGCCCGGTCGACGAAGGATGGTGCACTAGTAGATAGATTTGGCGGTGACATTTTTGTCAAAGATTAAAACGGCGTAAGCGATGGTTGGCGACAAATAAGACAGCCATATTAAGAAAAAATACAGCCGAATAGTTAGTGGGTTTGTAGGCTAGTACGTTGTTATTTGTCCCCGTTACCTGTGTGCCACATATAGACGCCAAATGGCTAAAGTAGCTAATTTTCGAACGAGTTTAATCCTCTCTTGGGGAGAAACTGGGCCGGGGCTTAATATCGGTTGGGAGTGTTAGTGGAGTATCGCTTCACAATTGGCGTAAGCCGGTCTTCTTTGGAGCCCTAATGCCTTTGCTGCAAGCAAAAGCTTCTCCTTACCGCCAACCAAACTTTTGAATTTGGATTCAAACTGGGTGGTAAGTACAAGCCATTCATGGCTGGAGATATTGAGGCGATCTAGAATGGGGGGCAAGTTATTGTCGATAAAGCCACGCTTGTCTTCACGAATAGCTCTGCCAGTAATATTTACAAGCTGCACGTAATCATTGTAAATGAAAGGGTAGGCCTTGGGGCATGGGTTCTCTTGGGTTACCTACAAATTCGGCGAGCTTTAACGGTTGTGGGTTATTAGTCTCTTGGTTTTCAATACGGCGTTTTATTGAGGAACAGCAAACAAGACACCCATGATTGAAAAATAAGATTAACTATATTTCGACAAAAAAAAATGTTGAGCGTTTCTGGGGTTAAGAAGAACAAAATACAGTGAGAATATTTCAACAAGACAATAATGACGCCTTAAGCTACATTTACAGTGATTTAAGACGAAAGATGCTCGGTTCTTTCAAAGAACTTAGTGCATGGACATGAAAATAGGGAGGTTTATCTAAAAACTGCCCGGCGATTCGATAGGCCAGGCGTTCTCTTATACCCCAAAGAGCGTGCCGCGCGCTTGAGTTCATAAATGCTACCTACGAGGCTTTTGAACTTTGATTCGAATTTTGTGGCCATTATGAGCCAATACTCTGGTTCGATATTGAGCCTGTCTAAAATCGAAGGTAAATTGTCATCAATTGAGCCGCGTTTATTCTGTCTAACAATTCGGCTGGTCCAGTCAAGTTCTATATAGTCTTTTAGGTGAAAGGGTAGACCTTGCGGCATGGGTTCTCTTGGGTTGCCAACAAATTGAGCTAGTGGTTTGGGTTGATCTAGGTATTCTTTTGCAGCGTTGATTCGTTTCTTTATGGATGTATGATCAGAAGCTTCCGGTGTTGGCGCCATTTTGCCTCTGACGGGGTTAAGGTCAACATAGGCCATGCATCCAACCAACGCCTTTTCGTCTAGCAGCGCCTGAGACTTAAATCTGCCTTCAAAAAATTTACCCGTACATTTATCCTCCGTATTGGCCATGCGTGCGATGGGTTCGTTCAATGCCCTCATGAACCAACTGATAGAACAGAGATTGATGCGCCACTGGCCTAGCTTGGCTTAAACTGCCAAGCGCTCAGCTGCAGATAACGGCTGTTTACGAGCAAATTTTTGGGTAAGCGCGGTACCTGTAAACAACTGATGCCACCGGTCGCAGACTGCCTCATCGGAGAGGGCTAAGGCTTCTGGCTTGTTAATATGAAGCACCACATGATGGTGATTACTCATGACCGCATAGGCGCAGACGTCGATTGCGAACATGCGGCCCAAAAGGAGAATACGGTCTTCTACCCACTTGCGCCTATGCTCATAGGACTGACCAGAAAGCAAATCAAACCCACAGAGAAAAGCTCGGCGCACGCAGCGAGACATGCAGTGATAGTATGAAGTGGCGTCTAAAGAGACGGATTGAGGTCTAGGTTTAGGCATGTAGATACTCGTTCATCGAATGCTGGATAAACGTACAGCTTTTCGGTGTTTACGTCAAGCTGTAACATGGGTGTCTTGGTTGGTTGTCCCTTATGGCGATGTCGGTAGCTGTAAGAAAGCTGAGAAGAAAATGTTGAAACCTTCTTTAACCGTCCACAGTTACGACGTTGAGAGTTCAGGGAAATTAACCGTTGAATTACATGACCCGCGTAAAAAACCATAACCAACTCAGTCAGCAGGACTTCCGTTTCGGTGTTTTTTTTGCAGTGGTCGCTACGCTACTGCAAAAACCAACACCTCCACGGCGGCCGCTGCTGCAGGGCGTTTATGCATCCAAGGAAAAAGGGAGTTTGAGTGAAAGCTATATTACTTTTATTTGTGGTTGTATTTTTCGGTGGTTGTGTTGTTGTGCCAGCTGAAAATGAAGATTATGTTGCAGAGTGTGAAATATCTAGCGATAGGAAAACTCTACGAGTTATGAACGTTGCAAAGGAAACAGATACCTATTATTCGGTAGAGGGTATTGCGGCAACTCCAATTCTTTATCCAACGACTGCAATAGTTTCTGGTATCTATGTTGCGATTAATAATATATACAATGTAGGTGAAGAAAAGCTTGTTTGTAAATAGGGGGGGGTAGTGTAATGAAGCCATCTAACGCCCGTTTATGCATAACAAAGTTAGGTTCCCCAATGAACATGTCAAAAAAGACAACTCATTAACTTCCTTAAGATGCCCCTATTTTTGTGGCAACACACATCCCTATAACCCGAAAATTACTCAACGCGTTATGCGTTGAAGCAGTTAGGAGAACACTATTAAAACCGTTTTTGTTGCAATTATTTTTGGACTTATACTCGGATGCTCTGCTACGGGACCTAGTTTCCAAAAGGAAGCTGTTAGCACCGAAGAAGGCATGATATATGTATATGTACCCAAGCGTGATTCTAAAATCCACGGGAGAATACCTCCAACGATAAAGCTAAATGGAAATAAGGTAGGGCTGCTCAAGTTTAATGGTCATTTTGCTCTTAAGGTAACACCTGGCAAGCATTTATTGACGGCGCAGGTTATGGGCGAGGTCGGCTTGGCTAAATTGAAGTTATCTATCGGCGCAGGAGAAGTTAAGTACGTGCTATACAGTACAGGTTTAATTGGCGGTGAAATTGAATATCACTCCAGTAGTGCAATGTACTCTCACTCGGTGCTATTTAGTGAAGTTGAATCGGAAGCGCTACCCAGGATAAGCAAAACAAAACGGTTGAGAAATGATGTTGGCGCATTACCATCCGCCCCATAAGTCCCCTAATATGCTAGATGGTTAAGGTATCAGAAATAACGAAAAAATGGGCACATCCCCCAATCAAGTACAACAGCTGGATTATGTTACTTCGTTTATCGAGGTGTAGGCTACTTAAGGCATTTATTTTTGAGGCGGACGATTAAAATCGGTTTTATTCTGATTATTTGTATGTTTATATTCGGATGATATTCTACGCCGCCCAGCCCTGCGCAGGTTTTTTTTGCTCTAATTCTACCTGATCAACCACTAGGCTCTCGCTTTTAGCTGGAGCGCTATACCAACCCATTCAGCTAAGGAAAGTTATACATATGAAATTCAAATATCTAGTCGGATTACTATTCATCACTTCATCCATCTTTGTTCAGGCGAATGAAAGCGCCAAGCAAACTAAGCTTAAAGAGCTTGTGAATGTTATGGACATGGGTTCTATGGTTGAGTCCATTTACTCCCAGATGGAGGTGGCGATGCAAGATATGTCTACCAAAATGGGGGTTCAGCCTAACGAGCAGGCTATTTTCGATGAATACTACAGTCAAATGATTCTAATAATGAAAGAAAATTTGAGCTGGGCAAAAATGGAACCGCTAGCGGTTGACATATACGATCGCAATTTTACCGAAGACGAGATTACGGATATGTTAGTTTTCTATAAAACCGAAACAGGCAAATCTTTACTTAAAAAAATGCCGGCGGTTATGCAAGAGTCAATGCAAATGTCTCAAACTCTGATTGAGGGCTCAATACCAAAATTGCAACAAATAGAAAGCAATTTACGCGCGGACTTAGAAAAAGCACGAAAAGCGGAATAGCGGTATATACAAGCCAATAAGCAGGGGCATTGTAGGTTATGGTAATTTCTAGCCTAGCGCTTGCAAAAGAACGGCTAGGTAAATGGGATTTGAATGGAGTAAAAATACCTGAGCCATAATCGCGCGGGACAAGTCTTTCCCACTCGACTGCCTCATGCCAATACTCTTAAAGAATGAGGCCTACAGTCTAACCTAAATTGGCATATCGTACTTAGCCCCGTCAGGGCCCGTAGAGACTTAAACAAAAGTGCTCTACGGGCCCTGATAAAAAACAATGTTGTCAGCGTCATTGATTTTATCACCTAACACCTTTAACGCTTGTCGCGCCAAAAAGGGAAAGGCTTTTTAAATTGGCACGCCCCCGTTTTTATCTACGAAATTATTCGCAGCACGTAAACCGAAGCGGTAATAACCGCGAAGAATTCATTTATTCTAAAAAAGACTAACAAGCTTATTTCATCTCCATGGGCTAATCCGCAGGTAAACACAGCGTAGTCTTACATGCATTTTTAGTGATTACCGAATATGTAAACATTGCCAGCACCGCGCAACGAGCAACGTGTTGCCCATTGCCAGCAGAGAATAGATACAATGTCACGCGCTGTGAATATGGATAGCAACAAAAACTGTCTTTTAATACTATTTATTGATCAAGTTAAACGAAAACCCTGACGGGAAAGGCGTACTCTGTTTAGCGATGTGTCGTACAAAGTTTTTTTCTTCTAACGTGGTTGCCACTAACATTCACGCGAGGAAGGTTTTGTTCATCAACTTCATCGATGTATTCATTAACTCCCAACCCGGAGCGTAATTTATGAAAATCAATATCGCTAAGCCGATGTTTATGATGTTCATGGTTTTTGTTGTTGTCGGCTATACCCACGCAGGTGCACCAAATCCATTCGCCCACTGGAATTTTAGTGGCGCTGGCTCAACCATTATAGATGTCACGAATAATGGAAATAACGGTATAACGGAAGGCTATTCTGCCTCACCCTATATAGCTGGCCCGGTTGGGAACGGTATCTACACCGGCGGAACTTCTCGTACACAGTATATTTCAGTTACCAATACAGGGCTGCTGAACAATATGGACGAATTCACGCTAAGTGCGTGGATTAAACCTTTGCAATACCGAAGTTATAACGTAATTCTCGCGAAGGTTACGCCAGGCCGTGATTTTGTTATGCAGCTGACATCAAATGGCAGACTAAACGCGCATTTCCATAATGGTAGCTACCAGAATTGTTATTCGCCCGAAGCAATACCCCTGAATACCTGGACGCATGTAGCCGCATCGCTAGAGGAAACAACCTCCCCAACCGAAACGGCTGCAGACCAAAAAAAATGGACCCTTTATGTAAACGGAAAAAAAGTAAAACAGTGCGCGGTTGCTCCGGGTCTTGCTCCGGGGTGGACCGGCAGCAAAATTGCTATCGGTAATATGTATAAAGGCGCTCCTTATACATTCCCAGGTCGTATCGACGAAGTGAAAATTTTCAATCGGGTGTTAAGCCACAACGAAGTTTTAAGAGAAGTTAATGACGGTGGCGCGTACCACCTGACGCTTAACCGGTCGCTAATGCTTCACGATAGCAGCCTCGATATAAGCATGGCTCAATTTGATTTAAAAAGTGTAATGGATCGACTGGCTAGTACGGTTAGAGCTAGAACAGCGGATAAAACCGTTACCGGTACATCTTTGTTTGCCGGTATGTGGCGAACTGTTCTTAATCCAAATGGTCAGACAGTTCCCTGGCAGGATTGCACAGATCCCTTTCACGGCGCTACCATTGAGTGTCGGCCCAACGAGGGCGCACAGGCGCTAAATGCTTCTACCGCTATGGCCCGCTATAAACCTTTAGCCCTGGTTAATCGATTTGATTTAAGAGACCAAGTTGATTTTGAAGACTGTGGTGAGGCACGCATAGTCTATGGATTTAATCGACTAACGGGCAGAGACAGAAATTTTATTATTTTTGAGGCTCTGATTGATAACCCCAAGCCAGGCAACCCTGCTGGTTGTATTCCTGTTGCTAATCTATGGGCAAATATTAGTAAAATAAATTCCGCTACTGGCAGGGTAATGACCCTGAAAAACTTTTATTTTAATGGTCTTTCAAATGAGGGCATTGCACCCATTATCGACTTCAGAAATTTCCTAAGCGGAACCGGCCAGATCAGAACCAATATGTTTATGAGTGGTTCTGGCCAAGATTGGCTACTGAAGGAATTCAAAATAGAATTCCCGTTTAATCGTGCGCACATCAATCCAGTTTCGGTTAAGAGCAATCCTATCGCTCAAAAATTTGCTGTTTCCCCCGGCGCTACTTCTCCATGGTGGTACATGAGCAATTTGGATACATTACTTACCGACACCGATAGTTTTTTCTTAAAAGTTGGTGCTGATTCCTGGAATAATGGGCAAAGCCATGCAAGTGGAGCAACAAATGAAAATAATTTTACCACCAACACAAATTCAGGGTTTAAATCCACAATGCAGGGGCAACTGGCTAAACTTAACTCCCCTCTTACCGTTGACCAAGTTCTTAATCGTACCGAGGCGATGACGTGTGGTGGTTGCCATATGCCCAGTGTTTTCGGCTTGACCGCCGCTAACAGTATAGGGAAAGGTAAATCATGGCCGTCCGCTACTTTCGTTCATGTTGATGAAAATAGACGGCTTTCACCTGCGTTAACTGGCACATTCCTACCTGCACGTAAAGCCGACCTTGAATATTTTCTTAATCAGGTCGACGCGCAGAATATTGGTGTAACCGATGGTGTTACCTTGAAATCGGCGCCAGCACTTGAAGTTGAACCAGCTGAAAAATCTGGCAAACGATCTGGTTAATATTTTTTATTGCTACTAAATCAAGGCTGCCTAATTCGGCAGCCTTTTTGAATTTTTATTCAAAGCGGAAATCCCAATAATATTCATTTATCCAGAATATTCAAAATTGTGCTATCAAAGCTTATCGAGATGAACTCCGCATCTATACCTAAAGCAACTCAATACAACACGCTTGAGATAGCGTGCATTTGATGACTGCATCGCTTGATTTACCAATATTCTCAGCTAGCCTTCCAGTTCAATATGAATAATTTGGAGAGAATAGATGTTTACAATGCGCAGGCTTTTTGAATCATCTTTGGCGTTATTACTAACCATATCGGCGTCGTATTCATCAATGGTTTATTCACAAGGGATAACACTCGCGCAAGCCAAGGCTCTCTTATCAGCGGCAGAAGCTAAAGCAAACACAGACGGAACATTAATGAATATTGCGGTGGTTGATGAAGGAGCGAATTTGGTGGGCTTTTCTAGAATGGACGGCGCTTTTTTGGGCAGCATTGATATTGCCATTAAAAAAGCCAGAACCGCCCGCCTGTTTAATATGCCTACGGCCGACCTAGGCGCCATTGCCCAACCACATAAAGAACTCTATGGTATTGAGGTGTCCAACGGCGGGCTCATTACTTTTGGTGGGGGATACCCAATCATTGATTCGGAAGGACGTATTATTGGCGGCATTGGTGTGAGTGGCGGATCAGTAAAACAGGATGAAGCCGTTGCCGAAGAAGCACTTAAGGCACTGTAAAAAACTGGTTTTAGTGACTATTCACAGGGGGACCTCTACGGGCAAGGGCCCCCAGCCCTGCTTTGAGATGCTAGGGTACCTACCTTGTGCTAGCCTCTCTGCCCACCAGCAATTGAAAAGAACGGCCCCCCTTGGCCAACCCTTTGCCGGCTCCCATTTCAAACCTCTTGAAGTACAGCGTAAACCCGTTAAGCTATCAGAAAATAAAAATAACGGAAAACGACCCCATGACCACCCCTATTATTGCCGCGCTACTCGTTGTAGTAGCGCTCTCGCTTTCGGCCTGCGAGAAATCCAAAACCGACATTACCGACGCGCAACCACAGATAACCGCGCCCACCCGAGCCCAACCAGCGCCTGAAAAAGATTTGCCTACAGAGCAGTTCCCGCATAACCCTCTGGTAACGCATATTTACACCGCCGACCCTTCGGCTCATGTTTTCAATAACCGCCTGTATATATACCCCTCCCACGATATCGACTCCAAATCAACGGCCACCGGCAGCGGCGCTCGTTTTGATATGGTGGACTACCACGTGCTCTCTATGGCGGAGGCCGGCGGGCAGGTGACCGACCACGGCCCGGCACTGCATATAGGCGAAGTACCCTGGGCAACAAAACAATTATGGGCCCCCGACGCGGCAGAAAAAGACGGTACTTATTACCTTTATTTTCCGGCGAAAGACGACAAAGATATTTTTCGCATCGGTGTCGCTAAATCCCGAAAGCCGGAAGGCCCTTTTGTTCCTGAACAAAGCTTTATTCCGGGTACCTTCAGTATCGACCCCGCAGTATTCAAAGACGACGACGGCAGTCACTACTTATACCTTGGTGGTATTCGCGGTGGCCAACTGCAGCGCTGGGAACACGGCAAATACACCGGTGTAGATAAATACCCCGCCGAGAACCAGCCGTCATTAATGCCCTATATGGCAAAGCTGAACGACTCCATGGTGAACCTCGCGCATCCGCTTACTCAAATTTCACTGCTAGACGAAAACGGCAACCTTATTAACCAGGGTGATCTTGCGCGAAAATTTTTCGAAGCGCCTTGGGTGCATAAGTTCAAGGGTACCTATTATCTCAGCTGGTCAACCGGCGATAGCCATACTATTCAATATGCTACCAGCGATAACCCCTACGGGCCGTTTCAATGGCGAGGTAAATTGCTGGAGCCCGTACTCGGTTGGACAAACCATCATTCAATTGTTGAGTATAAGGGCCAGTGGCATTTGCTATACCACGACAGCTCGCTCTCTGGCGGCGTTGACCACCTGCGCAGCGTTAAAATGACGTCGTTAACCCACAATGCAGACGGTAGCATTCAAGTTATCGATGCCTGGTTGGGCGATTGATGGCCTGAGTTGATTCAGGTGGTTGAAATAATCGGCCGACTCATGCAAATTTATTTTTGTCTCATAATGAAAACGGAGGATGCACTATGTTTAAGCCCAACTCCCACAAAATAATGGGTGTGGTAGCACTGGCTAGCCTGATTGGTTTAGTATTTTCAGCGGTTGTAGCAGCCGAAGGTAAAAACCCAAATTTCTTTTATTTCTCTGAAGGTAAGCTGGTGGGCGACTGGCGCTTTCAAGTCGGCGACCCAGGTAACTGGGGGCTGAATATTGATGATCTCACGGGCCGGTCAAAAAACGGCAAACTCGAAGTGATGCCCGACCGCTATAAAGCCGATGGCGATGCTATTCGCGGCGTATGGTCGCGGAAGAAAGAAAAAGGCGAGCTAAAGCTCGTTGCGTCAAGTAAAGACTTAAGTGCCGCCAAAGATGTGGGCGCACTTGCGTTCACACTCAAAATGAACAAAAAGCCTAAGGGCGGGGTTTCTGTGGCCATTGATTGCAACTGGCCCTGCCGGGCGGAAGTGAATATATCCCGTCAACTGCGCAAGAAAAAGACCGGAGAGTGGTTTGTTTTTCCGATTCCGCTGAACTGCTTCCAGAGCGATAATTTCGATTTGAGCAAAGTAAACGGCTTTATGATCGCCACAGACAACAAAATGGACTTGAGCGTTGCCGACGTTAGTTTGATTCGCATGCCCGAAGGCGACCCCGGTTGCGTGGAGGAAGAAGCGAAATAGGCTAGCCCCTTACAGCCCACACAAAAAGTTGGCCTCGCTATTTGCCGCGGCCAACTTTCAACAGCCTCCATTCACCTGCCCCTTAGCGCTTCTACTATAGTTATGTAACCCTCCTTAGTAGCTACACATTATGCAAAGCGCCCCCGACCACCCAAAAGAATCAGCACGGTTAAAAACACTGCTCGATTATGAAGTTCTCGATAGTGCTGACGAAAAGGCCTTCGACGAATTAACGGAACTGGCGTCCACCATTTGTGGAACACCCATATCCCTTATAAGTCTTGTGGACGATCACCGCCAGTGGTTTAAATCGCGCGTTGGTCTGGACGCGATGGAAACACCCAAAAATGTCGCGTTTTGCTCCCATGCCATTCTGCAAGATAAGGTGTTTGAGGTACCTAATGCGCAGGAGGATCCGAGGTTCTCCGACAACCCTCTGGTCACTGGAGCACCTGACATCCGGTTTTATGCAGGCGCTCCCCTTGTTGCGCCAGACGGCTCCGCTATAGGCACCCTGTGCGTGATAGACCGCGAACCACGAAAATTGTCCACCGACCAACAACGCGCCCTTTACGTTTTGTCCAAACAGGTCATCGGGCAACTGGAATTACGCCTACACAACCGCCAACTAGAACGCCTAAACCGCGAACAAGAAACCATGATGGCGTCCATCTCGCACGACCTGCGCTCGCCTTTCAGCGCCATCCTCGGGCTTACCAAACGCCTCACAGGTAGGGCCGAGCACTTGTCTCCCGAGGGCGTAGCAAAAGTGGCCCACGGCATACTCAATTCTTCAATGGCCGTATATCAATTACTAGACGAGATGCTGCAATGGTCCAGCCGGCGTTTTAACAAGAGTATTCAGGCACAACCCGTATCACTGGCCGCACTCACACTGGCTAGCAGCTCGCTACTAAACGAAACGCTACGCCTAAAGCAGATTGAATATACCTGTGATATTGATGATCAGATACAGGTATTGGCCGACCCCACACTGACAAAATCGGTTATTCGAAACCTACTCAGTAATGCGATTAAATTTACCCCTGAGAACGGTCGCATCAACCTAAGTGCGCAGTGCCATTTACAGCAAGTTGAGCTTTCCGTGCACAATTCCGGCAACCCTATTTCAGCTGAGCTGCGGGCAAAATTATTCGCGCATTCGGTTGATAGTGGCACAGGTACGGCCGGTGAAAAAGGCCTGGGTCTAGGCCTGCGCCTATGTCAGGAATTTATGGAAATGCAGGGCGGCAGTATTCGTTTAGACGAAGCGCAAAGTGACGGTACTGCCTTCATTATTAGCCTGCCGACCTGCGAACAGAGCGTGTAACCGCCCGCCGGGTGGTCACCATACCGGCTAACTACCAGGGTAATACCTCACCGGACGAATGCCAGAAGGTGCCACTGTTTTCTAACGTAAGCTCATCCATACGTATCATTAGCCGTTGAGCCGCTAATTCTGGCGAAATATCACCGCCAAACCCCACCATCTCCGTTTGTACGTAGCCTGGGTGCAGTAATGCAACCGCAACACCGTTGGCTTGTAGATCCTTTGCCAGAGACACACCCGCCGCGTTCAACGCGGCCTTCGACATACGGTAGCCATAGCGACCACCCGAATCATTATCGGCAATAGAACCCATGCGGCTGGTAATCAAACCAATTTTACTGCCATTTACCAAATGCGGGAGCAGGGCGATAGCAATGCGCAACGGGCCCATGGCGTTAATCTGGAATTGTCGTTCAATGGTGTCGAAATTCATCGCGCTCAGGGACTCATTCTCAAGCAGGCCAGCGTTATTAATGAGAATATCAACATCCACACCCTGCATGCGCTCCTGCAGCTTAACCATAGAGGCCGCAGACGTAACCTCAATACCTTCAATAACGCGGGCGCCACTCGCTTCCAATTCGCGGCTGGCGCATCGGCATAAACCGTGTACCATTGCGCCACGGCCCCTGTACTGACGCGTAAGTTCTAGGCCAATACCGCGATTGGCTCCGGTGATGACAACATTTTTTCCGGTTAGATCTTCACTAGGCATACTGCTGTGCTCCTCAATTAGGGCCTTAAGAGATAACAATCGCCATTCCCGCCCAAACTTTTACCCCTTGTTAAAAGGGGCTAATGGGCGACTAAAGGGCACCTCTATTGCGTATCATTGCTATCGTTTATTGCCAAACTTTACATCAATTAACGATGTTTATAACATCGCAGGCTTTATATCTTTGTAATTTGCATAGTGTACTCCATGTAAATTGCCAAAAAGTGCGGTTGACTATTTTTTACTCGGCATTCAAGGAGACATTTTTGTGCGACACATACTGATTTTGCTTACTTTATTCGTGGCATTTAACGCATTTGCTCTGGAGAGTGAGGAGGGTGAAACTGACCCTACACTAACAGAAAGGGAGGTGCGCGATAAACAAGTACGCGAGGCACTAATCAGTAGCCGGAAGGAGCAAAACTTTTCACTCTATAAATTGAATTATGGCATTCTCAACGACGACGATTTATTACTTCAATACAGTTTTAAATACCGCATTATTGAAGAATTTTATTTAGCCTATACCAATTTAATCTTGTGGGATATTTACGAAGACGGCATGCCTGCCGAAGATAACAACTTTATGCCCGAGGCATTTTATCGTTTTCTCATCGATAAAAAGTGGGGCAGCTCCATTGATGCTGGCTGGTTTCATCGCTCTAATGGTCGGCAGGGGCCGGACTCACGCGCCTGGGATAGATGGCAAGTACGCTTAAACTCTGAACACCAATGGCGAAATTTAAACATTTTGTGGTCTGTCACGGCTTATACCGATATAGATAAAAGCTCAAACAATCAAGATATCAATGATTACTCTGGGCCCTGGGATACCAATCTCGTTTTCCGAAATTTATTAGGCGATCAAAAAAGAGAACTCGACCTCAGTTTTAAGCTTGTTTCTGGAAAAGAGGGTTATACCTTTAATACTGGACAAAAAGTTGTAGGTCTCCATTATAGAATGCCATACGCCGCCTTTAGACCCACCATTTTTGCTCAATATTTTTATGGCTATGGTGAGCTTATTAAACACTACAATGTTAAAAGTGAATCCTTCAGGGCAGGGCTGTCGTTCCATTATTAACATGCATGTCTGCTGGCTAAAATGTTCCAAATTTTTTTGGCGCTCACAAAACCGAGCGCCAAAAAATCATTTATCCACTCGCAAGAACAACAATAACCCAGGTTTAGGGTGCCCGTAACACACAGCAGGAACCCGTTAACAAAGCTTTCTCAGCACCCCCGCCTTTTGAATGCCCCTCAGAGCCAAAAAATGGTTAACAGCCCTTCTGAATAGCCTCTTCAATAGAGGGATAAAGCGTGCCATTCACACCTATTATTGATTCTAAACAACGCGAAGGGGAAAGCTAAAAGCCCGAGGGATACAAGCTTCTATACTGATGGCAAACCTCTACCTATACGGCTAAACCAAAACTGTGTAAACCAAACCTGTGTAAACCATGGAGGCTGCCATGAAAATTCTCGCCATCAATGGTTCCTACCGCGCAAACGGCTTCACCGATCAACTATTGTACAACCTCACCCGTACACTCGAAGAAAAAGGCGCCGATATCGAACAGATAGATCTGCGCGATTACCCTATTGGCTTTTGCCTGAATTGTCGTGAATGCTGCCAAAAACCCGGTAGTGCAGCGGGTAAATGCATTCAAACAGATGGCATGGCCGCGCTTGTCAAAAAAATAGAAGCCGCCGATGCCTTTATTCTCGCCTCACCCACCAATTTCGGCTCCGTAACGGCACTGTTTAAGCGCTTTATGGAGCGCCTATTGGTGTTTGCTTACTGGCCTTGGGGAAAAGTAGCGCCCGCCTACAGAAAAAAAGGGCTTAAAGCTAAACCTGCACTATTGGTTACCTCCAGCGCCGCACCTGCGTTTATGGCGCGCTGGGCTTTTAGTAGCTTTGGACAGCTAAAAGATACGTCTAAAATCATGGGGGCAACAGTATGCGGTGTACTTAGCAGTGGGCTGGTAGCAGGAACACCCTACCCAACCATTAACGCTCGCATAAACCAACAGGTTAAGAAGGTGGCGGAAGATTTGGTGCTTCTAGGTGACAATTACTGTCGCTATATCCAAAAAAATGGCGGCCAAACGGCCGCCTAACTGACTTGTTGCCGGACTCTCCGGCGTTACTGACTGCAAAAATAAAAAACTTAGCGATTTAGCACTGACTTGAAACTAATTCACTAGTTCATCTTTCAAGATTCACGCCAATTTCGTTATTATTCATGAGCGTGGGTGAAAAGTAGGTATACGTCACATTATGGCTTCACGGTGTCGCATATTTCCGCATGAATCCTAGTGTTTTTTTTTGTTCAATTCCGTATGGGTAAAGCAATTCGACATAATTTCCCATCGGCGTGTACAAATCCACGCACTGAATGCACCACAAATATGCCCTCACAGGCCCTATGCACAAAAGTTAAACAGCGATAGTTGGCAGGTTTTAGCGCCAAGCGCTTAACTCAACCAAGAATAAACGTCATAATCGGCGCCTGATTTTTACTCTTCGGCCATTAGCCTTCACCAACATTAAGCGATACCACCATGGGAAGAACCTTCGAAAACCGCAAAGCCTCTATGGCCAAAACCGGCGCCATGAAAACCAAGCTCTACTCCCGGTACGGCAAAGAAATCTATGTATGTGCCAAAAACGGCGGTACCGAAACCGATAGCAACCTCAGCCTGCGCCGCCTGATTGAAAAGGCCAAAAAAGAACAGGTACCTGGTCATATTATCGACAAAGCGCTGGATAAGGCCCGTGGCGGTGGCGGCGAAGATTTCGTAACCGTGCGCTTCGAGGGTTTTGGCCCCGGCAACTGTATGGTGATCGTGGATTGCCTTACCGACAACAACAACCGCACCTTTGGTGAAGTACGCACTTGTTTTAATAAGGGAAAAGCCAAACTCGGCGCCCAAGGTGCCGTCGCTCACATGTTCGACCACCGCGCTATTTTCGCATTCAAGCACGACGACGAAGAAGCTGTGCTCGAAGCGTTAATGGAGGACGATGTGGATGTGGCCGATATTGAAAACGAAGACGGTGTAATAACCGTTATCGCGCCCCAAACTGAGTTTTTTAAAACCAAGACGGCCCTCGCCAAGGCCTTCAGCGATATTAGTTTAGAAGTGGAAGAAATAACCTTCGTACCACAAACCTATACTGAACTCGGGGCCGAAGACACAGAGCAGTTAGACAAGTTCTTGGATTTGTTAAACGACTGCGATGATGTGCAGGAGGTTTACCACAACGCCGACCTATAGCGTGCTTTATCGTTGTCTGGCTCCGCGCGCGCTCAGGCGCGCAGGTGGAGCCTAGAACGACCGCATAGGCGCTATTAAAAAATTTTGATCTTGTTTTTTTGATCCTGCTAAAGCACTCCCCACATCCATTTTGTCGCCTGCTAATTCTCCCTCGCCCCTTGACCCTAAGCTCAACTAGCTCGGTATATGCTCCTAAAAACCTATAACGACCCCTGGAACTTGAATGCGCATTTTATGTATTTGTTTATTAAGCTTTGGTTGTTTTACCGCCTGTAGTAATAACCTCCGCACCGCTCATCACACCTCTTGGCAGTACGCTATTGGCTGTGAAGTTTGGTCGCCCCTTAGCGCGCAAGGTAAGCACATCTTTTTTGGTTGTGACGACCAACGCTTCTACGCCTTCGATACTCAGCTAAAAGCGGTGACCTGGCAATTCAATACACAAGGTATTATTCGTTCTGGCTCCGTGGTGTGGGGTAATCGCATAGCCTTCGTCAGCGATGATGGCTATTTGTACTCCGTGGATATCGCCACCGGCCAATTGGCTTGGAAAACAGCCATAGACTCCACCTTAAAACCGAGGCGCATACCGGCACTTGAAGCACCCTATACCTACGACTACCGCAGCTCCACGCCGGTAGTGGCCAACAATCAACTATACGTGGGCAGCGCCGATGGACGGGTGCTGGCACTGGATGCTGAAACGGGAAACATTCAATGGCAATTTCAAACCCAAGGCGCCGTTAGAGCAGACCCACTGATTAGCGGCGAAACTCTATTTGCCAGTAGTTGGGATGGGAATCTGTATGCTTTATCACTCGAAACCGGTACCCAACGCTGGGCCTTTGACACCGGCGGTATTATTCAGGGCTCGCCCGTTTACGCCGCTGGAAAAATATTGACGGGAAGTCGAAGCACCAAAATTTTTGCGATAGATGCAGCCAGTGGAAAAGCCGTTTGGGAATATAAACATCCCGATGATTCCTGGGTGGATTCCAGCCCTATTGTTCACCAACAAACAGTCTATTTCGGCAGCTCCGACGCGCTCTCAGGCTTCGCTTTCAATATTGAAAATGGAGCGCTTTTGAATAAATATTTTACCGGCGGCTGGACGTGGGGAAAACCCGTGATTGTGAATGACACACTCTACCTAGGCGCTATAAGCGCACACCCCTACTATTTTCAAGGTGTAACACTCGCACAGGGTTTCCATGGGTTTAACCGCCACACCGGTGCTCGCATTAGCACTAACAAGTCCAAACCTATTCAAGGCTATATTACCGGCGGCTTTTTTGCAGCGCCGGTTGTGGTCAATAACCAGCTTGTAGTGGGTGGATTAGATGGCGTGATTTACGGGTTGCCCTTGATTGGCCCCGAGAGCCATTGATGCGTCCGCTTCTTCCCCACAACAGGCCAATGCTAGTTGCGCGTTTGCGTACACCGATAGTTTTTTTGGCTGTTGCCCAAGGCTCCGATAATACTATGCTCCCGCTTTCGCGGGAGTGGCTCAACCGGAGGCGCGCAAGGGCTTACAACTTTCTTCGAACAACTGTGCATACGCCACTTAGCCGCACGCCCAAGGAGAATAGTTTAGCTAAACAACCTGTAACGGTAAATGCCCCAACTTCAACGTCTCCAACTTGCCGATATAACTTATTTGCGCCAACAATAATTCGGCGGTCGCAACGGCATCCGCTAAGGCGTTGTGTTGCGGTGCTTGCGGTAGACCGTAACGTTTACGGGTTGCACCTAAACGTAAACTTATGCTCCTTCCCTGTAGAGTAATACGCTGCTTTTCAATGGCCATGGTATCAAGACAGGTGAATAACAGCGGACAATGAAATACATCTTGCGTGGCTTTTTGTAAAAATTGCATGTCGAGAGGCGCATGGTGAAACACTAGAACGGCATTTTGTGCCTGCTTTATTAACAGCATTAAAACAGCTGCTACACTTTTTGCCCCGGCAATATTCCTTTCGTGCAAGCCATGTATTCTGGTGCTGTCGCCAACGCCTTTTTCGGCGTGAATCAGCAGGTGTTTTGCGCTTGAATGTACAATACGACCGTTTTCTATCGCTACCCAACCAATGCTCAGCAAGTGATTATTTTTAACATCCAAACCACTCATTTCACAATCGACCACCAGAAAACGGGTATCACGAAATAATTGTGAGCCGCGAAAAGGCGCGCGGCTGTATAACGGTTCGAGTGCCGTAGTGCGCGCCTTGTCTTTATTCAGCCCGCGCCTGAACCGGTAACGCAGGTTATATAAGGCCACCGCCAAACCTCGCCTTCATCGCAGCCTGCCCCTGTCGAACCAAATGGAAGGCATCTTTAAGCTGATGACGCATCAGCGGCGACAGTGTTTTAGGATCAACATAGTTATCTACGGTATCACCGCGGCGGTATTCATTGCCCTGCGCCTCTAGGCGAATACCGGCAATAAATTCGTGGGCGTCGATTAAACTGGTTGCCAAGGCTTTAGACATAATGCCCGCCTCCAGCATAGCCTGCAGTCGTTCCATGGTGGTAACAGGCTCTAACCCTGCACTAAGGGCATAGGTACGGGCAATATCAACAATTGGCATAGTGCCCCGTTTTTTTAAATCCAGGGTGCTTTTGTGATCACCATCTTTTTCTAAAACAAATGTTTTGAAAAACCCGAGAGGAGGGGAATTGCCCAGGGCGTTATCACTCATCATTGCTAAGAAAATTGTGTTTTTCTTGGCTTTCTCCAGTACCGCTGCCCTCAACTGTGTAACAAGGCTTTCCTCCCCTTTTATGTGGCGCATATCAAAAAATATACTGGCATGCATTAGCGATTTTGGTGAAGGCTGTTCTATCCACCGACTGAAGCAGGTTTTCCAGCCCGCCAAATCCATACGCCATTTTGGGTTGCGCGCCATAACATCACCGGGGCAAAGTTTTACACCACACTCAGCGAGGCCGTCGTTAACAAACTCAGCTAGTTTTTTAAAGTAGTCGCCGTGACTTTGCAATAAACCGTCTTCAAGAATAAGTGCGTTGTCTTGATCCGAACCCAACACCTGTTCCTGTCGCGCCTGAGAGCCAAAAGACAGCCAAGAAAACTTGCCCGGTGCTTCGCCCAATGTATTTTGCGCGAGCGTTATCAAACGCTTGGTTATGCCGTCGGTTAAAGACGTAATAATTTCGCCCACATCTACCGCACGGGTATCGCGTTCAATCAGCGTAGCCACTAACTCGGGAAATTGTTTTGCTATTTCACACAGAGATTTTACCGAGTTTGCGTGCTTAATAGAGCCCGTTAAGGATACCGGTTCAATATTATTAGCCCGTACCACATCGCTTAAGCCAATTAGCCCCAGTAACTTGTCATTTTCCAATACCGGTAAATGATGGATATTAGCCGACATCATTTTTAGTTGTGCCTGATGCAAAGCTGCCGTGGGTTTAATGCTAATAGGGTTGGGTGTCATTACTCTGGATACAGGCTCGGTGTCTGTCACACCTTCAGCCAAAACACGCGTACGCAAATCACGATCCGTTAAAATCCCACGTAAGGTGCTATTTTCAGTGAGTAACAACGACGATATATTTTTATCTCGCATCAATTGCGCAGCTTCGCGAATACTGCTGCTCGGCGTCAGGGTGATGGCTGGGCTACTCATATAGCCCTGGACTCGCTGATCCAAGTAACTATGGGCAAGGGGCGAGGGGCTGGTAACGGGTACTTGCTCACGCTCCGGTTTAAACTGCTGCGCATGGCTATCGCACAAGTAGGCAAAGTAACGGTCAGATTTATAGAGCGAGTTATAGGCGAGAATGGGGATTTCGTAATACAGGCAATCTTCCAAAACCATTACACGATAAGCATCAATTGAAGCTTCCGATAACGTTTGTGGAATCAGAAAATCGCCTTCACTAAGCCGGTCTTTTAACTCGTTGGCCTTCCCGCGAATCTCCATGCTGCCACTGCGCACAATAACTAAACCGGGCGACACCTGCGCCTTATTTTGACAAAAGGTTAGCTGTGACCCCGATTTATTGAAGGCGGTAAAACTACTGGCGCACAGCGATTCCAGTGTGCTCGAGTCTAGATGTTGAAACAGCGCCTGATGTGAGAGAAAACTCTGAACATCGCTGATTTCACTTACCATTGTGTTATTTTCCGCTTAAGGTTTTTGAGCAAAATTATCGCGCTCGAACGAAGTTTCGAAATCCACAAATACGGCAGGTACCTCGGCATAATAGGTTGCCCCTTCAATCTGAGCCGCCAGCCGTACATAGGATTGCGCTGGGTCGTTAATCTTAACCTCCGCGTACCACCCTTCAGCGGCTTCACTGTTACTTGACGCCAAGCGCTCTGGCGGTGATTCCTGCTCACCATCATATAACGCTACCACCACATTTTGCAGGGGCAGCTCGGATATCAGTGTAAGCCCTATTAAGTGCGTTGACTTACGTTCGGCACGAATATTGATTTTAACGTCGGCATTACGCAGTGTGCAAATACCACTTTGATAGCGACAATTGGAGTTGGCCGCCAGCTTGTAGCTACCACCCTGTATGGCCGATTTGGGCTTTTCGGAAACTTTATAGTCAACCGCCAGATAAGCAATAATCGCCAACACAGGGGCAATAAACATGGCCAAAATAAAGTGTTTGTTTTTAAGTTGATTCAGCATTTTTATTTTTCTCTTTTACCGCTTTTTTGATATTTTTTCTTTCCTATTTGGGCGCTAATCGGCTACTCGAATTGGGTCGAAATCGCCCGAATAGTTTTTGCAATACTGCAACGCCTCCTGCAAGGACAAATACCACCTTACTTTAAAGCAAAATTAACGTCCAAAAATAAAATTTCAGCCCCATAAAAGAAAAAACACAGAGAGCTCTCGCTCTCTGTGTTCTCCCAAGCCACATTGCCGTTACTCGACGATCAATGTCCGGTAACGTCTCCTGCACCAGCAGGAATACGAATATCTTCTACCAAGTGCTGAATATGCTCCGGTGGTGCAGCGGTTACACGTGAAACGCTAAAGGCGACCACAAAGTTAACCAGCGCGCCCACGGCACCAAAGGCATTCGGCTCAATACCGAAGAACCAGTTGGCATCCATATCACCCAGGTAGGAGGTACTGGCTACAAACATAATACCTTTATGTTGGAACACATAAAGCAGGGTAATGGTAATGCCCGCTATCATACCGGCAATAGCACCTTCCTTATTGATGCGCTTGCTGAAGATACCCATCATTAACGCTGGGAATATTGAACTGGCCGCTAGGCCGAAGGCCAAGGCTACGGTTCCTGCGGCGAAATCCGGTGGGTTAAAGCCTAGGTAACCGGCAAGCACAATGGCACCCGCCATAGCAATTCGGCTAGCCAATAGCTCTTGTTGCTCGGTAATATCTGGCCTGAAAACGCCCTTCAACAAATCGTGTGATATCGCCGATGCAATAGCGAGCAATAGCCCAGCAGCCGTAGAAAGTGCGGCAGCCAAACCACCCGCCGCTACTAGGGCAATTACCCAGTTAGGCAAGCGTGCAATTTCCGGGTTAGCCAATACCATAATGTCGCGGTCGACTTTCACCATTTCATTGGTTTCTTTGTCGGCGTTATAGGTAATACGGCCATCGCCATTTTTGTCTTCAAACTTAAGCAGACCTGTTTTTTCCCAGTTAGAGAACCAGCTTGGGCGCTCAGCATACTGCAGCAATTCACCTTTACTAGGCTCAATGGTTTGATGCAGGTTCAGGCGAGCCATGGCGGCAACAGCAGGTGCGGTGGTGTAGAGGATGGTAATAAATACCAACGCCCAACCCGCCGATTTACGCGCGTCGCTCACTTTAGATACGGTGAAGAAGCGAATAATAACGTGGGGTAAACCTGCCGTACCAATCATAAGGCTGAGTGTATAAACAAACGTGTTAAGCGAACTTAGCCGTTTAGATGTGGTGTATTCGGCGAAGCCGAGTTCGGTCACCACTTGGTCGAGCTTATCCAGTAAAAAGGTGTCGGTTCCGCTTAACGTACTACCAAGGCCCAGCTGTGGCACAGGGTTACCCGTAAGCTGTAAAGAAATAAAGACGGCTGGAATGGTGTAAGCACAAATCAGTACACAATACTGGGCTATCTGGGTGTAGGTAATCCCTTTCATACCACCCATTACCGCGTATATAAAAACAATGCCCATGCCTATGAGAAGACCAATTTCGTACCTCACTTCGAGAAAGCGTGAAAAGGCCACGCCCACGCCTTTCATCTGGCCAATAACATAGGTTACCGACGCCACAATAAGACACACCACAGCGACAATACGCGCGCCCTTGGAGTAGTAACGGTCGCCAATAAATTCTGGCACGGTGAACTTGCCATACTTGCGCAGGTAGGGTGCCAAAAGCATGGCCAATAATACATAGCCGCCGGTCCAACCCATTAGGAATACAGAGCCGCCATAACCGAAGAAGGCAATGAGGCCCGCCATGGAAATAAACGAAGCTGCAGACATCCAGTCGGCTGCCGTTGCCATGCCATTGGCTACGGGGTGAATACCACCACCGGCCACGTAGAATTCGCTGGTTGTACCCGCTCGCGCCCAGAAGGCTATGCCGATATAGATGGCGAAAGTAAAGCCAACAACAATAAATGTAAGTGTTTGTAGATCCATGATTTTGCCCTTAGTCGTTTACGCCATATTCGCGATCGAGTTTCGCCATGCGATGTGAATAGAAGAAAACGATGGCCACAAAACCATACATCGAACCCTGTTGGGCAAACCAAAAGCCCAACTTGTACCCACCTATGCGAACTGCATTGAGTGCATCTACAAATACAATGCCTGCGAGGTAGGAAATTGCGAACCATATCACCAGCAATATCGCCATTAACTTTAAATTGGCTCGCCAGTAGGCTTTCATTTTTTCTGAATTATTCTCTGCCATTTTGTCCTCCGGTATGGTTGGAACGCTGCCATGCTAACAAAGTGTATTCCGCCAGCACACAGGGTTTCCCTGACAAAAAAGAGAGTAACAGGACTTTTTCAACAGGGCAGTGCGACTTTAGTCTAAGCGCTGGTTAAGCAGGGGGGATAAACGCTAGACTGGGGCTGGCGTGGAGCACGCCCTCAGTAGACGCTCCACAGGCATTAACCTGTTAACCAGTATAAGAATAGAAACGTGTCTCCACTCGTATTGATAATCGCTCTAACCGTATATCTAGCGGTGCTGTTCTGGATTGCACGGCTTGCCGACAAACGTCGCTACAGCCAAAGCAGCTGGGCCAAACATCCATTGGTTTATACGCTGGCGCTTGGTGTGTATTGCACGTCCTGGACATTTTATGGGCTGGTGGGAACAGCAGCATCCAGTGGTTGGTATTACCTGCCTATATTACTCGGGCCTATTTTACTCTTTACCTTGGGTTATCCATTGCTGCAGCGCATTGCCAGTATTTGCCGCCAGCAACATATTCACTCCATAGCCGATTTTCTTTCCTCTCGTTACGGTAAACGCCAGTCGATGGCGGTGGTGGTAACACTGCTAGTGCTCGTGGCCACGGTGCCTTACATCGCACTCCAGCTAAAAGCGGTAACAGACGCCATTTTGGTTAGTGTCAATACCTTTGCCTTCGCCAGTGAAGACATCACTCTAGCGATCGCGGCCGTTATGATTTTGTTTACACTGGTGTTTGGTGCTAACCGCCTCGATGTGTCCAGTTATCATTCCGGCATTATGGTCGCCATTGCTTTTGAATCCATTGTTAAGTTACTGGCACTGGTGGCCATTGCTATCTTTGCTTTGTTTCTTTCACAGGGTTTCGACCCCAGCCAGCTTAGCAATAGTGCAAATGTCGCTTTCTCGGAATCTACACTTACGCCCTCGTTTTGGGTAATGACATTGGTGTCCGCCTGCTCCATTCTGTGTTTGCCGCGCATGTTTCAGGTGACGTTTGTTGAATGCCTAAGCGAGCGCCATCTGCGCTTTGCGCGCAATGGCTTTGCTCTCTATATGCTGGCCATCGCCGTCGCGGTTTTTATCATCGCCTGGGTTGGCAACCAAGTACTGGCAAACACCAACGTTAACAGCGATACCTATGTACTCGCACTACCGTTAAATCACAACTCCAAAACCTTGGCCCTACTGGGTTTTATCGGTGGTTTTTCGGCCGCCACGGCGATGATTATTGTCGCCACGCTTACCCTTAGCCAAATGCTCAGCAATGATGTCATTCTTCCGTTGCTGATCCGCGCACGAAAAAATGAACAGGGCCCCGTACCCGACTATTCAACGTCGCTCAAAATGACACGGCGCTTAACTGCCACGGCGGTTATAGGTTTGGCTTGGTTGTACCAACACAGCCTCGCCGAAAATGTGGCGCTTACAGAGATAGGGCTCATTGCTTTCGCGTTAGTTGTACAGTTGGCTCCGGCGATGATCGCCGGGCTCTATTGGCAAAGAACAAACGCTATTGGGGTTTTTGCCGGCCTCGGGGCAGGCACACTTATTTGGTTTTACACACTGATGCTGCCGCTATTAGCCAACGCCGGTTTTATTTCTTCCAGCATTGTGGTGGAAGGTTTATTTGGCTATGAATTTTTAAGCCCACAGCATTTATTTGGGGTTTCCTATAGCGACGATTATACCCAAGGGGTAGTACTGAGTATTCTCACCAATTGCGTCGCACTGATTGGCTTTTCACGGCTCGATAAAGTCCGTTTGGCCGACCGGATACAGGCCGGTGCGTTTATCCATCGTGAACGTGTGCGTCAAGATAGCGCTGTTCACAACCTTAAAGTAAATCATGACGACCTATCGGCCTTGCTGCACCAATTTTTGGGTGAATCGGCTAGCGCACGTTTACTTGCAAACGATTCACCTAACCCCACAGACATAACAACCGACGATAAGAGTGCCTTCGTTAGTAGTGAGCTACTAGGCCATGCCGAGCAGGCCCTGGCCGGTGTTATTGGTGTCGCCTCAACACGTGCAATGTTGGTTAGCCTGAGCAGTGGCGAAAGCTTGGGTGTTGCTGATGTGGTGAATATTTTTGAAGAAACCACGCGCACGCTGCAATTTAATCAGGACATGCTATTTGCATCTTTTGAAAGTATCTCTTCCGCTATTAGTGTGGTGAATGCCGACCTAAAAATGGTCGCGTGGAATCGCCGCTACGAGCAAATGTTTAATTATCCCGCAGGCATGTTACGCGTGGGCAAACCCGTAGCCGAGCTGGTACGCTTTAATGCCGAGCGCGGCATGCTTGGCTCAGGCTCCGCAGAACAGCACGTACAAACTCGACTGCATCATTTAATGGCGGGCAAAGCCTATAGGGTGGTACGTAATCACAACCAAGGTGTAATCGAAATTAAGGGCCGCCCACTGCCCAAGGGCGGATACGTTACTACTTACGATGACATCAGCGAATTTATTGATGCCCAGAACGAACTGGAAAAAGCCAACCTCAATCTTGAGCAACGCGTACACGAGCGCACTGAGCAAATCGAAAAAATAAATCAGTCGCTACGCGATGAAATTCACAAACGCGAAAAAACCGAAGGTGAATTAATTGAAGTAAAATCGGTCGCCGAATCCGCAAGCGCGAATAAAACCCAGTTTCTCGCTATTGCCAGTCACGACATTCTACAACCACTGAATGCGGCAAATCTTTATGCATCGGCATTGCTTGAACGCTCCGGTGTCGATGAAGATCTACGAGAAAACCTACAGCACCTGCATAACGCTATTGATTCCGCCGAAGTAATTATTTCTAACTTACTTGAAATTTCACGCCTAGATACCGGCGCGTTAAAACCCCAGGTTCGATCCTTTGCATTGAAAGATATTCTCAATCCACTGGCGAATGACTTTCGAGTGCAAACCCCCGAAGGCGTAAAATTTCGCTGGCAGGAAACTGATTTATGGACTGAATCTGACCCAAAGTACCTACGGCGTATAATGCAAAACTTTCTCGCCAATGCCGTAAAATATACCCGCGAAGGAAAGATATTGCTTGGCTGTAAACGCCGGGGCAATGCCATTGAACTAAGCGTTTACGATTCCGGACCGGGTATATCCAGAACACATCGGCAGCGTATTTTCGATGATTTTTATCGTATTAACACCCAAACCGAAGGCGCGGGGCTTGGGTTAGGTATTGCTCAGCGCTTTGCTCAATTACTCAATCACCCGCTCAAAGTAAAATCAGAACTGCACCAAGGTAGCCACTTTTCGATTATGGTGCCCATGCGAGAAAAAGGTGAGGAGTCCGCTAGCGAGCCCTTTATTGCCAACATCACCGCCGGGCTCGAAGGCCTAAATATTTTTTACGTGGACGACGACGAGAATAACCTTCGTGCGCTACGCACGCTTATGGAAAATTGGGGCTGCGTTATTACCGATGATACCGGCGAAAAAAGTCCACAAAGCTATAAGAGCGAACTGGAAAAACCCGATGTTATTTTAATGGATTACCAGTTAAGAGATGGCTTGAACGGGGTAGAACTTGCACACCAGCTCTGCCTGCAATGGGGGCAGCTACCCGTTTGCGTAGTTTCTGCCGCTCCCGATGAAAAAATGGCTCAGGGTGTGGAAGACTACGGTTACGATTTTTTGCGTAAGCCCATTAAGCCCAATAAGCTGAGAGCTTTGCTGGAAAGGTATATGCAGAGGAAAAATTAGGATATGTCTTTTTCGGCACCACCAACAACCTAGGCACTGCGCTAGCGTTCAAACGCCGAGTTCTGTCATTACCTAAGGCTCCCACACCAACATGGGAGCCTTAAGAAAAATTGCGCAATCGAAGCGGTGCAATTACGGCAAGGCCACATCACCCAAAATTACAGCATCAATCACATGAATGACGCCGTTGGTGGTATAGATATCGGCGGTTGTTACTGTAGCACCGCCAATCGTCAGGCTAGCCCCATCAATCATTACGTCTATCATCGCACCGCTAGCGGTCTCAACCGAAGTACCGTTGGCTGAATAGGCGGTAACGGAGTCAATGGCCGCACCAGTTACCACGTGCTGTAAAAGCACCTCGGTAAGCGCATCGGTATCACCAACCAGAGCGGCAATATTGGCATCACCCAGTACCGCAAAGGCAGCATCGGTAGGCGCAAATACGGTGAAGGTTGTCGTTTCGTCCGCCAGCGTACTGTCCAAACCTGCAGCCTGTAGCAATGTTACCAGCGTAGTGAAGCTACCTGCAGCTACTGCTGTTTCAACAATATTATGGGTAGGCTCGCCCATATCAGCTGGAGGTATTAGCACCGCGTCTATCACGTGGATAATACCGTTGTCGGCCTCAACATCCACCATTGTTACCATTGCCGTATTCACTAACAGGGATTCGCCGCTTAGTGACAAGCCAATAGCGTCTTCATTTGCCATACCCACCGTGGTGCCTGCCGCTGCAATAGCACCGGTTGAGTCCACCTCGGCATCGGCTATTACGTGATACAACAAAATATCGGAAAGCGTGTCAGTGTCGGCTAGCAGTGCACTAAAAGTGTCTGTACCAAGCAGCTCAAAAGCCGCATCTGTAGGGGCAAACACGGTAAAATCTCGATCGGCGTCATCGAGCACTTCATTCAGGCCTGTTGCCTGTAAGGCCTCCACAAGTTTAGTAAAGCTACCGTTGGCAACCGCCACATCGACGATCGTGGTGGGTTCTGCTGTCGGCATGGCAATAGGTAAATTAATACCACCATTATCATCGCCGCCACAGGCCGCTAAACCAAAGGTTAATGTAAGTGCTGAGAATAATTTAAGTGAGTTGTTCATCGCTTCGTCCTCGTGTGAGTTGTGAAGCGATTTACGAGCCTAATGGCTGAAGGGATGACAAAAACTTGAATAGATCTAATCTTTAGATCTTAAAGGTTAACAAAGTTGATCCATTCAATTTAATACAGCGTAGAACTAGTAATGGCCCTAGTACTGGCGCCAGTATTTAGCGCCATAAATATTAAAAATCCTTCATCATTATTACCGCCTGAGTACGGTTGGTAATACCCAGCTTGCGAAATATCGCGGTAATATGTGCCTTAATGGTTGCTTCCGTTACACCCATTTCATAGCCAATTTGTTTGTTAAGCCAACCTTCTCTCATATAGCTGAGCACACGATATTGCTGAGGCGTCAGTGTGGCAATTTTGGCGGCTAGGTCTTTTTCTTCGCTACCCACAGGGGTGAGACTGGTACGAAAATCTTCACGTATCCAGCGGTCTCCATTAAGAATGGCCTTAATCGCCGCCTGAATATCCTGCGGCGAACAGGATTTTGGAATATATCCACAGGCACCGTGACCCATTGCACGGCTAATAGTGCCAGATTCTTCTACGGCAGAAATAATTGCAACCGGAGTAGAAGGAAATTTTTCACGCACCATGATCAAGCCAAAAAGATCTGTGCTCCCCGGCATGTGCAAATCCAATAACAATAAATCAATATCGTCATTGTTTTCCAGCTCTTGAATGGTGGTATCCAAGTTCGTCGACTGACTAACAACTGCATCGGGGTAATGGCGTTGAATAACGCCTAATATTGCGTTGCGAAAAAGCGGATGATCATCTGCCACATGAAAATGGTACATAAATAAAATTCATCTCCGTATCCAGCTGGGTATCTTTATTACCATTCCCATAAGTATAGGAAATGTAACCGGTTGTCCAAAAAAAAACAATTAGACTAAGGCATACAGAGCTATGCCAATAATATTAGGAATTATTCTCACTATATTAATAGCCCTTAGCTATTACATAGCCGGAGCTCTCTCCTAGCATATTCGACTTTAGTAGAACATAGACTAAAAGCTAATTGTTTCGTTAACTAAATAAGTTGATCTTTTGCCTAGTAGCACCCAGCAACAACTTCTAAAAATAATTTGAGGGTTGATCAATGAAATCATTTCAAAAGACGGCACTGGCAGCCTGTCTGGCCACAACGGCTTATGTACCTGCTTCTTTCACACACGCCATTGAACTGGGTAAAGTAGGCGACACCACTGTTAAAGTGGGCGGCTACGTTAAGCTCGACGCCATTATGAGTAATTACAGTGACGGTTCGCTGGGTGCAGGTAATTTAGGTCGTGATTTTTATGTGCCGTCGCTCACCCCGGTTGGCGGTGAAAGTGCCAACAACACCATGGACATGCACGCGAAACAAACACGCTTTAACCTTGGCACCACCACTACCATTGGCGAACATACACTGAAAACTTTTATTGAACTGGATTTTCAGGCCACACCCAATGGCAACGAGCGCGTATCTAATTCTTATAGCCCCCGTTTACGTCACGCTTTTTTATCCTACGATAAGTGGTTATTCGGGCAGACGTGGTCCACCTTCCAGAATGTTGGCGCTCTACCGGAAACCGTGGACTTCATCGGTAATACCGACTTCGGTATTTTTGTCCGCCAAGCCCAGGTTCGTTACACCACTGGCAACTTTCAGTTTGCCGTCGAAAACCCAGAAACTACCGTAACACCCTTTGAAGGAGGCGGTCGTATTGTAACAGACCAGAACCCTCTGCCCGACTTTGTCGGCCGCTATAATCACTCTGCGGGCGAACTGTCACTCAGTGCGGCAGTTCTTGCGCGACAGTTGGCCTATAACGATACGGTCACCGACAGCTCCACGTCCTCCATCGGTTTTAGCCTGAGCGGAAAATGGAAAATTGGCGAAGACGATATTCGTTTTGGTGTTAATACGGGTTCCGGGATGGGCCGCTATATTGGTTTGAACGTAGCCAACGGTGCGGTAATGGATGACAATGGTGAC
The DNA here is from genome assembly GCF_014218805.1 of Teredinibacter franksiae. Taxonomy (NCBI): domain Bacteria; kingdom Pseudomonadati; phylum Pseudomonadota; class Gammaproteobacteria; order Cellvibrionales; family Cellvibrionaceae; genus Teredinibacter; species Teredinibacter franksiae. The sequence continues at coordinate 2,495,029 of NZ_JACJUV010000001.1, read as the reverse complement.
CTTGAAGCTATTAATTCCACCGCATTCTATGCGGCATATCGACACCTGTGGAACAGCGAGTGGCGTTCGAATATCAGCTATTCCACAATCAGTATTGACAACGATACCGATTTAACCGGAACCGCTGTTACCGATATGACCGATAGTTTACGCGTTAACCTACTCTATAGCCCGGTGAAAAGCCTTTCCCTTGGCGGTGAATACACACTGGCCAACCGTGAATTAGCGTCAGGGGCCGACGGCAGCATGAACCGCTTCCAATTTATGGCTAAGCTGGCATTCTAATAACCACAGAACCGCTGAAAATTTCAGCGGTTTTCCTTCAACATGGACAAAACTTTACCTTACCATCTGCAAGACTTTAAATTTCAAGTTCGCTTCTTTAATTCGCACTCTCTTTATGTCATTGAGTAGTAAGAGTTTTATTGCCATTGCCATTGCCATTGCCATTGCCATTGCCATTGCCATTGCCATTGCCATTGCCATTGCCATTGCCATTGCCATTGTCATTTACAGCAGCCTCCAATAGCTGCCTTACTATGTCTTCCATTTGTGCTTCATCAGCCGCTCTTTGGTTATCACGTAAGCTTTTCATATAGGGCGATTCAGGTTCAACTTGAATATTCGGCAGAATCTCTTTTACAACGTTGTCGCCATTCCAATCTGGGGTTATATGCGAATCGAAACTTGTTCTAAATTTCACAAATTTGTCTTCGGCTATAAATAGGTAAGCATTAGAATCGTATAGCACATCATTTTTTGCACGCACCTCGAAGGTACTGCGGATACCCGCGTAAAGTACGTCATTGTGCTCAAACTCAAAACCTACCGTTATTGCCTCTGACACTTCTTTGTAGTGGCCTGCCTCCACACCGTACTTGACTTCCTCCAACACGTGATTCATTTCATCGGCGATTACCGACAACTTATTCTCCCACTCCGTATCAAGAATAGGGTACACATAAAGAGTGATAACATCGTACCGATAGGCCTTATCTAACCACGCTAAGGAAGCCCCATACAAAGGGTCATCATATACATGAAGCTCTTTGGCTATAAAATTTTCCGTTTCTTCCGGATACTGAAATTCAGCACTATGCCCCACGGATTGCTTAACCTGACTCGCACCACATGCAGACAAAAAAACCATTAGATTTGCCAAAACCAGTCTGCGCATATTAGATTTCTCGCGTAATCGAATAACTTCGGATAGTATTACAACATTGCCCTGTTCAAATTGACAACTTCCATGAAAGCTGACACTGCCAATAAGGAATTTAGACTTTTACGAAAAGGCACCGCAAAGCTGGTTGTTTTTACTTGTAGGCCCACGCCTATTAGGGTTTTTCTTCGGCGCTTTGTGTGGAGGCTACGGTCGGCGTTAAAACTTGTCCGCAGAGCACCAAATGCCCTCAGACTCTCCACACGAACGTACCGCACACAAACCAGAGGAAAAAAAATTAAATAAGCTCCCTAAAGATGAGGAAGCGATATTATTGATGAACTTCGTAAGTACTCCGTCGCTAATGCGGGCGCTAGTGGTTTAGCTATCATATAGCCCTGCGCATAGTCACAACGATAGCTTTCCAGTGCATCCATTTGCTGCTGGGTTTCTATGCCTTCCGCAACCACCCGCATTTTTAAGTTATGAGCCAGTGATATGGTAGCGCGCACTATTTCGTGTGCGCCCGTATTGTCCGTATTTGTATCGTAAAGCGCATTAACAAATGCTCGATCAATTTTTAGCACCTGCACCGGTAATTTATCTAAGTAGCTTAGTGACGAATACCCTGTACCAAAATCGTCAATCGCAAGCTCAATATTTCGCTGGCGCAATGAATCCAACAGTTGGTCAACGGTATCGGTAAATTTCATCAGCGCCGACTCTGTAATTTCGAGCTTAATATTATTGGGGTTTACCCCCGTTCGCTCAAAAACGGCATCAATACGCTGTAATAGATCGGCCTGCCCTAGCTGTACCGCGGAAAGATTAACGGCTATTGTTGGCAGCGGCATTAAATCTAAATCGTGCTTCCATTGGTGTAACTGCATACAGGCCGTTTCCAGCACCCATAGACCAATATCAAAAATCAACCCTAACTGTTCCGCCATAGGAATAAATTTGTCCGGCGGGATCATGCCTTGGGTTGGATGTGTCCAGCGTAGGAGCACTTCAAAGCCACTCAACTCTCCCGTAGCAACAACCACGATGGGCTGGTACACAACACTGAACTGCCCACGCCTTAGGGCTTGCTTTAAGTCATTCTCCAGTTCAACGGCATCCAGTGTGTGCTGTAGAATTTCTTCGTCAAACATTTGATAAACGCCGCGGCCCCGATCTTTTGCACGCTGCATGGCGATATTCGCGTTTCTCAACAGCTGGGTGGAGTCTGAATAGTGAGGCTTGCCAATCACCATGCCGACACTTACACTGAAATTCATACGAATTTTTTCAATAATAAAGGGTTCACTAAAAGCGACAATTATCTGCTCTGCCAAATCGAAAGTGCGCTCCGTTCCGGTAACCTCGTCGATCACCACGGTAAACTCATCGCTACCAAGTCTTACGGCATGCTCGCCTTCAGGCAGCAATCTTTTTAAACGATCAGAAGCGGCCAATAACAGTTTATCCCCAAGTATGTGGCCATGGGTATCGTTAATTTTTCGAAATCGGTCTCCGCCAATAAAAAACAATGAAAATTCAGTATCGCTCTCTCGACATTGCATTAAGCGATGATCCAAGTGGTTCAGTAACCACGCACGATTTTTTAACCCGGTAAGAGAATCGTGATAAGCAATATAATTGGCACGCTCTTCCGATTCTTTACGCTCTTCTATTTCCGTTTCCAGCTCTTGGGTTCGATGCGCAACCCGCTGCTCCAATTCCGAATTCAATTGCACAACGGCGCGATTTGCGCGCTTAATCATTGCCGTTTGCTCGCCCACCATTAATTCAAGCTCTTTTTCGCGCCGCTTATTACTACGTAAGCGTAAATAGCTGAAACCGTACAGAATTAATAAAAAACAACAGATCCACATCAACCTAGCCCACCAGGTTTCCCACCAGGCCGGCAAGATTTTCAAGCGTAGCTCTTTGGCCGCGCCAGACCAAACGTCTTCGTTGTTGGACCCTAACACCTGGAATGTATAGGTACCCGCGTCGAGGTTAGTGTAGCGCACACGCCTCTCGGAACTTGACACATCGCGCCACTCATTTTCCAGGCCGAGCAGACGATAGCGATAGCGATTTTTTAAAGGAGAAATATAATTTAACGCGGTAAAATCAAATGCAATATCACGCTGACTATAGGGCAAGCGTAGCTCTTCAGTATGGTCAATGGAATTAGGCAGCCAATCGTTTGTACCGGAATCAATTATTTTCTGTGCGAGCCTCAGCCCTGTAAGGTGTACAGAAGGCGCGTGCTCGTTTCGCGGAAGATGTGCGGGGTCGAAGCTGCTAAAACCTGTAGTACCACCAAAATACATACGCCCGTCGCGGGTTTTCAATTGGCTATACCGGTTAAAATCGGTGCTGGCCAGCCCATCAGAAACATCAAACGACAAAAATTCTTGAGTGCGCGGATTAAAACGGCTTAAACCATCGCGTGTACCCAACCATAAGTAGCCCAAGTCGTCTTCTTCAATGGATACCACGTAATCGTCGGCCAACCCGTTTTCGGTTGTAAATTTTTCAATCCCCAGAGTTGCGGGTGAGTATCGATAAAATCCGGCATTACTGGCCAGCCAAACAATGCCGTTTCTATCTACATGAATATCGTTAATCGCCTCGGTAATATCCTCGGCTGCAGCTTTGAAAATTTTGTCTTTCAATGAAAATAATTCCAGCCCCTGGAAACCCGCAATCCAGAATGTTTCGCTATCAATGGCAACGATATCGTTTACGGAGAAATTTCGAATCCAGTCCAAATTCTCGGCATCAAGGGGGAAAAACGCTTCGAAAGTACCGTCTACAGGGTTGTAAATTTGCAGGCCTCGTCGCCATATGCTCATCAGTAGGCGTTGGTCCTCCATAACCACTATGCGAAACACGTTATTGTTTGCCAGTGTTTTGTTTTTATCGGCGGTGGGGTTGCGCAATATTCTTTTGATTTTTCCGGTTTTAGGGTTTAACCGATTTAAACCGCCACCCCAAGTTCCTATCCAAATGTAGCCCTTTGCGTCTTCTGCTAAAGCCAATACAGAATCAGTTGAGATACTCGATGGATCAGCCGGGTCGTGACGCAAGTGTGTGAACTGTTGTGTACGCGTGTCGAATTTGTCTAGACCTCCGCCATCGGTAGCGATCCAAATATTACCGTCGCGGTCTTCCAGCATACCAAGTACATTGTCGAACGCTAACGAGCGCGCATCCTCCCGGTTGTGTTGGTACGAACGAAACTTTTCCACATACTCGCTTACGCGGTACATGCCATATGAGCCTACCGAAAACCATACAGTGCCGCTGTCTTCAATATGTATATCGTCTATTGGCCCAGGGGGAAGATGAAAGTTGTTGTGTGTAGAGGACGGCAGGTATTCCATGGTTCCACGCCGCTTATCGTAACGGTATGCGCCTTTTTTATCCGTACCTATCCATATACGGCCTAGACTATCTTTTTGCAGGCTCCAAAGCGCATTCGTAGCCAGTACATGCGGCGAATCGCTTTCGGTTGAATAGCGTGTATAGGTACCCGTGTCTGGATTGAGTACGAATAAACCGTCATTACTGGCCACCCATAAAAATCCATCGTCATCCTCTTTCAAGTCGCGAATGGTGATTTCGCCAAAGGCAAAATTTAGCGGAAGTTCGTAGGTACGGTAAGCTTGATTTCGCAAATTAAACAAGTACAGGCCAGCACCAGACGCCACCCATATTTCTTCCGAACCTTTTTTGGCAATAATTTTGCGGATAAAACCCTTATTAGTATTATTAAACAGTCGCTGTAAAACTTCGCCGGTATCGGGGTTGAAGCTGGTTAGTCCAAATCCCTCCCCACCCAACCAAAATATGCCGTTGGCGTCTTCGTATATTGCTCTAATAGCGGTATTGCCGGCCACTATAAAAGTGGAAAACGTCTCCGTTTTAGGGTCGAATACATTTAGATTTGTACCTGCCGCCCAAAGTCGCTGCTGGGAATCGATCATTAAGGTATTAATAAAACTGGTGCCTATTACGCCGGGCTCGCTGCCGTCACCAGAAAATACTTTAAAGCCATACCCATCGTAGCGCTTAAGACCGCTATCGGATGCCAGCCAAAGATATCCGTATTGATCTGTAGCCACCGCTGAAACAATATCTGAGCGCTCGTTTTCTTCCAAATACATTGGGTGAACCCGGTGAATGCCGGCCCAACTGGAGGCGTACATTACGGCTATAAATAACCCCATTAGAAGTCTCAAAGTTCGAACTCCACACAGTTTCGACCATTGGCCTTTGCTTTGTACAGGGCTGAATCCGCTCGGCGGAATACTTTGTCGAATGATTCACCTCGCTGCGCAACGCTAACGCCAATACTGGTGGTAATCACTATTTCGGGCTCTCCCTCCACTCGACATTCGCTGGCGACCAGACGTAATTTTTCAGCAAAGTCCGCAAGTGGCGCTTGTTCAGCAATAGGGCACACCACAATAAATTCTTCCCCACCCCAGCGCGCTAACACATCCCCGTGACGCAGGCTTAACTGCACGCTAACAGCAAGCATTTTTAATACTTTGTCGCCTAGGTCGTGTCCCCAGGCATCATTTATGCGCTTAAAATAGTCAAGATCCAATACCATCAAACCATAACAGGAGAAAGCCGAATCCAGCCCGTATAATAATTTTATCTTGGATTCAAGACCATTGCGGTTAAGCGCTTCGGTAAGTGGATCTCGATCTACCAGCTCCTGCAGATCTTCCTTTTCTATTTCCATATTGTATTCACGTATTCGCAGTTCGCGAATAAGGTCGCGTTCATGATCGGCTTTTTTATACAGTGAGTAAAAGCGAAAAATACCTTCCAATAAAAAAGTCGACAACCAGAATGTGAATATCTGCAAAAATAACGTTTCTGTTCTTACCCACTTTCCCACCAAAAAGACTTTATTGATTTCAACATTGTGAGTGCCAAATTCAATAAAATCGACGCCCACCTTAGTGATATTGTCGAATTCGGGGCTCGACCACTGTCTCCGTACATTACTTTCTGTTATCCACCAGTCGGCTACATTAAATTCCGATAGCTTAATGCGTATAGGTGTAATAGTTTCTTCAACTCTAAAAGTCATACTTAAAAATTTGCCGCTTTCTCTTTTATTTGAAACCGCATAAACCGGGTTGTGATTACGCATGTACACGCGAATTCTCGTTGCCGAACCGCTGTAACGCATATGCACCTCTACACCCTCATAAGCACCAAAATTTTTGCCCTTACTGATATCTGGGTCCCAGTAGACATCCCAACCGCATCCAACAACATCTGTTACCTTAAAAATGCAGGTCCAAGAACTTTTCGCTTCGTCTGTCCAGCGAGAGGACTGGCCGGTTTTGGGGTCGAAGTGACCATAAAGCTGTGTAACACCCGTGTCAGAGGGGTAGAGTAACTCACGCTTTTCCGGCAAAAAATAATGGCCAATCAAAACTACTAGAGTAATGACCAACGCCACATTTCTTACTTGAGCGTAGCGACCCAGCCTCATACCTGGCACCTGTAATCACACATTTAGGCCTTCCTACTTAAGTTTTTTAGCGCAAATATTCCAGCGGGTGCCGGACATTGGCTTTATATACTCGGTGTCGAGTTCGTTCATTCGTTCCTTCAAGTACTGATTGTTGCGCTATCCAATATCACTGTTCCTAGAAAGCCGTGGATATACCTGTTTAAACAATTAGCCGAGCACAAATTGATTACGTACTGTTTTTGCCCGATAGAGTGCCATATCAGCACGCTTAAACAACGCCTCAAAATCAAGATCTCCAATATCAAGGGCACCGCCGACACTGGTGGTTATACGTATATTTTGTTCACCGGCAAATATATGGTTAGCCACCACCCGGCGTAACTTGTCTGCTAACTCGGAAAGCTGTCCGGCCGACACATTGGGCACAAGTAACACAAATTCTTCTCCGCCCCAACGAGCCAGGGTTTCATCTCGCCGAGTGTTTCCGTCAACAATTTGGGCAAACTCCTTCAATATTTTATCGCCCATCTCGTGGCCATGATCATCGTTAATAGCCTTAAAGTGATCTAAATCGAGCAACAACAAACCAATACAAGGGGCGCTGCCCTGACTATAAGCACTTTTAACATCCCGTAGAAAACCTGAGCGATTGTTTATGCCCGTTAATGGATCGGTTACCGCACGCGAATGCAATGCAGACTTTTCCACCTCCAGCTGCACCGCTCTGGTGGTAAGGCTAGCTAATTGGTGTTCACTTCTCAGTGTTGTGCGGCGGAGAAGATAATAGCGAGTCGCCACTTCTACTAGTAATACCGCACCCCACAACACCATCAACAACATGAGAAAATCTTTACGTGAGATTCGCTCACCCACGAGCTCCATACGCTCGACTCTCATTTTATGTATGCCGACATCCAGCAGGTCTACCCCTACCGCGACAATGTTAGTGAAATCCGGTGCAGCGTGTTCACGAATTGCGTTGGACTCCTTCACCCACCACTCCGGCACACTAAATTCATTAAGCTTCACAAACGCAGCACCAGCCCTTAAATCTTCAGCGCGCACAAAAGCCGACATAAATTTTTCCGAAAATGTCCCGCCTTTTGCCCCGTAGGCCATATCAAAATTAACCATATTGATACGAAGGTGTTCGGCACGCCCTTCGTAAAACACTTCCACTTCAATGCCGTCGTACGCCGACAGATCGATACCCGCGACATTTTCCCGAGTAAGGTGGGGCTGGGCGACTAGCTCGGAAAAAATGCAGGAACGATGATTCTCCCAACCCCAACCGTCTCCGTCGGGGTCTTTTGCTGCGCTAGAGCATTCGGGAGCATCCCCCTGGTCGCCCGTCGCTTTCTCACCGGTTTCTACGGCAATACAGCTCTGGCCATTCTCCCAGCCCCAACCATCGTCGTCTGGGTCATGATTTTCACCGGTACAAGCGGGAAATGTGATTACTTGCGCGGCAGGCTGAGACGTTGGTAGCGACGGGGCGGGTATAATACAACTTCGATCATACTCCCATCCCCAGCCATCGCCGTCTGGATCAACAGCCTCGGGGCCACACTCTGGCGGCGGCGAATCTTCTATTTCGACAATGGTGCTGGCACTTCGATCTTCTATGCGCACAATACAGCTAGCGTCGTTTTCCCACCCCCAACCGTCGCCATCTTCATCGGAGGCTGCACTGTCACAGATTAACTGCTCTTTCTCCGCCGTATTCCACGCAAGCGTAAACCCACAGGATTGATAGCCATCCAACTCTTGGAATTCGCAGAGCAGTTCGTAATTGGCACGGTCCACCCAGCGCACCACACTGCCACGAAAAGCATTCTGAGGTGCAAAAATTGAAGGGAAATTTTTGGTGTTAGGGTGAAGCAGTAATTTTTTCGGCGGAATGTACGGCTGTGCAAAAATCGCTAGCACTGTAGCCAGCGCCATAATAAAGCGAACAACCGTAAAATAATTGGATTTCATCCGGCCCGTTTACACCATTATCGGCGCCTCTGTCGAATGCGCTTTTCGCTCAGCAAGGCAGAAAACTGTATACGATCCATACCGTTCATTTTGAGTCACTTGGTTTGTGTTTATCTACATTTAGATCCGTAACTTGGCACGTCCTCACGGTATGCTTCGGTCTCCGTAATACGCTACTACCGCAGACGTATACTAGGCCGCTTCTATTACCGATTTCTATTTGAGTATAGAGCAAGGCGAACCACTGTATTTTTGTGCGCCAAAGAGATTTTTGGCGCCAACAGCCGCAAGGCGCGCGCACTTACCGCTCATATACTCATACTATAGTGTCAATCCAGTGTTTTTTCAGTCGTCGTTCTTTTTTCTGGGGCAATTAGCACTAAGATTAAACGAATTAATCTTAATCATTCGCATTCCCTATCCTGTTGAAATATAAAGATATTTTTTGTTTTTGGGCGGCTATCGATTACACTTATGCGAACTTACACCACCATACATTCGGGTTTTAGGGCCACGCCCAACCGTCTTACCGCAAGGAGGTTCCAGCCATGAAATCCAGCGCCCTTACTCTCGACACACTCAATGGCGTATTGACCACTGAGTTAACATCTATTAATCGCTATTTTCTCCACGCCCGAATGTTTAAGAATTGGGGATTCGAAAATCTCGATCATATCTGCTACAAAAAAAGTATAAAGGATATGAAGCAAGCCGATGAGATCATTGAACGCGTTCTCATGCTTGAGGGTTTACCCAATTTACAAAAACTAAACTCTCTGCTGGTGGGCGAAAATCCCGAAGAAATACTGGCACTGGATTTAACATTTCAACACCAAGCCATTGACCAACTTAAACAAGCTATCGGCACCTGTGAGCAGGAAAAAGACTATGTAAGCCGCGGCCTGCTTGAAAATATTCTTGAATATGAAGAGACACACCTAGATTGGCTGGAAACCCAACAACACCTAGTGGACAATACAGGTATTCAAAATTACCTGCAGTCACAAATATCCGAAAGCGATTAAATACGAGGTTATAAAATGAAAGGTAATACTCAGGTCATTACAACCCTTAACAAGTTACTCGCTTTTGAGCTAGCAGCAATGGATCAATACTTTGTGCATTCTGAAATGTATGCGGACTGGGGCCTAAGCAAACTTCACGAGCGTATAGCTCATGAATTTGATGATGAAAAGGGGCACGCCAAAGCACTGATTGAGCGTATTTTATTCCTCGAGGGCCGGCCAGACATGGTAACCCGCGACGGGCTTTGCATTGGTACCGACGTACCCTCCATGTTGCAAAGCGATCTTAACGTAGAATACGCCGTTGCCAGCGGCCTAAAAGACGCCATTACATTGTGTGAAGATGAAAAAGATTACGTTACCCGTGAAATACTAGAAGTACTCTTGGACGACACCGAACGTGACCACGCTTACTGGCTAGAGCAGCAACTGGGCTTGATCCAAAAAATTGGATTGCCTAATTATTTACAATCGCAAATGTAAAATTGCCACATATGAAAAAGCGACCCTCGAAATAGAGCGTCGCTTTTTTTATGCCTTGGTGTTAACCAGGGGTACTGGTTAATTTCAATAGGCTCGAGTTAACCAACACGACCCCATCAATTCAGCTGCCTTGCTAAACTATGCTTTTACTGTCAACCCACCCAATTTCTGCCACAGTATTACCAGCCAATAAATTAACCTGTCTAAGGTATCACCAGACAGAAGCGACCCCTGGCTTTGCTCAAAGTGACTGTCGAGGCAATGGCGAACATAGCGCTGATCAAAATCGGGATGCCCAAGGCTAGCATATTCCCAATCCAGCAAAACTAAACCATCATCGGTTTCCAAAATATTTTCGGGAATTAGGTCATGATGACAGAGCACTGGCGTCCAGCCGGAGACCATGAAGGTTTTTAGCTCCGCTAAAAATTCCGGAAGTGCGTCACCAAAAACCCGTAAAGAATCGGGCGCCAACCGTTCTATTTGATTTAGATAATTCTGCACGTAGGCGAGGTAATCGCAGGCGGGAACCTTAACCCTAACACGCTGCACTTGAGTAAGTAGCTCTTCTAGCCGTCGGCGTTGTGTTAACCGTGTTAAGTCGCTACGCGACCAGCTACGACCGGTAATATATTCGAACACACAAAAATCTAGCTTGGTATTGTAATGCAGTATTTTGGGGCTGAGCCCGGTGCCCTTCAGTTGCTCCAGTATTGTATATTCAGTTTCACGCTTGATACCCAAGACGGTTGAATTATCAGCGTTTAAACGTAAACAGTATTTTTTTTGGTTACCGGCCGGCCAACTAATGCCGTCTTTGCGTTTATCACTGCCGACAATATAGCTGCTATTGGTTGTACCCGAACTCAAATCACGAAGTACGCGCGGCTGTGACGATAACTCCACATGCCAGGAGTGCCAAGTGCTCAGCGCGTTAGCAAGCCGTATACGATTTTGCTTGCTCGCTTCATTTGTCATATAGGTGCCTCTTCAGAAAGAACCGGTTCCAGTTGCCGCGACCAACTGATAATGCCGATAATGACGAGCACGAGATATATCATCATCAACAACGCCGTTGGGTACAGCCCGCGTTCTATATACAAAAACAGTGCCACAGAATTAATAACAAACCAGTAGATCCAGTTTTCAAAAATTTTGCGGGCCACCATATACGTGGTTACCACGGCACCCCAAGTCGTAAAAGAATCGAGATAAGGCCAAGCGGCCTCGGTTTTCTGCGAGAGAAAATAGCCCGACATCAGGGTAAGTACTGCCACTAATGATAACGCATAAACGTGGTACGCAGGTGTCCAAAAGCGGATAGATAGCTGACGGCCATTGTCTTTGCCTTGTGTCCAGCTTCTGTAACCGTATACAGCCATTGCCATGTAGTACACATTTAGCAGTGATTCCATCACTAAGGACACGTCAAAAAACACCCAAGTGAACAATGCCGTACTCACAAACGCGCAGGCCCAGCACCAAATATTTTGGCGCATGGCTAACACTAAGTAGGCCACCGCCAGGGCAACGGCCGTGAGTTCTATAATGGATTGCTGGAAAAAACCGGAAACTGCCTGCTGAAAAAAGTCGTGCATTTATCTAGCCTTATTCAACTGTCATTATTATCGAGCTTCGTAGTCGGGTAAAAATTTGGCGACAAATACACATTTGCCAAAATTTTCGTAGCTCCACGCAATGGCGTCTTTTAGGGCATCCATAACCGTATTGTAATCCCCAATTAATATCGTAGCCGTGGGGAATGTTTGCACATCGATGTTAACGTATTCATTTAACTTTACGATTACCTGGCGAATAATGTCCAGATAATTATCCTGTAGCGGGTAAAGGGTGAGTTCCACACTTAGGTTCATTCGTGTCCTCCAAAAAGATTAACGTTAGGTTTTTGTGGTTTGCTCGGCCAAATAAAGGAAAGGTGCGCTGTAGCACACCCTTTTTATTTATCCTTTTAATTTTTAAAAGGTATAGCTAGCGCTTACCCCAAAGGTTCGCGGTGCACCTTTTTGGGTATAAGGCTCTGCTGCGTAGAACTTGCGCGGGTCGTTACCGAAATCGTGACTGAAGTAAAATCCCCGGGTTTCCACCCATTCATCGGTAAGGTTTTTAGCCCAAACCGCCAGACTGAGCATGCCAACATCAAAGCCCAAGCGCGCATTGAGTAAATCGATGCTATCGCTTCGCTCTTCATGACTCTCAGAAAAGTAAAAGCCGTCTTTACCTTCCATATCGACCCTAAAGTACAGATTACTGAGCAGGTCGTATTGGGCCGCTACGTAGTACTGGTAATTGGGTGCATGAGCCTGATCGCGACCGCTCATATCGTAGGGCTCTGCGGGTGATCCATCAACGTGGCTAACGTTAAGAAACTCTTCATGCTCAGTATTTAATAGAGCGAAAGAACCACTCAAGCTCAATGCATCGGTGGCCAACCAGGTGAGCTCAACTTCTAAACCGGTGTTATAACCTTCTGCCGCGTTATCCAGAAAGATAACGAAGTCATCCACCGCTTCGGCTTCAGAAACGTTCACCTGTACACCTTTACGCTGCTGATAGAAGGTCGATACTTGCGCCAACAGGCTGTTTTCCAGCCAGTCACCTTTCATGCCCAATTCATAGTTTATCGCCAACTCGGTATCATACTCCCGCTTGTTTTGCGGTACTCGGGGTTCTGCATTAAAACCGCCAGCTTTGTAGCCCCTAGAAATCAAACCATACAACAGGGTGTCGTCACTCAAGGAGAGCTCCAGCGCAATTTTTCCACCAAAGAGATTTTCACTAGGTCCAAATACAGCGCTGTCACTGTCTTTAAATTCGGCGTCGAAGTTTTCATAGCGCAGGCCCGTTACCAGCGTTAATGAATCCGCTAACGGAAAATCTACCTGGCCGTACAGCGCCGCGTTCTTTGTTATGTATTCGCTCGAGTAGGTATAGAAAACCGGGGTGTAGTCGTCGCTGTAAAAGTCGTCATCGGGTGCATTGTCCGTGTAAGTGCGCTCTAAGGCCACCTGCTGATAGCGGTAATAGACACCGACCACCCATTGCATACCACCGTCATTTTCTTTAGACAACAAACGTACATCGGCAGACTTATTGCGGTTTTCACGCAAATAATTGTCGGCGGTGGAGTACTGCCAGTAGGCACAGCTAGAATCGATTGTACAAATGTCTCGATAGGTCCAATCCTCGTCGTAGCCATATTCCACTTGCGAATCAGCGTAACTCACGTTTGCCTGTAAATCGGCAAAACCGAGTCCACTGTAGGCGGTTTTTAATGCGTGGGCATTGGTTTGCTGGCGGTCGTGGCCGGGTTGATCGGAGAGGGTGGTGCGATCATTATCAAGACTGAAGGCATCGTAGCCGTTATCGATATCAATGATATAGCTGATCAAATCAACTTTTAGTTGGTCGCTTATGTCAAAACTAAAGTGGTTGCGGAAACTCACCTCATCAATATTATTGGTGTCATTGCGGCCAATATACACATTGTCTATATAGCCATCACTTACATTTTTCTGTACGGCCATTCGCCAGCCGGCGGAATCACCAACAGGTATAGACACGTTGCCACCGACATCGTAACTACCGTAATTACCAAAACCGGCCGACACCTTACCGCCACCGTCTTTATCCGGTGCGTTACCCACTACATTAATCATGCCCGCCAATGCGTTAGCACCGTAAAGCGTTCCCTGTGGCCCGCGAAATATTTCCACCTGGGCGGTATCCAGTGTGGTGACACCCATTCCCAGCCCAGTGAAATCAATACCATCAACAATAATGCCAACGGAGGGGTTACTTGGTGCTACAAATTGACTGCGCTCACCAATACCGCGAATTTGAATAAAACGACCTCGCGATGCACCCGTAGAAAAGTTAACGTTAGGCGCGAGGTTTAAAAGGTCTTCCAAACTTTTTGCGTTTCGCACCTCAATGAGTTGTTCAGTAATCACCGAAACACTATTGGCCAGCCGAAGCTGTTCAATGGAACGAAGTTCACCGGAAACAATCACTTCTTCCAGTGGCTCGGCATTGGCAATGCCGCTTATGGCGAGCGCGAGCAGTGAGGTTTTTAAAATAATGGGTTTTAATGTACGGGTCATAACAGGCCTTCTATACAAACTAATAGGAGACCCGGAGTAGAGCGGGGAAAGGTGTTGCGCAAATCGTGAGAGATTTCCTATTCCTACGCCGGTACTAACCGGATCAGGTTCAAAGGGTTCGGAACTACCATCTCAGACCGGAACACATCATTAATAACAACGCTCTCAGTCACCCCTCAGGAGAGCGCGCATTGTAGGGGGTGTTTGGCGCAATTAATAGTGGCTTAAAACAAAACCGGGCCCCATTAGGGGCCCGGACAAGATCGTAACAAATGAATTAGTTACAGGAGGTGTCGATATCGTTTAGGAAGCCACGGTCTACACCGGAACGTAGAATGATTTCCGTTGGACAGGCCACTTCACGGTATTTCAGGCTGGGGTTATCGGCCGCTTCCATCCAGTCGGCATACCACAGGCAACCCTGATGCAGGTCGGTTAACCCACGTGAGCCAAATACATTGTCGCAGCGCTGGGTAAGGCAACTCTTGTACTGGTCACGGCTGGCATTCCAACCCAACTCGCTCTTACAGGCCGCGAGGAAACCACCGTACTGTGCACCTAACTCATCGTTAGACACCCCCCACTGAGCAGAACAGGCATTAAACGCACCTACACCGCCGCCCGGCACCAAAATGTCGAACTGACCACCACCTACGTCGTAGCCAATGTTTGTAGCCTGCACAATCATGCGCTTACCCAGTAACGCCGCAGAACCGGGGTCATCACCACCATTGTAAGAACTACCGGTGAATTCAATCTCGAAGCAACGCCCACACACATCACCACTGGAGGTTGCGGCATAGCCATAAGCAAGGCTGTCACTTACCGCCCAAGGCGCAAGGCCCTGACACATATGAGCATCACCGCCATTATCGCAGGCACTCACGGCATCCACATCGGACAATGCCTGGTCGTTCACGCCACAGGAGGGCAAAGCTTCAACATCGTCAGGTACATTTTCAGACCAACTACAATGGGCCTTACAGCAATCCCAGTAGCGCGTGGCGTAGCCACTGCAACCCTGCCAATCACTTGAGGACGAACTAGAGCTGGTGGAGGAGTTAGAGGAACTCGATGAGCTGACAGAAGAGCTGGAGCTAGAGCTAGAGCTAGAGCTAGAAGACGAGACAGAACTGCTGGAACTGATATCACCACCACAGACACCCAGTTTGCTCCAGGTACCATCGCTACCAGGCACTGAATTGGTGTACCAGTTCGCCTGATAAAGCACACCCTGATACACCATTCTATCACCGCCCTCAGCGTGGTTATAAGCACCACCGGCCCAGTCTTTGGAAGTCCAGTTAGGGTACTCGTTTACACCAGCACAGTTACCGCCCTGCGAACTGCTGCTGGATGAGTTAGAGCTACTAGACGAGCTAGAACTGCTAGACGAGCTTGAACTACTAGACGAACTAGAACTGCTAGACGAGCTTGAACTACTAGACGAGCTTGAACTACTAGACGAGCTAGAACTGCTAGAACTGCTAGACGAGCTTGAACTACTAGACGAACTAGAACTGCTAGAAGAGCTAGAGCTGCTAGACGAACTGCTCTGGTCACCCCCACCGGAAACACTCAACGCCGCCAGTTCAGGTAAGTAACTCGAGCCATTGCCGTTGCCACAGAAACCAAAGCTCACACTGCTACCCGGTGCAATAGTCGCGTTGTAGCCTAAGGGCGTTACCGTAGTGCCGCTCAGGTTGCCACTCCACAGATTACTGATGGTGGAATCGTTAGGGTCTATTTCTAATGTCCAGCCAGTGATATTAGCGGAACCGTTATTAGCGACGGTGACTTCAGCGCAATAGCCAGAGCCCCAATCATTATTGACGTTAAGGGTGGCTTCACCGGCACCGGATACCAGTGCAGAAGCAGAGTGTGCAAAAAAGAGCAACACACTCACCCATAGGGAAGTGAGTTTTAGGTTGATCATAGCTAGCCTCAGTTGTTATTGATTATTGTGTTGAGTTATAGGTGCTCGGCTATATAAGCGAGACACTTAGGGTACCCTTTAATATAAGGCCCCAAGAAGGCGCGGTAAAACTACTCTTAAACAACAGAAATATAAACCGGCGATTGGAAATAAAAATAACAATTACCAAAAGGTATTTGAAATAACGAGATCAACAAATCATCGAATACACTGGGCGTTGTGTACAATTTGGGAAGGAGATCTCACAATTCTATTATCACTACCGCCATCAATGCATACGGTAATGAATATATTTATTATAGTCGGGAACTCTGTGTCATGATATTCATCAGATAATGTAGGCATTCAGGGAGTAAAGCACGCATGCATGATAACGAAGGTGAATTAGGCGATTTAGAACTCAACGAACGAAACACCGAGGAAACTTTAGAGGTTAGGCAAAAACCTCATCGATCGCGCCTGCCTTTGTTGATTTTTCTTTTACTGCTATTCGCCGCTTCTGCCACCGCCGTGTACTTTTTTGTGTTTGCCGAACAGCCAACACCACCAACTGCCATTGTCGTTGCGCCTACAACTGAACCCACGCCTGCGCCCATCCCCACCTTAGCGCCAACCCCCGACCCATTAGCCCAATCGGCAGCGCCGACGCCGACGCCAACGCCAACGCCAATACCTCTGCCGCTATTGAACAAAAGTGACGACGAAATTCGTCAGCAAATAGACAACCTGCAACTCTCGACCATAGCTGAACTGTTAACCCCAGAAGAAATTGTACGCAAATTTGTCCGCGCGGTTTACAACCTAGGACAAGGGAAAATAGTCCCTCAGTATCGGCCTCTCAATGGCCCCAATTCTACCTTTAAAGCTCAGGCCATTGGACGCATGGCCAAGGTTGCCGCGAGTAACCCAGAAGACGGCGTTATTCAGACCGCTGTGTTTAAAAACCCTGGCACCAACCAACAGCGCTACGCTACCTATATTAGCGTTGCCGAAAACATGAACATAAGTACCGTCGTAAAAGCCTACGAAACCTATTACCCAATACTACAGCAGGCTTACAGTGAACTAGGGGAAGGTCCTGAGCAATTTCACTCGGCGGTGCTCGGCGCCCTAGACAGCTTTCTCGCTACACCAAAGCTGGAGGGTGAACCTGAATTAATACTGACCAGCGTGCAGTACCAATTTCTTGACCCCAAACTGGAAGCCTTACCGACCACACAAAAACTTATGTTACGTATAGGGGAAGAGAACCGACAACGATTGCTGCCAAAACTGGAGGAATTAAAACAGGCCCTATTGTTGGTTTCACCTTAATTACTGGGCTTCAGAATTTAATCTTTTACGGCTTCACGGCACTTGCGTACCGGGTGTTTTCACGATTAGCTGAGCACAAGGAACAAGCTAGCGCTGACGACGCTTGGTTATATCAGCGGTTAAAATAAGTAACACCCAGAGTCTATTGCCCGGTAATTCACAAAAATAATACCCTAATAAAATCAATAGGTTATAAATTTTTAGCCGTCAGTTTCGCGACAAACGCAAACACAACAAAAAATCCTACTTGCATCTACGATAACCCTCGTACACACTTGCTACGACAACCGCCGTAGTAAGTCAGATCAACATAGTCGTACGAAGAGGAGCACCCGTGCCCAACCCCACCCAAGCCGAACTGGAAATTCTCAATATTCTTTGGCAATCCGGCGAAAGTCGTGTTCAGGAAGTACACACGCACCTAAGCCAGCAACGCGATATTGGTTACACCACTACGCTCAAGGCCATGCAGGTGATGGCGCAAAAGGGGCTATTGGACAGACGCTTAGACGGGCGCAGCCATGTGTATTTTCCGGCGATTCAGGAGCGGGCTACAAAAAATAAACTGCTGTCACGTTTTATCGACAACACCTTTGGGGGGTCCAGTAGCCAGTTGGTGGTACAGGTACTGGGTAACGCCAAGGTAAGCAAAGAAGAGCTCGACGAAATTCGAGCGTATCTCAATCAAATTGAGGATGAGTAACATGAACAGCATCGCCAGCCTATTAGACGGCCATACAGCCTACGCGTTCGTGTGGACGATGGTTCACTCACTCTGGCAGTGTGGCTTGGTAGCCGTTGTTCTCGCCATTACCCTGTACATTAACCGTAATCACTCGGCACATTTACGTTACTTAATGGGTATTGCCGCGTTATTGATTTGTGTTGCTATCAGTATCGCCACCTTCAGCCATCTATACAGCAGTATTCAACTGGCAGACGCCGCAATGCATCGAGCCAATACCAGCGTATTCCTGTCTTACCCCGGCAGCTTCTTCGAACACTTTTACCAATTATTGAATAGTCATATCGGTACTATTATGCTGGTGTGGGTATTGGGTTTTTGCATTCAAGCCTATTGTTATTTACGCGACTTTATTTACGCGCTTGCACTCAAAAACCAAAACTGCGAGCCCGTTCAACCGCAGTGGGCTGAACGCTGCCAACAGTTAGCCGAACAGTTAGATATTCATAAAGTTGTGCAATTAAAAAACTCAGTCCGTATTGGCAGTATTTGCGTTATCGGCCATTTTAAACCGGTCATTTTATTGCCTATTGGCCTGCTCACTTCACTAACCAACGAGCAGGTTGAGGCTCTACTGTTGCACGAACTCGCCCACATACGACGTAACGATTACCTGGTAAATGCCATCCAGAGTTTGGTTCGCCTTCTGTACTTCTTTAACCCTGCCGTACTGTGGGTATCCAAAATGATTGATGTTGAACGTGAACACGCCTGCGATGATATTGCCGTACAGCACTGCGGCAGCGCCAAACTTTACGCCAACAGCCTAGCCAGTATTTCTGAATTAGAGTTAAGGCTGGCTACGGTACTGGCCGCGCGTAGTAGCCGCTTTAAAATGCTGCCGCGTATTACCCGCTTGTTCTCCAAGGGCACTGGAGTCTCTAGAAGTATGGAACAATTAACCTCAGCGCTGTGTGCACTGGGCGTTATTTTGGCGATGAACGTGAGCGCAGCTGAAATTGATATTGCTGCACCTGTTAATGATATTGCCGACATCAGCGCGCAACTAACGGCACTACCACCGGCACCAGCACTACCACCGGCGGCGGCTATTGCCTCAGTCGCTAAGCCCAGCCCACCGGCCGCCAGCAAAACGCTAGCCGTAAAGCCTGTGCCAGATAACTGCACTAAAAAAGCCACCGCAATAGAACCTAAAATGGTGACGGCTGCCGCCATTCCCTCCACCATCCTTGCCACGCCCTCTATAGACTACGCCATAAAGCGTAAAGCGCTTGCTCTTCCGGTGCAGGCGAAACCGCTACAGTTCGCTGATGCTGGGACTAGCCAAACGGCGCCCCCTGCTGTTCCGGCAACCGCCAGACAAATGCCGCTGGAAAAAGTTGGCTCCCTAGAATTTGACGAGCTCTATGTTTCCAATCGCATGAGCCTACCCATTACCCACAAAATTTACCTTAGCGATGTGCCCGTTGAATTCGCCGATGTGTGGAACAGCAAGCATGGTACCGACACCTCCCATTATTACCGCGAACAGGTAAAACGCGAATATGGTGCAACACTGAAACGCACCCTAACTGAAGCGCTCACAAAAGTTGGCTGGGAAGTTGTGGCAACACCACAAAAAGACGCTTTAAACCTAAATGCTCGCCTGCACACGCTGTTTATCTCTGCACCGGAAACCACGGGCTTAAAGCACAGCATCGTTGCCCAGGTTGGCCAATCGGGTATTGAACTCATTTTTTCCAATCCGCAACAACAACCGATTATGAAAATAGTGGACTATCGCGCAACCAAAGATAGCTCTGCTTCGCCCACGGTTGCCAACCGCGCAACCAATCGGCGCTACTTCCGCATACTCATGGAGTCGTGGAGTGAAGACGCTGCCGACTATCTGCAAAACCTAATGAACTTCGCCGAAAGCCAACAAGGCCAGTAAAGCGCTTGCGCTGCATCCGCACGGGTGCAGCGATTTAACTATTTCACACCCTGCAAGTCTAAACCTTTGTGCTGTATCCGTAAGGGTGCAGCACTTTTTTTCCCGCTAAATTCAGCCTGCTACTCCGCACCTGCGACAATAGGTCGCATCCCACTCTTACTCTCGCTTCCCTACAATTCATATCTCAAAATTAGTGGAGCACACCATGAAAAAAAGAGCATTGATCGTCGCTATGTCGATGGTCGCAATGCCAGCACTGGCTAACAACGACTTGCCCATCGAAATCGTTGAAGTTATTGGCAACGACAAAGAATCCAAACAGCAGCAACTGCATAGCGAATCGGCACTGAAAGCACCAGTGCAAGACGCGGGGCAATTATTGCGCTCCATTAACGGCATGACCGCCACCCGCAGAGGTGGGCGAGGCTTCGAACCGATTATTCGAGGGCAGTCACAAAATCAATTAAACGTGATGACCGATGGCGCCTATACCTTTGGCGCCTGCCCCGGCCGTATGGACCCGCCCACCGCGTACACCGCTATGGACAATTTCGACCAACTCACAATAATTAAAGGTAACCGCTCGGTCATCTACGGTTCCGGCGGCAGCGGCGGCACCCTGCTGTTTGAACACAAACGCCCGCAGCTAAGTGAAAAAAATGTACTCGGCTCAATTAGCCTGGGCAATACCTCCAATGCTGGCGCCCAGGATGCGGCGGCCAATATGGTGTTTGGCACCAACAAGGCCTTCGGGCGTCTATTCGGTGATGTGAAATCTTCAGACAACTATGAAGATGGTGACGGTGTAGAAACGGCTTCAAGTTACGAATCCGCAAGCTGGGGCGTTATTGCCGGAGCTGATGTAAGCACCAACCACTACCTGCAGTTTTCCCACGAAGCGGTGAGCGAAGATGATGTTTGGTTTCCGGGCAACGGCATGGATTCCCCCTGGACCGACTCCCTCACTAACCGTCTCAAATGGGTCTACAGCGGTAGTAAGTTAGTAGACGGATTTGAATTCACGGTTTATCAGAGCGACGTTGACCACCTGATGGATAACTACAGTATTCGCAACCGAATGCCTATGAATATGAGTGGTATGGTTGCCACCAGCCGGTCGGAAACTAGCGGTGGCCGGTTTTTAGCCACCGTGGAAAATACCCGAACGGAATGGCGCTTTGGCTTCGACCACCGCGCCAACGACCGCGATTCTGAACTGTATATGGATATGGGTAAAGATGGCAGCTACGACATGCTAGCCTCTATTATGTGGCCTGGTGTTGAGCTGTCGCAGTCGGGAATATTTGCCGAACTAGACATGACACTCGAAAGTGGCGATCAGCTGCGCGTGGGCACTCGTATCGACCAGCTAAAATCCAATGCTACCCGCGCCGACGAAATGGCAGGCATGATGGGCAGCGCCACCCCCAACACCCTTTATCAAAACGCCTACGGCACCACCGCCAGCGACCGCAGCGAAACCGGTGTAGGTTTGGTACTGGGGTGGGACCACAAACTATCCAGCAATACCGTACTGAGCACTAACCTCAGCCGCAGTATTCGCGCTGCCGACGCGTCAGAACAATTTATAGCCCGCAGCGCAATGGGCCGAAACTGGATAGGCAACCCAGACATTAACCCCGAGCAGCACCACCAGTTAGATGTCGCGTTAATCGCTCGGGGCGATACACAGGGCTGGTCTGCCACGGTGTTCTGGGATTCGGTGAATGATTATATCGAACGTTACAACCTCGAAAACGCAACGCTCTATCGCAATACCGGCGCAACACTTTACGGGTTTGAGCTAGACGGCAATCGCGAGCTAACTGCCAACCTGTCTGCTGGCGCAGCGCTGAGCTACACCCGAGGAGAAAGCGACAACGGTAATCTCGGCCAAATAGCCCCGCTGGAAGTGCGCGTGAACCTCGACTACGCCCGAGGCAACTGGATGATAGGCTCAGAAGTTATCGCCGCCGCCGAGCAAGAGAATGTCAACCCCGCACAGGATGCTGGCACCTCCGATGGTTTCGCACTGCTCAACTTTTACGCCAGCTGGAAACCGATTAAAGCCCTAAGCCTGCAAGCGGGCGTGGAAAACTTACTGGACGAAACCTACGCTTACCACGTGAACTCCGCCAATACTGACCCCTTTAACCCCGACCCCGTGCGCGTAAACGAACCCGGACGCGAGATTTGGCTAAAGGCACGTTACAGCTTTTAACGCTGCATATTAAAATGGTGTGAAACCACAGCGTTATGGTTTCGCACTGTTTTAAATCTTTTACTCGAGCCCAGCTTTCACAAAAAATTCATCTCACGAACTTCCCGCCTCACTCAACTGATGATACGATATATCATATCTTAAATTTTGGAGCGAAAAATGAAATTCAGCGCTGTTTGTGGGCCTGCTGTATTTGCCACGTTATCCCTGCTAACCGGCACCTACGCCCTTGCCCTTGAGGGCGCAGTAACCGATGAAGCTGGCAACCCCATTGCCAATGCCACCATTACCTTAATCGATAGCAAATCCAGCCTGCAAACCAACCAACAGGGGGAATTTGAAATTGGTCAACATGCCGTAGAGGAGATTCACGTAGAAGCCGATGGCTATAACCACCGCGTACTGCACCTCCATGGCGAGCATACCGATGAGCCCCTAACCATAATACTCACTAGCACCTTGATAGAGCAGGTAGACGTTATCGGCCTACCTATCCATGCTTCCACCCTGGAGTCTGTGCAGCCCATCAGTGTTTTAAGCGGCGATAATCTGCGCAATAAGCAGGCCTCCACGCTAGGTGAAACGCTCAATAATGAGATTGGCATACACACCAGTTACTTCGGCCCGAATACCAGCAGCCCGATTATTCGCGGGCTCGATGGCCCACGGGTACTCATTACCCAAAACGGACTAGACGTAAGCGATGCCTCTCGTGTTGGGCCCGACCACGCGGTAACCAGCGAAGCCAGCACCGCCGAGCAAATTGAAATTCTGCGTGGCCCCTCAACCTTGTTTTACGGTTCGGGGGCTATTGGGGGAGTGATCAATATTGTTGACGACCGAGTACCCAGCGACAACCTCACTAAAGCCGCGGTTAATGCTTCTTTTAACAGCGTTTCCAATGAAAATGCACTGTCGGCGGCCTACACCGGCGGCAGTAATTGGCTCGCCGTGCACATTGATGGGTTCTGGCGGGAAAATGACGACTACACCTTGCCGTCCAATATAGAGGCCAGTGACCACCACCAAAATGAATCCGCTGAGGAGCACCAAGAACACCGTAATGCCAATACCCTCGCCAACAGTGCCGCTAGCAGCCAGGGTTTTAACCTCGGCGGAAGCTGGTTACTCGACAGCGGCTATATCGGGCTTTCGTACGGCCGAATGGAACGCCTAAACGGAATACCCGGTCATGCTGTGCATAGCGCAGAAACGGACGCTGATCACGCCGAAGAAGCGGGCGTACAATCCGACTTAGAGCAAGATCGCTGGCAGCTCATCAGTGAACTTAACATTGGCAGCGATTGGTTAAGCGCCATCAACACACGCGTTGGATACACCCATTACCAGCACACAGAACTTCATGCAGAAACGGATACCGAAAATCATCAACCAGCCAGCGAACATGACGATACCGTGTTCCGCAATAAAAGCCTGCAATTGCGAGCGGACATCGTTCATCAGGAGCTACGCGGCTGGCGCGGTGCGCTTTCACTGGAAAGTAAATCCGTAGACTTTGAAGCCATCGGCGCCGAAGCCTTCACATCGCCATCCACTACCAACAGTGTTGCTATTGCCATAGTAGAAGAAAAACACACTAACTCACTACTCTGGCAATTAGGTGCGCGCATTGAAAATATTGGCCTATCAGCGGACCCTATTACAGTGAGTACGGATCAACATCAAGGCGAAACACTCGAAGCAGCGAATACAATCTTATTCGATGATTTATCCTTCACGCCCTTTAGTGTATCTGCGGGCGCCGTATGGGATTTTACCGCGGGGTACAACACCAGCGTTTCTCTTACACACGCCCAACGTGCCCCCAGTGCCGGCGAGCTGTTTTCGGTTGGCCCGCATCTGGGAACAGGGGTTTACGAAGTAGGTGCATTGTTCGAAATTCATCAGCAAGATGACGAATACCACCTCGACTATCATGGCGATGCCCGAACCGAAGCCTCCAATAATGTCGACCTCAGCCTACGTAAATTTGAAGGCAACATTGGCTATGTCATTAACGCCTTTTACAACCAAGTAAATGACTTTTATTTCCAAGCCAACACGGGTCTCAGCACAGAAGATTTATTTGGGCACGAAGAAGCCGATATAGAGGGTGAAACGGAACATCACGAAGAACCATTACCTGTCTACATTTTCCAACAGCGCGATGCCCGTTTTTACGGGTTGGAAGCCGAATTTATTTGGCAACCCGCACCACTGTTTCAATGGACATTGTGGAGCGACAGTATTCACAGCGAACTCAACAACGGCGACCCGCTGCCTCGCATTCCGCCTATGCGCATAGGCAATGAATTCGTGTTTGAACACAACCATTGGTTCGCAGAGTTAAGCGCAACTTACGTATTCGAACAAACGCGAACGGCTGAAAACGAAACCCCTACCGACGACTACACTATGCTAGACGCCATCGTATCCTACAGCTTCGATCTAAGCTCCGGTAACATTACGGTATACGGAAAAGGAGAAAACCTACTGGATACAGAAGCACGAATACATTCATCGTTTATGAAAAGTCAAGCCCCCTTGCCCGGGCGCGGATTTAGTTTGGGTATTCGAGGAGAGTTTTAGATTTTCCCACAGGGTTGGACATCGAGCTTCGGTAAGTACAGGAGGCTATCATTACCCCGGCCTCTAACCCACCATCGCCGACACAATGGAATTTTACAATCACCCGAAAGCCGATTGGACAACCACAAACACTATTTTTGGCAACCCCGAAAATAAAGAAAAACACTATGGAACTACAAAAAATTTTGCACAATGCCGAAAAATCCTGCGCGGGTTCTGGAACCCGCTTCACGGAAAAGCGCAAAAGAGTGCTCACGTGCTTACTGGCTTTTGATAAGGCTGTTTCGGCTTACGATATTGTTGCCGCCATGCAAGCGCAATACGACGATAAAATACCGCCAATGTCGGTTTACCGTATTCTTGAGTTTCTAGAAACACAGAACCTGGTTCACAAGCTAAGTTCTAACAGCAAATATGTGGCCTGCTCCCACATTGCTTGCGAGCATTCCCATGAAATTCCGCAATTTTTAATTTGTGATAAGTGCGATAAAGTTAAAGAAATTAAAGTGCAAAAGGATATTATCGCATCACTTTATGGCAGTGTAAAAAAAGCGGGCTACGCCTTAAAAAGCCACCGACTCGAACTGCATTGCCTTTGTGATAGCTGCAATAATTTGCAGCAAAAAAGCACATAAAATAGTAATTTAAAAATGGATTAGAATGTCGGCGATTAATAGATCATTTCAAAGAATAAAACCTGCCTTTAACAGGCTTGTAATGTTATGTGCAAGCTTGACGCTTATTTTAAGTGTTGTAACGCTGTTTGATGATCTACATAGAATGTTGGAACTGCTTAGCCATTTCAAAACTCAGTACCTACTGGCTTCTCTTGTATTTCTAATTCTTGGTATTTCGCTACGCTCAATTACGCTGTGCTTGGCTATGGTGGTTTCCATCACTATTAATGGTTATTTAATCGCTCCTTATTTTTTTCAAGACAATCAGCCCGTTAAGAGCAAAATAATTTTTACTCTTAAGCTTCTTCACAGCAATGTCTACACCGCAAATACTCACCACGATGCCCTTATAGCGCTTATTCAACATGAAGCACCCGACATTTTTGTAGTGCAGGAAGTCAACGAAATATGGCTGAATCAACTAGACATGCTTACCGACATCTACCCCCATCAGGTAAAAGTGCCCCGAAGTGATAATTTTGGCATAGCGCTATTCAGTAAATGGCCATTTGTATCAAAGCAAATAGCCTACTGGGGCAACACCAATGTACCCAGTATCGAATCGACCTTTAACGTTAATGGGCACCTGTTTCACCTGCTTGCAACGCACCCATTACCGCCCATCAATAACGAGTACTTTAACGCACGTAACAATCAACTTTATGCTGTTGCACGCAGAGCCGCCGAGATAACCGCCCCTAAGATTGTGGTGGGTGATCTTAATATAACCATGTGGTCTTCAAATTATAAAACTCTTACGCAGCAGGCAGGCCTACGCAATAGTCGTTTCGGTTTCGGCACTGTTCCGACCTGGCCCACTCACTTCAAACCTTTAATGATACCCATCGACCATATTTTGGTATCAGCACATTTCACCGTAAAGCAGCTAAGGGCCGGTGGCAATATTGGCTCGGACCACCTTCCTCTTATCGCCGAGTTCGAACTAAAACAGCCCAGCGAATAGCGTACGTAAAACCACGGCCAAAACCAACGAAGAAATACTGATCATAGCGAAACGAGCTCACTTCACCGGCTGCGCTTATTGAGACGGAACGGCGAGGTAAATCAATTACTCCGAAAATGGCCGGCAACGGCAATACCGAAACCCCTTGTAACGCCGAACGACTGACGCTTGAATCGACGCACTAATCAAAAATCGGGAACAAGGGAACTGGGCGCGGTGCCTGTGTTCAGATAACAAAGCCGTCAACACATCACCCGACTTCATCGTTACCCGCTTGACGCTACCCTTGAAAGGTGTAAATCTGAGCCAAAGCGCTTTAAGCCTGTGGGGCGATAGATGCACACCACTAACTTATTGATAGGGCGCACTGGATTTGTAGTTCAAATCAACTATAAAAAAGATAACAACCTATAGAGATTATTGCGATGATTAATTCTATGGAAACAGCCGAGTATATGTCGTCCAATCCCGTAACGTTTACGCCGGATACCGACATTTTCGATGCTATACACGTAATATTGGAACACCGCCTTTCCGGTGCCACCGTACTTAATGAAAATAAAGAGGTGGTGGGCGTTATTTCTGAGCTGGACTGCCTAAAAGCGATTATTAACGTTGGTTACTATCGCCAGGGTGGCGGCCGAGTAGCCGATTTTATGTGTACCGAAAGCATTCAGTTTATGCCTGAACACACCAACATTATTGACGCGGCGCAAATGCTGATAACCAATGGCCATCGCCGGATGCCGGTCGAACGTAATGGTCAATTTATTGGTCAGATCAGTGCCCGAAGCCTGTTACAGGCGCTTAAAGATTCTGTTGCAGCACACGAAGACAGTGAAGATGCCCTTTCTGGTGTCGACTAACGCTCCCAAGCACTGAGGGCGGTACGCACCGCTCTCAGATTTCAAACACCGACAAACGACCACTCAGCCTGCAACAGGCAAGGTATGGGAAAAGCTGCACGCAGCGCTAGCAAGCATTACCGCCGCAAGCTGAAGGAACGTTCGACGACTCCAAATAGTGTATCGCCGAACGCAAAAGACTACCGGGCTGCTTTAGAATCGAAAGTTCACTATAAATCCGTTAGTCATGTCACCAGACAAGAAGGTCATAGCCGCCAGTTCTACGTCGAAACTAGCATTATGAAAAATGATTCCCGGACGTAAATAACCACCACCGGCCAAATTCAAACCTTCCTCTAGGCAGTTGCTACAGTTCGCGATCGTGCGATCGGCACTCAGCGTTCGAAAACCGCCCATCAACGATAGCGATGTTTTCTCATTCAGCCTGTGTACGTAACCCAGCTCTGCGAGTATACCCCACGCACTAATACTGGAGTCTGCGGTGCTTTCATTGCCAAACTGGTCTTCCACGCGCTGAGAAAACTCGCCATCATCAGCAATGAAGGGCAGGTACACACCAACACTATAACCAAAGCCACTACTCAAAGTGCCGGAATAGCCCATATCCAGGGTAAAACCGCCTCCACCAACCCCTTGAGGGTCGGTCACTTCGGAATCCAAACCGATATAACCACCACCAATAAACCAGGCACCGTCATGGCTAGGGGTGGGTGCCGCGTTTTCCGAACCGTCCTGGGCCGCAACCGTGGACATTAACGAAAAGGTGAGAATCGCTACCATCAGGGTCTTAATCGAATTCAAGTTTTTCACTCCTTGTTTTGTTTTTATATGCAAAATTGTTTTATTTTAACGAAGCCCCTCAAGGGAACCGAGCCCCCCATGGGAACCGAGAAGTTTAATGGATACACGTGGCACTGAAAACATCAAAATGGGCCTCGTCAACGAGAAGTGGCGCTAGATCAAAAAGCGCCATTGTAAGAATTTCGACACCTCTATCGGTATAACAGTTTAATCAGGTATTTCGCCGTAAAATGATACGCTGGCACAGGACAGCCGGGCGCATTAAAAGCCTGTAAACAGCATGATCTTCTTCGAAATGGAGCGATTCCACTGGTAAAAAACCCTACCCGGCGTACAAAATGCGGGGCTTTTATCCGCATAATGGCGTTAAAGGTGTCGCAGACATACAATAGGATTACGCCAAACCCAGCAACCCCTCATTCTTTATATGTAGATAAACTTTACAGGATAAGCGTAAATCATCAATAACTGACCGATTTCGTCATAGCAGAATTGATGCTATAGTGTGAGTGATGCAGTTCACACTTTTTAACACTCTTTAACCTACTGATTTTCAAAGAAAAAATTACCGCTGCCGTTTTTACCGGTAAATTTGGCCCAATTATTGAAGACTAATTAGTTCAATGCTTAACAAGGTAAGATTTGAAAATGATCAAGTTCAATATTTCCAAGTCGTTATCGCAAGCCTTATCGCAACACTTCGAACCAATGAAGCAAAGGACCCCCTCTCTTATTTGGGATACGGAATTAGTCTCTATAAAAAATGAGTTATGCATTGTTGTACAAGAAAGGTTCAGTGGCTATGTGATGCTTTTTTGTGGGCTTAAAGATCGCGATTTTCTACATTTTCCATCGCTGTTTCAAAAACGTTTTCAGCGCGAAGTCACTGTGCTTTGCCCTGAAATTAACATTAACGACCGCGAGGATTTTTGCCGTCACCTCATGCAAATGAGTGACGACCAGCGGTACCAGGTAGAACCCGCCGATTTTGACGATACACCCATGCAACGTATTATCGAGGACTTAAGAGTTCGGGCTGAAGAAAATAATGAACGGCTGCCTTTATCGGACCGAGAATCGTTTGAATATGCCGTTCAATTTAATTGCGACGAAGAAGAATCCGTTGAGGAGTTCGACGTATTATGTCCACTAGAACTTTTTCGCGATTTATGCAAAAATTTTGTCAATGAATTTCATGAAAAGAAACGTTTGGAAAAACTTGCCGCTAGATCTGTTATTGGCAAGCACAACAACGTTATTACCGTTAATTTCGGTGCTCGTTCCCTCGCCCATGCGGGTTAATTATATAACCAAATTCATCTCACAGGATGAGTAACAGGCGCGCACTCTCCAATGGGGAGTGCTAGCTTGCTTGTTAAGTTGCAGACGTTACTCTAGCTTTTGGAAAGCGCTAATGCCTTCAACCATAAAAGCGACATTAATCAAGCATCTGCTCCCATAACCAATTTCCTGCTTTTAGCTCGCCTTGCTCTCTGTAGATTTTCAAGTACGCGGACCAGGTACCGTCAGCAATAGATTTTTCCAACCTTAGAAACTCTTCTTCAGGGTTTAAAATGAAGTTAAACCAATTTATTTTTGACCTTAGTTGGATTTGGAAATCTTCCGTTAACTCGACACTGCGATCTAAGTCTTCCCTATATTCTACTTCCATCAATTCCCGCGTTAAATCACTTACCTGCTGTTTTGATTTACCCGAAAACTCTAAATGCGAGGATAGGGCAAGGGTCTTCAACACTCGGTCATGCGTTTCGGTAGTGAGCTTTTGCCACATAGCATTACAAGCTCGCGCCAACTCACTTTTCGTGGCGACAATCTTGGGGTTACACGTATTTTCGCGCAATGCCCAAATACTATTGGGGGTAACCCTTGCTGCGTTATACCCAACGGTATAACTAAACGAAACGATGGACCGTTTGAAGCCAAAACGCTGAAATGAATTATCAAATAATTCAACATACCGCCAATCATGCGCAGAAAACACAGACTTACCGACACTTTCATCGAGCAATTGGATGGCTGCTTCCGTATTACCCTTCGCTAACGCCACTACCGCTCGCTGTGCGTGAAACAAGCCATTATTTTTTTCCGCTTCAAGCAACATATCCATATACGGTAGATCGCACAGTGAAGATGCTGAATTTTTTATGGCAGTAACGCATAACCTCATAATTAATCAGTAGGTTGCCGCTATCTAGGCCATAAGCCTGCAATAGATACGTTTCTCGCAATGCCTCGTCTTCAGCACCTTTGGTTATTAAATAGCCTATCAATTGGTCTTCAGCGTAATTACTACTGTGCAGACTTTGCTGCCATTCTTCTTCCGCATTAACAAGTGAGCGTATATTAACAGCGCCATCGCTAGAGCGATTAGCGCTCTCAATCGATACGGTATCGGCTGATACTGGGGAATTGTCGGCTAGGCTTGGTTCTAATGGACGATTGGCTACAGGAGGGCGATTGTCTGCGGGTAAATCTATGCCATTGGATATTAAATGCACAACCAATACAGCTGTGCCGATAGCGGCCAAAACGATAATGAGCACTACTCTTTTAGACAAACTGACTTTTGCCACGGAACTTGTCATAAGCTATCCCTGTTACCTATCCCTGTTACCTATCCCTATTACCTATCCCTATTACCTTATCCTGTTAAGTGCGAAATTTTTAAACTTTAACATCGGCGGTAACAAGTATAAGCAATGCTAGAAAACACTTCTAGCATTGGGGGAAGCTCTCTACTGGAGGATTATAGAAGGCGCTAGCCAGCATCAGCTGGCCAGCGCAAAAAGGAAGGCTATAGACGAGCCGCTGGTTAGTCTACATCGGCCATGGCTACACCCATGGCTTTTGCAAGACCTTTACCGTAATGAGGGTCTGCTTTTAAACAGTGGCGTATATGCCGAACTTTGATGTCAGTAGGTACACCATCCATTGAGCGCGCCGTGTTGTCGAACAGCGTTTGTTGTTGATCTTTGGTCATCAACCGAAAGAGGGCACCGGGTTGCGAAAAATAATCCTCATCTTCGCGATGATTCCAGTGATCGGCTGCACCTTCAAGGCTCAACGGTGGCTCAGAAAAATCTGGTTGTTCGGCCCATTCTCCTTGGTCATTGGGCTCATAACCCAAAGTACCACCAAAATTACCATCGGTACGCATTTGACCATCACGGTGATAGGAATGTACCGGGCATTTGGGCGCATTGACGGGTATTAAATGATGATTCACACCCAATCGATAACGTTGCGCGTCTCCGTAGGAAAAAAGCCGGCCCTGCAGCATTTTGTCCGGTGAAAAGCTAATACCTGGAACCACACTGGCCGGATTAAATGCCGACTGCTCTACCTCCGCAAAGAAATTTTCCGGATTTCGGTTCAACTCTAAAACCCCAACCTCCATAAGCGGATAGTCGTCGTGGGGCCAAATTTTGGTTAGGTCAAACGGGTTATAGCTCACCTTGCTGGCATCGGCTTCTGGCATAATTTGCACCTTCAGCGTCCACTTGGGGTATTCACCATTTTCAATGCTGTCGAATAGATCGCACTGATGACTTTCGCGATCTTTGCCTATAATAGCTTCAGCTTCAGCATCCGAAAGGTTTTTAATGCCCTGCTCTGATTTAAAGTGAAATTTCACCCAGGAGCGTTCATTATCCGCATTAATAAAACTGAAGGTATGGCTGCCGAAACCATGCATATGGCGGTAAGTGGCAGGAATACCCCTGTCACTCATCACTATAGTCACTTGATGTAACGCCTCCGGCAGCGATGTCCAGAAATCCCAATTGTTTTTGCCGCTGCGCATATTCGTGCGCGGATCACGTTTTACCGCGTGGTTTAGGTCAGGAAACTTTAAGGGGTCGCGAAGAAAGAAAACCGGGGTGTTATTACCCACTAAATCCCAATTGCCTTCCTCGGTATAAAACTTGAGGGCAAAGCCCCGAATATCGCGCTCGGCATCCGCTGCACCGCGTTCACCTGCTACCGTGGTAAAGCGCGCAAACAGGTCGGTTTTTTTACCCACATCGGAAAAAAGCTTTGCCCGCGTATAACGACTAATGTCGTGGGTTACGGTAAAAGTGCCGTAAGCGCCAGAACCTTTGGCATGCATACGCCGCTCTGGAATCACTTCGCGATCAAAGTGCGCCAGCTTTTCTAAAAACCACACGTCCTCTAGTAACATTGGGCCGCGAGCACCGGCGGTTTTGGTGTTTTGATTGTGCGCCACCGGGCAACCGTTGGTACGCGTAAGTTTGGTTTTATCAGTCATAGCTTTTCTCCTGAGTAATGGCGCCAAGCCAATAGACATAAATGTGTAACGCCCTATATTTAGCGTTATCTAATATATTGCACTGCTATTAAACCCCGAAAGTATGATAAATTGGCTTTATGTTCGCTGGGCGCTACAGTAGTCTAGTTAATAGCTTAAATCTTACCCAACACATCGCTCGTTTATGCTGTTCCCCACAGGGCCCTCTATCAACTTCGCCGCCGTTGCTTTTGGCGGTATCGCCGGTGCACTCATAGGTAGCCGTATCCCTGAGCGTATTCGCATAAGTTTGCCGCAAACGTTTGGTTTAGCCTCTATGGCACTGGGCGTGGTGATGTTGCTGAAGTTCAACAGCTTGCCACCGGTGGTACTGGCATTAGTACTTGGCGTATTAATCGGCGAGCTAATGCAGCTAGAAGCCGCCATTGGTCGCGTAAGCTTAAGGGCTAAGGCCTTACTCGACATTTATATTCCGGCACGGAATGGCTTATCCCATGAAAGCTTTTTAGAGCAATTTGTAGCCATTCTAATTTTATTTTGTGTCAGTGGAATGGGGATTTTTGGCGCTTTAAACGAAGGCCTTACGGGAGATAGCCAGACCCTGCTAGTTAAGGCCATTTTAGATTTTTTTACGGCGGCAATTTTTGCCGCCAGCCTCGGCTATTCGGTAGCCATCCTGTGTGTGCCACAACTGCTGATTCAGCTCTCTCTGTTTGCGCTGGCCGCCTATATTATGCCACTTACAAACGAACAGCTTATCGCGGATTTTTCCGCCGTTGGCGGCTTAATTATGCTGGCAACTGGCTTTCGTATTGCTAAAATTAAGTCGTTTGCGGTCGCCAATATGCTGCCCGCGATCATTATAGTCATGCCACTATCGGCATTATGGTCCCGCATATTCTAAGCCGCGTGGCTTTTTAACCAGTTTCGATACTGCTCCGATTCTAGAAAATCGTCTAAGTTTCCAAATTCTGCCAATTCTTTTTCCGAGAGCACAAATTCGAATTCTTCTTGCAATACATCCAAGACCAACACCGCCTCACCATAGTGCTGATAACCTGCCAACAAAAACAACGCTGTGTAGTATGGAGTTTCGTCTTTAGGTTTTAGGCGTATCGCCTTCGCTAACGCTCTATTCGCCGCTTTAGACTCACCTAGCTGAAACAATATTTCTGCCCGCATCAGCTCCAAATTAGATTCACCCCCAAGGTCTTTAGATAGTTGACGAATACAATCCAAAGCACGTCTGTACTCTTCTTTTTCACTGAAGTACGTCATCTTGGTCAGTAAAAATCGATTCTCCGGCGACACAAGCAATAGTTTTTCCATCGTTTCATTAAAATTGTCATGGTCTAGTGCAATAGAAAAACCAACAAGTAAACTTTGCAGAATAGGGCGTTTCTGGTTTTCTATTGTCAAGTTAGCATACGATTCCAGCCCATCGTCAAAGCGTCGTTGTAAGAAATTATTGACCGCTAGTGATTCAGCGTCTGTGTTATTACTTCCACTATAGAGAATCGATGCGATACCGCCGATAGTTTCCGAAAACCAAATATCGGTTGAGTAATTAAACCAGTCCGTTACAACCCATTTACTTTCAAACTGTTTAACCTCTAACTCAAAAAAAGAGAATTCTTCATCTTCCGTTTCAACCCTATATAAAATAAAGCTTCGGCCTTCATAGGTTCTATGGTGCACAAAGGTCCAAACATCGAATTGTTTTAGCTTTGACTCCAATCCAGTGAACACCGCTATATTCATGGTTTTCATCATTTCATATAAGCTATTTTTCTTTTTTTCTGATTCAGGTAATTCACCGGTATAATGTACCAGCGCCTGCATTTGCGCGAGCACGAAGGATTCTCTGTGCAGACTATCTATTAGGGTTCTAGTCTGCTTTGCGCTCAAATAGTCTTGAAGGTTTAGCGCAAAGCTTTTTAAGCTTAGGCTGGGTTCTGTGAGGCTATAGTGGCTTGAGGGTGCAGGTTTAAAATTAGTTTCAGAAAAAACAGCATTACTTAACACCATGTACATAAGAAATAGGACAGCGGGTGCCATATAATTTTTACGATCGATTATTTTCATTCTATTTTTCCAAAACTTTTAGTAGTTTTTTCAAAGGCTTATTATTCGTTTTTTTTCTTTCTGAGGAAAATGTAAGAGAAAAATCAATATCATTCTCAATCTGTTTTGCAAGGCTCAAATATCGTTCCATACTTTCGACAGGTACCCAGTTTTTCTTGATTTTTAGCGTGGCGCGATGCTCAAAATGCTTACTGAAGAAAGCGCTTCTTGAAGTATAATCAATTTCTTCGGTCGTTTTAATAACCGGCGTACTATCTATATACATAGCAACATCATTGAGGTAATCGACGGTAATTTCATGGGAAACAACTATTGGCTGGCCAATAATTGCGGGGGATTCACGACGTATTATCTCTGGCTTGGTTAGAAACTGGCCTATCGCCGTAGCATAGTAACTAGATTTATACAGACCTTCTTCTTTCTCGAAGAAATCCTTTATTTTGTATTTTTCTGTTATCGTTATTTCATTTTCATCTTCACTATCGTTATAGCTTATCTTTCCTTGCGCGCTAATAGCGGGGTATATTTTAGCGTAATAGTTTAGGTATTTATCCTGCATCTCGCTATATGAACTCGATTTAAATACAGAACGAATGTATTCAGCCTGGCCACCCGTATAAACGGATTTAACCGTGAGTAATACCGGTTTTTTTGTGTTTTTAACCTTATAGCTTTCTTTGACGGTAACAATATCTGTTTGCCCTGGGAGTGGTTTAAGCGACTCTACCGGTTTTTCACCATCACGCCCAACAACTAAACTGGCGCCAAATTTGAGAAAAGCTCTTTTATTCAGTTTTCCCGACTGATTGGTACGGGTGGGGTCTAGCCATACTTTTTTACCCGACACATTCGCCATGACAATTGCGTGGTCAAACGCAAACGGGCTAGGCAGATAGTCACTGAAGCCTTCACGGTAGCTATAGGATACCAGCGCAGAGTAGGCTTCAATTCCATTTTTTTGTAGCAACTGCACAAGCAAGTTAGATTTATCCTTGCAGTCGCCATAACGATTTTTCAGTACTTCGGCTGGAGTATGGGGTAAGTGGCTATTGAGACCAAATTCAAGGCCTAAATAACGTACCTGCTGCTGAACAAAATCCAAGGCGTTTACTGCATACTCTGAATCTGTGGCGCTACCGTCTTGTAATTTTTTTACAAGCTTATCGAGCTCGGTAGAGCGTTGGTCAACCGACTGGTATAACCCGCCTGCCCAGTTACTCACTTCAGTCCAGTTTTTGAATTCACTGTACTCAATGAACCCATAGCGATTGAACCACGCAGGGTAGCCGCCCTCATCTACACGTCGGTCAACCTTTTTAACAAGCCACTCATGCTCAATGTAGTCGTTTTTCTTCCTCTTTTTGTACTTCGTTTTTACTCCGTGAACGTTTGTTTGTAATTTGGTCTGTTTCGGTACCAGTACGCGAACCCGGGTAAAGCCAACATCCACTGCCCAACCCAAACGATTTACACCAAATATTTTTTCCCCGTAAACCGGGTTACGCCCCTTAATCGTGTAGCTGTAATCTAAGCGATCGCCAGGGCGCGTATTGGGAACCATCACCAATGCTGTGACCGCACCGTTTAATATTCCATTTCGAAGGTCTTCTTCCTGCTGTAACAGTCGAACAATTTCCGGTCGCAGTACATTGAATTTTTCTTTTCCTCGAACGAGGTCTATGGTGTGAATAACTAATTCCTGGTATTCAGGGTTAAACGTAATTTGAATTTCTGAACTTTCGCTCACCGCCTGGCTGTTATGCAGGTATGAGCTATACGCCTTATAGAATTGATGGTTTTCAGGAAATGCACGTACCTGAGTATCTAACAATGCGTATTCGGTATTTTGGCCTTCTGGCTTACCCTTACTTTTTTGATCCTTAGCCAGGTTTACCCAAGCTGGAATTTTACTATCGGTTTCAAATACGTATTTCCCAAACATATGCTGTTCTGCAGCACATAGCGTACTGGCTAAGAGCATCATAGGGCTTAGAAAGAGGGTGGCAATAAGCTTCATAACTATCCGAAATCCGTTGTTGTTAAACGCAATCGGGTAAGGCTACCTGCGTAATCAGCAACTGTCTATACACGTAGTTTGACACGTATCAGGTTGACCCACCCGGGGCTCAGTGAAAGTTTGCCTAAGCAGGTTCGTTAGAGGATAGGTTTTGACGGGGAAAAAGCGAGAAGGCCCACCGGGTTGATTAAGCCATTAAAGCAAATCTAGTCGGCGGGCTGGGGTAATCTAATTTTATAACTGGCTTTTAATCGGTAAAATACTCATAAAGCCAACGCTAAACCGCTTCCACCATGTGGTATTGGGCTCTTTAGTGTAAACAACTTCTTCTGGCCCACTTCGGTCTATCCAGCGGAGCTTACCTTTATCGTTAAGTACCACTTCGTAGGTTTTTTCAGCGAGTTTTTCTGACATATTTATGGTGGCAGACTCACCAATTTCCGGAGAATCAATAATCACGCCCAATTCAGTATTGATATTGATTGACCTAGGATCCCAGTTAAACGAACCAATAAATATTTTTTCTCGATCAACCATAAACGCTTTTGTATGAAGTGTTGCCCTAGATTGATCGTTACCAACACGTTCAAATTCCTGATTAATGCCTTCCGATTTAACCTCATAGAGCTTTACGCCCATCTTCAACAGGCGCTTTCTTGAAGGGGCGTAACCGGAATGAACAGAACCGTGGTTATTGGCCGCAAGTGAATTGGTAATGACAGAAACCTCCATACCCTTATCCACTAATTCTTGAAAGAATTGCTCCCCACTTTTTAGAGGTACAAAATAAGGGGATATAAGAATAAATTCCTTACTGCCACCACGAATGGTCTCGTTTAGCTTGGTGGTGATATTCGTTGCTGTTTTAGCTTTTTTGCTATCGGCCTTGTCGGGCGAATCGTAGGCGAGATCATAGGTTGTCCATACGGCACGACCAGACTCCTCACCCAAAAGGCGATCGTAATCTTGCTTTATCGCCTCGGCATAAATACCATCACTCACGGTAGACAGTTTTTTGTTAATACGTTGGCGCAAACTCGCTAATTCGAGTTCCAGGTCTTTAGGCATATCGGCAAACGCCGGAACGGGTAAAGCAGCCCAAGAATTCCAGTACTCGTCGAACATTGAAGACACTTCCTGCACCACCGGGCCAAACCCTACAACATCTAGGTCACCGAAATTTAAATCGGTTCGCGCGCCAAAATACTCGTCGGCAATATTTCTTCCACCAATCAACGTAATTTGGTTGTCCACCGTGAACGATTTATTATGCATTCGGCGGTTTAGGCGTGTGAACTGAAACATATCCATTGGACGAAGGGTTCGGCTGGCAAAAGGATTGAAGATTCGAACTTCCAAATTAGGGTGGGAATCCAGCGCGGCCATTCCATGGTCAAAGCCCTTAGTAAGAATATCGTCAACCAATAAACGCACTCTTACGCCTCGATCGGCTGTTTTTAACAAAGAGCCAATAAAGGCATGACCAATAAGATCTTCGCTAATCAGATAGTACTGCACATCAAGGGTTTTTTCGGCGTTTTCGGCCATTGCTAGACGGGCAGCAAAGGCTTCAACGCCATCGGCCAACAACACAAAACCGGATTCGCCTTCAGCATGTTTCGGCATCTCCGCTTTAACGTATTGGCCAAAGGCGGTGTCCCTGGTTTCAGAGGCTGGTGGAGCATAGCTTTCGTTGCGTGGATATTCGTGGTCTACGGTGGCACAGCCAGCCGCCAACAGCACCATAAATAGGGTGGCGTATTTCTTCAGGGTCGCAAAGCCTTTGATCATAGATTTACCATTCACTTATTGCTAATCATGTTGGTGGGCAACAGTACGGGCGCCCTCAGCATGGCATTATAGGGTAATAAAGAACCAGAAACCGATACTCTTTTAGCACCTAGGCTATTCTCTCCAGTCCAACCCACCCCTGTTCATATCTCGGTTTTCGCTAGTGTTGCAGCTCACCTTATTGTTCAGGCCACTAAATTCTACTAATCCACTCGTATAGGTATTTTCCCACTGCCCAAGCCAAAACGCCGAAGGCTGCTAATGGTATCGATGAAGTTAGCATCCAAAGGTGTAATACGTGAATCTTCCACTATGGCCACAGAACCGGAAGTTGTATCCGGTGCACTTGGCATATACACCACGCTGTGGCCAGTGTTGGCCGGCTCCACATAGAAACCAAATAGGCTCATATCGTCTTGTCTAACCAGCACGGGTTGCAGGGGGTTCTTAGAATCTTTATCAACCGCTGCCGTAAAGCTTTTTAAGTAGGCATAACCCGGCAACAGTATTGTTAGTTTATCGTCAATACGATCAACAAAGCCTTTGAACAGGCGGCCCTTTGCCACCAGCCCGGCTACAAAGCACACTAAAATTATCAGCAAAATAGTAACGATGTTAATAAGTGCCACCCCCAGAACGCTGACGGCGGGAATCATATCCAACACAGGGCCCGCTACCCGCAACATTACCTCGTAAGCTTTTCCCAATACGGCGACGAGAACAATAAGGGGGACCAAAAACAAAATGCCGCCCAGTACCGTACTTTTGATAAAGTTCATAGTGATCTCTTATGTGCGTTATATGACCATCATACAAGGTTTTAATGGCG
Organism: Teredinibacter franksiae; assembly: GCF_014218805.1. Taxonomy (NCBI): domain Bacteria; kingdom Pseudomonadati; phylum Pseudomonadota; class Gammaproteobacteria; order Cellvibrionales; family Cellvibrionaceae; genus Teredinibacter; species Teredinibacter franksiae. The sequence goes on along the minus strand of NZ_JACJUV010000001.1, from coordinate 2,455,744 downwards.
TGGTTTGACACTCTGATACAGAATAAAACGCTAAGCCCGACGTGCGCGCTTTGTACTTCGACACAGAACGTGTGTAATGCGACGTATCGCAAAAGTATTTTTTACTTAAACCAGTTTGCAAATACGTTCTCTACAACAGGCGCAACGTTTATACCCACATACCAATCCGAAGCAAAGGCATCGGCCTTTTGAACGTAGTAATTCATCTCAGCACTCAATTTCCACGGGCGCTTACCCCAGATAACAGTTTTACCGAAAGTGAAGTTAAGCGGAATTGTAGCCTGCTTGGTTTCGTGATCGTAACTCATCGTTGGCGAGGAACCCAAATTCCAACCCCCGCCCGGTAGATAGGTATAAAACAGCTGCATAGATGTAAGATTAACGCTGCCATCACCGGACCCACCCACATCCCATTGGTGATTGGGAAAGGCGCCAATGACATATTTTTTAGTTATTTTACCGATAAGAAATTCTGGCCCTAACGTGACCAAATCCTTACCCAAACTGTCCGCCGTTGCCGTCGGTAAGGTAGAAATCACACCGCCAGCCCACAAAATGCCATTTTCTGTGGTACGCGCGTAGGCCAGGTCAAAACTCAGGTCGCCCATACCGTCTTCAGCACTCCAACTGTCTCCTCCTTCGTAGCTTGGCTGTCCGATCTGGAATGGAATGGCCGGGCGAAAAAGAATCATGCTGCCGCTATCAAGCGTGAACGGCAAGCTAGGTTGAAATAAAATCGTTGAGCTGTTCTGATCACTTGCTCCAGACAAATCACCGGCATAGGAGCGGTATTGCGTTTTAAAGGTAAGGGTTGCCATTGGCGTATTCGGGTTTGCCAGGTTTGCAGCAATTTCTTCTGCAGATTGTTCTGCAGCGAATACACCTTTCGCTATCAATAGCAGTACTGAAATACGTATAACATTCAGCGCTATATTCCGCGCTTTTGTGCTAATCTTTACATTGAAACTCATGTTATTCATTCCTAGGTCAACTCAACTATTTTTATATTATTTTGCTGCTGTATATGTTTTCCGACTTTTACTATTTTACTGCCCATTCTATTTATGCAACGTACTTTTTAGTCACCATAGTTCTCGCAGGCTAGCCTCCACCCATTGTATTAATACAATAGTGTCCGGCTTTAATACATCGTTAACCGCTACCAAATAAGACGACTACCAAATAAGACGACCACGTAGGCCAATAATAACTAATTGATTTTCGTCGGGGTTCAAAGCAGGGTTTTGTATAATTTGGATATCGGGTGTAATTTCCAGCCAAGGTAAAGGCTTCATCAGATAGAACACTTCAGCTGTAATTTGATCATCTTCTCCGGTATCGGCCCAATTAATGGCCGCACCTAAATTATTAGACTCGCCTCCCAAGCCGTAATAACCGAACCCTGTGCTAAGGGATTTTTCCGAAAGGGCACCTGCGTCTTCACTTACACCTGCGCGTACAAAAGGTAACCAACGGCCAACCATTCTGGAAAACGACACGACCGCACCATGACCTTTTGTTGACCCTTGCATTTCACTTTCATCAGCCTGCCACAAACTGACATGTAGGTTATCGGTATAAATACTGTCTTTATTTTTAGTCCAACCCAGTTCAACAGATTTGAAATGGTGGCCCTCATCAAAAAAGGAATTGACGCTTTCAAAAGGCTTAGTTGCGTCAGACTCCATATCGGTAATACCACCAATTAGAAATACCTTGTCACTTAACATGGTACCGGCGGCAACACCAAATGCAGCATCGCCGGGTAAGGCAACAGTGGTAGCGCCTGTGCTAAAAGCGAAATTCATAAAGCCAGTCCAAGGGCTAGCCAGCGCATACACATCAAAATGATCGGTTGCATCCAATAAGCCCGCCGTAACAATGGAATTACCTCCATTAAATCGCTGGCGCCAGTAGAGGTTAGTTAGCCGCGTACCCTCGTCACTGAAAGGTGGCGTAATCAAACCCAAACCACCCGCACCAAACTCAAAATACTTTGGCGCGGTATCGGTATAGGCATGCCGGTGCTCCACTTTCCACACTAAGCCACCAACATTGCTTTCACCCCGATTTACCGCATCCCAGCTACCGTAAAAGCGCAGCATTCCACCACCGGAAGTATCATTTTCCCCCGCTAACGTAGCGTTAGCGCCAAGACCAACAAAAGAATAATCAACCGCAATGTTAACGCCTTTCTCTGCAAGGCCGTCTTTTACAGATTGGTCTCGATTTTCACCATCTTTAGCAATTTGATTGTCAACGGTGTCGGGGCTACCAAAGCCCGCACGGTTTTCTTCCTCGGCGCTCAAGTTTGCAGAAAGCACCATTGCCAAAAGGGTAAAGCAGATTAACTGGGTAGTTGGGGTGGTCATTTTCATCGTTTCCATATCGGAATTGTATTTATTACATTTTTTATGCTTGAGGGATACTGCATTGTTTTATTAAACGTTAAAGAAAGAATAGGAGACCCATGACTATGAGGCGATACAAAACATCGTCCATCAGCAAAAAGGGGCTACTATCGTAGCCCCCTGTCGGCTCTAACACATTTTTATAATGTGTTTTTCCAAATCTTGCCGTCTTTAACAATGACCTTAAATTTATCTGCATAGTCATTCAGAACGGTAATATCTTCTAAGGGGTTACCATCCACAAGAATCATATCGGCGTAGCCGCCCGCTTGAATAGTACCTAAAGTACCTTCTTTATAGGGGTTCATACCGCCAGACCAGCCAAGTACTTCAGCCGCATTCGAAGTGCCCATTTTCATGATTTCAACAGGTGTAAAGCCTACTTTTAATGCGCCAATCTAAAGGGCTACAATTTTCCCAACGATGAAAAGCGCGACTAAAACTGCCCGCGTCGGTATATCCCAGTGCACAGGCAATTTCTTCAATTTTTATACTGTTGGTTCGCAGCATTGTGCAGGCATGCTCCCTGCGAATAGAGCTCAGTAAATCTCTATAGTTTGTTCCTTCGTTTTCAATAATACGCTGCAGGCTACGCTCACCTATATTGAGGTTTTTAGCGACATCGGCAAGCGCATAGCGGCCTTTTGCCATAAGCGACACCACAGCCCCTCTCACCATCGACAAAGAAAGGTTTATTTTTAGGGCGGCTTGGTTGGGTAGAGGCATGAATGACTGTTATTTTTGGCATTTTGGTCGCCACTATAGCCACACGAACGAGAACCTTTCTTGCCATTTTACGACAGCCTGTAAAATATCCCGTTATTGTCGTAAAATGGCAATTCATTGATGAACATCAACATTGTTGCGAAGATATAACGGTTTAGAATAAACAGCTCATAACAACTTTTACCCCTAAATTATTCGCTCATTACGGGCACCTTATCCATATGATCAGCAAGCCTATTCCGCTAGTAAAAGCAGCGTTCAAAGAGCAATTCAGCACTGCCATGCTCAAAAATGGAATCGACCCCACAATTTACTTTGAGCGTGTTGGTTTACCGACGCAGGAACTGGATGACCCGGAAAGTTTAATTCCCCTGCTACCTTTCAGGCACCTAGCAAATATTGTTGCCATGGAAGAAAGCATTCCCGATTTTGCAGCACAGGTGGCACAATACACGCCATGGCACAGGGTAGCCTCCTTGGCGCCACTCATTAGCGGCAGTAAAACATTGAATGAATTACTGAGCACATTTTGCGCTATCGCGCCTGATCAAAGCTCGGGCGTGTCTTTTGATTTTGTAAAAACCGACGAATTTCATTGGTTCATCTGTAATCGATCTATTAATGAGCACGACGCTCAAATGGAGTTGTACCGTATCACTAGCATGATTCAGCTAGTTCAATTAGCCGCGGGCCCCCGTTGGTACCCGTCGTTAATCCAACTGCATATGCAAGATACCCAAGCGGCCTACGCTTGCCGCCTGCTAAAAAATAGTCATATCGCTTTTCTTCAAGTGCATTCTCGTATTGCTGTTGCCAACACACTATTAGACTTACCTGTGCATTTAGATATAGCGGATTCTAAAATTGCCGAAAATCACAACAACGTAAATGCTGGTTTTGTAGAGTCAATGCGCAGCGTGATACTCACCTACTTGAGCTCTAATAGCCAAGACGCAAACTGTACAATAGACCTTATCGCTAAGGCGGTGGGTCTACCCGTTAGGAGCTTGCAGCGGCGATTGCAAGAGCATGGTTTAAAAATGAGTGACATGTTTAACCAGGCCAAATTTGAAATTGCACATAAAAAACTGGCTGATAGAGACTTAAGTGTTGCCGAAGTCGCCTACCAAATGGGCTATTCAGACACCTCTCACTTTACCCGAGCATTTAAAAAAATGGCTGGCATGGGGCCTAATAAGTATCGACAACAGACGTTTACCTGTACCTAAGCACATACCGTTATTCAGCTACCCAAGAGCGTCAAGCATAAGGAAAGCCTGAGCAAGACCAATTTGCCACTGAGTGGCTTAGCTCTTATGAGCAGGCAAAGAAGATCTTTTTCATGGCCGCCGTTAGCCGTTAGTGATAGTAAGAAGATTACCGCTAGAAAACACGCCTGCACAGTGTTACCTAAGGCGCTCATACTAGCTCTATTCGCCCTCGGCGTTTCGATTGAACCGGCTCAATTAAGACTCAAATTCACATTTGGCCCCTACACGTGGATATCCATTTTTTTGTGTGCTCCTCGGCTCGCTAGCACTAAAATAATTACATAAAAGGTTACAGCCATTAAGTCATCAACAGTGATTTTCTATAAGCCAGCGGTGTATAGCCAACGCTTTTTTTAAATGCTCTGGTGAAGTTGCTGTGGTGTTCATAGCCTAACTGCTGAGCAATATCATCAATACTACTATCACCTTCCAAGAGCTCGCTGGCGTAATTGTAACGAGCACGCTCAAGCAATTGACTGTAAGTAGTATTGCCTACTTTTAATTGGCGTTTTAAGGAGGCGGTACTTTTCCCCAAGCCATCGGCAACCCCCTGTAAGTCTGTTTTGCCTACTTGCAGGCGAGAGTAGATAAGTTCGTATAGATTCAGCGCTCTGCCTTGCGAATTACCGTTTAGAAAAGAATTATTTCGAGCTTTTTCGGCGTCGATTGGCGCTTTAAGTAATAGGTCTTTCTCTATTTTAATCGCCGTGGCCTTACACCCCCAACGAAAATCGATGGCTGCCCACTCACTGGGGAGTACCTGCGGAGAATTTTTTGAACTAGCGTAAACCACCGAGGGTAGCCAATTACGCCCGGCACACAGGCGAATAACCTGTATAAAAATACTCAACATGTATTGTTCTACCTGCCAACTGCTATACGTATTACCAAATATCGATTCACGCATCAGCCACACCGATTTACTGGCATTGTTCAAACTATACAGCGCGCCTGTTGAATCCTTTTGTGCTTCTTTCATAAAAAAATCAAGCAGTTGGCGCAGATCCGCAGCACAATAAAATAGGTCACCACCGAGATCCGCCAATGAGCAAATTGGATATGACTGGGCACACTGGAAGCCAAACAATGGCATTCGATTCTGTTCTGCGCTCAAATCAATAAAGCGCCACAAAGCGTACTCACCGATAACACCGCCCGTATATACTGTTTCCAACGACAACTGGGACTTTCTCGCAGCGCTCTCCATAGGCGCCCCCATTCTGGTCAACAGGTTAACAAAGGGGAGGGCATGTGAACTCTTTATCAAATGTAATGTAAACATTGTCGCCTAAAGCTTCCATTTTAATAATTATGAGCTTGAATAACCAATTAATGAATATCAGGTTTGATAATATTAGCCCTAATGTCTTTTTTCTATCGCCTTTTTTCAATATCTCGCTTTTCTCTGCGGGAAAAAATAATGGTTCGATCACCTATTTCTATAACCCTCCTCCTACTAGGGATTTGTTCATGAAGAAAATTGCCTTCGCATTGTTATCAATGATGCTTTTCAGCAGTGTGTGTAACGCTAGCCTTAACGCCAAAAAATGGCCAGCCTCCAAGAAGGCTGAGCAGTTTGTAAAAGACACCATCGTTATCGGCATGATGGCCAGCCCCTACGGTACCGGCTGGTCTAAAAACGAACAATTACTCCAGTACTATCAAGAAGCTCGCGAGGCTGGCATAACCGGGCACGAAATAACCCTAACAGCCGCCTCCATGAATTGGGACCACCTTATTGAGCAGCACCATGCCCATAAAGCAGCAATGGCAGAAGAACCAGAAAACTTCATTTTCGTACGATCCACACGCGATATTGAAGCCGCTCATGTACACGGTAAAACGGCTGTTATCTGGAACTCTCAGACCGCAACTATTCTTGAGGAAGACCTATCTCGTATGGCTGCCGTTAAAGAAATGGGCATTGTCAGCATGATTCTCGCCTACAATGACCGCTTCCGTACCGGCTCGGGTTCACTTGCTGCCTACAACGGACAAGACGACGGCCTCACCGAATGGGGTCGTGCGGTTATCGACGAAATGGTGAAATACGGTATTCTGCTCGACCTTAGCCATACCGGTAAAAAAACAGCGATGGACGCCATGGACCACATGGATAAAAACCACTCCGGCGTACCCTATGTATTCACACACTCCCTGCCTGCTGGCTTGTACAAAAACGAGAAAAATGCCACGCCTAAAGGCTGCTATCGCAATGTGACAGATGAAGAGGTGCTGCGCGTTAAAAAGAGCGGTGGCTACGTATCGCCAACTTTTACCGAATGGATGGTAGACGGCATATGGCCCGACGACCTAAGCCCAAAACAAGCCGCCGACATGATTGACTACTATGTAAAATTATTGGGCGAAGATTATGTAGGCATCGCCACCGACGACATGTTTGACGTTTCTCTGGTTGTCGAATTTGCCACGAAAAATGCCACCATGTATGCCGACGGCGGGTACATGATTGATGCGTTCAAAAAGGGCGCAGCAGACTCAGCACCGCTAGCTAGAATTCTAGCTGCGGTTACCGACGAACTCTGGAAACGTGGGTATACCAACGAGCAGCTTGCTAAGATTTACGGTGGTAATAAAATGCGTGTATATCAGCAGGTATGGGAAAAAGCCCCAAAAGGTAAGTGGGATAAAGAGTACCAAGAGCGTGTTGAAATACGTAAAGAATTTATGAAAAAGTACGGTACCCGTTAACCCTCATAACGGCATGTGTTAGGGCGAAGGTATATATAAAATTATACCCTTCGCTTTTTCAACAAACGGCCAGTTACCCCCACACATATTGTCCTTTCGAAGCAACACCAGCACTTCATGTAAAGCGCAGAGGGCGCTACTCCACTACGTAACTTTCAGCCATATATACGCTGGCCTTTTTCTACCAATAGCTACCAGTTCAATATTTTTGTATGCATTTTTTAGGTTGGCGTGAAATGGCAATAGTCGTTTGCTCGCTAACCTTATACTTTGCCACCTCACTTCATTGCTCAAAAGGAGATTATCCAATGACCACGTTATTACGTATTATTGCCTGTACACTACTGCTTACACCCCTCACAAACCTCTATGCCGATGACGCCAAATATTCCGCTACTATGGCGGAATTTAAAAAGAACCCTGTTGTACAGAAATTTTTAGGTAAAGCATACGGCTATGCTGTTTTTCCCAATATTGGTAAAGGTGGCCTGGGTATAGGTGGAGCCCACGGCAAGGGCAAGGTTTATCAAGGTGGGAACGTAGCCGGAACGACTAAAATGACCCAGTTGACTATTGGCTTACAGGCTGGCGGTCAAGCTTACAGTCAATTGGTTCTGTTCGAGAACAAAGCCTCTTACGATAAGTTCACTCAGGGCGAGTATGAATTTGGAGCACAGGCGACCGCTGTAGCCATTAAGGCATCCGCGAACGCCACGGCTGGCACCACAGGAAATGCGGCGGGTGCTACCAGTAAAGGTGAATCCGGCGCTCAAAATGCGCAATACGTGAATGGTATGGTGGTATTTACCTACGCAAAAGGTGGTCTAATGTACGAAGCTAGCCTAGGCGGCCAGAAGTATAAGTTTGAAGCGCTAAATAAAAAGAAAGAAAAGTAGGGCCTATTGAACGCCTGTAGCCTTAGTCAATACTGGCAACCTCATTCACTCGGTACAAACCTATACCGGGTGAATGAAAAAATACATTATCGCAAATTTACTAATTCGGCTTTTAACCAGCTATTGATGTCACGCTTTGCTTCCGGTTTACACTCAATAGAGTAGGGCTTTCCTGTCCACGAACTTTTGCTCGCTAGGTTGTCGATAAACGCCTCCGCCGATTTCGCGTAGCGTTCGCCTTTACTCCACTTTAAACGCAGGTGGCTAGCCGCCTGTTCCGATGTGTACATTTTCCCATTGCGGTGGAACACGCATTGGCTTTTTTCAACGAACTCAATAAGTGCGGTTATTTCTCGCTGGGCATCGGTGGTTTCTTCGGCTATCGCTTCTGTCGCCATGCCTAAACATAGCCCTACTAACAATAAAAAGGTGATCTTTACGTTCAACATAAGTGCAGCTCCGATTATTAGTGCGGCTCCGAATATTAGTGTATGAATTCTAGCTTAGCCGAAATAGGGTTGTGGTCAGAGGTTTTAACTACCTCAGTCGTACTTTCTTTCACTCTCAGCCCGCGGACAAACATATGATCCAGAGCATGATCGAATTTTTTCGTGCGATTATCATCCTGAAATTCAACCGCTTGCATACTATTTTTATCTCCAATCGAATCTAACACCGCCATTCGCGCTTTGCTCCAGGTATTAAAATCGCCTGCCACAATCACGGGGCCGCTGTGCAGGGCCAATAACTTATTGACCTGTTCTAGCTGTGCTTTATAAGCTTTTACACCTACACTAAAATTAACACTATGAACATTGACTACCATTAATGCGGGCTTATTTTCTCCACGATTGTAACGCAATACCGTGATCGATTTGGGCGTTGACAGCCAAGGCTCTTTTACCCTCAGGGAACAGACAAGATTGGGTTCGTTGCGGCTTAAAGCCAATACACCACTGCGGTATTTTTTTGTTTTGTATCCGGGCGTGAAACTCCAATAAAATTGTGATTTTTTCGGCTCCTTCATTGTTTCTGTAAACGTAGCCTCCTGTATTAATACAAACTCGGCAGTCTCCGCAAGGCGTCGAAGGCTATCCTTCCAACCAGGGTTCTTTCCTTTTTCAATATTCCAACTGACAACCGTAAATATTTCACTTTCTAGGCTCGCGGTTGCAAACGGCGGTTGGGACAAACCCTGCGCACAAGTGGATACATTATTGTACACCGGCGCGTCGTAATTGGTTTCCGTCGCAGCGCTTAAAAGCGGACAGAACGCGGCAATACTCGTTACAATTCGTAAACAGTTTGCCACGGTTATCCGCCTGAACATTGACGTACTAAAAACAATTTGATACATAAGTTTTATCTTAATATTAGGTTTACCACTACCCAGCGCTAACGTTCATCATTTCTACCCAATTGTCACTTACCTCACGGAGGGGTACATATTGATAGGCATTTTGACTCTGCAGCAGCTTGCGTAATAATTCGTTGTTGAGCTTGTGTCCCGAGTATTTTGCGCTAAAACTACCAATGATTGGAGCTCCAGAAAGTGCAAGGTCACCAATGGCATCTAGCATTTTGTGCCTGATGAACTCATTCTCGTGTCGTAGACCGTCTTTGTTAATGACACCATTTTTGGCCACTAATACGGCATTTTGTAATGAACCTCCGCGGGCATAACCCAGAGCTTGTAAGGTATTCATTTGATCAACAAAACCAAAGGTACGAGAGTCTGCTAGTTCTCGATTAAAATTCTCGGTTCCCATCTCCAGAGACAGTGATTGCCGACCAATAACAGATGATTCAAAATCAATCTCCATGGTTATCCAAGAGGTGGGGGAGGGTATTAGTGAGGCTTCTTTCTTGCCGTCTCGCACCGTAATGGTGTCGGTTATCACAATAGCTTTTCGCTCTTCCTCTAGCGTTTCCAACCCTACGCTTTCGATCAACTCTGAAAATGGCTTAGCACTACCATCCATAATCGGTACTTCTGGGCCATCGAGGACAATGCGAGCATTATCAACACCGTTAGCATAAAGCGCCGCAATGAGATGTTCAATTGTACTTACTCGCACACCCATGTTGTTTGACACCGTGGTACATAAATTGGTCTCTGTTACCGTATGCCAGGCAGCGATGACTTCGTTACGACCGGCGGATACATCACGGCGGACAAATCGGTAGCCAGAATTTGCTTCCGCAGGCATCACCGTCATAATAACCTTTAAACCCGTATGTAATCCGCGGCCTATGCAGGTAAAAGGCTTTTTCAGTGTTTGTTGGGCATACTGGGTATTTCTATCTTGCAGGGGCTTCATCATCATTCTATTCTCGCGCTGTGGTTTATGTGGTTAGCGTATAAAATGATGGTGCAGCAAAATTGGCCAAACAGGACAATCAGTTGTCCCTAGCTGTGGCAAACAATAGTAGCGATGCTTTCGTCGAACAAAGGAGAACCTATGGCCACTACCACACTCACATCGTGGGCACTGCTTTTATGGAGTACATTGAAGGCACGCGGGTATGATCCAAAACCAGTATTTAAAGAGGTAGGGCTCGATTACACCAAATTGGGCGATGGTCAGGCTCGATTTGAAGCACTTAAAATGCCACAACTATGGGAAGCGGCCGTAACCTTAACCGGTGACGAAGATTTGGGGGTCGCCGTTGGTACTAGCTGGAACCCCACCACTTTCCATGCCCTTGGGTTTGCCTGGCTGGCAAGCGACTCGCTGCTGGAGGGTTTCCAGCGTTTACACCGCTATTCTCATCTGGTTAATAATTCCCTGATTACACGTTTGGACAAAGTTGGAACACATTATCGATTTTCCATGACCACCTCCGAAGACATAAACAAGGTTCACCCTGCCGGAAATGATGCCGGTATTACCGCCATTATTAAAATGTGCCGAATGCTGGCCGGGGAGGCGTTTGTTCCCGTAGCAATGGAACTCGCACGCAATCATCGAAACCCAGGCGCCCTAGAAGCCTATGTCGGAGTTTCCCCGGAATACAACCGTCTAGAAAATGTTTTACTTATTGATCAACACGTAGCCGACAAATCATTGGCCACGGGCAATTCCATGCTCGCAGAGGCAAACGAGCAAACCATTCGGCAGTATTTAACCGAGGTAGACAGGAATAATGTAGTCGGGAATGTGATCGCAATATTGATAGACATGCTACCGTCGGGCAATGCCTCGGAAGAGGCCGTTGCGGATAAAATGAATCTTACTTTACGGACGCTACAACGCAAATTGAAAAGCGAAAATCAGTCGTTTAAAAAATTACAGAATGAGACGCGAGAAAAACTTGCCAACAGCCATATTAAAAACTCACAAATGTCGCTGACTGAAATTGCCTATTTACTGGGCTTTGCCGACCAAGCTAATTTTACCCGCGCCTATAAACGCTGGACAGGTTACTCACCCAGCAGCCATAGAAAAGAACTACTGTTGCAGAAAACCGCGTAAAAAAACTTCGTTTTTAATAAACACTGTAATGCTTAAATTCTCAACAGCCACGTTTGTGCGCCAATATCCATCTTTCAACTTGTTGGAAGTTAAACCTACCCTTAAACGCTGGTAACGAAGCCACCATGGGGCTTAGTAGTCGTGCTTCCACACAAGCTTAGTCCAACCGCCCGACGCACCACCGGTGGTCGTCTCCAGGTTTATCGCTGGCGTTAGCTCAATTAAGAGGTTGCCCTGCCACGGGTGGGCCGGTTCTGCAGAGCGCTCAATTTCAAGGTATACCCTATCTGTAATATATTTACCGGCGCCAAACTTTAGTTCAGTACCTTCGTCTGTTGTTTCAGTATCAATTGAAAGCGTATCAACATGTAATATATTGCGCGCCTCACCAACCGGGTCCCAGACTTGTCCACCTTTAAGCCGTTGAACCGTGGAAGCTAACTGTAATGCTTGCAGTGCCGAAATATCCTGTACCGATGAGCCGAATATAAGTTTGGCTATTAGCTCATCCTCGGGCATTGAAGGAATAGAGGTAAGCTTAAAATTAAAGTCTTCGCCTGTACCGCTTACTTCTGCACGCACTTCCATTTCGTCATCTTCGTAAACGCCCACTACCAGTATGATAACCGCGTTGTTACTGAAACCGACCTCACCTTTCTCAAGGCTAAATTGCTTGCCCACCAATTCAAAACCACCACGGATTGTATTGAACGCCCCCTGATATTCCAGTTTATTAGTAGGCCCCTTTAGGTTCATCTTGCCTTCAAGCTCCGCTTCCAAGCCGCGGCCACGAATATACGCTTGCTGATTGACACCGATATTAATGTCCAGTTCTATAACTGGAAACGGTAATCGACTATTGCGCTGCTGTTCCTCTATTTGCTCGAATTCGTACTCTATTTCAGGGATGGAAGGGCCCGGATTGGCCGCAATGGATATAGAGAGTGGCGAGACAATAATGTCACCCTTGACCAGTATTCGCTCCACATTACCTGTAGCCTGCACATTAGCGCTTATTTTGCCTTCTACGTGGTCATGCTCGAATAACGAAAACTTATCGGCATCTAGGCTTAGCTCTATAGCCTTTGCGTTATCATCTTTTTGCCAATCGAATAGTCCATTCATGGCAATTCGTCCATCTCCGTCATCCTTAGCTTGAAGATTTTTGAGGTATACCTTGGTGCCCTCAAAAGACAGCAAAGCCGAAGCATTATTGAGGCTAGTACCCAATTCGGAATGACGATAATTAACGTCTCTTATCTCCACCACTCCCTTAATGTTGGGTCGGTCAAGGTCACCACTTACGTCCACATCCGTTACCAGTGTTCCCGTTACTTTTTGTGAGTCCGGCAGAATAAAATTCGCAACCGCCATATCAACATGGCCCTCTAGGCGCGTTACCGGCAGGGACTCGCCATCTTTTAGAAATTGAGTCAGCCCGCCCTTTTTAACGCTCAGCACAAGCTCATTCGATTTATGTTCCTTACCCTTCTTTAAACCTAAATCAGCTTTGAGCTGCCACCATCGATTGTCGCTATCGCCTGCGACTTCGGCCACATTCACATCAAATACTATCGCCGTTTCATTCTTGGGCTGATCCGCTTTTATACGTGTTTCATAGCGCAGCTTACCTTCCATAAGTAAGTTTTTTTCCCAGTTCTCCGCAAAATTTTCGTCTACTGTATTATCAATATTAACATTGATGGACAGTGCTCCTTCAGTATCGCTCCAACCATAGGGTTCTAATAACGCCATAGGTAGTTTTTCGGCTTCGATTTGTAAACTAACAACCGGGGACTTTTTGTGGACGTCTACATCGCCTTTTAGTAAAAACAATACGACGGATTCGGGTTGTTTAATATTCAACAGCGATGCAGCTTCGATATGCAAAGCTTGGTTGAGGTAGCTCGCTTTTAATTCGGCCTTAAACGATTCCTCTACCGATACACCATCAGTGAATGTAACCGGGTAGTGAAAGGTAGATTCTGCCTCAACTTCTGCATTCGGGTTTTGTAAAAGCCCTTTTAAGCTACCTTTGCCATTCAGAATACCGGCGAAGCCTGGGGGATACTGAAGGCCTGCCTGCTTCAATATGGATAGATCGAAATCTTTTATGGCATAACGTATATCATTTTTGTCGCCCGTAAGGTCTAGCTGTCCAGAAATGTCCACGGCGGAATTATTTGACGTTATATTGACCAACGACGCCGATTCTATAAGAATAATTTCGGTTAAGTATTTTGCCTTTAGTTCGGCTTTGAACGATTGCTGAAAAGGCACGCCATCTTTAACGCCTAAAGGGTAATGAAAGGTAGATTTTGCCTCAACCTCCATATTGGGTTTTTCTAGAAGGCCCTTAATGCTTCCTTTGCCATTCAGAACACCGGTTAGCCCAGGAGGGTATTGAGCACTAAGCTGTTTTAACAATGATAGATCGAAGTTTTTTAACGCATAAGCAACGTTGTTTTCTTCACCGGTAAAATCTAGCTGGCCCGACACTTTTACCCTAGAATCATTCGACACTAATCGAACATCATCTAGCTGTAGTTTTTCCAGTCCTCCGTCAAGGCTTGCCATTAGCAATAATGGGGTCTCATTATATTCTGCTGCAATACGCGTTTTGAGTTTGAGCTGTGCCTGGTTGAGAATATCCTGAGGGTGCGACGTAAAACTGAATTCCAGTTGTTCAATTTTTGCCTTCGCGGTAGGTAGCGGCGGCAAATCATCTAAAACGGTATTCGCCAAACTATGGAGGGCTGTAACGTCAAAATGCTGCGTGTTAATTGTCGCCTGTAAATTGTCGCTATCCATAAATCCAGAAAATTCTATGCTATTAATTGCAGCGCTTTCCTCGTTTCTTTCAGTTTCAGGTCGCTGCATTAATTGGCCGCGGCTAATTTTAAGGCCGTTATTTTCTTCAAATGCGAGAAAGGCGCTAGCCTCCAATAGTTGATCGGCAATGTCTATGCGTAGTTTTTGTATATCCACTGTTGGGTAATCGCTCGCCTTGTCTAGCTCTGCAACAAAATTTAGCTCAAACCCTAGCTGCTGAGTAAATAGTTGAGCGAATAGGCCCTCACTCTTTTCGCGAAAAGACCCCTCGATTTTGGTTTTTTGGGTAACGCCTTCTCGCGTTTTAATCGAGAGCCGTGTGTTGTCGTTAGCATCAAATGCTTCTAGCGTAATCGCCAAAGGCGTATCGGCCGAAAAGGCCTTGAGCATGCCAGTAATTTGGTAATCTAAATGCGCCAATTCAGGTGGTACCGCGGCTAGATTTTCTAAATTTAGCCGCAACCGTTTTATCGCCAGCGAATCCAACGAAATTTGCCACAGGTTTGGTAGCGTTATAGCCGTTACCGATTCTTTATTGATTGGAGGCTCAGGTGTTTTTTCTTCCAGCGGATAATAGCTATAGCGAACAGTGGCAGCCGATAACTGCTGAATATGAATATGTTTATCCCAAAGCGCGGAAAGAACCAACGCGAGGTTAAACTTTTCGACGGTAATTATTTCTTGATTTTCTAAGGCAATAACGCCCCGAGCGACATACCAACGCCCCATTGATGTGCTGGTAATACCTTCAAGGTTGATCTGAATGTCGGTTTGAGCGTTATTGTATTTTTTTAATGCGTAACTAACCGCATGTTCACGCACGCTGTCTATAGACAATAGGGCTACGCAAAGCGCACACACAACCGTCAGCGTAAGCAAACCATACAATAGGGATTTCGCTATTTTTCGCCCTACCTTTATGACCTGGTTCGCTATATTATATTTCATCGAAACAACACTCAAAATGCCTGGCCAATACTGATGTATATTTGATAGTCGTCGTCAATGTTTTCGCGCTTATCCAAGGGTACTGCGACATCAAAACGGATAGGTGCAAACCCTGTAAAGTAGCGAATGCCCAAACCGGCACCCCACAGAAAATCCTCACCGAAACTGGGCATTTCTTCCGGATAGGCGTAGCCGCCATCAACAAAGGCGACCAGCCCCCATGTTGGCGACAGTTTGAACCGGGATTCTACAACAAGCTCACCAAACGATTTGCCACCGTTTGGCAAACCATCGGTTAACTCCCCGGCTAACTGATAGGCATAACCACGTATGGAACCTCCTCCCCCGGAATAGAAACGTTCATCTGCAGGAATTTTGTCCAGGCTTGAACCTGTCATGGAACCCATTGTTACTCGGGTTGCCAACGTAGGATGTGTGCGTAATTGCGACGCGCTGATAAAAAATGTGCCCGCTAATGTACCGCGTAAAAAACGTAGATCTTCCTTGTGAATGTCCTGAAACGGTGCCACGGACGTTGAAAGCGTCATTCCCGTTGTGGTGTTCAGCAGGTCATCGCGTTTATTCCATGTTAAGCCTACCGGCGCAGAAACAAGATTAAAATTTTCACGCTCGTCGTCTTCAGATACTTTTGAATGCGCGAACTGGGTTCCATACATAAACAAAAAATTGGTCCAAAAAGAACGAATAATGGTTGCCGAAAGCTCAACCTTAATACTCTCAAATGCAGCAGTATCTTCCTCCTCAACCAGCGCTTCAATTTCAAGCCTGCGGTCCTCGGAGTAGAAGTGTGGAATAGTATAAGTGGCGTCTAGGTGCTGACGTATACCATTCAAGCCCCATTCAACTTTCATGCTCTCACCCGAGCCAAAAGAGTTGCGGTTTTGCCATTCTAAGCTTATACCGGCTTGTTCATCAGTACTGTAACCCGCTCCCGCTTTAATACTGCGATATTTTCGCTCTGCAACTTGGAAAGTGATATCTATAGGGTAGCTTTCACGTCCATCAATATTATCAGGTTTGACAAAATTCCCGTGGGTAACAACGGGCGACACAGAATTTAACAGATTCGTTTGCAATAATTTTAGCCGCTCTGTATTCAGGCGAGTGGCGCTGTAACAATCGCCTACTTTCAGGCTAGTCTGGCTTCGCAGAAATTCTTCCTTTGTGTGCTCGAGCCCCTCAAAGCTAATTGTGCGGAAATGGCTTGGCGGGCTGTCGGTCAAGTTGAAAACAATGGTGGCTTTCTTTTTCTCTCGGGAGAGCGTTACTTTGTAGCTCAAATCCAATTCGTATAAACAATGCGTGCCCAACTGTTGAAGCAGGTCTTTTTCTGCAAGTAAGACGTACTCTGCATTTAACGCATCGCCAATTTTCAACCCTTTAAGCGTAAATTTTTCCTGTTGTAGAATTGCTGGAAAACGATATTCAATTTTTTCGAGCTGATACGCTTCACCAGCGTCAATCTTGTAACGTATAGGCCCTTGAGCGTTAACCTCGTACTCAGCCTTCACATCAACATCGTAAAAGCCCAACGCACGTGCGGACTTTTCTAACACCCGCTGCTCATCTTCAGCTATCGCTTTTATCGTTTCTTTGACTTTGGACTTTTCGATGTATTCACGGTGAGCTTGAAGTCTAGCGCGCAGGCTAACGACGAGCGCTGGCTTCTGTTCGGATAAAAGCTCCAGAGTATAGCCAGGGCGTTTTTGGGCAAGCATAGCCGCTAACACCGATTGGCTCATCATCAAGATAAGTACAAACAGTAAGTTACGGAAACTGATGTTGGCGGTGAAATACATAACACTCATGGGTCAATCGAGGTCTAACGGGCAAGTAACTACCTGGCGAATGTGGCCTGTTGTAATTTCTCGATTTCCAGAGAAATCACTTTGTAGGCTGCAATAGAACCTGCAGAAATCCATTAAGCCACGCATAAACTGAGTGAATTCTGGCAAGAGCCCAGCGACGGGGCTACAGCGCTAGAAACGGGCATTTCGCGGCCATTAACTTGGCTAATCATGTCATCAATACTCTTGTATTTTTTGCACATTTTTTCTGTGCTAACACTCTGCTGCGAGCGCACCACGCTGCCATTTTCACGTAATGTGAAACTATTGACGGCGACAGACGTGGAGACGCTCATTACTAGCCTGAATACTTTCACCATCGTAACGCCTCGAAGCACAACGTTATTTGCGATTATACATGAGCAATACCGCTAATTAGTCAAAATCGCGTACCGCCATTTTTCAATTTGACGTATTATATCCGTATTCTTTTTTAGCCCTTTTCACCCGGAATTTCACCATGACCAGCTTTACTAAGCTCTTTCTTTGCTGTTCGTTTTTTGCGTTTGCTGGCCAAGCTTTTTCCGCTGAGCTAGACGACAGGCTCAATCGCGACGTAGATAAGGCACATAATTCAAAGTCCTTCCGCAAAGGCCAATTTCTTGCTGTTCCGATTCCCATGTCTAACCCTACGATTGGGTCCGGCTTGCAGGCGGCACTCTTATACATGCATCCGTCGAAAAAAAACAGCGCTGACTCACCCAATGCGACCAGCGGTTTAGGCGGTATGTATACCGATACCGACAGCTGGGTTGCTGGTCTTTTTCATGACAACTACTTGTTTGACGACCGTTTGCGGGTTCGAGGGGTAGTGGGTACAGGAGATGTTAATGTTAATTTCTATGGTTCCGGCAGCGACCCGGCTTTCGCCGATGACCCCGTCCAATATAATCTTACGGCTAATGTTGTACTTATACAGGCACTTGGGCGCCTACCGGGCACAAAAGATTGGTTCGGGGGCTTAAAAGCAGTGGTTATGGAATCTACCATTACCTTCGATCTAGACGCACTGATACCCGGTATTCCCGTTTTAGACGACGATATGAAAATTGCTAACATGGCCGTGGTGGTGAACTACGACAATCGTGACAACAACTACTACCCCAGAACGGGTCGTTTTTTGAACATGGAAGTGGGCCGAGATGACGAGTCGCTTGGCAGTGACTACAGTTTCGACCGCTACACCCTTAGCTATAATCACTATTTTTCGGCGAGCGAGAAGAGTGTAATCGCCGTTAGAGGCTATAGCAGTATGGTCGACGGTGAAGCCCCTTTCTTCCTAATGCCAACCCTGAATATGCGCGGCTTCTCCAGTGGACGCTATCAAGACGAAGCCGCCGTTTCCGGTCACCTAGAGTGGCGGCACAAATTCCACCCTCGTTGGGGCTTTATGCTATCCGCTGAAGTCGGCAGTGTGGGTAACTCCATCAGCAATGCCCTAGACAACAAAGTTGTGACCAGTACCGGTGCCGGCATTCGCTGGCAGGTCTCCAAGAAGCAGGCTATGCACCTCGGGCTTGATGTTGGTGTAAGTGAAGACGGGGAAGCTATATACCTGCATGTGGGCGAAAAATTCTAAAACGCTTTAGCCATAACCACGAGCCTATATTCCTGTATGAATCTAAATAAACCTCTGCTAATACTGCTATTAGTCATCACCGGGCTTACGGCGGGCCGTTATGCTTTCGCTTCGCCTTATGACAATTCGCTAACGGCCTTCCCGCCGGAAACGCAACTGCCGCTTAAAGTGGGCGCCACCATATTGCTGGCCGACATGCAGGATATTAATACGGCAAAACAGGTAATGACGGCAAAACTGTACACAATGCTGGTTTGGCACGACTCCCGCCTAGCTCACAGCAATGAAACGCCGATAAAAATGAAATTGTCGGACATTTGGCACCCTAATCTACAGATCGTCAACCTACAGCGGAGCTCAAACACCCTAAGTGCCGAGGTATTTGTTGAGAGTGACGGTACGGTTCGCTATCTGCAGGGCATGTGGGGCGAGTACTCCCAAAAAATGGACCTGCGGGCTTTCCCTTTCGATACCCAACGCTTTTCATTCAACTTGGTCACCGCAGGGCATACAAGCCAACAGTTGGTTTTTTACTGGCTTGAGGATATGGGCGGAATTGCTGACGAACTCAGTGTTTCCGACTGGGACCTTCTTGATCTCGAAGCCGAAGCCTACACCTATAGGCCGGTTGCCAACGCCAAGGGTAACCCTGCCATTCGCTTTTCGTTTGAAGCTATACGACGTCATTCTTACTTTGTTATTCAGGTCATCTTTCCGCTCATTATGATTGTTATTATGAGCTGGGTTGTTTTTTGGCTCGACCCCAAGGAAACCGGCAGTAATGTTGGCGTATGCATGACATCCATGCTTACCCTTATTGCCTACCGTTTTTCGGTTGCCTCAAAACTGCCAAACCTATCGTACCTTACTACTCTTGACTATTTTGTTATGGCTTCGAGCCTGCTGGTGTTTTCCAGTTTTATTGAGGTTGTTTACGCTACACACATGACCAAAATAGGCCGACATGCCCATGCATTACGCATCGATAAATTCTGTAGGCTATTATTCCCACTCGTTTTCAGTCTTATCGTCATCGAAACGCTGTACCTTAAGTTGCTTACCTAACCAACTTCGGTCAATTCTTTTTTTGTGCATTTTACGAATATACAGCCGCTAGCCGGCGAACGCGGTCATTATGAACAATACTAAAAAACAAAGTATCTACCTCGTGGCAAGCAGAGTTTTCTCGCTTTTCTTTTTACTGCTTACCACCGCGTTAGGCAACGCGCAAATGAGCAACCCGAATTCGGCAACTCTACAGGAAATCAAACTCGATACGGCCACCGTAGAAGCCAAACTCAGTGAAGTGTCTTCACTCACCACCCTTGACGACGATAATAAGGCCAAGCTCATAGATACCTACAAGAAGGTTCTATTAAACCTGCAAACCGCCGAGGCCTACAAAAGACGCTACGCAGCTTATCTTCAGTCGCGCCAAAGTGCTCGAGACAAAGCAAAAACAGTTCGGCAGTCACTAAAAAATAAGGTGCGCAAGACCAAGCCTGTTAATGCCCGTGAAGTCGAAAAACTCGATTTACCCGCGCTAGAGCAACGTTACCTCACAGAAAAGGCTAACCATGCAGCGGTAAGAGCCAAGCTGGAGGAAATCACTAAAACCCTCAGCTTCGAAGCCAATCGGCCCAGTAAAATTCGCGAGAAATTATTGCAAATATCTACCCGCCAAGCTGATTTGGCCAACCAATACCAGCGCCCTTACGACCCCGACTCCTCAGCCGGGTCCCAGGAAGCCAGAAATTGGTTATTGGCTAGCGAATATCTTGCCATTAAGGCCGAAGTGCTTATGCTTGATCAAGAGCTGCTAAGTCAACCCATGCGACTGGAGCTAATTCAGGCAAACAACGATTCCACCACCTTTGATATGCAAACACTGGCATCAATGGTTAATTCGCTAGAAGAATTTCTGTACCAGCGTCGTTCGGCATTTGCCGAAACTGAACTGAAAGAAGTGGAAAATTCGCTAGACGCCTACAGCAACTCTCATGCGGTGGTTCAGGCATTAGCCCAAAAGAACGCAGCTCTGGGTGAACTGACCTCTACAATTGTGGAGGATATCCGCCAGACCGGTGAGCAGGCTGAAAAAATTCGCGATGAGAATTTACACCTCGAAGAAAGCATGAAGCGTACAAAACGCAGGGTAAGTATTGCCGGTTTCAGCCAAAACTTGGGCAACACCCTATTGCAGCAAAGCCAACAGCTTCAAAACAGGGGAGATTACACCAGCATTCTCAACAGCTTTAACGACCGTATAGCCAGCGCTATGCTCGACCAAATTCTACACGAAGAAGAATTGCGCAATATTGAGTCTGGCGAACAGTATATACAGTCGCTTACCGTCAACCTCAAGCTCGATGCCGACATGCGTGCAGAAATTCAACCACAAATGGAAGCGCTAGTAGCACGCAGAACCAGCTTACTTAATTACGCACTAGAACTTGATAGAAGCTATATTAGGAGCTTAAACGAACTGGCCTCACATTACGAAAAAATTGTGCTTACGGTGTCAGAATTTCAGTTATTTCTAAACGAGAGAATGATTTGGGTTAAAAGCTCAACTCCTCTAGGTGGCGATTTTCTAACCCGACTTACTGCAGACACTATTAGCGTTGTTTCTCACATTTTCTCCACCGGCTCACTACAGCAGCTTAAAGACAATTTGCTTGGCTCTTTTCGTTTTCTTATATCACTTATGGCCGTTGTGCTCGTATACTATTTTCGTCCACGGTTGTATCGGCTAATAGAAAACCAAGGGCGTAACGTTTCGAAATACAAAAGAGACACCATATTGGCTACATTAAAAGCCATAGGGTTTTCTTTAGTTAACATAGTTAGCATTCCATTCCTGCTTGCCGTTGTTTCCCTGGAAATGCTAACGGCCAACCAAACCTCCTTAGCCTACAGCGCGTTCTGGCATTCTATACTGATTACCTGCAACATATTATTCTTCGCTCGACTCGTGACAGAGCAAACTCGGCCACGGGGCATTGCCGAAATTCACTTTCAGCGTACCGCTTCAATACTCACCGTAGTTCGTAGACCGGCCTTCAAGGTATCTCTGTTTTGTGTCGTTATTCTATATTTTTTCGCCGAGTATTTAAGATCAAACAGCGACTCAATGAAGAACAGTTTTATACTGCTTACCTATAGTGCCATTCTGTTTCTAACGTCTTTCCTAATGTTTAGGGTTTTTCAGGCCAAAGATAAAGTAGCCAATAAAGTTATAGTGTACGCCAAATACTTGCTGCCCAGCATACCCATTGTGTTAGTTATCTACACTGGCTTTGGCTATATCAATGGTTCCATTACGCTTTTGCAAAAAGTTATTCATACGGCGTGTTTTGCCTACGTCATTCTATTATTACATCAATTGGTTTTCCGCTGGCTCCGTATCAACCATCGTCGTCTGGCGTTTGCCGCAGCATTAGAACGCCGAAAGGAATTCCAGGCAAAAGCCCGCGACGAAAATACACACGAATCGAAGTCGGCAAGCGAGTTTCATGACATTGAAGAGGTGCCAGAAGTCGATTTAGCTGCAATAAATGAAGACAGTAAGCAAATATTGAATATCAGCGTTATCGCCCTAGCAGTATGGGGTGTTGCTACTATTTGGTCCGATATTTTACCGGCCTTCAATGTATTAGAAGGTATAACGCTTTGGGAAAACTTTAGTTCCACAGGCGGAAAAGACGTTATCACCCCTATTAGCCTTGCAGACCTAATTTATTCACTAATGGTGATATTCATTACGTCCATTTCCATAAAGCGTTTACCCGGTCTACTAGAAATTATTGTTTTACAGCGACTCGACATTTCAGCGGGTAGTCGTTTTACCATTAAAACGCTCACTTCCTATATTTTAATTGTAGGCACCGTTATATTTGTTTCCAATATTCTGGGTATAAGCTGGAATAAGGTGCAGTGGCTGGTAGCGGCACTCAGTGTTGGTATAGGCTTTGGTTTACAGGAAATTATTGCCAACTTTATTTGTGGGCTTATTATTCTTTTCGAGCGCCCCATTCGAATAGGTGACGTTGTAACCATTGGCGATACCGAGGGTGTAATCACGCGAATTCAAACACGTGCCACTACCATTAGAACGTGGGAAAGAAAGGAATTACTCGTGCCGAACAAGGAATTTATTACGGGCCGGCTATTAAATTGGTCGCTATCAGATGACCTCACACGCATCAAAATCCCTATTGGAATTGCCTACGGCAGTAACGTGGAATTGGCCATGGATATTGTAGGGGAATGCGCACGCAATAACCCTACTATTCTTGGCGAACCTGCCCCCTACGTTTCGTTTGAAGAGTTTGCCGATAGCAGCCTGGTTCTCTACTTACGCTGCTATATTGAATACAACGATAATCGCATTTCTACTATTACGGAATTGCATAAAGACATTAATACGCGTTTTGCACAAAACAGTATCACCATTGCATTCCCACAAACCGATGTGCATTTGGATACTAATGGTCCACTCGAGGTTAACATTGTATCTACACAATCATAGGGGCGTCTCTAATAGGTAAGTTTGACCTTTGCTAGCTAGCGGCCCAACGCCGCACTGCGGCTTGCCAGGCTCCGACCCGCTAGGTTTTGTGTGCGATGATTGCGAATACCCATACGTGGCGCTTGATACCACGCTAGCAACTCGCAATTAGATTTTATAGGCTTTTGCTATTAGGCAAATAGCCACACACACGTACTGAGTGACATGTTAGCGAACGACGACACAATTTTTCCCGCCGTCAAAAGCTGGTACCATTATCAACCTAACTCTAGCGGCCCGCATTCATCATGAAATTACACAGTAACCTCAAAACCGGTTTAAGCATTTCAGGCCTTATAGGCTGTACAGTCCTCAGCGCTTCTGTGAATGCAGCCAGCTTTAATCCCACCGGCGTTAATCTCAGTTATGGCGCGGTATCCCACGGTCAGGGAACCATCAGTAACAACTTGAACCCCGCCTCAGGCGCATACGACCGTACCCGGATGACCAGTGACGACAAGGTTATGGGCGAATTTAGCCTCGGCGGCGGGCTGGAGTACGGCAATTTAGATAATCTGTTTGAGAAAATCGACGATCTTGCGGACTATTTTGCCAACAAAGATGACGGAGCCAACAATGGAGGAGGCGACAACGGCGGAGACGGTGGCGGCAAACCTGGCGGCGATCTCGATATATCCAACCCAGACCTCGACGCCCTGATAGATCGCATTGGCGTCGAAGCCGCCAGCGCAGCGGCAATACTCGCCTTAGTTAGCACAGACGGTTTTGCCAGAGCCGATATTTCAAATCAGTTTTCGCTTATCAGTAACACCAACTTTTTGGGCGGCACTTTCAGTTTCAACTTTACACGGCAGGTGTCTTCCGGCGCTATTGGTATTGAAGATGAGTTTAATTTCGATAGCCAGCAAGCACTCACAGAGCTAGAAAGCTTGTTCGCGCTAGTGCCCGAAGACCCGATAACAACATTCGACCTATCCGGCGGTATTTCTATTACCGTAGAGCCAAGCACAGGCAAAGCGAGCTTTGCGTTCGAAAACGACAGCTTGCTCGTTACCAAGGCCGCAAAAGTATCAGAATTTACTTTTGGCTATAGCCGTGAGTACGGAGACTACGAAAGCGGTAGCCTCTACTGGGGCGTTACCCCCAAGGTGGTCAACATAGGGCTATCAAACGTCGCCACCCGTATTGGCGATATAGGCGACTCAGAAAGTCTATTCGACGATATTAAAAACGCAGAATTCAACACCGATACCGCCATTGATATCGACCTTGGCGTACTCTGGACAGCGAGCAACTACAGTATTGGTGCATCGCTACTCGACCTAGTTCAAAGTGAATTCGAGTTTCCCGTAATTGATACAACACAGATAGAGAGTGAGAAAGTACTCGATACTCTGAAGAACATCCGCCAATACAAAAGTAAACGTCAGTTAAAGCTGGAAAGTGGTTTATACACCAGCGATAAAAAATGGGGCCTGAATGTTGCCGTAGACGCAAATGCCGTAGAAGACCCTCTAGGCCAGAGCTTTCAGTGGGCATCCATTAGTGGTGGTTACAAAAGTAACAGCTGGATACTATCCAACCTCAGAGCGGGTTTACACAGCAACCTTTCCGGCACAAAATTGTCTCAAGTCGCGATCGGAATAACCGCCTTAAAATACTTTAATCTAGATTTAGCCAGCACCTTGGAAACAACTAAGATTTCTGGTAACTCTTACCCTAAAAACGTAAAGCTTTCTTTAGGCTTTAATTATAAGTTTTAGCCGGTTCACCAGCAGGCCTGTCAATAATACCTTGTGCATAAACCGCACACCAAAATAGCGGCCAAAAAAAATAACTAATAGAGCTGCTATTAAGGAACAAAAGAAAGCTGGAGCAGGTTACGCTGCCTCAGCTTTTTTAGCTTTTCCTTAAAGGTTTAGATTCCCGTTCCAGCAAAAATTGTGCGCTAAAGTAACCTCACTCTCGCAAAAGCAGGTATTCCAAAGAATTAACGCCCCCCATTTGCCTATCGGGCCATGCGCCTCTTTATGGATGAGTCATTTACGTTTAGTCCATTAGCTTTCGCTTTCGCCGTGCGTTTACTGAATATCTATTTATCCGAACGATGAGGGCCACCATATGCTGCACACTGTAGTATTTTTACCGATCAAATACCCAGCCAGATTAAAACAGCCCAACACATTCGCACTTTACGGATTACTAAGATAGTACTCAGTCGTACCCCTTAGTATCCAAATGTTTTTATGGACGCCGAAACTCTTACTTTCACGTCTAGCGAAGGGCTAAAGACTATGTTAGTTTGTTGAAGCAAAACTGGTTCGTACTATCGTGCCTACAAACAAAAATCATTTCTAATGATACGGGCCGTATAACTCTTGTGAGCGGTGCCGAGCAGAAAGCCGATCACGCGCTAACGAGAACCAAGAGTTGTAAAAATATTTTTTACATTAAGGATAAAATAATGACAATAGATACTAAGACATTTTTTTTGCTTGCCACACTACTCTCAGCTTCAACTTCCTGGGCTTCTGAACAAGTTACTGTCGATAGCTTTGTTCGCGCGGAAACCGATATGACGTTCAAGCGATATGAGGCCGCGGGTGGCTTCGGAAAATTACATCATATACGGCAGCCAACACCATTAGATAAACAAGACGTTATTCGTATGAATAGAGATACACTGTATTCTATCGGAATTTTCGATTTAACAAACCCCGTTACCATTAACAAGCCAAAAACAGATCGGTGGCAATCGATGATGATTGTTAATCAAGATCACTCCATTCCGCCCGCAATCTATGAAGCAGGTTCTTACACACTGACACAAAAAGATGTAGGTACGCGTTACGTTGGCGTGATTTTTCGCACTCTTGTGAACGCAAACGATGCCAGCGATATAAAGCAGGCAAATTCTGTTCAAGATAAGATCATAGTAAAGCAAGAAAAAACAGGCGTCTTGGATACTCCAGATTGGGACGAGGAATCGCTCGCCACAATACGCGATGCCATAAACGTACTTGGAACAACGCTTAGCGACACTTCGGGGATGCTAGGACAAAAAGACAAGCTAAATCCTATCCATCATTTGATAGGGACCGCATTAGGCTGGGGAGGCAACCCCAAAAAAGACGCGATGTATGTAAATGTTTACCCTGAAAACAATGACGGAAAAGTTAATTATGTACTAACAGTAAAAGATATTCCTGTCGATGGTTTTGCTTCTATAACGGTTTACAACGACAGCGGCTTCATGGAAAAGAACGATTTGGGCGTTAACTCAATCAACAACCTAACGGCTACACCCAATAAAGACGGTGGAGCCACTATCCATTTTGGTGGTTGTTCGGATAAGCGCGAAAACTGTATCCCAACAACAGAAGGCTGGAACTACATCGTTCGCTTGTATCAACCCCAAAAAGCAATCCTCGATGGCAGCTGGAAATTTCCCGACCCAAAGCCCGTGAAATAGTATACGTAGCCGCGCTTAAACCCTTTAGTCTGTACACAGCTACTAATTGATTTTAGCCCAACCTGTAGCCTCCTATACACTAGGAGGCTACGACCCTAGTATTTCCCGGGCTAGCTTGGAATTATACTGGTGCTTACTACGAGTACCACCGATTCTTTACGCTTTTTAATGGTAAAAATATTGTCGATGCCGAAGCTTGGCAGCTTGCCAGTATAGTATTCCTGCCATACGTAGGTTTCATCGTTTGGCAATTTTTTCACTAGCGCTATTTCACCACCATTGTTAAAAAAACCTTCCATAATGAGTCGTATTTTGTCCGCATCTATATCTGCAGCTTCCATAGCACAAATATTTCGATCCTCTATCTTATCTACCGACAAAATATATTTTTGCTTTTCAACCGCAAAAAACCAGCCCTTATAATGCGGTGAATCTGGCCAACTGGACTTTGGTAACGGCTTAAGCTTGAAGTGTGTGGCTAATTCGCTAACCGAACTAATGTTATGAATACCCTTGGCACAAACCATCATAAACGTAGAAAAATAAGCCTCGTCATTTGCATAGGCTGGAACAACAGAAAATGTAACGGTAATCATCAGTAGTGCGCGTACGAGTAATTTCATATAACCAACTCTATCTTTTAATAATGAGTGCATTGCAAAATATCGATTTAATCCGCCGCTTAAGCTACAAACTTCTGCCATGCAACATACGAAAAAAACACCAGCGTAGCCAATAATACGCCATTTATGAGCACGCTATTCTTATGTTTACCCATTTTACCCTGGTTATTAAGGTGCAAAAGTGCCACCGCAAGAAACGGCATGAACAGCGTACCCACTACCGAGTACAACTTTTGTATCTCCTTAAAACTCAGCAATAAGCCTAGAATAGGCACAACAGCCAGCAGTATTTGGTATATTTTGTAACTTTGTGTTTGGTTTAACCTCACAACACCGGTATTAAATTTTGGTTGCATAATGTGCCGACTTATATCAGCGAACATATAGGGCACCGCCTGCCAAACACCCAGTAAACTACTGAATATTGCTGAAAAGGCACCCACTAAAAATAGCCATTTACCCACAGGCCCAATAGCCGTTTCCAAACTGGCGGCCAGTTTTATGAGCAACCCAGCGCCTTTACCCTCAACAACAATAGTGCTGCCAATAATGACCATCGCCAAACCAAACAGTATTGTCATACCGTAGCCAACCGCGAGGTCAATTTTGCACAGCAAAATATCGTTTGCCGATGTTCGGTTCTGCTCCTGAATCCAATAGCCGTAGCAAAATATAGTAAGCGTACCGCCCACGCCGCCAATAAGCGCCACCGTCCAGGTAAGGCCTTTACCTGAAAAATCGGGAATGCTGGGCACAAACAGCCCAGATAGCACCTGTGCATGCCCCGGCCATAAAGAATATGCGGTAAACAGTACGACGGCAAACATCAAGCCAACACATACACCCATTGTTTTTGCGAACAACGTAAATTTGCCCAGGCGTGCCAATGCTAGCCCGCACATACTCGACGCTAAGCCAAACACTATTTTCCCGGTAGAAGGTTCAAACACCGGGAATAAAGCATGCAAAGCAACGCCACTGGCGCTCATAAGCGCAGAGCCCACAAAGAAAGACCAAAGCACAAGATAGGCAAGAAAGATCCACACAAAAACCTTCCCCAGTTTTTGTACAAGGCCTTCGAGTAAGCTATTACCGTTAACCAGTTGCCAGCGCGCAATGCCCTCGGTTAACACGTACTTAAATACACCACCCACTACCACTGCCCAAAGCACCGCCACACCCAACTCACTGCCGGTAAAACTGGCTGTGGCCAAATCACCGGCACCCACACCGGTAGCGGCTACGAGCAGGCCCGGCAATATCAGCGTAAATAGATTTCTTTTCATCTCAGCGTCTTAATTATTGTTGTTTTATTTTTTCTGGAGCAAGCGCTCGATTTACAGCTGGGCTCTAGCCCGGTAAACGATTTTACTCATGTGTATAAAGGCACAGGCGAATAGCGGAAAGTATACACGCTCGATACCGGTATTCGTTTATTGACACTATTGCATTAGCGCTACCGGCCCCCGCCATGCAGCACTTTAAGAACCGGTTAATACTTCATTAGTGGTTTATTGCGACTCCAAATAGCGTCAATCGAGGCGCAGCGGAAGCGAACATACCCAACCCCCCCCCCCATTTAAGCAACTTGGGCTCAGTGACTTATCGGCTTTCGCCTCACCTGTCGCTCAGCCGCCCACGGGCATTCAGCTGTGTGCATTCGGCTAACCCTGCGAATTTGGCACAACAAGAGCCGCCCGCATCCCCGCTTAGCCAATCAAAAGCACAAAAATGGCGTAAATTTCATCTATTAGCCCTCTCACTCATCTCATATCACATTTAGATGTATACAAGTGTGGTGCGCATCACATATTGTTGCACTTGTCGCGCAAGGCGTCCTGGAAGGGAGGGCCAGACGCTTCCTTAATGATATGAGCAATACTTTAGTACTATAAAAGTACAGTATTAATACAAGGTTTGAAAACTTAGGGGAGGGCTAGAATGCATTTACGTAAAGGTGAGACAAAAAAGAAGAGCTGCTATCGCTCAGACCGTTTTTTCCGTAGCGGTGAAAGCTGGTATTTTACCACCAGAGAAAAATGGGATATTGGCCCATTCAAAGTCCGGGATGAAGCTGAGCGCGCAGCCTTGCGCTACGCCAACGCCATTCAGGCACAAAAGACGAGTACCGTAGCCAGAAAGATTGCACTAAAAGAAGGCTGGGATACCCTGGACCTCGACTATAGCTAATAGCCCTTGTGCGTGATTTTTGCTAAGGAGCACAATTTAGCTCCCTAGCAATACGCCATACCCCCATTTACCACAAAAAGCCTTAAAAACGTTTACCCGAGGGTAAAGCGCGTTTAAGGCTACGCATATTCTGGGAGTGTCATCGAGCAATTTCTATTTCCGGGGGCCTGGGCTTTACCAGTACTGTTTTGTACAGTAGGTATTTATTGACGAATTTTCGATGGGTTGTGTCAGATGTGAGGCCTGACTCGAATAGCGATTACTTAAAACGCCAAGCGCATTAAACATTGGGCTTTTAATACAATAAGGCAAAGCTGGAATTATTGGTTTCGATTTATTTTGCAGGCTTCCCCAAAATTTGGATAGGTAGAACGAATTCACCCATTCAATAATGGCCCCCTAAGCCCCTTTATTACTAATACTAGGCTTAAGTAGCTACCATTCAGACCAAACCCCATGTTTTTCATGTATTGAGCGGGCGACTCATTTTTCTCCGGTAAGGGCGCGAGCCTAATTAGCAAAATCGTTCACACGGAATAATCGACTATATTGTGGTGTGACAATATGACTCATTTACATTACCAATAACTAATTTACTATTGGGGTGTATTCTTAAGGAGTCATAGAAAATGAAAATTCCCAAACTACTTACGGTTTCATCTTTGGCATTCCTAACTGTGGCCTGTGGTGGCTCATCCGGTTCGGGTGCAGTGCTGGCTGCAAATCTCGATGAACAAACATCGTTCAAGCCCAACAACCTCAACACTCAGATCGAGCTGCTGCCTCTGGGTGAGATCAGTGAGCAAGAGCTCGAGGGGCTTTTATACATGCGCGAAGAAGAAAAACTGGCGCACGATGTTTATAGTGCGTTATACACCCTATGGAACATGACAATATTGAATAATATTGCGGCATCGGAATCTACCCACACCGAAGCGATTAGGGTTCTGCTGGAACGTTACGGTATAGACGACCCAGTTACGGACTCAACCATTGGCGTCTTCACCAACGCCACCTTACAAAACCTGTACGACTTACTCTTCAGCATTGGCAGTGCCAGTAAGATTGATGCCCTGTTAGTCGGCGCGGAGATTGAAGAGATCGATCTTATCGATATTCAACACTACATCGACCAGGTAGAAGGCAACGATGACATCGTTATGGCGTACCAAAATCTGATGAAAGGCTCGCGCAACCACCTGCGCGCTTTCGTCAAAGTGCTTAAACGGCAGGGTGTGGAATATACGCCGGTTCACCTCGATCAGGAAACCTACGAAGCAATTATAAACGCCGCTACAGGGGCGGATTAGAACACTTGCGCTAAACACCTGTGGACACTTAGCACACTTGCGGACACCCACACTAACATTTGCTCGATGAGGCCCAATGGCTAGCCGTTAAGAAAAAGCTAGGTCAATAGCGGCTTGAGCTAGCCAATATCAACCGATTTACCCAGAGGGGAACACTTTCGGACACCCACATTAACACTTGTTCGCGCCACCGATAGTTAGTTTCAACAATGTCAATTGTAAGGCCTGGCCCGAATGGCACTTTCTTCGGTGTGGTTCCACCATTTTTCAGTTGCTTTACCATCTCCCTACGCTCTCAGCGAATGCTCTGATATTACGCCTTCCCTTTCGTCTTTATCTGCTGTCTTTGATTCACCACACCCTACCACACCAATAATACTTACCGTAGCACCAATAGCTTTTAACATTTTCATTGTATTGGCCCTATTATTTCGATACCGAAATAATGAAAGAGTACTACTCCCTTGTGCAATGCAGCGGCTCTAGCGGTTCTTTTCGCTCCGCCCAGAGCGCATTTCGGCGATGCCAACGGTAGAGTATTAATGGGTCGGCAGTATTGTGAGAAACAATTTCGTAATGTTGGCCCGGCTTTACCTGCCACTTGAATTTACAGCGCAGCACATAGCGATGCGTTTTATACAGAGCTTCCACGGTGTGTATGCCCTGCGATAATTGCACACTATGGTGTTCGCTATTGTTTTCGCCATCAATACTAACAATAGGGTAATTGCTCTTTAGGCTAGCAGAATATTCGTCTTCCAGCTGGGGAGGGTGAACACAACCAAAACACAGCCCACACAGGCTAATTATAATCAAGCGATGCTTTTTCATTGTCCGGTAAGCCCTATGTTGAACCCTTCTAGGGTGTCACCAAAAATAAGCCCGGCACTTAGTCCCACAGAGTTCACGCCAAACCAATCCAAAGGCTTGATATTCCACTCCCAACTCATACCACCACCCAGTTCAAAATAATGGGTAAACCCCAAAGCCAATTCAGATTGGTTGATAAAATCATGGTAATTTAAATAAGCCTTCACTCGCCAAGGGCGATTGAAGCTAAGCCAGTTTAGCTTGGTGCTTATTTCACTTTTTAAAACCAGCGTTTGGCTCCACCCCCAGGTATTGAGGTGCTCGAATTCCTGACTATGAGTGTCACTGTAGTTGAGATTGTAGTGCGCTAAAAATTGGGTTCGATAGCGGCGCTTGATCCAGTGCTTATATTCAGCTTGTAAACTGCCTGTCATGCCAGTGGAACTAAAATGCGTTAAGAACTCGGGCTTGTCCGTTGGGAAATGCACATCAACATTGGCTCGACCTTCAATGAGGTAGGAAAACGTTTCCGTTTGCGTATAAATGGCTGAAAAAAAGGGGCGTAATTTGAAGTGTTCTGTTATAGGTATTACCACACCAAAACTGCCGCGTATTCCCATGATATCCCGGTCGACCGCTAGCAACACCGGAACATCATTACGACCGATAAACATAAGCCCTTCGTCAAGTTGACCTTGAATTAGCGCTGCGCCCCAATGACCATCTACAGGCCAATCCCGTAGACTAAAATCGGCGGAAAACCCCAGGCTTGAACGCGCAATAGACGATTCTCTTTGGGGTTGCGCTAACGACAGGTTTAGCCCTTCAATACCCGGTGAAGTAGTCAGGTTTACAAAGGCTAACGCTGCTTCCTGTATCTGCAGGTCGGTCAGGTCTTCTAAGCGATCAAGCGAGTGGCTATTTAACGAAATAAACAGTAGCAACAGTATTACGCGGTTTAATAGTGCCAAAATGTTCGCCCTTCACACAGGTTAGCCGCAGCTCTAATTGTTCTCTGTCTCATGGTGGTTATTCTAATTAAAATGGTTGTTAATGTGTTTGATCTTTATGGCCTGCTAGCGTTGGGGAAATGACATATTCATAGTCTTTATCATTTGCCGGTTTATTCTGTTGCCCAACCCCTGATTTTTCGTGCATGTATTTAAAACAGCCGCGTAGGACTAGTACCGGTAGTAGCCGTAGCACCAACAGTTTCGGACACCGACCTTAACACTTGAATCCACACTTGCGGACACCCACACTAACATTTGCTCGATGAGGCCCAATGGCTAGCCGTTAAGAAAAAGCTAGGTCAATAGCGGCTTGAGCTAGCCAATATCAACCGTTTTACCCAGAGGGCACGCTGATGTAGGCCTGCCGGTATGGCAAACGCCAAAGACAAATGCACAGGGAGGTTCTGGACTTGCCTCCCATTCTTGAGCGCCTCAATATCTCCAGCCGTGAATGGCTTATTCTCACCACCCCGTTTGAATCCAAACTCAAAAGTTTAGTTGGCTGTAAGGAGAAGCTTATGCTTGCTGCAAAAGCTTTAGGTTTGCAAAGAAGACCCGCATACGCCAATTGTGAAGCGACATTCCACTAACTATTCGACTGTACTTTTTCTTAATATGGCTGTCTTATTTAGCTAGTTATATTAGCTGCCCGGCGGAAACAAACTTACCGCAACTGAAAAGCGCACCAGCCTCCGCTGATAGCGACGGCATGCCAGATAACTGGGAATGTGCAAACGGCCTGAACCCAAATAATGCCAGTGATCGAAATAACAAAGACTCAGTGGGCTATACCATGCTGGAGAACTACCTAAACAGCATTGATACGATTTGATATAAAGCATCGGGAAACTAAGGCCTGCTTAATAACAGTAAAAGCGTGATAATTTTGGTTATCCGCTTGAACAAGGAATGGTTAACAGGCCTTTGTGATCCTCCCACGATAAAACTGATACCAACTTTATCGTACTGCCCGTATTCTATGGGCAGTACTTAATGCACGCCCACATGTCAAGCTTTGATGGTTAGCCCTCGTTAGGCGTATTCGCCAAATCAACATGATTATTTCCAGCCATGAATCCAGTTGCCATCATTTTTTAGCTCATGCCAATTTATCAGCATTGATTGTTTCGACATCACCGCTTCTATACTGCATGAAACAACCAAGCCTTCATCATCAAATTCAACTTCAGACACTATGAAATGCTTTTCCTTATTGCTAGGTATCGTGGCCGTCCACTTACTGCCAAGTAATTTTTTTGAATGTATTTTATTCATTAATCGGAACCCATTAAAATAGTCATGGTAGGAGCGTCATTCACACAAAGCCCCCCACACAGATCCGCACGTGCGGTTTTCCCGCATCCAGCCCCTCGACTGAACTCGCTCTCGCAGCGCAAAACATCTCTCAACTGCCACCATACCTTCATTCGCCATGCCCCAGCGTTTTTGTGTAAAATGGGGCTACGCAACATACACAAAAACGCTCTCCGCCATATTTATCAAGTGTGGCTATCTATACCATTCGGCCCGCCCCACCCCACATAAAAATTATAGCAAACATCTTACTTTCAATACCTTTGTACGAGTAGTGATGGTAGTCTAAAATCATCGCTTTTCGTCATTGGCAAGAGGAATTAAAAAACTTCACCCTTGCGATCTGTTTTCCTTTTTTTTCGCAATATCGTTATGTGAACTAAGTTTCACGGCAATACTGCTTATATCCTCCACTTCGTAGAAGCTCGTAAATTTTTGCCGATAGTAACTTCGCTGTTTAAAATCGCGAAATCAATTTCTTGAATTGGGAAACCACCTTTATCTTTTAATTAATATTCTACTTTGCTTATAAAAACACTATCCATTTCTTGATAGCCAAGCAAAATATCGCCTGTAACGCATATGCAATCAACCTTCCCTTCACAAACAATAGTTTGGCAACCTTCAAAATATACGTATGGTGAAGGCTGCGAAAACTAACCCCATATTCACCTAAAACACTCCTGCAAATATAACGTTTTCAGCAGCGGCAGATTGCATGAAGCTTGTATATTATGGGGCGCAGCAACTATACAAACGAGTGATGCGCTAACTACTTTTTCTTAATATGGCTGTCTTATTTAGCTTGTCCAACAATAAGCGCTTGGCACTTTCGCGCAGCAATGCGGTAGAAAGAGCTTATCCCAATGCGTATTTTATTGGTGAGCTGAAGCAGTTTATCCGCTAGACCGAAATGAAGAAACACCGGTTTAGTCTTCGTCGTTGGTCACGTTTAATGTGAGGAGCAGCGTACGTGACCCGTACGCACGGTTCGGTGGGCATACGGGGCTTCGGCTCTTCTGACCCGATAGCAAAATGGGTCCGCGTGCAGCTACTGGTTATGTTGCTACCTATACTGAACTTTAAAATCATACTCAGTAACTGCTGGCTGCATATTTTTGTAAGGTGCAACTCCCTGAACCTCACACGCATACTCTGGAATAGAAAGTGAGACCACCTCTTTTAACGTTTCATCTTGTATTGAAAGCGAACATTTCATCCCCTCATCCGAGACCTCAAGGAACGCTGCATATTGATGATTTTCAACCGGAGAAAACTTAACGGTAGAATTGCACGCCCTGTTTTCATTAAATCGAGCGTCTCCATAAATTACACTTAAAGTAATTTCTTTCTCCGCGGGTATTTTTGCAGAGTGCAGCTCCTGGAAACCCTCATTTTTTAGGGTATTGCCAAGTCTGGTGCCTTCTTCGAATTGTTGACACTTCCCTTCAAAGACAAATCCAGCCAATGTCCGCACAGTCGTTTTTGTAGAATCATTAGCTGAAGTAATCGCTATAGATGCGACTTTAGAATCAACCTTAGGTACATAATCTGGGACATTTACACAACCCATAAAAATGGTGCAGAAAAATAAAACTGAATACTTTTTCATGAATTTTACTCTTGGTTCAACTCAAACATAACGCCAGAATTTTGCACCTTTTTTGTGTTGCTTAGCCTTTTCAGGCAACGCAAAAAAGGTCGCTCAAGATACTTTTGTCATACATTTACTACCAATCTACTGTCAAAATCTGGATTTAATTCATCGGAATAACCCTTTGGATTCCATGCTATTTGGCAATCGCCAAGCTTATATGATGATGAATTATGTAGATGCCCATGAAGCCAGAGATCTGGTTCATATTCCAATATAGTACTTTCCAAATTAGACACATAATTAGACACATAAGATGAAGTGACAACATCACCAATATACTCTTCAGGAACTGATTTTTCACTTGGACCGTGATGTGTAACAACTACACTTTTAAGCCCGCGTAACTCTCGCAATCTCTCTTCCAGCCACCGAAGTGATTTACGATGTATTATCGAGACGTCAAGCGAACGGATTTTACTGTACCGTGGCAGTATTTTGATTTTCTTATAGTCAGTCATTACATCTTGGCAGCGAGCACCTGCTAGTCTAGGGTCCCCGTACAATTCAAAGTTCGTCCACAAGGCGCTATTTGGCACCAGGAACAGAGCAGGTGAGATACAAAGACCCGACTTACTTTAACGCCGCGAGACTCTCTACAACGTGCCGTAAATCAAACACTTGACTCGTTTCATTTATTTTCGAACCGCCGCGCTCATAACATTTGTTTATGCGACTCCACCATTGAAAATACTACCGAAATATTCGGTTAAATATCTCAGATAATAACGAGGGTGGGCTAATTGCCTCCTTATACGCCTCATCACCCTTACGTCTCTCTTCTTCCGCCACCTCAGATTCGCCGATAGACTGATGCTCTGCAGCTCTTTCGTGATAACCCTTCGCTTTCTCAATATGATCGGAAGTAGTAGCAACACAGCTAGTGACACAGCAAATCAATGCTAAAGCAGAGAGAAATTTTTTCGTAGTCATCATACCGATTCCCTAATGATTTTTAGGTATAAATATTTACAAAAAACAAAGCAACGGCCAAAATGTTCTGTTGATAAACTTGTATGGCGATTCACTATTCATTGTTTCTATGTTTAAATTCTTGTAATTCTGTTGGTAGCTCGCCGTAAATTTTTGCTTTACGAAGGGACTCTAGCGCTTTAGGAGTAGAGCCTGACGATATATGAGCTTGAGCTAGATCCAGATGATGCTTGAGCCGTTTTCTCCGCAATCTATCCCCTTCGTTGCTCAAGTATTTCTTCGCAAGATAAAAACCAGAAAACGATATTGGAATTACTGTAAAGAACAGCCAACCATTTTGCAGAAATACTGCAATAAAAAAGGCCATAGATAGTGATGCAACATACACGAAAATCATACTAAAACACCCCATGCCGCCAGCATAACTGGAGTCAGGGTATTTGAAACCGAATCGTTTGTACCACATACGAATCTCTATTCGTTCATGACAATACTAAAACACTTTTGCACTCCCACATTAACACTTGAACCCAGGGATTAACCACTGTACATTACAACAGCAAAAAAAACTCATGGAATGAGCAATGCCCCGCCCAAGGAAGCAACAAATCTCCCTAGAAGCCACACCTTACTACCACTGCACCTCCCGCTGCGTACGCCGTGCATTCCTCTGTGGGCTTGATTCTCTAACAGGCAAAGATTACGAGTACCGCCGTCAATGGGTTGAAGACCGTATTCTATTCCTCGGTGAGGTATTCTGTATTGACGTATGCGCCTATGCCGTTATGAGTAACCACCACCATGTGGTGCTACACATCAATATGGCTGAAGCCCAAAGCCTAACGGACCTAGAAGTATGTGAACGCTGGCACAAGCTTTACAAGGGCACCCTCTTAACTCAGAAGTTTGCAAAAAGTGAACCGCTCGACGAGGCCCAATGGCTTGCCGTTAAAGAAAAGCTGGATCAATGGCGGCTTGAACTAGCCAATATCAGCCGCTTGATGTGGGCCTTAAACGAACCCATTGCCCGTATGGCCAACGCCGAAGACCAATGTACAGGACGCTTTTGGGAAAGTCGGTTTAAATCACAAGCGTTGCTCGATGAAAAAGCCTTAGCCGCCTGTATGGCCTATGTGGATTTGAACCCCATTCGAGCCAGAATGGCCAAGACACCAGAAAGCTCTGACCACACCTCAATAAAACGCCGTATTGAAAACCAAGAGACTAATAACCCACAACCGTTAAAGCTCGCCGAATTTGTGGGTAACCCAAGAGAACCCATGCCCCAGGGCCTACCCTTTCATTTACAAGATTACGTGCAGCTTGTGGATATTACCGGAAGGGCTATTCGTGAAGACAAACGTGGCTTTATCGACAACAACTTACCCCCCATTCTTGAGCGACTCAATATCTCCAGCCGCGAATGGCTTGTACTGACCACCCAGTTTGAGTCTAAATTCAAAAGTTTGGTTGGCTGTAAGGAAAAGCTAATGCTTGCAGCAAAGGCATTAGGGCTGCAAAGAAGGCCGGCGTACGCCAATTGTGAAGCGATACTCCACTAACACTCCCAACCGATATTAAGCCCGCCCCACTTTCTCCCGAAGAGAGGATTAAGCTCGTTCGAAAATTGGCTACTTTAGCCATTTGGCGCCTATTTTTGGCACACAGGTAACGAGGAAAAATATTAACAACCTAGCCTATAAACCCACTAACTATTCGACTGTACTTTTTTTAATATGGCTGTCTTATTTGTCTGTTCTTTTGTAATATCGATTTTAAAAATACTCATCTCACAACCTTAGGTATAACGCCCGGCTCACCAGCGCCCAAGCCGGAGAGGTTTTTGTGGTAGCGTGTAGCGCAGCGAAACCCACAAAAATAGCGTAGGTTTGGGCGTCTGCGTGGAGCCGTTTGTTAACTGTTTTCTCTCGTTATAGTTAAAACACCAGCTGTATTTTTCCCGCGCTGCCACGCCCTATTAGTCCAGTATGTTCCTTTCAAAACAGTATCCTCAGCACTTACGATAATCTCAAGTTTTGCAGCGCCTTCAAAAGCTCGGTCGTCCGATTCATCTGGAATAGGCACAGATGCCTCGAAAATATAGGACAAATAGAAAGTATTTGTTCTAGGGTCTTTGTATAGTTCACTCTGAATTACTTTGCTATCTTGGTATCCGTCAGACGAACGCAAACTGATATCAAACCCAAATATGTCGGCTTTAATAGTGAGTTCGACATCCTTAGCAGCGTTGTTACCATCAGCATCTCTATAGCTGGATTGGATTTTACCTAACCACTTCCCATTTAAGTTGGGGCATACAGAGGCATGCATGACCCGACCGAGGATTGGCGCCTTCCAGAGAAACAGCCATCCCCATTTTCCAACTACATATATGAAACCAATAAAAATTAGTGTTATAGGTGTCGCTAGCCTAAAGGCTGCGCCAAAATCACCCCAGGTTAGTCCGGCGCCTTGGTCGCCACCTACAACTATTATAAGCACCGTCAAAAACAGTGCAGAGAAAATTGAAAACAGCACTTTAAGAAGCCCAACCTTAGGAAATACCTTCCACATACCTATCGACCTTTATAGTGTTTTTTTCTTGGTGGGTTTCTCAATGGGCGAGAAAATCCAGTTATTCGAACCTTAACTGCACCGATACCTTTAATATTATTCTGATCTAGTATTAAGCATTCCATGTAATGCGTACCGCTATAGCTACACCCTTCATAACGTTCATCCTCAACGCTCAACACAGTTGTATGCCCAAGGTCATTTACCCTCATAGCCTCGGCGTCTTGATTTCTTACGATCCAATGTACTTCAGCTGTTTGACTGTAATCCCCTTTATTATCAATAGAGAAATAGAGCTCTTCATCTCTAAATACTCTTATTTCACTCGTGATATTATTTGATAGTGAATTTTTTCTTTTGTCGTTATGGCGGACTCTAATTTTAGGAGGGGTTGTGATAGCTGGAAGGTTGGTATTTTTAGATACTTCATCTGCCCTCTCAATAAATGGCGGGAACATGTGTTCAAATGTAGCGCTCCATAATACGTACTGCTGGAAACTATCCGTTGACTGACTGATAAACTCACATGAATTTTTAAGCGCCAGTGCCTTCTGCCTTATATTTATGTGGTCATTATCTTTAAATCCAAATAGTTCCCCGCTCTGAACAGGATTGTCAAGCGTCGTATTTTCAGAAACATAATCCATAATTTTTATGGTAGTTTCTACAAATGAATCATCATCGTCTTCCGCCTCTATGTAGTTTAAAACTACTAAAACTGTAATAGCTATCGAAGGGATGGTAATACCATCATCTTTTCCCTTAATGGCACTCCATGTTTTAAGGTACTTAATTACTCTTCTAAGCTGGGATAATGATTTCGAAGATAGGCCAGACGTTTTACTATTGAACCAGTCCTGTAGCGCTTTTGGGTCGCTATTAATCCATTCGTCATCTTGCGTAGCAAGCTTACAGATATTCGAGTCACTATCGAAATAGTAAATTGGGATATCTATATGAAAAGATGATGGGTAACTTAGTCTTTCGCAGCTCGTCTTACTATTCTCAAGCTTTGCCTCGGGTCTATTTGATACGAACCACTCAAGGACTTGCCTATTTAAATTTTTCACCTCAAGTGCAGAAAAACCTTCTTCCTCTGCATTGCACAAGATATAGATACCTACATCTATATCAAATTCATTACCTTTCTGAATTGGTCTAATAAGCGTGTGATTCTTATATGAACCCTGTAGCCAGTGTTTTACAGAAGTCTCTAGTGAAGAGGATAGCTCGGGCTTAATTAATTCTAGAAGCTTATCCTTTTTATCCCTTGCATCCTCGATTTGCTCTGGCGTT
Source organism: Teredinibacter franksiae (assembly GCF_014218805.1). NCBI lineage: Bacteria > Pseudomonadati > Pseudomonadota > Gammaproteobacteria > Cellvibrionales > Cellvibrionaceae > Teredinibacter > Teredinibacter franksiae. The sequence continues at coordinate 2,415,305 of NZ_JACJUV010000001.1, read as the reverse complement.
AGAGAAATTCTCCTACATAAGGTTTCAGTATCAGTAACATCAAAAAATAATTTTGCACTTAAACCCATAATTCCCTCTATTTAATAGTGCTGACTCGCAGCGGCAGTTAACGCCGTTAGCAGCGGCCGTAGTGGAGGCATTTTTTTGTGTTAGCGTGAGCGGCCAACGCAAAAAAATACCGGAACGGAGGTCCAGCCCGTTTGCGGGCGATGCTGGCTAACCTTGTTAGCTTATGGCCTGAACTTGAATATGAGACCCAAACCTAAGAATAACCACCAATACGTAACCAGGTTAAGCAGAACACGTTCCCCTAAACTCGCTGCCCCAGACATAACTCTTAGCTTTGCCATAGATTTCCAATAGCAAAACAAATGATACTTACTATGTATATATCCAATTAAACCCGCTGTTATGCCAACATGGCATTCTTCAGCACCATCTACTTCTTCAAAATTTGGGTTGTTTTCGAGATTACCTATATAAGGAACCTCTATCCCATTGAAATAATCGTAACCCAGATCAAGTTCAATTATATTCTCCTCAGCCCACTCCACAAACTCAGATTTAAGCGTTTTAGAAATCTCATTATCTAGAACCAACAATCCAATTGTGTCATCGCCAACGTGGTCTTTCACAAGCCAGAATGTATATTTTCCATTTAAAAGCTCAGCCAATGAATTTATCGTTATAAAGCGATCGTGCTTTGTAAAACTAAGCGGTAGCTTAATTTTTTGAGAATCGATATTTAACCAAAGCTCATCATCCTCCCAGAAAGAGCTTAAAGCGACAGAAATCCGACTGGATACGCCTTCAATCACCTCTTCCTCTTCGGATCGGTGATCTATCCATGACACATGCGTATCGTAAAGCGTTTCAATATCTAAATTTACAAGATCACTTGCGGAAAGTGGCATTATTTCTCCATCTTAAGCTAACGCCCAGCTAAGCCGCCGGAACGGAGTTGATTGTTTTGTGCGAGCGTAGCGGAAAAGCACAAAACGAGCAACGCAGTGGAGGTCGGATTGAGCTGTTTGTTAAGTGCTGCTCTAATTGAATTCAGTTTCAATACTTTCATTAGACCAAACCAGCTTCCCTTTTGGCTCAGTAATTGACCATGTGCTAAAAATACAGCCATACGATAGTGCGACGTCATGCATGAACTCTACCCAGCCCAAATGTTGTTCCGCATTAAGATTTACAGCGTATGGCCGCGAAGTGCCATTGATGTGCCAATACTCATCTTTTTTACTGATGATCATTTCGTAGTTTTCACTGAGCTGTTTTTTAATACCATTTGCACCAGCTTCGTCCTGAGTAAAAAAACTAAAGTCTAGAACTAAATCTGTTTCGCTAGTTATATCATTCTTCACTAGCTCAAGATTAATAACTTTAGCCTCAGCAAGGCGACGACTCTTTATACGTTCATGATATTCGTCCCAGGTTTTCTGTGCGTCTTGGTCACTCATCATTTTCTCGTCTGCAATTGCAGCTCCACTAAAGAGTAGAGCGCATAATGTGAATTTGGCGAAAATCTTCATAGGCACTTAACGCCTTTAGCAGCGGCCTGCGAAGCGAGTTGTTTTTTGTGTAGTGGAGCGGGAGCGTAACGAACAATAAAACAAACGTAGCTTTGCAGGTCCGCTGGCTAAACTTGTTATGGGTTTTCGTCTCGCTTAAAAGATATTACCCGCGGACTCTCGCCCTCATCTAAATACCAATACTTGTGCACAACCACCTCCTTTTCTGAGTACTCAACTATTTTCCACTTACAATGATCCGTTGTGAACCCAAAAACTTTCGCATGAATAAGGTGATCCTTTGTATCAACGAAACAAATATGTTCGTTTGCAACGTACCAGCCATAGTAGTGGTTACCAAAACTATCATCAGCAATCTGACAATTTTCCGAACTACGTGAATATTTTCCCGATCGTTTGAACGAGATCCATCCCGACTCAGGGCATACATCGGAACTAATAGAATAAAACCAGCTGCCAAGCATTTGATTAGTAATTACTTTATCTTTTTCCCTCACCAATACAGGATGAGCGCACGAGACAAGTATAAATGAAACTAAAATAATGATTACTCTGATCATAGGCTTACCCATAACGCCCAGCTAAGCCGCCGGAGCGGAGTTGATTGTTTTGTGCGAGCGTAGCGGAAAAGCACAAAACGAGCAACGTAGTGGAGGTCGGTTTGAGCTGTTTGTTAAGAGGCATTTGCACGATCTGATTCCACAAGTTTTTTTAATGCGAATTTCCCTCTTTCAGAGACAGCATCGGAATTATCTGATGCAAATTTTTCCGCTAATTCTTTACCTGTGCTACCTAGAGTATCTAGCTCGCGAATTAATATCTCTGCGGAAACTCGGCGTACAATTGATGACCTATCATTTGCAGATTCATGCAGTAGATCGAGTATAGGTGTTTCAACGCTCAATTTCCGCTCGGATACAATAGGGATTAGCTTTTTTTCACAATATCGAATATCTGTCCATACCCATTTGCGTCCTTCTAACCAAGTTACTCTTTTTTCAAATAGGCTTCGATAAGCTTTCGCACGTAATGATGGTTGTACGGCGAGTGATGCGATTTCATCCACACGCCCGTCCAATATAGGGGTGCGGCCTAGTTGAGAAAATAGAGAGGTCATTGGCCCAGAAGCTGAAAACATTATTTTTTGGATAAGTGATTGCGCAATACTTACATCACTTATAATTTTTAGAAGAACGGTTTTATCTGCATCCTCGATTCTACCCCACGAGCCCCAGTTTGAAAGAGCAATACACAACGCCTCAACTACGTATTCGGGGTCGGATGCCTTGGCTAATTTTAAAAGTGTATCTCGCGCCGCAGCACGAACCTCTGGAACCCAATCATTTAGCCTCCTAACTGCTAATGAAAAAAAGAAAGTGTTTGGCGCTGCTCCGGAAAGGGTACGTAAAGTTTTTTCACGTCTATAACCATCCCAACTGGTAAGATCTAGCCAAGTTAAAATCTCGATGGGCTTTAACCATGGCTTCCATTTAGAAGGGGCGCTTTCTCTCATAGCAAGAGAAAACTCAGATCGGATCAAACGCTCCCAATAGTCGAAATTTGAAAGGGGAATTTGAGACGTAGCGTCAACCAGCGACGACATATCAGCCAAGACTTTGCTTCCTGGTTTGATCGACCTAGCAAATTCTTTGACTGCTGAAACGATTCTATCTTCCATGATATTTGGCTGGTACACCTTCTTGCCTCTTAACGCCGCTATAAATTGCGGCTTTGGAGTTGATTGTTTTGTGGTAGCGTAGCGTTAAGCCACAAAACAAGCGACGGAAAAGCCGTCAATTTGATAGCTTTGTTAGGAGAGTACATATCTATTAAGTAAAACAGCTTCGCAATAATTTCTTAATTTGGAATTCGATTCTCTGTCAAATACATAGAACTTAAAAAACCTTGTATATTCTGAACCAGATGGCGTATATGCTTGAATATTTACACTACAAAGTGATTCAACAACCTTGCTAGACATGGCAGCCATCGCCGTTGCTATAAAGATAATATTAGATATTTCTTTATACCATGACTCCTCATCACAAGACAAATCACCTTCAACTAGGCTACTTACGTAGGTTGAGAGCGATTTACATGCCGGTAGACTTTTACTACCATCAAAATATAAATCTAAATCAGCGCATTCAGCTACTTCAGTTTCGCTTACACCTGCTGGGATAAGTGAAATACTAATACCGCCATGCTGGCCAGGGAAAACATCTACCGCCAGCCCGGAGACGCTTATAAATACTTCGGTAGGTGATTTTTTCTTATACGAAACAATTTTTTCGGAATTATTTTCGATAATCTCAATGATCGCTGACTGAATTAATGTTTTTAACCTTTCTTGAATTTCTTTCATGATTTTTCTCGCGTGAACATGGACTCCTAACATTTGTATATAACACTTCCTATATCTAGACATAATGTCCATATATAGGCATAAAAGTACAGATATAGACACTAGATGGCTACATCTAGACACCTTAACCCAATCAAACCAACCTCTTCAGCCAACCCTCTCCGAATAACAATCATTAACCGAGACAATGCGTTCTTCTTGGAGCATCCGTTTTCCATCCGAAAAAGGTAATTACCACCGTTGTTGCTTGTATCTACCACCGTTGTTGCTTGTACCCCAATTGTCGCCGAACACTCGCATTATCCCCGTATAGCGGCAATGCGCAATCGCTGAAATTCTGGAATGCGTTCATCCACTATCAGCCCCTCATAACCCTATACACCGATGGCGCTCAACTCTGAATCAAACAGTCGGTACTGTATTGCCACAATATAATTACGTGGCAATTAGGCCTCCACAAATAGCCGCCTTCACCCTATTCAGCTTAGAGGCTAGATAAAGTAAATAATTGCGCCAGCTCAATTATTGTTTAGTCCCTACGGTATTGTCAGCGCTCAAACACAGCCTTGGCACCAGCCAACCTCTATTGGCGCGACACCTTCCCTCGCTAACCCGTGCAGCCCAGCAGTTCACGCAGCGGGATTTAAAAATAATTCCAGCTTAAGTTACAAACACAAAAAAGCCTGCTTAAGTAGCAGGCTGCTAATGCGCTATTTTTCAGCGGTTATTGGGCTAGGGTGATCCATGTGAACAGCTCACTACACGCCCAGCGTTACCAATTCCAAAGGGTGCCGTCTTCCAGTCGATTTACGGGTAAGCATGCGCGTTTGTAGGGGTACTTTGCGGCGAGTTTTTCATCGATATCTACGCCATGCCCCGGTGTTTCACCCGGTGTGAAGTAGCCCTTTTCAAATTCAAATGCATGGGGAAAAACCTCCAGCATTTGCTCACTGTGAGCCATATGTTCCTGAATGCCAAAGTTGGGCACCCAAAAGTCAAAGTGTAGGGCTGCACCCATGCAGATGGGGGAGAGGTCTGTGGCTCCGTGAAAGCCGGTGCGCACATGGTAGAGCGCGGCCAAGTCGGCTATACGGCGTAACTGTGTTATGCCGCCGGCATGCACGATGGTAGAGCGAATGTAGTCGATTAATTGATGCTGAATAAGCTCGCGGCAATCGTGAATGCTGTTAAACACTTCACCCACCGCCAGTGGCGTGGTGGTGTGCTGGCGAATGAGTTTCCAGGCTTCTTGGTTTTCGGCGGGTACGCAGTCTTCGAGCCAAAACAGGTGGTAGGGCTCTACCGCTTTACCGAGGCGAGCGGCTTCTATGGGCGTTAACCGATGGTGAACATCGTGCAGAATGTGCAGGTCGTCGCCAAACTGTTTGCGCATTTCTTCGAATAATTGCGGCACATAATTCAGGTATTTTTCGGTAGACCAACAGGCCTCTGTGGGCAGGTCGGCATCGGCGGGTTCGTAGGTTTTACCGCCTTTAGCGACACCGTAGGTGCTGCCAATGCCGGGAATACCACATTGCACACGCACGGCCTTGTAGCCCATTTCTACATGCCGGGCTACCTCTTCCAGCGTATCTTCTAGGGTGGCCCCATTGGCATGGCTGTACACCATTATGCGGTCGCGGCTGCGGCCACCCAGTAATTGGTACAGGGGCATGTTGGCCAGTTTGGCTTTTATGTCCCACAGGGCGGTGTCGATGGCGGCAATGGCGGTCATGCCCACTGGGCCACGTCGCCAGTAGGCGCCACGGTAGAAAAATTGCCAAATATCTTCTATACGTTGCGGGTCGCGGCCTATCAAGGCGGGGCAAAGGTAATCTTCGAGGTAAGAAACAACGGCTTTCTCTCGGCCGTTTAGGGTGGCATCACCCACCCCGTAAACCCCTTCATTGGTGACGATTTTAAGGGTGACAAAATTGCGGCCGGGGCTGCAGACAATAACCTTGGCTTCTTTAATTTTCACAAACTTTAATGCTCCGTTCCTGGGCGGGTGACCACTTAAACATGTATACAAGTGTATTAGATGGCGGGGTGGATGTCTTTGATTTTACTTTTGATTTTAGTCGTGGTTGGGTTTTATCAGCATTTCCTTGCACTAGGCGTCCATTTTGGCGATGTTTAGGCTTGAATCCTAGCGCCAAAAGCTGAATATTGCGACACAGCATTGTTGTTTGTCATTCACGTATAAAAATAACTCGAAATCACCCTATGCCTACTATTGCCTATTATCGCTACCACGTGATGTTGCTCCTTCTTCCGGCGTTTGTAGGGCTATTTAGCGCCTTTGCGCAGGCCCACGACGCTTTTGCCAGTGATGTTCGCGCACAATTACAGCAAGGCGGGCAACTGGAAGTGGAGTTAAAATTTGCATCGGTTACGGTGGAAGGCTTTACCCAGGGCATTTCCGACCGCGACAATCAAGTGAGTGAAGCTAACCTTTTCAATATTGAAGCGCACCTTATACATCAGGCGAAATCGTTTTTTGTTGTGACCAGCAACAACCGCAAGTTGGAGCCAACCGACATTGCGGTGGTGATTAAGGATAACGACGATGCGGTTGTTTTTTCCCTGCATTACACCGGTGTAGAGGTGGGCACTCTGGCCATACTGAGTGAATTTATTACGCGTACTAACCCGGAATTTACCGCAACCTTAACGATTCTGGATACCAACGGCGTACAGCTGGGCCTATTTATTCAATCGCAGAGCCACCTTTTCGACGAGGTACAGGTGGCCAGTACAGCGGCAAAAGTGGCTAACTCTGAGGGTGTGTTCACTAGCTTTTTGGTTCAGGGGTTGGTGCATATCGTCACAGGTTTCGACCACCTGCTATTTCTCTTCGCGCTCTTAATTGTATGCCGCGATTGGCGTTCAACGATTACGATTGTTACCTGCTTTACACTGGCACACTCGGTTACGCTTTCGCTCGCCAGCTTAGATATTATTAGCCTGCCTGCTCGCGTGGTCGAAATCGTTATTGCACTGACTATTGTGTATGTGGGTGTGGAAAACCTGGTAACCCGCCACAAACCGAAATTTAGGTGGGTGCTCACCAGTAGCTTCGGGCTAATACACGGTTTTGGTTTCGCCAGTGTGTTGCGCGATATTGGCTTAGGCAGTGACGGGGCACCTATCGTTATTCCATTATTTGCTTTTAACTTGGGCGTGGAAGCGGGGCAAATTGCTATTGTTGCTCTTTGCCTGCCGCTGTTGTGGCAATCAAGAAAATTAAAGGTTTTTGAAACCTATGGCCTGCCGACGGCGTCTGTTTTTGTGTCCGCTATGGGCGTTTTTTGGTTGGTCGTGCGTGGTTTTAGTTTGTAAATGTATAGTATGCCGCGTTCGCGTATGAGTGTGCGAAATACGTTTAGTCGGCTTGTACTTAAACCTGTGTGCGACGCCTGTAGGCTAGTGTTTGTGGTGGTTTACACCCTTGGTGCAAAGAGTGTGTTTCGAGCGGGGCCAATATTATTTCGTATGCTTGCGCTAGAGGTAAGTAGCATGAGGTATTTTGGGTATTAATTTATGCAGAGGGGTTTTTATTCAATCTGTGCGTAAAAAATAGTGAGGCAATGCAGCAAAATGTTGAAGGGTATAGATACTATTGCCGATGTGCGCGACGGCTTAAATAGAAAAGAGCGGGCCATTCTTTACTGTTTGAAAAAAACGCAGGAAGAAATGGGCGGGCGTAATGTGCCAACCCTTATGCTCTATGGGCGTGTGCTGGAACTCATCGATATTGGCGAGGAAGAGTTTCAACTAATTCTTTCACGCTTTGTGGGGTTAACACACGGGTAATGGCCATATAGTGGTGATTAACAGGGTAAGTGCAATTCGTTTTTTCATGCCTTTACTTGCCCTTTGTTGGCGTTATTGGTGGAAACGAATACGGGTAAAGGTAAACAGCGGAACGCTACCATTCTAATGGAATTATAACGATGATCTAGCGCAGGCAGTTGCCGGTTAGTGGTTCTAGAGGGGGGGGCAGTGAAAAGAGGGAAAACGAAAATTCAGCCACCAATAATGGCTTGCTGAAGAAGAGGGTAATTATTGAAATACGAGAATTTTTAGGTAAAAAAACGCTATGCTTCGCCAAGCTCAGGCATAGCGCGGTATGTTGGTTTCTCCTTAGGGTTATGAGGCTACTATTTTTTCGCCAATTTCATTTTCCCTTTTAATATACGCTCAAGATCTTTTTCGAAATCCTTAAGCAGCTCCTGATACGATACTTTCCAGGCGTTTTTATGTGATGCGCGGTTGTTGCGTGCCTTGGTAACGGGCTTAACCTGAAGTGAATCTTCAAACATCGCGACCATGGCTTTAGTTTTGGTGTCCATTACCACAATGCGATAGGACACGGCGGCGAAATTCCATAGAAATTCAACGCCTGCGGTATCCAGGCCATTATCTAGGTAGGCACTCGGGTATAGTTCGTATAGCTTTACCTGAAAAGCTAGGGTAGGCCCTTTGGGTGATGGTGCCCATTTCAGTACTTTATTTTTTGAGAAAACGGTTTCGGTTACCGCATCGGTAATGGGCGCAATTTCCTGCCACTCTTCGGTATGAAAATTTTGCCAATTTTTTTGTAGGCGTAAACTTACTTGTTTTGAAATGCTGAGCTCTTCTGAGTTTACAGGGTAGTACATAATGCTTTCGTATTGACTGAAATCGATTTTTGTATCGACTAATACTTTGGAAAAATTCTTCGACTTTATAAATTCAAAGGTATTTTTAGAGTCGCCTTCGCTGGTGTTTGCGGCAAAAGCTAAAGTAGGCAAGAGGGCGGCTAAAAACGCGAGGGAGAGGAGTTTTTTCATCGGCGTATCCTGAATAGTGTTTGTCTGCGATGGCAGAGGTAAAGATTGCGCTTAGGCGGTACCTTTTACTTCCAGACCCTACCGGTTTATTGTCGAGTAATAGTAGACGTTCAGTTGCCGTGACGGACGGCGCTCTACCTGCCGTTAGGCTTACAGTGTCATTCTAAACCAGAGTATGCGTTCTAGCCCGTGAAAATTAGGGAATTTAACCCCATAGCGACCTGTTTGAGTAGGCCGTACTGACACCTAAAGCCACTAATTTACGCGTGTGTTAACTGTTTCGCACGGACAGTGTTCGCTTCGTGGGGGTTATCAACGCTCGCATTGCGGGCCGTTACCCGCTAACAAACGCGGTGCTACCCTGAGGGCAAGTTAACGAGTGTATACGCAACCGTGGCGATGAATACCTGAAGCCACCTGCTGAACGCCTGGCTATACACGGTTAGTGGCTTGTGGTTAGCTGCTTCTGGTTAGTTGCGTATACTCTGTTCCGGCCCCAAATAACTAGGCTTTAGGCCACCGGTATTCACCAGTATTTTTTGTATTGCTACACCGGAATCTAGCGCATAAATGCGTAATGTGTTTCGCCCAGCTTTTACGACTTTGTGCACAGATGTACCTATGCGTACACCGCTTTTTACCGTTTCTTCCCATGCTTCGTCGGTACCGGAAAAGCCCTGGGTTAAATCGACAATTTGCGGTTCTTCACCACTCAAGGCAATTGCATAGCGCAGGCCTCGGTTGGGGAGGAAGGGCAAGCTTGGTGCTGCGTGTATGTGAATGTCGAACTCGCCGGTATGGAAAAACGTGAGGTCGTACTCGACGTAGGGCGCCTTGCTGAGATCAGTAAAGCTTTTATGGTTAAACGGTAAGGGTGTGATGGCGCTCTGCGTGCGTCCGTGCTGGGGTATTTCGGACCAGCTAATGCCCAAGGCCGATTTGCCACGGCTAGCGTTGGCGGCTTCAATAGCAATGTAACCATCGGCATCTAAAAACCCCCGTGCTTTTCTTCGCCGTTTTTCATTGGGTTTAAACGCACTTATGTGAATAGAGGCTTTTGCCCAGCTATTTCCTTTAATTACAATTTCACCGAGGCTAGTACCTTCCGATAATTGTTGCCAATCAACAGCAGCCTCAATTTTTTGCACGGAAGCAATTTCGCCCTGCTCGAGTGATAATTTTAACCAGGCGGGTTTTTCCAAAATTTTAAAATTGACCGGTTGTGTACCGCGATTAAACAATTCAAACCCCTGCTGGTTACGACCGTTTTGATCGAAGCGGAGGGTGTGGCCGCCGGCATCTGGCCATACGTGACTATAACCTTCTACAGCGACCGCCATATCGCCGTAATTACCGGGGGTGTATTGATGGATTGAGGGCATTTGGTTGCCGGCGGGGTTGTTCCAGTTAGTGTAACCAATACGCGGCTGGCTCATAAAATGATTCCACTTGCCGTTATTCAGCGCGTGGTATTGGGCTTCTAATGCGGCATCTAGTTTAAATAATCTTTGCGTTTCTTTGGCCCAATGGTTGGCCTCCGCCCTACCCTGTTGCGCATAGAGGCGGTTTTTACCAACGGCAATATTAAGTTGGGTGACCGTGGCGCTGGCTTTAACGGGGTATAAAACCAACTGAAAAAAAGCGTTCTTTTTATTCGTTGGGATAGTGTTATAAAGCGTTTCTGCGCGCCTGACTAAATCGTTTAGTTCGTTGCTAATGCGCTCGGCTTCGTTGTAATTGAGTAGGCTGTAGGTGTCTGGTGCCATTAGTTCGGGTTTGCGCCTGCCATTGTGCCGGGTATAACCGGTAATCAATGATTCAATTTCCTCGGCATATTGTTCACCAAATTCACGTGTGGCCCACAACTGGCCAAACTCCTGCAGCCGTGTGTGTGGCCAGTTCTCTGGGTTCCAGGCCATGCGCAGAAAAAACTCAATGGGGTATTCCATGGGCTTAAGGTCGCCCACGTTGACTATCCAAATAGTGTCAGCCTTGGTGTGATAGGCGAGATTCATTTGCTCCCACACTTTGGCGATGGGTACGGTATTCAGCCAGCGGTAAGAGCGCGGCCCGCCGACATAGTCGAAGTGATAGTAAACACCGGCGCCGCCAACACGATTGCGCTCTTCTGTTGTGGGTAGGCGGCGAATATTGCCCCAGTTGTCATCGCTCCACAGCAGGGTTATATCGTCTGGTACACGCATACCTTTTTCATAGTAGGCTTGCACCTCTTTATATAAACACCACAGTTGCGGCACTTCGGTTAGTTCGCGGTCGGAGAAAACATCGCTGAGAATGCTGCGCTGGTCTTTGACGATGGTTTCCAGTAATTCAATATTTTCGCCTTCGCTCATGGGCTCGTCTTGTTGGCCGCGCATACCCATGGTGTATAGGCTTTCATAGGGTTTATTGCGTTTGGCACCCGCTTGCCAAAAGTCGTAAAGTTCTTTGGGGTTACTGGAATATTCCCAGGGGCCCTTACCGTGGCGATCCCATTCTTTATCGGCGCGCATCATAGGTTCGTGGTGCGAGGTGCCCATAACAATGCCGTATTCATCGGCGAGTATCATGTTAAGAGGGTCGTCGTCGGCAAAGGCGCTGTTCCACATGGCGGGCCACAGGTAGTTGGCCTTTAAACGCAGCAGTAGCTCAAACACTTTTTCATAGAATGCGTGATTATAATCGCCGTGATTTTGCTTAACCCAGTTACTAAGTGCCGGGGCCTCATCGTTTAGAAAAATACCCCGGTATTTCACTTTGGGTGCGTCCTGCACTAGAGTATTTTTACGAATATAAATGTTACTTTTTTTCTGTACAGGAACATCGGCCCAGTAGTACCAAGGAGAAACGCCGATTTGCTCAGAGACATCATAAATGCCGTAGAGGGTGCCACGCTTATTCGCGCCAGCAATAACCAGTGCGCGTTCCACCCCTGGCAGGGGTTTATTCACCACTTGCAGGTGGTAGGCGTCCCATTGGCCTGTTATGGCGCTGGGTTTTAATTTCCCTGTGCGTATCAGTGTGTCGATAAGGTTACTTTTACCGATGGTGCCGACAATAACGCTGTGGCTACCTAGCGCTTGTCGTTGGTGAATGACCGTCGGTGTTTTACCGGTTACCCGCGCGATATCCTGCTGTAAGTCCCCTAGTGCCCGAATTACACCCTTGTGGTCGGTAGGGTCTACGTAAAGGGGGGCGACCGTTGTTTTTCCGACCAGAGTAAGAGCGCCTCGGCTGGGCAAATGACTGACATAGCTTTGCTCGCCCAGTGCTGCTAGTGCCGTAATAGGTGCAAGGCTAAGCAGCACGGCCAATAGCGATTGTTTACTGAACCTAAACATGAAAGGGATCCTTGAGCTTATCGCGCTTATAAATAGTGAAAGCTTTTCTTATAGTTTTAATGACTATAAGCTGGATGTAAAGTGTTAATTTTAAGGAACTTGATGAAAAGTGGTTTTCTAATGGACGAGAGCCTGCTGAAATGGGCCAAGAATTAATTAAGTGAGCAAAGCTATGGGTTGTAAACGATTCAACATTTTTCTGTTAATGCTTTCAGTTTTAGCTATAACCGCCTGTGAAGGCTCGGCCGGCTGGGAAACCGGGCCTACAGCAGAGCCTACCGCAGAACCAACGGCCGTTCCCTCCACAGAACCGACTGCGGAGCCAACAACCGAGCCAAGCGCAGAACCCACGCCGCAGATTAGTGTAACCAGCCTGCATGCCGAAGCCGATTTCCCTATTGGTGTTGGCGTACCGGCTGGTAATGCGTCGAACAGCCTTATCGACAGTTTGGACCGCCAGCAAATAGTAAATGCTCACTTTAGCCAGATAACAGCCGAAAATATTATGAAGCCGGACGCGCTGCACCCGGCTGAAGATGACTATTTTTGGGATGACGCTGTGGCGCTAGTGGATTACGCCGCCGTTAATGGCATGAGCGTACATGGCCACACCTTAATCTGGCATAACCAGATTCCAACTTGGATGTCGAACCACACCGGTACAGCTGAGCAGTGGACAACTATGATGCAAACGCATATCAATACTATCGTTGGGCGCTTTGCCGATACGGCCGCCGTTGTTAGTTGGAATGTGGTAAACGAAGCCTTCACCGATGATGCGCCCAGTGTTTACCGCAATACGCTGTGGTTTAGTAATATTGGTGAAGATTACTTTGCGCAAGCCTTTACCGCGGCCCGGGCAGCCGATGAAGATGCAGACCTCTACTACAACGACGTGCGCCTAGAGCTTAACGGCAGCAAAATGAATAGGGTGGTGACCATGATTGAGGCGTTTAAAGCGAATGGTACGCCTATCGACGGCATTGGTTTTCAAATGCATGTGTCGTTAACTTCACCGGAGAAAACCGCTATTGAATCGGCGTTCGCGCGCGTGGTTAACTTGGGCTTGAAGGTAAAAATAACGGAAATGGATGTGACGGTGAATGATGATAAAAGCCTTTCGGCTCTTGCACTAGACACTGAGCTAGCACAGGCCGCGCGTTATCAGGAAATTGTGAAGGCCTATATGGACGCGGTGCCAGCGGCTCAGCGTGGTGGTATTAGTGTGTGGGGTATTACCGATGACGATAGCGGGTTACCCGAACTTCACCAACGCGATGAATGGCCGCTGTTGTTTAACGCTAACTTTACGCCTAAGCATGCACTCCAGGGGTTTGCTGATGGTTTGGTTGGTGGTGGCTCTGAATAATATTGGGTTATCGAAGCGGGGTGATTTTCTGCACTAAAAGTCGCTTGCAGGTGCACTGGCTATTTCCAGTGAGCGGCTACGGCGTTTGGTGGCTATGGCGCCTGCTTTACGTTTTGGCTACGCAAAAGGCACTACACTAGAACCAGCAACCCCGGTAACCGTGGGCCATAAACGCCGATTTGAGCTGTAATTTAAGATGATAAACCTAAAGAATATCCACAAGTCTTACGGTGTAGGCAGCCAAAGGTTACATGTGCTTAAAGGGGTAGACCTTTCGATTGGTGGCAACGAGCTGGTCGCTATTATGGGTTCCTCTGGTTCGGGCAAATCTACATTGCTTAATATTCTTGGCATTCTCGACAGTTACGACGAAGGTAGCTATGAGCTTGCCAATATTCCCATTCGCAATCTTAGCGAGCGTCACGCCGCCAGTCTGCGCAATCAGCATTTGGGTTTTGTCTTCCAGTCATTTAATTTACTGCCGTTTAAAACGGCGTTGGAAAATGTTGCTTTGCCGTTGTACTACCAAAAAGTTTCGCGCAAAGAACGCAATAAGCGCGCGGCAGAATATTTGGAGCGCGTGGGCTTAAGTGACCGCAGTACTCACCTACCGGGCGAACTATCGGGTGGCCAGAAACAGCGGGTTGCTGTGGCCCGAGCACTGGTGACGAACCCAAAAGTGATTCTGGCCGACGAGCCCACCGGCGCCTTAGACAGCGCGACCTCTGAAGAAGTGATGACGCTATTTAAGCAGGTTCATCAGGGGGGTAAAACCGTTGTTATTGTTACCCATGAAGATGAAATTGCGGCACAAACCGAGCGCGTTATACACATTAAAGATGGCCTGATTGTGGCCGATGAAAGACAGGAAACCGTTGCATGATGGCGACCTAGATGTTTGTCGATAATTTTCAGGAAATTATTTTCACACTGCGCAAAAATAAATTGCGTACCTTCCTTACAGCCTTCGGCGTGTTCTGGGGCATTCTCATGCTTATTCTTTTACTCGGTGCGGGTAAGGGGTTGGAGAATGGCATAGAAGCAGGTTTTGGCACCGACGATAGAACCAGTATTTGGATAGGCAGTGGCCGCACAGCGGTACCCTATAAAGGCATTCCCCATGGTCGACATATTGCGTTTACAGAAGACGACCTAGACGCCGTGCGCCGAGAGTTTGATGGTATTCAACATATTTCAACCGAAATAATGGCGGGCAAACGTTGGCGGCGTACGATTAACGTTGCCTATAAAGAAAAGTCCGGTGCCTTTAGCGTGCTGGGCGTTGCCGACGAATTTTTTAATATTAAACGGTATTTGGAATATCCCGCGGGGCGTACATTAAATGTATTGGACAGCGCCGATATTCGAAAGGTCGCCATTATCGGTACCGCCGTGCGTGACCGTTTATTTGGCCCCGAAGCCGACCCAGTAGGCAAAGACATAACCTTTCACGGCATTGTACTTAAAGTGGTAGGCGTATTTTACGATTCCGGGCGGCAGGGACGAATGTCGGAGCGCGTGTATATACCCTTGGCAACGTTTCAGAAAACCTTTGGCCGTGGTAATAAAGTGGGGCAGCTCGCGCTTACGCCAAAACCGGGTGTAGATTCCTACGCGCTAGAAGAGCGTATTGTGGCCTATTTAAAGCAGAGGCACTGGGTAGCGCCAGAAGATGTTCGCGGTATACGTTCACACAACCGCGCTAAACAAATGGAAGAAACCACGCGAATATTCACCGGCATAACGGCCTTTATTTGGTTTGTCGGTTTGGGTACGCTGGCGGCGGGTATTGTGGGTATCAGCAATATTATGATTATCACCGTAAAAGACCGCACCCGTGAAATTGGTGTACGCAAGGCTTTGGGTGCAACTCCTAGCTCTATAGTCTCTATGGTGTTAACCGAATCTGTTTTAGTTACGGCCATAGCCGGTTATTGTGGGTTGGTTTTAGGGGTAGGCCTTATTGAGCTGGTCGCCATAATGGTGGAAAAGGCTGGCGGCAGCATGGGCTTTTTCGGTGCGCCGGAGGTCGACATTATTATTGCGATTAAAGCCATTGTTATTCTCGTGGTGTTCGGCGCATTGGCGGGTTTAGCACCCGCATTGCATGCGGCAAAAATTCATCCGATCGAAGCGATGCGAGAATAGAGGCGCTGTGAATTAAAATGCATATACTCGACCGAGACATTTGGCAGGAAATATTCGACAGTATACGTCGGCATAAGCTGCGTACATTGCTTACCGCCTTTGGTGTTTTCTGGGGGATTTTTATGCTGGTAAATTTGCTGGCCGCCGGTAATGGACTAGAAAACGGCGCCAGTGCAAGTATGGGCAAGCTTCAAAATGCCGTGCATATTTGGGCGGGCCGGCCCACCAGTATTCCTTACAAGGGTTTAACCAAAGGCCGCTACATTCGCATGAACGACGACGATGTTGCGGCCATCGCTAAAATGAGCGACGTCGATGTCATTGCGCCCATGAACGGTTATGGCGATCAATACACATCGCGCGGTACCCAGGGCGATACCTTCCGAATTACCGGGAATTGGCCAATCGAGTTTTCAGCCAAAGGCTACCATCTGCTTGAAGGCCGTTTTCTTAACGATTTGGATTTAAAGGAAGAACGTAAAAATGTTGTTATTGGCGAAACCGTGCGCGAGCTATTGTTTAAGCCGGGTGAAGTGGCAGTAGGCCAGCTAGTTAAAATTCTTGGCGTACAGTTTCAGGTGGTAGGTGTATTGCGCCCTTCTGCGCTAAACGACTGGGCACAGCGCGATCTTAAGCGCGTTTATTTACCGCAAACAACCCTGCGTAAAACATTTAATCAGCGCGATACCGTACATTCAATGCTGATAACCCCCATGCAGGGTGTCGATTCCAGCCGACTGGAAACGCAGGTTACCGCTCTTTTACAGTCGCGCCATCGAATACACCCAAAAGACAAAGGTGTAATTGGCAGCTGGAACGCACAGGAAAGTTACGATCGGGTGCAGGGTTTGTTTTCCGGTATTACGGCTTTTAGTTGGTTTGTTGCCATAGGTACCATTATTGCCGGTGTTGTGGGGGTGGGCAATATTATGCTTATCTCGGTAAAAGAAAGAACCAAAGAAATTGGTATACGTAAAGCCATAGGGGCTACACCGGCTTCTATTGTTAGTTCTATTTTACAAGAGTCACTTATTATTACGTTTTTTGCGGGTTATTTGGGCTTGGTCGCGGGGGTGCTTATGGTTGAGCTGGTAGGCATGCTATCACCCGAGGCTAATACCACTTTCATGAACCCCGAAATCAGTTTTTCTACGGCTCTTTGGGCTATTGTGGTTTTATTAGTGGCGGGAGGCCTGGCTTCTATATTGCCAGCGAGAAAGGCCGCTATGGTTGACCCCGTAATTGCATTACAAGATGAATAAAACAGGGCACATTGTTAAATGAAAAAATTCTTCGCCATATTATCGGTAATTTTAATAGTAGGTTTGTTTGTTGGTACGGCCGTATTTTTATACAGTAAGTCTCAGGAGAAGCCGGTCGTTTTCGAAACAGAAAAACCTATTGTGACCGATATTGTTAACAAAACGGTGGCTACCGGGAAAATTATTCCACGCAAAGAAGTAGAAATAAAATCGCAGGTTTCGGGTGTGGTCGAACGCATTTATACGGAGGCTGGCGAAGCTATAGCTAAGGGCGAGCTTATTTCTAAAATTCGTATCATACCCAATATGGAACGCCTCAATCGTGCCGAGTCGCAACTGGAAACCGCAAAGCTAGAATTTGCAAATGCTAGCCGAGAGTTAGAACAGCAGAAGAAATTATTTGGCGAACAGTTAATATCGCAGTTTGAGTACAATAAGTATTTTCATGAATATAACCTACAGGCTGAAACGCTGGAATCGGCAGAGAGTAATTTAGCTATTATTCGTGAAGGTGCCTCTCAAAAAGCAGGCAAAGTGTCTAACCTTGTCCATGCAACGCTGGAAGGCCTAATTTTGGATATTCCCGTAAAAGAAGGTACCTTCGTTACGGAAACCAATACCTTTAATGCCGGTACAACCATAGCGACAATTGCTAATATGCAAGACATGATTTTTGAAGGCACAGTAGATGAAGCCGAGGTGGGGAAAATACACGAAGGTATGGAGTTGTTGCTGAGCATTGGCGCAATGGAAGCCGAGCCTTTCAAAGCTGAATTGGAATACATTTCACCTAAAGGTTGGGATGACCAGGGCACCATAAAGTTTCAGATTCGCGCTGCGGTAAAGCTTCGCGACGACAAATTTTTACGCGCGGGCTACAGTGCTAATGCCGATATCGTATTGGCCAAGCATGAACAGGTTTTAGCCATTAATGAGCGATTATTGATTTTTGAGGGTGACGAAGTTTTTGTAGAGGTTGAAACGGCGCCGCAGATCTTTGAAAAACGACAGGTTAAAACGGGTTTATCTAACGGTATTCATATTGAAATACTCGAGGGTGTGAACAAGGATATGTCGCTTAAGAGGCAATAAAGGCCGAATGCAAAAATTAAGTGCACCGCTACACTAGGCTAGTGTCCGGAAAACGGTCACACCGCCCTCCAATCCGTTATTCCTCGCTGCGATTTAGCCACTTCCGTGAAAGCGGGAGCCTAGTGTTTTCTAGGCTTTGTGGAGCAGTTAAAATATCAGGGGCATGACCCCGTGTGAGTTTAAGTGGCGCTAGCCCAATACAAACACCGACAGAATGTGCAGACATAAAAAAACCGGGGCGTGCCCCGGTTTTGTGTGTGTTGTACCTTTACCCTTCCATATCTTCCAGCTCGACACCCTTTGTTTCGTATACATATTTAATAACAAAGAAGATCGAAACAACGGCACCAATGGTATAGAGGCTATAGGCGAAGGCGAGGCCCATTCCTGTGAGCAGCGCGGGGAAACTCAAGCTTACAACAAAGTTTGACAGCCATTGTGCCAAGCCAGCAATGGCAAGGCCCGACCCACGAATTTGGTTGGGGAACATTTCGCCTAGCATTACCCACATTACCGGGCCCCAGCTGAAGTTGAAAAATACTACATAAACATTAGCTGCAACCAATGCGAGTATACCCATGCCGCCTTCGAGCGAGAGCTGGCCTTCTGCGTCGACAGTACCGGAAGAAAAGGCCACAACGGCAAGCGCAAGGGAGATGGACATGCCGATGGAGCCCCACAATAGTAACGGCTTACGGCCAACGCGGTCGACTAGCACTAAACCAAGAATGACCGCGCCAATACTCAAACCACCGGATACAACATTAATTAATAATGCATCGCTTTCAACAAAGCCCACCGCCTGCCAAAGAACGGAACCGTAGTAAAATACAACATTAATACCAACAAGTTGTTGGAACGTGGCGAGGCCAATAGCTATCCAAACAATGGGCCTGACTTTGCCGCTGGCTTTGTCCAATAGGTCTGAGAGCTTTGGTTTGTGGTGGTCTTGAGCCAGTGAAGAATCAATCTGCTCTAATTTAGCCGCCCCAGCCTCACTACCGTAGAGGCGTTGCAAAACTAAAAGAGCTTTTTCTTTATGCTGTTTTACCACCAGAAATCGTGGGCTCTCTGGAATAAAGAAAAGCGCAAAAAGAAAAATTACGGCGGGAATGAGTTCCATCCAAAACATCCAGCGCCAGGTTTCATAGTCGAGCCAGAATTTACTCAGGGACGAGCCAGAAATATCGGCCAAAAAGTAGTTGCTCAAAAACGCCATAAACAAACCGGAGATAATGGCAACCTGCTGAATAGTTGCCAAGGCGCCGCGATAACGAGCGGGTGCTACTTCGGCAATATAGGCCGGAGCCATTACGCTAGCAGCACCTACGGCCAAACCCCCAATTATGCGGTAAATGATAAATTCGAATGAAGAGGTGGATATGCCGGAGCCCCACGCTGAAATAATAAAGAGCACTGACGCGATTATGAGCATGAACCGGCGGCCGTAATGGTCGGCGAGCCGACCGGCAAAGAAGGCGCCTGCCGCACAACCGAGTAGCATTGAGGCTATGTTAAATCCGCTAGCAAAACTTTCGGTGTTAAATGCGGCATCGAGGCCAGCCTTGGTTCCATTAATAACGCCACTGTCGAAGCCGAATAAAAAGCCTCCAATGGTGGCGACACTACTGATAAGTAGAATAAATGCAAAATTCTCAGAATTTTGCCCGCTTGCTTGGTTCATAGAAACTTCCTAATGGTTAATAGTTATAGTTGTGTAGCTATGAGATGAATATTGTCTTGTTGCGTCGGCGCGGCTCTTTTTATTGTTATATTTTTCTATGCCTTTTTTGTTTTATCGAGGTGCATTTACACTTCAAATGTAAAACCTTGCTCCGTTAGTTGCGCGTAAGCGTTCTTGTCGAATCGGTACAAATTGGCGGCCCGATGTGCCACACCCTGTTGCTTTTCATTGCAGGTGGTTAGCAAATTCATCTTCATTATTTTGCGACGAAAATTGGGCTTGTCGAGCTTTGCGTCTAGAATAGCTTCGTACAATTCCTGTAACTGCAGTAGAGTGAATTTCTCGGGCAGTAAATTAAAGCCCACAGGGTGATGCCGAACTTCGTGCTGTAAATGTTTAATACCGTATTCGAGAATTTCCTGGTGGTCGAATACCAGCGGGGGTAAATCGTGGACATTGAACCAGTCGGCTTCAGATGCGCTGAAACCCGCCATTAAGGCGTAGTCATAGGCGCTTACCAGCGCGTAATAAGCGACAGTAACCACGCGCTCAGCCGGGTAGCGATTCACCTTGCCAAATGTTTTTAGCTGCGAGAGGTAGGGGTGTTCTACGCCGGTAAGATCGCGTAGTAGCCTACGGGCGGCATCACGCAGGTCTTCTTCCTGCTTAATCCAGCCGCCGGGTAGTGCCCAGTCACCCATGCGAATACCTTCGCCGTGTTTGATCAGTAGCACCTTCAGCTCGCTGCCATCGAGGCCAAAAATAAGGTTGTCGATGGACAGACCGCGGATAACACCGTCTGGAAGCGGCGCGGTTTCATTACTCAGGCTTACAGAAGTAACTTCCGCCACGTTAATCGGTTTTCTAATTCCTGATGCTTTATTCATCTGACTCAAATATCTATTACGGCTAGAATTTAGTGCGTTCAATAACCAGCACAGGCTATGTTTTTACTGGCAAAAAACAAAGTGGCTGAAAAGCGTGTATCCCCAGTATTTTCGCGAGATAGCGTGCATTTTGGGATGCGGTTTCTGAGACGCATCAAAGTTGATCGATGCTAGCACTAAAGAGTATTGTAGTCAAAACGACAATAAGGCTATACTTCGCCTTCTGAATACAGCGTAAGCTAAGGTTAGAACCCGGTTGCCCTGTTTTCGTAAAACCCTGAACAGGCGTGGCGATGTTTAGTATGGCCAAAAGATGAATCAAAAGGCGCATTCAGGCAGCACAGCATTGTTCAGCAACCCTGTTCCACCAAACCAAATAACAACAGCTTCGGCAGGTAATCATGCTTTTTCTTGGAATCGATGTTGGCAGTTCTTCCGTTAAACTTTCAGTGCTAGATGGCGATACCGGTAAGGCTTTAGCGTCTACTCAATATCCGGATACCGAGCTGGATATTGCCAGCCCACAGCCGGGCTGGGCCGAACAAAACCCCGATACCTGGTGGGACTGTATCAAGCAGGGCTGCGCAAAGTTGTTTAGTACGCCGGGTGTAGATGCCCAACAGATCGAAGCCATTGGTATTTCTTACCAAATGCATGGCCTAGTATTGGTAGATGCCAACCAGCAAGTGTTACGCCCGGCCATTATCTGGTGTGATAGCCGTGCTGTGCCCCACGGCGATGCAGCGTTTGAAGCCCTGGGTAGCAACTACTGTTTCGAGCATTTACTGAATTCGCCCGGAAACTTTACCGCGGCTAAGCTGCGCTGGGTTCAGCAAAGTGAACCTGAAGTTTTTGCCAACATTGATAAAATGATGTTGCCCGGCGACTACGTGGCGATGAAATTATCGGGGCACATAAACACCACGGCATCCGGGCTTTCGGAAGGCACGTTGTGGGATTTTAAGCAGCAGAAGGTAGCTGAAGCGCTGCTACAACACTGGGGAATTGACAGCCGATTAATCCCCGAAGTGGTGCCGAGTATTGGTGAGCAGTCGCAAGTGAGTGCTAGTGCCGCCGCCGAATTGGGTATACGAGCAGGAGTTAAAATTACTTATCGTGGTGGCGACCAGCCCAACAACGCGATGAGCTTGAATGTATTGGAACCCGGAGAAGTGGCGGCAACGGCCGGTACTTCCGGCGTTATATACGGTGTAACCGACAAGCCCGCCGCCGATATTGAATCGCGGGTAAACACCTTTCTCCATGTTACCAATACGCCCGAAGCACCGCGCAACGGAGTGTTGGTGTGTGTGAACGGTGCCGGTCGTTCCTATAGCTGGTTGCGACAACTGTTAAGCGTAGACGGAACGGCGGTCGATTACCGGCTGTTGAACGAGCGCGCAGAGCAAGTACCCGTGGGCAGTGAAGGCCTCATTTTCCACCCTTTCGGAAACGGTGCCGAGCGCATATTCCAGAATCGTAATTTGGGTGCTCAGCTTCGTAACATTGATTTAAACCGTCACGGCCTTGGGCATATTGTTCGGGCTACTCAAGAAGGCATTGTGTTTGCGCTTAACCAGGGTTTTGATGTACTTAAATCTCTGGGGGGAAGTTGCGACGTTGTGCGCGTAGGCCAAGGCAACATGTTCCTCAGTGACGTATTTGCGCAGGCCTTTGCCAACACCACCGAAGCCGCTGTGGAGGTGTATGAAACCGATGGCGCAGAAGGCGCGGCCCGCGCTGCAGCAATAGGCTGTGGATATTTTGCTTCAGCCCAAGAAGCCTTTAGCGGCCTTGCGCGGGTAGATGTTATTGAGCCGGAGACCAGCAAAGTAGAGCAATACCGGCACGCCTATGGAGAGTGGGTGGAGGCCTTGCCAAAACTCAATTGATTTTTGGCTTTTAAAATTGTGCACTGACGACTGCGAATATGCGTTGGTGGTTAGTGCTATGCAGAAGCGCACGTTTGTTGTGAGTTTGCTGAATATTTGCAAGGAAACTAATTCCAACATTATTTAAAGAAGGTAAAGCTATGAGCGTATTAATTGGTGATAAAGAATACTTTCCGGGTGTAGGTAAAATTGCCTATGAAGGCCCGGAATCTGACAATCCACTGGCCTTTAAATACTACGACGAAAATCGCGTAGTGGCCGGTAAAAGCATGAAAGAGTTTTTTAAATTCGCCACCTGCTACTGGCACACATTCTGTGATACCAGTGGCGATCCGTTTGGCCCTGGCACCCGTCGTCACCCCTGGTTCGACGGTCCCGACGCCATCACCCGCGCCAAGCAAAAAGCCGATGCCGCTTTTGAATTTTTTACCAAGTTGGGAACACCCTATTACTGCTTCCACGATGTGGACGTTATTGAAGAAGCGGGCACTACCCGCGCCGCGTTCAGTGATCGTGTTGCCACCATGGTGGATATTCTAAAAGAAAAACAAAACGCTTCTGGTGTGAAACTGTTGTGGGGTACTTCTAACCTGTTCACCAACGCGCGCTTTATGAATGGCGCTTCTACCAACCCAGATTTTAATGTGGTGGCATGGGCCGGCGCACAGTTAAAAGACGCGCTAGATGCAACCATAGCGCTCGACGGTGAAAACTACGTTTTCTGGGGTGGCCGAGAAGGTTACATGAGCCTGCTCAATACTGACCAAGGCCGTGAAAAAGAGCACATGGCACGCTTCCTAACCATGGCCCGCGATTATGCGCGTGCGCAGGGCTTTAAAGGTACGTTCTTTATAGAGCCCAAGCCCATGGAGCCCTCCAAGCACCAGTACGATGTAGACAGTGAAACGGTTATTGGTTTCTTGCGCGCCCATGGTTTAGACAAAGACTTTAAACTTAACATTGAAACGAACCACGCAACACTAGCGCAGCACTCTATGGACCACGAGCTGCAGGTAGCGGCCGATGCCGGCATGCTAGGTAGCATGGACGCCAACCGAGGCGACTACCAAAACTCTTGGGATACGGACCAGTTCCCTTACAACATCAATGAAACCGTTGAAATGATGTTGGTCATTTTACGTGCTGGTGGTTTCCAAGGTGGCGGTATTAACTTCGATGCAAAAGCACGCCGTAACTCTACCGACCTGGAAGATCTATTCCACGGTCACATTGGCGGTATGGATGTTTTCGCGCGTGCACTAATCGTTGCCGACGACCTGATTCAAAACTCTCCCATCGAAAAAATGCGCGCCGAGCGTTACGCTTCTTTTGATGCCGGTAAAGGTGCCGATTTTGAAGGCGGTAAGTTAACATTGGAGCAGTTGGCAAACATTGGTAATGCGGTTGGTGAGCCAGCGGTTACCAGTGGTAAGCAGGAATTGTACGAGAACATTATTAATCGTTATATTCGTTAATGGCTTGATGCGGTTTTAGTAAGAAAATCGTTAACAGTAGAAAACCCTGTGGCTGAGAGGCTGCGGGGGTTTTTTATGGTTTTTCTGAGTTAGTGTTATGGCGCATAAAATACATGGCAAATTAGAGCGTTTATGGGTTTTCTAATATTAGTACTAATTCTGTTTCTTCTGTTTTTTCGCCTATAGCGTTTTTTTATAGTATATGGGAAAGAGGTTTTGGGAAGGAATAACTGTAAGCTAGCGGCACAACCCTAGCTCTGCTCGCGATTGTTTAGGTGCAGTGACCCACCATGAAACTCAGCTTTTTGACGGCAAAGCACAAGGCCGATACCTAAGTCATCTTTTTTGGTTTTGTAAAAGGGGATGACAAAAAAATAGCTCCATATGCATCGCAGGCTACCTCAACGTTAGGCTTTACGGCAGTGCGTTTCAAACCATTTAGCCAGTTGAGTCTCATTAAGCTGGCCTGCCGCTAAATTTGCATAGGTGATAGCTGCATCTGGTTCTGGTGCCGTTAATATGTATCCATTTATTTCCAAAAATAAAGTGCCAATGGTAAAGGCTGTGCGTTTGTTCCCATCAACAAATGGGTGGTTCTTTGCAATCCCAAAACTATAAGCAGCGGCAAGTTCAAAAATTGAAGTTTCTGGCTCGTAAGTATATTTTTGTTTTGCTCTTGTCAGCGCAGAATCAAGCAAGGCTTCGTCTCTAATTCCGATGCCTCCGCCATGTTCCGCTAAAAGCATAGAATGTACTGCTTGCACTACATCATCTAGTACCCAGGTTGGCTCCTTCATTTAGCCAGCTCACGAAGGGTGTTTTTATAGCGCTTCATAACTCCTTCAGCGGCTTCAATTTGGCCATCAAAGTCCTGCTGGTAGGGCGTAAGCGTGTAGCCGTCAGGGCCTTCAACCAAGTAGAGAGTGTCGCCTTTAGCTGCTTTCATCTTGCTAAGTGCTTCTTTTGGCAGCAAAATTCCCATTGAGTTGCCTACGGCGGTAACTTTAACTTTTAACATAGGTTTGGCCTGCAAGTAAGTTATAACAAATGTTATTACGTAGTGTAGCCCAGCCTAGCAAGGCAAGCAACCCGGCGCCGCAGGCGCGGGTTCTTTTGGCGTTAGATTTCAACCTGAGAATAGGGTTCTATGTATAAAACTATTTTGGCTTGTATAGCTGTTGTATTGAGTTATCCGGTGTTGGCACAAGATGATTTTGATCGTGAAAGTGCGCTCGAATCTTATAAATCCGAAGATCAAAAATTTAAAAGATAAAACATAAAAGGACATCCATAAACTTGCTAGACTTGGAGAGGAAATAATAGCTATTGGTTTCTCTCTCCATGGGGTGCTTTCTGCGGACCCAAGCTTAACGGCTGGTAATGTTAACGCTCTCTCTGGTCTAGAGAATGATAAGAATAGCATTCAAATATCATCGCCAATTCAACCGGATAATAGTGGTGGCCCATTACTAAATAAAAAGGGATATTTAGTTGGTGTAGTTCAGAGTAAGCTAAATACGTTGCAGCTCGCCCAGTACACCGGCGACATTGCTCAGAATGTTAACTTCGCCGTAAATACTTCAGCATTGATTCAAGCTCTTGATGCAAGCGGAATTACCTACAAGCGAGAAAAGCAAGTTGAACGAGAAGAACTTCCTACACCGGATATTGCTGATGAGGCTATAAAATACACTGTTCAAGTAATGTGCCGAGGGTGACATACCACCTATATAACCATAGGGTCAGACTTTAAAGCACACAAAGGGAAAAGGGGGAATGCCAAATGTAAGGCCTGACCCCTGTAGCCTACCGGTGAAGAAGAGCACTGAGAGCGATTTCTTTTATCGTGGGCAAAGACGGATGGAGTTAATGGAGGTGGGCAATGGGCTACATAAGCTTAAATAAAATGGTGAGGTTGGAGCTTGATGGCGAATTAATTTTTTCATCCTCACAGGAGCAGGTTCAGGCCATACTTGAGCAGGGTGAGTTAGACGGGGCAACAATTTCTGATCCTAGGTTATTAAAGCTATACAGTGAAAGGGCTCAATTAAGTGAGGATCTTTTACTTGGCTTTAGGCGTGGGGCCTTTTCAAGGAATAAGTGGTGGCCATGCTTTTTGTTGAAACGTGATGGAGGCGTGTTGAGGGTGCATGTACTACCTAGGCAGCAGCAAACGATACAGTTGCCTCTTGAAAAAACGATTTAATCAGGGCCTTATCCCGTTTGATACTTTCCAAATCTAAAACGGCACGATTCTTTAGTGATTCCCCCTTCTTGAGTGGCTTTTTTGATGTGCCGATATTTCTCACCTGATTCCACACAAGCTCGTCTGGGTTTAAATCCGGTGCGTACGGTGGTAGAAACACCATTTCAATTTTTCCTTCAAGTGTTTCAATATAGTCCGTGACCTTCTTTGATTTATGTACGGGATGCCCATCAACGATGAGTATGACGGGGTGGTTACGGCCTTTTTGGAAACTTTTTAAGCATTCAATACATTTATCCGCATTAAATTTTCCGTCAAAAACGTGATACCAAAAGCCCCCCTTATTTGATAACGCTGAGATCGCATTAATGGCCTGTCTTTGACCGCTTGTTCTGACGACAGGTGTCTTTCCTTTTTCACCCCAGGTACGCTGTAAAGGATCATCAGAACGAATAGTGGCTTCATCCAACCAAAATATCTCAGCCCCTTTCTTTTTAGCGTATGCCCTAACTTTAGGGTAGACGTCGTCAACCCATTCTTGCACCGCTTTCTCGTCCCGCTCATAAGCTCTACGTAGCGGTTTTTGTGGCGTCAAGCCCAAGCCATGCAGAATTTTACCGACACCGGAAATGCTTAGGGTAACGCCAAACCGTTCAAGAATTAAATCAGCAACAATTTGGCGTGTCCACAAACCAAATTCAAACCCATGCTGCCTAGGATCTCCGCCGATTATCCACCTCTTTATTTCTTGCTCTTCAAGATCGGATAGTGTTCGATTGCGTCCAGTGCGCGCCTTGGGAGCCAGAGCTTCAATTCCTTTTTCACGCGCTAAACGCAACCAAGTGAAAATTGTTCGGCTTCCAAGACCAAAACTGCGTGTCACTTCGGCCGCACTTTCACCATCATGCACTCGCTGCACGGCTATCTTGCGAACTAAATGCTGCTCTTCTGTACTAAGTTTTCTTGCGTCATTTTTCATGACTTCAATTATACAGGTTTCAAATGAAATGTATTGTTTTTTAGTGGCCCGCTAGTAACCCAACCCAGTGTTTCCAATCAGGTCAAAAAGCTGAGTCAGGCGCTTAATATTGAGCTCTACGAAGTGATCGGTAAAAAAATATACCTTACCCATGCGGGCGAAGAGGTTGTACGTACAGGCAAAGAAATTTTTGAATCCATTAACAGACTCGATGAAAGCATTAACAATATAAAATGTGTGAAGTCAGGCTTGCTTAAAATTTCAGTGGTAACCACGGCAAAATATTTTCTCCCCCATATGCTTGGCCCATTTTGTAAGTTATACCCTGAGATTGATGTTGAATTTAAAGTAGGCAATCGTGCTCAAATTATTGAGCGACTTAAAGCCAATCTAGATGACTTTTATATATTCAGTGACCCACCAGAAGATCTCGACATCATCCGCCATCAGTTTCTACCCAATCCATTAGCCGTCATTGCCTCCACTGACAACCCGCTGAGCAAACGAAAAAAACTACGATGGGAAGATCTAGCAGGCGAGAAGTTTCTTATGCGCGAGCATGGTTCAGGCACCAACAACGCCATCATCAATCATTTAAAAGAACATCAATTAAAAATTGATAAGAAAATGGTGATTGAAAGTAATGAAGCGATAAAGATATCCGTTGCGGAAAACATGGGCATAGCCATTATTTCGGCTTATGTACTCTCCAGCTCAAAAGAAGACGGATTAAAACAACTACGTATACCGACCTTCCCAATCATGTCGTATTGGCAAATTATTCATTTACGAGAAAAAAGGCTGTCGCTCATTGCACAGCATTTCTTAGAATTTGTGCTAAACAAACGTCAGGACATATTGCCGATGAAAAAAATCGAAGCGCATATTAAAAAGTCCCTGCAAAAAAGTTCATGAATGAAAGTAGCATCATGAAAAGATATCTTTAGCGGCGTCCACCAATAGCTTAACGGCTGGGTGTTTGATTTTTCGTTCTGGAGAAATAGCGTAAAACCTTTCACTAACAGCCTCAGTTCTACCAATGACTGAGACACCGTATTGCTCCGTCACATGCGATTCAATCGTGCTCGGTGTAGTAAACACACCATAACCCGACTGGCCAAAAAACTTCATAAGAGCACTATCATCAAATTCAGCTACTATCACCGGGTTTATTTTTTCATCATCAAACCAAGACTGTAGACCAATTTTTTGATTGGATTTATCTCCACAAATAAGAAAAGGATATTGGTCTAATGTTTTTGGAAAGCCTTTCTTTAATGAGGACGCCGTATCATTAGTCGAATAGAAACTAACGCCGCACTCCCCCAAATAGTGATTATATGCTTTAACGGCCACGCCGGGAGCCAAAGCCCTATCCGAGATAATCAAATCGATTTTATTCAGCGCCAAATCAGCCAGCAAATCACCATAGTCACCTTCACGGCTCACTAACTTGATAGATTCATCCAAATCAAAACATTTTTCTAAAATATTGAATGCTAAAATTTTGGGTATCACATCCACAACACCAACGGTAAATACGACACTTTGCTTAGGATCATGCATATTAAGAGACTGCTGAAGTTCAAGCCCTAATGCAAATATATCCTCTGCATAGCTATAAACCAGTTTACCGGCATCATTAACGATTAAGCGCTTACCCTGCCTATCAAATAATTTAAGACCTAAGTACTCCTCAAATACAGTGAGCTGACCGCTAATAGTCTGTGGGGATAGGTGCAGTAGCTCGGCAGCCTTCACAATGCTGCCCTCTCGAGCAATGGTAAAGAAATAGCGTAAATGGTTGTAATTTAACTGCTGTGCCATGACGGTTAGACCTTTATGGTGTATTCCAATTGAGCAATAACAAGACTGAAATTATCGTTGATGTTTTGTTATTGCTTATAGTTTATACGGTTTTTACGATGTTTAGATCAATTATGTACGACTTTTCTTGCTGTTTTTTAGTACCTATAGTTTGAACCTCATGAAACGCAACACATTCAACCAAGGCAACAGCGAGGATCACCATGAAAAATAAACGTTTAAAAATCTATGGTTTAGCCATACTTTTTGTCGGAATGGCTGGGCAAGTGCAAGCAGATAAGCCACTACCAGAACTATGTAAACCAGGTATATCGATGAATTCAACAGGGGTGGTTTCAGAAAAATGCCTTAACGACTTAAACCTTGGCTTCGTAGATAAAATTAAAGACAAAACGCAGGATAAAATAAACCTACGAGCAAGCCTCAAAGAAAGCAGCCAGCAGCAGAGCATAGAAAACAACGTATTTGATACCTTGGTTGCAGGCTCCGTGAACAAAATTGACAGTGATTTAGTTTTGCGCGCATGTACTGCCGAAGAAAAATACCGGCCGGAACTTATCAATAACATGGTTGACCGACTCGGATATTCGGGAGAAAAACGAACTGCAATTATCGAGTCATTCAATGAAATGATCTATCGAGGCAATATTTGCTAGAGCCATACAAATAACTAATAGATGAGGTTAATGATGAAATTAAGTATTAAGTTTAGAAAAGTGGCAGCCAATGGCGACCTGATTGACTATGTTAACCGTCGAATCTCTTTTGCATTTTCTCGAACCAAACATGCAATACACAGTACCGAAGTAACCATTAGCGATATTAACGGCCCCAAAGGCGGTATAGATAAAGAGTGTCTCGTTGTTATCAAACCTGTAGGAATGACACGAATTGTCATTTCAGAGCGCAGGGCTAATTTGCAACAAGCTATTGATCGATGTATCACCAGAGCCAACCAAAATCTAACGAGAAAGATAAAACGTAATCGAACATCATTATATAAATTACGCCCCTCAAAAAAATCACCAATTGAATCAACAGGCGAATCAGCTATGAGCACCGACAATTATTTAACCTTAGAGCCATCATATTGATCCCATAACACGGAGTTTTTGCGTTAACTCAACAAGCTACCCCACTGGATTAACTTACAATGTTTTCTATTTATGCACGAAGCGGAAGAGTATTTTCAGGGCCATTAGAACAATTACGTCGTATCGAAAAGACAGCGGCAACTCGCTTCAGGAAAGTTTCGCTTGAAGACGAAGATGAAGACAACTCGCTATATTATGTTACTGATAAAAGTTATGGGCCATCTAATAATAAATTGGCTCAATATAAAGAATCACTGCGAAGCAAAGGACAGCGTGAACCTGTCTATCATGCCTATCAAATCATGACGTCTTCGATTCATGTATTGATGTCAGATTGGAATCTCACCAAAGCTGTTGAACAGTTTAAAAAGCACCCCTATCAAGCGCTACCTATTGTAAACAGTAGACGTCAACTGATCGGCGTACTATCCAGACAAAAGCTTTATGAATTTTTTCTAAGCACCGATCAGAAAAGTATCTCGATTAACAAGACAATCGAGCAGTGCTTTTTAACTGCAGAATCTCAAATATACTCAGCTGACCCTGTTACCGACATTAGACGCATTGCAACATTACTCGTCGAGGAAAGCTTAAGCGTCTTACCCATTGTCGAAGATACCGGTAGGTTAGTCGGAATTGTGTCACGAACCGATATATTGCGCTCTGCCATTGCTGACCCTCCTTTATCGCTATGGTGTTAATAAAATATGGGGATACAAACCTGTACTAGAGAAAATATGCCTTAATTTTTGAGGTTATTTTTTTATCAAACTTTTCACATTTTTTAATATTTATTTGGGGCAATATAATGAAGATAAAACTATTTTGTACGATCAGCATACTTGCTTTACTTGTCGGAGTGAACAAAGTGAATGCCGTAGAACCACTTTCGGCCACGGAACTGGCTTCGCACTGTAAAGTTTTTCCTGAACAGGCAGAAAGTATCGATGGTCAGTATTGCATTCGCTATATTCAAGGCTTTATTGATGGCGCTGTAGCTACGGATGAGCGAGTATTGATTAACATAGAAGCGGAATTAGAAAAGAAGGAAAGCTATTCCGAGAGGGCCACTCGAACTCGAGCATTTAGCTTGCGTGATCGTGCTGCACGTTATGCAGAGTTTTGTCTTGGTGACCCTATCTCATTATACGAAGTTGTTACCCGTGTGGTTGGCGACTTTAAAAAGAGTGAGCTGGCAGCAGACGCTATGGCGCGAACTGTGGTTTATACCTCATTACGTAAACACTACCCTTGTGAGCCTAACGTCAAGAGCTAGTGGTTTTTTGTAGGAGCTGCTTATTGCAGCTATTTAGTATGTTTGACTATATTATCGATGCCGGTTCCTGATAGTCAGTAGTATCTATTTTTAAAACCGTTAATACGACAGGAAAATAAATGAAACGCATCTTATTATTTCTTATGACCAATATTGCCATCATGGTGGTGTTGAGTATTACGCTGAGCCTACTGGGTGTTGATAGCATATTGGCCGAAAATGGTTCTGACCTGAATATTCAGGCGCTAGTCATACTTTCAGGTGTTATTGGTTTTGGCGGATCTTTCATTTCATTACTGATATCGAAATGGATGGCAAAACGTATGACGGGGGCGGTAGTGATTACCAATCCAAGTAGCAATATAGAAAAATGGTTGATTAGCACGGTCGAAAAGCAGGCAAAAATTGTCGGCATAAAAATGCCGGAAGTAGCTATTTTTCCATCACCGGCAATGAATGCTTTTGCCACTGGGGCATCTAAAAATAAAGCCTTGATGGCAGTATCTCAAGGCTTGCTGGACAACATGTCGCAAGGTGAGGTCAAAGCCGTTGTCGGACATGAAATGAGTCATATTGCCAATGGAGATATGGTGACGCTGGCTTTAATTCAGGGAGTGGTAAATACATTCGTGGTGTTTTTATCTCGTGTTATCGGACATATTGTCGATCGCGTGATTTTGAAAAATGATCGTGGACACGGTATCGGTTACTTTGTGACGGTAATAATAGCGCAGGTTGTTTTATCCATCCTTGCATCAACCATTGTGATGTATTTTTCTAGAAAACGTGAATTTATAGCTGACACCGGTGGTGCCGATTTGGCAGGCCATCAGAATATGATCAGTGCGCTTAAACGACTTGGTCAAGTGGAGCCTGAACCGTTACCGGAACAAATGGCTGCCTTTGGTATCAATGATAAAGGTGGAATTATGGCGCTGTTTTCATCACACCCACCCATGGCTGCCAGAGTCAAAGCGCTGGAAGAGCGGGCAATGAGAAGCTCTTAAATGTAATGTAGGTTCGATCAAGCCAATCACCTCTTAGTGACCATCATCATCTACAGCTCGGGGTCAGAGTGTTTCTATCAAGAAAACCCCCTTGCTGTTCATCGTCTTGGCTCTTCGTCCAAATTACTTAAACGTACTTACTCAAAAATAATTGGTGAAGGATACATTTATACGATCGTAGCTGAACGTAAAATCAGTCACCCAGCTGCTTTATCGATTTATTAAACTAAAGAGCCGTATATTCTCGAGCTAAACCAGTGACCTAGCCCTCCTATATTTTTTATATCAGATATTCATCGGATAATACGATCTAATCTCTCATTTTATTCGTATTGTTCTTACTTGCACCACTGTTAGTATGATAGCCCTAAGAATGAAAATTAATCGGTAACTAAACATAATCGTGACCAACCGTAATGAAAACACACTTCACCCCAGCCAAGGCAAAACGTCATTAGCAAGCTATGAGTTTTTTATACGCTTAGCCGTGTTCAGTATTATTTGGCTACTGCTGACTGAGTGGCAACTAAGCTCGTTAATTGTGGGTAGTATTTTTATTGTTGCCGCTAGTTTATTGAGTCTCTACTTGGCACCCAAGTATCGACACACAACCCCGTTATTAAAGAGCCCTAAGAATATAGTTTTATTCTTAGGCTACTTCTCTGTTCAATCTGTGCGGAGTGGTTGGGATATTGCAAAATTAGCGCTTATACCAAAATCAAAAACATCGCCTGGCATTATCCATTACCGCACTAAGTTGATCGATGACTCGCAGGTATTCACCTTAATACAGATTCTTAACTTACTACCCGGTACCGTCAGTGCCTGTCGTGACGGGCAAGACCTTTCCATCCATGTATTGGATCTACGTTCATTTAAACAATCTGACATCGACGATTGCCAATGGTGGGTTACTCAATTGATAGGGGCTGAGCAAGAGCTTCAACCAGAGGTGAGTAAATCATGACTACTTTTCTGCTATCCCTTGTTATTATTCTGGCTTTCTTTCTACTCATAAGTTTGTTGTCTGTATTACGTACGCCTAATTATGCTGATTGCCTGCTATCAACTCAATTGATCGGAACCATCGGCGTTGCTATTCTCTCAATTTTAGCCATTGCAATAGACCAGCCGAACTTACTTGATGTCGCGTTAATTCTTGCATTGCTCACGTCAATAACACTGGTCACTTTTACACAGCTTCGTGGTCACTCTCTATGAATTTAACCGAGGTATTTAGTTATCTATTTTGTCTGACGGGTCTTTTCTTTTTCCTCGCAGGGACTGTCGGTTTAATCCGGTTTCCAGACATACTTAGTCGTATGCATGCACTAACCAAAGCCGATAATCTTGGCCTTGGCCTCATTGTCATTGGATTATTACTACAAATTCCCCCTCTGATTGATGCATTCAAATTAATCCTCGTTTGGGGTTTAGTTATTTTTTCCAGCGCTGCCTCTAGTTACCTAATCGCTTCAGAAGTAATCAATGAACAATCACTGAGTAAAAAATCAAAGGGGAATAGTTAATGAGCCTTATTACCGCCTTTGACGTATTACTTATGTTGAGTATTTTGTTAGTTGCTTGGATGAGTATTTTTTCAGCTTCACTATTTCGCTGCATCGTATTTTTTGTCTGCTTAGGACTTCTGGTCACCATCGTTTGGGGGCGAATGGGGGCATTCGATGTCGCTATTGCTGAAGCCGCTATCGGTGCAGGTTTATCTGGCTCTCTACTGCTCGCTGCATGGAACCGTATTAGGCCAACTACTGGACAAACTATACCAACACCGAAAGCAACACCTAAAACTATCGACCTAAATAGCCAGAGCAGATGATCGTATGTTTAAAAAAATGGATCTTGAATACCATGGCCGCGCACTTGATCCAAAGGCATCGAGAGTCATTGCGGCACTAGCCGTTATAGGCCTTTTATTCACACTCATTTTGATTGTGTTGAATCATGATGCACGCGGCGAAGGTTTACGGGGCCAGGTTGAAGCAAACATCGATATCAGCGGCGTCACTAATCCCGTCACCGCAGTGTTACTTAACTTTCGCGCCTATGATACGTTGTTAGAAATTGGCGTATTACTCATTGTTGTTATCGCGATTCTACCGAGTCGCAACGATAATGCCCCTCTCGTTCAATCTATTGGCAACCAACATACCGACATTGTTTTAGTGACTCTACAACGCTGGATAGCACCAACTTTAGTAGTATTTGCAGGGTATCTACTTTGGGCTGGCGCTTATAAACCGGGCGGTGCTTTTCAGGCTGGCGCATTACTTGCAGGCACCTGTGTTTTGATGTTTCAAACACAGCGCTACCGTATTAATTACACATCAGTGATTGCCCGCTATCTATTGGCCGCCGGTTTAGCCATGTTTGTCATTACCGGTTCATTACTCGCTTGGTTTGAAGGTAGTCTCCTTACTTACCCACCGGGCTCGGCTCATATATTGATATTACTGATAGAGACTATTGCTACTGTCTCAATTGCAATAGCGCTCGCCGCGCTTTATAGCAGCCTTATCGAAAAACCTCTTTCGGACATGAGTAGTGAGGGGCATAAATGATAAATTCAGAGCTACTCTACAGCATGACGGGTGTGGCACTGTTTGCCATTGGCTTGCTGGGCGTCATCTTGGCAAGCCATATCATGCGAAAAATATTAGCGCTGAATGTCATGGGTGTCGGTATATTTATCTTCTTAATCGCCTTCGCCAAACAGAGTGCATCAACAGCAGACCCCGTACCTCACGCCATGGTATTAACCGGTATTGTTATTGCTGTTGCCGGCACAGCACTGGCTTTAAACCTAATGGTTCGTCTTAGTGATATAAACCGATCTAGCTCGGAGAAACCATTCCCGGAGAAACCACTGTGATAAATGGTTTAGACCCGGCGACATTATTGCCTGTCATCGTATTTTTACCCTTGGTGGCTGGGCTGATAAGCTTTCTTATAAGCCACTCAATAAACCAAGGTCGCATCAATGTAGCGTTTGCCTGTTTGCAATTTCTAGTGGTATCGCTGACCACCATTCTATTTTTTAATGAACAGTCATATCAGAGTGATCGTTATGAAATTGGGGCTTGGGGCGCACCGCTCGGCATCGATCTGGTAGTGGATGGTTTTTCAATCTTAATGATTGCGCTGACTGGACTACTCACGCTAATTTTGACCATTTACAGTGCCGCGTATTTCTCAGGCGACCATAAGAGTCAGAGATTTTGGCCCTTGTGGTGGCTAATGATCGCAGGACTGAATGGGCTCTTTGTCTCTGGAGATGCCTTTAATATTTATGTTTGCCTTGAAATTATAGGGCTATCAGCCGCCGCACTGGTAGCGCTGCAATCAACCAAAGCAGCGCTAGAAGCATCGTTAAGATATTTGTTAGTTGGGCTTTTGGGCTCACTGTTCTATTTAATGGCTATCGTTATTTTGTATCGTAGCTATGGCACCTTAGATCTCGCTCAGATCGCAGCTAGCGCCGGTAATAGTCTTCCCGATAAAGTCGCGATGATACTAATCTCCCTTGGGCTTATGCTTAAAATCGCACTATTCCCTATGCACTTTTGGCTACCACCAGCACACGCAAACGCGCCGACCCCGGTTAGCGCGATACTTTCAGCGCTCGTTGTTAAAGCGTCACTATATGTATTAATCGAATTTTGGTTTGACGTATTAGGTGACGCGACTACGTTTGAAGCCTCTCAGTTACTCGGAGTTTTGGGCGGCACGGCAATCATCTATGGTTCTTGGCAGGCTTTTCGTGCCACGCAATTAAAAGTGCTGATCGCATATTCGACCGTCGCACAACTCGGATACATCTTTTTACTATTTCCCTTAAGCAAGGACCTGTCGGGCATCAGCACATTTTCAGGCAGCGCTTCACAAGCTGCCGTTTATTTCATCGTTGCTCATGCCTGCGCCAAAAGTGCCATGTTTTTATCAGCAGGTAATCTAATTCTCTCGCAAGGTAGTGGTGACATTGCTCAGCTAAAAGGTATAGCAACTCGACAGCCACTTAACTTACTAGTGTTTGCCATTGCCGGCGTCAGCTTGATAGGTCTACCGCCAAGCGCAGGTTTTATTGCAAAGTGGCTACTGCTTACAACCGCTATTGAAAGTGGCCAATGGTGGTGGACGTTCGTCATCATTACCGGTGGATTATTAGCGGCTATTTATTTATTCAAGATACTCGGCTTAGCATTCACTAGCGATCAGGGTAGCGCCGAGATAAATAGTCTTCCACCAGCACACGTTCCTAAGGTGCTAACAATAACCGCACTCATGCTTGCGCTCATTACACTCGCACTGGGATTCAATGCAGAGTTTATTCTCAACATCAGTAATCCATCAGTCAGTGCGGTGACTCTATGAACATGAGTGTATTGCTACCCGTGCTAATAGTTTTAGGGCCTTTTTTATCGGGCTTTGCGATTATGGCCGTACCTGAGCACAAGTTTGCTCTGCGTAAAAATATCAATATAGCCGGCTCGATTATTACCTTAGGGCTTATCGGTTTACTGCTTTGGGGAGTTTTCAACGGCTTAAACTTTGAAACGCGACTACCCCTCTTACCCAATATAGATCTCGTTTTACACGGGGACGCATTATCACTGTTGTTCGTGAGCCTCTCTGGCGTGTTATGGCCGTTCACCACAATTTATGCGATAGGATATTTTAAAAAATCAAAAAACCAAAGCCGCTTTTTTGCCTTCTTCAGCTTATGTGTTGGCGCAACGATTGGATTGGCACTGGCGGGAAACTTAGCCACGTTTCTAATTTTTTATGAACTGCTGACGCTAACCACTTACCCACTGATCGCACACAAAGGTAACGCAGAATCCATCAAAGCTGCACGAATCTATCTTACCTATACGATGATTGGCGGTGCCTTATTGCTGGCCGGAGTCGTTTGGCTCAAGGCGATCGCTGGCTCTCTAGACTTTACCTCGGCAGGCTTATTAGCTGACATGCCTTATCTTGATAGAACACACCTACAAATAATCTTCGTATTAATGATTGCCGGTCTCGGCGTTAAAGCCGCCCTCTTCCCCCTACATGGTTGGCTGCCTGTATCGATGGCAGCTCCTGCGCCGGTGAGCGCCCTACTGCACGCAGTCGCCGTGGTAAAAGCCGGTGCCTTTGGAATCGTACGAATTGTCTATGACATCTACGGGATAGAATTTGCGAGCGACTTAGGGCTAACCATATTCTTGGCCGCAATAGCGGGGTTTACTGTTGTCTATGGTTCCGTTCTAGCATTGAAGCAAGACGATTTAAAAAGACGCCTCGCCTACTCAACCGTTAGCCAAGTGTCTTATATAGCCTTGGGAACAGCAATCGCAGGGCCGATAGCCACGATCGGTGGCTTAGTCCATTTAGTGCACCAAGCACTGATGAAAATCACGTTGTTTTTCTGTGCGGGTAACCTTGCAGAAACCCTCGGTATTCATAAGGTCAGCGAAATGAAAGGCGCCGGTAAACGCATGCCACTCACTATGGGTGCATTTACCATTGCGGCGTTTGGGATGATTGGCGTACCGCCTATCGCAGGATTTGTTTCAAAGTGGTATTTAGGTGCAGGGGCACTAGAGGCCGATGCTTATTGGGTTCTTGGCGTTCTTGCCGCAAGCAGCCTACTTAATGCCGCTTATTTTTTACCGATCATTCACGCTATATGGTTTGAAGAACAATCCGCACCCTGGAAAAAAGATCACACAGAGTTCAAGCTAGAAACACATTGGATGTTACTTTTACCGCCGGTGGTGACAGCATTAGTTGCTTTGGCAATGGGACTGTTTGCGTCGACTATTGCCAGCCCACTAGCCTGGTCTACGCTAATCGCAACAAAGGAATACCAGACGGCCTTCCCTGATCTAATGGGATTAGCATTGAATTATGGCACCAGTAATCCATGGATTTTAATCCTACCAACACTGTTATTGGTGATGATGCTGTTTAAGCGTTTAACCCATCTAGCCGTTAACTTAATTCCACTAGCTCCATTGCCTGGACTTTTTGCTGCGTTCTTTATCGTTAATAATGATTTTACACAACAGGCTTTTCTAGCACTGACGTCTGCCATTTGGTTTATCGCCGCACTCTATGCCAGATCCTCTTTAGCCAGCGACACAAAACGAACAAGATTTTACTTGTTTTTCCTTCTCACGATGATTGGCAATTTAGGCGTTGTCTTATCCCAAGACGTTGCTTCTTTCATCGGGTTTTTCGCATTAATGAGTTTTTCAGCTTATCCATTGATTCTCCATTCAGGAAGTGACGAAGCAAAATCAGCCGCAGCCACTTATATTAAATGGGTAGTGCTTGGCGAAGTTATTTTATTCGCAGCACTGGTTGGTAAAACGTATTACGCTTATTTAGGTGGCTATGATGAATCACAGGTTTGGGTAACCGCATTTTTATTAATAGGCTTTGGTGTAAAAGCGGGTCTTGCGACGTTACATGTATGGCTTCCAAAAGCTCACCCTGTTGCACCCGTGCCTGCAAGTGCCCTATTAAGCGCAGTCATGGTGAAGGTCGGCCTGCTAGGCTGGATACAGTTTTTGCCCTTAGGTGAAGACGCAATCCTCGTATTAGCACAACCCATGATGGCACTCGGTTTTTCTGCCGCCTTCCTCGCCGCTGGGTACGGTTTCTTTCAAGACAATGCAAAAACGGTGTTGGCATATTCCACAGTGAGTCAGCTTGGGATTATTAGTGCAAGTATTGGCTTTGTATTGGCCTACCCGGCAAGTTGGGAATTGTTATTACCCGCGATAACTTTTTTTGCGCTGCATCACGGCATTGCCAAAGCCACTTTATTTTTTGCTGTTGGACTGAAGACAGAATTAACCCAACGCAGCCGGCTTACACCTATTCTCTGGTTACTGATACTGGTACCCGCTGTATCTTTAATTGGCCTCCCACTAAGCACTGGTGCTATCGCAAAAGCATCACTCAAGAGCGCGACATCAAATTGGCCGCTATTTTCGAGCCTGTTAGTTTTTAGCGCAATAGGCACGTCTTTATTGATGGGACGGTTTATTGAATTAATGCGAAAACCTACAAAGCCTGAACCAAGCTCAGCAGAACCACAATGGGGTCTTATCGTACCGACGGTTCTTTCAGCGCTACTGTCAGTGGGTTTGCTATACGCAACGCCGGCTTTTGAAATTAAGAGCTATCTAGGCCTTTGGTCGACGTTTAGCTGGGCAGCACTGTGGCCTGCAGCTGTTGGCATAACAATCGTATTAATCAGTTCAAAACTACGTGCTAATCTAACCGCCCCAGTAGCAGGCGACCTATTAGTTATCTATCAAAAGGTTGGGCTATTACTTATCGCGTTTATACAAAAACTTGAGAAACTGGGCTCAAATACCTTAACCAACATCAATAACGCACTCAATAACTCAGCAATAAAATTGCAATCCTCGGCTAACAGCTTAAGCAACCACCTGGCAGTTGATGCGCCAGGCACCATTATGGCAGTTATTCTGGCGACTCTTTTCTATACCTTTTTAACTAACTAATTGTGGATCATTCATTCACAGGAGAATACCAATGAAACGTTTTAAAAACATACTGGTAAAAGTTAATGAAATGCAATCACCTGAAACCGATGTTGCCGTTTTACGTAGCATCGAGCTGGCAAATAAAACCGGCGCAAAAATAATTTTCTTTGATGTCGTTGAACCACATGAATCCTTTCTTAGTACGTATGCTGATATTTTTAGTCCGACTGAACTCAGTGAATTTATTATTGCTCAGCGTCTCAATCAGCTGAAATACCTAGCACAAAATCTACAAAGTGACGGTCTGGAAATATCCGCTCAAGTGTCTAAAGGAAAAGTTTTTATAGAAGTCGTCAAAGCCGTGATCATGAATAAATGCGACCTGCTAATCAAAGTCGCAAACACAAGTGAAAAAAGTTTTGACAGTAGTGACTTTCATATCATGCGTAAATGCCCTCAGCCTGTATGGCTGATTAAAGAAAATCAGCCCATGGGCGTCAAAAAAATTCTCGCAGCAGTTGATTTATCGATGGAACAACATGCAGAAGGACGTGCACAGAACAGAATGATTATGGATATAGCAACATCACTGAGCGAGTTTAAAGAAGCTCAGTTAACGATTTTTTCATGCTGGCGGCTCTATGGAGAAGAAACATTGAGGCATGGCGCATTTACACGAATTTCTCCCGAAGAAGTTGATGCACTATTGAAAAAAGAAGAACAAGAGCATCAGAAAAGCTTTGACTCCTTGGTTAAAGAATATGAACATTCAAATTTACACCAAGTATTAACAAAGGGCACGCCTAAAACACTCATTCCAGAATATGTTAATAGCCATGATTTCGACACTGTTGTTATGGGCACTATTGGACGTTCAGGAATCCCTGGGCTGTTGATAGGCAATACCTCAGAGACGGTACTCCAATCTATCAATTCATCAGTGATCACACTAAAACCCGCCGACTTTTTGTCACCCATACAGGGGATTTAAATTCACAACTTCCGGTCAAGTACTTACCGAAGTTGGTTAAATTAGTACTTGAAAATATCTAGTAGGAGGCGGAATTACTTCCGCCGTCTTCTAAGACCACCGAGCATACGGTTTAGTAGCACGCCGGTTCACGAGAAACAGTTGAGCCGCTGA
This sequence comes from Teredinibacter franksiae, assembly GCF_014218805.1. Classification (NCBI taxonomy): domain Bacteria; kingdom Pseudomonadati; phylum Pseudomonadota; class Gammaproteobacteria; order Cellvibrionales; family Cellvibrionaceae; genus Teredinibacter; species Teredinibacter franksiae. Next base: position 2,374,358 of record NZ_JACJUV010000001.1, on the reverse strand, counting down.
TTGGGGTCACGAATAACTAGTCTAGACCATAAAAAATAAAAAAAAAATAAAAGGACATCCAAAAACTTGACATTAACAGTGAAAAACCCTGTGGCTGAGAGGCTGCGGGGTTTTTTTATGTCGCGTTTTCTCACTGATTGACGCATGAATGAGGTGGGGGCGGTTTTTATATATCGTTAGTTTTATCGATAAAGCGCCTAGTATTGTCAAAAAATAATGTATAAATCAGTGAGTCGCCTAGGGGCTGCGTGTGCCCGCGAGTTTAAATCTAAGGGGTGTGATATTTAACAGGTCCAAATGTTCGGAGTTGGTACTTTCGTGAATATTTTTCAACAATAAGGACTAATAATAAGCTTTACTAAAGTCAAAATGTAATTCGTTTCTATGAAATTTCGGCACCAATCGTTTAAATCACTTGTTTAAATTAGGTAACATACTACCTAGGCAGCAGCAAACGATACAGTTGCCTCTTGAAAAAACGATTTAATCAGAGCCTTATCCCGTTTGATACTTTCCAAATCTAAAACGGCACGATTCTTTAGTGATTCCCCCTTCTTAAGTGGCTTTTTTGATGTGCCGGTATTTCTCATCTGATTCCACACAAGCTCGTCTGGGTTTAAATCCGGTGCGTACGGTGGTAGAAACACCATTTCAATTTTTCCTTCAAGTGTTTCAATATAGTCCGTGACCTTCTTTGATTTATGTACGGGATGCCCATCAACGATGAGTATGACGGGGTGGTTACGGCCTTTTTTGAAACTTTTTAAGCATTCAATACATTTATCCGCATTAAATTTTCCGTCGAAAACGTGATACCAAAAGCCCCCTTGTTTGATAACGCCGAGATCGCATTAATTGCCTGTCTTTGACCGCTTGTTCTGACGACAGGTGTCTTTCCTTTTTCACCCCAGGTACGCTGTAAAGGATCATCAGAACGAATAGTGGCTTCATCCAACCAAAATATCTCAGCCCCTTTCTTTTTAGCGTATGCCCTAACTTTAGGGTAGACGTCGTCAACCCATTCTTGTACCGCTTTCTCGTCCCGCTCATAAGCTCTGCATAGCGGTTTTTGTGGCGTCAAGCCCAATCGATGCAAAATTTTACCGACACCGGAAATGCTTAGGATAACGCCAAACCGTTCAAGAATTAAATCAGCAACAATTTGGCGTGTCCACAAACCAAAATCAAACCCATGCTGCCTAGGATCTCCGCCGATTATCCACCTCTTTATTTCTTGCTCTTCAAGATCGGATAGTGTTCGATTGCGTCCAGTGCGTCCAGTGCGTCCAGTGCGTCCAGTGCGTCCAGTGCGCGCCTTGGGAGCCAGAGCTTCAATTCCTTTTTCACGCGCTAAACGCAACCAAGTGAAAATTGTTCGGCTTCTAAGGTCGAAGCTGCGTGTCACTTCGGCCGCACTTTCACCATTATGCACTCGCTGGGCGGCTATCTTGCGAACTAAATACTGCTCTTCTGTACTAAGTTGTCTTGCGTCATTTTTCATGACTTCAATTGTACAGGCTTCAAATAAATTGTATTAATTTTTAATGGTCTTCTAGTGCATGCAGTAACGTAGCCGTACCGTTCGTTGCCTAGTGTTTCTTTTCAGGGTAAGGCTCCGCTACGAGCACTAAAAAGGCTAATACCGCTCCGCTATAACAAGTTGCGTAAGCGGACGCGATACCTGCTGGCGTTTGCAGGTGACTGGTAGTTTTCTGTTGTCATGCACACCAATTATATCGTAAGATTCAACCGGTTTTTAAACAAGCCAAAAATAATAAGGGAATATTTATAAAAAAAAGGAGTGCTCTACCTAGCCGGTTCCACATCAACTGCCAGCGTATGATTGCTGCCTTCGGTACCTTTAGGTAAGAGAAGTTTCGCAATGCTTCCCTGTTGGAGTGGATTCCGAAATTTAAGTTCCTTCCTCATTTTGCGAATACTTTTTGGTAAGGGCTGCTCCCTCGCTTGAATTAAACGCAGAGGTAGGCGTTATCCATCCGCCCCAAAATACATTTTGTATATTCATATTATCTCATAGGATGATTTCTGTGTTTCTAATTCTCGAATTAATGTGTTTTTATACCAAAAGGCTAGTTTGTCTATTAGGGTTTTCAGTTTTCGCCTTTTCTGCTATGTCGGCGCAATCGGCATCGTTTTCTGTTTCTTCAGCAGATGCGAATGGAAAATTTACAGTGTCTTGGTCTGGTGCGAGAACCTATGCAATTATTGCAGAGGTGGGTGTCTCATCATGGACGCGTATTACATGGTTGTATGCGGGAATCTCTTCTTGAGCATAACTAAGTATGTTATTCGTCGAACCACAAGGAATTAGTATCGTGTTTTCAGTTCTCGCACTTATATGTTTTTATACCAAAAGGCTAACTTGTCTATTCTGTTTTTCAGCTTTTGCCTTTTTCTCTATGTCAGCGCAATCTGCTTCGTTTTCAATTTCTTCGGCAGATTCGAACGGAAAGTTTACTATATCCTGGACGGGAGTAAGAACCTCCGTTTCTATTTCTGAAAAGGTTGGTTCAACTTGGCGAACTGTGGTGGGCTCCACTCAATCGGGTTCAAAAGATTTTACGCGTGGTGCCGGCAGCTATACGTTTAACATGATGGATTGTTTGAATTACACCACACCCTACACCACCGTAAATGATTGTAAGCAAGTAGCTGCTCAGTCGATAACGGTTATTGCCAAGCCTGGCTCTTCCCCTAGCTTAAGCACTGCTACGAATGATAGCGATGGCTCTTTTAGTCTTACTTGGAGTGGTATACCGGGAGCAACATCCTACAAATGGAGAGAGCGGGAAAATGGAGGTGGTTGGGGTTCGGCTGTTACTGCAGCTAATTCAGGCGTTCCTCGTAATAAAACTAATGGTGTTTGGGGTTACCAACTTGCGGCATGCAATAGTGTGGGTTGTGCCGGTTTTGGTACCGAAAAATCAATAAACGTTGCTCTTAAGCCGGGTGCTCCTTCCGCGATATATATAACGCCGGAAGAAACCGCAGGTAAGCTTACAATTAGTTGGGGTACCGCTTCTGGTTCGGTAAGCCATTATGAGTTACAGGAAAGCAGCAACGGCGGTTCTTCTTATTCGAATACCTTCACTATTGACGTTAGCTTGCCTAAAGAGAAAGTGCGCACCAAAGACCCTGGCACTTACCGTTACCGAGTGAGAGCCTGTCGAAAATCGGGTAGTTATAAAAATTGCAGTGGTTGGAAAGTGTCGGATTCTGTCGTAGTCCCGACCACAACCTTTACCGTACCAGCAACATCGTCGCAGGCCACCTTTAGCCTTTCATGGTCGGGCGCGCGAACTTACGCCAAAGTTGAAGAAATAAATGGGCCCACAGTAACCTCCCATGGCGGAAAGTCCGGCAGTGTTAATGTAACGCGCAGTAACGGCACTTATACTTACCGCTTAATTGATTGCGTTACCTATACGAATCCCTACGGTGTTCCAGGCGAGTCCTGTGCGCAAGCCGCAGAAAAAACAATTGTTGTCGCTGCGCCCCCTCAGGGTGTGCCAACCATAACCAGTGCAAGCAATGATGCAAATGGTGACTTTTATGTAAAATGGAATTCCGTTGATGATGCAACCCGCTATGCTTGGACAGAAAAGTTGACAACCAGTAGTAGCACCCAATCCGGTTCTACTTCCAACTTGCAGATAAAACCCTCAATTAAGGGCAACGGTACTTGGGTGTACACCGTACAAGCCTGTAATGCTCATGGTTGTGCAGGCGACAAGGCGACTACCTCTGTAAACGTAGCCATAGCCCCAGCCATTCCCAGTAGCATTAAAATAACGCCAGCTCTGGAGAGTAATAACTATACCGTGTCGTGGTTAGCTAATGACTCGAGCACAACAAGCTATTACTTGGAAGAAAGCAAAAATGGCGCAGGCTTTAAAAAGGTTACACTACAAAACCCAACCAGTTTAAGCAAAAGTTTTGATAACTCTTACGGCACCTATAGCTACAGAGTGAGTGCATGCCGCGCTACCGGAAACTATACGAGCTGCTCTAACCCCATAGATTCTGAAGCCATACTGGTTACCAGCACTACATTTAATGTTGAGACCACCAGCACCGATGGCGAAATAGCCCTCTATTGGAGCGGTGCTGAGACTTACGCCATAATAAAAGACATAAGCCCTGGCAATGAACAAACACTTAAAGCTAGAGGAGCAACCCAAGGTAGTACTACGGTAATTCGGTCAAATGGCACTTACTCCTTCGAGTTTACCGCCTGTGCGGAGTACGTTAATCCTTATGGTACCAGTGGCACCGGTTGCGGTTCCCGCAAAGTAAAAACAATTACGGTTAGTGTTCCTGCACCCATAATTACAGCCAGCTTCGATTCCTCATCCATATATGAAGGGACAAACGCGCAGTTGAGTTGGAATGCCACAAAGGCCGATAGTTGCACCGTTTCGGGTTTGCCTGGAGTGGCTGTGCAAACAGGTCTTTCGGGTTCATTAATCTATACCGCGCCCACAGAAATAAATAACGAATTTAATGTAACGGCGGAAATTAACTGTAGCGGTTTGGGTGGCAATACATCCAAAGTGGTAGCGCTGGCGGTTAACAGGTTAATTGGTGTGCCCGAGGAAAGCATTAGTTCGGAAATTCAAGCGCCAGTTGTGGCCAGTGCCTCGTTAGTCTCCATAGAGGAGCAAAATGCAACGGACCAAGTTGGCGTCATCGCCGGTAGTTTCAGGGTGAGTGAAATGGGGGCAGCAACCTACTCCATCCCCATAACCTTGGCTGCGGGTACGGCTGGTGTAACCCCACAATTAAGCGTGGGTTATTCCAGCGGTGCAGGCAATGGACTGTTGGGGCAAGGCTGGAATTTGGGGGGGTTAAGTTCAATAAGTCGTTGCCGCCAAACCCTGCATCAGGACGCTCAAGTACAGCCAATAACCTGGAACAATACCGATAGGTTTTGTTTGAATGGCCAGCGTTTGCTGGTGCAAGATGGCGCCGTTTATGGTGAAGTGGATAGCACCTATAAAACAGAAATAGACAGCTTTGTATTAGTTACTGCACACGGTGGTGCGGCTGGTTCTCCAGATTATTTTACTGTGCAAGCTAAAGACGGTTCAACTACCACCTATGGGGGCGCGGGCGCAAGTGTTTCCGAGCAACGAGTGTATTCCGAGGCGGGAGAGCAGCAAGATAAAATACTCAGTTGGTTTATCCAAAAGTTTGAAGACAGCGTAGGCAACCCCATTCGCTATATCTATGAGTCCACAGCTGAGCACCATCAATTAAGCGAAATTCGTTATGCCTATGGCAGTTCGGTAGACGATACCAATGCCTACAATGCCAAGGTTACATTGAATTATGGCGAAAGCGCCCGAGTGGATGCCTCGCAGGCGTATGTAGGCGGTTATGCAGTAAAAAATGATAGCCTACTGCACGGTATAACGGCCTATAGCAATAATGAAAGTATTCGAGAATATAAATTTAATTATGGTGACTATAAGCAATCCTGGAGGCAGGGCGCGGGTTACCAATTACAAAGTGTGGAAGAGTGTGTAGGCAGCGTATGTTTACCTAAAACCGAATTTTCTTGGGAAGCAGAGAGCACGGCCTCGGAGTACAGCGAAGCCGATACTAACCCGCTTTATGGGCCCCCCTTATTTCTGGATGCGTTACTGCAGAACGGCTACGCCGATTTTGATGGTGACGGAGTGTCTGATCTTTATCTTATCTACCAGCGCAATGGGGATTGTTACCTGCGCGCGGCTGGCGTTAGCTTTCTACAGCAATCTTGCGCAGGTGATAACAAAATTTTTCCTTTAGATTACAACATGGATGGGCGTGCAGACCTAATTGTGCAAAATGACAGCCGTACCCGTTTGTATTTGTCTACCCTCGATGACAACAAGGCATGGACAATTAGCGAGCAATCGGTTGCAGATGTCTCCTTACCCAGTGGCGAATACGAAGCTGTCGCAGATATTGACGGCGACGGTATGGTGGATATTTTGGCACACATCGAAGATGACCATCAAAACTACAGCGCGTACTCATTGATTAATAATACAAACGCTTCCGGGGATATTCCACCATACGTATTTTCAGCAACAGGCACGTCAATCAGTGTTGATACCAGTAGCCTGCCAATGTTGGAAGGCTTCTCGCAAAACTCGTGGTCCTTGGGCCCGCACCCCAGTAGTGTGCAAGCGGATTTTAATGGTGATGGCCAATTGGACTTGGTTTTAGTGGGAGCCTATCTAAAAGAATACGATTGGACTCTTGCTGATCCAGCGCCACAAAAAGTTTATGGTCGTGCGATTTTCACCTTTATTCGCAGCGCAGGCCAATATGTTTATTATGGCCAGGCTGAAGTCACTGCAGATGGTTATTCACAAAGAACGGTCTCTGCTGCTACCGATATTGAAGACATTCTTTATCCAGACCGAGCCGGCAGGCAAGGCATATTTATCGACGTTAATGGCGATGGCCTAACCGACGTATTGGGTGTGAGTGAATACCAACTCAATACTGGCTCCGGTTTTGGTGCTAGAGTGGATTCAGGCCTAACTTGGGGGCCGGAGAATGTAGCGGTAGATTTTAACCGCGATGGTCATATCGATATTCTTAGCCATATCGACCGTTCTAACGCCGGAACGACCTCAACTCATCGCTACCTCTCTGCTTGGAACCCCAGTACTAAAACATACGATATCGATGCTCGCATCGATGCACGCCCTGCAACAAATGTTAGTTTCGAATCTTACGCCGACGTCAATGGCGACGGCTGGTTAGACCTTGTTAGTTACGACTATGCAGAAGGCAAATTTACCTATAACAACCACGCTGCAGCGGGCCTATACCCCCAAAATATACTCAAAACCATTACCAATGGTTTGGGAAATACCACCGAGATTCAATACGAAACCTTAAGTACTTCACCGGCCTATACCAGCCTGCGTGGCGTAAACGAGAGCGAAACGGATATTGAGCAATGTGATCTGGTTCAGAATGTCTATGGCTCTGGTCATAGCGCAGAAATTTGCACAAATGTAGCCGTCAACACCCTTAATGTTCTAGATTTTATGGAGCAAAAAAGCAACCCATTGTGGTGGTTGCCAGAAGAGGCGCAACAGCTATCCCTACAAGAAAAAATGCCGCTTATAGAGGCAGCTGCGCCGCTATTTGTTGTTACCAATGTTACCAGCAGCTCGCCTACCGCTGCGGACACGGAAGCAACAGCAGGAGTGGCCTATTTCTACCATCATTTACGTGTGCAAGCGGGTGGCCGTGGCATGTTGGGTTTTGAAAAACTCGCGACAGTGGATTTACAAACAGGCACAAGAACAACCACCCAATATCGCCAAGATTGGCCCTTTATTGGTATGCCGCAAAACACCGAAGTTCGCAGCGCGGCAGGGCACCTGCTTAGCCGTTCAACAAGCAATTACAAGGCCGTAGGGCTGGATAATTATACCGCTGCCAACATCTTTGCGCAGGGAACCCAAACAGCAGGCGCACTACAGGTGTATGCGCAAACGAGCGAGCAAACGGCCTATGCGCTACTGGCTAACGGTACCGCGCAAGGCGAAGCCGTAAAAACCCTAGTGACCACAAGCCAGCAAGACAGCTACGGCAATGTTGAGCAGCTTAGTACCGATACCTACGCAGGCGATAAAACAGGTGCAGCTTTTGTTAGCACCGAAACGATAAACACCTACGGAGAAACAAATGATGAAAAGTTTTTGGGCCGCTTAAGTGCTTCAACAGTAACAACCACCCGCCCAGACGCAACCCCCAGCACTACAGGTTCACGCACGTCCACTTTCAGCTACTACGACCTTAGCGGAAGCTGTACCAGTTCAGAGCACGGTGCCGGTGCAAACTTAGAGGGCTTATTGTGTGACGAAACCGTGGCCGGAGGTGCAACCGTTCGCCATTATTATGACTTGTTTGGTAATGCTACCTTTACCCAAAGCTTCTCCGCCATTGAGGGAGAGGGCTCTCGTGTAAGTTCTTACACACAATACGATGACATTGGGCGTTACGCAGCCGCAACCTATACTGCGTATAACGCGGAGGCCGTTACCGGGCCTGCGGAGGGAGTTAGCAGTGTTTACAGCGCTGCAGTGGCTGCCATCCCCGGCGCTGCGGTTGTCAAGACTAGCCAAATACCGGAAGGCGAACGCAATAAATTTGGTGCGCCCACGCAAAGCCAGGCTTACACTGGCGATCGTTGGTTAACAAGTTACATGGCGTACACACCTTTTGGTAACCTCTATTTTACCGCCAGCGATAGCGGCGGTTATAAAGCCTCCACCGCCACTACAGCCAGTACCCAATGCCCAACTGTTACCCGCTATGTTACCCGTGAGCGGGCAGCCGGTGGTGGAGAAAGCAAGGTATGCCACGACGTATTAGGGCGAGCGGTACGCAGCCTTAAAAAAGGTTTTGACGGGGAATGGATAAAAACCGATACCGACTATAACAACATGGGCCAAGTTGTAAGGAGCAGCGAGCCATACACCGGGGAGCAGGCGAGCTACTGGACCACCGTCACCGGGTACGACCTACTAGGGCGCGTTAAAGCTAGCCTGTTACCGACAGGCGCTACAACCAGCGTGAGTTACGACGACCTACTTTTAACAACCACCTACACCAACCCCTTAGACCAAATAAAAGTTGAGGGAAGAAACGTACTCGGTGAAATTACTGGGGTAACAGAGGGCACAACGGCAACAGCACATTACCAATTTGACCTGTACGGTAATCTTACAAAACTCAAAGACCCCGCCCAAAATGAGACAGACATTACCTACAATGATTTGGGCCAAAAAGAGTCTATGAACGACCCCGACAAAGGCGCTTGGCAGTATTTTTACAATGGTTTTGGTGAGCTTTACTGCCAGCAGGACGCAAAAGGGCAAATCATAAAAAACCAATACGACTTTGCTGGTCGCTTAATAGCACGGCAGGATTACACCGCAGGCAGCTGTGTAAATCCTACGGGCCTTAAAGGTAATGCACAATGGCAATACGACACCGCCAGCAATGGCCTAGGCCAACTGGCGCTGGAGAAAGACTTAACATCGGGTTACATTCAGCAGCCCTACTACGACAACTTTGCTCGAGTAAAAACGGTTGCCACCACCCTTCCGGGAGACGCGCTGCAGGCGACTGAAACGCACTACGCCAAAACTGTCTACGACCAATATGGCCGTGTATTCCAAAACTTTGACGCCGCGCGCGATGGCGAAAATTTTGATACAAACGGCACGCAAAACAAATATAACAATTATGGTTACCTAGAGAGTATTCGCAACGCCGATGAAAATGCGCCAGACGGCGAGCGCGTGTATTACCAAATTGATACTGTAAATGCACGTGGGCAAGTAGAAGAAGCCACCTTGGCCGATGGCGCCATGAATATTTCAAAAAGTTATTTTTCAGATTCTGGCTTAGTGCACGAAATACAAACGCTTGAAGGTGGGCTGTTGCCGCTACAGCATTTGGTGATGGAGTGGGATGTTGCAGGCAACCTAGAAAGCCGTGAAGACTATGGTTTAAATGAAAATCTAGACATACAGACCCGCGAGCAAAGCGAAAGCTTTACCTACGACGGCCACAACCGCCTCGAAACCTATACCGTTAACGGTGTAACCATTACCGTAGCGTACGACGATATTGGAAACATCACCAGCAAATCCGATATGGAAAACGGCGCTACCTATAATTATGGAAATGAAGCCGGCCCCCACGCTGTAACGTCTATTGGAGGAAAAGGTTATCGTTACGATGCCAACGGCAACATGATAAACGATGACCGAGGTCGTATATTAAATTACAGCGTCTTTGAAAAAGTTGAACACCTTAGCAAGGGTTCCCGTACTACAAGCTTTGAATATGGAACAGGCCGCAATCGTTATAAGCGCATAGACGAGAACGAAGAAACCGGTACCAGTAGCGTTACTTTATACTTGGGTAGTGTGGAAAAAATTTACCACTCCGACAAAACCCGCGAGTGGAAACGCACAGTCGCAGGCGGCGTACAAATCACCCAGAAATTTGATAGCAGTGGTTATGCGGGTAGAGAAACACACTACCTATTAAAAGACCACTTGGGATCTGTTAACTTAATAACGGATCACACTGCCGAAATAAAACAGCTAATGGCGTTTGACCCTTGGGGTGCGCGGCGGGACATGACTGACTGGAAGGCCTCTGCGGTTGCCAGTATTGCGAATATCTATACCAGTAGTTTGCCGTTTGAGGTGAGTTTTTATAAGGATCAGAAGCCGATAACTACACGTGGATTTACCAGCCATGAAATGGTGGATGAAATGGAAATTATCCATATGAATGGGCGGATATATGATGCTAAGATTGGGCGGTTCCTTCAGGCAGACCCGGTTATACAAGCGCCGACTAAAATAGCCAGTTTAAACCGCTATTCTTATGTTTGGAATAATCCGCTGAATGCTACTGATCCTAGTGGGTTTAATGTGTTTTCGGATGCTTGGAAGAGTATTAAGCCGTTTGCGGGGATTATTCTTGGTGCTATTTTGGTTGTTGCGACTGCTGGTGGAGCTGCTTTAGCTTCAAGTTGGTTCCTCCAAAGTGCTGGTCATGCAGCACTGCTTGGAGGAATTACTGGCGGTGTTGGAGCTGCGGCCAATGGAGGTAATGTCCTTAAAGGAATTGCGTTTGGGGCCCTTTCGGGTGCTGCGTTTTACGGCGTTGGCAGTATGTTTGATACAGGGGGCACGCTTGCGGGATTAGCCGGTGGAGTGAAAGAGTTTGCGCAAGCTGGGATGCATGGGCTTGTGGGAGGTGTGCTCGCGGAGTTGCAAGGTGGTGAATTTGGGCATGGTTTTTTAGCGGCAGGGATTGCTAAAGGGTTTTCGCTTGGAGCGGCGGCTATGACTGATAACGTAGTGGCGCAGTTCATGGCGGCTACTTTGGCTGGGGGTACGGTCAGTGAGATGACGGGTGGTAAATTCTCTAATGGGGCGCAGACTGCGGCTTTGGCGTTTGCTGTGAATCAGGCGGCGTCTGGTGCGACGAAGGGGATTAAGGATGCTGCACAAAAGGATGAAACAGAACAGCAACGCATGGGAAGGCTGCTCAACAATGTTTATGAAGACTACCCTGAGTTGAAAAAACTAAATATTCAAGTCCGAGCTGTTGATGATATTGATGGAGCTGTTGGTCTATATCAAGGTGGCCGTCGAATTGATATCAAGGCTGGGTTAGGTGATATTGGTACTCAAGCTACAATTTTCCATGAGGCGCTTCATGTGGATGAGTCCGTCGCTACTACTTTGTTTGAAGGTAAATGGGAGTATGGTTTAAAGGAAACTCTAGGGCCTAGCCACTTTATGCAACATGATCCGTGGATCGATAAAGCTGGATCTCAATATCAACATTATTTGAACTTCAATGGCAGATTGCCAGATGTTAACAAGCCTAATTTAAATGATGCGCCATGGAGAAAGTAGTGTTTACCGCCAAACCGTTATTTAAGTGGTTGTTCTTTATATTTGTAGGATTGGTTTTATTGTCTTTCCTTGTGATCAATATTTACTCTCAAAATGAAAAAGAGTCTTACAGGCATCATATAGTAACTTGTCAGCTCATAAGTTTGAGTCGAGCACTCAATAAGTATCATGCTGATACTGGCACATACCCAGAAGCTCCAGGTGGTAGGTTATTATGGGGTTCAGTTGATGTGGAATTCTCTGATTGCAGGGGTAAGTTTGAAAGAGTTGGAGAATTTATCAGCGATCCTTGGGGAGATGAAATTATTTTCGAAAAGCTAAGTGGAGAGCAGTTTGAAGTTTATTCAGAAAACTCTGAGTTTACTAGATTGTTGCTTTCTGGTGGTAGTGTAATTGGAATTGGAGAAAACAAAAAATAAAGCTACCCAGCTACTGCACAAAAGGGTGGAGATAAGAAATGGTTTTGGCAAAGGTGGAAGGATAAGCATAATGCGCGATATTCGGAATGACCAAAAATAAAAGGACATCCAAAATCTTGACAAGCCTTCCTGGTTCGCCAGCTTCAAGATTAAAGTGCACCGGCAGCACAAGTTAACTACTTTTTAGTTTCTGGATCAATGGTTTGCTTATACCAATCGACACTAAGAGATAGTTGTTTTGTGTTTTAGCTCTTGGGGCTTGCCGCCCCAAACCCCGCAGGTATTTTTGGACAAGTTAATCCTGCTGTACTACGCTAAATTAGCGGTACAGGCCGATGGCCGTGACAAGTTGAGGCCGACAGAAATTAATTTCTAGTCGGCCTTTTTCATTCTAGGCTGAGCTTATTGGAAGATCTTTGCGAAAAAAATAAAAGGACATCCAAAATCTTGACAAGCCTTCCTAACATAAAATAAAAGGACATCCAAAATCTTGACAAGCCTTCCTGGTTCCGGTAATTTGTGCAACCATGACCCAAAGCCATGAAACATTAATCTCTCTCGATTCAACGCCGTTTTACCATTGCTATGTACGCTGTGTTCGGCGTGCATATTTGTGTGGTGACGATCATTCGACGGGTGAGAATTACGATCACCGCAAGCAGTGGATAGTATCGCGCTTGCGTTTTTTGTCGTATGTGTATGCGGTGGACGTGTGTGCTTATGCGGTAATGAGTAATCACTACCATGTTGTGCTGCATGCGGATAAGGCTAGGGCGCAGGCATGGAGTAATAAAGAAGTGGCCGAGCGCTGGATGCAGTTGTATAGCGGCCATATGCTGGTTGATCACTGGCTGGAGAACCCGGAGGCTATTGATGCGGCTACGCAAGCGGCAGTGGATGAGATTATCGAAAAGTGGCGTAAGCGCTTATACGATATCAGCTGGTTCATGCGCGGCGTTAATGAAACCATAGCCCGCATGGCAAACAGCGAAGAGGGTTGTAAAGGCCGGTTTTGGGAGGGGCGTTTTAAAAGTCAGGCCCTATTGGATGAAGCCGCACTACTAAGCTGCATGGCCTATGTCGACCTCAACCCCATTCGGGCGGCGATGGAAACAGATCTTATGGAAAGTGATTTCACCTCCATACAGCAGCGTTTATTCGATTACGTGAAATACAAAAATACCAAATCTAAAGACGAGCAGAAATTGAATGCTCGTATTCAAAAGCAGCGTGAAATTAAAGCTGAAATGGGTTTGGATGCCTTACCCGAAGCGCCGTTAATGCCTTTTGATGGTTCCTCTCATACCGATACTCACCATGCCTTACCCTTTACCCGTGAAGACTATTTTGAGCTTGTGGATACTACTGGCCGTATTCTACGAGACGATAAGCGCGGAGCTATCGCCAGCGAACTTCCGGCCATTGTGTCGCGATTGGGTATTAATCCAAATAAGTGGATCGACCATGTCCAGAATTTTGGCCGCCGTTACGGTTCCAGTGCTGGTTCGGTGGCGCGCATGGCCGATTATGCCCAGGTGTTTGAGCGTAATTGCGGCAAGGGTGTGGCGTGTTCGCAGGCACTTTATTTAAATACGGGTTAGTGTGCCTGGAGTCATTGAATTCGCTTTTTTATAAAAAAGAAAAAGGGGAATTTAAATAAATAAAAAGGTGCCGTGTTGATCTGGCAAACTGAAAGAGGTAATGCTTAATCGCATTAATTGACACCAAATGACCTGCTTGGATTTCAAAAAATAGCTCTTCCTTTAGTGCCTGCTCACAGGGTCTATCAATTAAAGTCCGCCGCAGCGCGGCGACCATCCGTTTGCATGCTTCATGGAACTCGAACACTTTATCGGCGTATTGCCACAGTTGTGGTGGGGGAGAATGCCGTTACGTAGTTGTGAGTGAAATGTTTTTTACGAGATTAAAAATTTAACCAATATCACCCATGAGACTGTCGGCGATATTATTCCGCACCTCCGCACCTCCGCACCTCCGCACCTCCGCACCTCCGCACCTCCGCACCTCCGCACCTCCGCACCTCCGCACCTCCGTAAATCATATAAATCATAGGGGTCAGGCCTTACATTTGACATCAAGCCTTTTTTGAAATTATTTTCTCTTTAGTTGTAAAAGCCCCGGTCAGAGATGGTCGGAAGGTAAATAGGACATCCACTTTAAGCCCCCAAAAAAAGTTCTTTCCTTAGCCGCCTTTAGCGGCTGGGGTATTGGTGACGGAGATAATCGGGACACCCACCCTTAGGAAATCTTAGGAAATCAAAAATCCAGCCGCGTGCTGGGTTTTTTATGCCTGTTATAAACCTATTGCCTTGCCCCTAGCTGACTAGCGGTATGCTTCAAAATCATGCCATCAATCAAAGATTGGATAGCCTTCTGGTCTTCTTCCGACATCTGACTAACCGCCTCAAACTTGAGTTGTAGGTTGTTAGGTAAGTCTCTTTCCCCTTCATCAAAAAGCAGCAAGTCTGCGCTGATATTAAGCGCAATAGCGATTTTACGTAATACGTCTAAAGATGGTTGGGTGTCGCCGGACTCATAGCGCTTTATCTGGGAAACGTGGATACCGATAGTATCAGCCATGACCTGCTGGGTCATTTTTTTATCTTTACGGATCTTTGATAATCGTAGGGAAAAGCTCATGCTTAACGTAACCGTTCATTCCACCCCGTCCTACCCCAAGCCCCCCAGCTAACCTAACCTACCGTCTCAACAAATAAGAAGAGACAAACACCATGAGCAAACAACGCGCCGCCCGAAAGTCACTAACCGAATGGCAAGCATTGGTACAAAAACAAACGAATTCCGGCTTATCAGCCGCCCAGTTTTGCGAAACACACGATATTGGCTACGTTAGCTTTTGTCGGTGGCGCAATAAAGTTCTCTCGGAGCAGGTATTATCGGGTTCAAAAGAGCCATCAAACACGCGTCAAGAATAAGGACATCCACAAACTTTGTTTCAAAACAAGCCTAGGTCGAAAAGAGAGAAAAAGGACATCCAAAAACTTGACATTTAGCTTGTGGATACCACCGGCCGAAAAAAATTAAAGGACATCCGAAAACTTGACAATGAGCTGGATGCAACGCCTCAAGCGAGTGTTCGATATCGAAGTCTGCGAACACTGCGGCGGACAGGTAAAGGTGATTGCCAGTATCGAAGATCCGAAGGTGATTGAGCAGATCCTTAAGCATCTCAAGCAGAAAGCAGCTAAGGTAGATGCTGAAAAACAACACGAATTACCACCGGAGCGGGCACCACCACTGACCCCCACCCTGTTCGACCCATCACAAAGCCGCCTCTTTGACTGACGGCCCCAAATCCAACACTGCCAACTTTGAAAAGGAGCGGTGGGGCAACTTACACCCAGTCAGCCATCACTCAGTGACTTTACCACCAAGCCGAACCTTACTTAGAGTGATTTGAACTGATCCAGCAGTGAAAATTGGGGCTTGAGCGGACTTGAGCAGTAAACGAGTGAGAAGATTTCGGGTATGATGCTTCACTAGAAGGGCAAAAAGGTGGTTTATACTTCCTATACCTTGAGGTGGCACTCCATGCGCGGTGGATGTTATTTGATAATGCAGGAAAAACTGAGTTGGCTGTAGGTAACATTAACTTGTATGCGCAAGCCGAAAATGAATCGGTAGAGGCTTATGTTACTGCTTTAAATGAGTTGTTAAATAGATTTTCTGTAGAGTTGAGTGGTGCTGTTTCTGCTGTGCTCTAATCATTAAAAAAATACGGTGGGGGAATAATGATAAGGGCCGTTTGGGTTCTGTTGCTTTTTTTTGTGAGTGCTCTGTTGCATGCAGATTCATTGAAAAGTGAATATGACTTGTCTAGGGGGGATGAGGTAACTATTCCTATAGAAAAGAGTCTTGGGGATCAATTGGAGTTTGTTGCTGAGATAGAGGTGCCTGTAAATCAATATTCCGTTCCCAGTTTTTACCTTTTCTTAAAAGGCAAAAAGAAAAGCTTGGTTACGCTGGGGCTTGCCGACCATGAATGCACTGGTGCCTATGAGGTTGATCTGGACTATTGGCCCAATAAAAACGATAAAATCAGTCATTACTTTCAAAATAAAATCCCCTGGGAAAACTCTCCGTTAATACGCTTGATTTTCAACAAGAAGATAAAAAGAAAACGCTGGGAGCATACCATTATGGTTGATAATGAACTCTCTACAGTAATAACATACGAACCGGCCAAAGAAATTAAATTAAGCGGCTTCGGTAACGTGAAAGTAACTGGCGTGGCCTTTTCTCAAGCAGAGAGTAATGATAAAGAATGAAAATTACGGTTCAGGCTATTGGGTTTGTCTTGATATTTATTGCATCGCAAGTAGCGCATGCAATTACCTTTTCCGAAGCAATGGGGTTCTATAGTCGAAATGATTTTGATAGAGCTAAAGACGCATTTCTTGAGTTGGCTGTCCTGGGTAATGATCGCGCGATTTTTAATCTAGGAGTTATGAATGTTCGGGGAGAGGCTTTTGAAAAGAATTATGTGCAAGGGCACGCTTGGCTAAAATTATCCGCACTCTATGGAAATGAGACGGCTGATAGTATTGCTAATAAAGTAGCGGCGCGGTTGAATAAAGGTCAGATAGCTAGAGCTGAAGAAGTGTTCGCCGAGTTATTGAAAACCCATGGGCCAAGTGCTGTCCACAAAAACCTACTCTCCTCGGATACAGCTGGCCCATCTCTCACATATTCAAAGCCAAGAGCGCTTCGCAAACGAACCCCTAAGTACCCTAGAACTGAACAGAAAAGAGGGCGTGTAGGGATAGTGGATATTCAGTATTCTATTGGTATTGATGGGACTGTTAGAAATCCAATCGTAATTAATGGGTCCTCAAAAGCATTCGAGAATGTGGCCCTAAAAGCGATAAAAGCATTCCTGTATGAGCCGGCCAGGGTTGGTGATGTTCCCACTGAAGAGTATGGCAGGCGACTACGCTTTATTTTCCAGTTGACAGGCGCTGAAATTAATAAAGATTATGTCGAAGATCTGGTAGGCAAGGCCAAGGCGGCGGCCTATGATGGAACGGGCAAGGATAAATACATCTACGCGGTTACCTTAGCCATGATTCGCAGTGTGGGCTCTAGTATGAAAGGTTATTCAGAGCTTGAATTGGAAAGGGAAGGTAAGTGGTATCAAAAGTCTGCTCAGGATGGATTTTCAGTGGCGAAGTACGAGTTGGGGCGCCGGTTGTCATACGGCCAACAGTGTGCGATTGATCTGGATAAATCGTATTTTTGGCTGGAAAGCGCTGCGGAGGAAAAGGTGCCTGATGCTCAATTACTATTGGGCATTGAGGTTTATCATGGCGCGCGCTACGAAAGAAACGTTGACCAGGGCATAGCTTTATTGCGAGAGGCCGCTGATTCGAATTTTGTGCCTGCAAAAATCCAGTACGCTTGGGTGTTGGCGACGTCTGCAAATGATGCGATTTACAACCCGAAATTGGCGAAGCGTTATCTTGAGGGTATAGAGGCGAAGACGCTGACTGAAAAGATAGGGTATTTCGATACCATGGCGGTAGTACAGTATTCCATGGGCGATTTTAAGCAGGCAAAGTCAGCGATCAAAAAAGCCTATAAAGAACGAAAGGAATCAGACCTGCCGGGTGGGACAACGGAACAAATTGAAACGCTAATGATGAGTGGGAAATCCTTTCGGATTTAAGCGTTACTTATGGCTTTCCAGTTAATCTCGGTTTGATGGTATCAACAAGCTTTTTAGCCAATGGAAAAAACCGTTGTCTTTGTTAAATACAGCCTCCAGGGTTTCCTGGCTCTGCCAATAATCCTCAGGCTGATTAAATAAATATTCCCGTTTTAACATCCGCTTATTCGGGTTGATCTCTTTCACTATTTTTGCAGGGTTACCAGCGGCAATGGTATTGGCGGGAATAGATTTAGTGACTACTGCGCCAGCACCGATAATACTGTTCTCCCCAATAGTGACACCCTTGCCAATAATCGCCCGCTGGCCAATCCATACATTTTCTTTCAGCGTTACCGGTTTTGTGCAGCGAAATGGCCGAACGCGATTATACTGGAGTGGCAGTACGCGGGACTGGAGCAGGGTCGGGCCGGTGTGGCTAAACCCTGACGATAACAAAGCGAAGTTAGATAAAGTAATTTAAGTTGATGCGACTAAATAAAAGGACATCCAAAAAAATAAATAAAAGGACATCCAAAAACTTGACAAGCCTTCCTGGTCCGGTAATTTGTGTAACCATGACCCAAAGCCGTGAAACATTAATCTCTCTCGATTCAACGCCGTTTTACCATTGCTATGTACGCTGTGTTCGGCGTGCATATTTGTGTGGTGACGATCATTCGACGGGTGAGAATTACGATCACCGCAAGCAGTGGATCGTATCGCGCTTGCGGTTTTTGTCGTATGTGTATGCGGTAGATGTGTGCGCTTATGCGGTAATGAGTAATCATTACCATGTGGTGTTGCATGCGGATAAGCCTAGGGCGCAGGCTTGGACTAATAAAGAAGTGGCCGAGCGCTGGATGCAGTTGTATAGCGGCCATATGCTGGTTGATCACTGGCTGGAGAACCCGGAGGCTATTGATGCGGCTACGCAAGCGGCAGTGGATGAGATTATCGAAAAGTGGCGTAAACGTTTATACGATATCAGCTGGTTCATGCGTGGCGTTAATGAAACCATAGCCCGCATGGCAAACAGCGAAGAGGGTTGTAAAGGCCGGTTTTGGGAGGGGCGTTTCAAAAGCCAGGCCCTATTGGATGAAGCCGCGCTATTAAGCTGCATGGCCTATGTCGACCTCAACCCCATTCGGGCGGCGATGGAAACAGACCTTATGGAGAGTGATTTCACCTCCATACAGCAGCGTTTATTCGATTACGTAAAATACAAAAATACCAAATCTAAAGACGAGCAGAAATTGAATGCTCGTATTCAAAAGCAGCGTGAAATTAAAGCTGAAATGGGTTTGGATGCCTTACCCGAAGCGCCGTTAATGCCTTTTGATGGTTCCTCCCATACCGATACTCACCATGCCTTACCCTTTACCCGTGAAGACTATTTTGAGCTTGTGGATACTACTGGCCGTATTCTACGAGACGATAAGCGCGGGGCCATCGCCAGCGAACTTCCGGCTATTGTGTCGAGGTTGGGTATTAATCCAAATAAGTGGATCGACCACGTTCAAAACTTTGGGCGCCGTTACGGTTCCAGTGCCGGTTCAGTGGCGCGCATGGCCGATTATGCCCAGGTGTTTGAGCGTAATTGCGGCAAGGGTGTGGCGTGTTCGCAAGCACTTTATTTAAATACGGGTTAGTGTATCTGGAGTTATTGAATTCGCTTTTTTATGAAAAAGAAAAAGGGAAATTTAAATAAATAAAAAGGTGCCGTGTTGATCTGGAAAACTGAAAGAGGTATTGCTTAATCGCATTAATTGACACCAAATGACCTGCTTGGATTTCAAAAAATAGCTCTTCCTTTAGTGCCTGCTCACAGGGTCTATCAATTAAAGTCCGCCGCAGCGCGGCGACCATCCGTTTGCATGCTTCATGGAGCTCGAACACTTTATCGGCGTATTGCCACAGTTGTGGTGGGGGAGAATGCCGTTACGTAGTTGTGAGTGAAATGCTTTTTACGAGATTAAAAATTTAACCAGTATCACCCATGAGGCTGTTGGCGATATTATTCCGCACCTCCGCACCTCCGCACCTCCGCACCTCCGCACCTCCGCACCTCCGCATGGCGAATACGGATAACAGCCGTTTTTTTGTGTACCCAATGGCTTTAGAATTAAATTCTTGCCGGCACAATTATTCCTGCATTGTTCAAGCTAGTTATATGCTTGTAGCTGTGCGCGGGAGTACTAGAATTGGAGGTTTAAAAAATTCTGACAGCTGAGCGGCTTTGCGTGTTGGAAGTGTTTTGTTCTAGAAGCTAAATAAGGACGTGAGATATTAAACCCATGCACATATCTATGGGTTATGGTCAGCGAAAAAAACCGAGGGCGAAAGATTTTCGGTGCAAATAAAAACGCCCCTGCAAGAGGGGCGTTTTAGGTTCGTAGGGTTAATGCCTATCGATGGTTAATCGATCTGAATATCGGTGATTGTAAGGGTGCCGGTGGGTGCGACACTGTTGGCTTCTTTAACTTGAATACCGATTTTCATTGAATCTGTATCGTCGAAATCAAACGCGCCACTTTCTTCGACCGTGCATTCATAGGATATGCCATCTGTAGTAAGGTTGGCGCCGCCATTAATCCAGCAGCCCCACTCACCGGTGCCAGAGTTCAACTGAGCATATGGCTGAATGTTTGCGCCGCTATCTATGAACTCCTGACTCGGTTTGATGGAGAAAGTAAACTTGGATCCATCAAAGTTTTGCGGGCCAGCGTATGTGTAATACAGCTGGTGGTCCGCAGCTGTAGGTGAGTAGGAAACACCTGCATCACTGTAGTCGACAGTGAGATCAGTTGAGACTGTCCAGCCAGAGTCGAGCGGTACATCTGACCCACCACTTTCTTCTGCATAGTAAATACGCTCAATGGAAATATTTTCAACGGGATCGAAGCTTCTACCTTCGCCCTTTATTTGTAGAGCGATTCGTTGCGTATCGACGGGAGCAGAAGCTACGTTATAGCTGATTATGAACGTGCCTTCTGTAAGTGAGCTTTTGTCTACCCATTGAGACCAGTCAGCGTCATACGATCCGGAGTTTTGTTGAACGTACGGCTGGAGGCTGATTCCTGCGTCAATGAACTCCTGAGGAATATCTAGGACGTAATATATGGTAGTGCCGTTGAAGTCTTTTGGCGCTTCGATTGTATACATGGCGATTTGATCGTCATTGTCCCAGTCCGGTTCGATAACAACGCCACGGTCAGCATCATAGGACAGCGTGTTTGATCTCCAGTCAGGGCTCCAGCCGGCTAATCCAGGCTCAATAGGGATATCTACTACTTCAGATCTTGGCGCTTCGCCCTTTAGGGAGGCGTGGTCGATATAGATCACGGCGCCGTTGTTGAGTTCGTCTGATAGCTGCGCAGGCAATTGAATACTAGTAACTCCAGCAGGTACCTCAAAGCTAAAGGCCACTTTCTGCCAAGAACTGGTGATTTCAATTTGCTGTGAGCCAAGTGCTGTCCAGGGTGATTCTTCAAGTTGGGCAGTAAAGTTGGCTATAGCGCCATTGGTTCCTAGCACCCACGCTGAAAAATGGTAAGTGTAGAACTCCTCTACAGGCACGGCGACAGGGCCAGCGCCTATATCCCATAGATTATCACCGGCTGCTTCAATCGACACTTTGAATGACTGCGCGCCAGTGTAGTATTGTTCCGTACTTAACTCGAAAGTGGCTGTTCCGGAATTCGCATATCCATTCCAGCCTATGGCCTCTGTAGTACTTTCTTCAAGGTTTCCGTTTTGAACAACACCGCTATCGGGCAGGCTGGGTTCTACGCGTGGGGGAATTTCTTCGTAAGGGCCGGAGCTGTAATTCTCGTAGCTCTCCCCGAAGCAGGCGGTTAAGCCTAACGCTATAACACTGATTAGTAGGGGTCTGTATAACATTTTTAATCCTTCTAATTATTATTTGTAGGCGGAGCTTACTCTCACGTATTTTGTGTTTTTAACTGTCAAGCGGGCTGGTGTTTCTCTGTTTTTTTATAGCCAGCACAGCGCTGCTTGCCAGCTAGCATACCTGCGCAATTTCGGCGTGTCTAGATAATAGTCTTATCTACTTTAAGGTGGTGTCTGGGGGGGTGTGGTTAGCGAAACATAAGGCAATTAACGGGTTGAAAACGCTTTATGAGAAAAGCTTTTCGTAGATTGCTGTATATAATTGCGATACTTTAGCGGTAGGGTGCGAGTAGTTAGAGCGCGCTGAAAAATGGCGTCAAAAATGGCAGTGAGACTCAATTTTGGTTTGCTTGTAATACTGTCTAACCGTACGGTCATACCAAAAGCGTTATTTTTGGTATGCCGATTAAGGCGTTAATGTTTGATTGTGGTAATTAAGGTGCCGATTGGTCTTATAGGGGGCTTATTTCCCGTTTGACTAAAAGTCTTGATTGTTGCAGTATTTATCGCGCGTAATATTTATTATGTAAAAATGCTGTGTTCATAATCATAATTCGCAAGGCATTTTGCATTCGGGCGCTGTCGCTTCCCACCTGGCGGCCCAAAAACCAAAAAATTAATTTGTTCAAGAAACAATAATAAAGAGAGTTTGTGTATGTCTGCTAATACTAAGAAGTTTGGGGCTAGAGCGGGAATTAGCTTGGCGTCGTCTCTGGTGGTGCTCACAAGTGCCTTGGCAGCGCAGCGAGTGCTTGCACAGGATGCTGTAGAGGAAGCCCAACTAGAAGAAGTTGTAGTAGAGGGGTCTCGTGCAAGCCTGCAGAATGCGCAGGAGATTAAGCGCCAGGCCGATACCTTTGTGGATGCCGTTTCGGCCAATGATATAGGCGCGCTGCCCGATCGAAGTGTACTGGAAGCCATGCAGCGTATTCCTGGCGTATCTATTGAGCGTTTTCAGGCGAATGACGATCCGGACCATTTCAGTATGGAAGGCTCCGGCGCTGTTGTTCGGGGTATGACGCAGACACGATCTGAATTCAATGGTCGTGATACGTTCACCGCCAACTCTGGTCGAGGACTCTCGTGGCAAGATGTGCCCCCCGAATTGATGAAAACTGTAGCGGTATATAAGAACCAAACCGCGGATATGATTGAAGGTGGTATTGCGGGGAGTGTCAACTTGGTTACCCGTTTGCCGTTCGATGCCGACGGTATGCAGGTCGCCTTCTCGTATGATATGACATACGGCGACATTATAGAGGAGTATTCTCCTAAGTATTCCGCATTATTCAGTAACCGATGGGACACCAATATTGGTGAGGTTGGTTTCCTCGTTAATGTTTCCGATGACCATCTGGAAGGCACGTCCCACGGTATTCAAACCGATAAATTCGAATTGCGTGGTCTCGATTCTCCTCTGCCCGGGGTTATTCCTGATTTTGAGATTGCAAACCCTTATGTTTACGATGGCTCATTTGGCCGCGGTGTTGTAGATCGTCAACCTCGAACCAACATAGATGGTTCGCAATTGTTCTGTGTTGACCCCAATGCCGCAGATGCGCCGGCGAATTGCACTAATCAAGGTGCCTTGATTCCAAACGGCGCCAATATCAGTATGAAAAATGATAAGCGTGATCGTTCCGGTCTGAATGTTGCGTTGCAATGGCGCAGCCCTAATGAAACAGTTGAGGCGACAGCGTCTTATCTGCGTTCTGAAGCAACTCTGGACTGGCTGGAAAATTCACTGCGTAACCAAAGCGACTATAATTCCGCCGAGCAGTGGTATCAGCCTTATGCAGAAACCGAATATGGTTTCGACGACGAAGGTGTTTTCACCCATGGCTCATTGACCAATATTGCTACCGGCTGGCGCGGTGATGGCGACCGTATACCTCAGAATGCCGATTGGGCGGCTGCCCCAGTGCAGCATTTTGGTATTCGTTATGTTACGGAAAGCCGTCATCAAGTACAGCATACAACTGTGGAAGATACGGCATTTAATTTGAAGTGGACGCCCAACGAAAAATTGGAACTTGAGGCCGATTTTCAATATGTAAACGCCGATACCGATGACGATTCAAATACCTATATGTTCGGCACCTTTATGAACCAAGGTTACGATACTCGCGGTAAAACACCGAAGTTGACTATATACAACCCTTGGTCATTGGCTACTCAAGAAGAGGCCGATAAAGCCGCTACCGAGCCGCAAGACAACCCTACTGATTGGGCTAGCGAAGAGGCGTATTTTTCACAAGAAAGCTCCTATGTTAACTATGCGGCAATGGACCACATTGAACGCAGCAATGGTGAATCTACGGCAGGTCGTTTTGATGCGACCTATTTCATAGACGATAGTATTATTACCAAAGTGAAGGGCGGTATTCGTCACGCCGAGCGCGAGCAGATTGTGCGTAGAACTACCTACAATTGGGGCGCTATCGAGCCTTTCTGGCAGAATGATGGTGCTTGGTTAGATGAGTATCCAGACCGTCTTATGGATAATAATGGCAGAGTGGTCACGCTTGCGGACAGAATAGACTGGAGTAATTTTTTTCGTGGTGGCGTTGCAGAGTTTGATGGCCCCGATAGTACCACCATTCATCCCTCTGCAGAGTTGATGGACGCTAAAGCGAGTTGGGGTGATATGTTCTGGGATTTAATCCAAGACGATTGTGGTGACTGGCGACCACTTGACGGACGGATTGATCAAGAGCTATTTAACGATGACGGCTCTTGTGCGAACGTACCTCTGGATGATTTAAATGGCCCTTATCGCAATAATGAGATTACCGATTCTACTGAAACCAATAATGCTTACTATATTCGTGCGGATTTTGAATTGGATACAGCGGTTAGGCTTATCGGTAATGTGGGTGTACGAGTAGTTTCAATAGAGTCGACATCTGTGGGCAATACTCGATATCCTGATTTAAGGCCAGGGCGTTTACCGCCAAGTGGGTTTAATCCATATACCTTTGACCCTCACGACAGGGATTTGTATCCAAACCCTGCTACAGACCTGCCGTATAACCTTTACGATGATAGTTCTGAGTTTTTGGGTGACGTAAATAACTTTCTTCCTCAGGAGTGGACAGATTTCGGAAACGGGGTGTCGTCTGTTGATTATGCGAGTCAACGCTACACAAAAACCCTGCCGAGTTTGAATATTAAGGCAGAATTCACACCTGAACTGATTGGCCGTTTCGCGGTATCGAAAGCGATTGCACTACCTGATATTGGCGATATGCGTAATTACACAAGCATTAGTGCCTCTGAATTACAGAAGTCGAATTTGGAACCCGTGTTTACTGCGCAAAACCCTCATCCAGATGCGCCAGCGGGTTCTGGTTCGGGTAACCCTGTGGATAACGATGGTGCAGACCTTAGTCAACAGGACATAGTCGATGTTAACAGTATCACTCTTGCCAGCTGGACAGCAGACGCCGGTAACCCCTTCCTCAAACCTATGGAATCAATACAGTTTGATGCATCGGTTGAGTGGTACTTCAGCGACAGCAACAGTTTAACGGCATCGATATTTTATAAAGATTTGAAGAACTTCTTTATACGTGGAGCCGTGAATCGAGAGTTTATTAACCCGGCAACGGGTGTTGCGCAGGATGTAGTTGTTACCAGTAGAATGAACGGTGGTGAGGGCAAGATGCAGGGCATCGAGCTAAACTATCAGCAATTCTTTGACATGTTGCCCGAACCGTTTGACGGTCTAGGAACACAAATCAATTACTCCTACATTGATGCCTCTGGTGTGCCTAATACTGGTACGAATGGTGGTGATTCATTTGAAGACACTGATGAATTAATATCGGCTACTAACTCCAACGAAATTGGTCTGGAGGGGCAGTCTGAACATACCACTAACCTTATTTTGATGTACCAGAAGAGCGACTTTGATGCGCGTATTGCCTACAACTGGCGTTCAGAATACTTGCTGACATCCTACGATAATATTTCGCGCATGCCGGTGTACAATGAAGCTGCAGGCTTTATGGATGCCTCAATATTTTATAATTTAACCGATAACTTTAAGATTGGCCTGCAGGGCGTAAACTTGCTTAATACACAGACTCAAACTTACCAGTTAGTTGATGATGAGCATAAGCTTGGCCGCTCTTGGTTTGTGAATGATCGTCGTTATAGTTTGATTGTTCGCGCGAATTTCTAATTAACTCGTTCAGTTAAGCCTGTTCAATAAAAGCGCACCCATTGGTGCGCTTTTTTGTTTGTGTTAAGTGAGCGTTCGGGTTTTAAGCATGTTTGTGTGGTTTTAAAAATCTAGTAGTCAATTGAGCTTAGGTGCACTGTGAACGAAACAGTCCAAAGAAAAATTATTATAGTGGGCGGTGGAACGTCTGGCTGGATGACTGCGGCGTTAATGGTCCGATTACTTGACCAAGACAAGTTTTCCATTTGTTTGATTGAGTCCGAACAACTCGGGACCGTGGGGGTGGGCGAAGCTACAATACCCCCTATTCGCGAATTTAATTATCTTTTGGGTATAGATGAAGCCGAGTTTTTAAAAGAAACGAGTGCTACATACAAATTGGGCATTAAGTTCGAGGGTTGGGGTACTGCGCAGTCGAGTTACCTGCATTCGTTTGGTGTTCACGGCCGCAAACTTGATGGTATTAGTTTCCACCACTACTGGTTGAAGGCCAGGCAATATAGCCAAACTACACCGCCTTTTGATGGTTTTGCACTGCCAGGCCGTATGGCTAAAAACAACACCTTTTGCTACCCCGAGCATAACAACTCAAATCTACACACGCATTCCTATGCCTATCATTTTGACGCCGTTCGTTACGCACTCTTTTTGCGTAGGTGGAGCGAAGGCAAAGGGGTTATTCGCCAGGAAGGGCAAGTTGAACAGGTTATTCTGGATGCCGAAGACGGCAGTATAAGCCAGCTACGCATGACCGATGGCAGTGAGCATGCCGCCGATCTGTTTATCGATTGTTCAGGGTTTAAATCGTTATTATTAGGCGAGGCTCTTGGGGTTGGCTATGAGGATTGGAGTCAATGGTTGCCTTGCAACAAAGCCTTGGCCATGCGAACTTCGTTAGAGTGTGCACCTGCGCCCTATACTCTTTCAAGTGCAAAATCGGCGGGGTGGCAGTGGAAAATTCCGTTGCAGACCCGTATGGGGAATGGTTTGGTTTACGCCTCTGATTTTATCAGCGACGAACGCGCGGAGCATCATTTTACCGCTGATTGTAGTGGTACGCCCGAAGCTTCAATTCGAACCTTTAACTTTACCGCGGGGCGGCGTAAAAAAAGCTGGGAAAAAAACTGTATCGCAATTGGTCTTTCCTCCGGTTTTTTAGAGCCGTTAGAATCGACAAGTATTTATCTCATTCAGGCGGCTATCTACAAGTTGATGGAGTTATTTCCTCTGGATGGCCATGCGCATAGCGAGCGAGATGAATTTAATCGTGGCATGGCGACTGAATATGAACGCATTCGTGATTTCCTGATTTTGCACTACAAGTTAAATCGTCGGGAAGACAGTGATTTTTGGCGTTATTGCGCCAATATGAGTGTGCCGGATAGCCTTCAGCATAAGATGGCGTTGTTTAGAGATACAGGAGCAATTATTGAATACGATGAAGGCTCTTTTGCCGAACCTAGCTGGCTCGCGGTTTACCTTGGACAAGGTTATTATCCAAATAATGTACACCCGCTAATTGAGCGCTACTCCATAAAGCAACTGGATAGCGTGCTTTTCGATATGACCAGTGAATTGGATGCATGCATGAGCAATGCTTCGAATCCACAGGAAGTTTTAGCCAAGGTGATAAGCGGCGAAAAAATAATTAGCCGCCAGCCGGTAACCGGCATGTACGGAAGTTGATGATGACGAGTAGTGAATGTGGGGGCCGGGCTCCAGCCAGTATTTTGATTGTCGGCGATGCTGTTAGCGCCCTGATGACCGGCGTTTTTTGCAGGCGAATGTATACTGAGACAAGCACGTCCATTCGTATCGTTATAACAGATACTGAAGAGCTTGCCGATGGCCCGGTCAGTGTTCGCCCCGATTTCAAAGATTTTCTGGACTATATCGCGTTACCCGAACATCAATTTGTGGCATCTACCGCCGCTGCATTTAAACTGGCAAATGTGTACACCGGATGGCCTGCACAAGGGCATTACTTTTTTCATACGTTTGGTAGCTACGGTCTGCCTATGGGCGCTGTACCTTTCCATTTGGCCGTTAATCGATTGCGAGATTCGGGTGCTGCCACAGGCCCGTTTCATGAATATTCTCTTTCTGCAGGCGCGGCTATGGTCGATAGATTTGCGCATCCTTTGGAAGATACACGCTCGGTTTTTTCTACGTTAAGTTACGGCTTGCATTTTAATGTCAAAAAATTCTGCCATTTACTGGAATCGCAATGTGTTGATGCGGGGGTCGATATTTTAAGGGAGCGCAGCGTTGGTGTGAGCGTGTCTGAAGATGGGGTTAGTATAAGAGCCGTACAATTAGCGAACCAACACTGTGAGGCTGACTTATTTATCGATTGTTCGAAACAGCGTTTTTTGTGCGCAAAGCTCGAAACCAGCAGAAAGCAGCCGCCGATTAGTTGGCAGGGTACTATGCCATTTAATCTTCAGCGTAGCGTTACGGTGAAAAAACGACCGCGAAGCTATGCTTGCGACGCCATTGTCGCTAAAAAATTCGGTGTGGAGTTTTTGCAGGCCGATAGAGAATTTATGCGTATCACGCGGTACTCCAATACGCAGGCAGTGGATAGTGAATATGAGGCCAATATAGCGCCTGAAGGTGAATGGCCCCGCGTCGAGCAGCGCCTAGTTAATAGTGATTTTCGCGCCGCGCAGAGTTGGTTAGGGAATTGTATTGCGATAGGCCCGGCTGCTATTGAGATTAGCTCGCCTATTGTTTCGGCCGTGGATTTAACTTGGGCGGGGTTAAGGCCACTTAAGCTGTGCTCCCCGGTTGTGTCGAACAGTGAAAGTGTGCAAAAGGCCTATAGCGATAAACTTTCGTATTTATACGATAGCGTTAAAGATTACGCAGCATTGGTATATGACTTAGTTGAACCGCGCGACGGCGTTCCCTGGCGTAAAGCCTGTGAGTTTAACTACACGCCCGCAATGTTGAGATTGCTGCAACTCTACGATTCGCGAGGCAGGGCGCCAACTCAGGAGAAAGGCTTGTTCGGCGCGGAAGAGGTGCTTTCTTTGTTGATGGGTTTAGGGCGTTTTCCGCATAGTGTAGACGTGTTGACGCAACAGGTATCGATTGAGCAAGTTCAGCAGCATGTTCAGCAGATTCGAGCGGCTGTAAGTGTAGCGGTGCAAAAATTACCGCATCACGAGGACTATCTGAGGCGATTTCTGGCTAAATCGTGATAAAAAATATGATGACTAAAGTGGAAAGGTAGCGGTATGACGACGAATAATAATATTAAAAAAGTGCTCATCGTAGGCGGTGGTACCGCAGGCTGGATGGCAGCAGCGGCGATTTCAAAATTTGTCAGTGCCGAAGCCTGTGAAATTCAGCTGGTAGAATCGGAGAAGTATCCTACTGTCGGCGTCGGTGAAGCTACAATTCCACAAATAGTGGTATTCAATAAAACATTGGGCTTAGATGAAAACGAGTTTATAAAAAAAACCCAAGGCACATTTAAGTTGGGCATTGAATTTGTGAACTGGGGTAAAAATGGCGACCGTTATATGCATGCCTTTGGTGATGTTGGGCGCAATATGCATTCATTGCCTTTTCATCAGTTATGGTGGAAGCAATTCCAGCAAGGCAAAGCCGAGGACCTTGGTGCCTATGCTTTGAACAGTGTTGCCAGCTATCAAGGCAAATTTATGCGGCCGGTGAATGCGGGTGACTCGCCATTATCCAGTATTTCGTATGCTTTTCAGTTTGACGCAGGCCTGTATGCTGCTTTTCTTCGCGAGCGCGCAGAAGCGCAGGGTGTGAAAAGAACTGAGGCGCATATCGTCGATGTGAAACTCAATAATGAATCCGGTTTTATTGATTCGGTTGTGCTTGAGGATGGTTCAAATATTGAGGCGGATTTATTTATCGATTGCTCCGGCTTTAAGGGATTGTTGATTGAGGAGGCTCTGCATACCGGGTACGAAGATTGGTCTCATTGGTTGCCGGCAGACAGCGCCTGGGCTGTACCTTGTGCGCGTACCGAGCCATTATTGCCGTATACCCGCGCTACCGCACACTCAGCGGGCTGGCAATGGCGTATTCCATTGCAGCACCGTACAGGCAACGGTCATGTATTCAGTTCCAAATATATGGATGAAGCAGAAGCTAAAAATATTTTGCTGAATAATTTAGACGGCAAAGTTTTGGCCGATCCGCGGCTGATTAAATTTACCACGGGTAAGCGAAAAAAGTTGTGGAATAAAAACTGTATCGCCTTGGGGCTGTCGAGTGGTTTTATGGAGCCGCTAGAATCTACCAGTATTCATTTGGTGCAGTCGGCCATTTCGCGTTTGATGGCTATGTTTCCAACTAAAGATTTTAACCACGGAGACATTGACGAATTCAATCGTCAGATGGACTTTGAGTACGAGCGCATTCGCGATTTTGTGATTTTGCATTATAAAGCGACGGAGAGGAACGATTCAGAATTTTGGAACTACTGTCGCACTATGGCGATACCCGAAACACTAGAACACAAAATATCGGCTTTTAAATCCTGCGGGAATATACACCGCTTTAACAATGAGTTGTTTAACGAAGTTAGTTGGGCCGAAGTACTTTACGGCCAAGGGGTTCATCCCGAGCGTTATCACCCACTTGCGGATGGTATTTCAGACGTGGAGCTAGAGCAGCGCATGATGCATGTAAAAAGTGTTGTTGATAAATCAGTGGAATATATGCCATTACAGTCAGAATTTATTGACAAAAATTGCAAAGCCAAAGTGCCAGAGTGATAACGCCATTTACACGGCGCTGCGTAAAAAGGACGTAACCGTTAGTCGGCCTGTTTTTGGGTTTGGGTCGTAATTGTAGTTTTCTGCAATATCGCCGGAATGCAAGCTGGTGCCGCGATAAACTAATAGCCGATTAAAATTTGCGGCGCAGGTTTCAACTCTTTCGAAAAGTTGACTTGTGCCGTGTGTATAACCTTCAGGTAAGCCCAGCGTTTCAAATTCTTTTTCGAGTGATTGGGTAAAGCTGTTTAAGCGTTCATCGTTGATGAATTCATAGCCGGTAGCGCGATGGCGATAAAACGATGTGCCTCCGTATTTTTCATCACATAAAAAGTGCAGAAAGGCGATATCGTTTGGATTGGCGCCATCAATATGAGGGATGCGCTGTAGTGGGTGTAAATTTTTCGCTGGTGTATTGACAATGGACAGGTAAGATTCGGCCAGCTTTACATTCTGGTGATTTAGTTTAAAGGTTGAAGCAATTAAATCGCCCAGTTGTGCGCGAATGAGTTGCAAGTACTGAGGTGGCGAATGTGTGCGAATACCCGGGTATAAGTCGTTACTGGGGGTAAGCTGGCAGTGGCTGCTGGCAAATTGAACAAGCGAGTGGGGGTCTGAGAGAAAGTTCTCGACAATAATTAGGGGTTGTTGATCTTGCCCAATGGATTTAACGGAGTATGTCAAAGAGGGGTGTGCTTGAGAGCTATTCGACATGGACATTGGCGAGCTTTTACGTTGGAATTCGAACTCAGCTTAAGTGTAAAACTGCGAAAACACCAGATACAACCATGAAACGAATAGACGTACTCCTAGTAGACAATCAATTGGTTAAATCGCGTACGGAAGCGCAAAAACTGATTGCAGCCAATTTAGTTGATGTTCGCGAAATGGGTGTTTGGCGTAGGGTGCTGAAGTCGTCGGAAAAGTTTGAAGCCAGTACACTGTTTAAGGTCGCTTTTTCGCAGGAGCAAAAATATGTTTCACGTGCGGGTTTAAAGCTTGAAGCGGCACTAAATCATGTACAGTTGAGCCCGGAAGGCGCAATAGCGCTGGATATTGGCCAGTCTACCGGTGGCTTTACGGACTGCCTGTTACAGCAGGGAGCTGCACAGGTGGTGGGTATTGAGGTTGGCCGGGCCCAGATTGCATCGAGCCTTTTAAGCGATAACCGGGTGGTGACGCTGGAGCAATATAACGCCCGTAACCTCACCCTTGAAGACATGCCTGCAATGGCCCGTCAGGGCTTCGATATAGCGGTAATGGATGTATCGTTTATCTCACAGCACCATATACTTCCGCGTATTCCTGCTGTGTTAAAGCCGGGTGGTCATCTGCTTAGCTTGGTTAAGCCGCAGTTTGAAGTGGGCAAAGACTTTGTCGGCAAAAACGGTATTGTGCGCGATAAGGCCTCATTTCAGCGGGTGGAGCAGCGTATTCATGAGCACCTCACAGAGTTGGGTTTCACCGTGTTAGCGTATCTGCAAAGCCCAATAAAAGGCGGGGATGGAAATCACGAATTCTTAGTGGCAGCTCAAATGAGTAATAACTCAGCCGAGTGAAATGTGCGCCAGATAGAATCCTTGCAACTTCGAGTCAATTTGTTCGTGCCAAGTGCTCCGTGTATTGTTACATTTAGGCTGATATGCCAACGAAGTAGAGTCTGATACTGAATGCAGTTCCTCCTAACAGCCATAATTCTTTTTTGCACACTCTTGGCAACCGGGTGCGGCGGTGGTTCGGATAGCGGACAGTCGAGCCCTCCGGTTGTTGTTCCCTCCCCTGAGCCACGTCAGACACCCACATCTGGGCCTGTATTTTCGCCTGTATCGATTGAAGGTGATATTACAATCTCTGGCCACATTACCTTCGATCTTGTGCCCCACAATGCTTTCGGTGGTCTGGAATACACTAAAGCTGCCCCGGAAGCGGTGCGGGGGGTTACGGTGCAGCTTATGGATGCGACCGACAGCGTGATTCGCCAGAGCAAAACCGACAACGATGGTTTTTACTCTATTGGCGCACCGCCCAATACTCAGGCGCGTGTAGTGGTATTGGCTGAGTACTATAGCGACGCCGGGCCGCAATGGGATTTTGCTGTGGTCGATAACACCGAGGGCGACAGCCTCTACCTGCTGGCCGATACGCTGGCGTTAACCACACGGCTGAACGAAACCCGAGATATTCATGCCGAGTCGGGCTGGAATCGAGTACTCGGCGAGTTTGACGACGAAGCCCATCGCCCCGCTGCGCCCTTTGCTGTTTTACATGCTGTGTACCAAGTTGTGAGTGCTATAGCGGCCGCCGACGATTCCTTTGTTCTACCGGCCTGTACTTTGAATTGGAGTTACCGCAATAAGGCTTCGGCGGGGGATGTAACCGAGGGCTATGTGGGTACGTCCTATTACGACGTATTCAGCAATAGAATTTACATTCTCGGTGATGCCTATAACGACACCGATGAATATGATTTTAGTGTTATTCAGCACGAGCTAGGTCATTTCTTTGAAGATGGCCTATCGCGCAGCGATAGCATTGGAGGTTCGCACGGATTGAGCTCCAAGTTGGATATGCGGGTGGCTTTTAGTGAGGGTTTCTCTAATGCGCTGACCGCGCTAGTGTCGGGTGAACCGAATTATATGGATTCCGCTGGCACTGGCTTGTTCGATAGCTTTCGTTTTAATCTTGAGGACAACCTTTACGGTAATGCCGGCTGGTATAACGAAAATTCCATTGGCAAGGTGCTCTATGACCTAGCAGACAGCCATAATGAATCTGGCGATGCACTGAGCCTGGGTTTTTCTGCCATTTACGATGTTATGACCGCCGATGGTTTTATTCATAGCGATGCCCTGGGCAGTATTTTTCTGTTCAGCGAAATTTTTCGTGAACAACAGCCCACCGCGGTGACAAATGAATTTAAATCGTTGCTGGCCAGTGAAGCTATTTATGGCACAGATCGGTTCGGTTTAGATGAGTCTAACGATGGCGGTGATGTTTCCGTGTTGCCGATCTACAGCAGTATGGTTCAAGGTGAAACAATTGAGGCGTGCAGCAGCAACCGATTTTCTGAAGCTAACGGGCTGGGTGTAAATAGGTTCATTCGACTTAGCATTACCAACCCAGGTTCTGTTCAGTTTCGTATTGAGCGTGTAAATGGAGGGAGTGAAGTCTCTAATCCGAATGCGCGACTTTACAAGAATCGACGATTTATTGCACAGATGATCAGCTCAGTGAATGATCTTGAGGTGGGTGTTGCGCTTTTATCGACGGGCGAGCACGTACTTGAAATATTCGATAAGTATAACGCCGATGAAGACAGCAGTTTGCGTAATACAACCTGTTTTAACGTTAGTGTAATTTGAGAAGGCGGGAATAAGTGAAGCACTCCTATAGGCTAAAACAATGGGTCACCTTAATGGTTTTCTGCCTTATGTTGCCGTCTATTTATGGTGTTGCGGCCGGGCTACCGTATCAAAAGCCGGGGGCACCCGTATGGCTCACAACGGAGCCTATTACCTTACTGCCTGGCGAGCTGCTCAATCAAACCATCGAGCTGCAAGTACCGGATGGGCAGCATTTATTGGACATTCAATTACGAGAGCCTCGGGGGTTGGAGTTAATGGGCGCAGAGAATCGGTGGGTAATAGAAGCCACTGGCGGCGCACTAGAAATACCGGTGGTTTTGCGTGCTGGAGACCAGCCCGGCAACTATGCCATCAATTTTTTGGTTCGAGCTTGGCCTAATGAATCGAAACAAAATATTGATAACCTACGACAGCAGCCGGGGGGGTTAAGTCGTGTTTTGGGGGTGGCGGTTATTGTTGCAGGCCCCCATATTAAGGAAACCTATCAGCAAAAAACGTCAACCCCTGGGGCTCTGCCTGTTAGAGTTCTTGGCGATGGTCGCAAAGTTCGCTGGACAGAAGTGAAACAATAGAGGCGCCCAGTAGTTATACGGAATACTAAGCTGTGCAGTTACAATCTGGCTAACTTTAGGCCGTCATTTCAACAGCCGTTCTGATACAATCTGCCGCCATGCAAATCGATACCCTTCTCAAAGATCTTAACAGCGCCCAACAGCAAGCCGTAGCCGCAGATCCACAAAACCAGCTGGTATTAGCGGGTGCCGGCTCGGGTAAAACGCGTGTGTTGGTACACAGAATAGCTTGGTTAATTCAGGCCCATGGCTATTCGCCCCACCAAATACTTGCGGTTACTTTTACCAATAAAGCTGCGCGTGAAATGAAAGAGCGCCTCGGCGGGTTAATGGAAGATACGGCTGGCCCGTTTAGCACTCGAAGTATGTGGGTGGGCACCTTCCATGGTATAGCGCATAGGCTACTAAAAGCGCATTGGCAGGAAGCCGGATTACCGCAAGGCTTTCAAATCCTCGACAGCGATGATCAATTGCGGGTGGTTAAGCGTATTTATCAACAGCTTAAGCTAGACGACAGTCACTGGCCGCCAAAACAGGCGCAATGGTATATCAATGGCCAAAAAGACGAAGGCATTCGCGCGGCACATATGGACGAAAGCCGAGACCCGTTTCTGGTAATGATGAAAACGGTTTACCACGCCTACGAGGAAGCCTGTGAGCGTGGTGGTATGGTCGATTTTGCCGAACTGCTTTTACGTTCGCACGAACTCTGGTTAAAAAACCCCACCCTGCTTAAACACTACCAAATGCGGTTTCGCGCGTTACTTGTGGATGAATTTCAGGATACCAATGCGGTGCAATACGCGTGGTTGAGGGTGCTCGCGGGCAAGGAATCTAACATATGCGCGGTGGGTGACGACGACCAATCTATCTATGGTTGGCGCGGTGCTAAAATTGAAAATATTCAGCAGTTCGAGCAAGACTTTTCGCCGGTTGCCGTTACCCGGCTTGAACAAAATTACCGATCTACCGCGACAATTTTGAATGCGGCCAATGCGGTAATCAAAAACAATGCCGAGCGCTTGGGCAAATCCTTGTGGACTAGCGGCGAAGACGGTGAGCTTATAGACCTTTACGCCGCTTTTAATGAGCAGGACGAAGCGCGTTACATTGTTGATAGGGTAAAAGACTATATAGAAACCAGTGGCTGTAAAAACAGCGATTGCGCCATTCTCTATCGATCCAACGCTCAGTCACGGGTATTGGAAGAAGCGTTTATTCGTGAAAATATTCCATACCGCATATACGGCGGTCAGCGTTTTTATGAGCGGCTAGAAATTAAAAATGCGCTAGCGTATTTACGTTTACTGTTAAACCGTAACGATGATGCGGCTTGGGAGCGTGTCATTAATACGCCCACCCGTGGAATTGGTGCAAAAACCATTGAAACTATACGGCTGTTTGCGCGTGAGCAGGGCACCTCGCTGTTTGCCGCAACGGAAGGCGCTATACGCAATCAGGTTTTCACCGCGCGGGCATCCAATGCGTTAAAAACATTTATCAACTTAATAGCGGAAATGGAAGACGCTATTGACGGGTTGGACATGGGCGAAGTGGTAGAGCGGGTAATCGAGCAGAGTGGCCTGCTCGATTACCATCAAAAAGAAAAAGGTGAAAAAGGTCAGGCGCGGGTGGAAAACCTGCAGGAGCTGGTGAATGCCTGTAGGGGCTTTGACGCAGAGGATGAAGACCTTTCGCCGCTTCAAGCGTTTTTAGATAATGCCGCGCTGGATGCCGGCGATGCACAGGCCGACGAATTTGAAGATGCCGTGCAAATGATGACGCTACACAGTGCCAAAGGGTTGGAGTTTCCTTTGGTTTTTCTTGTGGGTATGGAAGAAAACCTATTCCCACACAAAATGTCGCTGGAAGAGCATGGCAGGCTAGAGGAAGAGCGTCGCCTTTGCTACGTGGGTATTACCCGCGCTATGGATAAGCTCGTCATCAGTTATGCCGAAAGTCGGCGTTTGTACGGCAATGAAAACTTTAATGCAATTTCTCGGTTTGTACGTGAAATTCCGAAATCCCTCATTCAGGAAGTGCGCATAAAAGCGACCATCAGTCGCCCGGCTTCCTATGCGCCCTCTTATTCTTCGCAATCGGAGGTTAATGATTTTCCGGATTTGTCACTGGGGCAATCGGTGCTGCACCCTATCTTTGGCGAAGGCACGATTACTCAGTTTGAAGGGCAGGGTGCCAGTGCGCGCGTGTATGTTAATTTTGCCACCGAAGGCAGTAAATGGTTGGTATTACAGTACGCAAAATTAGAAGCAATTTAATTTAAATTCTTATAAAGAGATGCTATGGAAACCCAATCGTTAATGCCGCGATACTCTCCCTGGTGGATGCCTGCGGCAATTATATTACTGCTGGGTTTGTGCGTGCTTATGTTTGCATTGCTGGTGATTAATTCGGGTAAAGAGCGTAATGCGCCGGTTAACACCATCAGCAAAACTGAACAACAAATATTCGAATGGAAAATGGTGACCACCTGGCCGAAAAACTTCCCTGGACTTGGTTTAGCTCCCGAAAATTTCGCACGCATGGTAGGCCAGATGAGTGCTGGCCGATTAAAAATTCGGGTACACGGTGCTAATGAAATTGTGCCGGCTATGGGTGTGTTCGGTGCGGTATCGTCCGGTAGCGTGCAAATGGGTCACGGCGCAGCTTATTATTGGAAGGGCAAAATTCCATCGTCGGTATTTTTCACCTCCGTGCCCTTTGGTATGAATGCGCAGGAATTAAATGGTTGGTTGCATTACGGCGGCGGTTTGGAGCTGTGGCGAGAGCTGTATGAGCCGTTCAATTTAATTCCATTTGCCGCGGGCAATACCGGTGTGCAAATGGGCGGTTGGTTTAATCGCGAAATTAATTCAATGGATGATATTAACGGTTTAAAAATGCGTATTCCGGGTATTGGCGGCGAAGTGTTTAGCCGTGC
Source organism: Teredinibacter franksiae (assembly GCF_014218805.1). Classification (NCBI taxonomy): domain Bacteria; kingdom Pseudomonadati; phylum Pseudomonadota; class Gammaproteobacteria; order Cellvibrionales; family Cellvibrionaceae; genus Teredinibacter; species Teredinibacter franksiae. The sequence goes on along the minus strand of NZ_JACJUV010000001.1, from coordinate 2,337,031 downwards.
CGGTGGCGAAGCCATTAATATTCCCGGCGGTGAACTGTATACAGCATTACAGTCTGGCGTAATCGACGCGACAGAATGGGTTGGCCCCTACAATGATCTGGCATTTGGTTTTCATCAGATTGCACAATATTACTACTACCCCGGTTGGCATGAGCCCGGCCCAGCGCTTGAAATTATTGTTAACAAAGGGGCCTACAACTCACTGCCGGACGATTTAAAGGCGGTGGTGGAAGCGGCGGCGCGCATGGTTAATCAGGATATGCTCGACGAGTACACCGCACGCAATAATGCGGCTTTGGTGGAGCTGGTGGATAAACATGGGGTGCAATTGCGTCGTTTTCCCGATGATGTGTTAGCCGAATTCAAGGCGATTTCAGAAGAGCTTTATGTGGAAATGTCGGCAAGCGACCCCACATTTGCAAAAATTTACGCCGCCTATAGTGAATACTTGGTTGGGCTACGCGACTATCATGCGCTTACCGAAAAAGCTTATTATCAAACGCGTTAGGGCGAAAGAGTGGCAGCAATGCTGCCATTCTTGCGCGCCTAGTGAGCCTAGCCGGTAGTCGGTCAGCTCATTTTTTCTCCTTAAAAACTTTCTCTTTCCAGTCTGGCCCTAGCTGTTCCTCGATGTATTCGCGCATAAATTGGCGGATTTTTTGCGAGGGGGTTACGTCCTCTATATCGCATAGTTCTTCAAACGCGGTTTTTTTCTTTGGGTCTACAAGCACGGTAAGGCGTGCGGTCCTGTTTTCCATTTTAAAGATCCGAAGTTTGGAAGTGGCTGATATTAGCAGGTTATGACTCTGTGTTCGTGCCACAGGCTCAGACCTCCGCAAAGGTCGGTGCGAGTTTTGCTATGCGTCGGCACGGTTGTACCCCATTATTTGAAGATTCAAAGTACCCTTTATACGGCTCATTAGCTGAGTGATCTATGGGCTATTAAGTGCTTTATATACATATTTGATGATAATTTAATGATAATTAGAATATAATAGCATCTTCGTCTCTAGGTTAGGGGCTCTGCTACAAGTTTCGCTTGGTTTAGCGAGTCTTGGCCGATTTATCATCATGGCGGTCTACCCGACGATCTGAGGTTTGTTAGCGGCATCGGCATCGGCATTATGGCGGTGTGAACTACGCCTTATCGGCTTGCATGGGCGAGCCGATGCTGTTGCCCCCAGAGTGCGGCGGGGTAAGTTTCGGGCCAACCTCCATAGCATAGTCGTGGGGGTTACAGATTAGTTGAGGCAGCTTGCGTGGTCAGCCTTTGCTGGTGATGTGTCTAGACCTCACTTGAGTGTTATCCGAGCTAATCCTTCGGTGATGACGGCGTTTAATCTGGCCTGTTTACTCTGTTAAGGGCATGTTGCTCAACGTTGCCATACAAGCAGTCGATTGGCTGCTTGCATCATTTGTTGTCGACAACCTGCAAGCTGAAGCGCAAGGCTCTGACCGAGGCCGTATTGGCTATACATTGGTTGTGGGCGCTTAGTTCAGGCTAGTGGCAGGCTAAAAATTTGCTTTAGTCGTTTGGTGTCGCTGGTTGCTGAATAAAATGACAACCGGATATTCAGTGGGTGCTGATTAGAAAGCGAACGACGTTAAATTTGGGGTGTGTAAATGATCGAATTAACAGGCGCTATGTGGTTTTCCGGCATAATTTTATGTTTAACATTTGTAGGTATTTTCACTGAACATTTTCACGGGGTCGAGCGGGCCAAGTTCGCTATGGCCGGTGCCGGTGCAATTATTATTACTGGCCAGCTTTTTGGTTTTTATTCGCCGGAGCTAGCGCTGGAAGCAATTGATTGGAATGTGGTATTTCTACTAGCGATTATGATGATAATTGTCTCCATTATGATCAGCACCGGTGGCTTTGAACATCTGGCGCAGTATTTGGCGCGCCTAAGCGGTGGTTCTCAATTTCGTTTAATTGTGCTGCTGGGCAGTGCGGTCACAATTATTTCTCTGTTGTTAGATAACGTCACCACGGTAATAATTTTTGGCCCGTTAATCATTTTGATTTGCCAGAAAATGGGTGTGTCACCTATACCGTATTTGTTGGCAGCAGCACTGTTGTCCGATACGGGTGGTGTAGCAACTTTGGTGGGTGATCCACCCAACCTGATGATTGGTTCGGCTGCCGGCATTGACTTTAATACATTTTTTTATCACATGGGGCCACCGGTTTTGTTGGCCTGGGTTGGTATTTTATTTGGATTAAAATTTTTGTTTGCCAAGGAGCTGAGGGCAAAAGTTGAACATGAATTCGAAGTAGTCGTTGGCTACAAAAATAAGAGGTTGTGGCAAAAGTCTCTTGTGGTGATGGGCATAATGGTGGTGTTGTTTGTAGTGCACCATCACATTGGTTGGGCACCCTGGCTAGTAGCCGCAGCATGTTTGACACTGTTGGTATTTGTTAGCCGAAAAATCGAATTGGAAAAAGTAACCGCGCACTTGGAAACACCGCTACTTATATTTTTTATCTCGTTGTTTATTTTGATTGGTGGGGTAGAGAGTTCAGGCTTGTTGGAGCTGGTGGGTGAAAAATTTAAACCGGTTATTATTGAGCACCCGTTGATGGCGGCGTTCATGTTGTTGTGGATTGCGGCGGTATTGTCGGCTCTGATCGATAATATTCCATTCACTGCTGCAATGATCCCTGTGCTCGCCGGCCTACAAAACGAAGGTATAAACGTAAGTGTTATGTGGTGGGCGCTGGCGATGGGTGTAGGTATGGGCGGTAATGGTTCTCATATTGGTTCAACTGCAAATGTCTATATCGTAACAATATCCGAACGTCTTGCGCGTGAGAAAAACGACCCGAGCTTAGCGATTACGCCTGGCCTATGGTTTCGTAAAGGTACGCCGGCCATGATCATCACGCTTATGCTGTGCAGTTTGTTTATTTGGTTGGGGTACGACTTTCTGTATGTCGAACATTTTTAGACATTTTGGGTTTTTGTCATTTACAACCAACGCCGCTTGCTTGAACGTATTAGGCCCGTTTTTTGATACCCTTGGCGGTAATTTTTAGCCGCTGAAGTATACGGGCACCTTGGATTTGTCGGGTGCGGTGTTCTGAGCCGACTGGAATACGGGCCTTGCTGTTCCTATGGTTGTGGGTTTTGTAGGGTTTTAATCATGCTTTGGAATGGGCCGTATACGGCCTGTGTCGTCAATAGCCACATACACGAATTCACCCTCGGTGACCTTCTGCAGTTTTCGCGTATATTGCTTTACCCAGACTTCCACCAGCGCTTTTACGGAAGCCCTACCAACATCAATAATTTCGGCGTAGCAGGTGACGGTAGAGCCAACCGGTACGGGCCGTAAAAACGCCATACTACCCACAGCGACCGTTGTAACCCGCCCTTGAGCGACTTCTCTGGCGGCAATGGCACCACCAAGGTCCATCTGCGACATTAGCCAGCCACCAAAAATATCTCCGTTGGAGTTGGTATCTCTCGGCAGTGCTAGCGTTTGCAGTACGAGCTCTCCGTTAGGTGTTGGCTCTTCATCAATACTCGCCATTTTGGGTTTCCTTAATTGGACAGATTTTAGCATTGTTTAACGATGCCCTTGTTCGTGCTAGTGGAGAATTCCGGGCAACCATGTCGCCATTGTGGGCCATACGGCGAGTAATATCATCATCAGTACCTGTATAGCAATGAAGGGCAGCACACCGCGATATATTTCTTGGGTTGTGACCGATTCTGGTGCAACACCGCGTAAATAAAACAAGGCAAAGCCGAAAGGTGGCGTTAAAAATGATGTTTGTAAGTTGACGGCAATCATTATGCCAAGCCATATGGGGTCCACGCCCATTCCCAGTAATACCGGCCCAATAATAGGAATGACCACAAAGGTAATTTCAATGAAATCGAGAATAAACCCAAGGAAGAAAATCGCCAGCATGACCACCAGTAGTGCCATAAAGGTACCACCGGGGAGGTCTGCGAAGAACTGGGCGACTAAATGATCGCCACCAAGCCCCTGAAACACCAGCGAAAAGAGTGAAGCGCCCAGCAGTATGGCAAAAACCATGGCGGTTACTTTAGTGGTGGAGCGCACGACTGCGCGCAGGGTAGCAATATTGAGTTGCCTTTTTGTCGCCGCCAGTAGAATGGCTGCCAAGGCTCCAACACCGGCGGCCTCTGTGGGGGTGGCAGCGCCACCGATGATTGAACCTAATACCAGAATAATCAGTAATATTGGGGGTGCAATACTGAAAAATAGATCGCGTTTGGATACGTATTCATGTTCTTTGGCCGCAGGGGCAGAGTTAGGCCAAAGGCTACCGGTAACCAGCAGGTAGACTATATAGAGGATAACGAGCACCAGCCCCGGGATGATAGCGCCAATAAACAGGTCGCCAACCGACACGGGCGCGGCATTAAAAATACCTAGCTTTAATTGTGCTTGCTGGTAGGCGCTGGACAGAACATCACCCAGCAATACTAGGGCAATAGAAGGGGGAATAATTTGGCCAAGTGTGCCGGTTGCGCAGATAGTGCCGCAAGCGAGCGCGGGGTCGTAATTGCGCTTAAGCATGGTCGGTAGGGACATCAGCCCCATGGTGACTACCGTAGCGCCCACAATACCGGTGCTGGCGGCCATCAGTACGCCCACCAGAATTACCGATAGCCCCAGCCCTGCAGGCATGCCCGCGCAGGCGTGAGACATACGTTCTAATAATTCTTCGGCGATTTTCGAACGCTCCAGCATTACCCCCATAAACACAAACAGCGGCACCGCAATCAGCGTGGTATTGGTCATGGTGCCGCTGTAAATGCGGTCGGGGTAAAGCATGAGCAGGTTCGGGTCAAAGCTACCCAGCAAGCTGCCTATACCGGCAAATAACAGGGCTGAACTGGCAAGGGTGAACGCTACCGGGTAGCCCATCATTAGGGCAATGCACACTAGCAGGAACATCAGCAGGGGAAGGTATTCGATCACAATGGTTTCTTATAGTTGATGGTTGTTTTCCGGCGATGCTGTGTTGTGCTGCCAGGTTATCTTGATGAGTGAACGAAAAATTTCACTGACTGCCTGAAGGGCTAACAGAATACCGCTGAGGGGAATCAGGGTTTTAAGTAGGTATACCACAGGCAGCCCCCCGGGGTCGGCCGATGTTTCACCAATGGCCCAACTTTTGGTGACAAAGTTGATACTGGCAAACACTAAAAACAAGGCGAACGGCAAGAGAAATACCACGCTGCCTAGGGCATTTACCCAAGCCTTGCGCACGGCCGGCAGGCGACCGTAAAAAACATCCACTCTTACGTGTCCGCCCTGTTGAAGGTTATAGCCGAGGCATAGCATAAGCACGGTTGCGTGTAAGTAGGTTACCGATTCTTGCAGAGCGATAGAGCCAACACCGAAAAATGTGCGCATGAGCACAACAAGCGCCACGAGTAGCACCATCAGCAGCGTGAGCCACGCCAGCGTTCGACCAACCCCAAGGTTGATGTTATCGATAAGAGCCACCACTGCATTCCCTGGTGGCTTGGGGGCGTTGTATGTTGTTTTGTTAATCATGGCGCTTGTCTGTGGGCGAAGGCGAATTACTTTGCCGCTTGAGGGTACGCAGAGTCAAGCGTGGTTGTTCGCCGGAAGGCCGCTTTGAGCGGTTAATTTTGGTGTGTCACAAACCTGTCACAAAAGTGACTTAGTATGCCCACATCGCAGTTCTAGGGCGTTTATTCGGGTTATACCTGGTTGCGCTAGAGCTCTTGCCAGACGCTAACTTGGTTGGTGCGATTTATTTAGTCATAACATTTCTCAAAGGAGATAGTTCGTGAAAAAAGTTCTGGTTTGGACATTTGCTGCTGCGACCATTATGGCGGCTTCCTCGGTAATGGCCGCGCGTGATTCTATCAGCATTGTAGGCTCTTCTACGGTTTTTCCTTTTTCTAAAGTTGTTGCCGAGCGCTTCGGCAGAGCGACCAAGTTCAAGTCGCCTACCGTTGAATCTACGGGTACTGGCGGTGGCTTCAAACAATTTTGTGGTGGCGTGGGTGTATCCTTTCCAGACATTTCTAACGCTTCGCGTCGTATCAAGCCCGCAGAGTTTGAAAACTGTCAGAAAAACAATGTTAAAGATGTTGTTGAAGTTCTGATCGGCTACGACGGAATCGTTATCGCCAATTCAGTAAAGTCAAAGCAGGTAACACTAACGCGTAAAGACCTGTTCCTGGCGTTGGCTAAAAAAGTACCTAATAGTGATGGCTCCGAAAGCCTTATCGATAACCCCTATAAAACCTGGAAAGACGTAAACTCAACCCTGCCAGCGAATAAGATCGAAGTACTTGGCCCTCCCCCCACTTCTGGCACCCGCGATGCTTTTGTAGAGCTGGCAATGGAAGGTGGTTGTAAAAAGTTTGAGTGGATTGCGGCGTTGAAAAAGTCTGACAAGAATAGGTACAAGGAAATCTGCCACATTATTCGTGAAGATGGCGCCTTTATAGAAGCGGGTGAGAACGACAATCTCATCGTACAAAAGCTGAACGCGAATAAGAATGCTCTGGGTATCTTCGGCTTCAGCTTTCTTGATCAGAACTCGGACAAGGTGCAGGCCTCTTTCGTTGACGGTACTGAGCCAACGTTCGAAACCATTGCCGACGGCAGGTACCCTGTGTCCCGTCCGCTCTACTTTTACGTGAAAAAAGCCCACGTTGGCTTAATTCCAGGTATTGCTGAATACCTAGCTGAATTTACCAGCGAGAAAGCGTGGGGCGAAGAGGGTTATTTGACTGAAAAAGGTATGATTCCGCTGGGTGATGAAGAGCGCGCTCGTATAGGTAAGGCCGTTGCGGGTATGGAACCCCTTAAAAGCCTCTAAACTTTGCGTTTATGGGGCAGGAATTGTGGGGCTGGAATTACCGAACCGGTATATAAAATATACAGCCCAATGGCAGTAGAAGCCAACCCGTAATAAATACAGGTAAAAGTAATTCAGATACAGCTCGGACGGCAGTCATGTCGATTCCGAGCTTTGTTTACTTTGGTGAATCCACTGTTTTTTACACACAACAGTATTTTATTTCACACAGAACTTTTTTATTAGACGCAGAAACAGTGCTTAAGCTACAGGCAGAAAGCTGAATGGATATTTGGGTATTAACAATACTGATGGTCGGACTCTTCGTCGCGATCTTCTTTCTTGGCAGAGGACGCTCACTGGCGGTAGCGTCCTCCGTTGGCGGTACCCGCTACCTTAACTCGCTGCCCTACTACTATGGCATGCTTACGGCGCTTTGGGCCGCCGTGCCAGCATTGGTAATGCTGGCGCTGTGGGAGATGTTTGATACCCGTATTATTGAAGGCATTGTACTTAGCGAGCTGCCTGCGGATGTGGACCTGAGCGATGAATCCCAGCGTGGTCTGGTGCTGAACCAAATATACAATTTAGCGGTTAGCGAGTTAAGTTTACAAAATGCGCCCGATTATATGTTGGCGGCGGCGGAGCGAACGCAAGCGTTAACCAATACCAGCCGCTGGTTGGTAGGAATGCTGGCAATGCTACTAATGGCCATTTTTGGTGGGCTTGCTTGGTGGCGAGTTAACCCGCAAATGCGGGCGCGGGCTCAGGTCGAAAATGTCTTTCGCTTGACGCTTTTGTCCTGTGCGTCATTGGCCATTTTGACAACCGTGGGTATCGTGATGTCGGTGCTAGTGGAGTCGTTGCGCTTCTTCCATGCTGTGCCAATTTCCGAATTCTTGTTTGGTTTGGAGTGGAGTCCACAAACCGCGATTCGGAAAGATCAGGTTGCCGGGTCCAGCAGCTTTGGTGCTGTGCCGCTGTTTGCGGGTACTTTGCTTATTGCTTTTATCGCCATGGTGATCGCTGTGCCTACAGGGCTTATGTCGGCCATATACCTGTCTGAATATGCGCCGCGTAAAGTTCGCACTTATATAAAACCACTACTCGAAATTTTGGCGGGTATACCAACGGTGGTATACGGCTTCTTCGCGGCTATCACAGTTGCCCCTTTTATTCGCGACCTTGCATTGGCTATTGGCTTGGATAACTGGGTAACCGTAACCTCTGAAAGCGCCCTTGCTGCGGGCTTGGTGATGGGCGTAATGATAATTCCGTTTATCTCGTCGCTATCGGATGATGTTATCAATGCCGTGCCTCAGTCGCTGCGTGACGGCGCCCTAGCGCTGGGCGCTACGGGTTCTGAAATGATTCGCCAAGTCGTTATTCCCGCCGCCCTTCCGGGTATTGTGAGTGGTGTATTGTTGGCCGCATCGCGGGCCATTGGTGAAACAATGATTGTAGTGATGGCGGCGGGTCTTGCCGCCAAGCTAACCGCTAACCCACTGGATTCTGTTACTACCGTAACCGTACAAATTGTGACGCTGCTGGTTGGTGATCAAGAGTTTGACAGCCCGAAAACCCTAGCGGCGTTTGCCCTGGGGTTGATGCTCTTTATCGTAACCCTGGCACTTAACTATGTAGCCCTATATGTGGTGAGAAAATACCGTGAGCAATATGAATAATTCCCGGCCGAGCACCGCACAGCTGGTGGAGCGCAGCCTAAAGAAGCGTTATGCCGCCGAAAGGCGGTTCAAACTATACGGAATGCTATCCATTGGCATTGGCCTATTGGCATTGATCATTCTAATTACCGACATTGTTGGTAATGGCAGCGGCGCTTTTCGTCAAACCTATTTACAGCTTGAAGTTAACTTCGACGCCGACGTGCTGGATATCACCGAGGTGAACGAAGAACAGCTAATGCAGGCCAACTTCAACGGTGTTGTGCGCAAGGCGTTACTGGCACAGTTTCCCGATGTTTCGGCGCGCAAACATAAACGCAAACTTTATGCGATGGCCAGTTACGGTGCTGCTTTCGATCTGCGCGATATTCTTGAAGCCAAGCCAGCATTATTGGGGCAATCGTTAGTGGTCGACATTCTCGCCGATGACGATGTTGACACCTATGTGAAGAGCCTTAATGAAGACGAACCCTTTGTCGGTCGTTTGACCGAACAGCAGGTGACGTGGGTGCAGACTCTGGTAGAGAGAGATGTCGTTGAAATGCAATTCAATACGAATTTCTTTACCTCCGCAGATTCCGCCGAGCCGGAAATGGCTGGGATTTTAGGTGCACTCTTGGGCAGCCTGTTAACACTGGTTGTAACCGCAACCCTGTCTTTCCCCATTGGTGTTGCCGCCGCGATTTATTTAGAAGAATATGCAAAGCGCAATAAGTTTACCGACTTTATTGAAGTGAACATTAATAACCTTGCCGCTGTACCCTCGGTTATTTTTGGTTTACTGGGCTTGGCGATATTTCTTAATTTCTTCGGTATGCCCCGTTCAATTCCGTTGGTGGGCGGGTTGGTGTTAACACTGATGACGTTACCCACGGTGATTATTTCCAGCCGTGCGGCGATTAAAGCCGTACCTCCCTCGATTCGCGAAGCCGCGTTGGGTATGGGGGCATCGAAAATGCAAATGATTCTTCAGCACGTTCTACCCTTGGCCATGCCTGGAATGCTAACGGGTGCTATTATCGGTATGGCGCAGGCACTGGGAGAAACGGCACCATTGCTAATGATCGGTATGGTTGCGTTTATTGCTGATGTTCCGGGTAGTATTTCTGACCCGGCCACCGTGTTACCTGTGCAGATATTCCTCTGGGCCGACAGCCCTGAGCGCGCTTTTGTTGAGCGTACTTCAGCGGCGATTATGGTGCTGTTGGCATTCTTGATAACCATGAATACCCTCGCCATTTGGTTGCGTAAGCGCCTTGAACGACGATGGTAACAAGCGTTAATTGGCCCTAGGGGGACACGAACGTGCAAGTAATCGAAGACGCACAAGTAACCGAAAATGTACAAGACACTCAGGCAAGGGCCCAGCAGCAATTGTCGGATGCAATGCCGAAAGAGACAGCGAATATGATAGACCAAACCGCCATACAGGGTGGAACCGAGACAGGCGAGAAGAGCAAAACCGTAGGCAAGCCACTGGTTGAAAACCCAAAGTTCACCATGCGCGGCGTGGATGTTTTTTACGGGGACAAACAGGCCGTGTTCGATGTGAATCTCGATATTGCCGAAAACGAAGTGATTGCCATGATCGGCCCATCGGGTTGTGGTAAATCCACTTTTTTACGTTGCTTGAACCGCATGAACGATACCATTGAAACCTGCCGGGTTGAGGGTGATTTAAAGCTCGACGGCATGAACATTTACGATCCAAAGTTGGATGTAGTGCCACTGCGCGCGCGCGTGGGTATGGTTTTTCAAAAGCCCAACCCGTTCCCCAAATCGATCTACGACAACGTTGCCTATGGCCCGAATATTCACGGCTTGGTACGTCGTCGTACCGAGATGGACGAAATAGTTGAAACCAGTTTGCGCAGAGCCAGCCTTTGGGACGAAGTGAAAGATCGACTGCACCAGCCGGGTACAGGCCTTTCCGGTGGTCAGCAACAGCGTTTGTGTATTGCCCGTACTATCGCCGTAAGCCCAGAAGTGATTTTGATGGATGAGCCTTGCTCGGCGTTGGATCCAATCGCGACGGCAAAAATTGAAGAATTAATCGCTGAGCTGAGTCAAAATTTTACTATTGCCATTGTGACCCACTCTATGCAGCAGGCTGCGCGCGTTTCACACCGTACGGCCTACTTCCACCTAGGTAACCTGATTGAAGTGAACGATACTAAAAAGGTATTCACCACACCCGATCACGCATTAACAGAAGCCTACATTACCGGCCGCTTTGGATAAGATTAAGAACAGGAATCTCAAATGGAAACAATGAATCTTGACCAACATATTTCTCAGCAGTTTAACGCAGACTTAGAGCAGTTGCGTACCGACCTGCTGGAAATGGGTGGCCTAGTTGAAAACCAAGTGGCGAATGCTGTGCAGGCGCTGCAAGACGCCGATGCAAACTTGGCTGAACAGGTACTGCAAATTGAAAATGAGGTGAATAACCGCGAAGTCAGTATTGATGCTGAATGCACCGAGATTCTTGCTCGCCGGCAGCCGGCGGCATCGGATTTACGCTTAGTGCTGAGTGTAACCAAGGCCATTCGCGACTTGGAACGCGTGGGCGATGAAGCCAGTAAAATAGCACGTATGGCACTAGAACTCGGAGATACCGACTTTGCAGCTAAGGGCTACATTGAAATTCGTCATCTTTCTACCAACGTACAAAAAAGCCTCAATGCAGCGTTGGATGCCTTTGCGCGTTTTGATGTGCGTTCGGCGATTAAAGTGATGCAAGACGATCGTTATATCGACCGCGAATACAAATCGGCGATGCGAGAAATGGTTACCCAAATGATGGAAGATCCGCGCAGCATCTCTCGTGTGCTGAACATTATTTGGGCGTTGCGCTCATTGGAGCGCATTGGTGATCATTCACGGAATATTGCCGAGCACGTGATCTATTTGGTACGCGGCACTGATGTTCGCCACGTGTCCATTAAAGATATCGTAAAGCAGCTCGACGAAGGGAAATAGCACCGACTAAATACCCTATAAAAATAGCGTAAAAATTCAAAGGGCTGTTTGGCCCTTGTTTATCTTCTTAGCCCTAGCGTGTAATTGCCTGTTTGGAATGGAATAGCAAGCAAATATAGTCGCCATAGGCCGCATACGCGGCAACAAAAATTTGAAGTTGATCCATAATTATCGAAATGGGCGAATTTTCTATCGGTTATACCGTTAAGTTGTCATAAACTTGTCATAGTTCAGAAATAAAATTTACATTCTTTTGTAGAATCTCGCCGATTACATTCCGCGCCCTTGAGCGCATTTATATCATTCATTTTTTGGGGAAAAATATGAACAAAAAACTCTTACCTGCACTTATTGCTTTGAGCATGGTTGCGTCTGCTCAGGCAGAAGATGTCGATGTTTACGGTAAAATGAACCTTACTCTGCAAAACGCAGATGAAGGTGATACATCCGTATTCGAAGTTAAGAGCAATGCTTCGCGTTTGGGTTTTAAAGGCACCGCAGAGACTGACAGCAATTTTACGGTTGTTTATCAGTACGAATTGGGTATTAATCCTGATGACACCACTACTTGGACTCAGCGTAACTCCTTCTTGGGCGTGAAGGGTGATTTTGGTTTGGTTAAGGCTGGTCTGTTTGATACGGCCTTTAAATCGTCACAGGGCAAAGTGGATGTATTCGGTGATCTTGAGGGCGATATCGCCAGCGCGATAACCGTGAATGACAACCGTGTTGCCAACACCGTTGCTTACACCACACCCAATATGAGTGGCTTCTCGGGTACCGTTCAATATGTGGCCAGCGAAGAAGATGGCGTAGACGGGGGTATTTCATCAGCGGCAAGCTATAAAGATGATGCCCTGTATTTAGCCGTTGCCTACGATAATGGTATTGAAGAAATCGATTCCAGTGCGGTCCGACTGACCGGTACTTACCAGCTGGGTAATGCGCAGCTGGGTGCACTGTACGAAACCGTTGAGCCTGCAGAAGGCGATAGCCTAAGTGGTTGGTTGGTGTCGGCAAAGCTTGCGGTTAGTCAGTGGGATATTAAAGCTCAGTATGGTGCTTCCGATATCGTTGAAGAAGCTGCTACCACTGCCAGTGTTGGTGCTGACTATAACTTCACCAAGAAATTCCAGTTTATCTCCTACATCACGAGTGAAGAATCTGACGAAGGCATCGACGACACTTACATCGGTGCCGGTGCAATCCTGAAGTTCTAAATTACTTTAATCGTTAATCAAAAGGGGCCGAAAGGCCCCTTTTTTATGTACAGGATGTACGGTATCCGGCGGGCGCATGGATGCGCAGGAGCCGGGGTACAGGATGTACGGTATCCGGCGGGCGCATGGATGCGCAGGAGCCGGGGTACAGGATGTACGGACAGAAAATTGCTCCTCGGCAATTGCTCCTGCATTGCACTAATTTACTACGTCCGTGTAGCGATGCATTTTCTGCACTTCCGCCATCCGTGGCGGTCGTATCCGGCGGGCGCATGGATGCGCAGGAGCCGGGGTATGGGATGTACGGACAGAAAATTGCTCCTCGGCAATTGCTCCTGCATTGCGCTAATTTACTACGTCCGTGTAGCGATGCATTTTTTGCGTATCCGGCCAGCAATACGCGCAGGTAAGCGTTTCTCGCGGTCCTAGCCTCTGAACTTTAGGTCTAATAAGAAAACTGATGCCCGTATGCGCTATCAAGCGCCTTGAGCAACTCACACCCCTGTCAATCCCTCACAACTAGCGGTTATAAGCTACACTCAAAAGACGTTCTCTGCCCAAAGAGTCTTCTGGGGCGCAACGGTAAAAACCCCACAAACTGACATTGAGGCCCATGTTGATCATGAGAGTTATCGGCATTTTTATTCTAATTGCAGCTCTGCTCGGGTGTGAAGGCGGTATGCGCGGTATGAGCAATCAGGAGCTGGCAGCAAAAAATGATGAATGTGTTACCGGAAACCCAACATCACCAGGCAAAGTGACGGCCTGTGAGAATATTCGCAAGGAATGTGAGCGCCGCCGGAAAGAAGGTAATTTTGCCTGCTAAGGCCTAGCGCCAGACATTAAGAGCCTGGCGCCAAGCGAAAAATTACTGGTTGGCACCAAGAGTTTTCAATTTTTGTTGCGCCGCTTTGCCAATATCACTGTTTTCCGTTGCGGCCTGCTTGTAGTACTCAATTGCCTGCTGGCGGTTGCCCTGCTTTTCTTCTATCTCACCTAAATTATAAATGGCCAGCGAGGTTGGCAGTAGCTTTACACTTTTCTGTAGAGACTGTTTAGCATTGCTAAAGTTTTTCAATTTAACTTCGCTCACCCCTAGGCCTAGCTGGCTCATAAAATACTCAGGGTTAAGGCGTGCTGCTTTAGCGAAGGCGTCGCGTGCGCCCTTGTCGTTTTTTTGCGCAGCGAGCAGCTGCCCTTTGGTGACATAAAACAACGACTCGTTGGGCTGTTTCTTTATGGCCTTATTGGTCAGTGCTAGTGCGTTAGCGTAGTCTTTGTCACCCACGGCCTTGAGCGCTTTCGCATGCAGGTCGTAGGCAGGTTGGTCTTTTTTCACTTGCGCTATAGCTCGCTGGAAAGCTGCCTTATTACGTTTCCCCGTAGGCAGCTTTTCGGCTTTTGCGCGATTGCGGTCTACGCGGTTTTGCGAAGGGGGGTGGCTGGCAAATAACTGGCTGAAGAAATTACTTTGGCCACCGGCTGAAAGCTTCACAAATGTTTCTTGAAGTTCAATGGAGGCGCGCGGGTCATAGCCTGCGGCAACCATATAGTTAATACCTATATCATCGGCCTGTAATTCCTGCTTGCGGCCATAATGCGCTTGGTAAGCTTGAGCACCCACCACCGCACCGGTGGCAACAAGAAGCGCGCTCTTATTGTCGGACTGGGTCGCGGCCACACCGGCGAGCACAACACCTACCCCGAGAATCTGCTGTTTACGCATTTGAGTGGCCGAGTGTTCGGCCGCAGCATGCACGACCTCGTGCCCGAGCACGGCTGCCAGCTGAGCTTCGTCTTCCAGTAGCACTAAGAGTCCGCGGTTAATCGCTATTTTGCCGCCGGGCAGTGCCCAGGCGTTGGGTATGTCGCTGTTTAACACCACAAATTCGTAGGGTAAATTTACCGGGCTGGGTTGGGCTACGGCTTTACCAACTCTATTGACGTATACATTGAGGTCTGGGTCGACAACGTAACGCCCCCCCTGTTGCTGTTGAGCGGGCATATACTGTTTGCTGCCAAGGGCAATTTGTTCCGACATAGGCATGCTTAATTGGCGCTCGCCCGTTACTTGGTTCACGCTACACCCTGTGGTGGCTAATAAAAGAGCAGTAAGAGCGAGAAGGAGTCGAATTCGGATCATGGTAGGGTCCTTTTTTCCTTTGTGGTGTAAGGCCATTATAATGGTTGGTTCAATTCAAGGCATGATGAATCCATGACGAAAGAGCAACAAGTAAAAAGCATTCGCCTTTATGCTGGCGAAAAGGTAGACGGTAAACCCGTTGTTGAAGACCTCAATGTCACTGAGCCAGAACCCGGTCAGTTTCTACTAGAGCAATCCCCGGGTTTTATTCGCGGGCTTGCCCGTGGTGATCTAATACAGGTAAACGAGGATAAAGGCACGCATAAAGTTCTGAAACGTTCGGGTAACCTGTGTGTTCGAGTCATTGCTAGAGCCGAAATCGAGAAAATTGCAGCGGCACTGGTACCTGAGATAGAGAAGCTAGGGGGTACGCTGGATTTTCAAAACGCACGCATGCTGATTTTCAGCATACATGTGAGTTGCGGTTTTACCGTTATAGAGCAAATATTGAATAAGCATGCTTCCACTGAAGGCGAGAGCGGTTGGCTTTACGGGAATGTGTATACCGAACAGGATGGCGAGCTGGTGCCGATGCTCTGGTGGCAGGATATACTCAAGCCAGAATAGCGGCAGGCCATCTATTTGGCCTCTGGCTTGGCGTGCCATTTATACGCAAGGCAAAGGTACAAGTATGCTGGTGCCTGTAATTAACACTAAAAATTTTCACTGCTTTTACCGCTTGGGCGACAGAGACATAATGTGTCGCCTATTTCATTTGTGAGCCCTCCCTATGCTGATTGTCATTTCCCCCGCAAAAAATTTGGATTACGAAACCCCCACACCCACAAAAAAACATACAAAAGCGGCGTTGCTGGACGACGCCAGCGAGCTGATGGTGGGGCTGAAAGAGCTGTCGCCACAGGGCGTGTCTTCGCTTATGGGGATAAGCGACAAACTGGGCGTGCTCAATTACGACCGTTTTCAGCAGTGGAGCCTGCCTTTTAATGCCAGCAACGCGCGACAGGCTGTTTTAGCCTTTAAAGGCGACGTGTATGTGGGCCTGGATGCCTACAGCTTTGACGAACAAGCGTTTGCTTTCGCGCAGCAGCATTTGCGGATTCTTTCCGGGTTGTATGGCGTGCTAAAACCACTGGATTTGATGCAGCCCTACCGTTTGGAAATGGGTACTAGCTTTGCAAACGAACGGGGTGCAAATCTCTATCAGTTCTGGGGTGACAATATTGTGTTACTGCTTAATAAGCAGTTAAAAAAGTTGGGCACTCAAACGCTAGTAAACCTCGCGTCCAATGAGTATTTCAAATCGGTAGATAAAACCAAACTTAGCGCCAGCATTATTACGCCGGTGTTCAAAGACTGGAAAAACGGCCAATATAAAATCATCAGTTTCTTTGCCAAGAAGGCGAGGGGGCGAATGAGCGCCTATATTATTAAGAATGGAATTACCGATCCCATGAAATTAAAAGGTTTTGATTGGGACGGCTACCGCTATAACAGCGCTATGTCGGACGGCGGTGAGTTAGTATTTACTCGCATGCAAGAGTAGAGACCTGGGGGTTTGTGGCCAAGCAGGAACTATCTCTACGCTTCGGGTACAGCGCAGGTACTGTCGGAGTGTATTCCGGCTGGGGAATACAATGCCTCTAAAAGTTTTAATCGTGGATGATGCCAGTTTTGTTCGTGACACCATAAAGCGTACGCTGCGACAGTTCATTCCTAATGTCGAAATTCATGATGCCGCCGATGGCCGTAGAGCGGTTTCGGCTATGAAAATGAACAAGTTTGATATCGTTTTGTCCGATTGGGAAATGCCGGAGATGACCGGAGAGGAGTTTCTGTGTTGGGTGCGCAGAGACTCTAATAATCCTACAGTGCCTTTTATAATGATCAGTAGTCGCGGAGATCGTGATCACATTATCAAGGCAATACAAAGCGGTGTAAGCGACTACCTGAGCAAACCCTTCACCGCTGAAGAGTTGCGTAAGAAAATTGCCAAACAACTGAAGAAAATTGGACACAAAGATTCGCGCGCACAACCGCAAACTGCGAGCGGATTCAGCTCACTCGATGTGCTTACCAGTAGCTCGGTTAATCGGGTAGCCTCTGGCCCGCCCGAAGTAAAAAGTGCCTCCTTGTTTGCCAAGCCTGCAGCGGTGGTAGCGACGAGTAAAAACGATGGCATCCAATTCCAGGGTAAGGCCCAGTTGCGTTTCCCCCACCTCACCTGTGAGTGCGCGATACGCGATTTATCGCTGCAGGCCATGAGCGGTTTTATGATGCGCCCTGAAAACCTACCCACGGTATTTGATCAGGCGGTGGTAGATTTGGAAGATAAACACGGATCGGCAATGGCGCGTTTGAATGGCTATGTACACAGTATTCAAGCGGTAGAAAATAACCCCAATACAACCAAATTGAAAATTGTTGTACGATTTGTCGATAATGACCCAGACAAATTTGAAGCTATTTCCAAAGCCATTGCCCATTAAGGGTGAAACTCCGTTAGAACGAGTAAAAGAGTACGCAAATGGACAAACCTTTTTCCCAAGCCTGTGAAAACAATAAACAACCCATAGCCGATGTGTTAAAACGCGTTTTTGATCACTCGGAAAGGGTTTTTGAAATAGGCTCTGGCACGGGGCAGCATGCAAGCTGGATGGTTAGTGAGCTGACGCATTTGCAATGGTTGCCCAGCGATTGTGAAGTGAATCTGCCGGGTATTCGCCTGTGGTGTGAGGGGGTAAATACAGAGCAGCTAATGCCTCCGGTAGTCTTCGATGTAAACGATAGTGACTGGCCCGATTTACATATAGATGCGGTATTCAGCGCGAACACGGCGCATATTATGCCGCTGGATGCGGCTGAGCGGATGGTGCGGCGGGTGGCTTTGAAATTGCCGACAGGTGGGGTCTTTGCTCTTTATGGCCCGTTTAATTACAGCGGGCAGTTCACCAGCGAAAGCAACGCTAATTTTGATCAGTGGTTAAAGTCAAACAATTCTCTTCAGGGTATCCGCAATTTTGAAGATATCAATAAAATTGCCACACATTTCGGGTTAAGCCTTTACGAAGATAATAGCATGCCCGCCAACAACCGGTTGTTGGTGTGGGTAAAGCAGGCGGTAGCGCCACTCAAGCCAGAGCAATAGTCGATTTAGGCTGGGTTAGCGGGGCGAAATTCTCGACGATAGGGGCTGAAAGCTGTCGTCTTCATTACCTATAAATGTCACCAGAAAAAGTATGGGCCGTATTGCGAGAGGCTCGCAACACGAGGTGCTCTTAAGGCCGAAGTGAGTCTATTATTGCTCACGCATCAATTTTTGATTCCGAAACCACTGACGTGGCCATGCCTACAATTGCTATAAACTGCAGCTACCCGTTTATGGGTCACGATTATGAAAAGCCTCCCGGATTGTTTGGGATTGGTAATTTTTCTACATGATTCTTATGGGTAAATGAGTAAATATTTAAAATAACTAGCTGGAGGTTCGACATGAATCCACATTTCTCTCGCCGTAATTTTATAAAAACCGTAGGCGCCTTGGCCGCCACTTCGAGTGCCTACAGTCAGCGTGTTTTTGCTCTTCCTGCAAAACGTAAAATCGGTGTGGCGCTCGTTGGCCTTGGCTATTATAGTCGCGACTTACTTGCCCCCGCGTTACAACTCACGCAACATTGTGAATTAAGAGGTATCGTTACCGGAAGCCCGGAAAAAATTCCCGTATGGCAAAAGCGATACGGTATTGCCGATAGTAATGTGTACAATTATGACAATATGCATCAGGTAGCGAATAATCCCGATATTGATGTCGTTTATATTGTGTTGCCAACATCGCTGCATGAAAAATATTCGATTATCGCTGCCAACGCGGGTAAGCACGTGTGGTGTGAAAAGCCCATGGCGATGACCGAAAAAGAGTGCCAAAACATCATTAATACCTGCAAGAAAAACAAAGTACAGCTCACCATTGGCTACCGCCTGCAGCATGAACCTAACACTCAAACGGTTATTCAATACGCCAGCGCCAAACCTTACGGAAAAATAAAATCCGTTATTGCTCACGCCGGTTATGCCGGTGGCGGCCCCGGCCCCAACAACTGGCGTGGTAAGCGCGCAATGGGTGGCGGCGCGCTCTATGATATGGGTGTTTACCCCATTAATGCAGCCCGCTACACCTCCGGGCAAGAACCCATCGCGGTAACCGCTAAACTTGCCGTAGACCGAAAAGAGTTTTTCTCTGAGGTGGACGAGCATGCATTTTTAACATTGGAATTTAAAAGTGGATTAATGGCCGAATGTGCCGCTAGCGTCGGCAAAAATATGAATGTGCTAAAAGCACAGTGTGAGAAAGGTTGGTACGAATTGTCGCCCATGCAGGCTTACAGCGGTGTACGGGGACAAACCAGCGACGGAAAGTTGCTGAATAAAACCATTGTAAATCAACAGGCTAAACAAATGGACGATGATGCTTTGGCGATAATGGAAGAAACGCAAGTGCTGGTGCCCGGCGAGGACGGGTTGGCCGATATTCGTGTAGTGGAGGCTGCTTTAAGGTCTCATGGAAGTGGCAATGGGCGTATAGTACTTTGACGTGCTTGGATATGTAATGTGAAATGCTTAGTCAAGTATTGTGAGTTGCCGTAGATTCTTGATGGTCTACGGGCGAGGTAATAAAAAATAAGGGCGAGTACGAGAGGCGTTCAGTCGGAAATCTAGTTGAATATTTTTTCGATGCTGACGAAAAGGAATTGTGGTTGCTTTTACTGTTGAAAATAGTGGTTACTGTTTTTCTTGTCGTATTACCTCTCTTGTTTTTACCAAAAGCAAAACTCGAAAGAATGCTGAATATCTCAGCTTCTTCTCACTTTATTCGGCTGTACGGGCTCTCAGTGCTTCCCTTACTTATTACCTGTGCTTCGGGCATTCCTGTCGCCGAGAGTGGCGTCGTGCTTTGGTGGGTTGTGGGGATGGGGTTAGTCTCAAATAGTGGCAGTGCATTCATGTTGTTTTTTGTTGGTGGCAATACGAGAAGTCGATTGGCCGGTTATATTTTTGGGTTGGTTGCGCTTGGTCTTGTTAGTACCGTGATTTCACCTGAATTGGTTTTGAGAAAAGCTTGGTGATTCCTGCCGCTGGGTCATGGTGCCGGTTAGGCCTGGCTTAGATGTAGGCAGCAAAAGGCACACAAGTAAATGGGTCTGGCTTGACGAAACTTTACATTGGCTGGTTGTATTCCTTTGCCAAGGTTGCTTCAATAGCCTTTTCCTGCACAGATTCAATAACGTGGCCAAAATCGAAAGCCAACCCGCGCATAGCAAAAAAATCCCACCGGAAAATTTACCGGTCACTACGTTAAAGGGCGTGGGTGACAAGCTTGCGCTCACCTTAGAAAAACTCGGGTTGAAAACCCTGCAGGATTTACTCTTCCATTTACCCATTCGTTATCTTGATCGCACGCGTATTACACCTATCGGGCATTTACAAACTAACACCTCGGTTATGATTCAGGGCAATGTCTTGCGTGCGCAGGTAACGTTTGGGCGCAAGCGTAGCTTGGTTGTGCATGTGGAAGACAATACGGGTGTAACCTGTTTACGCTTTTATCATTTTAGCGGCTACCAGAAAGACAAATTCCAACCTGGTGCGCTTGTGCGCGGTTATGGCGAGCCACGTTTGGGTAGTTCAGGGCTGGAGTTTTATCATCCTGAATATGAATTTATTGATGAACGTAACCCCGAGCCCGTGGACCAAACCCTAACGCCCATATATGGGTTAACCGACGGTATTTCCCAGCAGCGTATGCGCGGCATAGTT
Organism: Teredinibacter franksiae; assembly: GCF_014218805.1. NCBI lineage: Bacteria > Pseudomonadati > Pseudomonadota > Gammaproteobacteria > Cellvibrionales > Cellvibrionaceae > Teredinibacter > Teredinibacter franksiae. Next base: position 2,316,403 of record NZ_JACJUV010000001.1, on the reverse strand, counting down.
GAACAGGCGGTGGCGGTTATTAACCAATCGCCGCCGGACGAATATTTACCGGTAGGCATTAACGATGAGTTTGGTTGTGAATCCTTAAGTCAGGCGCTGACTTATGTGCACCAGCCGCCTAAGGGCGCGCCCGTGCCAGCGTTACTCGAAGGCTTGCACCCTAGCCAACAGCGCTTGGCATTTGAGGAGTTACTCGCGCACTTTTTAGCGCGACGTAAAATCCATGAGTTGGCCGCCATTGAGCAGGCGCCGGTGCTGAAGCTTGATGCCGCATTGAAAACCCAATTTCTGCAACAACTGTCCTTCCAGTTAACAGCTGCCCAGCAGCGGGTAGTGGCTGAAATCCAAACCGATTTAGTGGCTGGCAAACCGATGTTGCGCATGGTGCAGGGGGATGTAGGCTCGGGTAAAACCCTTGTGGCTGCCTTGACGGCACTGGCCGGTGCCGGTTGTGGTTATCAGGTCGCGGTTGTTGCGCCTACGGAAATTTTGGCGGAGCAACATTTCCATAATTTTTCCGGTTGGTTGGAGCATTTGGGCTTTACGGTGGAGTGGTTGGTTGGAAAGCTAACGGTGGCGAAAAGGCGCGATGCCCTAACGCGTATCGCTAGTGGTGAAGCCCGAGTGGTGGTGGGTACCCATGCGCTATTTCAGGATGATGTTGAGTTTCACAGCTTGGGGTTGGCCATTATCGACGAACAGCACCGCTTCGGTGTGCATCAGCGCTTGAGCCTGCGACAAAAATCACGCCCCAATGCAATTGCTCACCAGTTGGTTATGACGGCCACGCCCATTCCTCGTACCTTGGCTATGACAGCCTATGCTGAATTGGATTACAGCATTATCGATGAGCTGCCTCCGGGGCGCACGCCGGTGAATACCGTACTGGTGAGTCAGTCACGCAGGGCTCAAGTGATTGAGCGTATACGGGTAGCCAGTGGCGAGGGGAGGCAAGTGTACTGGGTGTGCACCCTTGTGGAAGATTCAGAAACCTTGGCTGCCGCAAATGCTGAGGAAACCGCGGTGCTACTGCGTGAAGCCCTGCCTAATCTCGCTATTGGGCTTGTCCATGGCCGATTAAAGGCCAAAGAAAAAGAAGCGGTTATGGCAGGTTTTAAGCAGGCAGAGCTACAGCTACTGGTTGCTACTACCGTGATCGAGGTGGGGGTAGATGTCCCCAATGCCAGCTTGATGATTATTGAAAACCCTGAGCGCTTGGGCTTGGCGCAATTACATCAATTACGCGGTCGTGTTGGTCGCGGGTCGGTGGCTAGTCACTGTGTACTGCTCTATGGCGCCAAGTTGTCGGAGCAGGCCCGTGAGCGCCTGCAGGTATTGCGTGAAACAAATGATGGCTTTGTTGTGGCCGAGCGAGATTTACAGCAACGTGGGCCTGGAGAACTGCTGGGCACGCGCCAAACCGGTGAGGCCCAGTACCGAGTGGCTAACCTACTACGCGACGAACACTTAATAGAGCGCGTTAATGCTCTGGGAGAGCAACTTTTGGGCAGCCAGCCGGGTATAACCGAAAAGCTGGTAAAACGTTGGGTAGGTGAGCGAAAGGTGTATGCACAGGTATAATTTCTCTATCATTTCTCATTCAGCTTGATTCGACGCCAAAACTTTCCCTTCGTCACTAGAAAAAGGCCAGCCCCGGTCTATATTAAAAAATACACTTATAGGTTTTATTGTTTTATATGGCCCATTCCCGGATTTGGAATAGGTCGGCAATAGGTCGGCGACAACCGCAGGAGAATGCCAGTGCCCCTACCCACCAGTATCCAAGAGCTGTTAGATACGCAGAAAGTTAATTACAGCATTGCCCAAATGGATGAACGTATGACGAATATTGCGCTTGTTCACTCTAAGCAACAGGCAAGTCTTGTTCAGTCTGTCCTTTTACAAGACAGTCAGGGGCGGGTGCAGGTGCTACTGCCGGGAGGCACTATGGTCGACCTAGAAGCACTGCAACAAATTACCGGTCGTCATTTTGAGGGTGTAAATATAGAAGAAATTAAACCTTTGATGCAGGAGCATGACCTTACGGGCGTACCGGCGGTGCCGCGTTGGCAGGGTATGCCAACATTGGTCGATGAGTCGTTACTAAAGGTGAAAACTTTGTGGCTGGATGCCGGTGGTGGAAGCGATATGCTGGAAATCAGTCAGCAGGAATTTCGCACCATTATAAAATCTTCCGACCCGGTAAAATGCTCGGTGCGAGTACCAGACTTGGCGGGCGACCCAAGCAGCGATGAAGGGCAGATTTTCGATTCCGTAAAACGCTTTACCCAAAAGCGGATTAAGCAGCGCCTTGACGAAACCTTGGAGTTGCCCCCGCTGCCTGAAACGGCACAACGTATTATAAAACTTCGCGCCGACCCGAATGCCGATATCAACGACCTTGCGAATATTGTTGAAATTGACCCTAGCCTCGCAGCGCAGGTAGTGAGCTGGGCGGCATCACCCTATTACTCTGCACCGGGAAAAATTAAATCGGTGCACGATGCCATCGTACGGGTACTTGGCTTCGATATGGTGCTAAACCTTGCGCTTGGTTTAGCGTTAGGTAAAACGATGTCTATGCGTACCCTGTCGCCGCTGCATATTGCTAAATACTGGCGCGGCGCTGTGTATACCGCTGCTGCAGTGGAAGGGCTGGTAACCAGTATTGACCGTGAAAATCGCCCAGGGTTTGGTATGGCCTATCTGTCGGGGTTACTCAATAATTTTGGTTACCTTATTATGGCTGAGGTTTTTCCACCCTACTTCACTAATATTGAAAAAATGGCAAAAGCTAACCCGCATGTAAATCGTGCGGCTATTGAATCACACATGCTGGGTGTTACCGGCAATCAGGTAGCTTCGTGGTTGATGGATAACTGGAATATGCCGCAGGAAATTGTCGTGGCCTTGAGTCAGCAGCATAACCCCACATTTCAAGGCGAGTTTGGCGTTTATGCCAAGTTGGTGCATGTTGCACAAACGATGTTGGGGCAAGCGGGTTTCGGTGATAACTTGGTTCGACCGGTGCCTCTCCAATTATTTACTGACTTAAAGCTCGACCCTGAAACCGCAAAGGTTACCATAGGCAACCTGCTGGAATCAGGCGATGATCTTGATGCCATTGCTGAAAAAATGCGGGGGTAATCCTCCGTAACTTTTAACTAGTACTCGTATTCTCCGTCAAGCTTGGCGCTTTTTGGCATGCCTGGCGAAAAATTTTTCGTGTAAAATTCCACGTAAATTTCTAGCTACACAGATCTTGGCCGTAATCACTTGCAAGAAGCCACAATTTAACCGGTGGGCTTAGGGGCTGTTATGCCGATGCCGCCGATCGGGTAGTTGGGGTAAAGCCCCGAGTGTCGAGCTATTTGTAAAATAGCACGAAGGACGACATCCGATCCCGTGCTAGTGGTTGAACCATCAGCTACCTATTGAGCTTAGCTTCACAGGCGTCAGCGTAAGATAGCACAACGAATAGTGGCTTTGGTTGTGTCTAGTGGAAAAACTATCTTTAACGTCGATTCCAGTGTTGGCCATTTATATAACATCGATGCTAATCGGCGGTTTATACGCGCTTGTTATTCCTACCCTTAGCGTTTTTCTCGCTAATGAACTCTACGTTCGGCCAATTTTGATTGGTTTATTTTTTGTTTGCACTTCGTTAAGTATTTTTTTACAAGGACAGGCCGTTGCGTTTTGGACAGACAAAATAGAGGATCGACGAAAATTAATTTCAGCAGCGATGATGTTGGGTGGGTTGGCGTGTTTTGGTTTTGCCATTGCACGTAGTTACGCTCTGGTATTATTAATATCCGTTACACTTTACAGTCTGGCGTTTGTGGCTGTCGGACAAATATTTGAAATTGCTAAGGAGTTTTCCGCAAAGGCTGTTTCCGAAAAGCAAGCGCGCGTTTTTAATTACAGTTTGTGCGCGTTTATTGCGCTAGCCTGGATGTTGGGCCCGCCATTGGCGTTTGCCTCGCTTAAACTGCTCGACTTTGGTCAGCATTATGCCACAGCAGGTGTGCTGTATTTTGTGGTTGCGCTTGTCGCACTTTATTTTCTTCCTAATACCGTTAAGGCCGTGGAGATTCGGGAGTTTCCTGAGCCACAAACACATACGCGGTCTATTTATATAACCGTGATTGCTTTTTCGTTACTGTTTTCAGCTAACCAGGTTTTTTTGGTGGTGTTACCCTTGTACCTACAACAGCAATTAGCCGTAGACAGTTTTGGCGCCGGCTGGGTGTTTGGCTTGGCCGCTGGGCTGGAGATTCCTATGCTGTTTCTTGCTGGTTGGTTAACATTACGGTTTCGATTAATGTCGCTTATTAAGGTGGCAGCCTTTGCGGCGTTTTTACTCAATCTTGGGCTTTGGCAAGCCACAGCGTTGTGGCATATTTATGCCCTACAAATTTTAAATGCTATTTTTATTGGATTTATTTCGGGCGTGGGTATTACGTGGTTCTATCAGCGTAAGTTGGGGGTCGCTAGCTCGTCGTCAACACTGTTTTTTCAGAGTATCAATCTTGGCGGGGTAATGGGCAGTATTGCCATTGTGTTACTGGCTGAAAATTATGGTTATCGTCATCTTTTTGCTGTGAATGCTGTTGTTTGTTTTATCGCAATGGCGATGCTTTTTGTTATAAGCAGGCGTATGGAATCGAAACCGGTGCAACTATAAACAATTCGTCTAGATAAACACATGTTTGAAATTGACGACTTGTCTGTAACTTCTGGATAATGTGCTTAAGCATTGTTGTACGACACATTGAATTTGAGCTCTAAGCCATTAATGGAGGTGTCCTAAAGTCTAATGTAGCGAGGCGGTTAAGTTCCGGCTCACAAAAAGGCAAACCCGTGGGAACGCGGGGGCGCAAAGCCAGTGCCCGACCCTGCTGATTAGCAGCAGGTGGGTCGAACGGTTGCTGAGAGAACTGAACACATCGATCGCGAGAGCTACGGGTAGGCATTCCCTAAAATTCTCAAGATTTTTGGCGTATTGCGCCATTCACTCTAATGAGAATTTTAATATGTATATGGTGTTTGCCGATTTCGTTCAATACCACGCTCAGAAACTTCACCAGCGACTTTTTATTGTAGAAGAGGGAATCTCGCCCTGGCAGGTGCCGGGTATTCGGTTGGTTGCCGGGGTTTTGGTGTCGTTACTGTGCGCTTCGGTGTTTTACTGGTGGGGTCAGAACTATGACAAGGAAAGCCCCGGTAAGTACTTTGACGCCAATCGTGATTACACCCAGATTCCGTTCGGTATGCTGGACGCCACTGATATTTGCGCAGCGAAAACCTCCAAACGCTTCAGTGAGCAGCTAGTTATGTCATATGTGGACTATCATTCTACCCACTGGGAAGCAAATAAAAACCTCTACAAAGTCTTTATGTTAGCCCATGTAGGTAACCCGCAGATATACAGTGAAGTGAGTGTTCACTGTTTTGTTGACCCCACGCATTACATGGTTGATCACTATCGAACGTTTGGGCCAAAACGTGACTCATTGATGAGCCGTGCGGTCAAATTGTTCACCAGTTGATCCCTATCTTCAGCCCTTGAGCGCTAGTTAGTGTCTCGTTCTTGGTTGTTAGGGGTGAATTTAGCTTTTATCTCCTTTGGTATTGGGCCTAAATCAAATAAACTCCACAAATAGATCTAACCAAATTGAAGGTTAGTCGGCCAATTTCTAGAATGGCTCCAGTTTTATCGGCTATTATGCCTTAACCGTTTACGTCTGCAGTGGATGACACATTTATGATTAACGAACTTTTTGATCTCACAGGCAAAGTTGCCTTGGTTACCGGCGGTACCCACGGTATTGGCTATGCAATTGGCAAGGTTTTAGGGAAGGCTGGCGCCAAAATTTGTGTCAACGATATCTCACAAGAAAGACTTGATTCAGCAAAAGAAACCTATGCAAAAGAAGGTATCGACATCTACACACTGGTGTTTGATGTTACCGATGAAGCTGCGGTAGATAAGGGCATTTCCGAAATTGAAAAAAATGTTGGCGATATAGATATCCTCGTTAACAACGCTGGCATCATTAAGCGAACGCCTATTTTGGAAATGGATGTGGCTGATTTTCGTCAGGTGATCGACGTGGATCTGGTTTCGCCGCTGATCATGTCTAAGCGCGTTGCGCCCAAAATGATAGAAAAGCGTGCAGGCAAGATAATCAATATGTGCTCGATGATGAGCGTTTATGGCCGCAGTTCGGTTTCGGCGTATGCGTCGGCGAAAGGTGGTTTAAAGTTACTTACACAGAATATGTGCTGCGAATGGGCGAAATACGGTTTACAGGTAAATGGTATTGGGCCTGGCTACATTGCCACGGAGCAAACGGCGCCTATTCGTGAGAATGGCCACCCGTTTAATGATCTGATTATGACCCGTACACCGGCTGCCCGTTGGGGTGAGCCTGTGGATATTGCGAACGCAGCTCTATTTCTTTCTTCGCAGGCGGCGGAGTTTGTGAATGGTCAGGTGTTGTACGTTGATGGTGGTATTCTGGCGAACTTTGGCTACGTGAAGGGTGAAAACGATTTGCCAGCGGAAAAAGCTTGAATATTATTTTGTAATGTCTATACGGCCGCAATAGCGGCCGTTTTTTTATTTGGAGTGTCTGCCAAACTCGTTTACTGGCGTTTGCACATGAGCGAGCATGCTATTTTTCCTGTTCTTTTTTCGTAGCACCTTCTTCCTCGGTTACCACACAACCTTTTTCGCCTTCTTTTAGTGGCAAAATCTTTACGTCGGCGATGGATAGCTCCAACTTACCATCGGTGCCAATATTCAATGGCGTTTGTACCTTCGATAAATCGGCCCCTTTGGCCGAAAAACAATTGAGCGCAACGGGAAGTGCAAACCACTGGTTTAAGGGAGCGTTTTTCAGTGCGGGGGTGAGAGGGAATTCTGCATTGCAGTCTTTTCCACAGTTAAGGCTGATTTTTACCAGGCTGCGCGGCTTTTTATGTAGCTTGACGACCATGGAAAGCTCTGCATATTTTGAAAGATCGGTTGTGCGCCCGGTGATGGCTACGCTACCCCAAATCTGTTTTTTGTTCCAAGTGACTTTCACCGCATCGCCTTCGTTGCGAAAGGTTGTGGGTTCCATTTTAACCTTGCGTTTATCCGACTCGCCGGTGTTGCCTTCTAGCGGCAGCCACCAGTTACCTGGGTCGGAGATAACCCAGTGCCAGCCGTCGGGTGTATCGCCGCTGCTAAAAAAGACGTAATCGGGGTTAACTTTGTTTTCTGCCACTGTATTGGTGGCGGACAAAATCAATATGAATGAGATGAGTAACTGTGTGGCTCGCATGGAGGTTCCCCTATTTTTTATAATGTGCTCTAACGGTATTACGTACTGTTTTTCAGTGGCTAGTGCCGACGGTACGATCGTTACTGGGGTGTTTATTTTGCTTGATTTTCGGTCGCCTTGTGAAAATATTCGGCAGAGGTCACGCCCATGGACATATAAATATTTAACAACCCATCAAAACCGAAGTCGACCTGCTCTACCCAGTCTACGGGTACATAGAGAATGGCGCCGCCAAACGGAACCGGTGCAGTTGGAATCATAATGGCGTAGTAGCCTTGGCCCTTAAAGTCCACGGCTTGTGGGCTGGTGAGTAGCGCAAGTACCGCCGTGCCATTGCGGTCACCGCCAAAAAAACACATAACCGCCGACATGCTCTTAAACTCGGCCTGATCCTGAGCTTCAAAAATGGTAATAAATTTTGACAGGGTTTGGTAGATGGTACGTACCAAGGGAACACGGTTGATTATACCGCTGGTTAAAAATCGAAAGTGACTCTTTAAACCCAGTTGAACGGTAATACCTAGCAGGTAAATCAGTAATAGTACGCTACCAACGCCTATGGCATAGGCGGTGATTTCGGTGGTAACAAATTGTAGGCCAATGGAGCCAAACAGGCTGCCGACAAAACTTTCTGGGCCTAGGTGGCGATGCACCATTTCCCCAAACCAGATAATAATGACCACGGTAATGGCTAGCGGCAGCGCCGCCAGAAGCCCAGCGAAAAACGTTTTACTTAAACCGGAAAATATACCCGGCGCCGGATGTTGGGGCATTGCGTCTGCTCCTTACTAAAATAACGATAGTAACCCGATATTCGGCTGAATAGTAATGCCGTTAATAAGGTAAACGATAATTCATCGGTACGCTAAAGGCGAACTCTTCACCGGACAGACTGGCGGGAATAGGTGGAAATGGGGCCGCTTCGGCAACGGCGTCGAGGGCCTGTTGGTTCAACAGCTTGTGTTTTGAATCGTGTGCCAGCTCCAGTGATTTTAATTTTCCGTCGCGATGAATTTTTATCAATACGCGCACATCGCCTTCTAGGCGTCGCTGAAAAGCCTGCCGTGGCAGAGCTTGATACTTTAAAATCTGGTTGCTGAGCTGAACGTAGTATTCCTGTTGCGCCTGCAAAGTTTCTTCGCTCAGGGTAAATGACGCTTCTTCTGCTTTAGTGGCTCGGGATTTGTCGGTAGTTTGCTGTGCTTCTGTTGTGTTTGGCGTAGCGGCAACGACTGTTTCGCTCTGTGCTTTTGCTTGGGCAGCTGGCCTAGGGAATTCTGTTTTTTCGGGTTTGTGTTGGTCTGTTGTGCTGACGATACTAGATTGAACCGCCGTAAGCTGCTGCGGCTGTGTGCTTGCCGGTTGTGCCACTTTTGGTGTTGCTTGCACGGGTGGGGTTGGTTCTTGTTCCTGTGCGGACTGATGCCAATCGGCCACATCTGAAGCGCGGAGCTGGCTGGGGTTCAGGCTGCTAAACCGTTGAGTTAGTGTTTCGTCCTGATCGTTGGGGCTTAACATTTGGCTACGAAACGAAGACGAGATCGGTACTGGGCCAATCCAGCTGGCCAATAGCAGGCGGAAAAAACTGCCAGAAGTAATTTCCCCCAGCGCTACGTCATTGAGTATTACACGCATACCCGCCTGTGGCTGGTAGTCGATAACCAACTGATCGCCTTCATACAGCGAGCCTTTAAATAGTTGGTTAAAGCTAAGGAGTTCCTGCATGTGCTGTTGAACCATGGCCGAATCATTGTTTACTGTAATCGCCTCAATCCACATGGAGACGAAACGCCTTTGGGGAATGCGTTTGGTGGCAACACGCAGCTCCATGGTGGCGGGCAGGTCTTGTTGCAGTAGCGATTTAGACTCCGTGGAGGGCGTGGCAAGTGATAATTTGGCAATGTATTGTTCTCTACCTAGTGCGTGGTAACTGCCCACACCATTGACGTGCTTAGCCGATGCTATATCGCCGGTGAATAACAGGAATAATACGCAGATACAGCCGTACAGACGCGAACTGCCGCTTGCGCGGTATAAACGAGTGGTCAACATTACAATGAGTTACTCCGCCAGCAGATCAGCTTTGAATAGGTGAAGCTTGGGCTTCGAGAGCGAAGAGACATCGAACAGAAACCGATAGCGCTTACCGTCATCTTCACTGGGGATGGTATGCCAATGGTCTTGGTTAAATAGCGCAAAGTTCTGGCGGCCTGCCTGTACAGAACGCGTTACTGAATAAAGGTTGTTACCGAGGTATTTCAGTTCTGCTTTACCAAATGAACGTCGAGCAAGGATTTCAACTTTGTCTAGCGGAGCCTTATCTGTTTCGCCGCGCTTTTTCAGCTGCTGGAGCTCTGCCAGCGTTTGTTGTGCAAACACGATGTTTTGCTCGGTTGCCTGATTAAGGTATGGCCAACTAAAGGATATAGGTTGCTTGGGCTGCTCAAGTGCCAAGCTGCCGGTAGAACCTAGTGTTGGCGGTTTTTTTTCCGTGCGTTTCGCTGCATTTTGTTTGTCCTGCTCCACTAAGTCGCGCAGGGCATTGGTATAGCGAATTCTCTGTTGCTGGAGCGCATTCACTTTGGTTTCCAGCGCTTTAATAACGGCGAGGGAGTGGACTTGGCGCTCTTTCTGACGGGTGACTTTGGCCGAGTGGCGATTAAAGCGAATCTGAATGCGGCGTGCATCCCGTTGCACAGCTTCGTCTTGGTTAGCCGCTGCAGCAGTACTTGCGACGCTGAGTTCAAGTTCGCTCTGGCGTTGTAATTCTACCGCATTCGACAAATTGTGATTGTGCCGCTCCAGTATCGATTGTTCTGTAGCTAACTGCGTACGCAGGGTTTTTAGGGTTTGCTCGATTTTGTCGAGTTTAATGCGATGCGTTTGCACGGTAGGGCTAGCGCTCGCTTCTGCTCGAGCCGGGATCACAGCGGTGGCTATGAATACCGCTAGGCAGGGCAAAAAAAGCTTATACATCAGATAGATCCGTTCAGTTAAACAGGTGTTTGGGGGGGCGACGGTGGCACAAGATACCACATGATTAAAATATGTACAGAGGGAGGATGGTATAAAACCACTGAATTTGAGTTTACAGGATATATTTCAAGTGGTCGTTTAAAATCACATCTGTATATCTTGTAATCACACTTTGGTATGAATATAATGCGCGTGCTTGTCCACATGTGTATGCATTGGCACGGATGAAAGCGGCCCTAAAAAAATTCCTAAACGGTAACCACCCAGTTGTAGGTTACCCGGTCTGCACACCAATCGAAGAAAGTTAACGGCTGTCGGCTGCGATTCGGCAGGGGGACACTTTTGCGTAAAAATTGAGGACATTGAAGCTGGCACGGCTGTTACAGCGGTGGTGATTTAACTGATTTCAAAGTATGGATTTTCTATGAGTTACGCTTTTTTTAAAAAACTTCTGCCGGTTCTGGGCGTCGTGTTTGTCGCCGCTTCTGTAAACGCGGCAGAAACAACCATTAATGGTTTTGCCTCCATCGTAGGTGGCAAGGCGCTGAATTCGGTTGAATTGCCTAATGGCGAGGAGAGTCGTTATGTGGCCGACCGTGGCTATGCAACCACGGAAGCGGGGGCCGCTAATAAAAACGCAATCTACGGTGATCATTTGTCGTATAGACCAGACTCCAATTACGGTCTGCAGATTAAGTCTGACCTGAACCGCGATCTTACAGTAACGGCGCAATTAACCGGTCGCGGCGCGCAGGACTTTGAAACTGAGCTGGAGTGGGTATATATGTCGTATGACCTTACATCAAGCTTTACCGTTCAAGCTGGTCGTCAGCGCATACCGCTTTACTACTATTCTGACTTTGTCGATGTAGGTTACGCCTACCACTGGGTTCGACCACCGGTAGATGTGTACTCCAATACCTTGCGTACTTACGAAGGGGTATCGTTGATTCATAACGGACAGTTGGGCAACTGGACAACCAAAACCCGTGTATACACGGGTACAACATCGAATAAAACGTCGCGATTCGGTAATTTTAGTTCTGATGGAATCATGGGAGCGGTCTTTAACGTCAATAACGAATGGCTGCGTTTGCGAGCATCGGTAATTGACGGCGAGTTTTATATTGGCGGCAACCCTCTAACCGGTGAAGACAATCCGCAGGACGGCCAGTTTGTTTCTTTGGCGGCGAACCTTACGCTGGGTAATGGTTTTGTTATGGCTGAAGCAACAGGCGGAAAGATGGCGGACGATGGTTTTTTGGTGGTTTCTTCAAACGGTGAATTTGTGCCATTGGACGAGCTGGGCTCGTTAATGCTTACGGCAGGTTACCAATTCGGCGATTTTACGCCACACATCAGTTACTCCGATTCTAATGTAAATTTTTCACCTGCACTCGACCCGAGTATTGGCGACTGGTATATCAAAACCGAAACGCTAACGGCAGGCTTGCGTTGGGATTTCCACCCGTCGGCGGCTTTCAAAATTGAATACGCCAGCACTGCGGATACTTCACACGACGGTGTTGTTTTTGTTCGTGGGAAGGTGGATGAGGTGGATGTGATTACCTTTGGTGTAGATCTATTATTCTAATTGAGTCGGGTAAAATTAATGAAAATGGTTTTTTCAGTTAAACCCGTAATTAACGGGATATTATTGATGATGTTGGTCTTGTCTGCAGTGGTTCAGGCAGAGGTTGCTGTAGTTGTGCACCCCAGCAATACTAATGAGTTTAAGCGTGCGGATATAGCGAAAATTTATCTGGGCCAGCGTAAAGTGTATGCCGACAAGTCGCGTGCACTGCCGGTTAATCAGGCAGAAGGTTCGTTAATAAGTGCAGCGTTTGCAAAAAGCGTATTGAAGAAAAATAACAGGCAATTAAAAGCCTATTGGGCGCAGCAGATTTTTACCGGCGGTAGCACGCCCCCCTCTACTGTGGCTTCGGATGCAGAAGTAAAACGTCTGGTGGCGGAAGATCCAGCCAAAATCGGTTATATGGAGGCTTCCTCGGTGGATGAGTCAGTGCGTGTTGTTTATACGTTTTAATGACAATTAAGGGCATCCTTAGTAATAAATTTTTCCTCTGCGCGGCTTAGCATGCCAGAGCCCAAAAGCAATTATTAGAAGTGTCTTAAAGCCGAAAGAAAATCCCGCTGCGTACACAGCGGGATTTTTCTTTTTTCCCTAACAGGAAAACCACTAAAGTGAACTGTGGTTTAAATGATTTAGCTATACCTATGATCGCTAGTTGTTATCCATATTAAGCTTAATTAGGTAGGGTTGGTCACGCTCATAGATACCTGGCTTCAAATTTGTATTTTGTAACCGGTATATTTTTCGCCCAGGCTGCAAAATTATTTCTATAGCTTCAGTAAAGTATTCGGTGAGCAGGCTGTCGATCTCACCGGTGGAGTACATTATGTTCAGTCCATCCTCCAGCCTTTTAGCTAATGCAGGTTGTCGTTTTGTTACGTGGAAATAGGTAGGCAAATAGGTGTAAAGGGCAAATGTATCCACAACAAATATGTCGTCTTCACGTTCATCAAAAAGTGGTTTTTCCAAAATTATTTCATGAGCGCTACGCATAAATAAATCGAAGCGGTTTGCTAGCAGCATTTTAAATAGACCCTGGTAGTTTGCGCCGTAAACGACCTTGAAGTCATGATCTTCCAATATTTTGGCTGTAGACCAGCCGTGCCCTTGACCGAAACTAAACGTTTTCAAATTTTCAAAGCTAATGGCCTGCAGCAGCTTTTCTTTCTGGCTCGTTTTGGCGAGGAATAAGCGGTAACTTGCCAGCCCACGAATCAGTGGTACGGGCACTATCAGCGTTTGCCCCTCCCACGTCGGTTTGTAGGACGATATACCCACGGATAGGTTATCACCCGTAGTGAGTTCAGCCATCATCCGTTGGCTGCTCATGGTGAGGTTGGGTTTAATGATTTCGTAAGGCCCGTATTCTGCGTTGGTGTTATCGAGCGCGGCAATCATTACGCGGGTGAAATAGACCTGCCTTATATCACGCTTACCCATATCCGGTAGGCCAATAACACGCTCAATACTGTGCGCGATAGAGGGAAATGCTAGGCAGATAATGAGAGTTAGCTGTCTAAAAACACCAAAACCAGCCATAGGAACCCCATAACAACCGTTTATGCCAAATGTATCAAGTACGATATCGTTTTAAGCGTTTGTTGATATTAAGGCACAGATTTTTTGCGGACCTTATGGAAATTTCTTCATAAGGAATGACTCTTTCTTTAGGGGAGTATAGAAGAAAGCGCTTGAGTTATTAGCGTAGTTAAGGCGATTTATCGGTTATGAAAGAAATTGGTCTAGCTTGGGTGACTGAAATAATGTTTAGGTCTTGAATTGCTTAACAGAATTACGCTGCAGACTGCTGAGCAGCGCTATAAAAATCAAGGAGATAAGTTTCTACTTATGGGTGTTTTGGGTATTTCGAGGGTCATTAAGTAGGGCTTGTCTCTTTCAAAAACTCCCTGGGGAAGATTGGTGTTCTCCAAGTAGAATATTTTTTTGTGAGGCATCAATACTAGTTCAATCGCTTCGTCGAAGTGTTCAGTTAGTAGGTTGTCGACTTCGCCAGATGCATAGAGACTTTTAATGCCTTGTTCTAGTCGTTTTGCTAAAACCTTATTTTTGAGAGTTACGTGGAAGTAATAGGGTAAATAACTGTAAATGGCAAAACGCTTTTCTATAGTAATGTTTGATTCTGCAGAAGAAAAAATAGCTTTTTCAGAGATGATTTCATGGGGGCTGCGCATCAACAGATCGAATCTGCCGGCTTCCAGCATTTTGAACATGCCCCGATAGGATGCCGCATAGACGATAGAAAGTTTATGATCCGTCAATATTTTTGCGGTAGACCAGCCCTGCCCCTGGCCGATTTTTAGCTGGCGTAAATCGTTAAGGTGCTGTACTTGAGCGAGTTTTTCTTCGCTTTTTTTCGACGCAAGAAATAGTCGATAACTGGCAAGGCCGCGAATCAGTGGGACCGGCACTATGTGGGTTTTACCTTCCCAGGCGATTTTATAGGGCGATAGGCCTACAGAAAGATTGTCGCCGGTTAGCAGCTCCATCATCATGCGTTGGCTGCTCATATGAAAGTCGGGTTTTACCAGCTCGTAGGGGCCAAATTCGTCTTCGGTTGTGGCAAGCGCTGCGCGCAGTAATTTCGCAAAGTAGACTTGCCGCGCATCGCCCGTGCCCATATCGGGCAGCGCCGTTACTCGCTCTATAGCGTTAGCGGATAGCGACAGCAGGAGGGAGCAGCATGCGAACAAATAAAATATAAACGGGCGTATGAAGCGATTGTTAGAATACATCTTGTCTGTAATACTCGGAAGACACCCCCTATTATACGGCTATTAGCTCAATTTCTTTATCTCCTTTTTGCAATGAGCATGGCAGCGATCAAATAATAGTGGGGGCCGAGGTTTGTTTTTTTGTCAGCCGTTCGGTTTTTGTACGACGACATTTTACGTTTCAGCTTTGTGGTTTAATTCTGAGGCTTGGGAAGGTTGTCGGTTATCGCAATAGCCGTTTGCTCTCCTTCGGTTCTTGCCACAAAAGTTGCACAGCAACTATCGCTGAACACGTTCACGGCTGTTCGCAACATATCCAGAATTCGATCGGTGACCAATAATAAACCAATGCCTTCTGCCGGCAAGCCAACAGCTGAGAGAATTACGGCGATTGCCACTAGGCTGGCGGCGGGTATACCGGCAACGCCAATGGAGGTTAATAGTGCGATGAGCACAATGGTAAATTGCGTAGCAAAGGTGAGGTCGAGGCCATAGGCCTGAGCGATAAACATAGCGGCTACACATTCGTATAGCGCTGTTCCGTCCATGTTAATGGTGGCTCCTAGGGGCAGTACAAACGATGTTGTGCGGTTGGAAACGCCCACATTCTTTTCCATACATTCCATGGTGATGGGCAGGGTGCCGGAGGAAGAAGCGGTGGAAAATGCGGTTAGCAGGGAGGGCGCCATGGCGCGAAACTGCGCTAATGGATTTACCCCGGCAACAAATTTGAGCACCAGTGGCATAGTGACAAAAACATGTATGCCCAATGCAAGCACAACGCAGATAAAAAAGATCATCATCGGTAAAAAAGATTCGATGCCCGTTTCGGCAATGGTGTTGCCCACTAGCCCAAAAACACCAATGGGTGTGAACTTCATAATGAACATGGTAATGCCCATCATGGTTTCGAAGATGCCCTGCCAGAAATTACTCAAGGTTTCTTTCAGTGGGTTGTCGATGCGCGTCATAAAGAAGCCGAACAATAAACCGAAGCAAATCAACCCCAGCATTTGCCCATCGGCGGCGGCTTTTACGATGTTTGGCGGCAGCATGCGGTGGAATACGGCGGCTATATCACCGGTGCCTTTGCCTTCAATTTTTTCCAGTGCCTGGCTAACCTGCTCGGTACTGCTTAGGTTTAAGCGGTCTTTGGCGGGTTCGCCGTCGATAATGCCGGGGGTGAGTAGGTTAACTACCAGCAGGCCGGTTAGAATCGCCATTAGGCTCGAGGCCATATAAAAACCCAGTGTTTTGCCGCCAAGTCGGCCGAGATCGCTGCCCTGCCCAAGCGTGGATACCCCGCTAATAATCGACGATAAAATCAGCGGAACGATGATCATCTTAAGACCGTTGAGAAACAGCTTTCCAACAAACGCCATGGACGATTGGATATGGGCTCCAGCGGCGATGTCGTTTGCGTTTAATTGGAAAACCATGAGGCCGCAAACAATGGCTGCGAATATGGCGATGAGAATTTGCCAGTGTAGAGGCAGCTTTAGCATCCTGAGCTCCTGGTGATTTATTGGTCGACGAGAGCGCGCAGTTTTGCGCTGGGTTTAAACTGCACCTGCCTTTTTTCTGGAATGTGCAGTGTTTCGCCAGTTTGCGGGTTTTTACCCGTACGGGCGGCGCGTTTTTTAGGGGTAAAGCTGCCAAAGCCCACAAGTGAAATTGATTCGTTGCGCGCGAGTGCATTGGTGATTTGTTCGAACAAGCTGGACACAGCGTCGTCGGCCTCGCGTGACGATAGGTTTGCGGCTTTGGCCACGGTTTGGATAAGGTCAGTTTTTCGCATTGTTATTTTACTGTGGGTAAAGGGTAGAATATTACCGTGATTACATGTGCATGATGTTCAAATGCATGACACCCATTCGGTGAGCACCTTCGCCGGGTCAATATAACACTATAAGCTCTCCATTCATGAATGCCCACTCGAACAAGCACACACTGCCGGCCTCACCGGGGAAACTGATCAGTTATTTTCGCCTGATGCGACTTAACCGCCCTGTTGGTATTTACTTGGTGCTGTGGCCAACGTTGTGGTCGCTGTGGCTTGCGGCAGAAGGGGTTCCGGACCTAAAAATGCTGAGTATTTTTGTTGCTGGTGTTGTGTTAATGCGATCGGCGGGCTGTGTTATTAATGATTTTGCCGATCGCAAAGTCGATGGTCATGTAAAACGCACGGCTGGCCGCCCGATAGTCGTTGGCCATGTGTCAGCTTTCGAAGCGGCGGCACTGTTTGTATTGCTGGCATTTAGCGCATTTGTGCTGGTGCTTTTTACCAACGAACTTACGGTCTATCTGTCTTTTGGTGGCGTTGCGCTGGCGTTTATTTACCCCTTTATGAAGCGCTACACCCACCTGCCACAGGTAGTGCTAGGGGCCGCTTTTGCCTGGGCGGTGCCGATGGCGTTCGCCGCTCAGGCGGGGGAGCTTAGCCCCGACATCTGGGTGTTGTACACCGCCGTCGTTCTGTGGACTGTGGCTTATGATACTTTTTACGCCATGGTCGATCGTGATGACGATATTAAAATCGGGGTGAAATCCACGGCCATACTGTTTGGCGAGGCTGACCGGGTAATGACCGGCGTTCTACAGTTTATGACGGTGATGGCGCTAGGTATGGTTGGTCAGAAATTTGAGCTGGGTTGGATCTATAGCCTCTCGGTTTTGCTGGCGGCTTGTTTGATGGTGTGGCAGCAGTTCCTTATTCGCAATCGAGAGCGGCAAGCATGCTTTAAAGCGTTTTTAAATAATAACTGGGTTGGTATGGTGCTTTTCGTGGGCCTGCTGTTGGACTACCAATTACTGCACCAATAAAGTTCAAATAGTGTGTTTTTGCTGTATTTCCCACCGAAAATACAGCAAATGCTAGAAAATCATGGCTTTGTTAGGCCGTGTCATAAAAGATTCACAAAACCTTTATTTAATTGGGGTTGATTCGGTGAACCTTCTATTCTCAAAAGATAAGCTTTTGTTGAGGTAGCATTTGAGAGGTCGCCGTTTAGTGCCGGTGATCAAGCTTTAAGGAGCATCGGCAAATGCCCAACAAGCAAGGTGAAACCTTCATGGTTGATAAAAAGATTCTTGTCGTTGACGACGAACGCGCTATACGCGATATGCTCCGGGTAGCGCTGGAAATGGCCGACTACACCGTGATGGAAGCGGGTGATGCTCAGGAGGCCCATAAGATCATCGTGGATGCCCGCCCAGACCTTATCCTGCTCGATTGGATGATGCCGGGTATTAGTGGTATAGAGCTGGCGCGACGTCTCAAAAGTGATGAGGTGACTCGGGAGATTCCCATCATTCTGCTTACCGCCAAAAGCGAAGAAGACAACAAAATCCAAGGGTTGGATCTTGGTGCCGATGATTACATTACCAAGCCTTTCTCTCCCCGTGAACTGGTGGCCCGTTTGCGCGCGGTGCTGCGCCGTAGCGATGCGCTGGCGAGTGGCGAACCTATCGCGGTAGAGGGACTTTGCCTAGACCCTGTTAGCCACCGGGTGACTATCAGCGATCTGCCGATACAGTTAGGGCCAACCGAATACCGGCTGTTGGAGTTCTTCCTTACTCATCAAGAAAGAGTATACTCCCGCAATCACTTGCTGGACTGTGTGTGGGGCGGCAATGTCTATGTTGAAGAGCGAACAGTCGATGTGCATATTCGACGTTTACGCAAGGCGATTCAACTGGGTGGCCACGACAGGTTGGTACAGACCATTCGTGGTGCAGGTTATCGCTTCTCCAATAAATTTTTGGTAACAACTGAATAACTGACAGCCGATTGATTAGAGGTTTCCTCAAAAGAAGTCGGGTAAAATTGCGGCGAGTAGAAGTGTCTACATAAATTGGAGTTTTGTGCGAGCTTAGTCAATTGGGGCCGTTCGCATACAACAGCTTAATTAACGGGCAGAGAATCGGCTAGGCTAAACTGGCCTTTTGGGTTGCCGAGTAAATAGAACCACTCCATGTTTCGAAAGGGTATAGCGACCGAACTCTGGTGGCTGATGGTGTATCTGTGCGTGGCACTGGCGATAGGCTTTATGCTGGGCGCTGTTTGGCCGGCCCTGTTCCTTGGTGCATTGGTGTATCTCGGCTGGATACTCTATCAAATTCAACAACTTGAAAAGTGGGTTACCGTCGTTCGGGTAAACGGTCTGCGAGACCATAAATTGCGCGGTATCTGGGGAGAAGTTGCTGAAGATATTGAGCTAATGATTAAGCGCGCGGATAAGGGCAAGCACCGTTTGCAACAGGTGGTTGCCCGTGTGCAGGACATGACGTCGGCACTCACGGATGGCGTTATCATTGTCGATAATGACGATAATATTGAGTGGTGCAACCGCTCCGCCGAGCGACAGTTTGATTTTGAACCTCAGGACATCGGCCGCAAGCTTACCAACTACATTCGTCACCCCACCTTTGTTAGTTACTACGACAGTGACGAGTACGAAGAGCCTTTAGACTTGCCCTCCAAGCATCATGAAGGCGAATTTCTGCAATTTCATATACACCGTTTTGGTGAAGGCGATCGTTTAGTCATTGTTCGCGATATTACCCGTGTCGCCAATCTTGAGCGCATGCGCAAAGACTTCGTCGCAAATGTCTCCCATGAATTACGTACACCGCTTACGGTGTTAGGTGGCTATCTGGAAACGATGGTTGACGCCGCCGATAACCTGCCGCCGACTTGGGCGCGCGCATTGGATCAAATGCGTGATCAGACCAAGCGTATGACCTCATTGATTACTGATCTTCTCACGCTCTCGCGGCTTGAAACCGAAGACCGGCAAACCGGCCAAGAGCCGGTGAGTTTGCGGCCATTAATCGAACAAATTATTGCGGATGCGAAAGTGCTGAGTGGGGACCACCAGCATGTGTTCAATGTTGATTGTGAACCCTCCATTCAGCTTGTTGGGCAAGAAAATGAGCTTCGCAGTGCGTTCGCTAACCTGGTGTATAACGCGGTGAACTACACACCGGATGGGCGTGAAATCTCTGTGGATGTAGAGCTCACTCCGCTGCAACTCATAGTAAAAATTAAAGATAACGGTAATGGTATTGAACCCCGTCACTTGCCACGGTTAACCGAGCGTTTTTATCGTATAGATGAGGGGCGTTCTCGGGAGTCGGGTGGCACTGGCCTCGGTCTTTCAATTGTGAAACATATTCTTATGCGGCATGATGCGGAGCTGAGAATTCGCAGTAAAATGCACAAGGGCAGTACCTTCTCCTGTCATTTTCCGTTAAAACGTTTTACCAATAGTTCGGTTGAACAAGTACACTCCTGACCTCCGATATTGATGGTTCAGAGGGGAAGGGTTAATTGCAGATACAATTTCTAACATCCATCCTCGATTGCTCAGCCAGTGAGTGGGACGCGCTTTGGCCCCTTGCTTACCCCTTTACAAAACATGCCTTTCTTGCAGCACTTGAAACTTCGGGAAGCACAACAGCTGAAACCGGGTGGCAGCCCGCGCATGTGCTAGTACGACAAAATGGGCAGGTTGTTGCTGTTATGCCGTTGTACCAAAAAAGCCATTCATACGGAGAGTATGTGTTCGATTGGAGCTGGGCCGACGCCTGCCAGCGAGCGGGTATTCAATATTACCCCAAACTGCTGTGCGCAATACCCTTCACGCCGGCCACCGGGCCAAGATTAGGTTTTATAGCGAGTTTAACTACTGCACAAAAGCAAGAGGCTGTTCAAACTATTGAGCAGGCCGTGCAAGAAAAGCTGGAGCAGTTGGGGGGGTCGGGTTTTCACTGTTTATTTCCCTCCGCAAAAGAGCGGCCATTATTTTCTAACGAAAAATACGCCCAGCGACAGGGGTGCCAATTTCACTGGTTTAACGCAAACTTTGAAAGCTTTGATGATTTTTTGTCGACGTTTAATTCGCGTAAAAGAAAAAACATTAAACGTGAACGTCAAAAAGTTGTGGCGCAGGGGCTATGCTTTAACATGCGACTTGCCGCTGAATTGAATAGCGACGACTGGAAAAGCTTTTATCTTTTGTACCAGCGGACTTACTTTAAACGCAGTGGCCACCAAGGGTATTTAACCGCTGATTTTTTTCAGCAATTGGCAAAAGCCTTACCGCAGCAAGTGCTGTTGTGTAGCGCGCATAAGCATAATCTAGACAGCCCAATGGTGGCCGGCGCTCTCTACCTTAGAGACAGCAGCACACTTTACGGTCGCTATTGGGGTACGCAGGAAGATCTTGATGGCCTGCATTTCGAGACCTGTTATTACCAGGGTATTGACTACGCGATAAAAGAAAAATTGCAGCGTTTTGACCCTGGTGCTCAGGGAGAGCATAAAATACAGCGTGGGTTTACGCCGGTTAAAACCTGCTCCTATCATTGGTTGAAAATCCCTGAATTACACAATGCGGTGAAACACTTTGTAGTGGAAGAGCAGCAGCACAATAACGCCTACTGTGAAGATGGCAGGCGTTATTTGCCGTTCAAAGAAGGGTGTAATGTTGTGTCTAGTGAAAAATTACTTGAGAACTTTTGATATAAGTCTAAGCGTGCTTTTTGTGATGGTGATCGCCGTTTAATTGGTTTGGTTTTGTGGTGTTTTTAGAACAAGATAATCGTAAAAATGGCCAAATACTAGGCGTGGTGTCTCGACATTTTAAGTTTCAAGCCGTATTTTGGTGGGCTCTTTAAAGCCTATTGCTGGAGTATATTCAAATGGCTATTCGAGTCGCCTGTTTTCTTTGCTTTTTCTCTATTTTGACAGCCTGTGGTGGAGATGGAGATCCTGCCAGTTCGACTCCCACAGCAGCGCCTACAACAGCACCTACAACAGAGCCCACAGCAGCGCCTACAGCAGAGCCCACAGCAGCGCCTACAACAGAGCCCACAGCAGAGCCCACAACTGCACCTAATGGAGACCGGGTAACCAGCATAGTTTTGAGCGCTAGCAATATTGACGACGGATTACCGCAGCAGATAGAGGCGGTAGTGAGCCCCTCGAATGCGGCTAATCCTAGCGTAAGCTGGAGTGTGGACGATACCAGTATTGCCACCATTTCGTCAGATGGTGTGATTACGCCCAAAATGGATGGGGCCGTAACGGTTACCGCCATGGCTCTGGATGGTTCCGAAACTACGGATACCGTGGATCTCACTATTCAGTTACTGGGTTCAGTGGTTGATAGTGAAAGTGCAATTCTTTCGGCTTTATCCGGTGCTTCGGCGGGCAGCATCATTTATATTCGCGGTGGTAGCTATCAGTTCAGCTCAAAAATCTCACTCAGTAAAAATGGCAGTAGTAATTCTAAAATAGGCTTGCGAGCATACCCCTACGATAGCGAAAGACCGTTGTTTGATTTTTCTGCGATGTCTGAGAATTCGAGCAATCGTGGGTTAGCCTTATCCGGGGACTATTGGCATATCTACGGTATCGATGTGTATAAGGCGGGCGACAACTGCTTAAACATCAGTGGCGATAACAATACAGTGGAATTTTCCACGTTCTATGAATGTGCCGATACCGGATTACAGTTAGGTAATGGTGCTAGCAATAATCTTATATTGAACAGTGACTCCTATTTTAACGCTGATTCTTCTAATGAGAATGCAGATGGGTTTGCGGCAAAACTCGACGTAGGTACAGGTAATAGATTTGTTGGGTGTCGCGCATGGAACAACCTAGATGATGGCTGGGATGGTTATCTGCGGCCTGTTGATGGTATTACCACTACCTATGAAAATTGCTGGGCCATTGATAACGGCAAAAACAAAAGCGGTACAGTTGGGCTTGGTGACGGCAATGGTTTTAAAACCGGTGGTAGTGATACCAAAGACCTGAGTCATAACGCCATCTATAAAAACTGTATCGCTGCGGGGAATGTGCACGACGGTTTTGACCACAACAGTAATCGTGGTGAGGTTACCTTGTTGAACTGCGCTGCACATAGTAACGGTCGCAATATTAATTTTAGTAGCAGCAATATTGCCGCATCGTTAACCATTAAAAATACTGTTTCCTTTAGTGGTAGCAGTAGCGATAGTCTGAATGCTACGATGAAAGACATTACCTTTAATAGTTGGCAAAATGGCCTTTCCGCCAGCAGTGCAGATTTTGAAAGTGTTGATACGCAATTGCTAAAAGCCCCGCGTAAAAGCGATGGTAGCCTGCCCGATATTGATTACTTAAAGTTAAAGGTTAGCAGCGATTTGATTGATGCGGGTGTGGATGTAAATTTGCCGTATAACGGTAGCCAGCCAGATGTTGGAGCCTTCGAAAGCGACTAGATGGCGTGAAGTCTTGTTGTTTAAGGTAAATAAAAACCGTTTCTATCATTGGTTAAAATCCGTGAGTTACACGTTACTTTGGGGTAATTTGCACGGAAAAAGAGCGAGGATATTAACGCCTACT
The DNA here is from genome assembly GCF_014218805.1 of Teredinibacter franksiae. NCBI lineage: Bacteria > Pseudomonadati > Pseudomonadota > Gammaproteobacteria > Cellvibrionales > Cellvibrionaceae > Teredinibacter > Teredinibacter franksiae. The sequence goes on along the minus strand of NZ_JACJUV010000001.1, from coordinate 2,293,369 downwards.
GTGAACCAGTTAGGCGTTATTTACTGTTTAAGGCGGGCTTTGAACGATATCGCTAGTCAATATTTCCGGTTGTTCGGAATGCGGGTGTATTCATAAAGCCCTGCCAAGCGTTGTCCGCTAATGGAGCCGTATAGCGCAGCCGATATCTTCGCCAAAGATTACCCTCCCCCATTTCAATTGTATTGCCTTTCTTATCCATAAAATGCCAACGGGGCTTGCTCATGTCTATTTCGACGGTGTGATTTTCGCCCGGTGCAAGGCTGATAAGTTGAGCCGTTTTTTTGGCATTTTCTGTGCAGCCAGTGTCGATATTGACCTTGGATTGGTCTTGGTCGACTTGGCTTAGAGAAAAATCACAGTCGTCTCCTCTGGTAGCAAAAACCAAAGCCTTGTTAGACACGTTTTCCAAAGACACCAGAATCAGCGGGCTGATAATAGCATCACCTTCACTTGAGTTGCTGGCCCTGGGGGTTGCTCTTTCAAAAGATAATTGAACGCCAATATTACTCCAGCGGTGATCACCAATAACCGCCGTGCCGTCGTCTCCTAGAGCGATTTTCATTTCTACCGGAACTTGCAAGCTGTTGCGGCTACCCAGTGTGGCTTCCATTTCTTTGCCTTTACCCTGTTGCACAAAATATTGCTCAATACCGAATTTAGCGTTGAGATGCGTTGGATTCGGCTGCCGGGAATAGGCTTTGGTTGTGATCCGCCCCTTGATGGCAAGTTCATCGTTGGTGGGAGAGTCGGTAAAGTGATTAACGAAATAAACCTGGTCATCTTGAGGTTTTAACACGCCGTAAATAATGTCGCCTCGACGGAATTTGGCGAACGGTTTTTGTCCGTGGTACTCGCTTATAGAAATGCGGTTAAAGTCATATTGTAAACGTACAAAATCACCCCGGAAGGGGTCGCGTGGGTCTATGGGGGCTGAGCGCAAATAAACGATATCACCCTTGGCTAGAATGAATTCTCGTTTGCCGGCCATTACCAGTAATACCAATAATTGTGCAGCAATGGCCACAATGATGAGCTTGCGTATAAGTGATCGACTAATCATTTGTAGCGCCTCCCTGCTGTTCGGCCAATTGTTTTTGTCGGGAATAGTAAAGGCCAATACCAAATAGCATGGCACCAACTACCAAGAAGGCCATGCCTCGCCACAGAAGGCTGTCGAATAAATCCATGAACCGGGCAAAGGTATAAGACGCTAGCATTAGCCCGCCTAATGTTGTGGACTGCCAGCGCAAGTAGCGGGTGCCACGGTAAATTAACACGATGCTGTAGGCGAGAAAGAGCAGGCTGTAGATTATCCAGGCAATGCCGTAAAGCCCTAAAGACGAAAACGCAGAAATAAAAGCGATGTAGCAGGTGGCTGATACCAGTAGTATTTCTATTAAGTCGATTTTATCTTCAAGTGCATGGCGAAACCGAGCGAGCACAAAAAAAAGAGCCGTTGATAGCAGTACAATAGGCAAGCAGTAATAAAGCCAGGTTAGTGTTGTAACCTGCGATATGGGTTGGGCAAAAAAAGCATCGTCAAATTCCGAAAAGGAAAAAATAAACAGTAGTACGGCGAAAACGCTGACCCCGACAAAACGAATAATGTTCTGACTTTGCGGGAAATATGATTTACTGGCAAGGAAAGAACCGATAATCATACTACCGCTCAGGGCTATCATCACATTGAAAAGCGTTTCTTCGTTGCTGTCGGCGACTATGATATAGGACGCACTGTAGGAAAAAATGGTCAGGCAGCAGGTGAGGAGCACTGTGCCGCGTGAGCGAAGCCTCCAGGCTAAGGGAAGTATCGCCGCCAGTACTAGCCAAATAGCGAAGTGGTTGCGGGAGTGGAACTCAAAAACTTCAAACCAGTGCCATAAAAAAACTAGCCCTAGCGCGAGAATAGTGTGACTAAGGGAGGGTAGTAGCCAGGCGATCAGTAAGGCCCCCAGCGCCCAGACAAAGAGTGCGTTGGGGTAGTGTTCGTCGATATGGTAAACCTGCGCGACTAGCCAGATACCGGCACCGAATAACATGGTGCCGAGGAGGTGCAGGCTTTCCCCCACTTTTTTATGAGCCGATTGGTCGTGAGAATAATAAAAACCAATGCCGTGCGTGATGGCAACGGACAGCAGCACAACCCCTAGTTTGGTAAAGCGGTGCATATCCTGCCAATTGTAGGCAAACACCAAAATAATGCCGAGGCCAAAAATAACCGAGCCAATACCGGCAAACACAATTTTTCCCCAGTTGGTATCCGCCTGATAGGGGTAAAGCGTAGAGATTTTATTCGCTTGTTCGCTATCAATAATCCCTTGATTCAGCCAAAGCTCTACTTCGCTTAGCAGCCACTTTCTATAGTTGCTCATTAGGTAATTCCTTTGGTGCGAAACGGTAGTGGCCGGTGATGGTGAAGCTGAATAGGTTGTCGTCCATTTTAGGACCGCTACCAATATTATGAACAATGAGCGGGTTGCCGCTGATAGAGTCGTTTTGATTTGCCACAATGCCAATATGTGGAAGGTTGCCGGGTAGCATCCAGGTTACCAGATCTCCGGGCAGATAGTCTTCGGGCTTGTTGCTGAGTGAAAGTGACTGACCGTTGCGGGTAAAAAAAGTTTGCAGATTGGGTACGCGGCGATGGTCTATATTGGTGTCGGGTTTATTCTGCCCCCATATTCGTTTGGAGGGGTAAAGCGTAAAGTGCCGGCGTATATCTTCGTGCACGAGCTGCTGTAAATCGATGCCAAGTTTACGGTAACTACGAATAATAACGTCGGTGCAAACACCTATGCCGGCCTCTACATCGCCGCCGGGGTAGGCGATTTTGCGATAACGGCCATCGTACACAATAGTGTGTTGCGTACGTTCGATGGCCGCTAGGGATAGTTGTTCAGGGAAAGTTTGCGCGTTGCTGCTATGGCTAAACAGGGTAAGGTAAATAGCTGCCAGAATCGTTTTATTGAGCATTATTATCCCTTGACGTGTGTGGGGGGCTAGGTATTGAAGTTGAAAATGGAGTTTACATTAACGGCGCGCCTGTACCTCTTGCTGAAATTTCTCGATTAGTTTTTCGGCCACGGCCTGCACGGCAGGCCCGGCATTGCTTTGGTTGGCGACTACTAGTTGCAGGGGAATGCTGCGTTCGGTACCCATTTGTAGCGGCAATATCTTTAGACTACCTTCAGTCAGTAATTGTTCCACGCAGTGCCGGGGTAGAAATGCAAAGCCGAGCCCGGCTTTAACGGCTTCTATGCTGGTAGCGAAGCTGGAGACTGTCCAGCGTTGGTTTGCCCCAAGCCAGCCGACATCTTGTTGTCGCTTGGTGCCAGAGTCACGGACAACAATTTGTCGTTGTTGCTTCAAATCTTTTTCCGTCACCGTTGTCAATTGTGCTAGCGGGTGGCTGGTTGCAGTAACGGGAACCATGGTTATCGTTAGCAGTGGTGTACCAAGGAAGCCCGGCGGAACTCGACCGGTGATGGCAATATCAACTTGCCCGGTCAGCAGGGCTTCATCCGTACCCGATAACGTTGTTTCAAATAGGCGAATACGGGTAGCAGGGCTAAGGCTTGAAAAAGCCTGTAAACCACATAACAGTGCGGCTGTGGGTGTGAGTGCATCGGCGGCGACTGCAACTTCGGCTTCCCAGCCGCTGGCCAGGTAAGCGGCGGTTTTTTCCAGTTGCTCCGCTTCCTGAAGCAGGCTGGCGGCGTGTCGATAGAGCACTTTACCGGCTTCCGTGAGCTCGGCTTTACGGCCGCGCTGTACCAGCGGGGGTACAGGTAATTGCTCCTGAAGACGGGCGACTATATAGCTGACACTGGATTGACTTTTGTTCAGCGCCTCGGCGGCTTTGGCGAAGGATCCCTCGTCGATGACGGTTTTAAAGGTCTGCCACTGTTCTAATGTGATTTTCATAATTGGTTAAAAAAGTTGATCAATTGATGCAAATATAGCGTACATTCAATCAAATATTAAGATTTATACTGGCTTCATTGTTTGAAACCACCGTGGTTTATATACGTAAGCAGGCAAAGGAGTAGATTTATGAGTACCAAGGTATTGCACATTGATTCCAGTATTTTTCCGGCCAACAGTGTTTCACATCAGTTAGGACAAAACCTAATGACCCAGCTTGGCGAGCAACTCGGAGGGCTGGAGGTTGTCCACCACGAGCTGGGAGAAACCCCCATTCCCCATTTGGATGCCGTTACACTCAAGTCGATTGGTGAAGGCAAGGCCGAACTCGCTGATGCACTGATAGCCGAATATTTAGCGGCGGATATCTTGGTGCTGGGCATACCGATGTATAACTTCGGCGTGCCGTCTACCCTTAAGGCCTGGTTTGACCACATAGCGCGAGCCGGCGCTACTTTCAAATATACCGATAACGGCCCCGTTGGTTTGGGGGGCGAAAAAAAGGTTTTTGTTCTTTTGACTCGCGGGGGAAATTATCAGGGCACTCCCGCCGACAGCCAGACAGCATTTTTGAAAACTTTTTTGGGATTTATTGGCCTTAAAAATATAGCGTTCATTTACGCCGAAGGTTTAAATAAATCCGGTGACAGCCGTGAGCAGGCTATCGCTGATGCGCAACTGCAAATTGCCAAACAGGTGAAATTAATAACTGAGCATGAGGTAGCGTAATGACCGGCAACGTTATTCGAGAAGTGGTAGAACAAATACATGGGCAGCCTGCCTCTGATGGTGCGGGGGTGAACTTGTTACGGGTATTTGGTGGAAGCCGTCCACAACGTTTTGACCCGTTTTTAATGCTGGACGAATTTGGCTCCGAAGAAGCCAGCGACTATATCGGTGGCTTCCCCTCTCATCCGCATCGCGGTTTCGAAACGGTAACCTATATGCTCCAGGGCAAAATGGAGCATCGTGATCATATGGGTAATGTCGGTTTGTTAAATGACAGTGATGTGCAGTGGATGACAGCGGGGCGAGGTGTTATTCATTCTGAAATGCCAAAACAAACCGAAGGTAAGATGCGCGGCTTCCAGCTGTGGGTGAATCTACCAGCAGCGCAAAAAATGAAACCAGCTTACTATGAAGATGTGCCTGGAAACGAGATCCCTGCTTACCAATTGAATAAACTGTTCGTTAAAGCTATTGCGGGTGAGGCCTGTATTGACGGGCAGCAAATTCAAGGCTACTTCACTGTCCCCGATACTGACGCACTGTTTTTGGATGTTCATCTTCAGTCTAATTCAGAGGTCACAATGCCCGTTGCAGAAGGGTATAACCTACTCGTGTATGTGTATGAAGGAGAGGAGTTGTTGCTCGGCAGAAAAGCAGTAAAAACCAAAAGCCAGATGCTTAGCCGATTTAACCCCGAAGGCGATCTTTTGGTGACCAATAACGGGGAACATCAAGCGCGTTTTATTGTACTTGCGGGTAAGCCAATAAAAGAAACTATTGTGCAGCACGGTCCTTTCGTAATGAATACGGTTGAAGAAATTCAGCAGGCCGTGCGTGATTACGACGCGGGGGTGCTAACAGCATAGCGGCTGGTCTCGTTGGAACGACTAATAGCTAGCCATTGCGCTATAGAGAATTTACGCTGGAAAAGTCGCAATAGAGTGACTGCTCCTGCATGTTTTCGCCTAGACTGTTGCAGGGCTGCTGTGCGATGACGTAACGGATAGCAACTGAATACTCCCCATCACCGATTTCCCTCGGGTATCTACTGGAGAAGCTTATGAAAAGTTTGTTTGTCATTATGTTATTGCTTGGCGTTTTGTCCTGCTCCAAAGGTGTAGAAACGCAACCGGTGGATGAAGCGCCAGTACCAATGGCAGCTAACAGTGGGGACTTTCAGCAGGCACCAACGGATGTCGACCTGCTGGTGTACAAAAGTGCCTCTTGTGGCTGTTGCGCCGATTGGGTTGCGCATATGCAAGAAGCCGGCTTCACGTCAAAAGTCGAACACCCAGAAGACTTGGTTGCGGTTAAGCAGAGCTGGAATATCTCCAGTGAATACCAATCTTGCCACACGGCCGTTTCCCGCCAAGGCTATATTTTTGAAGGCCATATACCCGCTTATGTCATTCAACGTTTTCTCGCGGAGAAGCCAGCCAATGCTATGGGCTTGGCCGTAGCGGGTATGCCTATAGGCAGCCCGGGGATGGAAATGGGGGATAAATTTGAACCCTACGATGTACGGTTGTTACGAAAAGATGGCAAGACAGAATTGTTTACGCGCATCACTAAGCCGAGGTGAGTATGGGTTTTACATGAGGTTGAAGGGCGCTCCAGCCTGCCGTAATGCAGTGTTTCGCTGGTGTTACCAGTGAAGAGAGTTTTATTTTTACTGGCACTCTGCCCAGTTATCCACTAGGTCACGCACACCATCCAGCAGGGCGTAACCTTCACGAAAGCTACCCAACTGCCCCTGGCGGGCAATAAGACCGAAGGCGCCGTTAGACGTGTTTAGGAAAGGGTAAGCGCCATAGGCGCCGGGGCTGGAGACTGTGGGAGTTTCCGCACAGGTACTGTTAAACGATGATTCGTGGCATTCAATCCACAGGCCAAAACCGTAGTGCCAGTCTTCGCTAATGCCGCTCATCGCGGGAGAGTTACTGATCACAGCGCCCACAATTTGATCGCTGGTAGCTTGCTCAACCGGGGCTGTTGAACTGTAAAAATCGGCATCGCGGAAGGCGCGAATGAAGTCGATATAGTCGGTGGCCGTCCAAGTCATACCGCCAGCCAAGCGCGGATTATTCTGTGATGGCAGGCTGTAATGAGATGAAGGGAACAGCCCAGTTACGGCTTTAAATTCGTCGAATAACTCTAGCCAACTACTGTAACCACCTGCCTCAACGGCCATAGCGCCGGCAACCTGCAAGTGATTGCTGCCGTAATGAAAAATGCCGCCGGGTAAATTTGTCGATTGCAAATGGTCGTCGGCAATATTACTAACGCACTGGAAAAAATCGGCATTGGGTAAATTATCGCATAGCTGCGGTTGGTCTAGCCCTGAGGTAAAACTTAAGAGTTGGGCCAAGGTAATATCTTTAAGCACACTGTCTTCTGGTAGATCCCATACGCTTTTCGGCAGATAGTCCTGTGGATGGTCGTCCAGGGCCATTAAGCCGCGATCTACCACTTGAAGAATGATGGCGGCACTAACCCACTTTGATGTGGATGCCGATTCGTAGCTACGCGTGAGGTCGGCATTGCCACGGCTGTAACTGAATGCTTGGCCGTCGCTGCTTTCCAGATAAAAGGTAAAGTCGGTGTCGGTAGAAGCTGATGCGAGTCGGCTACTGAGAATGGACTCTATATCGCTGCGGGCACATTGTTCGACTGATTCCAGATTGGGTGTTAACACGGCCGCGTCTAACGGGTTCTCTGAATTTCCTCCACCACAGGCCGCCAGTAGTAGACTGGTGCAGGCAAGTATTGTTAGGCGCAATATATGCATTGTGGTTGAGCTAATTATTTTTTGGGCAACTATTTGACCACAGTTTAGGCGATCAGTGCTAGCAATGGCCTAGGATCAGTCAATAAAACGGGTAAAAACCTCTACTGGCTCTCGCGGTGTGCGATAACTGTTAACCAGTGCGCCTTTGTCTTCGTAGCCCACGGCCATGCCGCATACCAACGTCATACCTTCATAACGTAGTTCTTTCTTGACGATTTCCGGGTATTGCCCCAGTGCAGCCTGGGGGCAGGTTGCTAGCCCTTCTTCAACTGCGGAGAGCATTATGGACTGTAAAAACATGCCGTAGTCCATAAACGAGCCTGTTTTCATCGCCGGATCGATAAAAAAGTACAGCACAATGGGTGCCTCAAAAGCTGTGTAGTTGGCTTGCCATTGCGCGCGCTGGCGATCCTTCTCTGCACGGGTAATATTGAGTGCAGTATAGAGTTGTAGGCCGCAAGCGCGTCGACGTGAGCGATAGGGTTCTATCCATTCCAGCGGGTAATAGAGGTAGTCCATTTTCTCCTCGTCTCCACACTGGAAAGCGGTTATCAGTTTTTCCTCTAGCGCCTTCTTTTTTTTACCACTGACAACGGCAACCTGCCAAGGCTGTGCATTGGTACCAGAGGGCGCATGCCGGGCTGCGTCCAGAATACGGTGTATAGTTTGGGTTTCGACGGGCTTGTTGAGAAAGGCTCTAACAGATTTTCGTTGTTGTAGTGCTGCTTTAACGTCCATAAACACACCCATCATTGATTGAATCGCTATTGTCTCAGACCTAGCGCTTATTGCTAGCGGCAGAAAATAAATTTTCACTTATACTTATATCATTTAAGAGTGAATTTAACTCCATGACGTTGGTGTGTGCGCTTGAGGTTTGTGAAGTCCCTGAAACGAACGCTTTGGCACACTCAATCGCTCGGGTGACGGCTGCAGGAGCGGATGCTTTGTGCATTCTTGCCTGTGATGCAGACAACTGGACCCCGTCCCTAGCTGATCCGGCTCTTACCGGTGTCGGAATCCCCCTTTTTGGTGGTGTTTTTCCAAAGCTAATTCGAGGCGCCGAGGCGCTAGATAGTGGCACGTTGGTATTGGGGTTAAAGGGGCATTTTGAGGTGTTTACTATCGAGCAGCTCAGTCGTGATGAAGCGGCCGTTACCGAACAAGTAGCCGCTATGCAGGCGTCACTGGAAGCCTTCCCTTCGCTGATTGTGTTGCCCGATGGATTGGCGAGCAATATCGAGCGATTGGTAGAGGAGCTGTATTCCTCGGTGGGTGGCGACTGTAAACCGGTGGGTGGCGGTGCCGGTTCGCTTGATTTTATTCAGAAGCCCTGCTTGTTTAGTAATAAAGGCATGCTTGAAGATGCTGCGCTTATTGTCGCTACTAAGCGGCGCTATGCGGCGGGGGTGAGCCATGGTTGGCAGACGTTAGAGGGGCCTTTCTTGGTTACCGGTGCCCACGGCAATACGTTAGAGTATCTGAATTACCAGCCAGCATTCGACGTATATCGCAAGGTTGTTGAAGCGCATGCGGGCATGCGCTTTTCTACTCATGCGTTTTTTGATATTGCCAAAACTTACCCCCTGGGTATTGCGAGTGTTGATGGCGATATCTTGGTGCGAGACCCCCTTAAGCTCGATGGCACCTCATTGGTTTGTGTGGGGGATGTGCCGGTTAATTCAACCGTCTATTTACTGGAGGGGGTATGCGAAAGCCTGGTGGCGGCCTCGGCCGGGGCGGCTAAAGAAGCGCTGGTCGCCAGCGGCATATCTGCGGATGTTAAGCCTGTGGAAGAGCGGCAAACCGCACTGGTATTTGACTGTATTAGCCGCAGCTTATTTTTAGCAAATGAATTCAATCGAGAATTGGAAGCCATTGTTGGCCATTTAAATAAAAGTACCGAGGTGATAGGCGCGCTAACATTGGGGGAGATTGGCCAATCCCGTCATGGCCCGTTTCAATTGTTGAATAAGTCTACGGTGATAGCGTTATTTTCTTGAGAGACGTATAGGCCTTGTTTCCGCGCTTCACTATGAATAATAGTTTTAAATTCGAGTAAAAAAGTCAAATGACGACTAACAACGATGCGCTCAGTTTAATCTCTATTCAGCATGAATTAGGTATGGCCATTGGCCGGCAGTTATTGTTGAGGCCGATGCTTGAGCATTTTTCTAGAACCTGTATTCGTCGACTGGGTATTGCGGAATTGCATTTTTACCTATATCTAGATGCTAACAATGCTGTGCAGTGTACCAATATTTTACCGGATAGTTTCGTCACACCTTTTTTGAGCACCCCCCACAGAAAGCAGTTACAGCAACCGCTTAGCCTTAATGCTTATTTTGAAAAAACGGAAAGAGATAACGGTAACTTTGTTACTGAAGCGCAATTAGATTACGGTAAGGTTCTTCATTACTATAACCTTGCAAATTTTGGTGTTGTGGTACTCCATAGAATGGACAAACCACTGGCTGACGCTGTGTTGCAATTGTTACGGCCGATATTTCAACGGTTGGCAATTAGCTGTCAGGCGTCGATTGAGCACGAGCAGTTGTTGCTGGCAATAGAGGCTCGAGAAAGGGCAGAGAAAAAAGTACGCTTTCAGTTGTATCACGATGAGCTCACGCAGCTACCCAATCGTCGGTTTGTATTAAAAAAGCTGGAAGATGAGATTGTTCTCTGTCAAGACTACGGTATTCGGAGTGCGTTGTTGTTTATTGATCTTGATCGTTTTAAATCTGTTAACGATTCCTTAGGGCATTCAACCGGCGATGCGCTGCTAGTGGCGGTTGCACGTATATTGCAAACGCTCGTATTCGATCGGGACGTTGTTGCTCGCTTGGCGGGTGATGAATTTGTGTTGTTGATTTCTGGACAGGGAAATACCGATATAGAAGAAACGATCCATTGTGTACTGGGTAAATTACGAGACGCCTTTTCTATACCGGTACTGGCAAATGGGCATATGCTCCACATTACCCCGAGTGTAGGTATTGATGTTTTTCCAGGTAAGTGCAGTTCGGCAGATATCGTGCTCAGAAACGCCGACAGTGCGATGTATATTGCGAAATCCCAAGGCCCTAATTCTTCCGCTTTCTATAATGAAGAAATGTCCCGAGAGATTGAGCGTCGCCTGGAAATAGAAAAGGAGCTTCAGGCGGCGATTAAAGATTTTAGTGATTTCACGTTGCACTATCAGCCACAGTTTTGTGATTCGGGCGAATGTGTTGGCGCCGAAGCATTGATTCGCTGGAATCACTCAAATAGGGCGATTTGCTCGCCGGCCGTTTTTATTTCGGTAGCGGAAGATACCGGCCTAATGCTGGAAATCGGCCGCTGGGTCATTCGTCGTGTTTGTGAGGATATTAAACAACTACAGCGCCATGGGTTACCCGAGCATTTTGACTGTATCGCGGTAAATGTGAGCGCACTACAATTTAATCAGTCTGGATTTGTGGATGAATTATTTGAGGTGATTTCACGCACAGGCGTTGATCCGGCCTTGCTCGAAATAGAATTAACGGAAAGCACGCTGGTTAAGAATATGTCTGAGACAGCAAGCAAAATGCACCGCTTGCGTAATTTGGGGGTGCGCATATCTGTTGATGACTTTGGTACTGGCTATTCGTCGTTAGCTTATTTGAACCGGTTTCCAATTTCTACGCTGAAAATTGATCAGAGTTTCGTCCGCAATATGGATAAAGATGTGGGCAATCGAGCCATCGTCGAAACGATAATTGCGCTCGGCAATAGTTTGGGTTTAGCGGTTATTGCCGAAGGTGTTGAATCTGAAACCGAATTGAACAGCCTTAAATCTCTTGGTTGTGAATACTATCAAGGTTTTTACTTCGAGCGTCCCCAGCCGCTGGAGCGTCTACAGCGGCTGGTTACGTCTACGGCAATGTACTTGCACTAATTGCTTAGCCTATATACTTGGAATAAGCCTAAAAGTTTTCCCCTACTTTACAGTCGGTAATAGAGTCTCGAATGGCATCGATTGCCTGTAGCCTGGGAAAGCTTGCACGCCATGCTAGCGCTACGGTTCTTTTCGGTACCGGGTCGACAAAGGGTTTAATAATGAGGTCGTCACTAAGGTAATGGCCTGTCATTGCGGCAGATTGCGGCAAAATAGTAATACCCAATCCTGAGGCGACCATATACTTTAATGTTTCCAGTGAGCTACCTTCGGCGGCCGTGCGAATATTTCCGCGGGGGTCGTCTACGGAGGGCTTTAGCGTGGGGCACGCCTCTAAAACCTGATCGCGGAAGCAGTGGCCTTCTCCGAGTAGTAGCACGTTGTCTTGGTTAAGTTCTGCGGGTTCGATGTGTGTTTTGTTGCTCAGGGGGTGGCCTCTGCCCAATAAAACAACAAAAGGTTCTTCGTACAGCGGTTGGGTAACTACATCGGCCTCGGTAAAAGGCAGGGCGACAACAATGGCGTCTAAGTCACCGTGGCGAATTCGACGGCGTAGCGTAGCTGTATAGCTTTCTTCGATATAAAGCGGCATGTCTGGCGCTAGTTTTTGCAATGAGGGGATCAGTCGCGGAAATAGGTAGGGGCCAATCGTGAAGATGGCACCAATGTGAAAAGGGTTGGTCAGTTGGTTTTTACCTGAGTTGGCAATGTCTTTTATCGATGCCGCCTGCTCAAGAACTTTTTGCGCCTGCTGAATAATGTTTTCGCCCAGCGGTGTTGGTGACACGCGCGTTTTGGACCGCTCAAAAATGGAAACCTTTAGCTCTTCTTCCAGTTTTTTAACGGCGATACTCAGGGTGGGCTGGGAAACGTGGCAGCGATCTGCGGCGCGGCCAAAATGCTGTTCCTGTGCAAGGGTTACGATATAACGCAGTTCTGTCAGAGTCATGATGGGGTTGCCCCTGAGTTGGTTTGATAACCTAGGTTGAAAATCTAACCACAACTAATTTTTCTTTTATGCCCTAAATCTATTAGTTACGAATCGTTAATAAGCCTACACTAGGGTCTTCAGTTGGTAAATCATCCTTTCATTTAATTTTTCCTTTCTGATATTGAGAGCGCATCATGCAGATTAATGTTGTTGATTTTGTTGCGGGCGCTAAGCAGGCGCGCGGGGTTACGGTTGTGATTGATGTGTTCAGGGCTTTCACTACAGCGTGTTATTGCTTTAATGCGGGTGCGGAGACGGTTATTGCGGTAGACGACAGTGATAGAGCACTGGCGATGGCGGATACGTTGTCTCGCCCAGTGTTATTGGGGGAGCGGTATGGTAAACGCCTACCGGGATTTGATTTTGGTAATTCGCCAAGCGAAATCGCCGGTGAGCGATTGCAGGGTAAAACCGTTGTGCACACTACGCACGCGGGCACGCAGGGATTGGTTAACGCGAGAAACGCCGAAACAGTGTATACCGGTGCCTTTGTGAATGCGCGTGCAACAGCAGCGGTCATTCAGAGCTTGTCACCCAAAATTGTTACCTTGGTAAGGATGGGGCTCAACGCCAACGAGGCATCGGATGAAGACTGGTTATATGCTGATTATCTTACCGAGTTATTGCGGGGGCGCGAAGTGGATGATGGTATTGTTTATCGAAAACTAAGAGGATCGCCCTATTCGGCACGATTTTTTGACCCCGCCCAGCCGTGGTCGCCCTCGGCGGATTTTGATTGCTGTCTGAACTTTAATCATTTTAATTTTGCGCTTCAGGCGCAAGCGATAAGCGCAAACGCCAGTGAACTTTCGGTGATTAAGGTCTCTTAAACTACCATTATGCCGTCGGCTTCAACCAAGGCGCCTTTGGGTAATTCTTTAACGCCGATGGCCGCACGAGCGGGGTAGGGTTCTCGAAAATATTTAGCCATGACGTCGTTGATACTAGGAAAGTGGCTAAGATCGGTGAGGTATATATTGAGTTTCACAATATGCTGAAGACTGCCATCGGCTGCTGTGCATACCGCGCTTAAATTCTTAAAAACCTGTTCGGCTTGGGCGGCGAAATCGCCTTCGACCATAGTCATGGTTTCCGGGACCAATGGAATTTGCCCCGAGAGATAAACCGTATTGCTGACTTTTACGGCCTGAGAATAAGTGCCGATGGCTTTCGGCGCATTTTCTGAATGAATAATGGCTCTGTTGGGCATGGTAAGAATTCTCTTGGCTTGTGGTTGGCTAGTTTTGTGGTCGGCTAACGCTTTCTACTGAACGCATGTTGCGAACAGAGCGCATTACATTGGCGAGATGGACTCGACTGTTTACTTCAATAGTGAGGGTAATGACGCTGTGTTCAGCGTCGCGTTCGTCAACTTGAATACCTTCGATACTGGTGCTGGTATTAGCGATACGGGTAGCGAGGGAGGCGATAATACCGCGTTCGGCTTTCACTTCAACGCGAACCTGGGTCAGAAATTCGCCCTCTACGGTAGAAGACCAGCTGATATCGGAGATATTCTCATTTTTCGAGCGCAGGCCGCTGACGTTTTTACAGGTCTCCCTGTGTACCACCATACCCTTGCCGCTACTTAAATGCGCAATAACCGGGTCGCCCGGTATGGGGCGACAGCAGCGGGCAAAGCTGATCAGCAGACTGTCGGCAGAATCGATTGTTATGGGGCTAGTGGTGTTGGCATTGTCATTACCAGAGGTTTCGGGCGATAGAATTTTGGTGATGGTAACGGTTGCAATTTCGCCTAAGCCAATGCGCTCGTACATGGTGTCCAGAGAGTCACAGCCGGTATTGTCCTGCAGTGATTTAAGATGTTCACCTGTTAATTTTTCGAAATGAATATTGTTGTTAGTAAGCGCGCGAATCAGCATGCGCTTGCCCAGCTCAATAGATTCCGTATGACGCTGGTTTTTGAGATAGTGGCGAATGGCCGAACGCGCTTTTGCGGTAATCACAAAGTTCAGCCAGTTGGGGTTGGGCTGAGATTTCTCGGAGGTAATCACTTTAACCTTCTGGCCACTTTCCAGCGGCTGCGACAGGGGTGCGGGCCGGTCATTAATACGGCAGGCGACGCAGGTATTACCGACCTGAGTATGCACGCCGTAGGCAAAATCGACCGGCGTGGAGCCGGCCGGTAGCTCGATAATTTCGCCATTAGGGGTGAACACGTAGACTTCGTCGCGGAACAGATCGATTTTAACGTTTTCAACAAACTCTACCGAACTGTTGGTATGTTGTTGGATTTCCAGTAGACGTTTTATCCAGCGATTGGCGCGGTCGTAGCTACCGTAAGATGTTGGTTTATCATCACCAGATGATTTATACAGCCAGTGTGCCGCGACGCCACGGCTGGCAAGTTCGTCCATTTCTTTGGTGCGAATCTGTACTTCGATGGGCACGCCCTGGGTGCCTATGACTACAGAATGTAGCGACTGATAGCCATTCTCTTTGGGGATGGCAATGTAGTCTTTAAATTCGCCAGGCTTGGGCTTGTATAAGTTGTGAATCGCGCCCAAGGATCGATAACAAGTATCGATATCTTCCACAATGATGCGAAATGCATAAACGTCCATAATCTCTTTGAACGATTTATGCTTGCTGCGCATTTTGTTGTAAATACTGTAAAGGTGTTTCTCGCGGCCGATGACCAAGCCTTCAATATGTTCGCGCTGCAAACGCATTTCAATAGCGGCCTGAATTTTTTCAACCAGTGTTTTTCGGTTGCCGCGTACCTGCTGCAAAGAGGCGTGCAGGCGTGTGGCGCGCAGTGGATGCATGGCGGAAAAGCCACGATCTTCGAATTCAATACGCCAGTCGTTCATGCCTAAGCGGTGGGCAATGGGGGCGTAGATTTCTAGGGTTTCCTTGGCGATGCGACGTTTTTTTTCGGCCGGAAGTGCGCCAAGTGTGCGCATGTTGTGTAAGCGGTCGGATAATTTCACCACAATTACGCGCAGGTCTCGGGCCATGGCCAGGGCCATTTTTTGGAAGTTCTTAGCTTGCTTTTCTGCCTGGGTTTCGTATTCGATTTTGGCGAGCTTACTGACGCCGTCAACAATATCGGCGACCTGTTCGCCGAACTGCTTGGTGATGGCTGCTTTTGCTATACCCGTATCCTCGATAACATCGTGAAGCATTGCGGCCATTAGGCTTTGATGGTCCATGTGTATAGAGGCGAGTATGTTGGCGACGGCTAGGGGGTGGGTAATATAGGGTTCGCCGCTGCGCCGATACTGGCCCGAGTGGGCCTGTTCGGCGTAATAGTATGCGTGCTTGACCCGGCTAATTTGTGCCGGTTCGAGGTAAGAGGAAAGCCTGTGGCTTAACGAGTCAATGGTGAGCAACGCTTTCCCCGCGGCATTTAAAGGTCTGTAGTTGGAGGCGTGAGGCTTGCGTCTAATTCTACTGGTGCTTCGCTAAGCAGTATATCGTCGCGGGTGTCTTCGTCGTCTTGGTCGAGAATACTAGCGTCAATTAGGCCTTCTTCGATTTCGCGCAGGGCGATAACGGTTGGCTTGTCGTTTTCGGCCGGAACCAAAGGCTCTTTACCTTGAACCGCGAGCTGGCGAGCACGCTTGCTGCCAACGATGACCAGTTCAAAACGGTTGTCAACGTGATCCAAACAATCTTCTACTGTAATTCGTGCCATTAATCTGATTCCGCTGGAGTTGCTAAGGGGCTGTTTTGGCTTCCCGAAAAGGGCCGGGAAGTGTACGCAAATTGGGCAGCTACCTCAATAGGTCTATGAGTAAGTTTTGATGCATTTGCTGCTGTTTTTCGAGCTTTTGGCGCTGGGCGAGTACTATTGCGCGAAATTCGGTGAGCGCTTGATCAAAGTCGTCGTTAATAACCAGAAAATCGGCTTCGACATAGTGCGACATCTCGTTCTTGGCCTCGGCCATTCTCGCCTGTATCACCTCTTCTCCATCTTGCCCGCGCCCAGTCAGGCGCTGATGCAATGCGTCGCGAGACGGCGGCAGTATAAATACGCCCACCGCTGCGGGGATTTGTTTGCGGACCTGCTGTGCACCCTGCCAGTCGATCTCCAGAATAACATCTACGCCTGAATTTAGGGTTTGTTCCACCCATGATTTGGAGGTGCCATAGTAGTTGGTAAACACCTGTGCGTGCTCAAGGAACTCGATTTGTTCCACCATTGCTGAAAATTTTTCGTGACTGACGAAATGGTAGTTCACACCGTGCTCTTCTCCAGGGCGAATGGGCCGAGTGGTGTGTGAAACAGAAACGCGAATATTGTTGGTGTTTTCAGCCAACATCTTCACCAGGCTGGTCTTGCCCGCCCCAGAGGGGGCGGAAACGGTATAAAGCGTACCACGGTAGCTCATTGAGTGTATTTATCCTCCGCAAGTGAAGAGCATTGAACAGGTTAATTGGAGTATAGCGCGATTGACCTATCGAGCTTATTCGATGTTTTGCACCTGTTCGCGCATTTGCTCAATCAATACTTTTAGGTCAACGGCAATCTGCGATGTTTCGCTGGACATGGATTTCGATGAAAGCGTGTTGGCTTCGCGATTCAGTTCTTGCATGAGGAAGTCTAGCCTGCGACCAACGGGACCTTTTTGTTCGAGGGTGAGAGTAACTTCCTGAATATGGGCTTCCAGTCGATCAAGTTCTTCCGCGACATCTGATTTTTGGCAGACATACACCACTTCTTGGTTGAAGCGGTCTTCATCCACCTCCACCGCTAGGGCGTCAACCCGCGCGCGTAGCTTGTCTTTGTACGCTTGCTGTAGCTCTGGCAGGTGTGTACGCATCACTACTACGTGCTTGCCAATGGTGGTTAAGCGCTGAGCAATAAAAGATTTTAATTCTTCCCCCTCGCGCTCGCGGTTCGCAATAAGCAACTCAAGGGTGGTGGTGAAGAGCTTGGTTGCCGCTTGGTTGAGTGTGTCGGCGTCAATTTCGGCGGACTGCAATACTCCGGGCCAGCGCAAAATTTCAAGTGGGCTCAGCGGTGCTGCGTCGTCAATATTCGCAGCGAGCTGCTGTGCCAGCTGGGTGATCTGGTTGGCGAGCGGCTGATTCAGTGCCAAGTCGTCATCGACGGCATTTTCAGTTTTAAGCTGAATGCTGATGTCGACCTTGCCGCGACTCAGGCTGTTGCGCAATTTTTCGCGTAGTGGCGTTTCCAGTGCTCGCAGGGCTTCGGGGAGGCGAATGCTGGGTTCGAGATAGCGGTGGTTCACACTGCGTAATTCACAGGTAAGGCTGCCCCAGGAGTGCTGTGCTTGCTGGCGGGCAAAGCCTGTCATACTGCGTGGCATAGTTTGTCCTTCATTAATTTATTGCCCTGTAATAGTAACACAGCGATATAAAAAACCGTCTGGGAATAGCATAATAGCGACCCATTCCTCATCTCTCTCAAGGTAGTCAAATATGAGCAGAACTAGTGGCCGCGCTGCGGATCAACTACGCCCTATTTCCATTGAACGAAACTTCACCTGTCATGCCGAAGGCTCGGTATTGGTAAGTTTTGGTAATACTCGGGTTATCTGTAACGCTAGCGTGGGGGAAGGGGTGCCACGGTTTATGAAAGGCGAGGGGCGCGGTTGGATTACCGCAGAATACGGCATGTTGCCTCGCTCCACTGGCTCGCGTATGGGGCGTGAAGCCGCGCGCGGTAAGCAGGCGGGTCGCACCGTTGAAATTCAACGGCTAATTGGGCGCTCTTTGCGGGCCGCTGTGGATTTGGCTGCGCTGGGAGAGTACACCATTACACTTGACTGCGATGTTATTCAGGCTGATGGCGGTACGCGCACAGCTGCGATCACAGGCGCCTGTGTTGCTTTAGTGGATGCATTGAGGTACTTGCAGCGCAATCGAAAAATCACCACCGACCCGCTATTACATATGGTGGCTTCGGTTTCCGTTGGCATTGTCAACGGTGTAGCGGTTTTGGATTTGGATTATCCCGAGGATTCTTCGGCCGATACTGACATGAATATCGTTATGACTGATGCCGGTGGCTTGATCGAGATCCAGGGTACTGCGGAGCAGGAGCCTTTTACCGAACAGCAATTCGCGGAGATGTTTGCGCTCGCTAAAAAAGGTATTGCTGAATTGAACGACCTGCAAAAACAGGCATTAGCTGAGTAGCGCCGTACTTCTGTGATGGGTTCTTATTTTTACATTTTTTGAACAGCTCTATCACCTTTAGGGCTGTACAATCCTCGCTGTTAACCATCCACTAACTACCCACTCTGAAAAAGATTGGTTATATGGTTGGCGTTTTTAATGGTATACATCTTAAAATAGCGACTTGCTCCGTACGGGCAATCGTAGTATTTGAGATAATGGATTAAGACGGTCGGAGAGCCGTTCTGTGGTGTCTGGCAGTATTTTTACTGTTCAGTTGGATGGACTACCGGGGTGCACAGGGGGGCAGAGATGTCATGTGCGATACAAATCCCGGCTTATTTTGAGTGAGGCTACACATGAAGAAACTGTCACAAGGTTTGGCGGTTCTTGGTTGTATTTTTTTCCTGTTTGCCATGAGTGCGTCAGCTGAGACAATCAGCATGAAAGCGCCTCATTTTTCAGATGATGGCAGCTTTGTATTACGCGTTGAATCCGCGTTAAGCACCTATGAATCATCTAAGCAGGGTATGCACCTAGAAATATACCGCAATAAAGACGGGGGCGAGTACCAGCGTATTTTGAGGGGGCCGCATTTTGCAGCGCTTTCGGAGTTGGTGAGAGAGAACGGGCTATACGGTTATAAAGCACGCTGGGTGGCGAGCGATGCCGCCGATGAGGGCGCGCAGCTGTTTAGTGAGCCAGTTTACATCGAGGTGACCACCAAGGTACCCCGTATGGTTAAGCCCCGCAGTGATCGTATTGCGAGCAATGCGTCTCCCGCTGGTATTGGCGTGTATTGAATCTCTAGCGCTGGCATTGGGTGCAATAAATTGTTGCACGCTGTGCCAGTCGTTTCTCTGTAAGCGGCTTGCCGCATTGACTGCAGGGCTGTCCTGCGCGTCCGTATACTTTCAGTTTTTGTGCAAAATAGCCTGGTTTCCCTTCGCTATCGGTAAAGTCCTTTAGGGTGGTTCCGCCCTGTGCTATCGCTTCCTTAAGTACCTGCTTTATTTCCAAGCATAGCTGTTCAACTGCTGCGCGAGATACTTTGCCCGCGGCTTTTAGTGGATGAATGCTTGCTGCGAAGAGCGCTTCATTCGCATAGATATTGCCTACTCCTACGACTACTTTGCTGTCCATTATTAAGGCTTTGATTGGTTGGCTGCGTTTCCGTGTGCGTTGGTACAGGTAGTCAGCATCAAAATGGCTACTGAGGGGTTCTGGGCCTAAGTGGGATAATAGCGGGTGAGTGTCTGGCGTGTCATAGGTATACAGTAGAGCACCGAAACGACGCGGATCATGGAAGCGCAGGCATCGGCCATTTGTGAGAGTGAGGTCGACGTGGTCATGTTTTTCGGGGGTGGTTGAGCCAGTGAGAATGCGCATGCTACCCGACATCCCTAGGTGCCATATTAAGCAGGCGCCAGATGAAAGGTGTAGCAGAAGGTACTTTCCGCGCCTGTCTATGGCGTTAATAGTTTTGCCTTTACATAGCCCGGATAGTTCTTGGGGTATGGGCCAGCGCAAGTTTGGGTTGCGGACGGTCAGGCTGCGAATGGTTTGCCCTAACAGGTGTGGGCTAATTCCGCGACGGGTTGTTTCTACTTCGGGCAGTTCTGGCATGGTCAAATAGTATAATTGACGTTTCTTTTCTTTCGGGCATAAAAAAACCGGCAACTGCCGGTTTTTTTTGAAAGCGCAAACTACTTAATTTTGCCTTCTTTATACATCACGTGCTTGCGAACAACGGGATCGTATTTTTTGATCTCCATTTTGCCAGGCATAGTTCGCTTATTTTTGTCAGTGGTGTAAAAGTGGCCGGTACCGGCACTTGAATTCAAACGGATCTTGTCTCGCATGATATTTCTCCAGTGTTATCCGCAGTTTATACTTTTTCGCCGCGGGCACGCATATCGGTCAGAACAGACTCGATACCGTTTTTGTCGATGATACGCATACCCTTGCTAGAAACACGGAGTTTCACAAAGCGCTTCTCGGATTCAATCCAAAAACGATGGGAGTGCAAATTAGGCAGAAAACGACGCTTAGTGTGGTTTTTTGCGTGAGATACATTGTGGCCTGTTACCGGGCGCTTTCCAGTAACCTGACAAACCTTAGCCATTGTCTTACCTCTTTCTTTATAGGTGCAGGACCATGGCTCGTGAGCCAGTAGTCGGTAAATTAGTTGGGTTAATTTCGGCCTGATCGGTTAAAAATTGCGCCGCATAGAGGGCTGACCGAAAAGAGGCGCGTTTTATACCAAAATGGATGATCAATAGCAACCAGAGTTTAGCGAATTAACTATAACCCTGGCTGCTAGCTGTGAATTATGGGTTTTCTTCGAGCATTACTTTGCGGAAAAATTCGCCCTGTTCTGTTGGTGTGTACTTCCAATCGGAAATCATTTGCGGTGCCCAGTCGGGGTCGAAGCACCACGCTGTCCAGGAAACACCGTGTTTATTCATATAGTCGATAATGGCGGGCCCATAGCTTCCGTCATCGATAACGGGAATGTGGGCGCCGGGCTGGCCGTCCTGCATCCAGCCAATTTCGGTCGCTAATATGGGGTACTTTTTGGCCATATAGCCCCAGCTTTTATCCCAGTCCTGGGGTTTTTCGGCTATAGGCTTTTTGGATTTTTGAGGGTAGGGGTGGGCGGCGTAGGCAACCCCTTCGGCTCGAATAGGATTACTGCCAGCTTCGCTTAAATCATAGGCCCAGTTAAATCCGCCGACCAGAGGAATAACATGGCGATCGTGAGCGTAAATGATGGCGATAAGTTCTTCGTTTACCTGTCGCCATTCATCCCAGCTTAGCGAGCCCCACTTGCCGCCAGAGGTGGTTGGCTCATTAAAAAGCTCGTATACGGCAATGGTATTAACACCCTGGTAGCGGTGGGCGATCTGCCGCCAAAACTCGCGGGTTTCTGTGAGCGAGGTGTTGTACATGGGGTGCTGAAAGATTTCAGCTTTAAGATTGCCGATAGAGTGCCAATCAATAATCAGGTACATATCCAGCTCATTGGCCCACACGACCGCTTGGTCAAGTAGCGCTAGGTAGTCTGTTTTTCCGCGTTTTTGCCAAGCGGTTGGATGGATCGGCAGGCGAATGACATTGGCGCCCCAAGCCTTTGCTTGTGCAAAGTGCGCTTTTTTCCATTTGCGGTTTGTTTTCAGTTTATCGGGGTCTGAAAAGTTGACGCCGCGAAGAATAATGGTTTCTCCGGCTTCGTTGATCAGACGATTGCCGTCAACGCTAATGCGGCTCGTTTTGATTTTGAGCTGGCTGGAGTCAAAGGTCTCCGGGTAGGGTTGGTTCCACCATTCGCCGGGTTTTGCTTTAGCGGAAGCTCCTGCGTGGGTGACAGCGGTAAAGAATAGGGAAAAAACCGCAATACAAGCAATGACATTTGCCCGTATGCGTGGGGCCTGAGTAGTGTTCATGATAGCACTCGCGTGAGTTTTAATTATTGTGTGTAAAAAAATCGCAACTACAAATAGCAACTAATAATTATAGCGTGTTAAACGTTAAGTTAATGTTATCGATCAAAGCCAGCCGTTGTCAGCAAAAGACACGACATTACCATCGCCGACAATCAGGTGGTCCAGGGTGCGGATATCTACAAGCTTAAGTGCGTCAGTAAGACGTTTGGTTATGTTGTGATCAGCGCTGCTGGGCTCGGCAATTCCCGAGGGATGATTGTGGGCTAAGATAATCGCCGCTGCGTTGTGCGAAAGCGCTTTTTTAACGACCTCGCGCGGATACACGGCGGCGCCATCAATAGTGCCTTGGAACAGCTCTTCGAAGGCGATAAGGCGGTGCTGAGTGTCGAGAAATAGTGCTGCGAATACTTCCGAGGGGCGATCACGAAGCTGCGCAAGAAGGTATTGTTTGACGGATTTGCTGCTGGAAAATTGCGTTTCACGCTGCAGCTGTTCACCGAGGTGTCGGCGTGACATCTCCAGTACCGCCTGAAGCTGTGCATATTTGGCGCTGCCAAGCCCAAGAGCTTGGCAGAACTCTTCCTGGCTGGCGTCAAGCAAGGTGCGCAGGCCGCCAAAGTGCGAAAGTAGTTCGCGGGCTAGGTCTACCGCGGATTTGCCGGCGCACCCGGTGCGCAGAAATATCGCCAGTAGCTCGGCATCGGATAAACTATTGGGGCCTTTTTGCAGTAATTTTTCGCGTGGGCGCTCCTGCGCGGGCCAATCGGTTATAGCCATAGGTGCTTCCTTGTTATACTTAACGACTTGCCGGTAAGGACTCGCCAGCAGATCTCACGTCCATGAATCTGTTATCTTAGCTGCCAGAGTCGCCGATGTGAACACCCCTAAAACTTCGAATTTTGCGTAATACTCTCGAGTAAGCGCGCGTATATTGTTTCCGAGCCGCCACATGACATCTAACAGCCAACCTGAATCACTTTATTCGCTCACCCACAAAAATCTATTGCTGGGCATTTCTGGTGGAATTGCGGCTTATAAGTGCGCCGAACTTGTGCGCAGGTTTAAAGTTTTGGGGGCCAATGTGCGCGTGGTTATGACCGATGCAGCGCGAGAGTTTGTCACGCCCCTCACGTTGCATGCGCTGTCGGGCAACCCTGTGTACTACTCATTGCTTGATGCTGATGCCGAGGCCGGTATGGGGCATATTGAATTGGCTCGGTGGGCTGACCTGTTGCTGGTGGCTCCAGCTACAGCTAACACGCTTTCGCGGCTAGCTAATGGCGAAGCATCTGATCTGCTTAGCACTTTGGCGCTAGCCACCAAAGCTCCGTTAATACTGGCTCCAGCGATGAACCAGGGGATGTGGTTAAACGCAGCTACACAAAAAAACTGTCGGCTATTGCGAGAGCGTGGGGCTAAACTATTGGGGCCGGCGGAAGGTGAGCAAGCTTGTGGCGATGTTGGCCCTGGTCGTATGCTTGAGGTTGAATTACTGGTTACGGCGGTTGCGGCACAGTTTGAAACTGGGGCGCTGGCAGGGAAAAAAGTGGTAATTACCGCGGGCCCAACGATCGAAGCGTTGGACCCAGTACGCTTTTTGAGCAATCGCAGTTCAGGTAAAATGGGTTACGCGCTCGCACAGGCGGCTGTTGATGCGGGGGCGCGTGTGGTGTTGGTATCTGGGCCGGTCTCCATGTTACCCCCTCCACACGTTGAGCGAATAGCTGTGGAAAGCGCGTTGCAAATGTATGAAACTGTAATGGCGCAAGCTGAATCGGCTGACGTGGTGATTGCGGCTGCAGCCGTTGCCGACTATCGCCCGAAAGAGTTTCGTCAGCAGAAAATCAAAAAGGGCGGCGACGATTGCTTGGTGTTGGAGCTAATTAAAAACCCCGACATAGTGGCGAGTGTGGCACAAATGGCGGGTGAGCGCTTTGTGATGGGGTT
This sequence comes from Teredinibacter franksiae, assembly GCF_014218805.1. NCBI lineage: Bacteria > Pseudomonadati > Pseudomonadota > Gammaproteobacteria > Cellvibrionales > Cellvibrionaceae > Teredinibacter > Teredinibacter franksiae. Next base: position 2,269,514 of record NZ_JACJUV010000001.1, on the reverse strand, counting down.
TGCTGCGGAAACGCAGAACGTGGAGCCGTTCGCTCTGAGTAAACTGGAACATAAGCAGTTAGATGCCATTGTTGCTAACGATGTTGCGCGCGCTGATATTGGTTTCAACAGCGACGACAATGCCGTAAAAATATTCTCAAAAAACGGTGAGCAAGCGGTTTTTGAGAAGCAAAGCAAGCAGCAGATTGCTCGCAATATTGTTAATTGGGTAGCTAAGCATTTGCCATCCAATGATAAAAACTAAATGATAAGTCAAGAAACAAGGAACGGTCAGTGGCTGATAATTTTGAAAAATTTTCTGATCCGGATCGACTGCCGAACGCAGTACAGGTTAGCGAAGAAAAACCAAAAAAGAGCCGAATTTCACCGGTAGCAATAAGCCGTATTGTAGCGATATTGCTCGCAGGTTTGATTAGTGGTCTTCTTGTGCGTGAAGTGCATCGGATCCAGGTGTTAGATAAGCAGTCTACGCGCTTAAGTGAGCTTTCTCTGCAAAGGGCACAGCTCACCGCGCAGAATGTTGAGGTCTACTTGCAAACAATTAGTCGTGCCATCGGCCAGTTTGCTAGTAAGCCTATATTGGAAACGGCTTTGCGGAAAAATGATGCAGCACAGCTGGAGGATTTTTCGAGCCTGTTGCGCAGCCAGCTCGAGCATGTCGAAAGCGTGCGTTTTTTCCTGCCGGGAAAGGCAGTGCTTAACGACAAAATTTTTCCTCCTGTTCGTTTTTCAGAGTTAGAACTTATTCGTTTCGCCGAAAACAGAAAGCCAACCAGAGTCGAAGCTTTGATTCAAGGTAAAGAGCGGCTTATAACTATTGTTGTGCCTGTGCCGGCTACTGAAACTGCACCGGTTGCTGGCACTATGATGGTGAGCCTTTCGGTCGATGGACTGTCTGCCGCTCTAGAGCAAAATAATATTGGTATGGGTCATGTTGAGTTGACTCAATATTTTGGCAAAGGAAAGCCGACGCTGGTTGCTCACTACCGGGGCGATACCGTCGGAGGGTCCAGCGAATATAAAGTGGGGGGCACGCCTTGGGATGTTAAGTTTTCTCCCAGTTTTCGATTATCGGAACAGGCGCGCGTTAATATCCCCTTTATTCTCTTTGGCCTAGCTGTGCTCTCCCTCGTTTTGATGGCGGCAGCGTTGTGGTTGGGTTCTCGTGTGGGCGAAAAAGTTGTTAAGGTGCGCGAAAGCGGTGCCAAGGGCGCTTGGGGCACTATTACTGCCGTGGCAGCAAAGGTAGCCGATGAAGAGTTGTCTACGCTTCACTCGAGAAAAACGAATATTCTCGACGTTGACATCACTCTTGGAGACGAACAGCTTCTAGGTTTAGAGGAAGAGAAGAAAGCCTCTAAGCACAAGCCATCCACAAATAAATCCAAAGAAGAGCCTGCAGTAGCCGATATCAGTATTCCCGATGTTGTATTCCGTGCGTATGACATTCGCGGAAAATACGGTAGTCAGATCAATGAAGACTTCGCTTTGAGGTTGGGCGCAGCGCTTGGGAGTGAGGCTTTGGATGTTGGCGAAGACACGCTGCTTGTCGCAAGAGATGCTCGAACCCATAGCCCTAAATTAACCGAATATCTAATTCGTGGCATTCTCAACAGTGGGTGCCATGTAGTGAATATTGGCACAGTGCCAACGCCTTTAATGTATTTCGCTACCGAAACACTGGAGCAAAGTTCTAGTGGCGTTATGGTTACGGCAAGTCACAACCCCGCCGATCAAAATGGTTTTAAAGTGGTGATGGACGGCAAGTGCCGCTCCGAGCAAGATATTAAATCTATCCGTTCACGCATGCTGTCGAACGATGTTTATCAGGGTGCAGGCGAAGAAAGTCGAATAGATATTACCCCCAGCTACATTGATGCGATTTTCTCCGATGTCGCTCTGGCAGGAGATGTCTCCATTGTTATCGATGCGGCAAATGCGGTCGCTGGATTGGTGGCGCCTCGTTTGTTTGAGGAGTTGGGTTGCCGGGTAACGCCGCTTTTTTGTGACCTCGATGGTAAGTTTCCGAACCATGAGCCTGATCCTACCGTAGAGAAAAATCTCCAGCCGCTGATTGAAAAAGTAAAGGAAATGAATGCGGATCTCGGTGTTGCGCTTGACGGTGATGGTGATCGCATTGTCGTGGTTACCTCTTCAGGAAAAATTATTTGGCCGGACCGGCTGTTGATGCTGTTCGCCAAAGATATTGTTTCCCGTAATCCCGGAGCAGATGTGGTGTTTGATGTAAAGAGCACCCGGCATTTGAATAATTGCATCTCCGAAGTCGGGGGGCGACCGATTATGTGGAAGACTGGGCATTCGCCAATGAAGGCCAAAATGGCGGAAACGGGTGCACTGGTCGGTGGTGAATACTCTGGGCACATCTTCATTAAAGATCGATGGTACGGCTTTGATGATGGGCTCTATGCAGCCGCTCGTTTGATTGAAATACTCAGCTTGCAGGGCCAAACCTTGGATGAGTTGTTCGCGGAATTCCCTGAATCGCCCGCTACGCCGGAAATTCGTGTGGAAGTACCGGAAGAAAGGAAGTTTGAAGTCGTAAAAGCATTGATTGAAAAAGGCGAATTTGGTGGAGGTAAAATTACAACGATTGACGGAATTAGGGTTGATTATTCCAACGGTTGGGGGTTGGTGCGTGCGTCCAATACATCGGCACATTTAACCCTGCGTTTTGAGGCTGACGATGATAATGCGCTTCATCAGTTGAAATCACTTTTTGTTAAAGAGCTGAAAATTATTGACAGCTCGCTCTCTTTTGATTGGAACAGCTAGCCGTAATGCAAAGTAATAATAGTAATAACCCTGTACAAAAAAACAGATCTGAGAATAGTCCAGCCAAAGTTGCCGAAGTTTTAACAGAGGCGCTACCCTATATCCAAAAGTTTACGGGCAAAACCGTCGTTGTTAAATATGGCGGTAATGCCATGACTGACGAGACACTGCAGCGAAGTTTTGCTCGTGATATTGTTTTGATGAAGTTGGTAGGCATGAACCCGATCGTAGTTCACGGCGGTGGCCCGCAAATTGGTGAATTGCTGAAAAAACTCAACATTCAGTCCGAGTTTGTTCAGGGTATGCGTGTTACTGATAGTCAGACAATGGACGTTGTGGAAATGGTTTTAGGTGCGACGGTCAATAAACAAATTGTTAGCTTAATAAATGGAGCAGGTGGTCAGGCGATTGGCATTACAGGAAAAGATGGCAATTTGATTCGAGCGAAAAAACTGATGCTTAATCGCCAGTTGAGTGCTGAAGAGCAGGCAAATATTAATGCGCCTGAAATTATTGATATTGGCCATGTTGGCGAAGTAAAAACAATTAATCGTAGTGTTATTGACTTGTTGGTTGGAAGTGACTTTATTCCCGTGATAGCACCCATCGGCGTGGGCGAAGATGGAGCCTCCTATAACATTAATGCCGATCTGGTTGCAGGCAAGGTTGCGGAAATAATGCAAGCGGAAAAATTAATGTTGCTGACAAATGTGGCCGGCTTGCAGGATAAGCAGGGAGACACATTAACTGGCTTAACGACTGAGAAGGTGGATGAGCTTATAGCTGACGGCACTATTTATGGTGGAATGCTGCCAAAAATTCGCTGTGCACTGGATGCGGTGAAATCGGGTGTCGCAAGTGCCCATATCGTGGATGGTCGAGTGGCGCACGCTGTATTGTTGGAAATTTTTACAGATTCTGGGGTGGGAACCCTGATTACGGATCAACATCGCTAAATAAATCACGCTTACGGCCAATCTCTTGTTGAAGCTCTAGGAGCGACCGGCTAGGATTAGATGGTTTCTGTCGTTGCGCCTCAATATTTGCGCGGAGGCGCAAACTTTGTGTTTTCTGAGTGCTTTTTGGACTACGCTCTTGTGTTGTTAGAGGGGATTGCATTTGGGCTTCACATTCGGGATTATTTTTTGCTTGGTTAACTTATAGGTAGTGAAACGGGATTGTTTCCATACTGAGCAACAACACAATGCACCTGCATGGCGCGTTACCTGTATCAGGTGGTGCGATTCAAGAGAGTTCATGAATTGACAACATGAGTACAAATAATAAAAAGCCGCGACGGCAACAAATATTAGAAGCTCTCGCTCATATGCTGGAAGTAAAGCCCGGTGCGCGCATAACAACGGCGGCTTTGGCTAAGGAAGTGGGTGTGTCAGAAGCGGCGCTTTATCGGCACTTCCCAAGCAAGTCAAAAATGTATGAAGGACTGATTGAATTTATTGAAGAAACGCTCTTTTCCCGTATCAGTATTATCAATGCAGAAAGCTCCGATGCTTTACTGCGCCTAGAAAAAATTCTTCATTTGGTCTTGGCTTTTTCTGAACGAAATCCGGGTATTACTCGAATACTGACGGGCGATGCGCTGGCCGGTGAAACGGATCGTTTACGCTTGCGCGTTGTGCAGTTGTTCGAGCGTTTGGAAACGCAAGTGCGTCAAATTTTTCGAGAGGCCGAATTGAAGGAGGGTTTGCATTTTGGCATGTCCATTTTCGATACGTCCAGTTTAATGCTAGCGCTACTTGACGGGAAAATGTCTGCCTATGTTCGCAGCGAGTTCAAGCGTTTGCCCACCGAGGGGTGGGCGCAACAGTGGCCTCATATGATTCATGGTATATTCGCCACTGAGGCACAAATAAGCTAACAGGTTTTAGGTCTGCTCAAGTTTACGGCTACTGAATTTTTGCCGCAGAGATTTTTTCCATGGCTTCACCTTTGGCAAACGCCAGAATATCTTGGTCAAACTTACTGATAACCTCCTGATGCTCCGTGTTTCGGATTTGCAATAGCTCTTCTGCAATGGTTAGTTCTACGCGCACGGCTGCTAGGTCATCCAGTATTTTCTTGGGTACTTTTTCTCCTCTTCGTTCAAAATCCGCCGCCTTGCTGGTAATGCCTTCGATTTGAGCGCTGAGGGTGTTGATGTTTCCATTAAGTATGGAGATGTTGGTGCTAATGTTGCGCAGGCGGCGTTGCTTAGCTGATTCAATGTCGTCGGTCGATGAATAGCGGCGTTTAAGGCGCGCATAACGCTCCTGAATTTCGCGCTCTATGGCGTTGCGTGCAATTTCATCTGCCGACGGCGCCGGGGGTACTACTTTAACCACTTGGCCGGAGGCGTTAAGCACCTCATAGCCGGTCTGGGCGTATTCCGGTGGAATAGAGTGATCCAGCACTTTAACCCCGTCTTCGTTTATATAGCGGTAGTAAACGTGCTGACTTAGGGCGTTTGCGCAGAAAGCGGCTAATAGCAAAGCGGTGGCCACCGTCGAGAGTAGGCGGCCTAGCGTAAAGCGGGTTCGGTGTAGGTTTGGTTTGATCATGGGGTACCGTATTGATTGCGATATTCGGTAACACTGGATAGTGTGGTTTTATCGCCCTTGGCGTCAAGATAGGTCATTATGTCGCTTAAGTCGATAATGCTGACTACAGGTACACCAGTGGACTGTTGTAGTTCGTCGATGGCGGAACGCTGACCCTGGCCTTTCTCCTGGCGGTTTAGGCCAATCACTATTGCCGCGGGTTGGGCGCCTGCAGAGTCGATAATGGACAATACCTCTCTTACCGCAGTACCTGCTGTGATGACGTCGTCAATCACAGCGACACGGCCGCATAGTGGCGCGCCAACCATCATTCCTCCTTCTCCGTGATTCTTTGCCTCTTTGCGGTTGTAGCACCAAGGTATATCCCGATGGTGATTGTCGGCCAGCGCGATGGCGGTGGCTGTAGCGAGCGGAATACCCTTATAGGCCGGCCCGAACAGCATATCGAAAGTAAGATCGGCATCGATCATAGCCTGGGCGTAGGCCCGGCCGAGGCGGGCGATATCTGACCCGGACTGAAAACAGCCAGCATTAAAAAAATACGGGCTCTTACGACCTGACTTAAGAGTGAACTCACCAAATTTTAGCGCCTCACTGGCAATTGCCATTTCGATAAATTCTTTTTGGTAGGGTTTCATTCTCTCTCCGGGAATAGGTTGAAAGGTTTTTTTCAGGCTTAGGACACTGTTTTACCTAGTCTAAACCCGCTTAAAGACGGGTTTTGCTGTTTCTCTATGCTATGCCAAAGCAACGAGAAGCCTTCTAAGCGGCCGATATCCGTCTATTATAAGAAAAACACCCTCTTACGGACAAATTTACATTAGTGTACTTGGCTTGCTATGCAATGTTAGTCAGGCATAAATAATAAAACTCTAATACTGAATACCAGATGAATTTTGTGATAATTAATGACAATGAATTACAACTATCTGTATCATATCCAACCGTTATTAAGGGGTTGGTATGAGAGTGATCAGTCTGTGCGTTGATGGTCTTCATCAAGCGGCACAAAGAGGTTTATATGACTGGATAGACGAGCAGGATGCGGACATCATCTGCTTGCAGGATATTCGTGCCTTAGAGTACGAGTTGGACGACGCTATTTTCCATCCCGAGGGTTACTTCGCCTATTTTTTCGATTCTGGTATTAAGCACTACAACGGTGTTGCCATTTACAGCCGTCATCAGCCGAAAGCATTGATCTACGGTTTGGGGTTTTCCAGTGGTGTCGATATGGAAGGCCGCTATTTGCAGGTGGATTTCGAGCGCTATTCTATCGGTTCTCTGCTGGCGCCCAGCGCTTTTTCTGCAGCAGAATCTCAGGAGGTGAAAATTAAGTTTTTCGATGACTTTCAGGCGTTGCTACATAAAATCACTCGCAAGCGTAGGCACTATATTTTTTGTGGTAACTGGGCGATGGCCCACACCAAAAAAGATGTAGAAAACTGGCAGCAGAATACCAGTCAGCCGGGGTTTCTTGCTCACGAACAGCAATGGATGGATCAGTTATTCAGGCAGTTGGGCTACGCCGATGCTTTTCGTTTGGCGGTTCCAGAGGCTGGTGAATACTCCTGGTGGCCAAGCGGTAACGTAGGTGAAGGTGATGGCTGGCGAACGGATTGTCAGGCGATCTCTGATTCTCTGTCGAAAAAGGTCGAATATGCCGCGCTTTATAAAACCCGGAAGTTCTCCAGTCACTTGCCTGTAATTGTCGATTACGATATTGATGACCTGTAAAGCGATTACGCACCAAGATTAGATTCAAAAAAGGCGAGCTCTGTGCTCGCCTTTTTTGTGTGCGGTTAGCGAGAGTTAATGTCGGTTTTAGCCACTTTAACGGCATTTAATACCTGTTGAGGTGCAGTGCCACCAATATGGTTGCGGGCCGAGACTGAGCCTTCTAGCGTTAATACATCAAACACGTCGTTGTCGATGATACTGGAGAATTGTTGAAGCTCCTGCAGCGACATTTCGGAAAGGTCCTTGCCTTGCTCTATGCCGTAGGCAACGGACTTGCCGACCACTTCGTGGGAGTCGCGGAAGGGAATGCCCTTGCGTACTAGGTAATCGGCGAGATCGGTTGCGGTGGAAAATCCACGTTTTGCCGCTTCGTACATAGATTCTCTATTGGCTTCTAATGCAGGAATCATATCGGCGAAGGCGCGAAGACAATCTTTAACCGTGTCGATAGTATCGAACAGTGGCTCTTTATCTTCTTGGTTATCCTTGTTGTAGGCCAGTGGTTGTGACTTCATTAGTGTCAGCAGGCTGACTAAGTGGCCGTTTACACGCCCAGTTTTACCGCGCACCAGTTCGGGCACGTCCGGGTTTTTCTTCTGTGGCATGATTGACGAGCCGGTGCAAAAGCGGTCGGGCAAGTGGATAAAGTTAAACTGCGCCGATGTCCAGAGCACTAGTTCTTCGCTGGCGCGAGATAGGTGGGTCATCAGTAATGCGGCGAAGGCCGTAAACTCAATGGCAAAGTCACGATCGCTTACGGAGTCGAGTGAGTTGCGGGTTGGTTGGCTGAAGCCCAGCAGCTGAGATGTTTGTTCTCGGTCGATCGGGTAAGTTGTTCCCGCCAGTGCGGCGGCACCCAGGGGTGATTGGTTTGAGCGCTTACGGCAGTCCATTAATCGACTGTAGTCACGATTAAGCATTTCATACCAAGCCAGTAAATGGTGCCCGAAAGTAACCGGCTGTGCCGTTTGTAGGTGGGTGAACCCCGGCATAATGGTATTTGCTTCGCGTTCGGCAATGGTCAGCAGGCCCTGCTGCAGGCGCGTAAGCTCTTTGGCCACAGCATCTATTTCGTCGCGCAGGTAAAGGCGGATATCAGTGGCAACTTGATCGTTGCGCGAGCGCCCTGTGTGCAGTTTTTTACCGGTGGTACCAATACGTTTGGTTAGCTCGGCTTCGATGTTCATGTGCACATCTTCCAAGCTTACCAGCCAGTTAAAATTACCCTGCTCTATGTCGCTGCGGATAGTTTCCAGGCCATCGATAATGGAGGATGTTTCTTCGTTTGTTAGCACGCCCACGGAGGCGAGCATAGTCGCGTGAGCGATTGAGCCGTTAATGTCGTGATGGTAAAGCCGCTGGTCGAAATCAACGGACGCTGTGAAACGTTCGACAAAGGCATCGGTTGCTTCGCTGAATCGGCCCCCCCAGGGTTTTACAGAGTTGTCTTCTTGGCTCATAGTTAGTTAAATCCTGTAATACTCATATTGATGGAGCAGGCCTAGCCTGCACTCAGACGGCGCATTATACCCGAGCTCCAGCAGGTTTGATAAAAGCGATTTAGAAGGACTTTACTCGAGGTGCCCTTGACTGATAATACAGACCTTTCCCCAAGCTTAAGCAACGACGGCGACTTTTTGCCGGATCTTTGTGGCCCCCAGGCAGTGCTCGCCCTTATTTTGATCGCCGAACTGTTTGTTGGTGCGTTTATGATCGCAGCCTACAGCTTCGATCATTTTGATTGGGCGAGGTTTGGCATGGTGTCCATACTGGCTCAGTGGGTAGTGCTAACCAGTGCCGGCAGTTTGTGTCTGTTGCGTCGTTATCTGAATCAGGTCCACCCGATGGTGGCAGGCTTGGGCAGCTACAGTCTGGTACTGTTTTGCACCTTTGTTTTTTCATTTCTTACGCATTGGATTGGTCAGGGAAATTTTTACGGTATAGGCCAGGTGTTAATTGGCAACTTGATGGTTGCTGCTGTGCTGGCGGGCGTCGGTTTACGGTACCTGTATTTACAGCAGCAATTACGCAACCAGCAACGGGCGGAAATGGCCTCTCGCCTGCAGGCGTTGCAGTCGCGTATTCGGCCACATTTTTTATTCAACAGTATGAATACAATAGCGAGCTTAATCGCGGTGGACCAAGATACGGCTGAGCGCGTGGTGGTAGAGCTGGCGCAGCTATTTCGAGCAAGCCTCAGTGAGCCAGGCTTGATTCCTCTGCGCAAGGAAATTGATTTGTGCCGTTATTACATGGATATTGAGCAGATGCGCCTTGGCGAGCGTATGCGCATGGAGTGGACGTTTTCGGCGGAATCTGGGGGCGGGCTTGACCCCGCAGACGAGCGTTTTGACCACTGGCAAATCCCTAGCTTTCTGCTGCAGCCGTTGTTTGAAAATGCGATCTATCACGGTATTCAGCCCATGCCGTGCGGTGGCATGATAACGGTGAACATTGTGCTGGGGGAAAAGCAGGCGGTGGTATCTATTCGTAACCCGGTTGGTGAAAATGAAGATAAAACACAACAGCTAGATAAGCCAGAAGCCGGTGGTAATGGCATAGCCTTGGATAACATTCGCCACCGGTTGGTGGCCTACTACGGTAGTAATGGAACACTGGTAACAAACAGCGACGCAGGCGAGTTTATTGCCGTGCTAAGCTTTCCTAATCAAACCTTACAAAATTAGGCCTCAGGAGAGATCCCCATGCATATGTTAATTGTTGACGATGAACCTCTCGCGCGTCAGCGTTTGATACGCATGATCGAAAGATTCGACGGTTATGAGGTTGTTGGTGAAGCCGCCAACGGCATAGAAGCCGTTGCCGCCATCGACAAATTTGATCCAGATATAGTGTTGCTAGATGTGCGCATGCCGGGGGAGGATGGCCTGGAAGCCGCGGGGAAAATTTCGGCAATGCCCGAGCCGCCGGCCGTGATTTTCTGTACAGCATACGATGAGTACGCACTGGAGGCGTTCAAAACTTTGGCTGTGGGCTACCTGCTTAAGCCCGTGCAGGAACAGCAGCTGCTGGATGCGCTGGAGAAAGCGCAAAAGGTGAATAAAGTTCAAAGAAATGCCGCTACAGCCGAAAAAGTACCCGATGGTCAGCGCCAAAATATTGCAGCAAAAACCCGCAAGGGTGTGGAGCTGATCGCTATTGCGGGGGTGCAGTGCTTTATTGCTGATCAAAAATATGTGACGGTAAAGCATGCCACGGGCGAAACGCTCATCGACGACACCCTTAAAGAGTTGGAACAAGAGTTTCCAGCTTTGTTTCTTCGGGTACACCGCAATGCATTGGTGGCTATAAAAGAGATTGAAGCATTAGAGCGTACCGGTAGTGGACAATTTGAATTGCGGCTTAAATCTACCGACTATCGGCCAACGGTTAGCCGGCGCCATGTGTCAAATGTTCGCGAGCTTCTTTCGCGGCTGTAAATCGTATCTCATTGGCTCTGAAGCCACCTCCGTCTGGTATTATGATGGCGAATTCAGAGAGGATTGTCGTCGTGACCCAAACCCTTCGTATAGCCACCCGAAAAAGCGCGCTTGCACTCTGGCAGGCCGAATATGTAAAAGCGGAATTAATAAAGTATCACCCTCAGTTGGTCGTGGAGTTGGTGCCCATGACTAGCCGTGGCGACAAAATCCTCGATGTGCCACTGGCAAAGGTGGGCGGCAAAGGTTTGTTTGTGAAGGAGCTGGAGCACGCATTACTAGAAGATGAAGCTGATATTGCCGTGCACTCGATGAAAGACGTACCCATGGATTTCCCCGACGGCCTTGGGCTTGCGGTTATATGTGAACGTGAAGATCCGCGCGATGCGCTGGTTTCGGGTAAGTACTTAACGCTTGAATCTATACCTCCGGGTGCGATTATTGGCACTTCAAGCCTGCGCCGCCAAAGTCAGTTGTTGGCAATGCGCCCCGATCTGGAGGTAACGTTTCTGCGTGGTAACGTTAATACCCGCTTGGCGAAACTCGATGCAGGTGAGTTCGACGCCATACTGCTTGCCGCAGCAGGATTAAAACGATTGGGTTTTGATGACCGTATCGCTTCCTGCCTTGCACCGGAAAACCTGCTACCTGCCGGTGGGCAGGGCGCTGTCGGTATTGAGTGTCGCACCGGCGACACAAATGTTTTAGCGCTGCTGCAGCCTTTGCATCATCGGCTAACGGCACAGGCCGTTATGGCTGAGCGTGCGATGGTTCGTGCATTGGAAGGTGGTTGTCAGGTACCTATCGGCAGCTACGCTATCCACAAGGATGGAGGGTTGTGGTTGCGGGGCTTGGTGGCCGAGCCCGATGGCAGCAAAACAATTTATCGCGAAGTAAAAGGCAGCGTCGATGCCGGTGAGCAAATGGGTGAACACCTAGCCCAGGAATTGCTGGCGGCAGGCGCCGATAAAATTCTAAAAAACGTCTACGGTAATTCTGTTGGCCGTTAAGCCACTTCATTATCGTGTAATGGCCACGCGGCCCGGTACCCAAAATCACGATTGGTGTGCATTACTGGCGTCATCGGGCTTTTCGGTTTTATCCATGCCGATGTTGGCGTTAGTGCCGGTTGTGGACGCTCAGCAGCAAAATGCTGTTCGTCAAAAAATATTGGATTTTGATCTTTACGACAAGGTTATATTTGTTAGTCAAAATGCGGTGCTGCATACCCGCGAGTGGTTGGATCAGTACTGGCCACAGCTACCGTTGGGTATTGAGTATTTTGCTGTCGGAAAAAAAACAGCCCAGACTTTACAGCAAGCGTTGGAACTTTCGCCTGAACAGGTTAGTTCGACAGCATTGACGATGAATACCGAGGGGTTGTTACAACACTCGCTATTGCAGGACGTTACGCATAAAAAAATATTGATTTGTCGCGGAGTGGGGGGTCGACCTCTGTTGGGTGAAGCCCTAAATGCTCGCGGTGCGCAGGTTGAATTTTGTGAGTTGTACCTAAGAGAAATTCCCGAATTGGCGTTGGCGCAACTGGCGCAGCAAAAATTTGATTCACGTACCGATATCATCTCGGTATTCAGCGGTGAGACGTTGAATAATTTACTTACGGTGGCGGCCGCTGTTAGCATGGATAAAAAGGCCGAATTGTTACGCTTGGCTATTCTTGTGCCCGGTGAGCGTGTAGCCGAGTGCGCTCGCGAAGCGGGTTTTAGTCGTATCCTTACTTCACAAAATGCCAGCGAACTCCAAATGTTAGAGACTTTACAGAGACTTATGAATGACGGACAAAACGCAAGTTCCTGAGCAGCTGGATGATGAAGGCGTCGGGGGGAAAACTGATCAAAACGTTATTCCCAATGATGCTGAAAACGCATCTGGGACAGAGGTGGAATCAACCGAAGCGGCAACAGCGGAAGTGGTTGATGCAAGTGCTACCGATGCTAGCGACAATGCCGTCGAGCACAGGTCAGCACACGAAAGCAGAAAAGTGGCCGAAGCCCCAACTGAATCACAGCCCACAATAAGGTCCAAGCGTGGCTTTCCCTGGTTTGGTTTATTGCTTGCTCTGTTAATGCTAGTGACAATCTTCGTTGTGGTTTGGTTGGCGTGGCAGGGAGATCAATACATTAAGGGCGATACCGAAAAATATGCCCAAGTTAAAATACTGGAAAGCCAATTAAGTCAGCAGGCGCAACAGCTTATTGCCATTAATCAGGCTCTTGGGGAATCTTTAGCGGCGGCTAAAGCCAGCGGTGAGCGCGCTAACGAGCGCCTGCAAATCCTTGAGCAGCGTGTTATTGCACAGAATAAGCGGCTATTGGCGATGTCTACGGTTACTCGCGAAGACTGGCTGTTAGCGGAAGCCGAGTATTTACTGAAGCTGGCTAATCAGCGTGTGTTAATAGAGCGCAGTGCAGAGGGGGCTGAAGCCCTGTTAACGGAAGCCGACGCAATCATGCGCGACCTAGCTGATCCGGATTTATACCCGTTGCGCAAAGCCATCAATAATGACTTGGCAGCATTGCGCTTAGTACAAAAAATTGATGTGGAAGGAATCTACCTCGCCATCGATGGGCTGGTTAATCATATCGAAGCGTTGCCGCTGCAACCGACACGGCAGCAAGTTATGATCAATAGTGAAGATAGTGCTCTGCGGCAGCAAGCGGAGCCCGGAGCAGGTGCAAACGTTGAGGCAGTTGAGGCAGAGTCGGGTTGGTTAGCGAAGGTGCGTTCCAGCTTCTCCGGGTTTACCGAAGGTTTGAGTGAATACATACGTGTGCGCGACCACAGTGTTGAGGCGCGTGCGCTATTGGCACCCGATGCAACGCACTATTTGCAGCATAATATTCAGTTGTTACTCGAGCGCGCGCAGTTGGCGTTGTTGCGAGAGCAGCCACAAATTTATTCCCAGAGCTTGTTGCAGGCAGAAAGCTACATCAGCAAATTTTTACCAGCCTCTACCGCCGCCGATAATTTTCGCGCACAGCTAAAGGCGTTGTCGGATAAAACGATTGTAGCGCAGCTCCCGGACATCTCACCGTCCCTTGAGCTACTGCATACTTATATTGAAGAGCTGCATAATCTTAAAGGGGCAACGCCTGCAGCTGGAGGCTCCCAGCCATGAACCGCATTCTGTATGTCGGTGCCCTGAGCCTATTGATTTTGGTGGGTGGCTCCCTTGCCATTGAACTGGTTCGTCAGGACTCCGGCTATATTTTGATTAGCGTAGGCAATACAACAGTGGAGGCCAGCTTCTGGCTCGTTGCATTGCCTTTGGGGTTGTTCCTAATTTACGGATGTTACCGGTTTGGTGTTCAGCTATTGCGTTCGTTTGGCGTGGGTTTAACGGTATTTTCTAAGCGTCGTAGCCAACAGTTTATACGTAAAGCTAATCGCGGTCTTTTGCGTTATATCGAAGGGGATTGGCGGGCTGCCAAAAAAGATTTACTCAGCGTGGCCAAACAGAGTGAGCAACCCCTTGTGCATTTATTGGCGGCTGCTCATGCTGCAAATGCATTGGGCAATACAGCGGAAGCGCAGCAATTGTTGGAGATGGCAGAAAAAAGCGCACCGGAAAATGAGCTTGCAGTTTTGTTGAGCCGCGCGCGCCTAGATATGTCGACGGATAATCTAGACGCTAGCTTAGCTACCTTACAGAAAGCCTTTTCGCTGGCGCCTTCGCATCCGGTGGTACTGGCGTTGTTGCAGAAGGTGTATGCGCAATTAAATAACTGGGATGCATTAATCGAGCTATTGCCACGGTTGAAAGCCAGCAAGCAATATAGCCAAGAACAATTTTCTGGGTTGGAAGTGAATGCTTATTGCGCTCTTCTACAGGGTGAAAATAAATTGGGTTCACCCGCCCAGAGGGAGCAGCGGTTAGCTTCCCTGTGGCAAAAATTACCGCGGCACTTAAAAACATCGCAAACCCTTATTGCTCAGTATTGTGTGATTTTATTGCAACAGGACAAGCACGACAAAGCCGAATTGATGTTGCGCCAGTCGCTGAAAAAAAACTGGAATACCGAGTTGATAAAATTGTATGGTCAATTGACGTTGTCGCAGGGTGTCGATCAATTGGCACAGGCCGAGCGCTGGCTTAGCGACCACCCCAAAGATGCTGACCTACTCATGGCGTTGGCACGTATAGCTAATCGTTGCGAACTTTGGGGTAAAGCAAGAAGCTATTTTGAGACCAGTTTAAGTTTGCAGGAAAGTCCGGTTGCCTATGCTGAACTGGCGGCCTTGGTAGCGCAACTGGGAGACCACCAAAAGAGTACGGCGTTGTACCAGAAAGGTTTGCTGCTTACCACGCAGCAGTAGGGTGCCATGTCTCTGATTAAAACATTACTGTTGCTGTTGGCGTTTCTCTATTTTGGTATTGGCACCGCGCTTTATTTTTTTCAACGCAGCTTTATTTATTTCCCCACGCTTCCGATGGAATTTTCCGGGTTGTCAAATGTTTACCGTGACCATGGTGACATTCGCCTACAGGGGCATGTGGCAAATGCCGAACAATCGCAACTTATTCTGTATTTTGGTGGTAACGCCGAGCAAATTGGTAGCAGCTTGCAGGAGCTTGCGCTCCACTTTCCCCAGTATTCGGTAGCGGGATTTCACTACCGTGGTTATGCCGGTAGTAACGGTGAGCCTAGCGAACAGGCGTTAATCAGCGACGCACTTTTTCTCTATGAGCAGATGGCCAAGGAATACGAAAAGGTGGTTGTGATGGGTAGAAGCCTCGGTAGTGGTGTCGCTACTCAGCTTGCGAGTAAGCGCAAAGTGGATGCGTTGGTGCTAGTAACGCCCTTCGACAGCATTACGGCCGTTGCCGGAAAAGTGTATTGGTTCTATCCGATTAGCTGGATGATTACTGAGCGTTACAACTCCCTAGCTGTTGCCAATAGTATTACCGCTCCGACGTTGTTATTGATGGCCGCTGACGATAGTGTTATTACCGCCGATCACAGTGAAAAATTGTTAAGTGGGTTCACTAATGGCGTTGCGACGGCGGTAACGATTGCTAATTCAGGACACAACTCCATTGCTGATAATAGTGATTACTTTGTCGAGCTAAAGAATTTTTTGCGTTGACGTTAGCCTTAATTAACAATATCAGGCTTGTTCGACAGGGTGTTTCGCTATTATGAAAATAGGGGTGTTTGTTGTAATAGCCGTTTTATTTTGGCTACCGCAAAGTATCAATGCACAGACGATTATTGAACAGCAACAAAGTGCTTTATACCGTCTTTCTGCAACCGGAAAATTACGCTATTCAAAAGATGATAAGGGAAACCGGATTCCGGACTTTTCCCACGTAGGCTATCACTCCGGCGAGCAGGGGATTCCAAACGCTGCGGTTAAAATTACGCTGAAGCCGCAGCTAGGTGATGATACCAAGCGTATACAAGACGCTTTGGATAAAGTAGGGCGGCTGCCTCTGGATCAGAATGGACTTCGTGGTGCTGTACTCCTTACGCGCGGCATTTATCGCGTAGAGGGAAAGCTCGTTATTTCGCAAAGTGGGACGGTGCTGCGTGGCGAGGGAGGTGATCCTAGTGGCACGACTATTATCGCCGCCGGGTATGACAATAAAAAATATAAACGTACGCTTATCACCGTTGGGAACGCCAATAAAATAGAAGTCGATAGCACTTCGAAACGAGTAATCGTGGATAAAACGACGCCGATAGGGTCAAACTCGTTTGAAGTCGATTCGGTTTTGGCATACGCCGTTGGAGATAAAATAGTCGTATATCGGCCCTCGAACGAGGCATGGATTAAATTTATCGGCGGCGACCAATTGTTACCGAGATGGCGGTCAGTTCACGGGGCTCACTGGGTCAAGACCGGCGCATATCCTGGATGGTATTACCGATTACCCAATGACCAAACAGCGCGTTCTATTTTGCAAAAAACGGGTGAATCTTGGTCGGATTTTGTTCGTCGAGTTCCGCTGTCTGCGGACGGAAAGAAGCTCAATACCACCAAACAGTGGCAAGCCGGGCGCTATGATTTTTATTTTGAGCGAAAGATTACCGGCATAGAAGGGCGTCGTGTTTTTGTTGATGCGCCAATCGTACATTCGATGGAGCCAGAGTTTGGGGGTGGCGCAATATTTCAGTACCACGCACCAGCACGAGTGACTGAAGTGGGTATTGAGCGGGTGCGTTTGATGTCGGAGTTTGGTTCATCGAGTTCAGCGCACCCATACGGAGACCCTAAAGTGGCGACCCGCGCTGAAAATCATGGCTGGACGGGTATTCACATTGAGAAAAATACTGAAAATACTTGGGTTCGAAATATTACTGGAAACTATTTTGGTTGGTCCTTAGTGTCGGTTTCGGGAACGCGTTCGACTATCCAGGACAGTATTAATCTTGGACATGCCTCTAGAGTTAGTGGCGGTCGTCGTTACTCCTTTATGGTTGATGGTCAGCTTAATCTCGTGCAGCGCTGCCTCACGATTAGTGGCCGCCATGAGTTTGTCACCCAGGCTCGCACAGCGGGGCCGAATGTTTTTGTCGACTGTATTGGAATGGATTCCAAAGCCTTTGCTGGACCGCACCATCGCTATTCCATTGCCACCTTGTTTGATAATGTGAGTTCTGAGGCGGGAATGGAGTCGCGGTTTCGCGGCAATAGGGGAACGGGCCACGGTTGGGCGGGTACACAGACTTATTTTTATAATTGCGTAGCACCCAGCTTCAAGGTGCAGGCTCCCCCCGGTGGCGTTGTTTGGCTGATGGGTTCTGGCGCAGCTGCTGCTGAGGATATTCGCGCGCAGCCCGCTAGTCTTTATTATCAGCAAGTGCGGGATCGCCTAGGGCAGGCGGCTTTAGATCGCCTAGCGTCAAAGGCACAAAGGCAGTCCTTAGGAAGCTATCGCTGGGCGAAGGAGCGGCTTAAAGCCGAAGGTCTATAGGCTCAAGTCAATGCTTGAGCTGCTGGCAGAAAAAAATATTCGATGTGTCGCTCAGTTTGGCAGAGCACTGTCTTCGCGAGTATGCTGCCAAAAGTACAAATCCTTTCATGTGAACCGACGATTTTTCTTCCGTTTCTATGGCCTAGCGATTTTGTATTAGCTATTAATAGGTCAATAACTGTAATTTAATTACGCAAGATACAGTGTTATACGCAGGGGTAAAAAGGCCGCTGGATTACGCTAGTATTAATCGATTATGCCAAGGCTGTCCCATAGGTCATCAACCTTTTGTTTGACCTCAGTTGTCATCTCTATGGGTGTTCCCCATTCTCTGTTTGTTTCGCCCGGCCATTTATTGGTTGCATCGATGCCCATTTTTGAGCCTAAGCCCGATACCGGCGATGCGAAGTCTAAATAATCGATGGGGGTGTTGTCGATGAGGGTGGTATCGCGCGAGGGATCAACGCGAGTGGTAATAGCCCAGATCACATCTTCCCAATTGCGTGCGTTTACGTCGTCATCGGTAACAATAACAAATTTGGTATACATAAACTGGCGCAAGAAAGACCAAACGCCGAGCATTACCCGTTTAGCATGACCGGGGTACTGCTTTTTCATGGTCACAACAGCCAAGCGGTAGGAACAGCCTTCCGGCGGCAGATAAAAATCAACAATTTCCGGGAATTGTTTTTTCAGCAGCGGTATAAACACTTCGTTGAGCGCCAAGCCTAGTACAGCGGGTTCGTCGGGTGGGCGGCCCGTATAAGTGCTGTGGTAGATAGGCTCTTTGCGGTGGGTAATACGTTCCACGGTAAAAACAGGGAAGCTATCCACCTCATTGTAATAGCCGGTGTGATCGCCAAAGGGGCCTTCGTCGGCCATCTCATTTTCGGCGATATAGCCTTCCAAAATGAATTCGGCACTGGCGGGAACCTGCAAATCATTACCAATACTTTTTGTGACTTCGGTTTTACTGCCGCGAAGTAAACCGGCAAAGGCGTATTCGCTAAGCGTATCGGGTACCGGTGTTACCGCACCTAATATTGTTGCCGGGTCTGCGCCCAAGGCTACGGATACGGGGAAATTCTCACCGGGGTGCTGCTGTTGCCATTCGCGAAAATCCAGTGCGCCGCCGCGATGACTGAGCCAACGCATTATTAGTTTGTTTTTGCCGATTAACTGCATGCGGTAAATGCCGAGATTCTGCCGCTCTTTGTTGGGGCCGCGGGTAATAACCAATGGCCAAGTAATGAGTGGGCCGGCATCGCCCGGCCAGCAGGTTTGAATAGGCAGCTGGGTTAGGTCGACTTGATCGTTTGCCAATACGATTTGCTGACAAGCGGCCTTTTTCACCTCCTTGGGCGACATGTTCAGTACTTGTTTGAATATCGGCAATTTTGCCCAAGCGTCTTTCATGCCCTTGGGAGGCTCTGGTTCTTTCAAAAATGCCAGTAGTTCGCCTACTTCGCGTAACGCTTCTACACTTTCTTGCCCCATACCCAAAGCAACGCGTTCAGGTGTACCAAACAGATTACCAAGCAGCGGAAACGTGTGGCCTTCAACATTTTCAAATAACAGCGCAGGCCCACCCGCGCGCAACGTGCGGTCGCAGATTTCAGTGATTTCGAGGTGAGGGCTAACGGGGTGCTTAATGCGCTTCAGCTGCCCTCTTTTTTCGAGCAGTTCGATAAAGTCTCGCAGATCTTTGAACATGTTTTACTCTGATAAAAAGTGTGGATCACGGAGTGCGAACGGAGTTTGCTTCTGGAGCGCTGCCTTTGGCAGCTGGAAGAGGCTGTTGTTACGTTTTTTCGGGTTTCCCCAGCAGGCTGCAAAGCAGTCCAGAAGCAGCGAAGCGCCCCAGAAGTGGAGCGCAGCGGACGTTTCCAGCAGGCGGTGCCGCCGCTCTATACGGCGCTTAAACGCCGTTTATTTGGACTTCATCGACAGGAAAAACTGCTCGTTGGTTTTAAAGCCTTTTAGTCTGTCTGACAAGAATTCAATTGCACTGACATCTTCCATATCGTGTAACAATTTACGCAGAATCCATACACGCGCAAGCTCGTCTTCTTTCATCAGCAAATCTTCGCGGCGGGTACCCGAGCGGCGAATGTTAATGGCGGGGTAAACACGTTTTTCCGCAATTTTTCGGTCGAGGTGTAGTTCTAAGTTGCCGGTACCTTTGAACTCTTCGTAGATAACCTCGTCCATTTTGGAGCCGGTATCGATAAGGGCCGTCGCGACGATGGACAGACTACCGCCTTCTTCGATATTGCGCGCAGCGCCAAAGAAACGTTTTGGGCGCTCCAGCGCATGGGCGTCAACACCACCAGTAAGCACTTTACCGGAGGATGGGATTACGGTGTTATACGCGCGGGCGAGTCGAGTAATGGAGTCGAGTAAAATCACAACATTTTTTTTGTGTTCAACCAAACGCTTGGCGCGTTCAATAACCATTTCGGCTACCTGTACGTGGCGCGAAGGTGGCTCGTCGAAGGTGGAGGCAACAACTTCACCGCGCACTGAGCGCTGCATTTCGGTTACTTCTTCTGGGCGCTCGTCGATAAGTAGAACAATAAGATGACATTCGGGATTATTGCGGGTAATCGCCTGTGCAACATTCTGCATCATAATAGTTTTACCGGCTTTCGGCGGTGCCACAATCAGGCCGCGCTGACCTTTACCAATAGGCGATATTAAATCGATAATACGACCAGTTAAATCTTCTGTAGAACCGTTACCGGCTTCCAAAACCAAACGCTCGGTTGGAAACAGGGGGGTGAGGTTTTCAAAAAGAATTTTATTGCGAGAATTTTCCGGTTTGTCGAAGTTAATTTGGTTAACTTTGAGCAGGGCGAAATAGCGCTCGCCTTCTTTCGGTGGGCGAATTTTGCCGGAAATGGTATCGCCTGTACGCAGGTTAAAGCGGCGAATCTGGCTCGGTGAAACATAGATGTCATCAGGGCCAGCAAGGTAGCTGGAGTCTGCTGAGCGCAAGAAGCCGAAACCGTCCTGCAGTATTTCTAATACGCCATCGCCGTAAATATCTTCGCCGCTACGGGCATGGCGTTTCAGGATATTAAAAATGACATCTTGTTTGCGCGAGCGGGCAAGGTTTTCCATGCCCATTTCTTTTGCGATTTCGATGAGTTCTTCGATGGATTTTTGTTTAAGGTCGGTAAGGTTCATAAGATTAATACGGTAGGCAGGGTGATGGCTTCGGCCGAAGGCCAGGATTAAGGATGTTTACTTGTTTTACTAATATGTTAATGGTCAGCGCTATTACTTCTAGTGTTATTTGTTCTGTAATCGTTTCTTAGGTAAATGCTGAACGCTTGGAATTCTGTTGTAAAACCCAATGGTTTTGAGTTGCTGCTGCTTTCGGGCAAGCGGGGTAATGTGCTTGCTTAAATTGCTCAGTGTTACGAAGCTAAACAGGGTAGCCAGGGGTAAGGCTAGGATATGCTGTCGATAACACAGGTAAGGTATTTGAATGGTCCGATTGGGCAACTATTTTCGCCTAGGGCCGGTCATCGGGTTGCTGTAAGTCTAGGGTTGATTGACTGCAGGAGAGATGAACGGATGTGTACAGAAGCGATACATTTGCAGTATAGCCACAAAAATTGGGGAGTGCAAAGCTCAAATGAACGGCATTTTGCAAGACATGGTCGCGCTGGCAACCATGTCACACTCTTTTACAGGTTACTTTCGATAAATTCTTTCAGTTGTGCTTTGGACAAAGCGCCAACTTTGGTGCCTTCTGCAGAGCCATTTTTGAAAATGATTAAAGTTGGAATTCCGCGAATATTGAATTTTGCGGGAGTTTGCTTGTTAGCATCAACGTCCATTTTGCAGATCTTGATCTTGTCGCCGTATTCTTGAGCAAGTTCATCCAAAACGGGCGCGATCATTTTACAGGGACCACACCAAGCTGCCCAGAAGTCAACCAGTACAGGGCCTTCAGAAGACAATACGTCTTGTTCGAAGTTGGCATCGCTTGTGTGGACGATCGCGTCACTCATATTTTGATTCTCCAAATGGGGGGGGGGGATTGCGGAAATAGGCGGTAATGATAAGGATAGCCCGATTTCGATACAAGGCCAAATAACCTAGTAGGGGCTCATTAGCGACGAAAGATCAGGGGCTTGATGGTGATCAATTGCATGATTATTGGGCTAGCAAGCTAAGCAGTTCATCCTGAGCGCCGACTACTGGCTCTTCGGCCTTGCGGCTGTTTACGCTGTAACGGCCCTCGGTATCGAGCTGCCAGCTACGCAGGTTGTCTTGTAAGTACAGGTTTAGCTCACGGTGTATTCTTTCTGCCAATTCGGGCTGTAATATGGGGAAACAGGTTTCTACCCGGTGGTTGAGGTTGCGTTCCATCAGGTCTGCGCTGGCGCAAAAAACGGTATGTTCATTGTTGGCAAAATAGTAGGTGCGGGTGTGTTCCAGGAACCGCCCTACAATGGAGCGTACGCGGATTGTGTCGGAAACGCCTGGAATCCCTGGGCGAAGGCAGCACATACCGCGAATAATGAGGTCGATGGGCACGCCTGCCTGGGAGGCTTTATACAGGGCCTGTATTATTTTGGGTTCAGTGAGACCGTTGCATTTCAAAATGATGTGAGCGGGCTTGCCCTCTTTGTGGGCTTTTACCTCACCATCGATCAGGCGCACTAGCTGGCGTTTGAGGGTAAAGGGGGCGTGCAGCAGTTTATTCATACGCTCGGTTTTACCCATACCGGTTAGCTGTTGGAAAACACGGTGCACGTCTTCGCACAGTGCGTGATGGGCCGTAAGTAATGAGTAATCGGTGTATAGCCGGGCATTGCCACTGTGGTAGTTACCGGTGCCGAGGTGGACATAGCGTTTGAGATCACCTCCTTCGCGGCGCACGATAAGAATCATTTTGGAGTGGGTTTTGTAGCCCACCACGCCATACACCACTACCGCGCCGGCCTCCTGCAGGCGGCTGGCGAGCTCAAGGTTCTCCTCTTCATCGAAGCGTGCCCGCAGCTCAACAATGGCGGTTACTTCTTTACCGTTACGGGCGGCATCGATTAGCGCATCGACAATGGATGATTTGATACCACCAGAGCGGTAAAGGGTTTGTTTAATGGCGACCACATTGGGGTCTTTGGCGGCCTGGCGCAACAGCTGTATGACCGGAGCGAAGGACTCAAACGGGTGCTGCAGCAGGTAGTCCTTACGGGATACGGCATCGAATATATTGTCTTTACGGGTAAGCCCTTTGGGCATGCTGGGCGTAAAGGGGGGGTAGAGTAGATCCGGGCGGCCCACTTGTCCGGGTACTTTCATCAGTCGCTTAAGGTTTACAGGGCCGTGAACACGGTAGAGTTCTTTTTCCGTTAGGCCAACTTCCGACAGTAAGAATTGAGTGAGTTCTTCTGGACAGTTGTCGGCGACCTCTACGCGCACGGCGGTCCCGAAACGACGGGAATGTAGCTCGCCACGCAGGGCGCGGGCGAGATCGGCAATACCTTCAATATCGACGTCTAGGTCTGCGTTGCGGGTGATGCGGAACTGGTAGCAGCCGAGCACCTTCATACCGGGAAATATTTTTTCCGCATTGGCGTGAATCATGGAAGAAAGGAACACGAAGTTGTGCCCTGGCTTGCCAAGGCCATCGGGTAATTTGATGACTCGAGGCAGGGTTCGGGGTGCGGGAACAATAGCGTAATTTAGGTCGCGGCCGAAAGCGTCTTTGCCTTCGAGCTTAACGATAAAGTTGAGGCTTTTATTCACTAGCCTTGGAAAAGGGTGTGCAGGGTCAATGCCGATCGGGCTAATAATAGGCAGCACTTCTTTTTCAATGAATTGTTCCACCCACTGGGTTTGTTCATCTGTCCACTTGCGTCTGCGTAGAAATCGAATGCTCTCCTTTTCCATTGCTGGAATAAGGATGTCGTTTAGTGTGCGGTACTGCTGCTCTACGGTTCTATGGCATATGTCACTAATTTCTCGCAGTACTTCGCTGGGATGCATGCCGTCTGGGCCGGTGGTTTCGCGTTCGAATTTAATACTTTGCATTAAGCCAGCTACGCGAATCTCAAAAAATTCGTCAAGGTTCGAGCTGAATATCAGCAGAAATTTGAGGCGTTCCAGCAGCGGGTGGTTTTCGTCAAGGGCTTGAGCTAGCACGCGTTGGTTGAACGACAGGTGGCTGAGTTCGCGATTAATGTAGTAGCTGTTGTTGTCGAGTGAAACCTGATCGGAAGATTCGCTACTGAGGGGCGTGACTTCTTGTTCTGGCATTACCTTTGATTCCTGAAGGTATTCATCGGTTGTAGACAATTATCGAGTTAACAGTATGCCAGTATATACAATATGGCCGTGTTGTTGCGTGAGTGAGTCGGCTTGGGGTGTTATGTGTCACGCTCGCCTAGGCTTAATCAGGTTGCTTAAGCGTCTGTCATTACTCCCACAGATACCAGCGACTCTCTTAGCTTTTCCATCGTAACCGGCTTAGTGAGGTAGTAGTTCATACCTACGTTAAAGACGCGTTGGCGGTGTTCGGCTTCTACGTGTGCGGTGAGTGCGATAATCGGAACAGGGGTAAGTGCTTTGTTGAATTCCTGCTCGCGAATCTTTTCTGTCGATTCAAAACCGTCCATTTCTGGCATTTCGCAATCCATGAAAATTAGGTCGAATTTTGGATTTGCTGTTAGGTAGGCTTGTAGTGCTTCCGCGCCGTCTTCGGCGAATATCGGCTCAATCTCAATTTTATTCAACAGGCCTTCAATGACCATACGATTAACGGCGTTGTCTTCAGCGACAAGTACATTAAGTTTGCGCTGTGGTTGGATGCTGGTGCTTTCATGGGTGATGAGCTCGTTAAGCATAACGCCAGTGGCCTGTGCGAGCAGTGTATTTTTCAAGGCTTGGATCGTTAGCGGTCGCGGCAGAATAGAGGTGATGGGCATTAACTGCTCCATCGAAAAGTTGGTGGTGCGTTCGCGCGTAAGCAGGATGATGGACGATTCGGCGTAGGGTTCAAGCGCGCGAATGTCGCGCGCTACTGAAAACCCGTCGCGGCCATTAATGGTTTGATCAATAAAAATGAAATCGTACTTTTTTTCCACAGGCAGTAATTTTAAGCGTTCTAGAGCTTGTTTGACGTCGCTGAGGCTGTCGCAGCAAATATTCCACGAAATACAATGCTCACCAAAGGCTTCGTTGAGAATAGGGGAATCGTGAATGGTAAGAATTCGCTTGCCCGATAATGCAAGGCTGGAGCTGGGTGCTGGGCGTTCAGAAGAGTCTTCGGGTAATGCAAATTTTGCCGTAAACCAGAAAGTTGCTCCCTGCCCTGGCAAGCTGTCTACACCGATAGTACCGCTCATTAATTCCGCCAATTGTTTGCAGATGGCAAGGCCAAGACCGGTACCCCCGAAACGGCGGCTGGTGGTACTGTCGGCTTGGCTGAAGGCGTCGAACAGGTGTACCTGCTTTTGCGGTTCAACACCGATACCGCTATCGCGCACTGAAAACTCTAGGCTTGGGGTTTCGCTAGTGCGGGAATCGGTGCACTTTACCTGAACGAATACATAGCCGCGTGAGGTGAATTTGAAGGCGTTGCCAATTAAGTTCACCAGTATCTGTCGCAATCGAGTTGGGTCACCCCTAAGGTAGGTGGGTGCTTCTGGGCTGATATTACTCACCAGCTCGATGTCACGTTTATGCGTTGTTGCACTGAATAATTGCAGGCAGTCGTTAACCAGCTCGTTAAGGTCGAATTCGACGTTCTCCAGATTCATTTTGCCCGCTTCAATTTTCGAGTAATCGAGAATGTCGTTAATGATTTCGAGCAGTGATTCCCCGGAGCGAAAGATAACATCGAGGTAGTGTTGTTGGGTGTCGTTTAGCGGGGTATCGCGGAGCATTTCAATCATACCGATCACACCATTCATGGGGGTGCGGATTTCGTGGCTCATGGTGGCGATAAACTGGCTTTTAGCAAGGTTGGCGGCTTCGAACTGGCGAATCAGCTTGCGTGTTTCTAGCTTTTCTTCCTTTTCCGTGAGTAGCGCTTGTTCAATTTCACTACGTTGCTGGATATCATCGCGGAGGCTTATCCGCATGGTTTCCAGCGTTTCGACTAAAACATCGAGTTCATCTCTATTATGGCGTGAACGCTCTAGGCGAATGGGTTGGTCTAGGTTTTCCAGTGAAACCGATTTGGCTTGACCGGAAATTTGGTGCAGCGGGCCGATAATGAGCTTGTTTACAAGAATAACCAGTGTTGCGGCTAGCAGCAAAATCACAACGCTTTCATTCAGTAGTTTGTGAATAATGGCGGTTACAAACTCTTTGTTGAAATAGGTGTCCGCGCCGGTCATAAAAAGAAGGTATTGAGCGTTGGGTGTTGCAAAAGCTGAGGTGGTTTGGCTGTAGCGCTGCCAGCCGCTCGTTTTGAGCAGCTCAAAATTAAAGAGTGTTTTTTGCTCTGGATGAACCTGCAGTAATCGAAGGCCAATTTGGGGTAGTTGTGTGTGGTGCTCCTCAAGCAGTCGGCTAACCATGGTTGGCTCTTGCTGGGCCAGGGCTTGGGCGAGCTTGGGGGTGATGACTTGGGCGCGTTGTTGAAGATCAGCTTTTAACTGTGTGGTGTAGTGGCCCTGCTCGGTAATCAGGTGTTCGATGGTTGCGGCCAATGCAATGAGAGTACCGACTAGAATGACCAAGGTCGTCAGGCGCTTGGCGAGGCCATTGGTTTGGACTGAGTCAGGGCTCTGCATTTGTCGGTGGGCTATTCCATTAATCGGGGCGCATTCAGCTATTCCTTAAGTGTAGCAGTCATCCTTCCAGTGGGGGTAGGCAGCAACCATTAGGGATCGAGGAAATCTTCCAGCAAACTATTGAGGAACTGGTGCCCCAGGGCCGTAGTGGCGAGCCGGGTAGGGTCGTTGACCAGCGAGCCTGCGCGTCGGTGTTTATTTAGTTTGGGCTCAATTAGGGCTAGGGGTAGGCCTGTTCTTTGACTAAACAGATGAGCAGGAACGCCTTGCGTAAGTCGGAGCCCGTTCATTAAAAACTCGAAGGGTAGGTCCGTTTCGCTCACTACCTTACGCTCAACGGTGAAGGGGTTGCCTTCGGTGTGTTTTATTGCGGCTGCTAGATAGTGTTCCGGCAGGCGGGTTTTACGCAGTCGAATAATCGAGCGGGTGCCGGGCAAGGTGATTTTTCCATGGGCGCCAGCGCCAATGGCGAGGTAATCTCCAAATTGCCAATAATTAACGTTATGTTTTGCCGCCCGCCCACCAGTGCTGTATGCCGATACTTCATATTGGTCAAAACCTGCGTCAGCCAGTTGTTCGCGACCGGCCTGTTGAATATCCCAGGCAAGGTCGTCACTGGGAACCTGTGGCGGTCGGCTGTAAAACTCGGTATTGGGTTCTATAGTGAGTTGGTACCACGACAGGTGCTCCGGCTCGAGTGCTATTGCGTGCTGTAGATCATTTTGCGCTTGTTCCACCGTTTGCTCTGGCAGGGCGAACATTAAGTCGAGGTTGATGTTGTCGAAACCGGCTTTCCGCGCGAGAGCATAGGCCGTATCAACCTCTTCCGGGTTGTGAATTCTACCCAGTTGCTGCAGATGGTCAGCATTAAAACTTTGCACTCCTATCGACAGGCGATTAACGCCAGCCTGCCGATAACCCTGAAAATTATGGTATTCCGCGGTGCCGGGGTTGGCTTCCAGAGTGATTTCGCAGTTTTGGCTTAAGCCAATTTTAGTATCAGCGGCCTCGAGTATGGTGTCGATGGCGGCCGCGGGCATTAGGCTGGGGGTGCCCCCACCAAAAAAAATCGACTCGATTTGGCGCCCGCAGGCAAGGTGCGCATCCAGCGCTAGGTCTTGTACTGTGGCCTTGACGTAGTCATCGATCGGTAGTTCACCGCGTACTTGGTGGGAATTGAAATCACAGTACGGGCATTTACGCACACACCAAGGAATGTGGACATAGAGTGCTAAGGGCGGTAAAAGGTTTGATTGAGTGAAATTGGGCATGGTCGATGGCAATGGCTGGCGCAGAAGGTTATTTTCAGTGTTAACAGCGGCTAGTGTAAGTCAACTTAATACACCACCGATACCTCCAATCGATGCGTGACAACCGTATCGACAAGTTTTAACAATTCAGTAGTAGCAAACGATTAAACTAAAAGTAAACCAACGGGACAGGACATAAAAACCCATGAATTTTTCTCGCTTCACGCTGAAAGCCCTTACGCTTGCTGTGGCCTGCAGTTCGCTCGCCGTTGAGGCTGCCAGCTATGGTATTTACGATCCACGCGGGCTCGCCATGGGGGGAACCGGGGTCGCATCGTCGAGTTGGCATCAGGCGCAATATTACAATTCAGCGCTGTTGGCGTTGCACGATGAAAATGAGGACGACTCACGCGATGGTCGTTTTATTATCCCTAACGTGGTGGTGCAATTTGACGATGTTGTGGAAGATATTGTCGATGCCGCCTCAGACGACCTCGACCAACGCTTGTCTGCCTCCATCAATGATTTCAATACGGACCCAAACCAAGCTACCGCTGGAAACGTGGCGGGTGATGCCCGAGAACTGCAGGGCCTGCTAGATAACCTCGCTAACGAAAATGTTAACAGTGAGGCTTTTGTCGGTTTTTCTGTGAGCGAGCCCAGCCTGCTTGAAGGCGGCGCCTTCTACTTTGGCGTGCGTATGCTTGCCCTAGGGGATTCCACTATCACCGATGAAGATCAAATTTTGTTGGACCGCTATATCGGGGCGCTGGAAGTCATTGCCGCCGGAGGTGATGTTTCTAGTATTCCTGCCGATCTTGTAGATGCCAATGGGAATTTGATTGATCCGACTACCCAGTTTAATTCCTCTGCTGATTTGGGCGGTGTCGCTATTAGCGAGTGGGCGGTGGCGGCGGCGAAGCAATTTGATTTTTTTGGCCAATCACTAGCTGTGGGTATTACGCCCAAAATTATGCGGGTCGATGTTATCCGAGAGACTACTGACTTTGCGTCTACTGAAATTGATTTTGCCAATAGTCAGAGAACCTACGTCAACCTCAATGTTGATATGGGTGTGGCGCTGGAAATGTTTGATCATTACCGTATTGGCTTTGCGGTAAAAGATCTGGTGCCGGAAGAATTTGAAACAGCCAATGGTTTGATGTTGCAATTAAAACCGCGACCACGGTTTGGTGCGGCTTATGTTAACGAATGGGTGACGTTTGGTGTCGATGTGGATGTAATGGAAAATGAACCCATTGCCGGTGAAGCCACGACCCAAGATGTGAGCGCTGGATTGGAAGTCTCGCCGTTCAAAGCTTTTGATTTTCGCTTGGGTTACATTCAAGATTTAACGGGGATGAAAGAAGACACCTTTGCCGGCGGCATTGCTTATCAGGTTAAAAGCTTAGCGTTCGAATTATCCTATTCGCGCGGCGCCTTAAGTACCGGGGCGGCTTTTCAGTTTGGCGTGGCTTTCTAAAAAGGTGTGATTGTTTAAAAAGCCATTATTAGAGGTGCTTATAAGTTTTTTGATGCAATATTAAGCTCGGATAAGCGTGTTATTCTAAGTGCGCATCCGTTGCCTGTAAGGCATCAAGTAACCGTTCCAGCGCTTTCCCTCTATGACTGATTCTGTTTTTTAGGTCTTTATCCAGTTCGGCCGAACTACAGTTATAATCTGGCACAAAAAACAGTGGGTCGTAGCCAAAACCATTTTTGCCGGTGGGCTCTTTTAATATGTGCCCTTCCCAGCTTGCCTGGCAAATAATGGGGGTGGGGTCTTGTGCATGACGCATGTAAACCAAAACACACTGATAGCGGGCCGATCGTTTCGTGTTTGAGTCGATGGTCTTTAGCTGGTCGAGTAAATAGGCATTGTTGAGTTCATCACTGGCGGGTTTGCCCTGCCAGCCGGCAGAAAACCGTGCGGAGTAAATACCGGGTTTGCCGTGCAATGCATCCACCTCAATACCTGAGTCGTCGGCAATGGCCGGTAGCTCTGTGTGCAGGCAGGCGTTACGTGCTTTGAGTATGGCGTTTTCTACAAAAGTGAGGCCGGTTTCTTCTGCCTCCGGCACGTCAAATTCGGATTGCGGCAGCACATCAAAATCTGCCTGTGCCAATAGTCTTTTGAATTCACTTAATTTTCCTGCGTTGCCGCTGGCCAAAACCACCTTGTGTTTCATTGTGCTACCAGTTTGCTGCTGAATTTTGCTGAGAGGGTTTTACTATTTGTGAGCGTGGCGTCAACTTTAAAGTGTAAAATTTCCTCGCCTGAAATGCGTACGGGCGCAAGATAGTAGGTTGCGGTTTTTTCCTTTATCTCAATAAACTTTAAGGTTTTTTGCTGCTGTAAAAGGTTGGTCGCAGTTCCGTCTATGGAAACACTTAAACCGCCGTATTCCCCCTTCGCTGTGACCGATATATTCAGCAGGCTTTCATATTTGCTGCGTTTAATCCCGTAGGCGGAAGCGACTTCGGGCCTTAAGAAGGTGCTGGGAAATACACTGTAGTGTATTTCGTGGTCGCCTGCTTGGACGCTACCCTGGGGGCTGGTTTCAGCGAATGCCGGTAGTGCGAGTGCTGCGAACAGCCAAATACAATTTTGCAGTGAAAATTTCATTTTGTCAGCCTGTAAAGTGCTGTTACGCCAAATAAATTGGGGTGGAATTTTTGTAGTGCGGAGCCGATGGCTCCGCTGCCAATAACTTCGCGATTGAGGGTTGTTAAATTGTGCGCTTCACACAATGTTTCAAAATCGCGAAAGGTGCAAAAATGGATGTTCGGTGTGTTATACCATTCGTAGGGAAGTAAGTCGGATACCGGCATTTTACCGTTAATAACCAGATGCCAGCGGGCTTTCCAATGGCCAAAATTGGGAAAGGTTACGATGCACTGGCGGCCTATACGTAGCATTTCATGCAATACCAAATCGGGGTATTGCATGGTTTGAATGGTTTGCGACATAACAACGGTATCAAAGCTCTGGTCGTCGTAGTCGCTTAGGCCTTTATCGAGGTCTTGTTCAATAACATTTATGCCGTTTTCGATACTACGCAGTATGTTTTCTGAATTGATTTCGATGCCGTAGCCGTGAATATTTTTACGTTCATGAAGGCTTTTTAGAAGGGATCCGTCTCCGCAGCCTAGGTCGAGAACGCGAGAGTTGGGCTTTACCCAGCTTTCAATTATCGTGTGATCGATACGCATTAATCGTTCACCTCGATTTTTTTCATATATCGGTTAAATAAATCCCAGTAGCGTTGCTGGTTGGGAATTAAAAAGGCGTCGTGGCCGAATTGCGAATTCACCTTTCCGTAGACAACGTCTTTATCTGCGCGAATAAGGGCATTGACCATTTGCTTTGAGCGCTCAGGGGAGAAACGCCAGTCGGAAGTGAACGAAATGATTAGGAATTTGCACAGAGCATTTTTTAACGCGGCAACAGGGTCATTGTTGTATTCGCGTGCTAGATCGAAATAATCGAGTGCGCGCGTCATAAGTACATAGGTGTTGGCATCGAACACCTTGGAAAAAGAGTCGGCTTGGTAGCGCAGATAACTTTCAATTTGAAACTCCACTAAGTCTTCACTGCCTTGCTGGAAAGAGCCAGAGCGTAGGTCTCGACCGAATTTTTTATCCATACCATCGTCAGATAAATACGTAAGGTGAGCGATAACGCGCGCCGTGGATAGGCCGCGAATGGGCAGTGTGTCGTTTTGCTGATAATTGCCGCCATGAAAATCGGGATCCGTTAGTATGGCTTCTCTGGCAGCGTGGTTAAAGGCAATGTTCTGTGCCGTTAAGCGCATAGCCGAGGCGATCACTACACAGTGCTGTATGCGGTCGGGGTATTCCAGCGCCCAACGCATGGCTTGCATGCCGCCCAGGCTGCCGCCGACGACGGCTGCCCATTTTTCAATGCCCAGTTTGTCGGCTAGGCGAGCTTGGGAGTGCACCCAGTCGCGTACGCGCAAATTGGGGAAATCGGCACCCCAGGGTTTGCCGGTAGCGGGGTTTAGTGTTTGCGGCCCAGTAGAGCCGTGGCAGCCGCCAATATTATTGAGCGATACAATAAAGAATTTGTTGGTATCCATCGGTTTGTTTGGGCCGATGTAAGCGTCCCACCAGCCGGGCTTGTGGTCATCCATGCTGTGATAACCGGCGGCGTGATGGTTACCCGATAAGGCGTGGCAAATTAACACCGCGTTGGATTTTTGCGCGTTGAGTTCACCGTAGGTCTCAACCACCAGTTCGTAATGGTCGAGGGATCTGCCGCTGGCGAGTACCAGCGGTTCATCGAAGGTGTAGGTCTGTGGTGTAACCAGGCCTACAGAATTTTCCGGAAGGGTCTCTGGCATTCTTTTTCTTTTTTCTTTGCGTGGATTAAGCGTTTGTGGCGCGAGCTGCAGTTTAGTTTATCTTGTGGCCACTGTTAATGACCCTGCACAAGTAATCGCGTGTGTTCAGTAGCCAATAATAACGGTGGGAACTAGGCTAAGTTTATAGGCAAAAATGTCGATAACTTTCTGTACTACGTTAACGGCAAGAAAAACAAACAGCACCGAGAAGTCGAGCCCACCGATGGGCGGAATTATACGCTGCACGGGGCGCAAAATGGGTTCCATCAGTTGGCGGATCAGTACAAGCGCC
Organism: Teredinibacter franksiae; assembly: GCF_014218805.1. Classification (NCBI taxonomy): domain Bacteria; kingdom Pseudomonadati; phylum Pseudomonadota; class Gammaproteobacteria; order Cellvibrionales; family Cellvibrionaceae; genus Teredinibacter; species Teredinibacter franksiae. The sequence continues at coordinate 2,237,378 of NZ_JACJUV010000001.1, read as the reverse complement.
GGGTGCCCGCTGTGGGGCGCTACGAAGCTGGTGACCACCATTATTATCAGGCCAACCCAAGTAATCCAGGTTGTTAGCTTTATTAGGCCGAGCAAGCCCCAAATAAGCATTAGGCCTGGATTAATCAGTGTTTGGAATGCGACTAAGGCGAGCAGTTCACCAATAATAACTTGTAGTAAGAGAGCGAGCACCAGTGAGGCGAGATCAATTCCCCATAGCCCTGGAATAATTTTGCGCAGGGGCATGAGCAGGGGGTTGGTCACTTTTACAATGGCTTGCGAGAATTGATTATAAAAATCAGCTCGCGCCATTTGTAGTAAAAAACGCAGCACCACAAACAGCATATACAAGCTAGCCAATGTTCTAATAATGTGAACAAGAATTTCAGCCCATTGATTCATACTTTTACTCTACTTACGTGGTTGTTGTGGGATTGTTGTGTGGTTGTTGCGTTAGGTGGTTTATCGGGTATTACCCCAGCTCCTCGGCCAGTGCCCGTGAGCGGTTTGCACAGGCTTTCATAGCTTTGCCGACAATGCCACGAAAATCACTTTGCTCAAATGAGGCAATGGCTTCGGCGGTGGTACCGTTGGGCGATGTTACCCTGCGACGTAGCTCGCCAACGTCAACATCACTGCACAGGGCCAGTTTGGCGGCTCCGTAGGCGGTTTGGCTGGCAAGTGTGGTGGCGGTCTCACGTGTAAGACCTTGCTTGATGCCAGCGTCGATCATGGCTTCTATCATTAGGAAGAAATAGGCTGGGCCGCTGCCCGATACCGCTGTCACCGCATCGATGTCTTTTTCGTTATCTACCCAGTTTACAGTACCGACTGCGGCGAGAATTTCTTCCGCTTGTTTGCGCTGTTCGTCACTTACACGCTTGTTGGCAAATAATGCACTGGCACCGGCACTCACCAGTGCCGGAGTATTAGGCATACAGCGCACAACGGCCTGCTTTTTATTCAGCCATTGCTTCAGGCTTGAACAGGTAATGCCCGCAGCGATGGAAATAACCAACGTTTCGGCTGCGAGGTGGTCGACAATAGACTCGCAGGCCAGCTGCATTATCTGCGGTTTTATCGCCAATACAATAATATTGGCTTGTTTGACTGCTTCGGCATTGTCGGTGGTGGTGTGAATACCGTGACTGTCGGCTAGGGCGGTAAGCCCCTCGATATTAGGGTCGCTGGCGACAATCGACGTGGTTGGTCGACCATTGGCCACTAGGCCGCCGATAATGCTACCGGCCATATTGCCGGCGCCGATAAATGCAATTGAGGGAGTAGAATTCATAGTTGCAGGGTTGCCCGTTTAATTCAATTCAGTGGATTTCCAGAATTTAGTGCCTTTCACCGTTGCTTGCAGTGCAAGCCCCGATTCAGTGAGTTGATAAATGGTAATGCCGTTGACCACGGCTTCGCCACCAACGGCGGCGCCTTTGTCTGACGCTTTGGCTGCGGCATCGGCCTGCCCGCCAAATACCCAACCCTGGTTGATGAACTTGTTCATTACTTCGGTGCTATCAAAAACCATGACAATACGAAAATCTTTCGCACCCAAGCCAAGGCCAAGGCCCACTTCACCCATATTCATGTAAGTGTGCTGTCCGGTCTTCATATTCTTTACCACCCCGTAGCCGCCGCCGAAGCTTGCCAGTACTAAGTTGACATTAGCGTTACTGAAAACAGCGTATCCGGGCGCCTCGTTGAGTTGACCGCGGACGTGAGGCTTTACCTTGAACAGGCGGCTGAGGGTGTCGTTTTTCATTTCCAGTATGGATTGCTGCTTGTCGGCCTTGGAGGCTCCTTGATTGGTTACACAGCTGGCGGTAATGCTGGCTAGAGCCAGTAGCAGGGCAAGCTTAAGCAGTGACAATTTCATATGGTGATCCTTGAGGGTTAGTTTGTACGGGGCCCAAAAAGCGCTGTTCCAACGCGAACAATAGTTGCACCCTGCTGAATGGCCGACTCCATATCGGTAGACATTCCCATAGATAGGGTATCTATAGTGGAGAGCGAGTCGTGTTTTTTCAAGCGCTTGAACAGTTGCTTCATGCGGGTAAAGGCATCGTCGTTGTGCTGCGGGATAACCACTCGCAGTGGTATGGCCATAAGGCCGCGCAGCTTTAGGTTGGGAAGTTCGGTAATTTGCAGTGCCAACGCTTCGGCGTCTTCTGGGGTTACGCCCGCTTTTGTCGTTTCATTATCGATATTGATTTGTAAGCATACGTTGAGCGGTGGGTATTTCGGGTTGCGCTGTTCGCTCAGTCGGCGTGCAATTTTTAATCGTTCGATAGCGTGCACCCAGTGAAAGTGCTCGGCGATTTGGCTGGTTTTGTTGCTTTGGATTGGCCCAATAAAATGCCAAACGGCCTGTGGCAGTTTCAGTCGCTCGATTTTTGCCAGCGCTTCCTGTACATAGTTTTCACCAAAGTGGCGCAGGCCAGAACGGTATGCTTCGAGGATGGCATCTTCTGGCTGGCGCTTGCTTACCGCCAGGAGTGTGATGTCTTGCGGGTTTCTGTTGGCATGCAATGCTGCTTTTTCGATTCGTGTGGTAACTTGGGTTATCTTGTGTGGGATGTTGTGCATATACTTAATCCATCGGGATTATCCCCCGGAAACTCATTCAACTCTTTTTTTAACCTGATTAAAACCTGAAACGTAGTGTATTAGCGTTGGGTCGCAGCTGAAATAAGGCTTTTCTATGGATATTACTGAATTACTTGCTTTTTCTGCCAAACAGGGTGCTTCCGATTTGCACCTTTCCGCAGGTTTACCACCCATGATCCGTGTGGATGGCGATGTTCGCCGTATTAATTTGCCGCCAATGGAGCACAAGCAAGTTCACGGTCTGATCTATGAAATTATGAACGACAAGCAGCGTAAGGACTACGAAGAATTTCTGGAAACAGATTTTTCTTTCGAAGTGCCTGGCGTTGCTCGCTTCCGGGTGAACGCTTTTAACCAGAATCGCGGTTCTGCTGCGGTGTTCCGAACCATTCCTTCTAAGGTGTTAACCATGGAGGAGCTGGGTATGGGGCAGGTGTTCCGCGATGTATCTTCGGTGCCTCGTGGCCTGGTGTTGGTGACTGGCCCCACGGGGTCGGGTAAGTCCACAACGCTTGCAGCGATGATGGATTATATCAATGAGAATAAGTACCACCATGTTCTTACCATTGAAGACCCTATAGAATTTGTGCATGAAAGTAAAAAATGTTTGGTGAACCAGCGAGAAGTGCACCGCGATACCCACGGTTTTGCTGAAGCCTTACGTTCGGCATTGCGTGAAGACCCGGATATTATCTTGGTGGGTGAGATGCGTGACCTAGAAACTATTCGCTTAGCGCTGACGGCGGCAGAAACCGGGCATTTAGTGTTTGGCACCTTGCATACCACCTCGGCGGCTAAAACCGTTGACCGTATCGTGGACGTATTTCCCGCCAATGAGAAATCCATGGTGCGTTCAATGCTCTCGGAGTCCCTTGAAGCCGTGGTTTCGCAAACACTGATGAAGCGCAGTGGCGGCGGCCGAGTAGCGGCACATGAAATTATGCGTGGCACACCGGCGATTCGTAACCTGATTCGTGAAGACAAAGTGGCGCAAATGTACTCTGCGATTCAAACTGGTGCTTCAGTGGGTATGCAGACAATGGATCAATGTTTGGCCGATATGGTTGAGCGTAGAATTATCTCCCGCGATGTCGCTAAAGAGAAAGCGAAAATGCCCGATAGTTTTTAATCGGCCGGGTATAGCGCGCCCCTTTGAAGAGCAGTACAGAAGGCGTTCAAGGCATGGCCTGAAAAGCCTTGCTGAGGGTTTTCAGGCCAGCAAAGGCCTCTGTGCAGGCTGCCTCGCGCTAGAGGTTGAGAGGACGCGCAGAGGCTAAGAGCAATCAATCGGGTTGCCCTTAATTAAGTGGTTCGCCAGTTGTGGCAAAATAACGAACCTGTTAACAGAACGTTGTAACTAACAGAACGTTGTAACTAATAGAACGTTGTAACTAATAGAACGTTGTAACTAATAGAACGTTGTAACTAATAGAACGTTGTAACTATAGGAATCCCCATGGATTTTGATCGTTTGTTGTCGTTGATGGTAGAGAAAGGTGCGTCAGACCTGTTTATTACCGCGGGTGTGCCACCTTCAATGAAACTGCACGGTAAGATTGTACCCGTGTCTTCAACACCGATGTCGCCTGAAAAGTCGCGCGAGACAGTGTTGAGTGTGATGAACGAAAAGCAGCGTAAAGAGTTTATGGAAACCAAAGAGCTGAATTTCGCTATCAGTGCGCGTGGTGTGGGGCGATTCCGTGCCAGTGCATTTTATCAGCGTAACTTAGCGGGTATGGTACTGCGTCGAATAGAAACCAAAATCCCGTCGATTGACGAGCTAAGCTTGCCGGAAACTGTTAAAGAGCTGGCCATGGTGAAGCGTGGCTTGGTGTTGTTTGTGGGCGCAACCGGTACCGGTAAGTCAACGTCGCTGGCGGCGATGATTGGTCATCGCAACCGAAATTCGAAAGGCCACATTATTTCCATCGAAGACCCTATCGAATTTATCCATCAGCACCAGGGCTGTGTTATTACCCAGCGCGAAGTAGGTATCGATACGGAGTCGTTTGAGGTTGCCCTCAAAAATACGCTGCGGCAGGCGCCCGACGTGATATTGATTGGTGAGGTGCGCTCACGTGAAACCATGGATCACGCTATTGCCTTTGCTGAAACCGGCCACCTGTGTCTGGCGACTCTGCACGCCAACAATGCCAACCAGGCGCTGGATCGCATTATTCACTTCTTCCCAGCCGACCGACACTCCCAGTTATGGATGGATTTGTCCTTAAATTTACGTGCCATTGTTGCCCAGCAGCTTATTCCGACACCGGATGGTCTGGGTCGCCGTGCTTGTTTGGAGGTCTTTTTAAATACGCCCTTGGCGCAGGATCTCGTGCGCAAGGGGCAGGTGCATGAACTGAAAGAATTGATGAAGAAATCAACAGAGTTGGGTATGCAAACTTTCGATCAGGCATTATATGATCTCTATGACTCTGGTGAGATTACCTACGAAGATGCGCTTTCTCATGCGGATTCACCTAACGATCTTCGTTTGATGATTAAACTTGGTTCGGAAACAGATGCGGAGTACCTGTCCAATGCCGCCGATGAGTTGAGCATTCAGGACGATGAGGCTTCGAAAACGCGGCGTTTCTAGTTTCAAAAGGTGTGTGGGTTGTGAGTAAACCTCAGGAGGTGTTTTTGTGTGTATGGCCTATTGGATGATGAAACACAGGATTGCCTTCTAGCGGCTTGTTTACGCCGCCGCTCTTCCTTGGTGGGAGTCTAGTTCTGTGTCATCCAGCTTTCGAGAATTAGACGTGCAGCAATGGCGTCGATGGGGTTGTTGCGGTAGTTTCCACGATGCCCTTGAGTTGCCGCCTCGGCTTTTGCTTCTCTTGTGGTGAGGCGTTCATCCATAAACGCGATTTTGTAGCCAAAGCGACCGTTAATGCGGTTTCCGAATTTTCGTGCGCGGCGCGTCATTTCCATTTCGCTGCCGTCCATATTCACCGGCAACCCCACAACCACTATGTCTGGCCGCCATTCTGTTAGTAGTTTTTCCAGTTCAGCCCAGTCTGGAATGCCTTCTTTAGCGCGCAAGTTCGACAGCTCTGTGGCCGTTTGTGTGAGAGTCTGACCAACCGCAGCGCCAATGCTGCGGGTGCCAAAATCGAAAGCGAGTACGGTGGTGGGGTTGTCAGGCATGGCCTGCCGTGGTGGAGATCAGGTTCATATCAACGCCGAGCTGACGCGCTGTGGCCCCCCAGCGGTCTTCGACCGGTGTGTCGAACATGATGCCGGTATCGGCCGGCACAATTAACCAAGAATTCGCGCTAATTTCTTCTTCGAGTTGGCCGGGGCTCCAGCCAGCATAGCCCAGCGCAAATTGGGCGTGCTTTGGTCCCTGCTCGCGAGCGATGGCTGCAACGATATCTCGTGAAGCGGTAAGGCTGATTTCGGAGGTGATACGCAGGGTAGAATCCCACGTGCCCTGATCGCGGTGTAATACAAAGCCGCGTTGCATATCGACCGGGCCTCCCGCCAGCACTGGGTAGTTGTCGAGTGTACTGTTGTACTCTATGGACAGTTGGTCGAATACATCGCCCATTTTTAATTCGAGCGGTTGGTTAAGCACAATGCCCATTGCGCCTTGGTCTGAATGGTCGCAGATATAGGTGACTGATCGGTTGAAAATGGGGTCAGTCAAAGACGGCATCGCAATCAAAAAATGATCGCGAAGACTGTCGGCTGTTTCCACTGTTGGCCACTTTGTATCGCTCATAGGTTCAGTATGCGTGTGCAATTAAATAAAACAAGCGCTTAGGGTGAATATTCTGATCGAAGGCCAAAAAATTCGGTATCAATATCGCTGGCGAGTATATTTAGAATTAATGTGCGTTGTAGGAACGCTAAAATCAGCTGCGCTATTTTGATGTGCGAAGCCCGGTAATTTCAAAGCGCCAGGTTCGAATAATCTCTAGCTGGTCCGCTGTTTTCCGAATTTCGGGTGGAAAACGGTCAAAAGGCGCCGCTAGGCGAACAATCTGCAGGGCAGCGTCATCGAGTAATTTGTGGCCGGAGGACTGAAGGATTTCAATGTTTTCCACGCCACCGGTGCGATTGATTAATACCGCTAGGCGCAGATTCCCAAATATCTCCTTGGCTACGGCTTCGGCAGGGAAGTTTTTGTTGCCGATTAATTCTATTTTTTCTTCCCAGTTGTTCAGGTATATGGCGTCGTGTGCCGCTCTGGTGGAAACTGAAATTAGTCGCCGTACTCGAGGTTTCTTGGCTTCGGCCTGCTTAAGTTTGTCGAGGTGTGCCTGCAGGCTAGCAAGTTCTAAGTTTACCAGTGGTGTGTCGACTTCCTGGCCTTGCTTCTCTTCACGGTTAACGGTTTTTTCTGGGTTTTTCTGCTTGAGTACACGGGTTTCTTGCGGGCGTGTTGTGGACAGTAATTGCGTATTACTCTGGCTTTTACTGGAGGCTTTTTGTTGTGCAATAGGGTTTACGTCGCGCACATTCGTATCGGCTATTTCTGCCTGTGTACGCGAGGTAATCTCCTTAACAATATCTATTGTGCCGCTGGCTTGCTGGTTGTGTTGCGCAAGGAAGTCGGCTTTCTCTGGCGCACGCTCATCGCTGTGGGTGGCCAGTGTAATGTTAAGCGTTGGGGCTATTTTTTGACCACTCTCAATGGAAAATCCGAGGCCAAAGATAACCATTGCATGCACGGCAGCGGCAATGAAAAACGTAAAGCTTAGTCGATCACCACTGCTGGGTTCTGGGAGTAATACGGCTGTCATGGGTTCTAGCGTTTTGCCTCAATGGCTATGATTAATTTTTCGCCGATACGTGTGTTATAGGCTTTGTCTATTTCCCGCACGCAAGTGGGGCTGGTAACGTTAATTTCGGTAAGGTAATCGCCGATAATATCCAGCCCAACGAACATTAACCCTTTTTCCACCAGAGTTGGCGCTACCTGTTCCACAATCCAGCGATCTCGGTCGCTTAGGGGCTGCGCAATACCGCTGCCACCGGCGGCAAGGTTGCCGCGCGTTTCGCCCTGGGCCGGAATTCGAGCAAGGGAGTAGGGTATGGCTTCGCCGTTCACGACCAATACGCGCTTATCACCGTTGCGAATGTCGGGGATAAATTGCTGAGCCATGATGAAGCCTTCGCCCATTTCGGTGAGGGTTTCGATAATCACGCTCACATTGGGGTCGTCGGCTTTGCAGCGAAAAATTCCCGTACCACCCATGCCGTCTAGTGGTTTAAAAATAACATCGCCATATTGTTGGTGGAATCCTTTGAGTTGCTGGGGGTCACGGCTGACAAGCACGGGGGGGCAGCACTGCGGGAACTGGGTGGCAAAAACTTTTTCGTTGCAGTCGCGAAGGCTTGCGGGTTTGTTTACGATCAAGGTTCCAAGCTGTTCGGCGCGCTCGAGTATGTAGGTTGCGTAAATATACTGGTTGTCGAACGGCGGATCTTTGCGCATCAGTACGGCATCCAGTTCAGATAACGCCTTTTCTTCGGTTTGTTCAAGCTGATACCAGTGGGCCTCGTCGTCGAACACTTTTAGTACAGCCATTCGGGCGCGAGCTTGCCCTTGAGCGAGAAATAGGTCACGCATTTCCATATAAAAAAGCTGATGGCCTCTTTCCTGTGCAGCCAGAAGTAATGCCAGCGTAGTATCCTTGTAGTGCGTAATCGTGGATATAGGGTCCATGACCACACCGATAGCGAGCGTAGTGTTCAATGCAGGGCTCCAGGTTCAGGTTGAAGTTTGATTGGCGAAAGCGGGAAACTTGGACGATTATAAAGGAATCTTAGAATAAAACGTTGTGCCTCTGTCTTTTGGGGGTGTTTTTCATTTTGGGTGTGTCATGTAGGTGGCCTTTCTGTGTATCGAAAGGTTGAATTGCTGGGTACAGTGTTTCTCTAGGTCCTTTTGGCTTGAGAACTCTGTTCAGTGGTTCCATGCGGTATATCCGGAAGTTGATGCTTTGAGACGGTAAAATACTGGCTTTGGCCGCAGCCGGAGAAAAGTGGAGAATTCTATTTCTATCAAGCGTTTATGGATTAAACTGCAAAACTATGTTAAAAGTTGTCTCATACTTTAGTTAGAGTAAGTGTGTGGCGCAGTTATCATCATTCTTACATACGAATTAGCAAGGTCACTTTATGGATGTCAATCTAGAACACTTAAAAGTGATGGTTATCGACGACAGTAAAACCATCCGCCGAACAGCTGAAACGCTGTTGAAAAAGGTGGGGTGCACTGTTGTCACGGCTACAGATGGCTTTGATGCCCTCGCGAAAATAGCCGATACCCGTCCCGATATCATTTTTGTCGATATCATGATGCCCCGTTTGGACGGCTACCAGACCTGCGCATTAATTAAAAATAACAGTGAATTTAAGTCGACCCCAGTGATTATGCTGTCCAGTAAAGACGGCTTGTTCGATAAAGCTAAGGGGCGCATTGTTGGTTCAGACCAGTACCTCACGAAACCATTCAGCAAGGGCGAGCTGATTGGGGCGATTGAAGCGCATGTAAAAGTAGCGCGAGCCAGCTAAATATATGGACCAAATATAACCTGTTCTGCCTCAGAAACCTCCGGGGGAAGTATGGCGAAAGTACTGATTGTTGATGACTCTCCAACAGAGACCTACAAACTAACCGGGATGCTCGAAAAGAACGGGCACAAGGTGATTACTGCAGTGAACGGCGAGGAGGGTGTAAGCACCGCTAAAGTCGAGCTGCCAGATGTAATCCTTATGGATATAGTGATGCCGGGGCTTAATGGCTTCCAAGCCACTCGCCAGCTAAGTAAGGCAAGTGAAACGGCTCATATCCCTGTCATTATCGTTACCACCAAGGATCAGGAGACTGATAGGGTTTGGGGTATGCGCCAGGGCGCAAAGGCTTATCTCACCAAGCCTATCGACGAAAAGGAACTCTTCACAACCATCGCCAAAGTTAGCGGATAGCTGAGGTGCGAGCTTGTGATGCCAGCCAAAGCTGTTGTCGGGGATTAGATTAATGGCTGAGCGTTCCGCTTATGCAGTACTGCGTGATCTGGCCGCGAAAAGTCGTCAGTCCGCCCGTGGTCTACCTGCTCGTCAGGATACAGCTCCGCGCTGGAGTGGTATTGGTTTTTCGATTCTAGGGCACAAGTTTGTTGCACCCATGAGCCATGTTGCTGAACTGATGGAGGTGCCAAACTCCACTCGCCTTCCGGGGGTTCATTCCTGGGTTATCGGTCTTTCGAATGTGCGAGGCCGATTGCTGCCGCTGTTCGATTTGCCGCTATTTTTTGGCGGTGTCATAAGTTCTGGTAAGAAAAATCATCGTGTATTGGTGTTAGAAACCGACGTGCTCTACAGTGGAGTTGTGGTGGACATGGCGTTTGGTATGCAGCACTTCACCTCCGATAGTTATGGGGCTTTCGACGAGCCATTGCCAGGAGGTTTGAGCGGCTACATTGAAGGTGCCTATCAGGATGCTGATGGCAACCCTTGGCCGGTATTTAGCATGGCCAAACTGGCCGCAGACGCAAAGTTTAATAACGCGGCACTGTTATAACCAGTGTATCGCGGTGTGTTGGCTCCGCTGCTTTTAGCTTAAGTGCTGCAGCACCGAGTGGACGCATATTTGCCAACTTGCAGTTTAACCCTGTAATTGGCGATTGAAAGATAACGAGCGCACGTTTTTTTATTTGATCGTGTACTTGTTTTTCGGGGCGCAGTTGTTGCGCGTTAGTTTAGAGCCATACATTCGCTTGGGAGCGTCGTATGAAAGGTGATTCCGCGGGCTTGTTTGCCCGGACTAAATCGAACCCGCTACTGGCTGGGTTGGTAATTGGGCTAATAACCCTGACCGGCTTGATCGGCTTTGTGATTTATCAGTTGTTCACAAATGCTGAGCGTGATCAGTTTTACCTGCAGCAGGCAAGTGACCTGCGTGCATCGTCCTTCCGTCTGGCATCTCTTTCTCGTGATGCGACAGCCGGTGATGAGCCGGCCTTCGGCGAGCTTCAAGGTGTTGTCGCGGCTATGGAGCGCTCCTGGGCTCAGCTCAAAGCTGCAGACACCCAGACGCGCATAGTTTTAGCCGATCAAGTCGCCGCGTTTGACGGTGTTTGGACACGGGTGAAGCGTAGCTCGCAGGTAATTACTGAAAATAAAGATACAATTATCTTTTTACACGATGTGGCAACTACCCTGAACGAGTCGCTCCCGGAGCTTCAGGCGGAACACAACAACATCGTAGAAATCCTGCTTGAAAACCGAGCGCCGGCCGACCAGGTTTCTGTTGCTCAAATGCAGTCTTGGCGTGCTGAGCGCATTGGTCGAAACGTGGATAAAATGCTAGTGGGTGGCGATGGCGCCGACCGTGCAGCTGACCAGTTTAACCTCGATGCCAGCCTCTTCGGTAAAGTCCTTAACGGTATGCAGGACGGCGATGTGGCGATGAGTATTTCTCGGGTAACGGACGGCGAAGCGGTGTCCTCTCTGGAAGAGATTTCTGAGCTATTTGAATTTGTGAGCGGCTCGGTGAGGGAGATTTTCGAAGCGTCTCCTGCACTTTTTAAAGCGCGTTTAGCTACAAATAGTATTCTCGATGAAGGTCCTATGATTTTGCAAACTCTCGGTGCTTTGTCCGATGAGATTGTTGCGCTCCCACAGAATCGTACCTGGAACAACAACATACTGTTGGGTGTAGGTGCTGTATGGCTGGCTCTCCTAATCTTAGTTGGTTGGGTGCTTATTCAGGCGACCAACCAGCGCGCGAAAGAAACCGCCGAAACGAACGAACGAAACCAAAACGCGATTTTACGACTGCTCGATGAGCTGGCCGACCTCGCTGATGGTGACCTGACAACCACCGCAACGGTAACCGAAGATTTCACCGGTGCCATTGCCGACTCCGTCAACTACACCATTGACCAGCTGCGGGTATTGGTTTCGCGTATTAACGAAACGTCCGAGCGTGTTGTGGACGGTTCTAAAGATACTCAGCAGACCGCGCTGCACCTCGCCGAAGCTTCCGAACATCAGGCGCAGGAAATTGCCGGGGCATCGGCTGCGGTTAATGAGATGGCAGTAACTATCGACCAAGTATCCGCTAACGCCGCCGAATCAGCGGGCGTTGCGGAGCGATCGGTATCGATCGCGAGTAACGGTGCGAAAGTGGTACAGAATACTATTCACGGCATGGATACCATTCGTGAACAGATTCAAGATACTTCGAAACGAATTAAGCGACTGGGTGAATCTTCCCAGGAGATTGGTGACATCGTATCGCTGATTAACGACATTGCCGACCAAACAAACATCCTTGCACTTAACGCTGCAATTCAGGCATCGATGGCGGGTGATGCCGGTCGAGGCTTCGCCGTGGTAGCGGATGAAGTACAGCGCCTTGCGGAACGTTCCGCAACAGCAACTAAGCAGATTGAAGCGCTGGTTAAAACCATTCAGAACGATACCAACGAAGCGGTAATCTCGATGGAACAAACCACCTCGGAAGTGGTGCGCGGAGCACGCCTAGCGCAGGATGCGGGTGTTGCCCTGGAAGAGATCGAGGCGGTATCGGCGAGTCTTGCGGAATTGATCCAGAATATTTCGAATGCTGCGCGTCAGCAAGCCTCCTCAGCGGGCCACATTTCTAATACGATGAACGTGATTCAGGAAATTACCTCACAAACGTCTGCCGGTACCAATGCAACGGCGGCCTCGATTGGTAATCTGTCTGACTTGGCTGTTGAGCTGCGAGGTTCAGTATCGGGCTTCAAACTGCCTGATGAGCTGATTGAGCGCGAAGGTGACGATGATTTTGATATGGATTTAGAAGCCGACACGGAATTAGATGTGGCGACTCTGGGTGATGACGATGTTGTTGACCTCTCTCTAGATGATGCTCTGGATGATGATGCTGACCCCACGTTACTTCACGCGATTGATGACGAGCATAACGCAGGTGTACGGGCGTAGGGGTTGGTTAAATATCCATGATTTGGTCTTTACAGGCAGCGCCGGATCTTTCCGACAAGCAATTTGATCAGTGGAGCAAATTGCTGGAAGACCGTGCTGGAATTTGTCTCAGCGATCAGCAGCGGGTATTTCTGCAAACGCAGGTTACTATGCGCATGCGCGAGCTCGGTCAAACCGATTATTCACAATACTACAATCGTGTTGTGGATGGTGTTTCGGGGATGATGGAGTGGTCGGTGTTAATCGATAGGCTGGTGGTTAAAGAAACCAGTTTCTTTCGTCATCGTCCGTCTATCGACTGCGTTCTTCAATTTTTGCAGCAGCACATCGACGAGAGTAGCTTTAAAGATACCTTCGAGGTCTGGAGTGTTGGCTGTTCATCGGGGGAGGAACCATACTCCCTGTCAGTTGTTATCAACGATACCTTCGATACCGCAAACATTGACCCTTACTATGGTGTAACGGCAACTGATATCAGCAGGGCGGCACTTACTATTGCGCGCAACGGTATTTATCCGCAGCGCAAAGTCGAGATGATGGAGCCGTCGATTCGCCAGCGCTACTTTACCCAGCAGGACAATGGTCGCTACCTGATATCGCCAGAATTGCAGGATCGTGTGTGCTTTAACCACGCGAATGTACTGAACATTAATGAGATGCCGAGCATCATGCAGGATGTGATTTTTTGCCAGAACCTGTTGGTGTACTTTCGTCGCTGGTTACGCCACGAGATTATGAACGCTTTTGTTGACCGTCTTAAACCCGGTGGTTTACTCGTGGTTGGCCTAGGTGAAGTGGTCGATTGGTCACATCCGGAAATGGCTCGGGCGCCCTACGACGAAGTTCAGGCGTACATAAAAAAAACCGAAGCTGCTTAATGCAGTTTTCATTTATCAAGAAATAGTGGTGCAGGTCTTCAACTATGGCAGATAAACGAAATTTTGCCGCGCTCGATTGGGTGATGGGGGAAATCAGTGAAACCCTCAATGACGCTCGACAAGCGCTCGAAGCCTACGTGGAAGACCCAAAGGACACCACGCGTATTCGCTTCTGCCTGACCCATATTCATCAGGTACATGGCAGCCTGCAAATGGTTGAATTCCATGGTGCTTCACTGTTGGCTGAAGAGATGGAGCAGCTCGCACAGGCGTTGATGGATCACAAAGTTACGAGTGCGCCAGAGGCTCAAGAAGTACTGATGCGCTCGCTATTACAGCTTCCTATTTACCTTGAGCACGCCAGAGTGCAAAAGGAAGACCATCCGGGTTTGGTTCTACCGCTACTCAATGATCTGCGAGCCGTTCGTAATCAGTGTTATTTAAGCGAAACTAATTTATTTGCGCCCAACCTGCAGAGTGTCAAAGAAATTTTTGGCAGTCGTCACCCCATTACTGCCGATAAAGCCAAGCTACAGCAGGTGTTGAAAAAGCTGCGCGAAATGTACCAGTTTGCGGCGGCCAGTGTGCTTCGAGAAATTAAGGTCGATGAAAACCTGAATTATCTCGGTAAGGTTTTCAGTCGTATGGAGGCGCTTACACTGGGTACGGCCAGTTACCCACTATGGGAAGTGTCTGCCGCATTAATTGAAGGCTTGCTACGTGGTGACATTGAGCTGTCAGTAGCGGTGCGTGGCTTGCTTCGTCATCTTGCGCGCGAGTTGCGTGTGCTGGGCGAGAAGGCACCGGGCGCGCTCGATTTAATGCCGCGTGAAAACTTGCTGAAAAACTTGCTCTACTATATTGCGCGGGCAGAGAGCGGTGGTAAAAAAGTTAACCGGGTTAAACAGCGTTACAGTTTGTCTGAAGCGCTACTCGACGGTGTAACCATTGGTGAAGATGGCGACGGAGATTCGCTTTCTGCGCCCGACCCCGATGCGATTCGCTCCGTGGTCGTTGCCCTGAGTGACGAAATTAATTCGATTAAGCATGCGCTGGATCTCTCCTTGTCCGGTCATGGTTCTCCTGAAGATTTAAAAGAAATTCTGCCTATTATTAAACGTATTGCCGACACCTTGGCGGTATTGGGTATTGGTGACTTGCGCAAACAAGTGACTACCCAGGCAGAAGAGCTGGAGAAAATGAGCCAGCAAAACAGTTTTGATGAAGCAAAATTGTTGGATGTTGCGGGTAAAATTATTGAAATTGAACACCGCTTAGAGGCCATTGCCAAAGTGGTGGGAACCAACCGTGATCTCGCCAGCGTTAACGAGCGCGAAATTGAAATTGATCAGGCTAAAATTACGGTACTTAAAGAGTGCCAGCACGGGCTTGAGCAGGCTAAAGATGCCATTGTTGAGTATATTTCATCGAAGTGGGATAAGAGCCACCTACTGAATGTTGGTGGGCTGTTACATAATATTCGCGGCGGTTTGGATATGATTCCACTGCCTCGCCCTGCAGCCATACTTGAATCCTGCAGTGCGTACATCCAAGAGCAATTAATTGATCGCAATATTCAGCCCGGTTGGGAGTCACTTGATACATTGGCCGATGCTATTGCCAGCCTCGAGTATTATCTAGAGCGCCTATTGGGTGATTTGGATGATGATACTGAATCTCTGCTAGATGTGGCCGAATCCAGTGTTGCCTCACTTGGCTATCCGCTAGACGGCTCAGCTAAATCTAATGCAGGATTGTCAGCATCAAGTGCTACCGCTACGGGGATTGAACCCGAACTTACCCTTGTGGAGCCTGCTCTGGCAAAAGCACCAGAACCCGCAGGTAAATCACCGCGAGGGTTGCCCCAGGAGGCGTTTGCGCCATCTAGTCCACAAGCCCCGGCGGCCCCACCAGTTGCTGAAGTTTCGTCCCCGGCTGAAAGCACGCCAGTAGTGGCTGAGCCAAGGGTGTCTCTCGACCAAATTAGTGTTGATGACGACGGCGAAGAAAGTGATATCGATGATGAGATCGTAGAAATATTTGTTGAAGAAGCGATTGAGGTTAAAGAAACACTCGACGAATATCTTCCGCAGTGGAAGGCCAATATGTACGACCAGGATTCACTGGTCGTTGTGCGCCGTGCATTTCATACGCTCAAGGGCAGCGGTCGTATGGTGGAAGCGCACGATATTGGTGAATTAGCCTGGTCGATTGAGAATATGCTCAATCGGATAATCGATAACAGTGTTAAAGCACAGCCGGCTTATGGCCACATTATTGATCTGGCTATCAATTTATTGCCTGATCTTATTTCCGCATTTTCGGCGAAAAAAGCCAATCCCCACAAAGCGCTTGCCGACCAATATATGGCATGGGCCGAAGCCCTTGCGGAAGGTCACGTTCCACCGGAATTGGCTGCAGTGCCGGCCGGTGAAGGCGTACCACTACCCAACCTTTCAGTTGCTCCGGCTCCAGCAGCGGAACCCCCGGTTGCCACGGCTGAGGAAAAGGAGCGCCAGCAGGAAGAAGACGAAAACCAAGTGTTGTGGGATATCTTCTCCTCCGAAGCGGTTACACACTTAGCGACCATGGAGGCGTTTATTGCCGAAATGGAAGCCGATGCGCCGCTCTACTCGCCACCCAGTGATGAATTTCAGCGGGCACTGCATACCCTTAAGGGCAGTGCCAAGATGGCTCAAGTTGCTGATATTGGCGCCATGGCGGAGCCACTGGAGTCTTTTGCCAAAGAGCTTGTGACATACCAGGTCGATATCAACGCCGATATTCTTCAGCTCTATCGCGATGCTGTCAGTTACGCGCGCGCAAGCCTCGCTCAAATCAGTGCACGGCAGACAGTCCAGATACCGTTACTCAATCAGTTTATCGCGCGTACTTTTGAGTTGCGTGAGCTGGCGGTTGGACACCTTATCCGTTTGAAAGAAATGGAAAAGGATGGGCAGAAACAAGTAGATCCGAGATTGCTCTCCATCTTCATGGCAGAGGAGATGAATTTACTGTTGGACGCCGATCAAATAATTGAAGGTTGGCGAGAGAATGACAGTATTAGTGGGCAGTTAGAGCCTGTTATTCAGGAGTTAACAACGCTTGAAGCGGGTGCTGAACAAGCGAATTTACCGGATATGGCTGCGCTTAGCGCACAGGTAAAAACTTTATACGAACAGTACAAATCTGGTCAGTTGGAATCCAATGAAGATTTTTTCGTAATCCTTGCGTCCGGTCATGCAGCGCTACTGGATATGGTCGATGCGGTTGCCGCAGGCCAGAATGTTATTCCGCCTTCAGAAGAAGTGACTTCGGCACTGGCATCACTGATTCACAGCGGGTCTTTGCTGCCGGTACGTCAGGATACCTACGACGAGCCAATATACGACGAGCCAATAGATGAAACGCTAGTGGTCGATGAAATGCCGACTGTTGAGGGCTTAGACGAGTCGGGGGTGATTGAATTTGATCTTCCTGTGGACCAAAGCTCGGCTAACGATGCGGTTGATGTTGATGCTTCAGAAGCAGAGGCTACAGAAGCAGAGGCTACAGAAGCAGAGGCTACAGAAGCGGGTGATCGCCCCTTGTTTAAGGAGGCTTTATTTGAAGAGGCCTTGTTCGAAGAGCCTGTTGACGAATTTAGACTAGAGGAAGAGGCTGAAAGCGAGCAGCCACTTCTCGAGGAAGCCGAAGAAGAGATACATTTCGAATCCCCTCTGGTGGACGGTGATCTGGGTGCAGACTTAGATGATGACGGAGAGTTACTGCTGGGGGACGATGGTTTCGTTTTGGACACGGGCGATGAAGAGCATACGCCAGTTGATTCCGAAGCGGGTGACCACGACTTTACGCTGGTTGAGGAAGAGGAAACCGGTGAACACGAGTCTATCGATTTTGGCCTGTTCGATACCCCAACCACAAACGAAGAAGTCGAAAGTCCGCAGAATGCTGAGGGCTTAGACAAAGTTGAATTTGAAGAGCTATCGCTCAACAGTGCTGAAGCAGAAGAAAGCGTGCTCGAAGATTTAGTGGCGATTGACGAGCCTGTGGTTGATGCAGGTTCCGAAGGTACAGAGCCGGCCGAAGACGCCCCCGTTGAGCTTATACGCGAAGAACCTGAAAGCGAGCCAGAAACACCCTCGAGTATTGCTGTCCCTGGTTTGCTAGACACCATTGACACAGCTGATGAAGACTTTGAAGAAGACATTCTTGAGGTCTTTCTTGAAGAAGCCGACGAGCTTATTGAAGAAATGGACGAGGCGATACATACCTGGGAAGGTGACTGGTCCGATGAAGAGTGTCCAGAGCAAATTAAGCGCGCGTTGCACACCCTAAAGGGCGGTGCTCGACTTGCGGGAATGAGTAACTTGGGTGAACTTACTCACAACTACGAAAGCTATCTGATCGCCACTAAAATGGACGATATTGACGATCTGTTTTTCGCGACGATTCACGATTATCAAGACCGTGTATTGAGCGGTGTGCGGGCGATACAAGTCTTTATGGTTGGGGGTACCAGCAGTGCTGAGGCCGATGGATCACTCGGCATAGAGTCAGGTACAGAGCCTGGTACAGAGCAACTTCCACAACCCCCTGAAGTGCAAACTCCTTCGGCTGCGGAGCCTGCGAGCGGTACACCAGAGGCCGCAGACGACGGCCAAAGTGATTCTAATGTACTTCCCTTTGCGCCCACTAAGGTGCGTGATACGGGTGAATCCGAGCCTGGTGAGTTCACCATGCCGAGTGTTAGCGGCGGCGGTGGTGGGCAACAGGCTGCCGTGCGAAAAACGGCTGGGCCGCAAGAAGTTATCAAGGTTAATTCAGAACTACTTGAAGAACTGGTGAACCTAGCCGGTGAGACGTCCATCAGCCGAGCACGTATTGAACAGCAAGTGAGTGATTTTTCGCAATCGCTTGATGATATCGATTCGACCATTGCGCGCCTGCAGGAGCAGTTGCGCCGTTTGGATATTGAAACCGAAGCACAGGTTATATTTCGCCAAGAGCAGTTGGCAGCCGACGAAGAATTCGACCCACTGGAAATGGACCGTTATTCCCAGTTGCAGCAGTTATCGCGCTCGTTGATCGAATCCGCATCCGACCTTGTCGACTTGCGTCAGACCCTTACAGATAACATTCGCGATACCGAAACACTGTTATTACAGCAGTCACGTATTAACACGACTTTGCAGGAAGGGCTAATGCGTTCACGTATGGTGCCCTTCTCTCGGCTGGTACCAAGGTTGCGCCGAATTGTGCGGCAAGTTTCCACTGAACTCGGTAAAAACGTAAGCTTTGAACTTGACAATGTTGAAGGTGAATTAGACCGCTCTGTACTTGAGCGTATGGTGCCACCGCTGGAGCACATGCTGCGTAATGCGGTGGATCACGGTATTGAATTACCCGAAAAAAGAATTGAAAAAAGCAAACCTGAAACCGGTCGTATTGTCTTGTCACTCGGGCGTGAGGGTGGTGATGTAATTCTTCGTTTGGTCGACGATGGGCGCGGTGTGGATTTACGTCGCGTTCGTGAAAAAGCGATTGAGCGCGGGCTCATGAGTTCAGATTCAGACCTTAGCGATTTCGATGTTATGCAGTTTATTCTGCACGCTGGTTTTAGTACCGCTGAAACCGTTACCCAAATCTCCGGTCGTGGAGTGGGTATGGATGTTGTCTCCTCTGAAATTAAAGCCATGGGTGGCTCGGTGGTGATCAACTCCCAGTGGGGGAAGGGCACAGAAATTGTGGTGCGCCTGCCCTTTACCGTATCGGTTAACCGCGCGCTGATGGTTGAAATAGGGCTAGATCAATACGCGATTCCATTGAACACTATTGAAGGTATTGTGCGGGTTAGCCCGTTCGAGCTGGAACATTATTACAGCACCGCCGATGCGCGTTTTGAGTACGCCGGTGAAAAATACATGGTGCGCTATCTTGGCTCCATGTTAAATGCCAATATCCGCGCCAAGCTGGATGGCCAAGCACTACCACTACCCGTTTTATTGGTGCGTTCTGCCGATAGAACCATGGCCGTACAAGTGGACCATCTCTTGGGTAGCCGTGAAGTGGTTGTGAAAACGCTGGGCTCGCAGTTTAGCTCCGTACAAGGGCTTTCAGGCGCTACCCTGATGGGTGATGGCAGCGTGGTTGTGATTTTGGATCCGCACGCCTTGGTTCGTCAGGAAGTGGCTAACGCTAATAATCTCGAAATGCAAAAAGCCTTGGCCAACCGGCCGGTGGAAGAAGAGCCTGTCGATATCATCAAAAACATTATGGTGGTGGATGATTCCGTAACAGTACGAAAAGTGACTACCCGTTTCCTTGAGCGAGAGGGCTTTAATGTCATCACCGCCAAAGACGGGGTTGATGCTTTGCGTGTACTTCAAGATGAAATTCCCGACCTCATGCTGCTCGATATTGAGATGCCGCGCATGGATGGTTTCGAAGTGGCGAAAAATATTCGCACGACCAGTCGTTGGAAGCATCTACCCATTATTATGATTACCTCGCGAACGGGGGATAAGCATCGCGATCGCGCAATGGAGCTGGGTGTTAACGACTATATGGGTAAGCCTTATCAGGAAGAAGCCCTGTTAGAAGGTATAAACAAGCTCTTATCGGAGCAGAAGAAGAGTTGAGCCTGTGCAAGCCCTTAAATTCGGGCTATTAGCCGAAACAGCCGCGCAATTGGATGACCTGGTGCAATTGGTCAACCAGACAGGCCATGAAGTGGCACTGGCTTTAAAGGCCAGCAGCGGCTGCCTTGAGAATGTTGCTGAGGTTGAAGCCTGGGTTGCCCGCCTTGATTTACAGCACGAAAAATCCATTACCTTAATGGAAGAGTTAGAGGCTTTCGACGTACCGGTGATATACGACGATATCGAAAGCTATTCTGCTCTAGGGCAAGCGGAGCGCGTAAGCCGGTTCGCCAGCAAAATCCAATTGTGCACAGGCACTGGCGCTCAATCGGGTGAAGTCGCGAAAGCTGACGAGGTTTGGGTGCTGGCCGGTTCCACTGGTGGTCCTGAGGCCGTAGGTTTATTTTTAAAGGCTCTTCCTGAAGATATAACCGGTGTTGCGTTTATATATGTGCAACATATTAACGCCGAGATAAGCGCGACGTTACAGCGAGCGTTATTGCTTAGTACCTCTTGGGCAGTCTTGAGTTGCGATCGTGCCCAACCACTACTGGAAAAATGTATTTATATTGTGTCGCCATCCCATCAGGTCGATATTCACAATACCGGTGTCATTGCACCGGTTGCAGAAACCTGGGTTGGGCTTTATCAGCCTTCGGCCGATCAGGTGATTGCCAAAGTAGCGAGAAATTTTGGTAAGCGTTCCGGGGTAATCGTATTTTCGGGTATGGGCGATGATGGCGCCCAAAGCTGCAGCTATATGCGTGGTTCCGGAGGCGTTGTCTGGGCACAGTCACCGGACACCTGCGCTGTAGATTCGATGCCGGTATCCGCAATAAAAACGGGAGCCGTCACTTATCAGGGGCCACCGGAAACACTGGCCCGACAATTCGTACATGGGCGCCACCTATCCCAAGTACCGAGTGCAAAAATAAATTAACATTATGAGTCAATCAAAACCGGTAAAAAACAATGAGTGAAGGACAGGTTGCAACAGTTTCCAAAGGTTCAGACATTCCCTGTATGCTGGTTCAACTGCTTAATTGTACGCTGCTATTACCCACCGTTAGCGTTGCTGAAATGGCACCGATGAATCCAATCGGCTCCATCACCAATGCACCTAACTGGTTGCTGGGTACTTATGAGTGGCGCAACACGCGGGTGCCAGTTATTTCTTACGAAGGCATCAATGGTGGCCCGGTAACACCGCTAAACCCTCAGGGGCGTATGGCAGTGTTGAACAATACCGGCATAGATCAGCGCCTGCCCTTCGTTGCTATTCCCACCCAGGGAATTCCGCGCATGGTGCGTGTTGGCGAGAGCGATATCGTCGAAAATACGGACAAGCAACAGCGCGCCTATGACGACATGCAAGTAAAGGTTGGCATGGAAGAGTTTGTTGTTCCCAATATCGCCGCGCTTGAGCAGGCATGCATTGATACAGGGCTGCTGGTTTCAGACTAGCGTGTTGAGTGTGCTAGATTACTGCACTCGAATCCGGCCAATGTCGATACCGTCCTTTGGTTTTTCGAGCCGTACGGTAGTAGTTTCACGTTTTTCATTTTCTCGGCCATAATTGCGGTAAATATCCAGCGTTACCGCCACCGGGCCAATATGTTACTGTCAACTTTGCCTGACAACCCAATATAAAGCGTGCCGTCCGGATTAAATTGAAGAGCGATAATATTGTCTGCGTGTGTTGCCTGTTCTGCGGGGAGCCAGCGTCCGCTAGTGTCATTAGTATTGGCAATGTTTACCAGCAGCAGAGGCATTATCAGGCTAGCGAATAGTATAGATAATGTAGTATTGAACTTGGTAGTAGCGCAACGGAAAATGCGTAAAAAGTACATTCTTGGCCCCCCGGAAAATGCATAGTTCTGGAAGGCGGAGATTAATAGGGGCGCCCTAAAGGCTGTTTGAAAAACAGTTAATGCAGTGCGCCGTTAGAACCCTCTTTTCCACCAAAAAGACCTTCCAGGTCATTTTTATTAAAGGAGTAGTGCTTTCCGCAGAACTGGCAGTCAATGCCTATTTTGCCTTTTTCTTGCAGCAGCTCAAAGGATTCCTGTTTGCCCAAGGATGCAATAGCGTTTTCACTGCGCTGGCGGCTGCAACTGCACCTGAATTGAATCTCTCGCGCGGGAAATACGCGGCATTCGAACTCATTAAATAACCGGTAGAGCAATTGTTCATGGGCGAGCTGGAACAACTCATCGGCGGTGACAGTATTGGCAAGTTGTACAGTGGTATTCCATTGTTGTTCGCGTTCGCTGTGGTCTTTAACCTTTTGTGCAGGCAGGCTTTGCAACATTAAGCCACCACAATTTTTATTGTTGGCGAACAGCCAGATGCGCGTGGGCAGTTGTTCCGATTGCTCAAAATAGTGGGCTAAACTGTCGCCAAGTGACTCGCCTTCAAGCGGAACAATACCTTGGTATCTTTCGCCCTGTTGCGGGTCTACGGTCATAGTCAGTACGCCTTCGCCCACCAATTTTTTCAGGCTGGAAATATCGAATTGCGTGCAGTCTGGCAGGGCTCCGTTTTCGGTTAGATCAGGGCGTAAATTCATGATTCCGCGTACGTGGCCACTGTCATTGGCCTCGGCCATAATCAGCGGCACTAGGCCGTCGCCACGAACCTGCAGGGTAAGAATACCTTCAAATTTTAATACTTCACTGAGCAACGCTACAGCGGCTATGAATTCGCCTAGTACTGGCAGTAATACAGGGGGCAGTTGTTGTTGTAATAACACCTTTTGATAGCTTTCCTGAAGGGAAACTAATTGACCGCGGAGGTCGGTATTGTCGAAAATAAATCGGTGGGTTTTATCGTGTAGGGTATTACTCATGGTCTTCAACATTAATACGTTTAAATCGATGAATTTGACGGCGCTGTTTGCCCGTGGGTTTGCTATCTGAATGCAGTCCGCCTGTGGCTTTGCGTTGCTCGGCTTTTAGGGCGCGTACTTGTTCACTTTGCGGTGTTTCTCGGTAAAGCATGGCGGCTTCTGGGGCGCCGCGCCGTTGGTTGGAAACCGCGAGTATATCAATAATTTTTTCATCCCAGCCCTGACGAATAACCAGTTGCATACCCACTTCAACATCTTTACTGGGTTTTATGCGGGCGCCATTAAAGTGAACCTTGCCACCGTCTATGGCTTGCTTGGCGAGGCTTCGGGTTTTAAAAAAACGTGCGGCCCAAAGCCATTTATCTATGCGTATTTTATCCACGGTTTATCAGCCAGTATGAATGGGCGGCATTATTTCATCGAAATGACAAATGTCGAGATATTTTTCTGAACGTATGGGTGGTTTCTGGCTGTCGGGTTGATTGATACAAACCAGATGCGCAATACCGTATTCGGCTGCTTTCGCGAGCACTCTAGGGGTGTCGTCGATAAAAACGGTACGTTTAGGGTCAAATTGTTCCTGTGCCTGCAGTTCATGCCAGAAGCCTATGTCTTCTTTAGGCAGCTGATAGTCGTGAGACGAAATGACGATATCTAGCCATTGATCGATAGCCGTGATATCGAGTTTCAGTTCCAGCCCCTTGGGGTGTGCATTGGTAATGAGCACCAGTTTTTTTTGCAGCTGACGCAGCGTACTAAGAAAGTCTTGTGCGTACGGGCGCAATTGAATTTTGTGCTGAATTTCACGCTTGAGTGCGGGAATATCCATTTTTACCAGTTCCGACCAGTGGTCGAGGCAGTACCATTTTAGGCTGCCCTCATAGAGGCGGATATGCTCCATTAGGAAGGCGTTGGCCTCCTCTTCGCTTATCTGGTGTGCCTCTGCATAGCGCAACGGTAAGTGCGTCAGCCAGAAGTAGTTATCAAAATGGAGGTCGAGGAGGGTGCCATCCATATCGAGTAACACGGTATCAATCGTTTGCCAGTCAATCATTGCTATAATACTCAGCCCTTTTTTCTGGATATCACCATGCCCGATAAACCCGAGATACTCAAATGTGAGGATATTGCACGTACACGGTTATTTCATGTGCAGCAGCTAGATCTTCGTTTTAGCAACGGCGAGCAGCGCACATATGAGCGTTTGGCTAGCGACGGTAATCCGGCGGTGATTATAGTACCAATGCTGGATGAAGATACGGTGCTGTTAATTCGTGAATATGGGGTTGGGGTTGAAGAATACCAATTGGGCCTACCAAAAGGTCGTGTGGAGCCTGGCGAAGACCCCTTGGATGGCGCCAACCGCGAGTTAATGGAAGAGGTTGGTTATGGTGCGAAATCCTTGCGCCACCTTAAAACCCTCAGCCAGTCCCCTAGCTATCTGCAGCATCACACCCAAATTGTACTTGCCCAGGATTTATACGCGCAAACAGCCGAGGGTGACGAGCCCGAGCCCCTTGAGGTGGTGCCCTGTAAGTTGTCCGAACTTGAAGATTTGATTTACCGAGAAGATCTGACCGAGGCGCGCTCAATTGCGGCGCTGTTTATGGCGCGGGCCGTGCTTAACGCTGAAGTAAGTACCTAACTTTACGGCATCTCTAATTATAGTGGTGCCGTTTATAGTAATAATGTGGCCGACACTGAATTCCAGCTTAAGCCCAAGCCGTAAAGCGACCCCTTTATGATCGATAATGCCCTATTGGACCACGTGGCCAGCATTTGCCGAGCCGCTGGCGAAAGAATAATGGCGGTGTATGAGTCCTCCGACGAGCTCGAAGTCACGAGTAAAGCCGACAATTCTCCCGTCACCCGCGCAGACATCGCCGCCCATGACGTACTCGAACCTGCGCTCAAAGCGCTGTTGCCGGGGGTGCCGGTGTTATCCGAGGAGGCAGCAATACCGAGTTTTTCCATTCGCAGCCAATGGCAGCGCTATTGGCTTATCGACCCCCTAGACGGCACTAAAGAATTTATTAATCGCAACGGTGAATTCACCGTTAATGTCGCGTTAATCGACGGGCATAAGGCGGTACTTGGGGTGGTATATGTGCCAGTACTCAACATTATGTATGGCGGTATTGCCGGTGTCGGCGCTTGGAAAACAGAGCGGGGTAAAACAAAACCGATTCAAACTCGACCGCTACAGGCTCAAATAGAGTGCGGTAAACCTGTAGAGCTGGTGGCTAGCCGCCATCATGGCGCTAGAGAAGTTGAAGGGCTAATAGCGCGCATAGAAGCCGCCGCAGGGCTGGTTGCTACCAAAAGTATGGGCAGTTCACTCAAGCTTTGTTTGGTTGCCGAAGGCCAGGCAGATCTCTATCCGCGTTTGGCGCTCACCAGCGAATGGGATACGGCCGCCGCGCAGGCGGTGGTCGAAGCTGCAGGAGGCAAAGTGGTGGATATCAACCTTGAGCCACTGCTCTATAACGCCAAAGCCGACATTTTGAATCCGTTTTTTTACGTCATTGGTGACACCCAATACAACTGGGAGGCACTGCTAATAACGGAATAGCGCCTCAAGTCACAGCCATATTCCATGTTGGCGCAAAAAATATTTTTTATTCGTTCATTGGCCCCAAAATGGGCTATTAACCGTTGAATTTTAAGAAGAAAATAGTGGCGCAAGCTTCCTTGTGTTGTTTCATTTCCGTTAACTCATGCCTGTTCTATTGGGTTTTATTGTCTATATTTGATTGACCGGCGATTGAGGTACAGCTGTATTACTTCTCGCGCCAACGAATGGGCATCAAAGTAATGTCCTTGGTCTGCTAACAAGGCAATAGTTTGCCCTGTGCGAAGCTCACGAAGAGCCTCGGCAGTATCCAAGATCCAAAAGAAAAAATTGACGGAAAAAAGGGATATGAACCGGGCACATCAAACGAGTCACCTGCGTATTGCATACAACAATACTTCTCTTATGCGCCAGCAACTGGTCCGCGAAATCACCTGTCTCGAGCGACAGCTCGAAAGGTTGAGACTTCGTGACGAACTGCTGGATCTAGCCACAGTGCACACTTACGAAGAAATGATCTCCAGTCGAAAGGGCATGCTTGATAACCTGCCCTGGGATGACTAGGCTTTGTAAATGGCTTGTGGTTGATTTGTCGCTCATTAGGCAAGGTGCGGCGGGTTTTGTTGCAAGAAATTAGTGGAAAATCAGGCATGCTGATTTGGCTATTAACAAAGCGTTGGTTGTCGATAACTCAAAAACATCTCAGGCTATTCTGGGGCAAATATTCTCTGTCAACGACATTGAGGTAGATGTTGTCGGTGATACCGAGAATGCATTCGCACAACTCAATAAACAGGATATACCCTACTCCCTTATTGTTGTTTCCAGCTCACTTCTAAAAGACGAACCCGAATACTT
Organism: Teredinibacter franksiae; assembly: GCF_014218805.1. Lineage (NCBI taxonomy): Bacteria > Pseudomonadati > Pseudomonadota > Gammaproteobacteria > Cellvibrionales > Cellvibrionaceae > Teredinibacter > Teredinibacter franksiae. The sequence goes on along the minus strand of NZ_JACJUV010000001.1, from coordinate 2,211,021 downwards.
CGCGCTTAAACTTCGCACCGAAAAAAACTACGCCCACACACCGCTGGTTTTGTTAACCACTCGCAGCACCGAATTCGACCGCAGCTATTATGCTGTTGGTTACACGCAAATTTTCACCCGCACTGAAATTGGCAAATTCAAAAACTATGTCGAACAGGTACTTTGCCGAAGTACCTATGCCAAGAACAATGAAAATAAGGTGATTATTATTGAAGATGATCTATCACAACAGTTGGTACTAAAAGCGATATTGGAATCGAATTTTTGTGAATGTACCTGCTATAACGCCGCAGAAGAGGCGCTAAAGCATGCCGGCGACGCTGAAGCCGATGTCATTATTGTCGATTTTTTTCTTAACGGGAAAATGACGGGCATGGAGTTTATCAGTGAAGTGCGGAACCTAGATCACCCGTGGAAACGTATCCCCATATTGGCAACAACAGCACTAGACGACCCCGCAAGAAAATACGAATTCTTGCGTGCCGGGGCTAACGATTACCTCGTTAAACCTATAGAAACCCTGGATGTTACTGTTCGCGTTGAAAATATGATTAAGTACAAACGCCTTGTCGACACCGTAGAAGCGCAGCGTGAAGAAATGCATTACTTGGCCATGCACGATCAGCTAACCGGTTTGTATAACCGCCATTATATGGTGAGCCAGGTGGGCGGTCGAATAAAAGAGGCGCAGCGGCACAGAATTCCCTATTCGATAATTGTGCTCGACATAGATCACTTCAAGTCCGTCAATGATACCTGGGGGCATGATAAAGGCGACCAAGTACTAAAGGCGATTGCCGATATATTAAAAACACATTCGCGTACTGAAGACATTGTGGCGCGCTTAGGTGGAGAAGAATTTATTTTATTACTGGCACATTGTGACTTGATGTTCGCGGTAAAAAAAGCTGAAGAGCTACGAGCCAAAATCGAAAGCGCAAAACCGGCAGGGCTGGCTTTAACCGCTAGTTTCGGAGTGGCGGAATTGTCACAAGCACTAAATAATTTTGATAGCCTTTTTAAAGCGGCAGACAATGCTGTTTACCAAGCAAAACATGACGGGCGTAATCGAGTACAAACGGCGCAATAGAGCTGCCCTTAAATTACGAGTGCTCTTCGTAGCCCAGTGCGAACAGTTCCTCCAGTGTCGGTTGCCACTGATAAATAGACATACGTACTCGGTTGTTTTCCACAATAACACCTTCGTGTCTCAACAATTGCGCTTGCTTTTTTGCCATAGTCGAATGGGCTGTGAAGGCAATTTCGCCACTTGAGCGCAGCACCCGTTGCCACGGAAGTTGTAATTCTTTGGGTGCCAGCCCCATTACCTTTCCCACCATGCGCGCCCTGCCGGGCAGGCCAGCCAAAGTTGCAATATGCCCGTAGCCCGCGATTTTCCCCTCAGGTATTTGCGCGATGGTATTCCATATTCTGTCGTGTTTATCGTGTGTCATGACTTTTACATTATAAGCCGTGTGATTTTTGTTTGGTCAGTCGTGATTATTCAATGTTTTGTGCATTAGCAGAAGGAGGCATAGCCTAAATTATCCACTCACTAGACTGATTTTGCATAACCTCGCTTTAACTGAGGTCTCTCGTTCGCTATTGGCTAAACTTTTCGGGTGGACTGTCCAAAATAGGAGATTATGTGAGAAAGATACTCGCCATTATCGTCACAGCGACTATTACGCTGGAGGCCAATGCGGGCTCCAACGGCGTATACGCTGGGCCCAACTACACTACCGGAGATACCCCCTCGGAGCATTCTATTTTTGCTGCGGCAACAAACCCCGCCTATGCTGCGCTACCAGTGTTTGAGTACGACGCGTGGCGTATGAATATCCTGCCCACATTCTGGAATCGTCATGAATTGGGAGAGGTAGACAATTTTATCGACGACCTCGATGAGCTTATCGATCTTCTGGACGACCCCAGCTCTATCGACGAACCGGTGCAGGATGTATTGGACCGGTTTAACGAAGTACTCGTTAAGATGGGCGAAGATGGTTACACAAGAAATAATGTAGGGCTTACTGCCCCGCTAATGCCGTTATATTTCCGCAGCGAATCGCTCAACGCGACTTTTTTTGCAGAATTTAGCTACGGCGCCACGGTGGGGATGAGCATACTCGACGATGAGCTAACTTTTGATATAGATACCCTCTTCAATACTAACACCTCTGCTTACCTCAAAAGTGGTCTAGAGGCGCGCCTGTCTGGAGGCGCGAGTAAAAAGATTTTCGCTTTCGGTAACCAAAACAAAAAACTGGATGTGTATGCCGGGGTAAAGCTAAATCTCGTACGCATGGAGCTCAGTAAGCAGATTATTGCGCTGCAACAGCTTAATGGCGAAAGCATAGAAGATGTGATTGTCGATAGTTACGATCAAAACCTGAATGCTTCTACCAATTTCAGCGTGGATATCGGTGTGATGGTGGATGCCGATCGGTATCGTGCCGGATTGAGTATTACCGATTTGAATTCACCCGCTTATAGCTATGGTGCCATCGGCGTTGCCTGCGACGGTTTTCCCGAAGACAGCATTGAGCGCAGTAATTGCGATACAGCCCAATATTTTGTAGAGGTGTTGGGTGAGGTTGTGGGGCATGAAGAGCATGAACAAAAGGCGTTAGCGACTTTGGACGGGGTCTATTTTTTGACAAAAAAATGGTCGGTTAGTGGGTCCATGGAATTAGCCGCTTACGATGATGTTGTTGGCCAACAAAATCAATGGATGACCTTAGCAACATCCTACCAATCAGAACATAGGTTCTGGCCAGCGATTCGGGCAGGCTACCAGAAAAATTTGGCGGGATCAGCGTTAACCAGTTTTAACTTAGGGTTCACGTTTTTTCAGCGGCTAACCATGGATGGTTCTTGGGGTTTAGAGTCTGTCGATGTTGATGATGTGCAGGTGCCACGTACGTTCGGGTTTTCCATCGGATTGAATCAAAAGTTTTGACAAATATTTAGGGGGATATACGCCTACGGTAGTGAATTTATTCGTGTGTATTCCAACTTATTTGCTTTGAGGTAATAAAGTATGTCTAGTAGTAATGGGTTAAAAGCAGGGGCTCTAGCAAGCATGTGTTTGGTATTAATGGCATGTGGAGGTTCAGGGCAGGACGATGGAACGCCAAGTAACATCAGTACTCATTTATCGGGTAGAGTCATTGATGGCTATTTGGCGAGAGCAACGGTATTTGTCGATACCAATAATAACGGCCGCCGGGACGCCTGGGAAGCCTATGCGTACACCGACGACGAAGGCTATTACAGTTATAACCTGAACACCAATACAGATTACTGTGTAGCCGGTATAGACCCCGCGCTAGGCCAATACTGCCTGAATCTACAGGTTGATATCAGCCATTTTGTTATTCGAATCGATAGCGGTTACGACCTACAAACCGGTGAACCCTTTTTCGGTCAATTAAGCCGCCGCGTGAATATACAGGAAAATTCCGATCCCAACTTTATCATCTCGCCTATTACCACATTGGTGACCGCATTGGATGATGAGCAATCTACGCTAACGCTTCTCAATAAGTTGGGCCTTAATGAGGCGGATTTGGATGTCGATTATCTAAGTGACCGTGAATTCAATGCAGAATTATTGAGCAAGGCCATTACTATTCACAAAACCGTATCGGTAATAGCTGACCGCCTTACCGATGTGTACGATGAAATAGGGTCTAGCCTAGGGACGCCCAACGATGCATCCCAAGCTGTGTATCTAAATCTTGCTATGCAAATAAACGGCGGTACGAGTACGGCAGATGAAGTGCTGCGTAGTGCCGACGATTTAGTTGAGGTAATGAACGAAGCGGAGGCGCGACTGCGCAGCATATATGAATTGCGGGAATTGAATTTGCCGACCGACATTGGTTCGGTAAATGATACTTCTGGGTTTAGCCGTGCAGTGAATATTGCCAGGCAAGTACCGACTATTGTCGATACTGTATTTGGTGGAGATGTCGATTCACTTACAAGAGACGATGTTGATGGCAAAATAAAGCTAATTGAATCGGTTGTTGTTAAAAGCTTGGATGAGCAAGGCGGTCAGGATTCCACTATAGATAGCGCCATTGCGTTTATAACCGCTGTAGGAAATGCAACTTTGGTTGAAAGCCTTAGCGGGATATTGAATAGCGGGGACACCTTTGTCTCAGCGCTCAAAAACAATGATTTTTCTGGAGAAGACTTTGATTCACCAGAAGACTTTGATTCCGCCGTTAGTCTGCCCAGTGGCGCCGAAGCATTTAGTTTAATTGCGGGGAAAACTGTGCGTCTATCAGACCCAGAGTTAGGTGATGGGCCGAATGACCTGAAGGACATTGAAGTGGCTTTCTTTTTTGAGGGCGAGAGCGTGGCCGATGCGGGCACATTTAAAGCCTGTGTCAAATATATTGATGGCGCCAGTAGCGATGGTTCGCTGGGTGACGGTAATACCCGCGGCGAATTGATTGAAGGTTTCTGGACACTGTTGAACGCTCAAAATAATGAGTCCTACAGTATCTTAATGACCGCAACCTTCTTAGGTGGGTCATATCAGTCTGTTATTAAACCGGCAGGCTTCATAATGGTTGATGGTGAAGAACGCTACGCATTGCGGTTTGATTTTGATGGTGATATTCGCGATTGGCACACAGAAAACGGTTTTAACTTCGCAACCACCGTACCGAATTCGGCTAGCGAATGTGAACAGCTATTGCCCTCTCGCGTTGGAATTTAGGGGGTAGAGGCACGCTTTATCAACTGTTCACGCTACAGTATTGGGCGTGAACAGTTTTTAACGGATTTTTTTTGTAAAAGTGGTAGAGTTAGGCGTGCCTCCATACTCGGAAACCGCCATGAAAAAGTTACTTTTACCTCTGTGTTGTGTTTTGGCCGTATCGGCCTGTGACGATAACGATAAAGCTGATTTTGTACGTGATGCCGGTAATATCGCTACGGCGGAGATTACTCAGGTTATCAACATGGAAGTGCATGAACAGGATGACGATGAAGCGGCTCATACTCACCTAAGCTTAGAATTCTTTGGCCTCGACCACGACGGCTATTACTATCTTATACAGCTTGAAGATAACGACGAACTGTCGATTGCGCTTAATGGCGAAAGTACGGTGGTAATCGGCGAGCCCCTACCCTCAGAAGATGACCCCTACTTTATTGAATACAGTGAAGAATTTGAAACAGCCGAAGCCGGTACTGAGTTTTTGGTGGCATTGGACCGCGACAGAGAATCTTCTGTGCAGACGACAAGCCTTTTGATTCCCGAAGCGACGGTGTTTACGCTGCTGCCCGCAGACAATCCGTTAGACCTTCAATCTGAGCTAACGCTGGAGTGGCTTGAAAACGAAGAACATAGCTACGGTGTGCGTGTTCACTACGGGTGTGATGTTATCAATAATCACCCGGTGAACATTACCGTACACTTTCCCAACCGGGGCGCCCCGGAATTAATAAGCCCGTTTAGCTTTATGCCTGGGGACTATTTTACACCACCGGCAGATGTGGAAATTCTCGGCTGTGAGCTTACCATACGACTGTTAACATTCGCAGAAGAAGAGCGTTTCGGCGATACCGATTTTGAACGGGTGATTATTCAAACCATGCGCAGTGTATCGGAAGTGCGAGTGCTCAATATCGAAGCGCCGCTGTAGCCGTTGCCGGTGTTTTTTCGCTAAATCAAATATTACTAAGTTAAATATTACTAAGTTAAATATAGGGTTTCGTGCTGCGAAACCCAACAGATTTATCCTCGTAAATTTATTTTTTGGGCTCTCCCATTACAATTCCCCGGCCATCCGTCGCCACATAAATACGACCTGCATTGCGTGGATCGCCGGCCAATGTGCGAAACCGCTGGCCATATTGATGGTGCTTATCGTTTAAGCTGTTCCAGCTTTTACCTAAATTATCTGAGCGCAATAATCGGCGCTCGCCATCGCAATGACCTATGGCAAGCATTGCTGGTACGTCGCCGGTAAGTGGTTTTCCGAATGCCAGCTCTTGAATATTCGCAGTAGATGCAATGGATCGAAAGTTTTTACCCGCGTCTTGGGAGAAATAAAGTTTTTTACCCGTTACCAGCCAAAGCTGATCTTTAGTGTTCGGTTGTGCTAATAAGGGCCACATTTTTTCTCGCCACGTGGGAGCCATTTTTTTCAGATTATTGGGTAAGCCCTCACTGGCATAATGACTGAAGGTAAAACCGCCGTCGTGACTTAGATACATTTCCGCTTTTTCAAAATCCAGCCCATAGAAGCGTTTCCCATCGGATTTATCGGCGATTGGCCGAACATTTAAGGGGAGGCCTTTAACTGGCTGCCACGATTTACCCTTGTTTGCGCTAATCATTGCTCTGGGGCCAGTAAAAATAAAAGTTTCACCATCGGCAGAGACAATAATTGCGTGGTTACCACTCAAGTCGTGTCGTTTTGGTGACGATGTGCTATCTGTTTTATGTTCGGGGACCGACAAGGGTTTCCAGTTCATTCCGTGGTCGTTGGACCAGGCCAAGGTTGGTGCTTTCCCTGTTTCATCTCGATGGGGTTGGGTACCGCTGCGCACAACAATATTGGGCTGCAGCGGTGCATAGTCGATGGAGTTGGTGTTGGCGAATACCGGCGTGGTAAACATCACCTGTGGTGACTCATCAAAGTTAGTATGAGTAAAACCGCTGATGTCGCCAAAGCCACTGAGTAATTCCGGTCCCTCTGGCAAACTGGTTAGGGTAATGACGGCGGTTTGTTCAATGCCTTTTATCCACGGTGTCCACAGTAGATTGGTATGCTTGTTGTTGTTTTTGTGTAATTGCGTCGTACGGTACACTGTGGCGCCAGTGGTATAACTTAGATCAGTATCATCAAACGGATTTAAGGCGAGGCCTGCCATCCACCAACCAAAATCGGCTTCGGGGTTGCCCCAGTATAAGTACGGTGTAGCACGCACATTGCGTTTGCTTTGGGGGCCAATATTTTCCCAAGTGCTGCCGGCATCGTTGGAAATAAAAATAGTGTCGTGGGGCTGCCAGCGATTCATTGTGGCCACCACAATTCTATTCGGGTTAGAGGCGCTGGCGGTGATACCCATAAAACCCCCGCCGGGGCTACTGCCTTTTTTATTGGGCGTGTGGTTGTGGCCGGGTGTTATATCTGTCCATTTTGCTGATGCCAAATTTAGCCGATAGACCGCGCCATTGGTTACGCCATTGGGGCCGGTGTTGTTGCTGTAGGCGATAAAAAAATTGTTGCCGGCTTGAACCGCCTGCGCAGGCCGCAGGGTGCTTTTCGGTTCACCTTTTATGGGTGCCCAAGTTTTTCCTGCATCGAGTGATAGGTATAGGTGTTGAGAGGCGTTGTCGGCAACGGCAGCAATTATTGTGTGTGTTGACGTTTTATTTTCAGTGCCGCGAACAAAATGGATAAAGCTTATACCGGCGTTTGTGGAGCGCCCTTCACTGGGTACGCCTTTACCTTGGTGGGGAAAGCTTTTTACAGTCTGCCAGCTTTTGCCTTGGTCCACACTTTTAAATAAGCCGTCGTGGCGCGAGCCAAAGAAGAGAATATTGCCATTAATAGGGTCAACCGCTAGGCGTTCGCCCATACCACGACCATCTTCGTTACCGCCCATACGGAAGGGTACCGGGGTAATTTCCCAGCTATTGCCCCTATCAAATGAACGTAGCATGGCCGCAGGTTCGTGTTTGTACATTCCAGCTGCTACGTGAACAATGTCGGCATTGCTAGGGTCTAGGGCAATACTTTCAATGCCGAAGTAATTGGACTGCTTCATGCCGTCCTGCAGAGGTATCCATTCTGGGTGTTGCTCGTCGCGGCGATAAACGCCACCCATATCCGTTCTTAGATACGCCAGCCCTTTTTCGGCTGTACTGTAGATGAGGTTGGGGGCAAACCCCCCCGCGCCTACGGTAATGTTGCGCCAGCTATAGTCTTGCAGCGGACAGTTATTCGCTTGAGTAGCGCTGGCGTAAAGAAGAGTGACAACAAAAAGGCTGAGAAGCCGGGGCATAAGGCGAAACAAGTGAAGCACCTCCCGTGCAATTGTCAATAACGTTGGCGACTGCTGCGAATTATAGGTAAAACTACTTCTATATATGATAAAATTTTGAAGATGTTGCAGATAGGTCAAATAGGGGTGAGAAGAAAGCCGGGTTCGCGGCCTGCTTTTTAGCGCCCTGCGCTGATTATGCTCACGTATCAAGGTAATGAGTGCGTTTAGCGTGAGTGGCGGTTGCTCGTGCGGTCTTTACGTTGAGACGATCCGCGCTTAACGGTCGTACTTTTGGCTTGGGTACGGCCAGTGCTGTAGGTACGAGTGGTGCGCTTGTTTTGTTCGTATTTCGGTTGTTGTTCAATTTTTGGCTGTGGCTCATACCGCTTGGGCGGAGAGCTGCGCGGCTTTGGTGGTGGCGTACGTACATTGGTCGCTTCGTGATTATTGTTCCGCTCCGCGTTCCGCACATTGGCGTGTGCGGCTGTTGTTGTTTGTCTCGGTTTGGGAGTATTGGTGGTGGCGGGTGGTTGTGTGGGGCGTCGAGTATGTACGCGTACATCGCCACTGATATTAGTTCTACTTTGCGGCCGAGCTTCACGCTCCACCTGAAGGTTCTGAGTGTTACGTCTGTTTGAGGTGGCTGTACTGCGATGTTTGTTCCAGTTGCCTTCCGTGCGTTCGGGTGTGCGCGGTGGTCGCGAAGTGTTTGTGCTAGCGGTGACGCTGGTTCGTCCCCGGTTAAGAGTTCGGTCGTTATTACCATAGCGTTCGCGTACAACAGTATTACGATAGTTTACGCCCCGGCGATGCTGAGGGTTGTGAACCCAGTGGCGGGCATCGCGGTGGTGCACAATACGCTGGCGATTGTAAACGCGGTGATGTTGGTGATTATTAATCACCACTACATGGCGGTAGCCCCAATGAATAGAACTGTGAAAATAGAAGCCAGAGTTGATGTATAAACTGGGCATCCATACGAATACAGAACCGCGATGTTGGGCTGGGTAGTGCGCCCAGTAATGAGGGGGGTGGTGTGGCCACCACCAGTTACCGTAAACCACAACGGGGTCGTAGTAGGGCACATACACCACTTCGCGCCTCACCGATTCAATCACAATGTTGTTATCTTCCTGCAAGACTGTTTGGTGTTCTCCTGTCTCCAGGTGGCCTTCATTCTGGGCGCGCGTGCGTAATTTCTGCACGCTGGCCATCACCCGCCCTTCTGATTGAAGAAAAGCCTCACCCAAATTCTGGGTCCAGTTCAGGTCATTACTCATGCGCTCAAGTATGTGAGGAAAAGGTACTAAGGCTTTTACGCTGGGGTCCCAATCCTTTTGTTCAACGGCCTTTAGGGCTTCCTCACCATCCATATCGGCGTTTGTACTGGCCCAGCGCTCTGCTTGTACTACTTCCAGTGGGTAGGTAGCAGCGATAAGGATGTGGGAGAGAACTGTATCGGGGTAAAGCGCGATAGGTGCGAGCACTTGATCGAGTTCGGCATCGGTAAACCGTGCGTCATCGCTGTTGGCTAGCGCAAATCCGTTCAACGAGAGTGTGGCCAGCAGAAATATGGCCAGATACTGTGTGGCTCTGATCATAGTGGGTTCTCCCGGTACGCATTGTAGGAATATGGCGTTATTAAACTACAGTTTACCTTAATCCTAGCTGAACGCTTTGCACAAGCATGTAGCGAATGAGGCTTTGAAGCGTGATAGGCCGCGCTTATTGTGTGTCATTCCTGTGCGGGCGGGGCTATAAATTAGCGCACCGGCCAATACCCATGCACCAATATGTTTCCTGGCGGGAGGGCGCAATTCACCGTTGTGAATCCTCGAGGGGCTGAGAGTCCCATCACTGCCATTAATTTAGCGAGTTAAGCTTTAAATAAGCCGTTTTTTCATTGTGGGCATAGCTATTGCTCTGTGACTGTTGTGACTTAGCGTCAACAGGACCAATTCCAATTAACAAGAGAAAACATTATGGCTTACATTGAACCCAGCGAATTCGTAACCAAAATGGTCGATTCAGGTGAGCAGAAGTGCTACATGTCTACCAAAGACACGTTTATCCGCGCGTTTATGGCCGGCGCAATTCTTGGCTTGGCGGCAATTTTTGCGATTACCGTTGCCGTGAAAACGGGCTCACTTTTGGTGGGCTCGATTCTTTTCCCCGTTGGCTTCATCATGCTGTACTTGATGAAGTTCGATCTTTTAACCGGTGTATTTACCTTAGTACCGCTGGCACTCATCGACAAGCGTCCAGGTGTTACGGTCAAGCAGATTTTGCGAAATTGGGGCTTGGTATTCTGTGGTAACTTTGCGGGCGCACTTACCACGGCATTTATGATGTCCTTTATCCTAACTTACGGTTACAGCGTTGATGGCGGTGCAATTGCGGATAAGGTCGGTGCAATTGGTGAGGGGCGAACCTTGGGCTACAAAGAACACGGTCTCTCCGGCTGGTTCACCATCTTCATTCGTGGCATGTTGTGTAATTGGATGGTGTCCATGGGCGTTGTTGGCGCCATGATTTCCACTTCTGCTGGCAGCAAAATGATGGCCATGTGGATGCCGGTAATGCTCTTCTTCTTTATGGGTTTCGAGCACTCTATCGTTAACATGTTTCTCTTTCCGTTCTCGATGATCATGGGCGGTGATTTTACTGTTGTTGACTACCTCATCTGGAACGAAATCCCAACGGTACTGGGTAACTTGGTGGGCGGCTTCCTGTTCGTGGGTTTACCGTTATACCTCACGCACGTTCGTACCAGCCCAGAGCGTCAAATCGCCTAATATACTATCAACGGAATCTCTACCGCATTGGCAGCTAGCCTATGCGGTAGAGACAACTTTTATGAGAAAGCAACTCCGGGTTTCCATTGGTCAGTATAGTGATAAAGGCCGCAAGACGCTTAACCAAGACTGTATTGGAGCCTTAACACCTAAAGAACCGTTGCTGAGTACCAAAGGCATCGCCATAGCCATTGCCGATGGTATTAGCTCTAGTAATGTTAGCCAGATAGCCAGCGAAACGGCGATAAGTGGTTTTCTTGGCGACTATTTTAGTACCTCGGAAGCTTGGTCGGTAAAGCAGTCGGCCGAAAAGGTGTTGCAGGCAACCAACTCGTGGCTTTTTGCCCAAACACAAAGCAGCCCTCATCGGTACAACAAAGATAAGGGCTATATCTGTACCTTTAGCGGCCTAATATTCAAATCCAATGCCGCCCATATTTTTCATTCAGGTGATACGCGTATCTATCGCCTTGTTGATAATCACCTAGAGCAACTAACAGAAGACCACCGCCACCAGGTGGATGAAGGCAATAGCTACCTTACCCGCGCACTGGGCGTACACCAGCAACTCGATATGCAATACCGCACCATTCCCGTGGAAGAGGGAGACACCTTTGTTCTTGCCAGCGACGGCGTATATGAATTTATTGCGCCGCACTTGGTGGCCGAAAAATTGCGAGAATATGCAAACGACCTAAACGCCGCTGCACAAGCCTTAACGCAAGCGGCGTTTGATGCTGGTAGTGATGACAACCTCAGCATTCAAATTGTACGCTTGGAGCAATTACCCGACAAAAAAGTAGATGAAATTCAGCAGCAGGTGGAAACCTTACCGTTACCACCGCGACTGCAGGCACGCATGCATTTTGACGGCTACGAAATCGAGCGCGAAATTTACATAAGCAGTCGTAGCCACGTATTTTTAGCCAAAGACGAAGAGAGTGGTGAGCAGGTCGTCATAAAAACCCCGTCAACCGAAATGCGTAACGACACCCTCTATCTCGAACGTTTTTTAATGGAAGATTGGATAGCAAAGCGTATAGACAATGCCCATGTAATGAAGGGAACCCCAGTTACCCGCAAACGCAACTATTTGTATATTTCCACAGAGTTTATAGAGGGCCAAAATCTCGCCCAATGGATGCGTGACAATCCAAAGCCGAGCGTAGAAGCCGTGCGGCATATTGTGGAGCAAATAGCTAAAGGCCTGCAGGCGTTTCATCGCCAGGAAATGGTCCACCAAGACCTGCGGCCAAATAACATTATGATCGACCAGTATGGCACCGTTAAAATTATTGATTTCGGCTCCACAAAAGTAGCGGGTATTACCGAAATACAAAAAACCGATGACATACAGGGCACCGCACAATTTACGGCGCCGGAATATTTCATTGGTCAAGAAGGTAAAACCCGATCTGACATATTTTCCCTGGGTGTTATCTGCTATCAAATGTTAACCGGCGGCCTGCCCTATGGTACAGCCGTATCCATGGCTAATTCCGCAAGCGCACAGAATAGGCTGAATTACACACCTTTAACCCATAAACGCAAAGATATACCTGTATGGGTAGACGACGCGATTAAAAAGGCTGTGGCTATAAACCCCATAAAACGCTACCAAGTGCTTTCTGAGTTTGCCTACGATCTACGTCATCCTAACCCAGTATTCGTAAGCAAAACGCGCCCTCCTTTAATCGAACGTGACCCCATTACCTTTTGGAAGTGTGTGTCATTGGCATTGGCCATATCTGTTGTTGTATTACTTTACCAACTCTACATTCCGTAACAGAGGATTACTAACATGACTAAACTCGACGTAACCGAAGCGATTATTCTTGCCAAAAAAAGTAAAGGCTTAAGCTGGGAAGCGATTGCCAGTGAAATTGGCGCGGGCACTGTATGGGTAACTTCCGCATGCCTGGGCATGAACAGCATGCCAGAAGTCTTCGCAACAAAACTGGTGGCGCTACTGGGCCTTTCGCCCGAAGCCAAAACCACGCTAATGGAATACCCAACAAAAGCGTGGGAAAGAGATGTACCCCAAGACCCGCTCGTATACCGCTTGTATGAAGTTGTTGGCGTATATGGCGACACCCTGAAAGAAGTGATTCAAGAGAAATTCGGCGACGGCATAATGAGTGCTATCGACTTTAGTATGGATGTGGACAAGGAAGAGAATCCGAAGGGTGATCGTGTTGTTATTACTATGAACGGTAAGTTTTTACCTTATAAGGCTTGGTAGGGGGTTACTACTTATCTATGCATCAGATAAGTAGTAAAATACTTTTGATGGGGCCTGATCTAAAGCATTTGTGCGCAGCCCCTTATTTTATTTAATTTATTTTCTGCCTGGAGGTGAACGTAAAAATTCTACGTTGAATCAGTTTTAGTTGTTGATAAAAGTGAATATTAGAAAAGACCAGCATATCTATCGGCGAACGGATGTTGACATGGCCGAAAGTAAGCGTAAAATGCCCAAAAAATTCATTTACCTCAAAGGAGCACTTTGAATATGCCTAATACAGAAAGCCATAAAATCTAAACCTTTCGAGTGCTCAAACTTGGAAGGTTATCCTCTAGATGCCTTCCAAGCCGGAAATAAAAACCCTGGCTGGGAAACTAGTCAGGGTTTTTTTATGCGCAGGGAGTACGGAATACAACAGTGTAAAAATTGTGTAAGAAGCGCACCTGCGTAAAGACGCTAATGGGAGGGCAAAAAAAAATACATGCCGATAAATCGGTAGGAGCCAGCTATGCCGGTAAAAATGGAATTAAACAAGAAGCAAACCAATGGTGTAAAGCCAGTAAAAATTTATACGCGCGATATAGACAATACCGCGTTAACGCAATTAAAAAATATTGCCCAGTTACCCATTATTCACTCGCATATTGCCGCCATGCCCGATGTGCATGCGGGTATAGGTGCTACGGTTGGTTCGGTTATTCCCACTCTTGCTGCCATTATTCCGGCTGCGGTGGGTGTGGATATTGGCTGTGGAATGATGGCCGTACAGTTGTCGTTGAGGTCATCACAACTGCCAGACAGTTTGGTGTCCATGCGCTCGGCCATTGAGCGTGCGGTACCTGTTGGCCTCGGTGCCCACAAAACGGTTTCGATTCGTGAAGGGGCTTGTAAAAAGCTGGAAGTGCAGGTGAATACCCTGTTCGACAAACACCCGAGCCTGCTGAAAATGCAGAAGCACCCACGCCAAACTTGGGCCAAGCAATTGGCCACCTTAGGTAGCGGCAATCACTTTATAGAGGTGTGTGTCGACGAAACTAAACAGCTGTGGGTAATGCTACACACCGGTAGTCGCGGTATTGGCAATTGTATTGGCCGCTACTTTATTCAGATGGCAAAAAAAGATATGCAAAGGCACATTCATAATTTGCCCGATAAAGACCTCGCATATTTCAGTGAAGGCAGCGAGAACTTTGACCACTATGTGGAAGCGGTGAATTTTGCTCAGGCGTACGCGAGACTGAACAGGGAAGAAATGATGAAGATAGTACTGGCGGCCATTAAACCAATACTACCGGCGTTTATCTTGCAAAAAGAAGCCATTAACTGTCATCACAACTATGTGAGTAAGGAAACCCACTACGGTGCAGAGGTATTTGTTACCCGCAAGGGTGCCATTAATGCCGAAAGTGGTCGGTTGGGCATTATTCCCGGCAGTATGGGCGCTAAGTCATACATTGTGCGCGGTAAGGGTAGTGCAGAATCGTTCTGCTCGTGTGCCCATGGAGCAGGCCGAGCTATGAGCCGGTCGGCGGCGAAAAAAGTATTTCGCCGTGAAGACTTGGTTGCGCAAACTATAGGTGTTGAATGCCGTAAGGATAAAGGTGTTCTCGACGAGATTCCGGCAGCCTATAAGGACATTGATAAGGTAATGGAAAACCAAAAAGACCTTGTGGAAATAGAGCATACGCTTAAGCAAGTGCTGTGTGTAAAAGGCTAAAAAGATCGATACTGAGCGTTAAATTTAAACCTATTGGACAAACTATGCGGAAACAAGATTATGGAAAAACAACTATTACAGGAGGTGCTGGGCTGTCTCTGCGGTGAGCGCACACTGTACTACTATCATGCGGATCAATATGCGGTTTACTTACTGCGACGGCTGCTAAGTAAGCAGCCGAAAATGGCTATTCGCGAACTTCGTAATAGTCGTTGGTCATCATTGCTTAAACGGCCATTATTAAAAAGCTTGGTGGCTGAATGTGGTAATGGCTATTTAGAGAAAGGCATACTTGATAACGTGTGGCCGGAGCAAGCGGAACCGTTTGTGATGACGTTGGGGCGTTGGGGTGGCGTAAGAACCCAGGCCTGGTCGCAAACATCACGGCCAGGCACGAACTTAGTGTTACAACTTAACCTGTCGACTAAGTGGTGCCGCGAATTTGAAAAAGCCGTAAAGCTGTCGGCGAATCGTTTTTTTGATTGTGGTCACCCGCTCAGCGATACGCGAGCGACTACCCTTGCTTGGGCGCGTTTGGATATAGATTTCGGTACCGATGAAGTATTAGTAGAAGAAATACAGTCAGATCTGGTTCGCGGTATTGTCAACATGTACCGGCTGGCACAGCGGGCTAAGGCGAAGGGCCTAGCGACATTTTGTTACCGGCGCCATGAACTGGAAACCACGTTGATTATCGCCTTTGCAGTAGAATTTTTAGCTGCGTTTGCCAAGAATTGGCAGGAAATCATGCTTTCGGCCACTCTTGATTTCGTGTTTGATGAGCTGGGTATTTCACTACTGTATTACCATAGCTTTGAAACGGGCAATCAACTGAAGCATTTACATTGGTCTAAACCACCCCGGTCGTTGTATACCGATTTGCCAAAGCGTTTTTGCTTTACACAAACAAATGATGCACCGATATTTTTACAGCAAGAGAGGACGTTGCGACGTAAATTCAAAAAAATGGAGAAAAATCAGTGGTTTTATATGGCAGCTTGAATCAGGGAAAAACTATTTATTGTACATGCTTCACAAAAACCACCACACAAAAACGGAAGGAGGTTAACCATGCCTAAACGGCAAAAAGTCAGAAATTTTCACGCTTGCCATCCAATTATGGCGAAAGGCGGCGTTCACCAAAAGTCTAAAGGGGCAAAACGGGCAGCGGCCAAACACGATACTCGTCGAAAGGCGAGTGAGTGGCTTGGCCGCCCTTACGCCATATACCCGTTTTATTTGCGAGCCCTGTTCATCTCCATACCGCGTACTAGCGCGAAATTAACCTGTTTGAGCTTTTCTTAAAGCGCAACTGAATGGCGTATTCAGTGGTCTAAGCACATGAGATTAAACCGGCTACCACGTGTAACAAATATACAGCCTACCAGACGACAATCGAAGCCACTATTTGCCTACTCCCCCACTACTCCCCACTACTGCACTAAATAATCGTACTGGCTGGCGGCCGGTGATTCATCTTTGAGGTTGGCTAAGCTTTGCATATGGGTGGTAATATTCAATACAGAGAATATTCCAATACCCTAAGAGATTTGATTATGAAGCGTATTTTTGGCGTTTTTCTTGCCGTATGTTTTTTTGCTGTGTCTGCTGTTACCTATGCTGCTGCGCCAGTTTGGAAAGTAACGTACGAAAAAAACATTACCTATATTGGTGGCACAGTACACCTTTTGGCTGCGGAAGATCACCCGCTTCCGGATGCGTTCGAGACGGCTTATAAACAGTCAGCTTCGCTTATATTCGAAACCGATATTGATGCTGCCTCCACGCCGGAATTTCAGGCAAAAATGATGCAAGCGATGATGAGTAAAGATGGCCGAACGTTAAAGCAAACACTAAAAGAAGACACCTACAACAAACTAAGCGATTACATGAGTGCTCGAGGGAGCTTTATAGCACAGTTTGCTCAGTTCAGCCCTTCTGGCGTCTGCCTAATGGTTGCCATGATGGAGCTGCAGTTTATGGGGCAGTCCCCCGAGTGGGGTGTAGATGTGGTGTATAGCCGTAAAGCAAAACTGGACGGAAAGAAGTTGGCCGGACTTGAAACGGTTGACGAACAGCTTTCATTCTTTACGGATATGGGCCAGGGCGACGATGACGAACTAGTGCTGTACACGTTGAACGATATCGACAAAATGAAAAGCTATATACAAGAACTAAAGAGGGTATGGCGAGCGGGTGATCTTGCTGGTATCGATACGGCCGTTTCTCAAGATAAGGACAAATTTCCGCAAATGCACAAAGCGCTTATTGCTGATCGCAACAATAACTGGGTTCCGAAGATAGAAAAAATGATTAAAGCAGAAGGCACTGAATTCATATTGTTTGGCGCGGCTCACTTGTCGGGTAAACAAGGCGTGATCGCCCAGTTAAAAGAGCGAGGTTACAAATTAGAGCAGCTTTAGCCCTCCCTGTGCACGCTTGAGATGACGGTGTGGGCCGTATATTAATCGAATGCGTGTCTTTGGTCACTGCAATAAAGCCTTCTTTTGAGGGCTTTTTATTGGCGACTTTTCTTCGTTCGCCTGCAAAGGCTTTAGTAGGTAGGGCCTGTCACTCTCCATATAGGTGGGGCTTATATTTGTATTTTCGAGATAAAATGTCTTTCGTTCCTGTAGATTTAACAGATTGAGTGCAGCTTCAAAATGATGAACAAATATTTTATCTATTTCACCGGTTTTGTAGGCCAACTTTAATCCGTATTCCAGGCGTTCCGCCAACAAAGGCTGATGTTTACTCACACAAAAATACATTGGTAAATAGGTGTAAATGGCAATGTTGTCCGCAACATCAAGGTTTGGGATAACTGGGCTGAAAGCTCTTAATTCAGGTTCTATTTCGTAAACACCACGCATTAGTAACTGGAAGCGATCTGCCTTAAGCATCTTGAATAGACCGGGGTAGTTACTGCCGTACACGACATCGAAACCGTGCGTTTCAAGTATTTTTCCTGTGGACCAGCCTTGCCCCTGTCCCACGGCAAGGGTTTTCAAATCGTTCACGGTGGTTATCTTATCAACTTTAGCCTTAGTTTCTTTTAGCATAAAAAAAATACGGTAGCTAGCTAGACCTTTTAGTAGCGGAAAATGGACGACCTGAGAGTGCTCCTCCCACTCGGCTGTTGGCATAGATATAGCCACCGATAGATCACCTTTAACAATTTCCTGCAACTGCCGCTGAATGGGCATGTGGCCTATTTTGCGTAATATAAGATAGGGGCCGTATTTTTCCGCCGACAATTCAAGCGCGGTGGCGAGTAGATAGTTAGCGTAGGCGTGGTGTTGGCTGGCACGATTGACGACGGGTACGTGTACAATTTCGACGTTGTTATTAGGGGTTTCCGCAAAGCAAAAAATCGGTATAAAAAGCAATATACACGTTAGAAAATATTTCATAGTGGCCAAGTAACCTAAGTGATGTGCCAAAACAACCCACTGTTATAGTATTTTGGTTAGCTGATACACGTTTTTATGCATTTTGGTTTCTGATTCGCGGCGAATATTGGTATAAGCGTTAAGTATAGGGTGTTTTGGCGCGCGTTACTTAATTGGCCTAGCTTATTACGATGAATAATACGTTAGCGCTACTATTTGTTTTTGTTTTTGTTTTATATGATTATGTGGCGCCATTGGTCGATCTGCTTGCTGGCTTTCCGCGCGTACGCTCAAAAAGTGTAATAGAGGGTATTTGTAAAAACATTTTGGCATAAATGTCGTTATTTTAGTTACAAAAATAGAATATTCTACTGAAGTTAGGCGTCTATATTTGTGTGAAAAAACACAATCACACAAGGGCCGTGAGATGAGCGGTAGGGTGGCACGCAAGAGTGGGCTTCATATCTGGTTTTATAAATATTTATTTTCGCGCTAATGCGTAATACAGCGTGTAAACATCTGTTTACGGTAACATTATTTTGGTTAGACGGGTCTACACTCTTAGGATAGCCTGAAATTTTTCTAAGGAAGTTCAATAACGCAAAAATACGATACACCAACCACGGCTGGTGGGTTATACCGCAATGTTTTTGGTGTTTTCAATAGGAGGCAAATGGACTAATGCCGAATTCGATATTCCATGTGCGTGCATGGTTTAAAGCAAGTAAGTGGGACTTTGCTGGTCTAACGCTAACGCTTGTGCTTATTTTAGCATTGGTGGGTAACGTTGTACGCATTCAAATTCAGGATGATAGCCTGTACCACCACCCCTTTGTCGTCTCCAATACAGCTAAGGATATGGAGGTAAGTGTACTTCGGGTCAATCAGCTCTTGTTAGAGGACAATAGCTTTAAGCTTAAATCTGATGCGCTTTTATTGCAGCAACATATTGATACTATCCACGGACACTTGAATACGCTTAACGCACTTTACTTAGGGGATAAAGGTGACCTTCGTGCAGCTAATGCCAGTGTTCACCAGTGGGTTACTTTGGGTGAGCAGTTGGTAAATACGGACTCAACAGACCACGCTAATTTTCATCAAATGTTGCTTTTATATCGAGCCTCGTTAAACACCTTAATGGCCGACTTGGGTGTTGTACATAGTTACGCTATTGATAAGGCCGATCATTTTCACCGTTCTTCACAGTACGCGCTTGTGGGCAGCCTGATGAGTATAGGCATCATAGCGTTAATGGCGTTCGTATACTTATTAAGGCGATCAAAGATAGCGCTTGAACGAATTTCAAGGTATGCAGAGCGAATCGAAAATTCAAGAAATTTGTATAAGCATATTCTCAACTCTTTTCCCGATTCAGTTATTATTTCATTAAAAGACGGAACAATTTTGGACGGAAATGTTCAGGCTTCACAGTTACTCGGGTACAGCACGGGCGAATTTAAAAATATTTTCGTTAATGATCTAATACCCGTAGACCTGCATGAACAGTACGGCGATTATAGGGATCGATTTTTTAATGCTATCAGTGAAAAGAGTGTGCAATCAGCGAGCACGAAGCATCGTAGCTTGCGTGCTGTTAAGAAATGCGGTGATGAAGTGGATGTTGCCATTTCCATGAGCGTAACGGCGGTTGGCGATAGAGAGTTAATCCTCCTATCTCTTCATGACATATCTGAACAGATAGCCAATCAGAAAAAAATATTTCATCAGGCGAATTTTGATTCGCTTACCAACCTACCAAATCGTCTTTTAGCGGAAGACCGTTTTTATGCAATGTGCAAAGTTGCACGTCGGAATAACCGAAAACTGGCATTGCTCTATATAGACTTGGATGACTTCAAAAAAGTTAACGATTCATTAGGGCATGAGGTGGGCGATCAACTACTTACCGAGGTGAGTACGCGTATGCAGGCCTGTATACGCGAAAGTGATACGCTCGCGCGGCTGGGTGGTGATGAATTCGCCATATTTCTTGGTGATATTCATTTCGTAGTAGAGGCAGAACAAAAGGCCAAAGAGGTGATTCAGGCCATATCTCGCGATATCACATTGGATCGATACGAAGTGCAGGTAGGTGCTTGTATCGGTATTACCATATTCCCGGATAACGGCGCCAGTTACTCGGAATTAATGCGCAGCGCAGACGCGGCAATGTATCATGCAAAATCCCTGGGGCGAAATCGTTGTTGCCTGTTTGTAGATTCCATTGCCGTTAATATTTCCCAGCGGTTTAAAATTGAAACAGAAATGATGTCGGCGTTGGAGCAGAATGAATTTAGTGTTGAATATCAACCCCTATTGCGCGTTAGTGACGGTAAATTGCTGGGAGTAGAGGCGTTACTGCGGTGGGATAGTAAAAGCCTTGGTTGTTTGCGCCCAGATGAGTTTATCACCATTGCAGAAAACAACGGTCTAATTATTGAAATTGGTAATTTTGTTATTAATAGCGCAATAAAATATGTTGGTGATCTCGAAAAATTAGTAAATTTGGATGAGTTTAAGTTGTCAATAAACCTATCGCTTAAGCAATTGGTTGACCCAAATTTGTATAACACTATCTGTAATGCAGTGACTGCGTCTCAGTTGCGTTTCCCCAATATTGTCATTGAGATTAACGAAAATGCATTGCTGGATAATTCTTCCACGGTGTTGAATGTGATTAGGCAGCTTTCTCGCAATGGCATAGAAATATCCATGGACGATTTTGGTACGGGGTATTCATCTCTTAGCTATCTCCGGAAATATCCCTTCGATTATATTAAGTTGGATGGCTCGTTCATTCAGAATATGGACTCAGATGCGTCAAATGTTAAGCTCGTTGAAGCGGCAATACTTATGGCACATGCTCTGGACATTAAAGTTGTAGCCGAAGGGGTTGAAACCAATAATCAGCTCGATATTTTGGCCGGGCATGGGTGTGATGTAGCACAGGGTTACTATTTCAGTAATCCTTTAACGATGCAGCAGTTTAAAGCGTACTGCACAACCCAGAAAAAGGTAGTCGCTTTTCGCAGTTAAAACGTTTTCGTTTATGTTACTTATTAACGTCAAAATACCTTCCTCCCCTCCCAGTTTTAGCTAACAATCAGCTTTGCGAGTACTTTTTCTACTGTTTTGGTGGGGTTTGCAAAAATAGCGATAGCTTAGTTTTTCAAACTCGGTTGCTGCTCCTACACCTTAACGTGTAACACGATCACAATTTCAAAGCGGCTTATTTCCACGTGCTAGCCGATGCGCTTACGTCTGTATTGGCAATTGTGGCGCTTTTTGCGGGTTGGTTTTTGGGCTGGATTTGGTTGTACGCCATAATGGGTATTGTGGGTGCGGTTATTATTGCCAAGTGGGCATTTACTTTAATACGTGAAGCAAGCCCTATATTGTTAGATAAAAGCAGTTCTTCATTGGGGGCGTTAAAAATTGAATTAGAGCAGCGCAGAAACCTAGAGGTTAAAGATCTACACGTGTGGACACTTGCGCAGAATCACCTCGCGGCCATTGTATCGGTAGTGCCAGGCCAAGACGTAGACAGCGAAATGATTAGGCGTGATTTGCAAAAATTACTGCCGAGGCTTTCGCATATAACCGTAGAGTTGTTAACTGAAGGGTAGCTTACATTTGATACCCATTTTTTATTCAGGCATGTTGCATTTTTTTGTTTTTTTGCCTTAGTTACTTAAATGCGATGGCAGATTGTGCTAACAATACGATCTCCTGTCGGCACACCTACAGGAAATAATTATTGAGTTATTTTATCAATTGCCCCCGTTGTAACAAAATAGCACTTAACCCTCTTCAGCAGGAATCACAATGTGAGGAATGTACAACCGCCTATACGGTTGCGGCTCAGTGTCCTACCTGTGAAGCAGAGCTAGAGAGAATAATAGGCTGTGGCACAACTACTTTTTTTTGTAATGACTGTAAAGCTATGGTTTCGAAGCGTGAGGCGGTTTATCGGTTAAGTAGTCATTAGCGGCCATTTTGCCGTCATTGCTCAATTAATCTGCGGGCTATTTTCCGTGAAATAGTATTTAGCCGAAGAAAGTGCTCGATTAAATCCGATTCAATTTTAAACGCAGCTACTCGGTTGGGTTCGCTGGCCACTAGGCGTTTAGTCAAATGGTTTGCGGCTTCTTCGGCTAATTTCGCTAGCGCAGCTTTATTGTTTACCGCCTTTTCTGCAGCCGCTATTTCCTTCCGCTCCAAGGCTTTCAGCATATTGCTGTAGCTCTCGTATACTTTTTTGTAAACCGGTTGCAGTGTATGAATGGTTATGGGGCTGATATTGATATGCAGGCGCAGGCGTTTTTCGGCACAGTGAAGAATATTGTCTTGAATTACATCGCCAAAACTCTCGAGGTCGTTGGCTATAGCCATGTAGTTGGAAAGCATTCTGTGCTGTTCGTCTACCAAATCTTGTTGCGAGAGCTTTCCCAGGTAGCGAACTATTTCGCCGTGAAGCTCGTCTAAGCCGCTGTCTTCCGTTGAAAGCTGTTGTATTTGGCTTTTCTTACCCTCCGTGGCCACATGAAATGCGCGAGAAAGTGTACCCTTAGTCATTTGTGCCATGCGCACTAATTCGCGCCTAACCTGATCAAGTGCTAGCGAGGGTTCTTCTAGGTAAATTTTATCCAGGTACAGAGCTTTGGTTTTTTCTGGCGTGGGTGCTTTTGGCACAAGGCGTTCTACAATTTTCGCCATGGTGGTGGTAAAACCAATAAAGATAAGTGCGTTGGCGATATTAAAAATAGTATGGGCGTTGGCGATTTGCCTTGGGGTGTCGGCAGCGAGTTGTTCCGTGTTGGTAAGGCTGTTGGAGCTGGGGGACAGTGTTGCTATTAGCTCAGCAAATTGCGGAATGAACAGCACCCATAGCAGTACCCCACCTACATTGAAGATAACATGCACCCACGCCGCTTGAACGGCCTCCCTTGGTCGCCCGATTGCGGAAATACTCGCGGTAATACAGGTGCCAACATTGGCGCCAAAAAGTAGAGCAATACCGGCTTCCAGGCCAATTAAGCCTTGGCTTGCCAATACAATAACGATGCCCGTGGTAGCGGAGGAGCTTTGCACAACAGCGGTAAATAGCATGCCTATGGCGATACCTGCTAAGGGTGAAGAAAGTCCCTGCAGGGTATCTATAAAAGGCTGCCAGCTACGCAATGGCCCGGTGGCGTTGCTCATAAGCTCCATGCCAAAGAAAATGAGCCCTAGCCCCATAAGGGCTACGCCCCACTTTTTTAGACGCTCGCGTTTTGCCAGTACTTCTATGAAAAAGCCAGCGGCAATCATAAGCAGGCCGTATTTGTACACTTTAAAGGCGATGATTTGCGCGGTTATGGTAGTGCCGATATTGGCACCTATAATCACGCCGATGGACTGACTCAAATTCAGTAGCCCCGCCGAAATAAACCCCACCACCAATACGGTAGTAACCGAAGACGATTGAATGACACCGGTGATAATAGTGCCGGCCAATGCTGCCGTGAAGCGGTTGCGGGTTAAGTTGGCGAGCAGGTTCTTCATTCCGTCGCCGGCCGCAGCTTTGAGGGCATCGGACATTTTGCGCATACCGTAGAGGAAAAGCGCCAAGCCTCCGCCTAGGCCGGTAATGAGAATACTAAGGTTTAATGCATCGGTTGCTTGGGTCATATGGCCTGTAGCTTTGGTGATTACGCGTGTTAGTTCACATGCTAGCGGGTTTTTACGGGTGGCCTCTACCTAGTAAATCAATAGTTCATAGGTTCGGCTCAGTTGCTGGCCGCAGAATCGAGAAGCTCATCCATACTTCCTTTGTATTGCCCTTAGGGAAGGTAAATTTGGCCAAGCAACGCTATACAAAATCCAACCTATATAATGCCCTGCGCTTGGGGGCGGGTTTGTTGACGGTTGTGGCCATGGTCGTTAACCAGTATTTGCCCGACAAAACCCTTATCGTTCACCCCAGTGAGGTTGTTGATCACTCCATTTATTGGGACAGCAAAGAGGGTGAAGAGCCTTCGGCAGCATGGGTGGATGAAAAGCAGGACCATTGGCGCTGCTCCTTTCTGGACCACCATGATTTTTCGTGTGGTTACTCTCTCAGCTTTAATCCTGACTACAGAAAGGGCGTAGACCTTTCGCAGTTCTCCGGGTTTAAAATTAAGCTGCAGTACAAAGGCGATGCACAGCGCATTCGAATATTTATGCGCAATTACGACAGCGTTATTGACCGGGGCGACCCGTTACAGTCGGCGAAATTTCAGTCTACGGTTATTCGTATTTCGGATTTACAAACCGAGACATTTGTAAAGCTCAGTGAGTTCAGCGTTGCTGAATGGTGGGTGCGGGCCTACGATGTGCCACGAGAGCATGCCGCGCCGCAGCGCGATAATGTTATTACCTTTGGGTTTGATTTTCTTACCGCTGGTGAGCATGAGATAAAAGTAGAAAAAATTGAATTTTCTGGAAAATGGATTTCCTCTGAAATATTTTATATGAGTATCCTTGGGGTATGGATGGTGCTCATTATTTGGGAGGGCTTAAGTCGCTTTTATATAATTTATCGTGAATCTTATAGAAGTAAAAAGCAGATAATTGAGTTGCAAGCTAGCTATAAACAGCTTGAGGTTGAAAAGCGCGAGTTTTAACAATTATCTACTACAGATGTGCTAACCGGTATAACGAACCGTGCGGGCATTATTCAAATTATTGAGCGTTTATTTAGTAGTGATTTCGACCGGAATAAAATTGGTTTTATGATGCTCGACTTAGACCATTTTAAGCGTATTAACGATACCCGTGGCCACGATGTCGGCGATCAGATACTTAAAGGTATTAGTAAAGTAATTTCGGGCTGTATTCGACAGTCAGATGTGTTTGGACGCTGGGGAGGAGAAGAATTTGTGATTCTTTGTGCTCAAGTAGAAGAAGAAAATTTTGTCGCGTTGGCGGAAAAGTTACGTAGTGCTGTACAAAAATTCGAATTCGAACTAGATGAAAGCCTGAACGTCAGTATTAGTGTTGGTGCAACGCTGTGTGGTGACAATGATAGTTTTGATGTTACCTATAAACGAGCCGACCTTGCTTTATACGAAGCAAAAAACAAGGGCAGAAACTGCGTGGTATTTAAGCGCTAAACCTTAGAGGTGAAAGGCTACATATGTATTCAATCAATTGCGCGGTTCAATAATTTTTTCTGTGCGCTGATTAGCCGCGTATATCGCCAGTATTAATTCTGTTGTTTTACGCGCGCTCTTACCACTGGCTATAGGTGTTCCGCCCGAGTTCACAACCGCTTCAAAGTTTTGCACAATCGCTTGATGTGCGCGAGTATCGGTAACGGCGGCGCTTGTGGCGCCGTCATGCTGGCTGCTGTACTGGGTATTCTGCGGGTTGGCAATGCCTTCTATGTGCCATTCAGTAATAAAATCGTCTATTAGCGTAATACTGCCTTTTTCTGTGTGAATCTCCATGCGTGCGCTGAAGCCGGGTTTGGCAACGGTTGACGCTACAACGCTGCCAATCATACCGTTACCATGTCTGAATAACGCCGCGCCGTGATCTTCGGCCTCCATTTTGTGGTTGAAGGTATCGAGCATACTGACCACGGTTTGGGGCACGCCGAAAAACCAGGCGTAGAGATCCAGATTGTGGCTTGCCTGCTGCATAAAAGGGCCTCCACCATCAATACTGTAGCCCCCGCGATAATCGCCGCTGTCGTAGTAAGCCTGTGGTCGATAAAACTTCGCCGCAAGGTCTACAGCAAAAACGCGACCGAAGGCATTTTGTTCCAGTAATGTCTTAATGGTTTGGTTGTCGGGCGCCGTGCGGTGTTGAAAGGCGACCGCTAATGTTACGCCGGCGTTATTGCAGGCCGCTATTGCCTTGTCGATGGCAGCCAGTGAAATATCCAAAGGTTTTTCCACTAATACATGTTTGCCAGTCGTCGCGGCAGCCAGTACGCCTTTGTGGTGTTCGCCATTGGGCGTGGCAACAATAACGGCATCGAACGCCGGTTCAACCCTATTAAGTTCAGACCAAACGGGCAACGCGCTATTCGCCGAGGGTGCGCGGCCACTGCGTGATATGCAGCCAACAACAGTACTGCTTTCTAGCGCGTTTATAGCATTGATGTAGGTATTGCTGATATTGCCAGAGCCAATAATGACGTAACGCATAAACTTTTCCGCACTTAATATTGAAATACTGTGAAATTAAAAAACCACCACTGACTAATAGTGGTGCATTAATGGGTGTCCTTCGCTTCGATTTCGGCCGCCTTATATTCGAGGAAAGCCGTTAAGAGTATGCCCATGTTGCGAATATAAACACCGGTTGAAATGCCCATTTGCGGTTTGTCTGTGTAATAGGGCGAGGTGTCATATTTATCGCCTACTCGCGTACCGCTGTAATCGCCAGCGGCGGGCGTGCGATCCCCCGGGCCAATATAGGGGTTACTGGTAGCCTTAAGGGGCGTGGGCCAATAATCATCGCTATTCAAATCGTTGATAATTTGCTGCGCGCTAGCCTTATACTGGGCAGATGAATTGCGACTGCGAGAATTTAAATCTGAGGCGCGGCTTTTAGCGAGCGTAAAATATCTAGGTAGTGAAACAACAGTGTCAGCCTTAAGTGGAGAATGTGCAATTAACGCCGTTTTTTCTTTCGCTAAAGCCGATTGATACCGGGCTTCGAGTGCGGGGATATCAAGTTCCCGTAGTGGACGGTTATGAATAAGCGGTCGTTGGGGGTTGTAGTCTACGTAGTATTTTCCATTTACACTGTTTGAACCATCCCGGTGAACATAGAGCGCGCGATCGGTTTCCAGTTCCACGGCTAGAGGGTAGCGCGGTCCCTCAGGTGTTTGGACGACAATGGATTTCAACCAGGCAATGGTTTCCGGTATGCGGGCGATAAATTTTGATTCACCGGTGAGTTCGTAGAAATAAATAAGTTGTTCCACGTTTTTGTACGTTAACGAAGCAGACAGCGACTTAGGTTCGTAAGTGCGAGCCGCCGCCGGTTGTAGGTCCAGAGAATACTGCATGGCCCAGCCGGGTTGTGGTGGCCCCAGATGTGTGACGAGAAAGGCGTTCATACCGCGCACCATGGAGTCCAGAACACGGGTATCGCCTGTAGATTGATAGTAAAACAGCAGAAAGTGAATATTGGCTGCCGCTACGTCGTCGTTGAAGGTAATGTAGTGGGAATAATCGGCAAGGCCGTGGCTGGAGAATTCACTTGTCGCTGGGTAGCGCTGAGGCCAGCCGCCAATGGGGTATTGACTGTTCAATACAAAGCTAATGGCCTTGTCGAGTGCCTTTTTTACTTTCGAATTACCTTTTTCCAAATACAGGCGCAGTAAAAATTCGGCGGCTTCAATAGTGGCGCCGTCGTCAAAGGTGGCATTACCATAGTAATGATGAAACTCTTCTAGCCGCCAGCCACTGGTACCAATGGTTTCGTACCAGCGTTCGATGGATTTCTCGCCGCCAAAGTCGATGAAATAATGCCAGCCACCACTTTTATGCTGGCCTGCCATAAGGGCGTTAGCCACTTTTAGTGCAGCGCGGTAATAATAGTTATCGTTGGTTGCATGGTAGGCATCCATAAATAGATGGCCCATGGAAGCGGTACCGGGTTTTTGCACCCAAATCATAGATTTGTGGGCTTCCATCTCACCCCAGCGACGAGAAAAGTCGGGTAAATAGGCCCACAGGTATCCACCTTTGTAGCTAACTTTTTCGACCAAGAATTGTGTTGCTTTTTTCATGGTGTGGGTAATGTCTTGTTGCTGCGTTAAGGCTGGTGAAGTGGCGGCGAAATTAGCAGAGGATAGAAGCAGTAGCGTAAAAAAAGCGAAACCGGCGGAATTCACTATTTTGAACATAAGTCTTAACTCGTGATGGGTGGAGGCTATCACTACGCTATTACCTAAAGAGGCCTGGTGATGAGTCAATTATTAGAGGTGTCATATAAGCACTATCGATTATAGCCCGGTTATAGGCAATCGTTTTGAAATATGTAGCTGTCTGGTTATGCAAGACTAATGCGCTCCTGGGCAACGGCCTCGTTAGCCGAGTACTTTGCGACTGGTTTCCATTTTCATCTACTTTCTTATTAAAATTTCAGGTTTGGTGTAGGCCCTTTATGCCGATTTTTAGAGTAGGGTGGGGTGAGTAGGGTGGGGTGAGTAGGGTTAGCGTATGGCCGTTAACCAATCTGCCGTTAACGAATGCTCCATCGTTTCTAGAGCGTGCGGGTAGCCGCGCTAGCTATACTTGGGCATGCGCCCAACAGTAGTAAGTGCAAGAGCGGTTTTCTGATTGCCGGGAATCGCAAAAGCTGAATCTGCTTCACCAAACCACGAGCCTAGTATAAACTGGGCATTCTTTTTTAACTGGTTAGGAAATGCAACATGATTGTTACACCCCTAACCGGGCAACAGTTCTAGAACCCTAGACTCCTCAGCCCGGTATTCTTACCGGGGCAAATAGCCCCCATTCTAATTAATTCTTTTAATTAAGGGATTGCTATGTCAAATTTATATAGCCTAGTTAATTTAGGTTGGCAGCCATTTTTTCAGCAACAACTTTCTCTGCAAGAGTGGACCGACTTTACTCCTGCACGCATTATTGAACAGCATAAAACCGAAGTTGCCTTAGTAAACGAAGCCG
Organism: Teredinibacter franksiae; assembly: GCF_014218805.1. Lineage (NCBI taxonomy): Bacteria > Pseudomonadati > Pseudomonadota > Gammaproteobacteria > Cellvibrionales > Cellvibrionaceae > Teredinibacter > Teredinibacter franksiae. The sequence continues at coordinate 2,182,174 of NZ_JACJUV010000001.1, read as the reverse complement.
AGAGTTTTACCCTAGGGTTACAGCATACAATGCCCGACATGGTTGTCGGTGACTGGCTGTTGCTAGATCAGCAAAAAAAGCTTGTGCGACTACTAGAAAGAAAAACTTGTTTTCAGAGAAAAGCAGCCGGCAGCAAAGTAGGTAAACAGCTTATTGCGGCTAATGTGGATACAGCGTTTATTGTGTGCTCTATGAACCATGACTTTAATTTGAATAGAATTGAGCGATTTTTGTCTCTGGCAAACGATGCCGGCGCGGAGCCCGTAATTCTTTTGAGTAAAAGTGATTTGGTCGAGACTCCCGAGCATTATATTGCCCAAGCTCAAAAGCTTGATAACCTACTGAATATTTTGGCGATTAATTGCCTGAGTCTTGAGAGTACGGCGAATCTTTTACCCTGGGTAAAGGAGGGTAATACGGTTGTCGTTCTGGGTTCCTCCGGTGTTGGTAAATCTACGCTGGTAAATGCGTTACTGGGTGAAAGCAAGCAAAGTACGGGGGGCACTAGAGCCGACGATGATAAAGGCCGTCATACCACAAGCCGCCGTTCACTTATTGGCTTGAGCGCGGGCGGTATGATTTTGGATACGCCGGGTATGCGAGAAGTCCAGCTCGCCAATTGCGAGCAGGGTATTTCAGCCACCTTTGCCGATATTGAACAGCTTGCGCAACAGTGCCGCTTTAAAGATTGCCAGCATCAAGGTGAACCGGGGTGCGCTGTTCAGCATGCGATTGCTCAAGAGCGGCTAGAGCAAAGACGATTGGATAACTATTTGAAGCTCCGCAGAGAAGAGATGCAAAATTCAGCGAGCCTTGCCGAAAAACGCGCAAAGGATAAAGCCCTAGGTAAGTTTTATAAGCGCACGATAACCGATACACGTAAATTAAAAAGTCGTTAAAAGGGTAGTGATTAGTGATTGTAGGGTCGGTTAGCCGGTGTTATGCACCTGCTTGCTGACCCGATCTTTCATGCTGGAAAGTATGGTGTTTCGTTTACACTATCAATGTGTAGTAAAGCTATTTTGCATTGCATCTGGCGCCAGCGCTGAATGTGGGTTTCAGGGCGTTCACGGTACCGCGGGTGTTGAAACGCCAACGGTAATAGGAGGGGTGTGCGGTAATAAACAGTAGTATTTGAGGCAGGCGGTTTTTGACCGCCTGCCTCGCTCCATTTTCAGTCTAGAATACTTTCCAAAAGAGCGGCTTCTTGGTTGCGCCGAGTAGGGAAGGTATCATCAAAACATTTCAAGCTATTAACTGTCTCATGCCAGTCTAGGGCGCACACGGCTTGCCAAAAAATAGGCGTGGCCGTTTCTAAATTAACCCCGTATTGAAAAGATACAGAGGCAATAACGGTTTGTGCTTGTGCTGGCAGGTCAAAGAACTTTGTCTTTTCGGTGTTATGGGTGCAGTTTTCGTATCGGTTAACTAATGCGTTAACGTGGGGCTTTTTCACTGCTCTATCAATGCTTTTTGCTTCGTCGGCGGTAATGATAAGCGGTTTTGCCTTTATCAACTCCGCCGCCTCCCGGCCCATTTTACCCAGGTAAGGTTGTAGTTTATTTACTAGGGCCACTGATAACCCTAGGGCTTTTAAATCGGTTTCTGTACGCGGCCCCAATTCAAAACCCGTGGCAATAGCCACGCCACAGTTAACGCCAGCGGCGGGAGGTACATAGCCCAGTGTTTTACTTCCGCCGTCTAAAACGCTAAGAAATTTATAATCAATATTGTCTGGCATAGCTGCCCTTACTATGTGTAATGAAGTAAACGGTTTTTTGGCGGTTTCTCGGTGCAATGTAAGCTAAAAGCGCGGGAGATAAGCCATTCAGTTATAAGCCACTTTATAGCAAACAAAATGCCGTATGTCGCTAACGTGATGCGTGTAATTAAAGTTGAGGGGGCGCATGGGCAAAATAGAGGAGGCAGTGTTTTAAGGGGCGCTGAAGAGCTGGGGGATGATCACGCGATCTTCGCCTTTGCTCAGGCCCCTTTGTTGCAATTTCGGCTAGCGAATTCTGCCAGAAACGGAAACATTTACGCGCATGTTGGAGTGGCTAGTATTGTACCCACCCCAAGAGCTGCCAACACTAACACCACCATATACAGCGGTGTTGTCGCAGCCAGTAAGAACCAAGCAGCTTCCTATAAGAATCAAAGTAACAAATCGTTTTAGCATGTTGTATCGTCCTTCTTCATTATCGTTCCCAGGTTTGAATAACAAAACCAGCACCATCCGGGTCCCGGATAATAGCGATTTGCCCGCCGATTGAATTTTCTTGCACATCCAGCAGTACTTCACCGCCCAAGCCCTCTACTTTCGCGACAATGCTGGCTGGGTCTTCAACGCGTATAAATGTGGCCCAGGTAGTATCAAGACCGGCTATAGGGTTGCTTATTACCGCTGCACGGGGTTTGTCGGCGCTGGTAAAGTAGTGGTAAATCTCGTCTTCTTTAAGTGGGGCACTTTCAGAATTGTAGCCGAACAGCTGCTGGTAAAAGTGCGTTGCTTGCTCGGTATCGCTGGTCCACAACTCATCCCACAGAAATTCGCCTACGGCAGGCTTTCGCTCAGCCGGGTCGCCAAGTTTGGTTTGCAATAGCCCAAACAAACCACCTTGTGGGTCAGCAACAACGGCCAATTTGCCTCGCTCGCCCACCGAGGTTGGCTTAGCGTGTACCGTACCGCCGCCTGTTTCAATTTGCCCTATAGCACTGTCGATATCGGCTGTTGAAAATACAGAAACCCACTGAACAAGGTTTACGTCTTTGCGCAGCTGGGTAGTGTCTACCATACCCGCAATGGGGCGACCCTGATGAAGTATAAGAGAATAGCTTCCCGATTGGCCGCTAGCGCCAAATAGCCCAACCTCTTTAAACTCCCAGCCGAACAGAGCGCCATAAAATTTCTGAGCGGCTTCCTTGTCTCGCACTAAGAGGTCATGCCAAATAACACGGCCTTCATCGTGTATGCCGGTATTTTCCTGGCTAATGGCGGGCAGTGAAATCGGTACATTACTACAAGCGCTTAACGCCAGTAGAAATGTAAATAAGGCCAAACCAAAGGTACTTTTTAAGAGCTTCACAAAATCATTCCCTATCAAGCTAATGTGTGCCGGGATTATGTCATCTTAACTCTCGGTTGTCCGTGATTTTTTGCGCCGTAGTTGTGTCTATGGTTGCTCGGTAAGCACCGATATTTATGGCCGAGAGTCGTGTTGGCGCCCTGCATGGCGATCGAATTCGGCAAGGGCTAATGGCTGAAATCAGCCTTGCGGGCACTCGTATAGTTACCTAACAGTGCATTCAAAAAGTGTGAATAGTAACAACAATGGTGTAAGTTTACAGAACATAGGTTGGTACCTCTAAGCATACAAGTGGGAGTAAAATTATTTGAAAAATAGCCAGAATATTACCGTTAGTGTTTGCCGGGCAAATGTATATTCGGCCAATATTCGCAGGGCAATTACAGCCATGGTGTTGGTATCTCTCCTGGCATGTACAAGCCCGCCTCCTGAGCCGCAACCTACCGATGGCTTAGACCAAGCCTACCTAAAGGATATTGTTGGCGTGCTCAGCGAGGATATTGGCCCGCGAAATTTCCGTTACCTAGAAAACCTCAATAAAACCAAAATGTATATTGCAGAGCAATTTAAAGACATGGGGTATACCCCCGTATTTCAAAAATATACGGTAAGAGGAAGAGTGTTTGCCAATGTGGTTATATCACTAGGGCCAAGTGATGCACCTTTGCTGGTAGTAGGCGCACATTACGATACCTACAATGACACGCCGGGTGCCGACGATAACGCCAGCGGCATAGCCGGTTTATTGTTATTGGCGCGAAAGCTAAAAAGCGTCTAGCATACGCTAAAAAAACGCATTGAACTGGTCGCTTATACGCTGGAAGAACCGCCTTTTTTTCGCAGTACCGAAATGGGCAGTTTCATTCATGCCGCGAATCTGCATAAATCTAATGCCAACGTAATTGGCATGATATGCCTAGAAATGATCGGCTATTTTTCAGAAAAGCAAGGGACGCAAAGTTACCCATTGGGTTTTATGAAGTTGGTATACCCAAGCGAAGGCGATTTTATTGGTGTAGTCAGTAATTTTGGCAGTGGTAATTTAAAGTCGGTCGTAAAGCGTGGAATGGAGAAAGCTGGAATTCCTGTCGAAACACTATCAGCCCCAAAAAGCGTGGCTGGAGTAGATTTTTCTGACCACTTAAACTACTGGCAATTCGACTACAAAGCCGTAATGGTTAGTGACACATCGTTCTATAGGAATCCACATTACCATGAATTGACGGACACAATAGACTCACTGGATTTTACGGCTATGGCCAGGGTGGTTGAGGGTGTATTTGTTGCGGCACTGGAGCTTGCGGATGGTGAATTTATCCGAAACTAGGCGAACAGAGATACCGGGTTGCGATTTTCAGTACCGTCATAATGTTGGGTATCCAAGTAAAACAAACAATAGAACTTTTGACAAACGTATTACTATCACAGCAGCTCGGCTGCGGGGGCGTTAGCCGGTATGGAGACCTATGCAATCAAAACTAAAAAATATGACAGATAGTGTATTTTCGGAATATTTGAAAACAGCTATTCCAAATTATGCCCATGATAATATTGAGTCTGGACGATGGGCTGAAAAAGGCGCGATTGAGCGGTCTAGTAAAGATCATAAGCGCTTACTTCCGCAAGGCACTAAAACCGATAACAATTATTTATTCGAGATTATTTCGAAAAATAGAGATTGTTCCGTGGGTATTCTTTGGGTTGCCGTTGAGGAAAACTATGGTATTAAAACGGCATTTATATATGACATTGAGGTAAAGAAGGCGTATCGCAGAAAAGGTTACGCTCGAAGTGCGCTTATTGAGCTGGAGCGTTTTGCGAATGATCTAAACATACACAATATTGGCCTCCACGTTTTTCGCCAAAATAGATCAGCACAGGCTCTGTATAATTCATTGGGCTACAATGTTGTAAGTACCAATATGGTAAAGTCAATTGCCTAATAGAAGCATACAAATGGAGCCGTAGCCTGTTTATACGGAATTACTGCCTAGCGCATTCGCAAACCAATGAGCGCTATGGCTTTTATTACTTATAACAGCAATAAATTGCTGTTATAAGTAAAGCACCTTGGTTGCTGTGTCACGGGGTCAATAAACCGCAGTTCCTTTGCTAGTAACTGCAATGGTGATGCATAGTCATCTGCGGAAAGAGGCTGTAATTGAGGGTAGTATTTGTCATTCAGTATGGGCCAGCCCAGTGACTGCATGTGAACGCGTAATTGATGGGTTTTGCCTGTAATGGGGTTTAGTTCAAATAAAGCCGCCTGAGTAGATTGCTGCAAGCATCGAATTAAAGAGTGGCTATTCGCTTTGCCCTCGGTTACTTGCATGCGAAAGCGTGGTTCGGCCGGTACGATACGATTTTTAACTTCCCACGCCTGACCGATAAGCTTTTCATCGCCACTAATGGTGGCAATGGCCTGGTAGGTTTTGTGTATTGTTCGTTTTTCGAATAACTGATGGTAACGATGGCGGCTATCAGGGTTAACCGAGAACATAACCAAACCGGCTGTAACTCTATCTAGGCGATGCAAGGCTTGCAAGCGCTCAATGCCGGTGCTGCGCCGTAAGCGATTTTGTAAGCATTCATTCACATAAATCCCACCAGGCGTTACGGCTAGAAAGTGGGGCTTATAGGCTACTAAAATATGTTCGTCCTGAAATAAAATGGCTTCCTTAAAGGGAATACTTGGCTCGGTTTCAACTTCCCTGTAATAGTAAACCCGTTGCTGCGCTTGAAAGGCTGACTGTGTTGTAATCGGTGAGCCATCGTGCCAGTGCACCTTACCGTCGGCGATTCGCTGCCGCCAAATTTCAGCGTCAACATAGGGGAACTTATAGATAAGATATTCCAGCACAGTAGCGAAGCCGGGGTTAGCCTGGGGTAAACTCAGCTTTGAGGGGTATTTAGAAATTGCCATTGAGTGGTCCAAATTTTTGGCTTTAGTATAAGCTTAATAGCACCAACCTTTGGCGGGTATTCATTAATGGTACATTCACAATTTTAAACGGTGTTTAAAAAAGGTGAACTTAAAGTTTTCAATCGGGCTGACAATAAGTAGAGTATCACCGGAACAATGGTTGTTGAATACGCATCCAAAAAATCAACTCACTTTAGGGTAACGCATTTGGAAGCGTATCCAGTTAAGAAAAGTCGAATCAGTGATGGCATTCTTCCGCCTAGCTATACAGGAATAGAGGCTGGCGAGTAGCCATGCCAGGCAAGAAGAAAAACTGGCTGATTGAATAGGCGGGGTGTTCTGGCGGGGGCTTGTCCAATACCTACTGAGCCAAAATTATTTCTTCTTTAAATGTCAGGCATTCATTTTCGATAATGGCTCTAACGATATGGATTTCCATTGCTTTAGTGCCAAAGTTTTTATAATACAGAAACATATTGGTATCGTTGGGGGTATTGCCACTTGAAAGTGATCCATTCTTATACTGAGTGAATGAATGATTGTGATACAGATCAGTTGATCGCATTATTGAAAGCTGATGCGTATGGCCACAAAAAACATGTTCTATATTATTCTCTCTTACGAATTCAACAACTATCCTTGAATTAAAAAGAGGGTCTGAATCTGTATCGAGTATGGAGTGGTGATTTAGCAGAATTATTTTGTCGTAACGGGCTTTTCCAATTGCATGCGTAAGTGTTCTCAGCATTTCGGTATCGACAAAACCTTTGTCTTCATAGAGCGTGTTGGTGTCGAGGCATACGAATAGAACGGACTCGCCACTAATTGTAACTTTTTTTAAAAAGTTGATGTCGGTAAAATGCTCTTTTATGCCATTGATGTTTGCATCAATAAAAATACTCTTCTTTTTGCAGTTGTCGCGATCCAATGGATGAATGACATCTACATCGTCGATATACTGCCGAAAATAGCCAGCACTACGCATATTGCGTTTGTCATGATTTCCGGGAATCGAAACAATGTGTTGGCACTCAATAGACCTCAAAAAATCTCCAGCGGCTTGAAATTCATTTTCCAGAGCATCCGTTGTATTGTCACCGGTATTGATTACAATATCGGCGGCATAACTATTCAATCGCTCTAGCAGCAATTCACTTTTTCCAATCCAGTGACGAGGGCCAAAATGCATATCTGAGATGTGGAGTATATTCATTTCGTTTCGCGTAAAGCCTTTTTCCTGAGCGGGTAATTTGTGACCTATAAGCTACATTGAGGCCTATGATCTTTGGGTCTGATGCCCATTGAGCATGGCAGCCATTGCACCTGGCAATTAAGTGAATCTGCCAAAAAGCGAGCTGGGCGAGCATCACCACAACCACCATCAATAGGTGTAGAGTATGCCATAGTTATTGTGACAATAGCGCGACCGGCAATACTTCGGGTATTTTACCTGCGGTGGGTAGAAATTGGCCCACAGGTGCTCTATAGCCGCCGTTATACGGCGATGCCCTTTGGGGTCATCTTCATAGGTCCCCCATAGTGCATCAAACCGCTGTGTTGCGCCCAACGGAATTGCGCTAAATTGACGGGGCACTCAAAAGAAAGGGATGTTCAGCCGAGCAATGCCGAAATAAGCCAATGAATCAATCCTTTGTATAACCCGGCTGAAGCACGCATTGTGAATACGAGGCCCATCTGCCGGTTGCTATGTGAATGTCGAGGTTGGCTTGTGTTTGGGGGTAGGCCCCTTAGTACGGCATTTTGGCTTCCGCGTTGGGCTTTCCCTGTTGTACCGTCAGGCCTAGCGCTATTTATTCTACAAGTGTTTTGAAAACCAACGGACGAGGTAAGGTATGAATACTACTAATTTGCTAAAGCCCAGTGGCTTAATGTTTGCTCTGATCATGCTGTGCATTACCGGCTGCGCGGGTAATCGAGTTAATACCAAGAGCAGTGTGATGGAGTATCTGTACCCGAACTCAGGGGACACATTCGTAACGCCCTCTACACCCCACTTAAAGCTACCTTTACGTGTTGGCGTTGCGTTCGTGCCGGTTAGCCGCGAAAGTTCCAGTGCTCATAACGTCTGGACCGGTAGCACCTACTCGGGGTCTATTTCCGAAGCGAAAAAGAGCGAGATACTCGAAGACGTATCTAAAAACTTTAGAGGGTTAGAGTTCGTTAGCGGTATAGAGGTTATACCAACCGCCTACTTAACACCGGGTGGTAGCTTCACCAATCTAGATCAAATTAAAACTATGTATGGCATAGATGTAATTGCGCTTGTCTCCTATGATCAAGTGCAGTTTACTGATGAGGGTGTATTGTCGCTCAGTTACTGGACTATTATTGGCGCCTACGTTGTATCCGGTGAAAAAAATGACACCAGCACATTAATGGATACCGTGGTGTACGATATCTCCAGCAAAAAAATGCTTTTTAGAGCCCCAGGAACAAGTAACATAACAGGCAATTCTACGCCTATTAATTTAAGCGAGGAGCTTAGAGCCGATAGCATTCAAGGGTTTGAGCAAGCCGCGGCAAATATGGCGGTCAACTTAAAAAGCCAGCTGTCAATATTCAGAGAAAGAATTAAAAGTAATCCAGGCGAGGTGGAAGTTAGTCACCGCGAAGGCTATACCGGCGGTGGCGGTGCTGTTAGTACGTTGGGTATTATACTTTTAATGTTTCTATCGCTTATTCATTCGTTAAAAACACGCAACAAAAAAATCCACGGGCGCAAAAACACCGCAGCTAATGTGGGCGTTAACGCTACCAAGAGGAATTGACATGAGCACATACCCTAGAACCTTCTCACACATTGGTATTTCAGTGCCAAACGTAGAGAAAGCGGCCAAGTTTTACAGCGATGTAATGGGTTGGTATCACATAATGGAACCCACGGTTATAACCGAAGAGGCCAACACGCCCATTGGCCAAATGTGTATTGATGTTTTTGGTAAGGGCTGGGGCTCGTTTAAAATTGCCCACATGTCCACCGGCGACAAAATAGGCGTTGAAATGTTCGAATTTAAAAACAATGAAACGCCGAAAGATTTTGAATACTGGAAGACAAGCACCTTTCACTTCTGTGTTCAGGACCCAGACATTGAAGGGCTAGTAGCGAAAATTGTGGCGCACGGCGGTAAGCAGCGAATGCCCATTCGCGAATATTACCCAGGCGAGAAACCCTACAAAATGTGCTACGTAGAAGACCCGTTCGGTCTAATATTTGAAGTCTATTCACATAGCTACGAATTGACGTATTCACAGGGTGCCTACTAAATCGTTTGCCCGTTAAACCAGCCGCGCGATTCACGGCCAAAAGCCTAAGTGCGCGCCCCCGTTTAGCGTAACTAATACACTACGCGTAAAAAATGCCTAAAAACGAAGTAAATAGTACCGAAAATGTTCAATCGCCCTGCATTAAAAATTGCTGTTTAGATAGCGACGAAGTGTGTTTGGGTTGTAAAAGAACCCTCGCCGAAATTGTTGAGTGGAGTGCGTGTAATAATAACGAAAAGAACGAAATATTGCATCGGTGTGAGCTACGAAAGCTCAGTAACGGGCGAACGTGAATCGCTAGAATAATAGGCCTTTAACGCTATAAGCTGTGGTCTACTAGAGGTGCCCATATGAAAATATCCAAAATTAAATTCTCAAAAGCTAGCGTTTCACTTCTCCTATGTATTCTTACGGCTTCTATTGTTTCCACACGGTTGGCCGCCGAAACCTTGAGGGATAAAAACGGTGAGGTTATGAGGGGTACGCGTATGGTTATAGGTAAGCCGTATCGACCCGGCTCCAGCACCCCAACCGTAGAGCGTACGATCGATTATGATCATTGGGTCGAGTTAAAATCGATGGGGTTTAATACAGTGCGGGTTGTTTGAGTAGACCCTTTTGTTAAGCGAGACCCAGATTGGACACCTAAGCCCGGAGCCTGGTGGGAGGTAGATGAAATGCTTCCCTATCTGGATTCAGCCGTAAAAAATGCCACAGAGTCGGGCATGAATATCATTATTAACTACCACAACGTGGGTGAGTATATTCATACGAAAGGCTTCGGCATGATGGCAGAGTTTTGGCAAAAAGTTGCCCCGAGGTACAAAGATAACTCCCTTGTTTACTTTGAGCTGAACAACGAACAAACATGGAATAGCGCCGACTACTTTAATAAAGCGTTTAAATCTACAATGCGGAGTGTTTACCAGCAGGTGCGTACTGCGGCCCCTAAACGCCACATTATAATGTTTTCCTTTAATTCAATGGGTCAGCCAATGAAGGCTATCGCTGACGACTATGCATGGGTTGATTGGGGCGTTACCTCAGTAGGCTTCCACTTCTATGGTTGGCAAACACAGAGCGAAGAAAGTGAGCTTGCAAACCTCAATGAACTCATTAATAGTGAATACACCACTATTTGTACGGAGTGGGGTTACAACTTAACAGAAGACTTTATGAAGCCCTATTACGGCTATCAAGTAAACGCCCAGGCTCTAGAGCAATTAAAGCAATCGTGGATTGATTGGCGAGACTGGAGCGAAATGGATCTTGCTGAAACACGTGACCTACTCATTCCTGATGCAAAATCAAAGGGGTACTGGTGGGCTGACGCTACAGTTTCGTCGTCTAGCCGTAACCTAAAAAGCGCTATACCTAAATAGGAATTACCCCCATAGGGGGTTAGTGGTATTGGTATGGAAGTTTTAAGTTTCAGCCTCAAGGGAAATATAGATGGGGCACACACAAATAGAGAATTCTGATTCCGTATTAATACCTGTGTCTCTCCGTGTGGTTTAGTTACGCTGGTTGACGGCGCTTGGCGCTATTCGGCCCGGACGGTTTTCCGTTTGCTGGCAAAATGCCCTACACTCATACCAACACTTGCCTCCCCAAAATGAGATGGTGGTTACAATAATAAGCCGTGATCTATACCTCATTGCGTGAGCGGTGTTATCCGTTACGGCAAGCTGGTTAGTATGCTTAAAAGCGCCTCCGGCGCAGCAATGTTTAATGTGGCGTAATAGTTACCGAAAACATTTCGCGTAAATCATTCTGATATAAATCTAACCAATAAATTTCGGTTCTAGCTATTTTTTTAACCCTCAATAGGGTACTTTTGACAAAAATAAAAAAGTAGAACTACATTCAATCGAAAATAATCAATCGAAAATTACAAACACTTCGGCGCTTGCTATTTATAGGTTAAAGCAGCTTGATGCTGTGTGAGTATCCTGCTGTAAATGATTTAGTTAGTTCGGCAGAATAAAGCTGTGTAATTCTTCCGCTGAAATACAATTTTTGCCGACTCTGGGATGAGCGGTTACACCGCAAGGGTGAGCTGTAGTTTATTTATTCTGCGGAGCATTAAGGAAGTCACTTCTAATACTAACCAAAACTGGGTATAACTAAAGAATGAAATATTTAAATATAGTACTGACCTTTGCGTTATTTTTGGCCTTGCCTTTATCGGCTTCTGCGGATAACTGCTCATGGACACATGCAAGCGTACCTTCTGGCGGGGCTGCAGCGAGAGTAGCCTACACCTGCGCTATTAACGGTACCGTTGCGGCAACTAAATCCGTTTCTACGCGTGCGGTTGGTTCCTCATACTGTTCTCTTTCACTCAGAAGCGGGTATTACAATTCAGGCACTTGCGATTCGCCAAATATCAGCACAGTTAATCTTTGCGTAAACTCGGGTTCAGTTTACGGCATTTTTTGGGCGAGCCAGTGGTCTAACCATGTCAATGCTATTGAATCGTTTTGCGGTACATGCGGATACAGCACTACTCCTATTTGGCAGCCCCAAGGTGGTGAGCCAAAGCTAGAGGTTACCTGTAGATAAGTTGTAGTTATTGGGGGCAACCCCGAATGCCACTTACTTAAGTTTTTGAGAGGCCATTTTTTATGGCCTTTTCTTTTGCCTACTCTTTTGATGATTACCGGGAACAAATACACGCCATAAACACGTGACGGCTGGCACTGCAAACAGCGGCGCGCCAGTACAGGCGGGTAGCTTTACAACGGCTAGCAGTAACACCAACACCGCCAAAGGCAAGCTAGACCCCATGGTGAAGTAGGGCGGGCTTGTCGTCTAAATCAAATAAAACTCAAACAGTGCGCCGTTAACGAATTCGGCGCCACTTCTTGCGGCTCTAAAGCTTCCTTCTTAACCTTATGGTAGCTATCATCAAAGCTAGCGAGCGTCCACTGTACGCCCGATTCACGCATCATGTTTAACACGTCGCGGTTTGTGGCGTTTGAGTTCTTCGATAACATCGTAAATGAGAATGCGTAATAAATCTTTGTTGCTGATGTTGGGGAAGTCTGATTTAACGGTTTTTTATTTTTTCTTGTAGGGTTTTTATGTGGGTGTTTCAATCCGTGAATACTGAGTTATCGAAGTTATAGTTATACAAAAGAAATAGCGCGTGATCAATAAGGTATTGATGTTGTACGGCCATATATGCGGGTGCAGATTGTAATTTTGCGTTTGGTGGTCAGGTCGTTGAATATGGGATTTTTGTCTGCTATCGATCCAAAGCGGAAGTTGGCGAAAGAATTTTTAAGGCCTGCAATTCGTGTTAATGCGGACATTTATCGAAATTTCGTATATTCCGTCACCTTGACGCATATCCAGTAGAAACCCGTTATGAAGACAGCTATTTCGGCTTTTCTGGGAATATACGTCAAAATGGCGCTGAACAAACTGTTAAGCATCATGATAGATCAACAATACATAAATAAATATGCAGAGTGCATGGAAGAAATAAAGAAACGAACCGAAGTGATTCGAGCGTTTCTAGACGGCCGATGTAATGCTTTATATAAGCAAACTTCCGCCGAATCCATTTGCCTTCAAGTACGAAAGATTTTAGAGCTTATTGCTCTAGCGTCTCTCGTAGCTAATAAAGAAGAATATGCTAAAAATCGAGCTAACTTCTCTAAAGACTGGCATGCCAAAAAAATTCTGCAAAGTATTGAGGAAATCAATCCTAAGTTTTACCCGTCACCAAGTACTCAGATACTGGATGAGGTAACAGGAAAGCTACTGGAGGCAAAGCCCATAAAGTCAGGCTTTCTTACGAGAAAGGATTTCGAGAACATCTATGATCGGTGCGGAGGTTTACTTCACGCCCAAAACCCTTTCTCTGCATCCAAGGATATAGACAATTTTTTAAAAATGGTTCCGGCTTGGCTTGAAAAGATCAAAGTACTTCTTAATCACCATCATGCTCAGCTAGTACAAGAAGATCTTCAGTTTTGGGTGGTCATGCAATCAAAAACGGATGGTAAGGTTCAGGTTAGTCTTTTTCAAAAAGTAGGTGAAAATGCTTAACAAGTTTGTCAACGAACGCACTTCGTGCTGGACCGCTAAAAGCGTGGCTTCGCCACAACGCGGCCCGTTACAAAGGCGTTGAAGCTGTCGAAAAACGCCAAAAACAACTAAATTCCTGCTGAATTGACCACTTTGTTGAAGTAAAATGGGCCTATTATCCATTTACTGGAAATGCAGATGGTCAATAACTTCAAAGAGAGTGATTCAAGCCAAGGGCGATTTATATCCGTTATCCCGTCAGAACAAGTAACCGAGGGTAGTTTTGATGAAACTGTTCAGCTTTTAATTGATCACGTCGCTGATTTAAGTGCATTCGATGCTCGTTACAATAACGCTAAGGGCGGAGCCTCGGCTTACCCGCCGTCAGTGTTGTTAAAAATCATACTGGCCGCCTATTCTCGCGGTATCACCGGTAGCCGTAAAATTGAAAATCTTTGTAAGTTCAACACAGTCTTTATGTGTTTGTCAGGATTTCTTACTCCGGATCATTCGACAATAGCCGCATTCGTATCTAAACAGCATAAGCAAATCGAAGATCTATTCGTTCAAATTGTCGTAGAGTGTGATTACCTGGGTTTGATCGGAGGTAATTGTTTTTCAATCGATGGTACGAAGTTATCTTCTAATGCAAGTAAAGATAAATCGGGCACAATTTCTGAATTCGAGAAGAAATACAAAAAAATAAGGAATGGCGTTAATTACCTGTTAAGGCAGCATCGTGAAGAAGACAAGGCCGGTGGCGTGGACCCAGATCGTCGAGAGAGAGAAAAGAAGAAAATCAAAAAGTTGCGAAAACTCGCTAAGGATCTAGAAGCTCCTCTTAGAGAAATGACGGACAAAATTGGCAGTACAGGCAAGCCTAAAAAGACCAATCTTACGGACCCGGATAGCAGTACTCTAATGTCCGGAGGTGGTGGTGCCGCACAAGGGTTTATGGCCGTTGCTGTTGTAGATGATAAACATCAAGTGATTTCTGGTGCGGGAATAGCACATGAAACGGAGCAAAAATGCTTTATCCCAATGCTTGAACAGGTCGAGGAAAACTTAGGTATAAGTCTAGAGGGGCGAAAGATGCTAGCGGATGCGGGGTTTAATACTATTGAAAACGCCGACTACTGTTTTGAGCGGGAGATTGATGCCTATTTAGCGGATGGGGATATGCGAGCTAGAAATCCACTCTATAAAGACAGGGATCGCAAGAAGCCGGAATCGCGCAGACGGAAGTATTTTAAGGTCAGTGCGAATTAACGGGGTCAGGCCTTACGTTTGACATTTTGATTTTGTCGTTGTCCTTCTCTTATTGTTTGATGGGTTGGCTTGCGGGATGCTTGGGGCAGAAACCCGAGAGGCGGCGTGTCTAAATATAGGAATGCTGTGTCTAGATGCGGCCATAAAGGTATAGATGTAGACATTATGTCTACATCTGGGATGACGTATATTCAAATATTAAGTATCAAGGAGAGTATGTGATTTTTTCAATATCTAACGGCCTTGATAAGGCTACAAAAATAAAACGAAGTAGCTTTACCAATCTCAATATTTGGGAGAGAACTCATATAGAGGAGTGGGTAAGAACTAATCCAGAAATCCTTGGAGAAGACTTACTCATTGTAAGCATCGAATTTGATAGATTCTCTAACAGCAATGACCGCTTAGATTTATTGGCAGTAGATCGCGAAGGTAACTTGGTAGTTGTCGAATTAAAGCGGGACTCTGCAGCAGGCTACGCCGACCTACAAGCTATAAGATATGCTGCAATGGTATCTTCAATGACCATTGATAAACTCGTTCCATACTACATTTCTTATAAAAGGAAATATGACGATGAGCTACTTACTGATCTGGAAGCAAAAGAGCAGATCATTGAGTTTGTCGAATCTGATTCTTTCTCAGAGCTATCAACAAAACCTAGAATTATTCTATGTTCAGAAGGATTTTCGGCCGAAATTACCACGACAGTTTTGTGGCTCCGCCACCATAAGGAGGGACACCCACTCTTAGAGAATTTGCGAAAAATTCATTGGGGAAAATACGAAAGATCAAAGTTTTAGGGTATTAATTGTAAATGCTGGAAGAGTGGCGCGTACGAGCACGAATTGGTCAGTTTGGGCTATAGGCAGAGCCTGGCTAGCGTGATCCCGTTTTAATTGCAGTGTTTTTTTAAAGGACTAAGCGACGTTTTTATCTCGCCGCCTATAATGGAATTTTTTATAGAAGATCGCTTCAAATTTTTGCGTGTTATCCAGCCAGTCGTCAGCGTCGATGCCTAGCCGTTGCAGAATGGGTAGAGATTCACTGGCGATGTAACCGCGCTTATCTTTACGCTGAATACGGCCAGTCGTATCCACTAACGTGAGGTAATCTTTGATATCGAATAATACGCCGTGTTGTATATCAGACCGAATATTCCCCTCAAAAGCGGCTAATTCTTTAACGGAAAAGCGGCTGAAGTGATGAGGGTTGATATCCGGGTTGTGGGTTAAAGCTTGTTTCAGTTCAAAGCGAGGGTTTATTCGCTCTTGAACGCTGGTGTGTTCAGAAGTTTCGGGTGACTCGGCCATTTTTGCGCGTATGGGGTTTAAATCCACGTAGGCCATAGCGGTTAACAGAGCCTCCTCGGTCAATAAGGCTTGAGATTTAAATCGCCCCTCCCAGAATCGGCCAGTGCAGTGTTCTTCTTGGTTGGCCTGGCGTGCGATGACTTGATTTAGTTGCTGCATAAACGCGCTTAAGCTGCCAAGGCGTGTGTAAGCGCCAATCCAACCACACCCTACAAGGCGCGACATTAACATAATAACCTATAGTCTCCATTACTAAGGAGGCTATCATGTCCAAGCGCCGCACCTACAACTGGCCCCAACTTTTCGCAGAATTCGAGCGGTCAGGCCTATCGCAAGTCGAATTTTGCAAGCAACACGACCTCAATCCAAAATATTTCAACTTAAAGCTTTCCAAGCTCAAAGCGCAGGAAGACAGTGCGTTCGCGCATGTGGTTGTACAGCCTGAACTTTACTCGCGGCAGGGGCTTGTCCTCGAAGTGGGCAACTGTAAAGTTCATTGCCCACCAGCCATGTCTATTCCTTCCTTTGTATCATTGATTAAGTCCCTCGCATGATCCAGTGGTCCAATGCGATTCCCATATACCTGCACCGCGACCCAGTAGACTTTCGCAAAGCGATCAATGGCCTAGCGGTTATCGTGAGTGAGGAGATGGAGTTGGATGTATACAGCCAGGCGTTGTTCGTGTTTTGCAATAGAAACCGCAGTCAGCTCAAAGTGCTCTATTGGGACAGTACGGGTTTTGCCCTGTGGCAGAAACGCCTAGAGAAGGACAAATTTAAGTGGCCGAGTAAAGACCCGCTTGCAACCGCATCAATTACCTACGAGCAATGGGATTGGTTATTGCGGGGTTTTGACTTTGCTAAATTTAGACCACATAAGCAGTTAAAATTCACCGAGGTGGCCTAATATTTTGTATAATAGCCGCTATGAAATATGCGGCGGCTTTACAGAAAGAAAATGATTTATTGCGCGAAAAGATTGCCGCGCGCGATACGCAAATCGCCGTATTAAACGAACAGCTTAAACACCTGCTGAGCAAACGCTTTGGATCTTCTAGTGAAAAAATATCGGCTGATCAGCTAGGCTTATTTAACGAAGCCGAAGCATGTGTAGTTGAAGTTGAGGCCGCCGAAAGCGATAGCACCACTGTAAAAAGTTATACTCGCAAGCGTAAGCCTCGCGTTACTATACCCGACAACCTTCCCCGTGAAGACATCATTCACGACATCACCGAAACGGAAAAAGTCTGCCCTCACGATGGCAGCACTCTTAATATCATTGGCAGCGAAGACCATGAACAACTGGAAATCATCCCCGCTAAAATCAAAGTGGTTCGCCACAAGCGACTAAAATATGCCTGTCCCTGCTGTGACAATCACATTGTAACGGCAGGCAAGCCCAAACAGCCTATCGAAAAAAGTATCGCCAGCCCCAGTCTACTCGCTTACATCGCGGTGCAAAAATATGCGGATGCTTTACCTTTATACCGTCAAAGCGAGATATTCAAACGAATCGGCATAGAGCTGGACAGAACTAATATGGCGAACTGGATGGTGAAGTGTGGTGAGCTGACACAGCCCCTTATCAACCTGTTAATTGATTACCTCCACAAGCCACCGTACATCCACATGGATGAAACCACACTACAGGTATTGGAAGAGCCGGGAAAGACCGCACAAAGCAAAAGCTACATGTGGGTAATGACCAGCACAGGTCCACAGTCGGTTTGCGTATTCCACTATGCGGATAACCGAGGGCAACGGGTACCCATCGAGCTACTTAGCGCCGAAAATACCGCCATTATGGTCGACGGCTACGAGTGGTACCAAAAAGCCTGTGATGAGTACGGTATTACCCGCTTAGGTTGCTGGGCTCATGCCAGAAGAAAGTTCAAAGAGGCTCAAAATTTACAGAAAAAGGGTAAAACAGGCAAAGCTGATCAAGCCTTAGCCTATATCCACAAGCTGTACGCGATTGAAAAGAAAATAAAGGACGAACCACCGGATAAACGCTACCAAGTTCGCCAAGAGCAGGCAAAACCCATCCTCGACAAAATCAAAGAATGGTTGGATAAAAGCTTACAGTCGGTGGCACCGAAAACAAAACTCGGTATAGCATTGGTGTACCTGAACAACCAGTGGGATCGATTAATCGCCTACCTGGAAGATGGGTGCTATCCCATCGATAATAATGCTGCCGAACGTGCAATACGCCCCTTTGCTATTGGTCGCAAAAACTGGATGTTCAGTAAGAGTCAGGCGGGCGCTAAAGCTAGCGCAAATCTTTACAGTCTGATAGAAACAGCCAAGGCTAACGACCTGAATACGTACGACTATTTGCAACATATTTTTGAAGAACTACCCAATGCGCAAAATGTTGAGCAGATTGAGGGATTGTTGCCTTGGAATGTCCAGCTTGGTTAGGGTGTGGTTGGTTTGGCGCTTACTGCGTAAGATCTAAATATAAAGGTAATAAGTGTGAATACTGTAAGAGTGGCGCGTACGAGCACGAATCACGCTGATTAAACCATCGGCAGAGCCTGGCTAACGTGAGCCCGCTTTAATTGCAGTGAGTTTACTAAAGGACTAAGCGACGTTTTTATCTCGCCGCCTATAATGGAATTTTTTATAGAAGATCGCTTCAAATTTCTGCGTGTTACCCAGCCAATCGTTAGCGTCGATGCCTAGCCGTTGCAGAATGGGTAGAGATTCACTGGCGATGTAACCACGCTTATCTTTACGCTGAATACGGCCAGTCGTATCCACTAACGTGAGGTAATCTTTGATATCGAATAAGACGCCGTGTTGTATGTCGGACCAAATATTCCCCTCAAAAGCGGCTAATTCTTTAACGGGAAAGCGGCTGAAGTGATGAGGGTTGATATCCGGATTGTGGGTTAAAGCTTGTTTTAGTTCAAAGCGAGGGTTTATTCGCTCTTGAACGCTGGTGTGTTCAGAAGTTTCGGGTGACTCGGCCATTTTTGCGCGTATGGGGTTTAAATCCACGTAGGCCATAGCGGTTAGCAGAGCCTCCTCGGTCAATAAGGCTTGAGATTTAAATCGCCCCTCCCAGAATCGGCCAGTGCAGCGTTTTTCTTGGTTCGCCTGTCGTGCGATGACTTGATTAAGTTGCTGCATAAACTCGCTTAAGCTGCCAAGGCGTGTACGCCAATCTTCTACAGTATCTTCGAGTACGCGTTGTTCTGCCGTATCTAAGGTTTCGCCTTTTTGATATTTTTGTACCAAAAAAGGGCCTTTGTATAAGCATAGCCAGCGCTGAATGACTTCGTCGAAGCTCCAGCTTTGCGGTGCCTGGGCATCAATTTTGATTACGATATGGTAATGGTTACTCATTACGGCGTAACTGCAGATATCGATAGCAAAAATGGTGGAGAGTAAGCGAATACGCTCTGCAATCCATTCGCGCCGGTGTTCGTAGCATTGCCCGGTATGAATATCTGTACCACACAGGTAGGAGCGGCGAACACAGCGGGACATAACGTGATAATAGGGTGTGTCACTGATGGAGACTTGATGCTTCCGTGCCGTCGTCATAGGTGTTCTTCAGCTGTTTATATAAACAGTTAATTATCGTAGGGGATGTTCGGTATGATGTCAATGGCGAGTGGGTGTCCTCGTGTGCCTTTAAAGAAGCGAGCAATTGAAAAGTACAAAGCATTTGTAGCAGAGGGCAAGGGTGTGCCGCTGTGGGATAAGGTACAAAATCAGGTTTTTTTGGGCAGTGAAGAGTTTGTTGAGGAGAAAAGGAAGCTAATTGAGCTTGAAAAGGACTTATCGGAAATTCCAACAGGCCAAAAAAGGCCGCTAGCGAAACCGCTGGAACACTACGAAAAACAAGCGGGTTCGCGCGATGAGGCCATAGTAAATGGGTATGATAGTGGCCGGTATAGCTTGAAAGAAATTGGTGAATATTTTGGTTTACATTATTCAAGAGTCAGCAGAATAGTGAAAAAGGCAAAAGACAAGACTTGACCCCTATCGTGTTACTATCGTGCTCTCTTATTCAAGAGTAAGCAGAATAGTGAAAAAGGCAAAAGACAAGACTTGACCCCTATCGTGCTCTAAGGATTTGAGACCTGCTAACTCTTATAATCCACGCCAAACTCGTTTAGCCCCCATAGACGAATTCATTAGAGGAATGAGCTACACTGTAAAGCACAAGGGGAGCTTACGATCAAAATGAAATTTGCGCCACCAATTGTTTTTCTCACTTACATGCTCACAGCAACTTACCCAGCCTACTGTGATGAGGATTTGTTTTCACTTTCCCTTGAGGATTTACTCCAGGTTAGCCTCACAGGCGCAAGCCTGCGTGAACAAACAATCAGGGATGCTCCAGCTAGCGTTACCGTATTCAACACCGAATCCTTTAAGCAGCTAGGCGCACAAAAACTAAGCGATCTGCTGCGATTCGTGCCAGGCTTTCAACAGCTTTATTTCGACCAGGCTGCAGGTATTAGCCCCGTTGTGCGTGGTCGGTCTCTTGCTCCGACCAGCCGGGAATACCTGTTTATTGTTGATGGTGTGCGCATGGATAGCTGGATCGAAGGCGCCAATATCACACGGCTACTACGCTTTCCGTTGATTGGTGTAAAACGCGTGGAATTCATACGCGGCCCCGTCTCACACATGTACGGCAGTAATGCCTATATGGGAGTTATCAATATTGTTACTGGCACCAGTGGCAGTAAAATACGACTCGCTTCCGGGCAACCGGCAGATATGCAGTTGACGCTCAGCCACCCCTTCAAACTTGGAACCAGTAAACACCACTTGTCTTTTGAAATCTTTAATGACCAGGGGCTGAGCCATGAGGTACCAGACCCATTCAACCCAGAAGAGACTCTTCCGCTAAAAGATCAACTTAACAGCAAATCGCTTTCCTACACGATTGAGTTGGGAAATTGGCGCATATCTGCGCGCGGCCATCAGGCAGAAGCCTCCGGTTTTTATGTGGGAGGTCGGCTGGACCCGGAATTTTCTGACTTGCGCTACAGCATTGCCTCAATAAACCTTGAAAACACACAAACTATTTTCGGTGACAGCGAAAACCAAGTAATGCTTGGCAGCAAACAGTATAAAAGCAGTACAGAAGCGATTTTCGCAGGGGCAGGCAGCCTCAACGACCTTAGCAACCCAGCCAGCAACGACCCTCTGTGGGTAATATATCGCTATGCTGGCAGCGAGCAATGGCTAATCGACCGGCTCACACTAAATACAAAGAGTGGTTGGACTTATCAAATGGGCTATGAGTTTCGATATATCGACACCACAAATATGGAGCTGTACAACAATTATGATGTGGAAGCTTTTGTAAACCAGGATTTCCCCATCCCTTATTTCGGTCACTTCGATGAGAAAACCATTATCGGCGATGTGGAGACAGAATACTCCCACGGCATTTATGCCCAATCAAGCTACAACTGGGGCGACAAACTTGAATCAACACTCGGGATTCGCTACGACAACTCGAAATTAGCGGGAGATAACATTAGCCCGAGAATCTCCTTTATCTATTTTCCAACATCCGATCATTCATTAAAACTCATTTATGGGGAAGCATTTCGAGCACCCGCTGCCAATGAGTATTTCACCAAAAACAACCCCGCACTCATCGGAAACCCTGATCTGAAAGCCGAAACGGTCGCAACAACAGAACTCATATGGGTATATGAAAATAATCTGCGGCACCTACAGCTATCGTTTTTTTACAACGATTTTAAAAACACCATTACCAGTGTAAACCCAGACGGCTCAAGACGCTTCAACAACAGTGGGGAAAGTTCAAACTCAGGAGCAGAAATTACCTTAGCTCTGCCAATCAGCAGAGACAAGCGCTGGTCGATTCGGGCTAACTTATCTAAATTGTTTGATATGCCCGAGGACACCTTCAGGCTCTCCAATGCTCAGGCTAACCTGTTGCTTAATTACAAACATACGAAATGGAACTTATCACTAGATTATGAATACTCCAGCGAGCGCCGATACCTTATGAGGGGCAATACCCAACCCACACCCATCGATGCCTATGGCTTGGTTAACGCGCACTTCTCCTACAAATTAACTCCTCAATGGAAACTCACGCTCTCGGGTAAAAACCTTTTTGATAAAGCCTACGCCTACCCAAGCGTTGGCTCCTCCCTAAACCCTATCCCTGCTCGCGGTCGAGAGTATGTGCTGGGCATAGAAAGACACTTTTAATCAGAGTGCAAGAGCATTTAGACCACCTCGAACCTATTAGTCTCGAGTAATGCATAAAACCCCACCAAAAAAAGTTAAGCACTTGCCTCAAGGCCGCAACAAAATTGGCCTGGTTTGCAATTGGATCACTCTCATCTGCAACAAGCGCATGTAATTGCTCAGCGAGACCTAGAAGCGAAATCTACGGGTCAGAGAAACTTGAACCGCAAAAGCAAGATTGAATATTATTAATAATGGGGACCGAATAAAGGGGAGAGATTTTTTAAAAGTCCTCTTCAAGGCGAAAACTGACAACATGAAACCATTTCGCTGGAACTTAAAGAAAAGCGAACAACTTGGCAACTTGTTGATGCTTCTATTGAGCAAATGAACGCTTATGCAGAACTAAAGGTAAACGCACGAAAATCAATCGATGATTTTGCAAATAAAAATGCTACACACAATTTAGATCGAACCCACCTCGAAGCCCAGCACCCACCATGGAACGTCGAAAAATATTGGCAACTACTATTCTAGTGGGGCTGAATTGTATCGTAGCTACTGGAGATTCAAATGACGAAGAATGTGAAACCGGTGAGCATGGCGAATAATTATATAGACGGATAGATAGGCAAACACGGGCGGAGGACCAAGGCACTTGAAAATGAAGGGAACAAATTTATCCCTATATCTAAGCCAATTAGGAGGAAGAGGGGTCGGGTCTTGTCTTTTGCCTCACATCTTAATCTAAGCTATTCTAGTGGTTATATGAGTCGACTGGAGTGGTGACGAGTTATGGCAAGGCCGTAGAGATTGGGATTTTCGGGTGCGTTGTACCATGTGACAGCGAAGGGAGACAGACGAGAAGATATTTACGAAACAGATGACGACAGGCATGCCTTTCTGGCTTTGTTGGGAGATGTCTGTGAAAGGTTTAATTGGGTATGTCATGCCTATTGTCTGATGAATAATCAGGTTAAATAGCTAGG
This sequence comes from Teredinibacter franksiae, assembly GCF_014218805.1. NCBI lineage: Bacteria > Pseudomonadati > Pseudomonadota > Gammaproteobacteria > Cellvibrionales > Cellvibrionaceae > Teredinibacter > Teredinibacter franksiae. The sequence continues at coordinate 2,159,070 of NZ_JACJUV010000001.1, read as the reverse complement.
GATATGATGCTTAGCACCCGCAAAAATTATGTAACCCCTAGTCGGAACCCATTCCGTTTTTAAGCTCCTAAAAATCGTTCCATCGGCGCATTGTCCCAACAGTTTTCTCGACGACTCACGCTTTGTTGTATTTTGAATCGCTATAAGGTTTGTCGAAATTCCAAGCTTGTATAATGGCTTCCTTGATCCGAGTGATACATTAAACCTTTTGGTTGACCACGCGCTTCGTACGCCATTTTCAGTGCTTTTTTGTCAGTTGGCTATCAGGTGAAAGTGACAGCGACCAACCCACGGCCTTAAGTGCATACAGGTCGATGACCACAGCAAGATAAGCCCAACGGCTACCAATCCAAATATAAGTTACATCACCGCACTTAACACTATCCAAAGTAAAGCTGAGCTTGCAGAAAGTAATTCGCTTTTTGCAATCACATTTATTTGGCTGGGTAGCGATCCAGGAGATATTTGATCCTCCACAAAGGGAGAAGAGGCGTGAGCCTCCTCAAATGTCTCAGGATCTCGTCCGGCGTTAGTGGGACAAAAGTGATGCAGAACCCTTGATTCGTAAAATTGCTTTCAGGGCGCTAATGAGAGATAACAGTATTAACAGAGTAAGATCGATACTGCCTCCACCGGAATCTCCACCTGCCCCGCCACCATTTCCTGACGAGCCTGAAGAGGGCGCCGCACTTGACGACGAACTGCTTGACGAAGAACTGCTTGACGAAGAACTGCTTGACGAAGAACTGCTTGACGAAGAACTGCTTGACGAAGAATTGCTTGACGAAGAACTGCTTGACGAAGAACTACTTGATGAAGAACTACTGCTGCTCGAACTGCTATTTACAACAAGGGTCGCAGTTGCAGAGGGGGAATTTGAAACCTCGCTCCAGTTAACACCGTCACCCACCTTAATAGCAAAATAATAAATGGCTCCTGCAGTGAGCCCCCCAACGGTAAATGATTCGCCAGTTCCTGAATCGGCAGGAGCAGTCTCTCCAAATACTTCCTGGGCAGAACTAAAATTTGATGAATCGATTGGCGAAGAGCTGTAACGGATGTCGTAGCTGCTGGCCTTGCCTGACACTCCGTCATCACCAGTGGCGGCCCAGGTTAGGTTGATCTCACCATGGGAGGTACCTTCAGATGCAGCAAGATCGTTAATTGCATCAGGCGCAATGGTGTCCGGCTCACCATCAGAGCTATTGGTGAACTTTAAAACATGAACTATAGGTAAGCTGCCACCGCCACCATTGTCCTCAACGATAAAAAGTCGCCTGTTGTCTACATCCCAAATGGCACCACGGTCGGACCGGACGTACGAATCATTATCAAAGCTGAAGTCCATGTCATGGACAGCATAGGGCAGGATGCCTTCTTCATCGGAGACAACCCCGTCAAAGGCGTCTTTAAGGTCCCGCGCATCGTACAACAAGAACCGGTCATATACTCTGCTAAGTGAAATGGGTCGCTGATACCCGGAGATCACCCCACCGGAGTCATAGGTAGTATTGGCAGCCCATGGACCGTAGGCAAGGACAGTCCTATAATCAGGCAGCATGACAGTACCGCGGTGCATAGACATACCGGAGAAGAAGGCATCAGGGTTGTTTCCCATGTAGGGGTAGGTCCCGCCATCGGCTATAGCCCCATTGGTATGTCTCAGAATGGCGGTGCCTGGCACGTTGCCGTAATCAGCAAGGCCCTCCACATCGTTGTGATTGATGACCCAAAAACCAGGTCCGTAGTTTACGCCATACAGCAAGGACAAACCGTGTCCACCGCCACCCATTAGGGTGGCTCCACCGAAAGTCTCCTGCCAGTTTTCTGGTATCGGACATCCCATCCCATTGCCCATTGCCCGTTGATTTAAGGTAGAGCTCACCACCGAGTACGGGCCATCAACGTTATTGTCTGAAAGGTCTGCACTTCGGCGAAACAATGTCGTGGACTGAGTATCTCCACGATAAACACCGGCAGCGGTAAAATAGAGGTATCCATCTTTATAAAGCATTCCTGTGGCAGCAGTGCCATTAGCCCCAGAGTGACCGTTTGGAAAATTGCCCAGAGTCCCGCCCAGTAATTCACAATCCTGAACCAGGGTTGCTCGATTATAATTTGACGTCTTAAGTTCAGGAATACTGATCTCGCAGATCACAGGCTCATTTGGATTACCTGCCACAAGGCCGGCAGCCAGAAAAAGTGAACCCTTTCCGCCATCTCCATCAGGATTGTAAGCAAAGGCACCATAGCCTTGTATTCCGTATTGCAGGCCGGTTAAATAAGTACCGTTACCCAAATCCCTGCCGCCGTCGGGAACCAGGAAAGCGCCCTCGTATTGGATATTCGAGGGATCGTACAACGGCAGATCCAAAGGATTACTTCTCGCATTGTCCGCGACAATTATGCCAACTAGCAAAGTATAAATACTTACCATTGTTATAAACTTCATAATGTAATATCTCCAATTATCGGGGTAGAGTTTTACGTTTAGGTAACAGTAAGTAAGCGGTAATCCAAAAAACCCTTCTTCGAAAAGTGAAGTCCGATTTCTATGCTGGAAATCTGTCCGAATGGCAGTTGTAGAAAGGAATACAAATTTGATACTAAAGTAATACTAAAATCTGGCTGGTGAACGGTGTCACAAAAATCAACAAGCTCACAAGCGGATACGTAAATTCAGTGAACCTATTCCCGAAATACCAAGCCACAGAAGAAAGTGAACAACGCGTCATTTGATAAAAAAATGCTGAAAAGGTGTCAGACTTCTATTGGACTTTAATAACCTGCGCTAGCCATCTTGCTTGGTTTGGTTGGTTTTCCTATCAATGGCAATATCATAGTATTTTTTAACCAATTCAGGAACCGAGTTATCGAATTGAGGCAAACCCATTCTGTCTCTACTATCTTCCAGGGTCGCATAAATATTTTCGAAGCTATCTCGATACCTTTGTTTTCACTAACTGAAATAATATTTGGGAATTCCCGTTCAAAGATTATCTTATCCAAGGAATAGAATAAAGAGAATAATAGACAGTCACTTTAAAAAATCGTTGTAGAAATTTCCTGTACATTTCCCGTAAGGGCTCACGAAAATCATCACTGTTTAGTTGCTAGGTTAGGAAATATTCAAAGAGGGGTAATATTCAATATTTTACGCGAGCGGAATCTAGCTCTTGCGGAACGTCTTATGCGATAAGATTTTTGCGGTAAATATTAATGCAAAAGCGCTTCGTATTAAGTCGGTCGAGAATGGGGGGTAGCTGGTTGTCAATAAAACGGCGTTTGTATTCCCGAATCGCTCTACCGATAAGGTCCACCAGTTCTATATAGTCTTTTAAGTGAAAGGGTAAACCCTGCGGCATGGGCTCTCTGGGATTGCCTACAAACTCAGCTAATTTAACTCGCTCAGGTTTCTCGTTTTTTTAAATGTTCGACCCGCCGCTTAATAGAAGTATGTTCAGAATCTTCGGGTGTGCGGTAAGCGCCAAACGAACTACACCCTTCAGTCAGCTTGAATCACTCACTACTCTACAGCCTCACTTATCAAGGAGGCTGTATGGCTTACCAAAAATACAATTGGCCCGAGATTTTCGAAAAATTCGATTCGTCAGGGCTCTCGCAGACAGAGTTCTGCAAACAACACAATCTCAATACCAAATATTTCAACTTAAAGCTCTCCAAGCGCAAAGCTCAAGACGGTGGTGCTTTTGCGAAAGCTATTGTGCAGTTGGAGCCAGCCTCACCTGAAGGCCTGACTGTAGAGGTGGGCCATTGTAAAATCCATTGCCCTGCGACCATGTCCATACCGTCCTTCGTCTCATTGGTGCGCTCTCTGGCATGATCCAGTGGCGAGATTCAATTCCAATCTACTTACACCGTGACCCTGTAGATTTCCGCAAAGCCATTAATGGATTGGCCGTCATCGTCAGCGAAGAGATGGCGCTGGATGTTTACGATAGTGCCTTGTTTGTCTTCTGCAATAAGAACCGTAGCCAGCTTAAAGTCCTGTACTGGGATAGCACCGGTTTTTCCCTCTGGCAGAAGCGTTTAGAAAAAGCTAAATTCAAATGGCCTAGGAAAGCGCCGCTGGCGACGGTTTCAATAACCTACGAGCAATGGTGTTGGTTGTTACGCGGCTTCGACTTTGCCAAATTTATGCCCCATCAGCAATTAAAGTATACCGAAGTCGTTTAAATATTTTGTATAATAGCCGCTATGAACGATGCAGCGGCCTTACAAAAAGAAAATGATTTATTGCGTGAGCAGCTCGCCGCTGAAAAAGTAAAAAGTGGAGAAAGAATAGCCGCGCGTGATGCACAAATATCGGCTCTTCACGAACAAATAAAACATCTTCTCAGTAAGCGCTTCGGCACCTCTAGTGAAAAATCATCGCCAGATCAGATGGGCTTATTTAATGAAGTAGAAGAATGCCTGGTTGATGAAGCTTTAATCTCAGAATCTGAAACTACGGTTGTTAAAAGCCATACACGTAAAAGTAAACCTCGGATCACCCTTCCAGACAACCTCCCACGTGAAGACATTATCCACGACCTGCCGGAAGAGGAGAAAGTATGCCCGCACGATGGCTCCGAGCTTAAAAACATTGGCAGTGACGATCATGAGCAATTAGAGATCATTCCAGCCAAGATCAAAGTGATACGGCATAAGCGGCTCAAATATGCTTGCCCCTGCTGTGACAATCATATTGTTACTGCGAGCAAGCCAAAACAACCCATCGAAAAAAGCATTGCTAGTCCTAGCTTACTTTCCTACATCGCCACTCAAAAATATGCTGACGCCTTACCGCTGTACCGCCAAAGCGAGATGTTCAAGCGCATAGGCATTAAGCTGGATAGAACGAATATGGCCAACTGGATGGTCAAATGCGGTGAGCGAGTACAACCACTTATTAACTTACTGATCGATCATCTCCATAGTCAACCGTGCTTGCATGTAGATGAAACCACGCTGCAGGTATTAGATGAGCCCGGAAAGGCAGCGCAAAGTAAAAGCTACATGTGGGTAATGACCAACACCGGCCACCAGCCCGCATGCGTGTTCCATTATGCTGATACGCGTAGCCAGCAAGTACCACTAAACCTGCTCAGTCAAGATAACGCTGCGATTATGGTGGATGGCTATGAGGGTTACCAAAGAGCGTGCACTGAGTACGGCATTACTCGTATAGGTTGTTGGGCGCACGCCAGAAGAAAGTTTAAAGATGCACAAGCATTACAAAAGAAAGGAAAAACGGGCAAAGCCGATCAAGCTTTAGCCTATATCCAAAAGCTCTACGTCATTGAGAAGAAAATCAAAGGCGAACCGCCGGATAAACGCTACCAAATTCGTCAAAGCGACGCCTTGCCGATCCTCGAAAAACTAAAAACATGGATGGAGAAAAGCCTTGTTACTGTGCCACCACAAACGGCAATCGGTAAAGCCTTGGTGTACCTGAATAATCAATGGGGTCGCTTGGTTGGCTATGTCGACGATGGTCGATACCCAATTGATAACAACGCGGCGGAGAGATCAATACGTCCGTTTACAATTGGTCGAAAGAATTGGATGTTCAGCAAAAGCCAAGCGGGTGCCAAAGCTAGCGCCAACCTTTATAGTTTGATCGAAACCGCCAAGGCGAATGAGCTAAATGTGTATGACTACCTCGTACAGGTTTTTAGAGAGCTTCCAAACGCTCAAAGTGTCGAACAGGTTGAGGCCTTACTGCCTTGGAATACAAGCCTGTAGTCGGATTGGCGCTTACGGTGTGCGCGCTATTTTGGCTCGTACAGGGTTTAAATCCACATACGCCATGCAAGCCGCCAGCGCTTTTTCATCTAACAAGGCTTGTGATTTAAACCGGCTCTCCCATAAAAATATCTGGAATATTTTTGAACGCCTTTGGCGGCCCGAAGGGTAAAACACATGGATGTGTTTTGTAAAAACGGCTGATATTGGCCAGCTCAAGGCGCCAGTGCTCCAGTTTCGCCTTAACCGCCTGCCATTGGGCTTCATCTAACGGTTAGCCTTTCACAAACCGCAGGGTAAGCAAAGTGCCCTTGTAGAGTTTGTGCCAGCGTTCACACGCCTCCAGGGGCCATCAGGCTGTGTGCTGGACAGGGTGGCGATGGTTACTCATGGCAGCGTAGGCGCAGACATAAGGCAGTAAGGACATATATGGACGCTCCCTGTTTGTCATACGAACGGTGTCAAAAACTTCAAAACTGGCTGAGGTTTTCCCGTTAATGTCGACGAACTATTCGTGAGCTAGTGCGAAACGCCACACTGCACGGACCTCTTGGCATTCTAAAGATTATCTTTCAATTCGTTTTCATACCTTTGCTGGGCCGGTATTACTGGGCCCTCCGAGCCATAGAAAATTGGCCATACCATATCTCCAAAGAAAGAAGGTTTACTTTGCAAAAATAAGGAAGAAGGCATTTCCCCGTATTCTATTTCTTGATCCCATTCAATGCTTTGTGTGGTGTAATTGAAATTCCCATGAACAATATTTTCATCGGGATGATTGACTTTGATGGCTGTATCGGTTGGAAAGCTAAATCGATTTCCAAGTTCATTTCCAATAATATTGCTAAACAGATTGTTCTCATGAATTTCTATAAAACTAAATCTTTCTGGCTTCGTTATACTCGCTGTTATTGTTTCGGCGTTTTTCTCCACTCTGTTTCTAAAAAAAGTGTTCGGGCCGTTGGTTCCATGAATATCGTCTGAAATGATATGTTGCACGACGTTCCCCTCAAATAAATTCATATAGGGATAGCTACCATGAATAGTAATATCTGAAGTCAGCCAACTGGGTGACTGACTGGTGTATGGGTCCAGGGAATAGTTGTAAGCATGAATATTGCCGCTCGCACCCAGTTGCAATACCATCGAGTGTCGAAGATGTTTAAATACATTATCTATTATGAGGTTATCGCTGGCATATCTTTCAAATCGGGTTCCATAGGCTTGTCCTCCAGCGCCATGGTCATGTGCCGAATTGAAAAAGCTACTTCGCACTTCATTCCCGTATGCATGCCGAAACTCAATATGTGCTTTGTCAGTCTTCTCGCTCCTTACTCCTTGCACCCAGCAATGAGCGGCTTTGAAAAACGTGATTGATCTTGAGGCTCCATCACCATTGGTCTTTTCTATATAAATGTTTTCAAGGCCGGCCCCTGTGAGCATTTTTCTATAGGTAAATTGAGGGTTCATGGAAGCCTTGTAGGAATAGTAAAGAGGCTTCTCTAGGTGAAGGTCATCTCCTGAAACGTCTTTAATCTTCAATACTTGCCCTACTGCATGAGTGGCCCATTCTCGGGCGTATTTGATTACAGCGGGGTCATTGTGCTGGCGAATCATAATGAAATCTCCGGCTTGAATGCCGGTAGCATCTGATGCGCTAATGATGTTTGATCCTTTATCTAAATTTCCTGATATCCCCTTCCAGGACTCCCCGCCATTTGTCGTAAATTCAATTAACGAATCGCTCGTATTAAATATTAGCCTCGTTTTGTCTGCGCCATTGCCTCTTAGTACGATACTTTTTGTAATAGGAATCTTTTTTGATAAGTTATAGGTTCCGTCTGGCACGAATACGACTGAACCAGTGGAGGCTGAATCGATTGCATTGATAAAGGCTTGAGTATCATCTTTCCCATCATTTGCAATGGCCCCATGGTTATTAACATTTTGGGAAATAGTTGCGTAGTAGGGAATGCCGCCTGGTATTCCGGCACTCCACTCAATACGCCGGCTAGCAGGAATGATGTTTGAGGTATCGCCCGGCTCAACAGGAGTAGGATTTGTTGGATCTGGATCTGGATCTGGTTCATTAGGCGCATTGTCAGTGGGAAGCCCAATGACCTCAACTTCAGTGAGACTATTCCAGGCATTGACTGAATTGCCATGTCCAACAATTCTCAAGTATTGGGCATCTACACTCCCGACATCGAATACTTCAAAAGCAGTAGACTGTCCGCTGGATTCCAGGTTGTTTACCTGTTGCTGAAAGTTAATGCCATCTGAAGAGGTGAGGATGTCGAAGTATGCTTTTCTTAAGTCTCCTTTATAAAAAGCGATATTCACTTGATCCATTCTTGCTGATTGTCCGAGATCAAATGTGATAAAGCTTCCATCGCCCGATGCAGACCACCGTGAATTGAAACTTCCATCGATAGTGTTAGACGCAATGTTTCCGTCGTCTCTATTTGCGCTCACAGCTTGTATTGATAAACTCGAAGGGTCCAAGCCGGGCTCCGGTTCCGGTTCCGGTTCCGGTTCGGGGTCTGGCTCCTGGCTCCCGGCAACAGCGCTGATGCCGACCTCAATGATCCTTGTGGACGGGTCGAGATCATTGCCATAAGCGACTATTCTTAAAAACTTACCTTGCGTAGGGATAAAGCTATATTGTTCATAGTCAGATTGGCTGACCATTTTTGAACTTTGTTCCAGCTCAACGACGGTAACCCAGTCGCTTTCATCTTCTGAGATTTGAATGCTAAATCTATATGACCGCTTGGTGTTTCCATACCAAAGTACATCCAGAGAGTTTATGTTCTCTATGTCCGCTAATTCATAGGTAATTGATACGGGGTCATTGCTCCAGCTTTTCCATGAGCTGGAAGGGTCCTCGATACTGTCAATCGTTTTAAATGGTGAAAAAGAAGCTCCACCACTGGTTTTGCTTGCAGCAACGTGAACTATGGCAACTTTTTCCTGAGCCAAAACAGAATTTCCTGCAAGGGTGGATACTGAAAAGAAGAGTGTAAGCAGGCAGCGCAAGATAATTTCTTTATACATAATTTCGGTCTCGTAGGTCAGCTTACCAATAGCCAGGAATTGGTGCTCGCAAGCTTATGAATAGTGGTATTCCCATCAAAAAGAACCTTATGGGTCAACAACGTAACTGGGAAGCATATGGCACTTTAAGCCGGCTAACTCCGGCTCTGTTCACATTAACCACCTTGAGTTTAGTTTTTTGGAAGAAAATTTGACAACTAGCTCTCAAAATATTTTTGATTCAACTGCTATGGTTCTAACAGTTTAATAATAGGAGTAAGACATGTTTTTTATTAACATCGCTAGTAAATAATCCCGATTACTTACGATCGTTTTGCTATTTATTGGTTTGCATGCGAATGCAGATGTTAGTGCTATACCTCCCGAGAAACACCCAAATTTGTTTTTTTAATAGTGCTGAAATATCTGCTTTACGACAGGCGATTATTCAGGACAGAGGCCCGGCTTACGCTGTCGCCAATGGCGAGTGGGTGTCCTCGTGTGTCTGTCGTGTGTCTGAGTGGGTGCCCTCGTGTCCCTTTTAAATGTCTGCTCTTGGCTGAAAGCGGACAGAATTGTTTTTTTGAAGGGTTTCCATTATTAGAGTAAGTCTGTCACCATTTTCACAAAAGTCTGGTTGCGTGGCCGATTACAGTCGCAATGACCTTCGGGCCAAGGTGCTAGCCCAAAATATTTATAGCCATTTCCATGTTTAACCTGTCTGTCAACTTTCCATTCCGCAAAAACGGCTAACGGCTCCAGAAGCGGGCTTTTAAGAAAATGTGGTCTGTCCCGAATGGCACTTGGTGCCCATTCATGAATGGGCACCAAGTGGGAAGTAAACTATTCGGATGCAACGTCACTTAAATCATAAGCGATGATAATCGACAGATCACTCTCGGAATTCCTATGGCTTCTGGGTTCGGCGTCGTGGGCCACTAAGTAGAGAATTCTATTCTCCGTGTCGTAAGAGCCACCGCGAATAAAGCCGGCGTAAGGCACGGAGAAAGGTTGTCCGTTGGCGTTAAACTGGTTGTCAATGGCGCCATGCTCATAGGGCTTGGGTGCACCGGGGCTGGAAGCAGCCAAAATTTCATCCAGGTCGAACAACCAGTAGTGACTGTCGTAATCGGAGCGATCGTTAGCGTAGTAGGATTTCACACCTAGCCACGAAGCATCACCATAAGACACTCCCGAGCCATGGCCGCCGGAGTAACCAAACACGGCATAAGTTCGGGTGCCGGGTACAATGAAACCGTAGTAGGCTTCGGAGATGTTGGTCCAAATAGACCCAGCGGCATTCTGGTCTGGCGAAAGTTCGTAGATGCCAAAGTCCATAAACCGGTTGAGATCGAGCTTACTGCCATTGGCAGGAGGAGAATTGCTGGTAATGGAATCGGCAGTATCAAAATTATAAGTGAATAAAGACGGCCCATTCGAGCCACGGAAATTTAGAGAGCGCGCGTTTCCTTGTGACATGCCAAATAGGTGGCTGCCTCGAAGCGCTTGTTGGTACTCTTGCGGAACGGGTGAAATCCAACCGGCGTAGTGGGAGCCATCAATATCGGGGCTGTCCCACATACCGCGAATACCTTGCCCGTTTAGCTCTGTGTTATCCAATACCCAAATAGGTGCCATGGACGTGTCGCCTACGTACATTCCATAAAGCGTGCCGACAAGCCTGTCATTTACAACGCACATACCGCCAATGAGCAAGCCGTTAAACGCGCCAGAAGTGAAACTGGAGTCCTCCCAGAGATCCGGGTAGGGCCAGTAAAAATTCTGTGAGACGGTAGCAATGGGTAAATCATCAAGGTTGTCTGACTTCGACAGACTCGATGGAATGTCCAACTCTGCAACGCCTGCGTAGCGGTTGCTGCCGTACCTGCCGCGCATAAACATTTTGTAGGAACCGTTGACCGCAATGGTTGGGTTATCGTTGTAGAAGAAGGTGTCTTCTGGATGATCACCCGAGGGCTCGCGAGGAATCAAAAATGCGCCCATGTAGCTTTCGTCGGAATGATTGATGTTCCAATAAACATAGCCAGATTGGCCTTGATGTTCGGCTCGCAAAGTAAGTAAATTATTTGAACCACCGCTTGAGCTGGAGCTACTGGTAGAGGAACTCGAGCTGGAACTACTGCTTGACGAGCTGGAACTACTGCTAGATGAGCTCGAACTTGAGCTACTGCTAGATGAACTCGAACTGGAATTACTGCTCGATGAGCTTGAGCCATCTTGATTTGCGAGCCATGCGATATCCGCTTCATCCAGTTGCTCCGAGTGTAAATAGACAGAACCAATTTCACCGGTAAAAGGCTCAATAATTTGATCTGCTACCTGGTCACCACTGGCCCATTGGTTTGCTCCAATAACAACTGGCTCCTTATTCCCAACAAGTGCGCCAGTCCATGAGAGATCGCTAGCCTCAAAGAGCCCATCAATATAAATACGCAAGCCCGCATCACCCAGGGTAATTGCCACATGGGTTTCCACACCTGATTCGAATACACCCACTGCAGTCACTTCCGATTGGCTACTCAGGCCTTGAGAGCGTACTAACAGATCGGTGCCGACTATAAAAATTGATAAGTGCCCACCATCGTCATAGTACGCAGAGTCCTTGGAAAACAATCCACGACGCGCGCCCACAATGGAAGTCGGCTTAACCGCAAACGACAAGGTTCCTCCATTTACTTCGTAGGTGCTATTGTGCGGCAAAACCACGACATTACTTATGGAGCCGTCAAAAACAAAACCGTCTGTTGCCAGCAAGAGACTGTCTGCCCCGGGGATCTCTCCACCACCCGAGCTACTGCTTGAGCTTGAGCTTGAGCTTGAGCTTGAACTTGAGCTTGAACTTGAGCTTGAACTTGAACTTGAACTTGAGCTTGAACTACTGGTAGATGAGCTAGAACTGGAACTACTGCTCGATGAGCTTGAGCCATCTTGATTTGCGAGCCATGCGATATCCGCTTCATCCAGTTGCTCCGAGTGTAAATAGACAGAACCAATTTCACCGGTAAAAGGCTCAATAATTTGATCTGCTACCTGGTCACCACTGGCCCATTGGTTTGCTCCAATAACAACTGGCTCCTTATTCCCAAAAAGTGCGCCAGTCCATGAGAGATCGCTAGCCTCAAAGAGCCCATCAATATAAATACGCAAGCCCGCATCACCCAGGGTAATTGCCACATGGGTTTCCACACCTGATTCGAATACACCCACTGCAGTCACTTCCGATTGGCTACTCAGGCCTTGAGAGCGTACTAACAGATCGGTGCCGACTATAAAAATTGATAAGTGCCCACCATCGTCATAATACGCAGAGTCCTTGGAAAACAATCCACGACGCGCGCCCACAATGGAAGTCGGCTTAACCGCAAACGACAAGGTTCCTTCATTTACTTCGTAGGTGCTATTGTGCGGCAAAACCACGACATTACTTATGGAGCCGTCAAAAACAAAACCGTCTGTTGCCAACAAGAGACTGTCTGCCCCGGGGATCTCTCCACCACCTGAGCTACCGCTGGAAGATGAGCTGCTACTGGAACTACTGCTCGACGAACTTGAGTTACTGCTTGAATTGCTGGAACTGCTGCTAGAAGACGTGCTGCTACTGGAGCTCGTACTGGATGAGGAACTGCCGCTGGAATTCCCGCCACCCACAGCGCCTTCGGGGTATACATCACCTAATACTCCCCAAAGAGGTAAGGTGGTATCAAATATCCACTTTAAATCGCTGCGCGCAGAAGGTTTGGCAACAGCCTCACTGATGACGCTATCGCTTGGGTAACGGCGGTGCGCTACCCAAAAATAAGGTTGCCAGTTATGGATAAACTCGCCGCGCTTAGCTGTTTCGGCCCAGGACGCGCCAACTTTGAAACTGCGCAATAAGGCATTATCTTTGTAAGACCATGCATCAAAGCCATTGTGAATTGCGGCTTCAGCACCCAGGGCTGCGGGCAGTAAAGAATAAAAATGGTAGTGTTGCCCCTCAAAAGTGTATGCACGATGGTAGCCATCAAAATTGTAACCACTCGGATACACAAGGCCATTAATCATGTTTTTCAGGTCACGCGTATCCGGCGCAAATTGTGTAATGTCCTGATAAAAGTAATCTTCCGGCACACTGGTTTTAAATATTCGATCAACTGCAGATTGGTCGTGCGAGACCAGAGCAAAAACAATCCCCGCGTGAAAATCAAGTTGCCACCAATTTTCATAGGATTCGCGATAGGAACCCTCCTGGTTAACATTGTGGCGAGTGCTGTTGGTCCAGGCTTCATTACTGAATGCCACCAAACGGGAAATATCACTAAAGAAATCATCAATACTGGCTTTTTCACTATCGCTCAAAACGCCAGCGTTATAAATCAAGTCATACATCCAGGCGAGGGCAAAATGGGCATGCCCTGCACCTTGCACATCGTGAGACCAACCCCTATTAGGGTCGCTAGTCCAACTCAACAGCGCTGCGCGCATGCTCTGCGCTTTTGCCTGGGTGGGCTCTATCATGTAGTTGAAGTTGGCTTTCATGTTGCTATGTGTAGCCAAACGCCCAGCATTGTAATTTTCTGGCCATGGCAGGGAATTCAAATTGCCAGGCTTGTGAACAGCCGCAACATTTTTTATCGAATCGTAAGTCGCGACAGCGTAAGCCGGGCTTCTGTCCTGAATAATCGCCTGTCGTAAAGCAGATATTTCAGCACTATTAAAAAACAGATTTGGGTGTTTCTCGGGAGGTATAGCACTAACATCTGCATTCGCATGCAAACCAATAAATAGCAAAACAATCGTAAGAAATCGGGAGCATTTACTAGTGAGATTAATAAAGGACATGTTTTTCTCCTGTTTTATTAAACTGCAAGAACCGTAGCAGTTGAATCAAAAACTTTATGAGAGCTGGTCGTCAAATTCATTATCCAGAGAAACTAAAAGTTGTTTTTAAAAGAAGGCAGCGGGGTCGTTGAAAAAATTGGACAGCCACTTAAAAAAAGAGCCGTTAAAACTGCCGTTACTTTTCCGGCAACGGCTGACCAAAATAAAAAAAGCAGGGGGTCAAACCTTACCTTTGACATAATCTCAACAGCGGAAAATATTTGCCCAAAGCTCAGGAAACGATACCCTGAAACCTCAGAAACTGGCAACGGCAAAACCACTGATTCATTATTTTGAGTCCTGGAGTGGCTGGAATAACCAGTTAAAAATAGCCTCCAAAACGGCCGTGCGCGGAATTTTGCTTACAGCCAAAGAGCTTGGTGATGATGGGCGTGATGGCATACTGCTTAGTACGCGTGCAAGTCTGGATCATAAGTTTAGCTCTACTGTTAGTGCTGGTATCGATATGTACAGCGTCTATGGCTCAACGAATGATTTGCGCGGTGCAAGTGATCAACTGCATCAGTTTGGCCCCTACGTTGCGACGGTCTTTGCCGAGCATTGGTTTGTTTTCGGCAGTGTGCTGCTCGGAGTAACCGAGCCTACTCCAGACAAGCAGTTTCGTATATTCCTGGGGCGTTCGTTTTAGAGGCTTGTCGCACCGGAAAATTCTATTCGGAGCGGTGCTGCCATATTCCCTGGTAAGCTTTTGGGCAAAGGCTACGAAGTACCATTTAGATTTATTTTCGACAGCAAAAAAAACAATTACAAATAGATTAAAAATGGTCTTAAATAAACAAGCAATATCACTAAGGCAAGCAAAACCAAACCAAACCAAAACGATGGCCTAAGCTTCGCCCGCTACCTCGACCATGCTGCAGAAGGTTTTTTCCGCATGGTGTTGGGCCGTCACTCAAAAAGCATTATTGCATCCGCATTCATAGCCCCAGGCCATTCCCTTTCCTTCGAACACGTTGTATTCGCTGAAACAGAAAACCAAATAATCGGTATGTATTCAACATTTACAGAAACACAACAACGCACCTTCTCTGAAGAACCATTGCAACGCGCCGCAAAAAAAACGCGCTGCGGCTCAACATTGCACGCATAGTATTTGCCCCCTTCTGGCGTATCCTCGAGACCATTCCAGAGGCGGACTGCTACGTACAAGGCATCGCGATAAAGCCGAAACATAGAGTGGCAGGTATTGGCTCACTGCTCATGCGTGACATAGAGGCTCGCGCAAAAGCTAAAGGTGCAAGCAGGTTGAGCTTAGACGTTTCAGCAAAAAATGAAGGCGCAAAGCGCTTATACAAACGCCTGGGAATGGAAGAGTGTTCTAACTGGCCAAACACAAGATTACTGCCAACGGTGCTTGTTCGAATGGCTAAAAACCTTTGACAAATTTGAGTGGGGCCATTGATTTCTCGTGCCAACAAAAAAACCGGACTGTGATTTAGCACCCTGTGCACATAGAAGAGGAAAAAATAGGACAGCCAATTTAGGGAAAGAATGAATATTTCTTCAGAGAGAAAAAGTCAAATTCAGTAAGAATTGGTTTGAGCGAACATGTGCTTAGGGATGCTCAATTTAACAGAATAAAGTTAAGATGAAGACCAGCGGAAGTACCCTGATGCAATAGAGTACGTAGAGGGCGGGATAAAACGATGGCTTAATTAGGAAGCGCTTCGCCATTGGAGAGGGTAGGCCTACGCTCAAGCCACTCTCTGGGGGCAGACGGCTAGGCTGTCCAATATGGGTGGGAGGTTGTTGTCAATAAAGTCCCGCTTGTTTTCACGAATAGCTCTTCCGGTAATATCAACCAGCGTTACATAACCCTGCTGGTGGAAAGTTAGGCTTTCTCTCTAGGGTTGCCGACTAATTCAGCCAGTTTCAAGGCCTCAGGTTATTCGGTTTTCAGCTTGTCGATTTGTCTTTTCATCGATGTGTGTTCGAATTTCTCCGTAGTTTTAGCCATTTTAGTCCGTACAGGGCTTAAGTCGACATAGGCCATACAGGCCGCTAAAGCCTTTTCATCCAATAGTGTCTGTATTGTAAGGCGGTCATCCAAAAAGCGACCTCTACAGTGATCTTCAGCATTGGCCATGTGTGCATTTGGTTCGTTTATGAACCACATGAACGGCTTGGGAAACTAGGTGGTGATAGCGAATAAGGTTGTAGAAACGTGTAGCGGTGTTTTTTCAAGCGATGGACAACTACTGCCATCGCCTGGTTTTACCAATGAGCTTTCTGCAAACTACGCGGTTCTCCGCTTTAACTGGCTGAGCCCCTGTTTCGGCCTCTCGCTTCAATTTACAGGGCTAGACTATATGCTAGCCCAGTAAGCCTATAGCTGGCACTAGCGTGTTTGCAGGGCTGCGCCTAGCGGTACGTTGCTAGTAAAAATACCTTCCACGCCCCACATCTCAAACATCTGCCACTGTTGCTCGGTATCTGCGACATAGCCAGTAACGACAAAGCCCAGTTGCTTTGCCTGCGCAACCAGGGCTGCAGCGGCGCCGGGCTGGAGTTGGTCGGCTTGAGCGAGGAATGCCCAATCCAGCGCGATTAAGCTTACGCCGGCGAAATAGGCAGTTACAAGATATTGCTCAACAGATTCATAACCGGGTAAGCGATAAAAAGGGCCTGTTTCAGCCCACTGTAAACTATAACCAGCATCTTTATCGATTAACACTACGGGCAAACCCGTTGCCGCTTCTATTTGTGCTTCGCTTAAAAACTGGAGTGCTGTCATGGTTAAATTGAGAGGTATCTCGGGGGCTACATTCGCAATTTTATTCAAAATAGCCGGTGAAAAGCTTTCGATTATTACTTGCTTGTGAGTACGAGATTGCCGCACAGCTTTGATTACAGCGTGGGTTAAAGCATTCTCTGTGCTGTCCGTTGCATCGCATAGTGGTGAAGGCGTTTTAATCTCTATCATCACTAGCCCCTGAGCAAGGTCACTTCCCTTAAGTTTACCCCCTGTTTTTTTAAACTGCCGCTTTGCTTGGCGATGAGAGCCCTTATATTTGCGTGCATAAGGTTTGGCCGTTTTTAGTAAGGCCTTTAATGTCGGTATCTCGGGCCTTACCGTTCGTAACTCCTCATAACTTAGCGCGTTTACGCAAGTAAGGTCTGCTAGATAATCATCATGCATTACAACAGCTTTACCATCTGCTGTTATAGAGACATCCACTTCAACAATACTTACACCACTTTCATAAGCAGCAACAACAGCAGCAATCGTATTCTCAATGGGTTTATCAGGGTTTTCTCCCAGGTTACTACCAAAACCGCGATGGCCAATAGCAAAGGTGCCTTGTAAATCGCTAAGAAAATCATCGACTGTTGCAGCCGAATGGTTGCCTGCCCAGGTTTTACCACCCGCTAAGGCATTGAAGGTTGATAGCAATAACAGTGCAGTACACAATAATTTAACAGCATTTTTCATCACAGATCCTTTTATTTCAGAAAGAAAAGTACACAGCACACTCGAAAACTCCACATCATTCTGGAGCACACAGGAAAAAAATACGAGTCTTACGGACAACTTTTGGCACACAAAAAGCTATCCTGAGTAAATCGATTTTTTTGTGCGAAGTATAGCCGCTACCTGTAGCGGCGATTTTGGATAAGGAGGTGTTCCAGGTAGTTTGTGGAAAGCGCTTTGATATTTTTTGTAGAATGCGTAACCGATGTTACTGTCGTCGATGAAAGCAATTAGTCGCCGTTTAACTGAATTCGTGTGTATAGACTAGTAATTAGAGTTATTTATTCGGAGGTCTTCTTCGTAAAATGCCACGCGGTTAATGTGAGATAAATGATTATTGTTGCCTGCGTAGTTGCCAAGGCAAAACCAAATACGCCCATGAATCCTTTATAGAACGTTTGTCTTTATGTTTCTAAGCAAAATTACGCTTGCTTAAGATCTAAGCCCTGCCTGGTGTGTTCTCAACAATTTACCCAGGCGTTGCAGCCAAGCACGCTACCCTTGCAGTTTAAGCGGCTGAATTCTGTAGCTTCTTGCACGGAAGGCTTTACAGAGTTTTACAAGGGCTTCCCAAGCCGTATAAAGTCACATTTATCGCTCGTTTATGCTTAGTGGCTAAAGCCTCCCCTTGAGCCGGTGCTGTGGACTTTGCATTTTGGGTTTATATATAATTGGCGCGTGTATACATGGTTTCCTAGAATAATAACCTAGATAAGGGCGACAATATGTTCAAGATATCAATTAATTACTGGTTTTTTTTGGTTCTGCTGCTGGCAGGTTGCGGCGGCGGGGGTAGTGAAGGCGGTACGAACTCGATTCCCAATCCCACGAGCTCACCGGTACCCGATTTTGATGCTGATGGAATCAGTGATGCTTTGGATTCAGATGACGATAATGATGGGGCCGAAGATAGTGCAGATGCTTTCCCAAAAGACGCCAGCGAGCAACTGGATACCGATGGGGACGGTGTAGGCAACAATGCCGACAACGATGACGATAATGATGGTGTAACCGATGATAAGGATCAACTGCCTTTGGACGCGAGCGATTCTGTCGATACCGACGGCGACGGTATAGGCAATAGTACCGATCTGGATGACGATGGCGACGGTGTTGTTGACAGCCTTGATCCATTTCCGCTGGATGCAAGTGAAAGTCTTGATACCGACAATGATGGAATTGGCAATACTGCAGATACGGATGACGACAACGATGGCGTAATTGATATTGATGACCAACTTCCGTTTGATGATAGCGAATACCTGGATACCGATAGTGATGACTTAGGTAATAATACTGATAGAGATGACGATGGCGACGGCGTTTCTGATGAGCACGACCAGTTACCCCTCGACGGAACAGAAGCATTGGATTCCGATGTTGATGGTGTTGGTGATAATGCCGACACCCAAATCGAGCATTTTGTGTATTACAAAAATAAGATTGGCCGCTGGGATGCCTTTGTTGCCTGGGATAACCTTGCGGGAAATTACAATATGGCGGGTGCAGACAGCCATATTACTTGGCAAGAGGAAAGTACCAGTGATCCCAGTCACGAACGCGTGCTGAGAGTCAAATTTAATAAGCAGCTTGACGGTAACTTTTTTATCATTGAACGTTTTAATTCCCCCTATGATTTTTCTTCCTATGCAGAGGGGGCTGTCACCTTTGACATTTTCCCGCAAAGTTATGGCCAGTCAGTGAATAGTTTGTTGATTGGTCTCGACTGTGTATGGCCTTGTACCGGTGGGGTGTTGTCGATCGGTCGGCCGCCGTTAAACGTGTGGAGTAATATTCGTGTTTCGCTCGACGAGTTTGTAGCAGCTGGCCTGGATCTCTCTAATGTGAACACAGCCCTAAAAATTATGCCTACGGCTGGTGAGCAGCAGGGTGTTGAATTCCTTTTGGATAATGTTCGCTGGGAATCGGCACAAGCCAAAGGCTTAATCGATAACCCAGGTTTTGAAGACGCATTACCGACGAACGCCATTCGGGGGTGGGATGAAACCTTGCAAGCGCATACTCAGGGGGATCCGGCCTCACGTTGGTCTTGGTATCTGCAAACGGCGAGTGCAGATTTTAGCATCGTGACCGCCGCGCAAGGTCAGGTACGTACAGGAGGCCATTCTTTAAAAATCGATGTGAACAGCTTGACGGCACCTGTTCCTGAAGCTTGGCACGCATTGGTGGATCATGAAGCTATTCCCGTTGAAACAGGCAAAACCTATAGTGTATCTTTTTGGTTATACGCAGAAGGCGGCGATGCTACCGTTAAGACAGGAGTACAATTACCTGCCGAATTCGACCATGCGTATAAGGTTGTGAACGAGACAACGATCAGCGCGGGAGTTTGGACGAATATAAGCTTCGACAATGTGAGCTTCGAGGCTGATGAAACCGAAGCAGTTCTTTCTTTTCACCTTGGGTATCCTTCTAATGAAGGGGTATCGGTTTACATTGACGATATAGTATTCGAGTAGTGTTTACGAGGCGGGGCGGTACTACCAAGGGAAAAAAGGACCACCACTGTATGCAGCGGCCCGGCTGCAAGTATGGATTCTTGTGAACAATAGGTGAGGAATACAGAGGACGCTCGTTTTTCAACACGAGCGTCCCTTACAAGTAAAAATGTCTTATGCTTTTCAATATCCCGCCAATAAAATAGCGTTAAAACCGTAGTAAAGAGAGGAAGATTAAAGGAGGAAGATAAAGGGACACCCACTGGCAGAGAATTTTGATGGAAGAAAGAAGATTAAAGGAAGATTAAAGGGACACCCACTGGCAGAGAATTTTGATCGATGCCATTGTAAAGATTAAAGGGACACCCACAAGATTAAAGGGACACCCACTGGCAGAGAATTTGTGAAAAACCCACTGGGCGAAATGCGTAAGATCTAAATATTAAGGTAATAAGTGTGAATACTGTAAGAGTGGCGCGTACGAGCACGAATCACGCTGATTAAACCATCGGCAGAGCCTGGCTAACGTGAGCTCGCTTTAATTGCAGTGAGTTTACTAAAGGACTAAGCGACGTTTTTATCTCGCCGCCTATAATGGAATTTTTTATAGAAGATCGCTTCAAATTTCTGCGTGTTATCCACCCAGTCGTCAGCGTCGAGAAGATTAAAGGGACACCCACTGGCAGAGAATTTGTGAAAAACCCACTGGGCGAAATACGTAAGATCTAAATATTGAGGTAATAAGTGTGAATACTGTAAGAGTGGCGCGTACGAGCACGAATCACGCTGATTAAACCATCGGCAGAGCCTGGCTAGCGTGAGCTCGCTTTAATTGCAGTGAGTTTACTAAAGGACTAAGCGACGTTTTTATCTCGCCGCCTATAATGGAATTTTTTATAGAAGATCGCTTCAAATTTCTGCGTGTTATCCAGCCAGTCGTTAGCGTCGATGCCTAGCCGTTGTAGAATGGGTAGAGATTCACTGGCGATGTAACCACGCTTATTTTTACGCTGAATACGGCCAGTCGTATCCACTAACGTGAGGTAATCTTTGATATCGAATAATACGCCGTGTTGTATGTCGGACCGAATATTCCCCTCAAAAGCGGCTAATTCTTTAACGGAAAAGCGGCTGAAGTGGTGAGGGTTGATATCCGGATTGTGGGTTAAAGCTTGTTTCAGTTCAAAGCGAGGGTTTATTCGCTCTTGAACGCTGGCGTGTTCAGAAGTTTCGGGTGACTCGGCCATTTTTGCGCGTATGGGGTTTAAATCCACGTAGGCCATAGCGGTTAACAGTGCCTCCTCGGTCAATAAGGCTTGAGATTTAAATCGCCCCTCCCAGAATCGGCCAGTGCAGCGTTCTTCTTGGTTCGCTTGGCGTGCGATGACTTGATTTAGTTGCTGCATAAACGCGCTTAAGCTGCCAAGGCGTGTACGCCAATCTTCTACAGTATCTTCGAGTACGCGTTGTTCTGCGGCATCTAAGGTTTCGCCTTTTTGATATTTTTGTACCAAAAAAGGGCCTTTGTACAAGCATAGCCAGCGTTGAATAATTTCGTCGAAGCTCCAGCTTTGCGGTGCCTGGGCATCAATTTTGATTACGATATGGTAGTGGTTACTCATTACGGCGTAACTGCAGATATCGATAGCAAAAATGGTGGAGAGTAAGCGAATACGCTCTGCAATCCATTCGCGCCGGTGTTCGTAGCATTGCCCGGTATGAATATCTGTACCACACAGGTAGGAGCGGCGAACACAGCGGGACATAACGTGATAATAGGGTGTGTCACTGATAGAGACTTGATGCTTCCGTGCCGTCGTCATAGGTGTTCTTTAGCTGTTTATATAAACAGTTAATTGTCGTAGATGATGTTCGGTATGATGTCAATGGCGAGTGGGTGTCCTCGTGTGCCTACGTGTGCCTATCCTCGTGTGCCTCTACATTATTTTAGTCCGGTAAAATCGTATGTCTCAAGGTAATAATAAAAAGTTATTAACTAAAAAAATTAGGAAAGGCGATAAAGGCTACCCTATAGCAACTATAGCTTTCTATGGGCCAAATAATATTAAGGCTTCAAAAGTAGTTTGCGCCATAATTCCCCATGATGGCGCTGAAGCCGGTCCCATAAAAAAATGGTTTTCAATATCAGATATTAGAAAGTCGGAGAAAACTATGGGTGAAATATTGATTTTTATCGAAGAGAATCACGCGAATACAGTAGGTATGATGGATGGCATTATTGGGTGTCCGCACGAAGAAGGTATAGATTATCCTATTGGTGAATTTTGTCCAGAATGTGAATATTGGAGTGGGCGAGATAGGTTTAGTCATGCGAGAATCCATTAAAAAATATAACAAAAAGTTGCACGCGGACTTGGGTAAGCTGTCATATTTGTTTCCAAAAAATCCGCCATCTCACCTAAGTTGGTGAGTTTGTCGGTATGCGAATAAAAATTTCGGAGATCGGTGAGTGGGTGTCCTCGTGTTCCGTGGCAAATTGGAAAGTTTTGCATATCACTTTAAGTTCATGCGCTTGATACCGGAACATGATCTCGCGAGTGACAATTTAAATGTAAAAATGCGATATATTACAACGCTGATAGAGACGAGGGTGGTGAGGCGTGATGAGGTTCGACAAGCAAAGAGTAAGAGGTAAGTACGTGCTTATAGTTCTAGAAAAATTATTGATTGTATTGGCTGTCCTATTTTTCACAGTGTCTTGCGGCGGTGGAGGCGGTCAGGGTGATGGAGGCGGTGGAAACAGCAGTCAGCCCCAAATACAAAGTTACACTATCAGCTCAGAAACCGAGGGTAGTGGAACGACAAGTCCAGCTACGGTGGCAGTAGAGCGGGGGAGAAGTACTTCATTCTTGCTCAATCCTTCGGAGGGTTACAGGTTAGGGCCGGTAGACGGTTGCAATGGTAGCTTGGCCGGTAACACATATACGCTTCCATCAGTTACAGAAGACTGTACTTTTACTGCGCGTTTTGTGGTTGAAGGCTTCTATCTGCTCAACCTTGAGGTGGGTGAGAATGGGGTGTTTGAGACGGCGACAGATCAGTTGACCGTAGCCGGCGGTTTTGGACTGACGCTTGCGCCGGATGCAGGTTACATAGTGGACGAAGTAACTGGATGTGGTGGGACTCTTGACGGTTTGGAGTACTCGGCATCTGTAATTTCCGAAGACTGTACTATAACCGCGAGCTTCGCTCGTGGCTCTTACCTAGTTCTACAAGAAGCCTCGTTTAAAACGCTGGGTTTTTCTTGGGGTGATACACCAGGAGCAACACATTACAAACTCTTTGAAAACCCGGATGGAATTTCTGGCTTTGAGCAGATAGCTACGGACATAGAGCCAGGAGTAGGCTTTTATAAGCACACAGTGCCCTTGCATATGAGATTTAATGCGCGTTACCTGCTGCAAGTATGCGAAGGAGCTACTTGCTTCGACCGAAATACCCTGAGCATCGATAACAGTATGCTGCTAGAGGGAACAGGCTATATCAAAGCGAGTAATCCTGATAGCGCGGATCAATTCGGCCAGACAGTTAGAGTTAGCGGTGATGGCAATACACTTGCTGTGGCGACACTACTGGAGCAGAGCAATGCAACGGGTATTGATGGTGAACAAAGCGACAACTCCCAGGATCAGGCGGGAGCCGTTTACCTCTACGACAATACTGCGGGCGAATGGCAGCAACAGGCTTACGTAAAAGCGAGTAATACGCAAGCTTGGGACAGGTTTGGTTCTGCAATCGATTTAAGTGCAGATGGCTCCATTCTGGCCGTTGGCGCGCCAGGAGAAGAGAGTAATGCAACAAGCATTAATGGTGACCAGAGTGATAACTCCGGTGTAGCGACGGGTGCAGTTTATGTGTTTTCTCGCACGAACGGCAAATGGGCTCAACAGGCCTACATCAAATCTACAAAGGCTCCGCTTCCCAGCTACCTTCTCAATTTTGGAATTTCTGTATCGTTGGACGCGGCTGGCGAAACCTTGGCTGTTGGAAGCCCGAATGGCGAGGTGCATCTTTTTAAGCGTGAAGGGGATTCTTGGAGCTTTCAGCAAATTGTTAGCACCGAAGCATCTGGTGGTTTTGGCAGTGAGGTGAAGCTTAGCGCTGATGGCAACACCCTTGTAATGGCTGGCCCGCATAAAACAATCCTGGGTGTTGGAGGTGATACCGATGTTGATAGTGCAGGAGCGGTTTATATTTATACCCACAGCGGCGGGGTATGGGCTGAGCAAGTGTATCTAGAGCCAACAAACCCGGTTGAGTTTGGGTTGTTTGGCCAACAGCTTAGCCTGAGTTCTGATGGAAACAACCTAGCAGTTGGTGTGCATAGGGGAAACAATTTTTCGGGAGTGGTTTACGTTTATACGCGTAAGGGAGAGAGTTGGAGTTTGGTTGAAGTTCTTAACGCTTCGAATGGCGAAGGCTCGGATCGTTTTGGAGAGGCGGTGAGCTTTAATGGTGACGGCACTTTATTGGCAGTAGGAGCCCCAGCTGAAGATGGCGAAGGTGTTGGTTTTTACGGCGACAAGTCTTCTAATTTTGAGGAGTTCTCTGGGGCGGTATATCTTTTTGAGCATACAGAGAGTGGTATTTCAGAAACGGCTTACATTAAATCGAAAAACTCTCATGCCTATATGAGGTTTGGTCGCGCAGTTAGTCTAAGTGATTCTGGCCATACTCTTGTGGTCAGCGCACCCCATGAAGATGGTGAAAGTAGTGGTGTTGGTGGAGATCACGCCATGATAAGGGATACAAACTCTGGTGCAGTTTATTTATATTAATGAAATATAAAGTGCTGGGGTATCCGGAAGTAAAATTGTATATGTAAGACTTTTATTGCAGCGCAAGAGGCGGAACTGCCTGGGTTAGCGTTCTATAAGGTTTGTACGTTGCAGCAGGTCGGTGTAAGTATTCAAACAGCCTTAGGGCTGTTTGTCAGCGCTCGAGGCTCATTGCTACGCGAGCGAAGAGGTTCTGGTTCTTCTGCGAGCAGGCATAAAAAAAGCCCCGAAAATGCGGAGCTCTATTTATGGTGCCCAGACCCGGAATCGAACCAGGGACACGGGGATTTTCAATCCCCTGCTCTACCGACTGAGCTATCTGGGCAAATTTTGTTCGCTACCATTGTGTGGCTGCGAAGGCCGCGTATTAAACCTTCCCCGGCGGATCTAGTCAAGGGGTTGTGGGCGAAATTATTACCTAGTTTTAGGTTTGGTTGTCGCTCTTTTCGGGTGCCACATAGCCATCGGCTTGATCGTAGCTTTCGCCGCTCAAGAATTTGGCCATCTGTTCTCCGAGGTAGGCTCGGGCGGTAAGGTCCATTAGGTTCAGCTGTTTTTCATTTATTAGCAGGGTTTGATGGCTTAGCCATTCCTGCCAGGCTTTTTTCGATACATTTTCAAAAATATCTAAGCCTTTGGGCCCGGGAAGCGGGGGAGCCGTTAGGCCTTCTAGTTCTTGCTGGTTTTTTCGGCAGAATACGGTGCGCGCCATGTTTAGTTGTCCTGGGTAAGTGAGCCTAGGCGTTCCAGTAGCTTTTTTACCGGGGCTGCTAGGCCAAGTTCGGGTGGTTGCTTAAGGTTATACCAGAGCTGTTTATTGCTTTCCATAATACCCGGAATTGGTTTGTGTATGTCGATCAGTACGGGGGTTATGTCGAGGTGGTAGTGGCTGAAGGTATGACGGACTTCTTCCCAGCTTGTGTGAGCACTTACTTCGCCTGTAACGCCTGCAATTTTGGCTGTAGGCTGTTCATCAACGTGTACTTCGGGCAGGCTCCACAGGCCTCCCCAAATACCGGTTGGCGGCCGCTGCTCTAGCAGTATGTCACCCTGCGGGTTGCGCACCATAAGCATTTGTACTTGTTTTACGGGCAGGGTTTTTTTGGGTTTTTTCCCTGGGTAGTTCTGTGGGTTTCCTGCTGCGTGGGCTTTGCAGCTTGCCTTTATTGGGCAGCTATCGCACTGCGGGCGGCTGCGTACGCAGAGTGTTGCGCCTAGGTCCATTATCGCTTGGGTGTAGTCGCGGCAGCGGTTGGCGGGCATATGGGTTTCGGCGTGTTGCCATAGTTTGTTGAGCACGGCGGGTTTGCCGGGCCACCCTTCTACGGTGTGCTGGCGAGCGAGTACGCGTTTTACGTTACCGTCGAGTATGGCGGTGGCCTGCTCGAAGGCAATGCTGGTAATGGCCGCTGCGGTAGAGCGGCCAATACCGGGCAGTGATTGTAGGGCTTCAATATCGGCAGGCAGTTCGCCGTTGTATTGCTCCATAACTATTTGAGCGCATTTGTGCAGGTTTCTGGCGCGGGCGTAGTAGCCGAGCCCGGTCCATAGGTGTAGCACTTCATCTTGCTCGGCGGCGGCAAGTTGCTTAAGGGTGGGGAAGCGCTCTACAAAGCGGGTGAAGTATGGAATAACGGTGTCTACCTGGGTCTGCTGTAGCATTATTTCCGAAAGCCATACCCGGTAAGGGTGTATGGGTGTTTGCCAGGGCAGGTTTTTACGCCCGTGTTTGTCGTACCAGGCGAGTAGCTTGTTGGCGAATGAAGGCATAGGGCTGTGTGCATTAAGCACGTGTAGGTAATTAATTGGGCGGCTGTTGTACCACAGCCGCTTCTTTAGGGCACCTCTATTAATTGATTTTAGCTTCTGCCTGGCAAGCCTTATTGCGCCGTTGGCCGTTAGTAGAAGTGCCTATTTAAACTCAATTGGGGGTAACTCTTCGGGTTTTTCTTCGGCTAGGGCGGTTGGCTCGGCGGCGGGGCTAGCGATGTTTTGCGGTGGTGGTTCTATGGTGGAAACGTCTCGTACCGCAAATCGTTCTAATGCGGGTGCGGGTGCGGGTGCTTGTTCCGGTGCCTGTTCTGGGGTTTGCGGTTGTTTTTTCTTTTGTAGCTTTTGCGCTTGCGCCCGACACTTTTCGGCCTGCGGTTGCATGTGCAGGTCGTCGAATGCTTTTGCCATGGTGGTAAATACGCTGTCTAGTTCGGCAAATTGCGGATGCGCCTTGGCGATGCCGTTAAGTAATTTAACGGCGATTTTGGCTTCGCCTTTGGCTTGGTAGACTACCGCCAGTTGCAGGCGTACCTGTGGGTTTGAGGGGATTAGGTTGGGGTTTATTTGTCGGGCCTTGGTGTAGGCAACATTGAGTTTGTCGAACTCTCGGTTTTTGGTCAGTATGTTCAGGTAATGATTTAGACTGGTTTCGACAAGTGCGGGGCGTTTGGCATTAAATGAAAATTCGAAAAAATTTTGCGCAAGGGTGTTGTCGGCCGGAAATACTTTTATTCCTTTTTCAAAGAGTGTAACAACGGTTTCGTAGTTGCCTTCTTTTAGGTTTATATCAATTTTAGCGTTGAGAATGCTGAGGTCATCGCGTTGATCATCTAGGTTGTCGGCGCGTGCGGAGTAGCCTAGTTTGTCCTGATATTGGAACAGCATGTAACCCATAATGTGAAATACTACAATGGTGTAGTAGTTGGAAATAATCGATTGCAAGCTCATGCTAAGGAAAGAAAATCGGTCGCCTATGAGTTCGTTAATCACACTTACCGAACCTGTCATGATCATTATAAAGGCAATAAGAAGCCCGTAGGACAAGCCAATGGTGGTGATTAAGCGAAGAGCATTTAACGGGTTTAGGGCGTCGATAATATTTTCGGTTTGTGCGAATTGAATTAATACGGCAGGTAAGCTAATAACGAACAAGGTACCCAATATTCCCGCTACGGTAGGGCCTATAAAGACGGCCGCCAGTGTTAGGCTGCCACCGGCAATTATACTAATTAAAATAAGTTTCAATAATAGGCTTAAGCCGCCGGTGTAAGCATCACCCGCAGAGGGGGCGCTCATTTCTCCCGCCGCCGTTCGCTCCAAGCAGCGAAATGCATATTTGAATAACGCCCCCGTTAACGCGAGGTATACCAGTAGGGTAAATATCCACACCAGTGGAAATGCCGACAACAACGAGGTTACAACTGCGACGGTAATAATAACCGGTAGCGCCTCCCAGTTAAGGGGGTAGCGAAACGCCTCTTGAAGATGGCGCCAAAAAGGCTCCGCCGCAGCGCCGGTTCCTAGGCTGTCCATTTTTGATTCGCAGAAATGGCATAGTGTATTGCCGTGGCGGTCTTGATTGCCGGCGCATTGATCACAATGGCTAAGGGTACAGCGCGGGCACTCGTATGTGGCGGCTTGTAGAGGGTGGTATTTACAGTGCGCCATTGTGGCCCCCGCTTACAAACTGTTGAATAAAATTGTCGTATTTAGCTTGCTTTTTTTTGTAACCATTTTGAGCAAACGTTTGTGACAGTTTTTTCGCAAAAACAAAAAGCTCTTGGCTTTTGTTGCCGCGCTGTAAAAGCAAATCGAAAACTTGTTCTGCGGCTGCTGGGTTTTGCAGTGAGGCGAATTTCATGCCCAGGTTTACGGCGTACTCATCTTTTAGGTTGCCATGTAGTTCGGGGTGCTCCTGCCAAAGTGTTTGCAAGCGTTCTACTTCCTGAGTCGATAATTTGCCCAGTTGCCATAGGCGTAGCACGCTTTGGGCGAAACCCTTGCCTCGGTTAATTTTGAGTAGGTTGTAGCGAATTATCGCCAGCTCGAAAGTTTCACCGTGGTCTTTTATAGCCTGGTTAACACGTTTGTAGGTTTCGCCGAAATTGTATTTTTCGAGCGCTTTATAAATGTCTGCCAGCGCTAGCCTAGATTCATCTACTGTGCTCTGGTCGCTTTCAATGTAGGTTTCGTTTACCGTTTTTTTGTCAAGTAAGAGAGATAAACCGATTAGAATTCCCCCGGCAATAAACCCACCGGCATGGGCGAGGAAGGCAACGTTGGAGTCGGGGTTGGTGTAATAGCTAAAGAGTTCTTTACCGACATAAACGGGCAATATTACCAACGCGGGTGCGCGAAAATAGCCGACAAAAAAGAAGATCCAATAAAAAAATTCAATTTTTCGTAGCCGAAATACCGCCAGGTACATAGCCATAACCCCGGATATAGCGCCCGATGCGCCCACCAGTGGGGTGGTGCTAGTCCAGTCGCGCATTACTTGGGCCATACCGGCAGCCACACCGCATACGAGGTAAAACAGCAGGAAACGCCAGTGACCTATGGCGGCTTCTACGGCGAAACCACAGATAACCAGAAAAAACATGTTACCCAGCAGGTGCATGACGCCGCCGTGCAGGAACTGGGAGGTAAACAGTGCGGATATTTTGAAGTCGCTGGCGATTAGGCCGTGGGCGATCCAGCTAATTTCATTAAATGCGGCTTGTATTTGTGGCCGCTCGTACTGCCAATCTTCATAAAAGTCTCGCCTGAAGGTGGTTCCGGCGGCGGTGGTTAGGTGTTGGTAAAACCCTGGGTTCTGCAGTATGGCCATGGCCAGTGGTTGATGTTCGCCAGCGGTGTAGAGTTCGGCTAATTCGCTGGCTCTGGTTGCACCTTCGTGGTCTGCAATGTATTGCTCAAACAGCGGCCATTCCTGTGGCAGGTAGTCGGTTTCGAGGTAGGTGCCAACCGCCGTGTAGAGTTTTTCGGTATCACCACTTTGATAAAAAACGAAGACCATTACGTTCAGTAATACGATTGAGAACAATACCACTGGCGCATGGCGCCAGTCGAATTGCTTTTCTGTGGGTACAACTATCATAAAGTCCTTCTTTTCTTAGCCGTTGGTGCCATTTTAGCCATCAATATGTGTGGATGAAAATGGCTACACTAACAAAATCATTCATTAAGCCAAAATGATTGATCTAAAACGGGTAAAATGAGGCAAAATTTTTTGAGGTTACAGCGTGATGCTAAAAGAAACATCTCTGGTAAATGTGCACCGACAGATGAGTGGCAAGCTGGTCGACTTTGGTGGTTGGAATATGCCGGTAAATTACGGCTCTCAAATCGAAGAGCACACGGCGGTGCGGGAAGCGGCGGGCATGTTTGATGTTTCCCATATGACCATCGTCGATGTTGAAGGCGGCGGGGCTAAGTCGTTTTTACAGTATTTGTTGGCCAACGATGTAGGCAAGTTGCAGCAGCCGGGTAAGGCACTTTATACGGCCATGCTCAACCCTGAGGGCGGAGTTATCGATGACTTAATCGTCTACCTGATGAGCTTCGGTTATCGCCTAGTGGTGAATTGCGCTACCCGCGAGAAAGATCTCGCTTGGTTGGCGCAGCATTCGGCTGCGTTCGAGGTAAGCATTTGTGAGCGCCACGAGCTGGCGATGATAGCTGTTCAGGGCCCGCAAGCTCGTGAGCGTGTACATGGCCTTTTGGAGCCTGCCTTAATAGAGGGGCTTGGGCTTTTTCAGGGCGCTTTTCTGGCTGAGCCGGGCCGTGCTGAATGGTTTGTGGCGCGCACGGGGTATACCGGTGAAGAGGGTTATGAAATTATGCTGCCCAATTCAGATGCCCCCGCCTTCTGGCAGGCGTTGGCGGATGTGGGGGTGAAGCCCTGCGGCCTTGGCGCGCGCGATACTCTTAGGTTGGAAGCCGGTATGAACCTTTACGGTCATGAAATGGATGAGCAAACTTCGCCGTTGGTTGCCAATATGGGTTGGACAGTGGCATGGCCGCCAGAGAGCCGCAATTTTATTGGCCGTGAAAAGCTGGAGCAAGAGAAGGCTACCGGTGTGCGGGCAAAGTTAGTGGGCCTGTTATTACACGGCAAAGGTGTGCTGCGTGAAGGGCAGGTGGTTACTGGAGAGGATGAGCATGGCGTAAAGCTTCAGGGTATTGTTACCAGCGGTACTTTTTCGCCCACCCTAGGCCACTCTATTGCTTTGGCGCGTGTGCCCATGAATTTTAGCGAGAATGCTGTTGTGGAGGTGCGCAAGCGAGCGCTTGCGGTTACGGTGGTGAAGCCGTGTTTTGTACGTAATGGCCGTAAGGTTGTTTAATCGCTTTCTATTAGCCTGTAAAATGGCGGCCATTAAATCTAGAGCTTAGTGAAGGAAACCAGCATGAGTGAAATTCGATCCGAGTTGAAATATATGGCCAGCCACGAGTGGGCGCGGGTTGAGGAGGATGGCACGGTGGTCATCGGTATTACCGACCACGCCCAGGAAGAGTTGGGCGATGTGGTATTTGTAGAGGCGCCCGAGGTGGGTACTCAGGTGAATGCGGGTGAAGAGGCAGGGGTTGTTGAGTCTGTTAAGGCGGCCTCCGATATTTATTCTCCAGTAACAGGTGAAGTTGTTGCGGTTAATGAAGCTTTGGAAGATGCGCCGGAAACGGTTAACGAGTCACCTTATGATGAAGGCTGGTTTTTTAAGGTGAAGCCTTCCGAGGTGTCTGAATTGGATACTGCGCTAGATGCAGATGGCTACAAAGAGTCGATTGAAGCCGACGACTGATTAGGTTTGGTTTCACGAGTAAAAAAGGTTGTGATATCTACCATCACAACCTTTTTTTGCGCAGATTAATTGCGGTTCATATTACGCTTTAAAACGAAAATACAACCTTCACACTGTCATCTACTTGGGTGGCGTCGATGTATCCAATAATGTTGGGGTTGTTGGCCACTAGGGCTTTTATTTCTGCGTCGTTCTCCACTTCTTTAGGGGGCGTTCCCTTGCCGGTAAATACCAGCTTTGACCAGTAGGCTTTAATCTGACTGGAGGACTTCCCTAGAACATTCTGGTCGAACCCAGCGCGTGTTGCATCGCCATCTTTTTGATTGATTGGCACGGCTGTTCCACCACTAGGGAAGGATTTCGTTTTACCTAAAAATATTTTTTTTACCGTATCTTTATCCAGTGCGGAGGCATTTGAAGGGTGGATAATAACGGCAGTGTCCGCTATTACTGTGGCAGCGCAAAAGAGCACTGGAATAAAAAGCAAACGGAGAGCAATTTTTACTATTGTCATTTTAGTTCTCCTTAAAAAACGGTTACGACGGCGAAGCGCAGAAGATTGTCGGTATCGTCGGTTAGCTTATTGGTTTGGTATTTGTAATCCAATTTAAATGCTGCCGAGCCATGGAAATCCCAGCGTACGCCCAGTATGTAATATTCCGCTTCATTGGTAGCGCTGTTGATCAATTCTGAGGTGACTGCAACTAACCCATCCAAACCTGGATCTATTCCTAGAGGTACATCGTCGAGGAACGAGTCATCTATAGGTGTTTCATCGTCTTTACCGAAGGTAAAGTGCGGCATTACGTTGCCAAAGCGATAGCCTACGGAGGTGTACCAGGCGCTGCGGGTGTCGGAGAGGGGAACTCCAGTTAGGCTGAGCTCAGTATACTCGGCATTGATCAGCCAGTTTTCGTAGTCTACGGTAAAACCTAGGTCGAGAAACGAGCCGCTATTATCGTCGTCGGAAGTAGAGATAATGGGCACAAACTGATCGAAACCAGCTTCAGCCCAGCCAGCCGCAAGTGCTTCCATTTGCTGAATATGCAGTTTCAGTCTATCCGCTTCAGAATAGCCAAAACGCAGTGAGAGCCACTCCCAGTTAAGATTCCAGGCCGCTGATATTTGCGCACCTACTTCGGTGAGCGCTTCTTCGCCTTGCACGTTAATAGTATTTTCGTGTGCTCCATACACAAAGTGCAGT
Organism: Teredinibacter franksiae; assembly: GCF_014218805.1. NCBI lineage: Bacteria > Pseudomonadati > Pseudomonadota > Gammaproteobacteria > Cellvibrionales > Cellvibrionaceae > Teredinibacter > Teredinibacter franksiae. The sequence continues at coordinate 2,126,872 of NZ_JACJUV010000001.1, read as the reverse complement.
GTAGATTCGAACGGGCCTAGCTCGTTGGTAATTACGGCTCCCACACCGTTGGTGGTATCGAACGGTAAGTTGTACACGCTTTCGGGTGGTGTGATCCAATGGTAGGCGTAACTTACATCCAGATAATCGGAATAGTTGTAGTAGGGGGCGCGTTGGCGACCGAGTAAAATTTTAATGTTGTCTGATGCTTCGTAACCGATATAGGCCCACTCAAACTTTGCGTTCCAATTTTCGCTGCCTTTAGAAATTATCTGCGCTGTGGCAGTGAGTTTATCGCCTAGATCTGCCTTAATTTGTATGCCGAGTAACGAATTTTCGGTAAAACTAAGATAGTTATCATAGCCATCAAGACTCTCCTCATCGGAAAATGTCATACCTCCGGCCATGGTGGCGAATCCGTTCATATTTAAATCTGCGTAAGATGAAGCACATAAGCTTCCCGCTAGACAGACAAAGGCCAGTCGACGGTGTTTCTTCATGATTGATCAACCTCATACTTGGTTACTTGTTTAAAAGCTTTGTGAATTGTTTAAAAACTTACACCCGGAATTGCCGAGTGATGTGCTCCAAATTCGAAGCCAAAGAATTCAATTTCTCGCTTACATCTTGCAGGCGAATAGCGGAGTTTGAGGTGTTTTCTGTTTGCTCTTGTATGCGTTCGGCTTCACCGACCAGCTGATTGGAAATATTTTGTTGTTCATCGGTGGCGCTGGCGATTTGTTCGTTCATAGCATTAATGGTATTTACGGTGTCGGTAATGGCCTGCAGGCTTACGCCGGCTAAGTTGGCTTCTGTAACCGATTTTTCTACGGCGACGGTGCTCTCTTCCATGGTGCCAACGGCGGCGGTAGAAGCCGTATGTAGTTGTGCGAGAATGGTGTTTATTTCTTCGGTGGATTCTTGGGTGCGTGAGGCGAGGCCTCGAACTTCGTCAGCTACTACAGCAAAACCTCGACCTTGTTCGCCTGCTCGTGCCGCTTCGATAGCCGCGTTGAGGGCAAGAAGGTTGGTTTGCTCGGCAATGCCTTTGATGACCGCGAGCACTACATTCACACTGGTGGTGTCTTCTTTTAGTTTTGCAATAACGTTGGAGGCTTCGCCGATACTGTTGGACAAATGCTGAATGCTCTTAACGGTATCACCAACAATTGTTTGGCCTTTGCTGGCTTCTTCATCGGCGATACGTGCCGCCGAAGCCGCTTCGGCGGCGTTCTGTGCGATGGTGGCAACATTGTGGCTCATGAGCTCAATATTGTTTTTAGATTCACTGACGCTGTCGTTTTGTTTGACTAGGGTTTGCCGCATGTCGCTGGATAAGCTGTTAACGTCGGTTGATAGGTTTGCCAGTGGCGGTGCCGTTTCGACGATTTTCTGCATAACCGATTGCAGCTTGTCCATAAAAGAGTTGAACCATTTTACCAACTCGCCAATTTCATCGTGATTGCGTGTTTTTAGGCGAATGGTTAAGTCACCGTTGTCCTCGGCGATGGTTTTAAGGCTATGAATCAGCCGGTCGATGCTGTTTTTTATCATGCTGCTAATCACAACGCCGATAATGATGAGCACCAGGCTGATACTTACCCCAAGAATGGCACCGATGGAAAACATGCTTTGAGCTTGAGATTCGAAGTTTAGAAACGCCTGATCAAAAGTTTCGGAACGCGCCTGGTAAAACTGCTGCAGAAGATTTTGCAACTGTTGTAGTGAGTCGGTCATTTTTTTACTGCGTTCGCCCACCGCGGAAAAATTGATTGAGCCGTCAATCATGCCTTCGGAGATACCGTAGGCAGCGGAAAAATAGTTGTCGAATACCGTTTGAATGTTGTTTAGTTCGCTGTCAAGGGAGGGTTCTATGGCACGTGATTTATTAATGTCGCCAGTAAAGTCGGTGGAAAACTTTTTGACGGAGTCAAGCACCTCCATTTCGGCTGAAGAAACCGCATAAGCGAGAGCCTCCTGAATATCGTTCACCCTTCCTATATTTGCTTCGGTCATACGCAGAAGGGGGTATTGTTTGTCGCGTGCGCCCTCAAGAATTTCTAGCGAGTTGTTCACCAGGTAAATGCTGACAAACAAATAGGTAAAAAACCCCAGCGCACCGACTATAGGAATTAGGAGTATTTTTGTTCGTATTGATAAATGGCGAAGCATATTGAGCAACGGGGTACCCTCGGTTTTTCCTTTGTTGTTACGGCTGTTGTTGTTATAGCTGTTTAAAAAGGCACAACAATTTAATTGAGTCTAGGTTACGCAAGCGTAAAAGCAATTGGGCGGCCAGACTGAGAGGAAAAAATAATTGATAGGGGCGCCCTCAATAGTAGTTTTTGACGCCAAGGCCAAGCTCGGTAATTTGCGCTTCGAGGTTGGCGTACTCGTATTCGCTAATGCCGGTATAAATGAGCACGGTATCGACAATGCGTTCCCATTCGTGATCCACTTGCTGCTGGCCGAGAATTTTGTAATTACCGCAGATGTGTTCGGCCATTTTGATAATGGCCAACAGCGTTTTTTTACGGCTGTTGGCTTTGTCATCGGCGAATGTTTTCATAATCCCGTGGTGTTCATGGATGGCTTCGCAGAGGTGCGCCGGGAGGTTCCATGATTTACCAACGTAATAACCGACTACGGCGTGGTTGGTACTGATAAGCTCGTTTTCGACTTCCGTAATATCTTTTTCTGTGGCGGCGTAGGCTTGTACTAAAACGTCTTGATAGTGATCAAAGCGAGACATTAGTAGTGGGATACCGCAGTTATGGAAGAGCCCCAGGGTATAGACCTCTTCGGAATTGGGCACGCCAATTTGTTTGGCGATAAATGACGCCGTGAGGGCTATATCCATGGCGGAATCCCAGAAACGGCCCATGGCAATAATGTCGTCATCGGAAAGCGCACCCTTGATAGACAGCGCGTTCATCAGGTTTATCACGCTGTTTGCACCGAGCAGGTTTACCGCCTGAGAAATGGAGGTAATGGTATTCGAGTGCTTGTACAAAGGTGAGTTGACGGTTTTTAGAATACTGCCGGAAAGCCCGACATCCTGGCTGATTAAGCGTGCGATTTCGGTAATGCTGTAGTCGGGCTTGCACTGCTCCATTTGTAGATCAACCAGCACCTGAGGTTGCGGTGGAATGGCGATTCCCTGAAGGATTTTTAAGATTTGTTCCTGGGTGAGTTCTGTGGACATGCGTAACCTGTGGATCGAATCAGCGTGCGGGGTTTCACTGTTTCAGTCTAGCTGGTGATTAGCGGCTTGCCTCAGAAGTTGGCGTGAAATGTGGGTTTTGCTGTTGCGGTTTAGCTGTTGCGGTTTAGCTGTTGTGGTTTAGGTAGGTGTCCATGGCCATTTTTAACGCACGGTAGCCCTGTTGTAGGGTGTCGGGTGCTCTTTCGGTGGCGCTCAATTGTGCGTGTGCCGATTGAAGATTGTCTTTGATGGTTTTACGTGAGTCGGGCTCTAGCCAGGGGTAGGCGGCCTGCAGTGATGCGATACTGATGGCCAGTAGTGCCGGATCAATTCTATTTGCCGCCTTTCCATCTTCGCTGGGGGATGAGGCCGACGCCGTTTGCAGCAGAAGCTTGGTGAGTGAACGTTCAAAAGTTTTGCGAACGGTTAATCGGCGTGCGCTGTCGGGCAGGGTTTGCCAGCGCGGAAAAACGGCCGTGGCTTTTTGACTTTGCCATTCTTCAATCAAGGTATTAACGCCGTCAATTAGCAGTGTGCTCTGCAATTGCAGTAGTTCTCGCCTGCGATTGTTGGGCGTTTCTTCTATTGATTTAAAGCCTCGTTGCTTTTGTTCCAGCGTTAATGTTGATGTTTTTTTGTAGTCGTCAATGGGCCTTGCACCCTTCTCGCCAAAGAGCATGAACTCGATGGCGTAGAGACCGAGCACAACATCTTCGGGGTCGGTCATACCGTGTTGGTTTATCAGGTTTTCGGCATTCAGGGTCACGCTAATGTCGTGTACTAGACCAGAATAGGGGTAGGGGCCAAAGTAATCGAGGTAGCCGGGTTGAATGGGGTGGGCGGCTATTGCGAAGTTTGCCCTGGCTATGGGTGCGAAAATTTCAGGCTCAGTTACGCCGAACTGGGTAAAAAAATAAAACTTTTGGTATACCTCTTCTGAGGCGCGCCATGATGAGCGAGCGGCGACAAGGCTCTCTTCTGTGGGGTTGGCAATCAGCTCAGCTATGGCTGCGTGCAGCGCTTGGTCGCTTGTGCGAATGTCGCCTAGTGCGTTAAGGCCTAATAGCCAGAGCTGTTTACTGGCGTCTTCGGCTTCTCTGTAGTGGGCGCTCACCGGCTCTGGTTTTACGGCGCTGGGGGCGTCGGGCTTTTGGCTGTCACATCCTGCGAGCATAGCCAGTAGGGCGGTTATTAGCAGGGCGAGGTGTATTCGCTGTTCCATAGAAATATCTCAAATATGTCCTGAATGCCCGTGTGGCTGCCAATGTGTTAGCGCAGGCTGATGATTGGCCAGCCACGTTTTATGGCTGTTTGCCTCAGACGTGAGTCTGGGTCAACGGCGACGGGGTGATCAACCACCTCCAGTAATGGTAGGTCGTTGGCCGAGTCGCTATAGAACCAGCTGCCGTCGAGAGAGGCGCATTGCTGCTCTAGCCAACTGTTTAACCGTGTCACTTTGCCGTGCTGGAAACAGGGTATACCGGCGGGTTCTCCGGTGTAGCGGTTGCCAACAATTTCACCTTCACTGGCGAGAATCTCGCTGATACCCAGCGCTTGCACTATAGGTTCTGTTACAAATCGGTTGGTAGCGGTAATAACCAGTATTCTATCGCCTTTCTCACGATGTTCCGTGATTAAAGCCTCGGCTTTGGGCAGCAGCATGGGTTTTATTACGCGCTCGAAGAAGCGTTGATGCAATTGCCCCAGTTCGGCCATGCTGAAACGGGTTAGCGGCGCGAGGGCAAAGCGCAGATAGGCGTGGATGTCTAAAGTACCATTCTCGTAGTCGCTGTAGAACTTATCGTTGGCGGTTTTAAATGCTTCGCCGTCCACTATGCCTTCGGCGATGATGAATTCTCCCCAGGCGTGATCGCTGTCGCCCGCAATCAGCGTATTGTCCAAGTCAAATATTGCTAAACTCAAGGGGGTGCTCCGAATAAATCGAGTGGGTGCGGCGGGAAGGGCAATTTAAGGTGAATGAGGCGCCACGGAACCAGAGATGCCTTAAATGCCTCTTTGTGAAACAATAGGCCGCGATTATAACAACAAAATTCACACCAGATTTTCTAAAAGGGAGGTTTCCTGTGATCGATAGCGATGGCTTTCGCGCAAATGTTGGCATTGTGCTGGCAAACGGCAGTGGTAATGTTTTATGGGCGCGGCGTGTCGGCGGTCAGGATGCCTGGCAGTTCCCTCAGGGTGGGATAAAAGCAAGTGAATCTCCCGAGCAAGCCCTATACCGCGAACTGCAAGAAGAGGTGGGGCTAGTTGCTTCCGACGTCGACATTGTGGCCGTCACTCAGGGTTGGCTGCGTTATCGGCTACCGCAACGTTTGGTTCGTCAGAAAGAGCCCTTGTGTGTAGGCCAAAAACAGAAGTGGTTTCTATTAAAACTCAATTCACCCGAGAGTGCGGTGGTACTCAATACTGGTGGCCCCCCCGAATTTGATGACTGGCGTTGGGCTAGCTATTGGTATCCGTTGTCTAAAGTGGTGACGTTTAAGCGCGAAGTTTATCGCCGCGCCCTCAAAGAGCTGGCTCCGGCGCATAATCGCTTGATTCAGAGTGCCCAGGAGACCGCTGCATGCTGAATTCGCTGCGCAGTATTGTTCAGGAGGTCAATGGCGCCGCAGACTTACAGTCTGTTCTGGACATTATTGTCAGTCGTGTTCGCGATGCAATGAGCACGGAAGTGTGTTCAGTTTACCTGCGCCAGCAGGTCAGCCGTAATTTTGTATTGATGGCTACCGAGGGCCTGCATAAAGATGCGATAGGGCAGGTTAAGCTGGAATTGAATGAGGGCCTTGTCGGTTATGTGGCAGTGAGAGAGGAGCCGCTAAACCTCGACGACGCCGAATCGCATCCCAAATTTCAATATTTTCCCGAGACGGGCGAAGAGCGCTTCAGTTCATTTTTGGGTGTACCCATTATCCACCAGCGCCAAATCCTTGGTGTTTTGGTTATTCAGCAGCGCGCAAGACGCAAATTCGATGAAGGCGAAGAAGCTTTTCTGGTCACCATGTCGGCACAGTTGGCGGGGGTGATTGCCCATGCCGAGGCAACGGGTGTGCTGCGCACCATTGGGCAAAAAACAGAAGCGCGGTTTATGGGTGTGGCGGGCGCCCCTGGGGTGGCTATTGGCAAGTGTGTGGTGGTGTCGCCTGTTGCCGACTTAAATTCGGTGCCCTACCAAACGTGCGACGCTATTGAGGAAGAGCTGGTGTTTTTCCAGCAGGGCTTGTCTGCGGTACGAGAGGATATTAAGCGTCTTGCGTCCGAGCTGGAAGATCGTCTAAATAAGGAAGAGCGCGTGCTCTTTGATGCCTATATCGGCATGCTCGACGATACGGCGTTGGGCGGAGAAGTTATAGAGCGTATTAAAAGCGGGTTGGCAGCGCCCTATGCCTGGAGCGAAGTGATTCAGGAGCATGTCAAAATTTTCTCCAGTATGCACGACCCCTACCTTCGCGAGCGGGCTTCCGATGTGCGCGATTTGGGCAGTAGGGTGCTGGCCAATCTGCAGGAGTCATCGCAGAAAGAATTGATCTACCCCGATAAAACTATTCTGGTGGGCGAAGACCTTACGGCGTCGATGCTGGCGGAAGTGCCTTCAGGCAAGTTGGCGGGCATTGTCTCCATACGCGGTTCCAGTAATTCACACATTGCTATTTTGGCCCGGTCAATTGGCATTCCAACGGTTATGGGGGCCGTGGACTTACCTTTTACGCGGTTAGACGGGCGAGAGCTAATTGTTGATGGTTACCGTGGCAGCGTATACAGCGACCCCAGTGAAGAGCTGTTACAGCAGTACAGGGCGATTGCAGAAGAGGATGTTCAGCTCACCGCCGGGTTGAATGTACTTAAAGATTTACCCTGTGAAACCATAGATCACCACCGCGTTGCACTGTGGGTTAATACCGGGCTTATCGCCGATGCGATGATTTCCTTGGAGCGTGGTGCAGAGGGCGTGGGGCTGTACCGAACCGAAATCCCTTTTATGCTGCGCGACCGTTTTCCCAGTGAGGAGGAGCAGCGTCAAACCTATCGCGACCAGTTGGCGGCCTTCGCTCCCCATACGGTTACCATGCGTACACTGGATGTTGGCGGAGATAAATCACTGCCCTACTTCCCGATAGAGGAGGAAAACCCGTTTTTGGGTTGGCGTGGTATCCGCGTAACGCTTGATCACCCCGAAATATTTTTGGTACAAATTCGAGCCATGCTCAAGGCCAGTGAAGGTCTGGGCAATTTGCGTATTATGTTGCCGATGGTGAGCAATATCAGCGAACTGGAAATCGCACAAATGCTGTTGTACCGCGCTTTTGATGAGCTGCTTGAGGAGGGCCACAATATTGAAATGCCGCCTTTGGGGGTGATGATCGAAGTGCCCGGTGCGGTTTATCAGGTGCGGGATTTTGCTGCGCGGGTCGATTTTCTGTCGGTCGGTAGTAACGACCTTACCCAGTACTTGCTAGCGGTAGACCGCAATAACCCTCGGGTTGCCGACCTTTATCATTCGATGCACCCCGCCGTGCTGCGAGCATTGCAGCAAATAGTGAAGGACTCCCATAGCCAGGGAGTGCCGGTGAGTATTTGCGGTGAGCTAGCGGGTGAGCCCGGTGCCGCTATGTTGCTAATGGCAATGGGCTACGATGTGTTGTCGATGAGTGCCACCAACCTGCTTAAAGTGAAATCGGTGATTCGTAGCGTAACCCTGCAGCAGGCCGAGGATCTGCTAGAAGAGGTTATGCAGCTACCCGATACCGAGTCTATTCACCGTTGTCTCGATGCCACCTTCCGGCGTACTCAGCTTACCCGTATTGTTCGCCCGATTGGCGCGGAATAATTCCCACCTTGTTTGCTGTCGCAAATTTACTTGCACGTCTGGTATGATCTGCCCGCCCACCCGCCACGCTATTCAAAAATTTAAGTGACGACTACATGCTGACCTATCCCGAAATTGATCCTGTAGCGATATCGCTCGGTACACACACTGTTTTTGGCAAAACATTCTCCCTTCCCGATGTTCATTGGTACGGGTTGATGTATTTATTTGGCTTTGCCGCCGCCTGGGGGCTGGGTATGTACCGCGCCGGGAAACCCCATACGCCGCTGCAGCGCGGGCAAGTGGAAGATATGATTTTCTATGGTGCCGTTGGTTTGGTGGTGGGCGCCCGTATCGGTTATGTGTTCTTTTATAATTTCGGCGCGTTTCTTGAAGACCCCATTTGGCTTTTCCGGGTATGGGAAGGCGGCATGTCGTTTCACGGCGGTGCATTGGGCGTACTTGCAGCGATGCTGCTCTACGCGCGAAAAATACAGGTGAACTTTCTCGACCTAATGGATTTTCTCGTACCTCTGGCGCCCCTGGGGCTGTGTTTTGGCCGTTTAGGTAACTTTATTGGCCAAGAATTGTGGGGCCGTGAAACCACGGCAGACATCGGTATGGTTTTCCCGAAGGATCCAGAGCAATTGGTACGGCACGCCTCGCAGCTGTATCAGGCGGCTTTGGAAGGCGCAGTACTGTTCGTTATTGTGTTCTGGTTCTCGCGCAAACCACGCCCGCGGGCGGCCGTAGGCGCGCTGTTTCTTATTATGTACGGTGTGTTCCGTTTCTTTATTGAATTTTACCGTGAGCCGGATGCGCATATTGGCTTCGATTTATTCGGCTTTTTCTCCCGAGGCCAGCTTTTAACCTTCCCAATGATCGTAATGGGAGCGTTAATCATGTTTTGGGCATACCGCCGCGAAGCGCGGGCGGGTGCCGCGGGCAAAGTAAATGTCAAAAGCAAATAACAGGTAAGAGGTTGTTTTGTGCAGCAATATCTCGATTTGATGAGGCACGTGCGCGACAGCGGCGTGCGCAAAGAAGATAGAACCGGTACTGGCACTGTGAGTGTCTTTGGTTATCAGATGCGTTTTGACCTCGCCGAGGGCTTTCCGCTGGTGACGACAAAAAAATGCCATTTGAAGTCAATCATTCACGAGTTGCTGTGGTTTTTAAAGGGTGAAACCAATACCCGCTACCTGAATGAAAACGGGGTGAAAATTTGGGATGCTTGGGCGACAGATGAGGGTGAGCTCGGCCCGGTATACGGTGCTCAGTGGCGTTCGTGGCCTGCCACAGACGGCGGAGCTATTGATCAAATAGCTGAGCTGCTGCAGATGATTAAAAATAAGCCGGATTCTCGGCGTTTGATTGTTTCGGCTTGGAACCCAGCGCTACTGCCTGACGAAGGTGTTTCTCCACAGCAAAACGCAAGCAATGGCAAACAGGCGCTACCGCCCTGCCATACGCTCTTCCAGTTCTATGTGCTGGATGGAAAGCTATCGTGTCAGCTTTACCAGCGCAGTGCCGATATATTCTTGGGGGTGCCTTTTAATATTGCATCCTACGCGCTGTTGACCATGATGATTGCACAGGTGTGTAATTTGGAGCCTGGCGAATTTGTGCACACTTTTGGCGATGCACACCTGTACCTTAATCATTTGGAACAAGTGGAAACGCAGCTGCAGCGCAAGCCATTGCCGCTGCCCAAAATGATGATTAACCCCAAGGTCAAGGATCTGTTCGATTTTCGCTTTGAAGATTTTGAATTGCAGGGTTATGAGGCTCATGCTCATATTGCTGCCCCTATTTCCGTTTAAAAAACCATAAATCGATGTCGTGTGTGAGAAAAACATGAATTCAATTGATCTAGCTATAGTGGTAGCTGTCGCTGAAAATGGCACAATTGGCCGCGATAATGAATTGCCCTGGTATTTGCCGGAAGATTTAAAGCACTTCAAGCGCATCACCCTCGGTCATCCGGTGGTGATGGGGCGGAATACCTATGATTCGATAGGGAAACCGCTACCGGGTCGTGCCAATATTGTTGTTACCCGAAACCCCGATTGGGTGAGGGAAGGCGTATTGGTCGCCCATTCGCTGGAAGAAGCTATTGAAATCGGCCGAAAAGAAGCCGAGGGCGCAGGGGTGAGCACTGTGATGGTGATAGGTGGAGCTGAGTTTTACCGCCAAACATTGCCGTGTGCACACAGACTGTACCTGACAGAAGTTCATGCAGAAGTCCTGGGGGATGCCTATTTCCCAGAGTTCGATAGAAGTGAATGGCAGGAGCTGAAACGAGAGAATTTCCAGCGAGATGAGCGAAATCCTTTCGATTATTCCTTTATTACACTCGAACGTCGTCAGTAGTTGCTAGAATAACGGGTATCCTTGTGTATTGAGGCTATACGGAATTCAACAAGTAGCTGTCTAGCGAGCAAATTCTGTACTTGTGTTACCGAAGTGTTACCTGTTTCGGGTGGTTACAGTTTTTGGTGTTACCTTTCGTTATGGATTGTTGGTCCGAATTTGTGCGTTTTTTTTTGTGTTTGTATGTTTAGGAGTGGTCTTATTAAAATGCGCAACTTTGATGATCACCAAGTATCTAACCTTTTTATTTAAAACTTTCTGGATAAAAGCATTTTTTGTATGTTTAATCCGGTCGCAATCTTTTTACCGTACGTACCCGAGATGAGGGAATTATGAAGAAGCAGCGAATCAAAGCTGTGGCACTAACCACAGTTCTTTCTGCTGGAGCGCTCCTGGTTGGCGTAGCCCATGCAGATAAAACCCTAGATTCGATCATGCAAGTTAGTCAAAGTAAGACTACTGCTGGTCAGCAATCTCAGAAACGCATCGACAAACTTCAGTCAGACACTTCCAGTCTGTTACAGAAGTTCAAGGTGGTTAACAAAGAAATCGATGGCTTGCGTGTTTATAACACTCAGCTGGAGAAACAGTTGGCTAACCAACGTAAGGTGATTGACGACCTGGAAAACTCCATTGACCAAGTGACAGTCATCGAACGTCAAATTCAGCCCTTAATCCTGCGCATGCTGGACGGTCTGGAGCAGTTTGTCGATCTGGACGTGCCTTTCCACCAGGAAGAGCGCCGTATGCGCGTAGCGAAGCTCCGTGCTAACCAGGACCGTGCTGATATCTCTGTTGCAGAGAAGTTTCGCCAAGTATTGGAAGCCTACAACATCGAAGCTGAATACGGACGTAAAGTGGACACCTATGTTGATTCGCTCAACGTCGGTGGTCAGGAGCGTCAGGTAAACATGCTGGCTATTGGCCGTATTGCGCTAATGTATCAAACCACTGATACCAAACTCTCAGGCGCTTGGGACAAAACACAGCAGGCATTTGTTGAACTGGAAGCGGGTGAATACCGCGCCTCAATTCTTAAGGGTATCCGTATTGCGAAGAAGCAAGCTGCTATCGACGTATTAGAGTTGCCGATTCTGGCTCCGGAGGCAGCACGATGAAAATGAACTTTAAACAAACTCTTTTAGCTTTTACCGCTGCTGGTGCCTTAGTGCTTTCGGGCAGTGTGTATGCTCAGAAAGACAAAGCGGCTTCTCTCGAAGAGTTGCTGCAAATGGTTAAGAGCTCTAAGATCTCCGAAACTAAAGAGCATCGCCAGCGCGAAACTCAGTTCAAGAAGCAGAAGAGCAATCAGGCTAACCTGCTGAAGCAAGCAGAAGCGACTAAGGTTTCTGAAGAAAAACGTTCCGAGCGACTGGAAAATCAATACAAAGAACAGGAAGTACTGGTTCAGGCCAAGCGCCTCCAGTTAGATGAGCGTCTGGGTTCTTTGAAAGAGCTCTTCGGTCACCTCACTTCTACTGCTGGCGACCTGCGTGCAGCTATCGATACGTCTATCGTTTCGGCTCAAATGCCAAACCGTACTGACTTTGTTAACGAACTCATCGAGAAGATGAACAGCGAAACTAAGTTGCCATCGATTGAAGAAATTGAGCGCCTGTGGTTCGAACTTCAGCGTGAAACAACTGAATCGGGTAAGGTCGTTAGTTTTACGGCTACAGTTGCTGACCCTGCTGGTGGTAAGAGCGAGCGAGAAGTTGTGCGTGTGGGTAACTACAACCTCGTTTCAGATGGTAAATATCTGACTTACGATGAGGGTAGTGGTAGCTTGAACGAGCTGCCTCGCCAGCCAAGTAGCAAGCGACAAGCTGCTGCAGCAAGCCTACAAAGTGCAACTGGCACTAGTGGCTTCACCAAAGTCGGTGTCGATCCAACTGGCCCGTCTGGTGGTACTTTGATGTCTGCTCTTATTAACACCCCGTCTATCCCAGAGCGCTGGCATCAGGGTCGACTGGTCGGTTATATCATTAGTGGTGTTGGTGCGTTTGCATTGCTGCTTGCGTTGTTCCGCTTCTTTGCATTGAGTGGCCTCAGCTCTAAAGTTAATCGCCAGCTGAAGACTGACACACCTAACGACAACAACCCTCTGGGTCGTGTGTTGAAAGTGAATGCCGACAACCCGAAAGCCGATACCGAAACACTGGAACTGAAGCTGGAAGAAGCTATTTTGAGAGAGATTCCACCTATCGAGTCTGGTCTCAATATACTGAAAATCATCTCTATGGTTGCTCCGCTGTTGGGTCTATTGGGTACGGTTACCGGTATGATTGTTACCTTCCAGGCTATTACCATATACGGTGCTGGTGATCCTAAGGCGATGGCCGGCGGTATTTCTGGTGCACTGGTAACCACTGTACTCGGTCTGGTTGTTGCTATTCCAACTGTACTGCTACATACCTTCCTTAACGGTAAGGCCAAGCGCATTATTCATGTTCTTGAAGAAGAAAGTGCTGGTCTGATTGCCGAAAAGTCAGAGCGTAAGTAATCAACCTAAGTTACGGCGGTGATGTGAGTTACTCAGTCACCGCCTAAATACTGATTTATATTGAGGAGATAGACATGCTGGCATTGATGGAAGCGTTAGCAGCCATTAAAGCCTTTGTGGCGTCGGGTGGTCCCATACTGTATTGGATTGCCATACTGGCGTTCGCCATGTGGACTTTAATCTTCGAACGTCTCTGGTTTTACAAAGGTTCTTTAAACAAAATGAAGAGCTTTACTATTGATACCTGGGAAGCGCGCCCCGAGCGCAATTCCTGGAATTCACGTCAGATTCGTACTGCATTGATTTCACGCGCATCAGCTAAAATTAACCAGAACCTCGATGTTCTCGGTACCATGGTTTCCCTTTGTCCTCTGTTGGGGCTGTTGGGTACGGTAACGGGTATGATCGAAGTGTTTAACGTACTTGCCGTAACCGGTGGTGGTGATGCCAAATCTATGGCATCGGGTGTATCCCAAGCAACCATCCCAACTATGGCAGGCATGGTGGCAGCACTGTCCGGTGTATTCGGGACAACTCTGGTTAATCGTATCGCAGAGCGTGAGAATCATTTGCTCGAAGACCAATTGACGATGGACCACTAAGGTAGCATCACATTTTTGGCCTGATTTAAGAGAGAAGCCATGAGCAGGAAAAAGAAAGCAGAAGAGGAAACGGGGGCGATTGATTTAACCCCTATGCTCGACGTGGTATTTATCATGTTGATCTTCTTCATCGTAACTGCGTCATTTATTAAAGAGCCCGGTATTCAGGTGAATCGTCCGGACGCAACTACCGCCCTGATTAAGAAGAACGCCAACATCCTGGTGGCGATCAATGCTGATAATGAAATCTGGATCAATAAAAACGAAATTGATCCGCGTCAGGTGAAAACCCAGATTCAGCTCTTGTTGGCGGAAAACCCTAAAGGTGCCGTTGTGATCCAGGCAGACAGCGACTCCAACATCAAGACACTCACAGAAGTTGCCCAGAGGGCTCGCGAAGCTGGCGTGGCCGATGTGTCAATTTCCGCGGAGAACAAGTAGGTTTCCTATGAGCATAGCAAGATTATTATCATCACTGGCTCCGGCGGCACTTGTCACTCTTGGTTTGTTGCTGTTGATGCACTTCCTGATTCTTCGCAACATGACGGAGCGGCAAGAAACAACGGAATTCAAGATTCCAGAAATCGTAATGCCCGATCGTGAAATTTCCACTGAATACGATACGCGCAAGCCAGACAAGCCCGACGAGCCGGAAGAACCACCACCCGACTTACCTGAGCCTGAGTATGAAACACCCGATATCGAGGCTGAGATTTCTTTTGCTCCGCAGATCGATACAGGTATTCAAATTGCGGGTATTGGGGGATTCTCTAGTGACGGTGACTACCTGCCAATCGTAAAGGTTGCACCTAAGTACCCTGCACGAGCGGCTAATCGAGGTTTGGAAGGCTACTGTACTGTGCAGTATACGGTAACGGTTACCGGTGAAACTCGCGACATTACCGTTGTGGATTGCCCGCAAAGCGTCTTTGCCAGTTCTTCCGTTAAGGCGGCAAAGAAATTTAAATATAAGCCCAAAGTCATCGACGGCGAGCCTATTGAAGTACCGGGTGTACGCAATAAGTTCACTTTCCAGATGCAACAAGACCAGTAATGGGGGAGAGCACAATGAAATTACAATTTGCCAACTCCATAAATAAGTTTGGAGGCGTATTACTGCTGAGTCTGGCTGCCGCTTTTGTAATGCCGGTTGCTGTTGATAAAGCATTTGAATCGGTAGGTTTTGACAGCCAGCTGGTTGAAGATGCCAATGCACAAAGCAAAAGAGCCAAGCGCAAGTTGCCGGGTATCAGTGAATCATTCTTTAAAAAGCTCGGTAAAATTTCCGACTTGGCTTCTCCTCCAGAAGAGGAAAAAAGGAAGCCAGATTTTCAAGGCGCTATTAAAGCACTGAAGAAAATGGAGAAGGATTGCGGTGCTGATAAGTGTAACGAGTACGAGAAGGCTCAGATCTATAACTACTTTGGTTGGATCTACTACTCGGTTGAGGACTACAACAACTCAATTAAATATTACGAGCTTGTTGTTAATCAGGCACCCCATATTCCTTGGGGTCTTGAACTTCAGGTTATGTATACCTTGGTTCAGCTTGAGTTTTCTCAGGAACGTTACAGCAATGCGTTAAAGCGACTTGACCAGTGGATGAAGTTATCTGAAACCATCGGTGCAGACGTTTATAACCTTCGCGCCAGTATCTGCTATCAAATGGACGACAAAAACTGTGCATTGAAGTCCATTAAGACCGCAGTGAAAATGGTTGAGGATAAAGGGAAAGTCGCAAAAGAGGCGTGGTACAGCCTAGAGCGTGCACTCTACCTAGAAAAAGAAGATTACAAATCTTCCTTACCGGTTTTGGTGAAGCTTGTACGCCACTACCCTAAGCACTCGTACTACCAGCAAATGGGTAGTGTTTACGGGATGTTGGAAAAAGAGAAAAGCCAGCTCGCTATTCTCGACTCTACCTACATCATGGGTGGCTTGGCTAAGGAGCAGCAGTTACTGAACCTTTCTTACTTAATGATTCAGAGCGACTACCCTTACCGCGCAGCCAAAATCCTCGATAAAGGCATTAAAGGTAAGGTCATCAAGCGTAGCGAGAAGAACCTCGAAACTCTGGCGAAAGCCTGGGGCATGTCTCAGGAAAAGAAAAAAGCGATTCCTTATATGACAGAAGCTGCAAAGCTTTCCAAAAAAGGAGACCTTTACGGTGTGCTGATGGGGCTTTACCTTGATGTCGATGACAGTAAGAGTGCGATTAAGGCCGGTAGAGACGCGATTAAAAAGGGCGAGCTTAAGCGCCCTGGTGAAATTAATTTGAATATCGGTATTGCGTATTTCGAGCTTAAAAACTTCGACGATTCTATTAAGTACCTAAAGAAAGCCGCAAAGTACGAAAAAACTCAACGATTTGCTTTACGCTGGATAAAACACGTAGAGCGTGAACAGGCAAGAGCAGAGCAGTTAGCTGCAAGCTAATCGTTAGTTGTTTTCAATCGCAAAAAGGGGCTAATAAGCCCCTTTTTTTATGTACAGGATGTACGTATGCCGCGGGCGCATGGATGCGCAAGAGCGGCGATGACAGGATGTACGTATGCCGCGGGCGCATGGGCAGCTCCATTGCATCCATGCAAACGCTGCATTAGTGCGTCCATGCACGTCATGCGCAAGAGCGGCGATGACAGGATGTACGTATGCCGCGGGCGCATGAGCAGCTCCATTGCATCCATGCAAACGCTGCATTAGTGCGTCCATGCACGTCATGCGCAAGAGCGGCGATGACAGGATGTACGTATGCCGCGGGCGCATGGGCAGCTCCATTGCATCCATGCAAACGCTGCATTAGTGCGTCCATGCACGTCATGGCAAGAGCGGCGATGACAGGATGTACGGCAAAAATTGTGTCCTCGGTAATTGCTCCTGAATTACGCCAATTTGCTGCACTCATGTTTCAATGTATTTTCTGTATTTTCATCTTTTACTGCCCGCAAAAGTTCCAATCACTCGCTGTAATCCTATGTGCGTGGGCCGTTAAACTGAATGAGTTCATTTAAAGCTTCATTATCGGTCGTACCACTAGCGACTGGATCGGCGGTAGATTAGGTTTCTAGGGCTGCCCTTGAGTGCCGAAAACCCAACTAGACTGTAAGTATCTGTGTTTCGGCTACTATCCATGCATGAGTCTTACAGCGTATATAAATCTCTGGTACAGAAGGTCATGCTCGACCCCGAGCAGTTGCCCTCGCTGCCAGCTGTTACGCTGAATATTCGCACTGCGTTAAACGATGAGCGGGTTACCAGTGAGCGCCTTGCGGTCATATGTTCCAAAGACCCGGCATTTAGTGCGCTGTTAATGGCTACCGTTTCTAGCCCTCTGTATGCGCAGTCTTCACCACCGACCACCCTTGCGGCGGTTATCTCTTTGCTAGGGCTGCCGCGGGTTTCTAGTCTTGCAATGGCGCATTCGGTAAAAAGTTTGTTTATTCTTCGCAGCGCCAATGTCACTAAAATGTATCAGCAAATATGGCAGCGGTTAATGATAAAATCCGGTGTTAGTAGTTTTCTTTCGTTAAAAATAAAAAAAGGTGTGCCGGAACAGGTGATGCTGGCGGCTTTGCTAAGCGAAGTGGGTACGTTGGGAATTTTAAGTGCGCTTAAGGAAGGACGTGAATTCCCAGACAGCAAAACTTTTTATCAGCTGTGTAGAGAATACAGTAAAGGATTTGGCGCAATTCTTTTGAGTAAATGGGAAATAGAACGTGAATTTATTGATGTATTGAAATTTTGTGGTCGCTGGAAAAATACGTCGGCGGGTGAGTTGAATACTTTGGACTTGGTTAATCTTGGTTTGTATGCCACGGTAAAACTCATTAACCCGAGGAATAATTTACCACCGATAACTGAAATTCCTTCCTACAAAAAATTAACGCCGCCGTTTAATGCATTAAATGAACAGGGTTCACTTTGTATTGTGAGCGACCATCTGGACGAAATTGAATCGATTAAAAAGGTGTTGGCGTAAAAAACCCGGCATGTGCTTGTGCCGGGTTTTTAGTGCGAGATTTTTACGGTTTACTCGGGTAGTTTTGACAGGTCCCGAACCGCACCCATGTCGGCACTGGTTGCCAGCAATGCGTAGGCTCTGAGCGCTGCAGACACTTTCCGTGGGCGTTTTACGGCGGGTTTCCAGCCCTTTGCGTCACGATCGTTACGGCGTGCCGCTAACACTTCTTCGCTGAGCTTCACGTCAATTGTGCGGTTGGGTATATCGATATGAATCAGGTCACCGTTTTCAATTAAACCGATTGCGCCACCGGCGGCCGCTTCGGGTGATACATGCCCTATAGATAGCCCGGAGGTGCCGCCGGAAAAGCGGCCATCGGTAAGCAGTGCGCAGGATTTACCTAAGCCTTTGGATTTTATGTAGGAGGTTGGATAAAGCATTTCCTGCATACCTGGGCCGCCCTTGGGGCCTTCGTAGCGCACAATAACCACATCGCCTTCCTTCACTTTGCCGTCGAGAATATTTTGTACGGCTTCGTCTTGGGACTCGGTGATATGCGCTGGGCCTTCAAAGACCAGAATAGACTCGTCTACACCGGCGGTTTTCACTACGCAGCCTTTTTCAGCAATATTGCCAAACAAAACCGCAAGGCCGCCTTCGTTGCTAAATGCATGTTTTAAATCGCGAATACAACCGTCGGCTCTGTCGCCGTCTAGTGTTGGCCAGCGAGTGCTTTGGCTAAACGCAGTTTGAGTTGGAATACCTGCGGGGCCAGCAGAGTAAAATTTATTCACTTTGGCGTCATTTGTAGATTTAATATCCCACGTTGCTATGGCTTCGCCTAGGGTTTTTGCATGTACTGTGGGTACGCTCGTGTCGAGTAATTCGGCACGCATCAATTCGCCTAGAATCGCCATTATGCCACCGGCACGGTGCACGTCTTCTACGTGATATTTCGGTGTGTTCGGCGCTACTTTGCAGAGCTGAGGAATTACCCGGCTCTGGCGATCGATATCGTGTAAATCGAAATCGACTTCGGCTTCCTGGGCAATGGCCAACAGGTGGAGAATGGTGTTGGTTGAGCCGCCCATGGCAATGTCGAGGGCTATCGCATTTTCGAAGGCGGCTTTACTGCCAATGCTGCGCGGTAGTACGTCGGTATTGTCGTTTTCGTAGTAGTCGCGGGTGATTTCCACAATTAATTCACCGGCGCGTTCGAACAATTGCCTGCGGTCGGCGTGAGTAGCCAGCATGGTGCCATTACCGGGGAGGCTGAGGCCGAGTACCTCGGTTAAGCAGTTCATGGAGTTGGCGGTAAACATACCGGAACAGGACCCACAGGTTGGGCAGGCGCTGCGTTCTATTTCGGCTACGGTTTCGTCCGAAGCGCTGTCATCGGCAGCGATTACCATAGCGTCGACTAGATCGAGACCGTGTTCAGAGAGTTTGGTTTTACCGGCTTCCATTGGGCCGCCAGAAACAAATACCACGGGAATGTTTAAGCGCATGGCCGCCATTAGCATGCCCGGTGTGATTTTGTCGCAATTGGATATACACACCATGGCGTCGGCGCAATGGGCGTTGACCATGTACTCTACGGAATCGGCAATGATGTCACGGCTGGGTAGGCTGTAGAGCATACCGTCGTGGCCCATGGCAATACCGTCGTCTACGGCAATAGTATTGAACTCTTTGGCGACACCACCGGCTTTTTCAATTTGCCGAGCAACCAGTTGGCCCATATCTTTTAAATGGACATGGCCTGGTACAAATTGGGTAAAGGAATTAACCACGGCAATTATGGGCTTTTGAAAGTCGTCGTCTTTCATGCCCGTTGCGCGCCAGAGTGCGCGGGCGCCGGCCATATTACGGCCTTCAGTTGTGGTTTTGGAGCGATATTGCGGCATGTTACTCTTCCTCGACTAGCCAGTAATTCAAGATCGCGAAGAATAGCAGAATCGGCGAGCCTTAACTAATGGCCTCAGGGTAGTGTTTTTCGAGTTGTTTGCGTAGGAAGCTGTAACGTTTGTACTGTTTGTTATCGGGGCCGATATCTCCAATGGCTCGCATACTGCGACGACAGAGCTTTTCGTATTTTTCTTTAAAGCCACTTGCTTCAGTATCGGCGATTATGGCCTGCACTAAATTGAGGTTAAGACCGCTGTGTTTGGGGTAGGTGGCGAGGGCTTCAATAAATACATCAATGGCGGTTGAGAACGACTTGGTTTCGTACGAGCTGATGCCTTCTTTGGTGAGCTTTGCGGCCACAAGCTTACCGCCGTCACTGATAGGTTCGGCGCTGATGCCATCGATGAGCTGCATAATGTCTTCGTCGTGTTCGTGTCGAGCAGCTAAATGGGTCAGTAATTCTTTGGCCGCTTTGTCTTCGTTCATCGCCTGCATACTGCGCGCGAACTCCATTGTGGTTGCTACGGGTGGTGCGGCTAGGTCGTTGTACATGGATTTAGCTTTAGTGGCGCTTGCCTGGGCTTTTTTCTCATCACCCAAGCCAACTTGTACCTGGGTTTCTACCATTTGTGCCTGCACCATTACTTCGGGTTTATCAGAGTAACGTTTACGTGCGCGGTCGAGCATATTCATGGCCTGACGTCCGAGCATCTTAGCGTCTGTTGATTCATCGCCTTTGATTACCTCGGACACTTTGCGGGCGTAATTGAAGTAATCCTGCTCGGATTCATGGCAGGAATTCATCCCCCATTTGATCGAGTGCTGGTGAGATTTAATTGCGGTGTCGTCGTCGTGGTTATATTCGGCAAGCTTGGCGAGCTTTCGATGCCGCAAGACTGATTTGGGTGATATACGGGTGGCATTCTCGGTGGACTGCTGCGCTAGATTCATGTCTTTGCGCTTAGAATAAACGTCTGAGAGGATGTCGTGGGCTTCAATATAACGGTCGTCTTCGGCGATTACGCTTTTGAGTACTTGTTCCGCAGCATCGAAGTTTCCCAGTTCCAGTTGGGTTTTACCTAGGCCGAGCTTGGCCCATATAACCGGCTTTTTCGATAGTACGCTTTCGTACATGTCTTTCGCCTCTTTCAATTGCTTAAGCAAAAAATGCAATTGGCCCTTCATTTTTAGACAGTCGGAAGCGTAGCGGTGCCCCTGGGTAATTAACTCATTACAAGTATCTAAAGCCGCTTGATAATTGCCTTCTGAAATAAACTTTTTGATCGGTAACAGTGTTTCGTGGCGCACAATGGCTTTGTTTAGCCGAACTTGTAACGATTGCTGGGTGTAAGGTTTGGTGATGTAGTCGTCGGGCTGGCATTCAAGTGCGCCAAGCACCATTTCGCGGGAAGATTCGCCAGTAATCATCACAAACAGGCTGGTCATGAGGAGCACACGCAGGTAGCGAACCTCTTCTAAAATTTGCTGACCGTCTTTGCCTGCGCCCAAGTTGTAATCACATAAAACCACGTCGTATTTCTTGTGGCCACAGGCTTTAATGGCTTCTTCACCGTTAGCGGCGGTATCGATACTGGGAACCCCAAAGGTGCGCAGCATTCGCGTTAGCGAGCCTCGAATTTCAGGGAAGTCGTCGATTACGAGACATTTTTTATTACTGTAGATTTTAACGATGTCGATCTGGCGCATGCCTTGGTTGCCGGCGTTATGTAACAGCGGATTATTCATAGGATGTTGCCGAGTCGTTACGCTTATTAAATTGGAATGCAATTGAGAAACTCAACTGAGCTCAGTAGTTTATTAAAGAAGTTTAGGCAAAAAATGAACAGTCTGCCGAAATGCGGTTGGGGGCACGCGGGTTGCGGGTGGGTTGTGAGTGAGATATGAGAGGTTTTAGCCGGTGGATACCGGCTAGCATTAGGATTTGATCGATTTTTCCAGAACTTTGGAATTGCGCTGAAAATTGTATAGTTCTTTACGCTCACCGGGAAGTTGTTCCACCTGGCTTTCACTAAAACCCTGTTCGATAAACCAATGGGCGGTTTGCGTGGTGAGAGCGAACAGGCGCTTCATCTTAAGTTTGAGTGCGTGGCGCTCAATGTGGGTAAGCAGTTTCGCCGCCCGCCCGCCACCTTGATAGTCGCGGTGGATGGTGACGCAGGCGAGTTCGCCGGCGTTGGAGTCCGCTATGGGGTAGAGGGCCGCACAGCCAATGATCAGATTGTCTTTTTCCATAACGGTGAAAAAGCCAATTTCGGTTTCCAGCAGCTCGCGAGAACGTTTGACCAAAATGCCCTTTTGTTCGAGTGGCTCGATCAAGTTAAGAATACCCACCACATCTTCTATGCGGGCACGACGAATGGTTTCGTAGCTGTCGCGGTAGACCATGGTGCCAGAGCCATCGCGCGTATACAGCTCCTTCAATAAAGCACCGTCTTCCCCGGCCGACACGACATGGGCACGAGCCACGCCGCCATCACAAGCTTTGTAGCAGGCGCGCAGGGCGAAATAAGTGTTCGATAGGGTGTGATGCTGCTGTTCCACCAAGAAACGCTCACACTGCAACAGGGTGAGTTCTCGGTACTGCTGGTTTCGTTTATCGAAAATGGGGCCATCGTCGTTGTAGGCGATAAGCTTGTCGGCACCGATAGCGGTGGCGATGTGGGTAGCAACGTCGGCAAAGCTAAGATTAAAAGCCTCGCCGGTAAGGGAATAGCCCAGCGGGGATACTAGTGCGAGACTGTTATCGTCCAAGAGTTTTTTTATGGCCTCGGCATCGGCGCTGCGCATTTTGCCGGTGAGTTGGAAATCCACTCCGTCGATAATTCCCCGTGGCATCGCGGTCACGAAATTACCACTGCGTACACGAATCTTGGCACCATACATTGGCGATTCAGGTAAACCACAGGAAAACGCAGCTTCAATGGTGAAGCGTGTTTCGCCTATCGCTTTCATCACATCGACGAGATGTTCTCGTGCGGTGATACGCACACCTTGATGGAATTGGGGTTTTACCCCGGATATCGCCAGTTGGCGTTCAATTTGTTTACGCGCGCCGTGCACCACAACCAGTTTTACACCGAGGCTGTTCAGTAGTGCCAAGTCGCTAATAATATTGGGGAAATTGTCGGATTCTAGGCAATCGCCGGGGAGCATCACCACAAAGGTCTTACCCCTGTGGTTGTTGATGTACGGCGAGGCATGTCGAAACCAGCTAATGTATTGGTCGGCTTGTTCTGTCACGGGAGAGATCCAAAGTGCATTTTATGAGGGATTATAGGGTTAAAAACAAAGATCGCGAATAAGCGAGCGCACAATATTTACCGCAGGCGCAATTTGGTTTATTTCAATGTATTCGTTTGGCTGGTGGGCCTGATCGATAGAACCGGGGCCCATAACCAGTGTTTGCATGCCAAGGTTTTGTAGAAGGGGGGCTTCCGTGGCAAACGCAACAGACTCGGCTTTGTGGCCAGTAAGCTTTTCCGCAAGCGCCACCAGCTCGCTTTGCTGGGGCTCCTCATAGGCATCTATGCCCTCAATGAGGCTTTCGAGCTGCAGCGGCGTGTGGAATTTGTCCGCTACCGGCTGCAGACGCTGTAATAGGTTGCCGCGCAGTTCATCGATATTCATGCCTGGTAGTGGGCGCAAATCGAAATGCAGCTCACAGTGGCCGCAGATTCGGTTGGGGTTGTCGCCGCCGTGAATATGGCCCAAGTTAAGGGTTGGAAAATTTACGGCAAAACCGGGGTTGTCATAGTGGGCTTTCAGGTCGCGCCTGAATGTAATCAGCTCACTTAACACCTCGTGCATGGCATCCAGTGCGTTGTGGCCCAGGCTGGGGTCTGAGGAATGCCCGGCTAGACCTTGTATGCGAACGGCCTCCATCATTATGCCTTTGTGCATACGGATCGGTTTCATGTTGGTGGGCTCACCAATAACTGCATAACGGGCCTTCGGGCGGCCAGCGGCGGCGAGCGCACGCGCACCGTTCATGGACGACTCTTCGTCGGAGGTCGCCAGTACAATAAGTGGTTGCCGGAGCTTTTTTAGCTCGTCGCCAAGGCCGTCTATGGCGGCGAGTACCACCGGGAAAAAACCTTTCATATCGGTGGCGCCCAAACCGTAATAACGGTTGTTGCGCTCGGTAAGTGCAAATGGGTCCTGCTGCCAGCGTTCGGGGTTGCAGGGTACGGTATCGGTATGACCGGACAGTACCAGCCCGCCTGGCCCGCTACCAAGGGTGGCAATAAGGTTAACTTTGCCCTCGGCTACGTCCATTAGTTCAATGTGAAAGCCTAAAGGTTTTAGCCAACTGGCCAGCAGCTCGACAACACCGCGATTGCTCATATCCAGTTTCGGGGAGGTGCAGCTCACAGAGGGCTGGGCAATAAGTTGGCTTAGCCTGTGGGTAAACAGCCGGGTATCGATCATAAATAAAAGCAGCCTTTGGAAACGGTTATGGCTTTTCCTGCGATCTTTACGCGATTGCCCTCCAGAGATAGGGAGAGGTCGCCACCGCGAGCAGACAACTGACGGGCGGATAATGCCATTTTATTCAGGGTTTGGGCGTAGTATGGCACAAGGGCTGTGTAAGCGGACCCGGTAACCGGGTCTTCGGGAATACCGATAGCGGGAGCAAAGTAGCGGCAGACAAAGTCGTAGTTACTGTGGCGGTCGGTACCGGGCGCTGTAACACAGATACCCCGCTGCTCTAGATCGCCGAGCTTGGCGAAATTTGGCGTTACTTGGGCAACGATTTCGGAAGACGCTACAACCACCAACATGCGCGGGCCGCCAATACGCACCTGCAGTGGTTCAATGCCAAGCGCCTCTACCAGTGCGGCTGGAGTGGCGATAACGCTGGTGGGGTTGGCGGGGAAATCCAGCTCCAGTAATTGTTGTTTGTTTATTTCAGTGGGCAAGGGGCCGCTGGCGGAGTGAAAGATAATACGCTGGGTTTTTACGCCGTAATGTTTGAATAATACATGAGCTGATGCCAAGGTGGCGTGGCCGCACAGATCTACTTCTGCCGTGGGGGTGAACCAGCGGATACCGTATTCGTTTGCCGATGAACCCCTGGCAACCACAAACGCGGTTTCAGATAAATTTATTTCCGCTGCGATGGCTTGCATCTGTACTTCGGTTAGCCCGTTTTCCAGCACCATAACGGCGGCAGGGTTTCCGCAAAAAGGTCTGTCGGCGAATGCGTCTACGGTGTAAAAGGTGATGTCCATGGCGTTATCAGCCACTCCTGTTTTAAGAATCGGTTTAAAAAGGGCTACAATCCTCTCAAATGATCATTAATGGCTAAGTGATGAAATCTGATTTTGTACCAGAACGTGCATTAGACCTGCGAACCCTCTTGCTCGACCTTGTTGATGAAGGTGTTATCCAAAAAGAAGACGCTAACGTGTTAATGGGTGCTCACCGTACCCGCGAACAAACCCTGATGCACCCACTTTCCTATATTGCTCAGCAGTCTTTGGAGGATTTACGTACACCGGGGAAAACGCTCGACGAAATACACCTTGCCCAGTGGATGGCCGAAAAGTGTGGCATGAGCCAGTTTCATATCGACCCCATGAAAGTGCCCGTCGCGTTGGTGGCCGACGTGATGTCGTATCAGTTTGCTAAGCGCCATGGTCTGCTGTGTGTGGGCATGAATGCTGAGAGTGTCACCGTAGCGGTTACCCAGCCGTATATTTCCGATTGGGAATCACAGTTAGAGCAAACTGTTCGTCAACCGATAAAAAAGGTTTTTGCGCTGCCGTCGGATGTTGAGCGCTACCGTGTTGAGTTCTATTCGCTGGCGAAATCGGTATCCGGTGCAGAAGATGGCGGCGGTAATAAAGCGTCGGGTGCGACCAACTTTGAGCAGCTACTAGAGCTAGGGAAGCTAAAAGACCCCGAAGCCAACGACCAGCATGTGGTTAATATTGTGGATTGGTTATTGCAATATGCCTTCGATCAGCGCGCCAGTGATATTCATATTGAGCCGCGCCGGGAAATTTCACGCATGCGTTTTCGCATTGATGGGGTGCTGCACAGTATCTATGAATTTCCGGCAAACGTAGCCACCGCTATTGTCAGTCGATTAAAAATCCTAGGGCGCATGAATGTAGCAGAGAAGCGCAAGCCTCAGGACGGACGCCTGAAAACCAAACGCCCAAATGGCATGGAAGCGGAATTGCGTCTATCAACCTTACCAACGGCGTTTGGTGAAAAGATGGTGATGCGTATCTTCGACCCGGATGTGCTGTTTCGAACGTTCGAAGAGCTGGGCTTGATGGGCGAAGACTATAAACGCTGGCATAGCATGACCGAAAGGCCTCATGGCATATTACTGGTAACGGGCCCTACTGGTTCGGGCAAGACGACCACCCTCTATTCTTCTCTGCGGGCGCTGGCGACTGAGCAGGTAAATGTTTCCACCATTGAAGACCCTATTGAAATGGTGGAAGAAGCTTTTAATCAGACCCAAGTGCAGCACAATATTGATTTCGATTTTGCCTCCGGTATTCGCACGCTTATGCGACAGGACCCAGATATTATTATGGTGGGCGAGATTCGCGACAGAGAAACAGCGCAAATGGCGGTACAGGCTGCACTTACAGGGCATTTGGTACTTTCTACGCTGCATACCAACGACGCCTCCGCCGCTATAACCCGTCTGCTAGACTTAGGTGTGCCCAGTTATCTTCTTAAATCTACGGTGCTGGGGGTAATGGCACAGCGTCTTGTGCGCACTTTATGCCAGCACTGTAAAACCGAGTCGACCATTAGCAATAGCGATTGGGATATGCTGATAAAGCCGTGGAAGGTGGCCAAGCCAGAAAAAATATACGAACCTGAAGGCTGTTTAGAGTGTCGAAATACGGGCTATCTTGGGCGTCAGGGTATCTATGAGATTTTGGGCCTCTCGGAATCTGTACAGGCCTATATTCGCGACGATGTAGATTTACTCGCTATGCGCCAGCAGGCCATGCGCGAAGGTATGCGTACGTTGCGTTTATCGGGTGCGCAGAAGATTGCGCAGGGGAAAACCACGCTTGCCGAAGTCTTACGTGTTGCCCCGCCCCCGGAAAAGTAGGCTAGTATTTTTACAGGGTAGGTGAGCTCCTAGTGGGGCCTGGGCGTAATATTGGCGGCGAAAAAATGCTGCACCTGCACAAAAAAAGCAGTTTTTAGAGCATTCTTTAAGCTGTCCAATTAAATACAGGAATGTTTTTTATAACCAGTATTCACCAAAGTGATTGCAAGACTCTGTACCCTAACGCCACTTGTTCTGTATCAAATTTTACTGAGTTAAGAGGCGTACAATGTTCATATCGACTTACGAATTCCCGGAAATTGTTCCCGTCGAGCTGTATGTGAGTTCTTCGACTCCTTGCCAAATAAGCCGTTACCCCGTGCTCATTATTTGAATCCACCGAAGAAACACAAGGTGTAGGCAGAGACAGTTTTTGGAATAGTGTTTTAATTTAGCGTCTGTACTTCAGGCATAACTTTTAGAAGAATCGACCAAGCCCAAAAGGCAAGGCGATTTAGCGAGGCTTCCATGAATATCAAAGCGGAAATTCCCAACAAAGAAACAGCCAAAAGCGTTGACATGTCAGCGGCCAACCCTTGGGAGAATTTTGCTCCCGGCAATTGGCAGGAAAACGTAGACGTACGCGACTTTATCCAGAAAAACTATACCCCCTATGCAGGCGATGATGCCTTTCTTTCCGGCCCAACCTTCCGAACAGAGCAACTGTGGGCAGAAACGCTAGAGCTGCTGAAAAAAGAGCAGGAAGCGGGTGGTCCCCTAGAAATTGATGCCGATATTCCAGCAGGCGTAACCGCGCACAAGCCCGGTTATATAAACGCGGAGCTGGAAACGATTGTTGGCTTGCAAACCGACGCACCACTCAAGCGCGCTATTGTGCCCCTTGGTGGTATTCGTATGGTGCAGGCGTCCTGTGATACCTACGGTAAGCCTTTGAACCCAGCCGTTCTCGAAACGTTCTCGAAATACCGTAAAACCCACAACAACGGCGTTTTCGATGCTTATACCCCCGAAATTCTGAAGTGCCGTAAAGTGGGCGTAATTACCGGTCTGCCCGACGCCTACGGTCGTGGTCGTATTATCGGCGACTACCGTCGTGTAGCACTCTACGGTATCGACTTTCTGGTAAAAGACAAGAAGGCCGAAAAGGTGGAAACCGAGAGCTGGGCTCTCGACGAGAAAACAATTCGTCTGCGTGAAGAACTCTCTGAGCAGGTTCGTGCCTTAGAAGAAATTAAAGTAATGGCCGCCAGTTACGGTTGTGATATCAGCCGTCCTGCCGTCAGCGCACGCGAAGCTGTGCAGTGGACTTACTTTGCTTACCTTGCTGCGGTTAAGTCTCAGAATGGCGCCGCTATGAGTTTTGGTAGAACCACTACCTTCCTTGATATCTACATGCAGCGCGACATCGACGCCGGCCGTATTACCGAAGCCGACGCCCAAGAGATGATTGACGACTTGGTCATTAAGTTACGTCTTGTTCGCTTCCTGCGTACCCCAGAATATGATGAGCTGTTTTCCGGTGACCCCACCTGGGTAACCGAATCTATTGCCGGTATGGGTAAAGATGGACGCTCATTGGTGACAAAAACGTCGTTCCGTATCCTGCAAACCCTCTACAACTTGGGGCCAGCACCAGAGCCCAATCTGACGGTGCTTTGGTCTGAAAAACTGCCAAAGGGCTTCAAAAATTACTGTGCGAAGGTGTCTATCGATACATCGTCTATTCAGTACGAAAACGACGACCTAATGCGCGAGAGGTTCAGCGACGATTACGGTATTGCCTGTTGCGTATCGGCTATGCCTATCGGTAAGCAAATGCAGTTTTTCGGCGCCCGTGCAAACCTCGCCAAGACGATGCTTTACGCCATTAACGGTGGTATTGATGAAAAGTCTGGTTTACAGGTAGGCCCTAAAGCTGAGGTGTTGGACGACGAGTACCTAGATTACGACAAGGTAATGGCGCGTTTCGACGACTACATGTCTTGGTTAGCAAAAACCTATGTGGGTGCACTGAATATTATTCACTTCATGCACGACAAGTATGCCTACGAAACACCGATGATGGCCTTACATGACCGCGATGTTCATCGCACCTTGGCGTGTGGTATTGCGGGCTTATCGATTGTTGCAGACTCACTCAGCGCTATGAAGTACGCCAAAGTGAAGCCGGTTCTTGGCGAGAGTGGTTTAGTAGAAGATTACGAAATTGAAGGTGATTTTCCTAAGTATGGCAACAATGACGATCGTGTAGACCAGATTGCAGTAGACGTTGTGTCCCGCTTTATGGAACTTGTGCGCGAAACCCCTGCTTACCGCGATGCGGAGCCCACTCAGTCGGTTCTTACTATTACATCTAACGTTGTTTACGGTAAGAAAACAGGTAACACCCCAGATGGTCGACGCGCTGGCGAACCTTTCGCTCCCGGAGCAAACCCCATGCACGGTCGCGATACTAGCGGTGCTTTAGCTTCTCTGCTGAGTGTTTCCAAGCTTCCTTACTGTGATGCGGAAGATGGTATCTCCTACACCATGAGCATGGTACCCAACGGTTTGGGTGATGCCGCTAACGACAAGATCCACAACTTGGTTGGTCTACTCGACGGTTACTTCGGCGCTGCTGGTCACCACATTAACGTGAATATATTCAGCCGAGAAATGCTCACGGATGCCATGGAGAATCCAGGGAAATATCCTCAGCTAACGATACGTGTTTCTGGTTACGCGGTTAATTTTAACAAGTTAACCAAAGAACAGCAGCAAGACGTCATTAGCCGAACTTTCCACGGCTGCGTGTAAAAGAATCCATGACCCCGGGTTAGCAATAACCCATTGGATACAAGAGATCGCAATAATCTCATTTTAAGGAACCCAATTGGGTTCCTTTTTTTATGTCCAGGGATGGACGGTATGCCGCGGGCGCATGGGCAGCTCCATTGCATCCATGCAACCGCTGCATTAGTGCGTCCATGCACGTCATGCGCAGGAGCGGCGATGACGGGATGGACGGTATGCCGCGGGCGCATGGGCAGCTTCATTGCATCCATGCAACCGCTGCATTAGTGCGTCCATGCACGTCATGGCAGGAGTGGCGATGACGGGATGGACGGTATGCCGCGGGCGCATGGGCAGCTCCATTGCATCTATGCAACCGCTGCATTAGTGCGTCCATGCACGTCATGGCAGGAGTGGCGTCTCCCAGTATTGCACACACACACAGAAAAGAACGCATGTGCACGAATAGTTTTGGATGCCTTTTTATCGAGTAAAAATCAAAACCGTATGCGCCGGCGCGATGCCCTCAAAGCGAATTGGCTTTAGTCTGTAGAAGGAAATTTTTGCCGATTTATTTTGCAAAAACCAGATGCCAATTTACGGATATGCCTAATAGTTATAGGTGCACTAAAGTTTTTCCAGTATTTTGGCAATGTTTTTCTGCAGGAATTCCAGGTCTCTTTCTTCAAAAAATAATGTCTTTTTTGTTCTAAATTGTTTTCTATTGGTGTCGAAAGTGTAGGGTACGGCAATACCTATTTTTTTTACTTCAATCAGCGTTCCTTCAGAATCATAAACATCTAATTTCAGTGAAAGGGCATTATAGTCTGCGTCCTTCATGCCTTTTCCTGTCATAGACTCTTGATTAAGCTGCTCGGTAATATCGCCGCGATATTGGGTTTTTAAGCTGCCGGATAAAACTAGGTGTTTGCGCGTATCATCCCAGATGATTTTTCCTCGTTTAAATTTTGCCGGTCGATTGATAACAGAGGTGAATATGGCGAACGTGAAGTTAACTTGCTCCTTTAGCTGGGCGACAAACTCTCTGCGTACGTCAGCTTTGTCCGATTCACTGGCTGTATTGTCTACTAGGTAGTCAATAAGCTCTATTGATCGTGGGTCGGTAAAGGTTACTGGCAGGGCCTTGTAATCCTTGGTATTCAATTGGGCGAGCAGCGTTTGGTTTACAATGTTCAGTTCAGATGTTGCAGCAGGGAAGTCAGTAGAGGCGGGAAAAACAACAATTCTTTCTTTGGCAAAGGCCTGTGTGCTTACCAGCGTAAGGCAGAGAGTGCTGATCAGAAGTCGAAATTTAGTCATGGATCCTTCTCCTGTGGGTGGGGGCTGAAATGCTTGAAAAGTGAAAAAATGGTGCAGTACTGTTGTTATAGTAACGAATACTGTTGCGTTTCATAAGGGTGATTTGGCAAGTTTATACTTCATGCGATACAAACAATTAATACAGACATTGATGTACACAACACTAGCCATTGCGACTACTTTTAGCTGGGCGCAGGCTACCCATGAATCCAGCGCTAAAACTAGCGGTGACGTTGTAGATACGATTGAAGAACAAAACGTTAAACCAGACGTGCTCGACAAAAGCCGTGACTATATTGGTGATTCCTACGTTTCGTTAGCCGAAAAGTTGGACATTTTTATTGCACGTAAACCAAGGGATCGCAATTACAATAATAGCGCGCTGAGTGTGCTGGTGAGTGCAACCAATTTTGAGGGTAGTGAAGCCGCTCACGATATCAGTATCCGCAGTAAGCTCGATTTGCCCGGTACAAAAGATCGGTTTCAACTGTTTCTCGAAACCGATCCCGATGAAAGTGATACTTTGGCGAATGCTAATCGGCCGGTATCAACGGGTGAAAGGATTACACGGCAAGATGCTGTGGCCGGCATTGAGTTTTCGACAAAAGAACAGCTCGCACGTTGGCGGCACTCGGTGAGCTTGGGCGGCAAATTAAATGACGGCATTGATTTGTTGGTGCGCTATCGTCTGCGAAAAAGTTGGCAGTTGCCCAATAGGTGGATGTCTCAGGTTCGCCAGGATTTTTGGTATCAGGATGGTATTGGTTGGGGGGAAACTAGCCACCTAAAATTTGCGCGGCCGATTGCAGATAAATACCTTTTCGATGTTGTTACCCAGTTTCGAGCCGAAGATAGTGATGACCCCTATGAATATGCCAATGTTTGGCGGCTTGACCATCGATTCCGTGATTCTTGGAATGTTACATATAAGTTTGGTCTGCTCGGGGAGAGTGATGGAGGCACAATGTTGGATGATTTCTTTATTAACTTCAGCCTTGGCTACCGCTTGAAGCGCAATTGGGTTTATGTGTTTCTTACACCAGAAATTTTCTACGCAGAGGAAAGCAGACATAAGCCTGAACGTTCTTTGACGCTCAGTTTTGAGCTGTTATTTACGGACTAACGGTTTTATTCAACAGGGTGCAGGTGCTGAATGATTTTTTTGGCGCCAAAGTTCATGTCTGTAACCGGTTCCAGCCAAAAAACTCGCCTGTTTAGACTTTGGTCTAATTTTCGTCGCTACATTTTAAGCTTATAGTCATACAGACAATAATAAAGCTAAGGCGCCAATGTAGCGTCTGTATGCCGGTTAGCGCTTTTCTGTTTGCTTTCGGTAAGTCATCCAAACCTAATTTGATTTAACGCTCGTATAGGCTGGTTAGTCGTTGTCGTTCGTAGGCCGCCGTGTGCTCGTGGTTTTTTCAGCAATGGACATATGGATATCGTCGCCAGTTGTATGGCTAGAAGCCTTTATTGCTAACGAAGTTATCGCGTTCGATTCATAACGTTGATTTCGTGCGATGGGAAATTTAACCCGTTCATTACACTATGCGAGAACAAATTTTATGAGAGCACAATTAAACAAAAGGTGTTTCCGGAGCGCAGCCCGGTTGCTGAGTTCGCTGGCATTTACCTTGTCGGCGGCTTCTGTCACAGCCGCGCCAGACCCTGATTTTCATATTTACCTGATGTTTGGCCAATCCAATATGGAAGGGCAGGGTGAAATCACGTCCCAGGATCAGCAGGTACCAAGCGGTTTGCTGGCTATGCAGGCTGACGATAACTGTAGTGTTAATGGCGCTAGTTATGGTCAGTGGCGCGAGGCAACCCCGCCTTTAATACGTTGTTACAGTACGGCTCACAGTTGGAATAACGGTGGCCTGGGTCCGGGTGATTATTTTGGTCGTACGATGCTAGAAAATAGTGGCTCTAATGTTCGGGTTGGCCTTGTTGGTGCGGCTTATCAGGGGCAGAGCATTGATTTTTTTATGAAGGATTGTGCTGCGAGAGGTAGCTGTCAGCCGAGCGGTGCAAATGGTTCGGTTCCGCTTGGTCAGGGAGGTTATGCCTGGATGCTGGATTTGGCTCAGCAAGCCGAGCTAGACGGTGTAATTAAGGGCATTATTTTTCATCAGGGCGAAAGTGATACTGGCGATGCCAGTTGGCCGGGCAAAGTAAATCAGGTGGTCACTAACCTGCGCAATGATCTTGGTTTAAATGCCAGTGACGTGCCTTTTATTGCCGGTGAAATGGTGCCCGGTGCCTGCTGTACAAGTCACAACACCTATGTGCATCAAATTTCTTCGGCGGTGAGCAATGGCCATTGGGTGTCGGCCGATGGCCTGGGATCCCGAGATGAATATCATTTTAATGCGCAGGGCTACCGTGCAATTGGCCGCCGCTACGGCAACAAAATGCTGGAGTTGGTCGATACTTCAAATTCCGGTTCCAGTTCTTCGTCATCATCCAGCCAGAGCGGTAGTCATTCGATTACTGTACGCATGAGCGGCGTGGTTGGCGACGAAAGCGTCAGCCTAGAGGTGGGCGGCGCAAGCGTTCAGACTTGGACGTTGAGTACTTACATGCAGGACTACTCTGTTGACGTTAGCGGTTCAGGCGAGCTTCGTGTGGCCTTCACCAACGATGGTGGCGACCGTGATGTACAGGTAGATTATGTCATTGTGAATGGCGCGACCTACCAGGCCGAAGATCAGCAGGATAATACCGGGGTCTACTCGGGTTCCTGTGGCGGCGGCTCCTACTCGGAAATGCTCCATTGCGCAGGCTCTATTGGTTTTGGCGATATTGTGCCGCAATCGGGCTCCAGTAGTAGCTCCAGCAGCAGTTCCTCTTCCTCTTCTTCCAGTAGTAGTTCCAGTAGTAGTTCGAGTAGCTCTTCGAGTAGTTCGTCCTCCAGTTCCTCTAGCAGCAGTTCGAGTCAAGCGGCTGGTAGTTGTGACGGCGTGAATGTGTACCCTAATTGGACAGCGAAAGACTGGGCCGGGGGTGATTACAATCATGCTGAAGGTGGTGATTACATGGTCTATCAAAGCGTGCTTTATCAAGCTAACTGGTACACCAGCAGTGTTCCCGGCAGTGATGCGACTTGGACCAACCTCGGTACCTGCGGCGCTATCTCAAGTTCAAGTAATTCCAGTTCTTCGTCCGTTTCGACATCCAGTTCAAGCTCCTCCTCCTCCTCCAGTTCATCATCCACCGGCGATAACAGTATTGTTGTGCGTATGAGCGGTGTAGTCGGTGATGAAAGCGTGAGCTTGGAAATTGGCGGCAGCACAGTTCAAACTTGGACGCTGAGCAGCAGCATGATGGATTACAGCCTAGTAACCAGCGCGACCGGCGAATTACGCGTGGCGTTTACCAACGATGGAGGCGACCGCGATGTGCAGGTGGACTACGTGGTGGTAAACGGTGTTATTTATCAAGCGGAAGATCAACAGGATAATACCGGTGTTTATTCTGGCTCCTGTGGTGGAGGTTCCTATTCAGAAATGCTGCACTGTAGTGGTTCTATTGGTTTTGGAAATCCGTTCGATGGGAGTTCATCTTCCAGTTCGAGCAGTTCCTCAACCGGTAACCCCGGTTTCCCGAATTTTTTCGTGGGTAACATTACAACGAACGGCAGTATTCGCTCCGACTTTGGCCAATATTGGGATCAGATTACGCTGGAGAATAGCGGCAAATGGGGGCAAGTAGAAAGTTCTCGCGACCAATATAATTGGAGTGGTATAGACGACGCTTACAATTATGCAAAGCAAAATGGCATACCCTACAAGCAGCATACATTCGTCTGGGGAAGCCAATACCCAAGTTGGATCGACTCCCTTAGTGCAACTGAAAAAGGCGAAGAGATTGAAGAGTGGATTCGCGATTACTGTGAGCGCTACCCCGATACGGAAATGATTGATGTGGTGAACGAAGCAACACCCGGTCATGCCCCTGCGAATTTCGCGCAGGATGCTTGGGGTAACGATTGGATAACCAAATCGTTTCAGCTTGCTCGACAATACTGCCCTAATTCGGTATTGATTCTTAACGACTACAATGTGTTGCGTTGGAACACCGACGAGTTCATTCAAATGGCGCAACCGGCTATTAACGCTGGCGTTGTAGATGCTATTGGTTTACAGGCTCATGGCCTTGCAGGGCAATCGCTGTCGGAACTAGAAAGCAATTTGCAGAAAATCGCTAATCTTGGTTTACCCCTTTATATCTCGGAATACGATATTGAGCGAACCAATGATCAGGAGCAGTTGCAGGTGATGCAGGAGCAATTCCCCGTGTTCTACAATCATCCCTCGGTAAGAGGTATTACGCTATGGGGTTATGTGGTTGGCTCAACTTGGCGTGATGGAACGGGCTTGATTCAAAGCAATGGCCAGCACCGGCCCGCAATGGATTGGTTGATGAATTATATTGGCCGGTAATTTCAAGGCGCTTAGCGTATAGGTTCCATAAGCATCAAAAAAGGCTATCTACTGTGTATATGGCCTTTTTTTTGTGTGTGAAAAACAGTAATCAGTCCAGCCATTTTGGTTACTGATGCTCGCCTTTGATTTAGCTAAAGATGCTAACCATCGATAGTTCGTACAATACCGCAAGGGAGGATGTCCTATGCCGCTTTGTATTTCCGATCTCGACAAGAGCTTTTTATCGGCTTTTGAAAACAGCACGCTGGAGGTTGATGCTTTTCATCATCGTGAGCATCTGCGTCTTGCGTATATTACATTGGTCCTGAATGATGTTGATCTGGCCTACCGGCGTATTAGAGCTGGCCTTTTGCGTATGCTACAGCGTAATGGGGTAGGTTCAGTTAAGTATCATGACACCCTTACTTTTGCTTGGATCCAGGCGGTTAAACACTTCATGTGGTTAACAGAAAACGCAAATTCATCAGAAGAGTTTCTTTCCCAGAACCAATTATTATTGGATAAAAACGTCATGTTCACGCACTATAGCCAGGCGCTAATAAACGCTGAGCAAGCGCGCAAACAGTTTGTGCCACCGGATCTAGTGCCCATACCCGATCACGGTGGGTTGTAATGTATTAGGGTTATAGTTGTGGATAAGGTGCTTCTCATTCGTAACCTTCAAATAGATGTAGCCCCCAAGTAGTTATTCCCAACATGAATCGTTTTCAGGATATCAATATTATCGACATCGACCAGGAGCATATGCTCGGTCGAATTCATTCGTTTGAAAATAGCAGCGCACTTGACGGCCCGGGCCTTCGGGTGGTGGTATTTATGCAGGGCTGCCAGTTTCGCTGTAAGTATTGTCATAATCGCGACAGCTGGGATCTGCATGCGGGTAGCTTGTATTCCGTTGCTGAAGTGGTAGAAAAAGTGCTGCCTTTCCGCCCTTTTCTAAATGCTTCCAACGGCGGTGTAACCGTCTCTGGTGGCGAGGCTGTATTACAGGCAGAGTTTGTGACGATGCTGTTTAAAAAGCTGAAAAAGCTCGGTTTTCACACCTGCTTGGATACCAACGGTTATGTGTCTAATCATCTCTATGGTGAGAAGTTGGATGAGCTGTTGAAGTATACGGACCTGGTGTTGCTAGACCTTAAACACATCGACCGACGTAAGCATGAAGAATTGGTGGGGGTAAGTAACGATAAGCCACGGAATTTTGCTCGTTATCTTTCTGATATTGGTCATCCCGCTTGGATTCGACACGTACTCGTGCCGGGTTACACGGATGAAGAAGAAGACCTGCGTGCACTGGCGCAGTTTTTGGCGCCTATGAAAAATATTCAGAAAGTCGAAATTTTACCTTATCACCGTATGGGTAAGGACAAGTGGGAGGAAATGGGTTTTGAGTACCCGCTGGGCGATTTAGAACCACCGCCAAGAGAGCAGGTAAGCGGCATTGTAGAGATGTTTAAGCAGGAATATGGCTTGAATGTATTTGCACCATAGTGCTTTGCCCAGCCACATAAAAAAGCCGGCGAATATAAGCCGGCTTTTTTATGTGGCTGGGTTTAGGGTAATTAATGCGGGTGCAGTTGGAAGTGCAATGGGTTAACCGGCTGCGGTGCTGTGGGCTTGGCAAGCACCGCAGCGCTGGGTGCTTGCAGGCACCAGTCACCGGTACTGGACAGAGCGGGTGTGTCCAGATCTTGGTAGAACATGGTTAAGTCCACGTCTGGTAATAGCGCATTGGTCACAAACATAGCTCTGTCTTTTACATCGGTGTCGCCAAGCCAGTTAAGCCCGGCCCAGCCAATAAGATACTCGTTACAATAGGTCGCATCGTCTATGGGTTCGACAAAGGCTACTTGATAATCCAAACCCCAAAAGCGTTTCATAATCGCTATTTCAAAGAGCATGGCCAGGTCTTCAAATTGAGAGCTGTAGGCGTAGCTGTCGGCGGCGGCATCGGCTTCAAATTCGGCGCCCACCTCTGCGGCAGTTAATTGTGTTTGCGCAGTGGAGGGCGTTTCGCCCTGATACATCACTTGCCCCAGGTCTTCAAGTAGGCTGGATGTGAGCGCACTATAGTGACTGAGCTGGTCTGAAACTCGACCGTTGGTTAGGCTGTCGATGGCTTGGGGTACGGTGCCGGTTGTGGTTAGGCTGGAGTAGTTGTCGTAGGGTAAAAAATCATTTACATGGGCGAGCTCGTGGAGCAGTAAGCGAGCGCTGATGAGCACTACATCGGCGATGGGCCGGGGGTCTGTATTATCGAGACTGCCGTAGGAAAAGGCGTAGTCACCGTTATGCAGATAACGCCCCCAAGCCCGAAAGGCCAGTGGGTCGGAGAAGCCAGCGCGATAGTCTTCTTTGGGGTTGATCGTGGTTTTTTCGGCGTTGTTGGTCCACAGGTAGAACGGGTCTAGGTATATGGCGCCGGTATGGCTACTGTAAAACGCTGGGCGAATATCATCGTCAATGACAATCGCCGTCAGTCCGCGAAACAGGGGCAAGATTTCTTCCGGGTAGGCAAGCAGTACCTCTTCAAAGCGCTCCGCCATCCAGTCGTGAGACACCAGTACCCGGCCCATAATGTCGGCTACGGAGGGCGTTTCGGTTTGCATGCCCAGTAATGGCAGTTCTTCTAGGGTACAGAGCTCGGAGGTGGTGTCGGCTAGGACGCAGTTGTAGAGTGCGCTGGCATGCGCGGCGTTGGGCTTCCATGCCCGCACGTCCTCTAGGGAGTCTTCGTCAGTGTTGCCGCTACTGCCACCACAGGCAGTAAGACCTAGAACGGCATGTGCGAGTATCATTTGAATAATGTGCGTTGGTTTCATAACCGACCCATTTATAGATAAAAATACATAAAGCATTATGACAACACAAACGTGGGTTTGATGTAAAAGGCTGTAGGTTTTTGTGATAGGTCAGGTTGGGAAGAGTAGGCCTGTAAAATGATTACGCGACCGAGATGGCGGTGATGAGGGCTGTTTTGGCACGGAATATCCTCATCCCAAACGCGGGAGATTAGACGTTATGCTCTTATGCTCGGCTCGAGCGAAGTCCAGCTTATCAATCGGTAATGTGGCAAAACAGGCCGCAATTATTTTGGTTAGTTGTTGCGTCTAGGCGTCATAGTGTCCGGGGTAATGTTATACCCCGGAGAGCAGTGCACCTAGTAGGTGTGCTGGGTTTAGGGTAATTAATGTGGGTGCAATTGGAAGTGCAACGGATTAACCGGCTGTGGTGCTGTGGGTTTGGCAAGCATCGCAGCGCTGGGCGCTGGCAGGCACCAGTCCCCGGTAGTGGACAGCGTGGGTGCGGCTAGATCCTGGTAGAACATCGTTAAGTCCACGTCTGGCAGTAGCGCATTGGTCACAAACATGGCTCTGTCTTTTACGTCGGTGTCGCCAAGCCAGTTAAGCCCGGCCCAGCCAATAAGATACTCGTCACAATAGATGGCGTCGCCGATGGGTTCGACAAAGGCTACCTGATAATCCAAACCCCAAAAGCGTTTCATAATGGCTATTTCAAAGAGCATGGCCAGGTCTTCAAACTGAGAACTGTAGGCGTAGCTGTCGGCGGCGGCATCGGCTTCAAATTCGGCGCCCACTTCTGCCGCGGTTAATTGTGTTTGCGCAACGGAGGGTGTTTCGCCCCGATACATCACCTGCCCCAGTCCGCTAAGTACGGAGGATGTGAGCGCACTATACTGGCTGAGCTGGTCTGAAACTCGACCGTTGGCTAGGCTGTCGATGGCCTGGGGTACGGTGCTGGTTGTGGTAAGGCTGGAGTAGCTGCCGTAGGGTAAAAAATCATTTACATGGGCGAGTTCGTGGAGCAGTAAGCGAGCACTGATGAGCACTACATCGACGAGGGGTCGTGCCTGGGTATTGTCGAGACTGCCGTAGGAAAAGGCGTAGTCGCCGTTCTGCAGGTAACGACCCCAATCTCGAAAAGCCAGCGGGTCGGAAAAGCCGGCGCGATAGTCTTCTTTGGGGTTGATCGTGGTTTTTTCGGCGTTGTTGGTCCACAGATAGAACGGGTCCAGGTATATGGCGCCGGTGTTGCTACTATAAAATGCGGGGCGAATATCATCGTCAATGACAATCGCCGTCAGTCCGCGAAACAGGGGCAAGATTTCTTCCGGGTAGGCAAGCAGTACTTCTTCAAAGCGCTCCGCCATCCAGTCGTGAGACACCAGTACCCGGCCCATAATGTCGGCTACGGAGGGCGTTTCGGTTTGCATGCCGAGTAATGGCAGTTCTTCTAGGGTACAGAGCTCGGAGGTGGTGTCGGCTAGAGCGCAGTCGTAGAGTGCGCTGGCATGTGGGGCGCTGGGCTGCCAAGCCCGCACGTCCTCGAGGGAGTCTTCATTAGCGCTGCTGGAACTGCTAGTGCTACTGGAGCTGCTGCTGGATCGGCTAGTGCTACTGATAAAACTGTTGGAACTACTACTACTGGAACTACTAGTACTGCTGCTGGAGCTGAGGGCATTGCGTGAGTCGCTAGGTAAAAGGCTACCGCCGCCGCTACTGCCACCACCGCAGGCTGTGAGGCCTAGCACGGCAAACGCGAGCATCGTTCGAATAATATGCGTTGGTTTCATAACTCATCCCTGTAACGATAAATGCATGCAGCAGTATGACAACACAAACGTGTGGGTGTTGTAAAAGGCTGTAGGTTTTTGCGATAGATCAGGCGGGGGAGAGTAGGTCGCCCCAAAGGGACTGTACAATGGATAGAGCCGCAATGGGGGCGGTTTCGGTGCGGAATACCCTCGGCCCAAGTGCTAGGGACTTGAACCCTTGTTGTTCTGCGTGAGTGATTTCGTTGTCGCTTAGGCCGCCTTCAGGGCCTATGAGCAGCGCCACTGATTGAGGTTGTTGCAGTGCGTTAAGTGACGCTTCTGCACGGTGGTGTAATACGAAGCGGTATTCGCTAGTGCAGGCTGTTAGGTATTCGTCCAACGGCTGCGGTGTGGCGAGTATGGGAAGTGTATTGCGCTGGCACTGTTCGCAGGCAGCAATGGTAATTTTTTGCCACTGGCCAAGACGTTTTTCTAACCGCTCAGCATTCAGTTTTACTTCTGTGCGCTCTGTAAATAGCGGCACAATACGGGTAATCCCCAATTCTGTTACTTTTTGTAGAACCCAGTCGAAACGGTCGCCACGGGAAATACCAATAGCCAGCTCTGTTTCCAGTGGCGACTCGCGATCAATATCGCTTTGTTGGTTTATAGCAACCGTAGCGGTTTTCTTGCTGACGGCGGTAATAACGGCGGAGTATTCACTACCGCTATTATTGAATAGCGTAAGTTCGCGGCCCGGTTGCATGCGCAAGACTTTAAGCAGGTGGTGAGAAGCACTCTCTTCCAGTTCCAGTTCGGAAGAAAGTGCAAGGCTCTGTGCCGTGAATATACGTGGGATTCGCACTAGTCAGTTAAACCCAAGTTGGTGATGATATTGCGCGTGGGTTCAATCTGGTTCATGGTATAAAAATGCAGCCCTGGAGCGCCATTCTCTAGCAGTGTCTCGCACAATTCGGTTACGAGGTCTGTTGTAAACGACTGCAGGCTCTCCTGGTTACTTCCAAAATCTTCTAAGCGTTTACGTATCCAGCGTGGAATTTCCGCACCACAGGCATCGGAAAAGCGTGCAAGGTTCTGGTAGTTGGTGATGGGCATAATGCCGGGGATAATCGGCGCGTCGATACCCTCCTTTGTGCACTGCTCTACAAAATAAAAGTAGGCGTCGGGATTGTAAAAATACTGGGTAATCGCGCTATTGGCTCCGGCATCAAATTTACCTTTTAAATAGCGGATATCCTGTAAATAGCTGTTGGCCTCTGGATGGATTTCCGGGTAAGCCGCTACGCACAGGTGAAAGTGGTCACCAAATTTTTCGCGAATAAAAGCAACGAGTTCGTTGGCGTATACCATTTGCATTGCGGCGCCCATGCCTGAGGGCATATCACCGCGCAGGGCGACAATACGATTAACGCCGCAATTTTTGTATTCGTCGACCATTTCGTACAGGGTTTCTTCGTGGTCGCCACCAAACGACAGGTGTGGTGCTACGGAAAGGCCTTCGTTGCGCATGGCCTTAATAATACCTTTAGTGTTGTCGCGGGTAGAACCACTGGCACCGTAGGTAACAGAGAAAAAATCTGGATTGAGTTTGTTCAGTTCCGCTCGAACCGTTTTCAGTTTTTCCTGGCCTACGTCGGTTTTTGGAGGAAAAAACTCGAAACTTAGGTTTACTTTTTTTTCGCTTGTCATGGCTTTGTCCATTTTGTAAGGCTTCGCGTTGCTATACCCCGCCAGCTAGAGGCTGGCGTTCGATGGGCTGGGTGCAGCGAAATCCCACATGGTTATTAATACTTATAAAACTCAGGCTTGTAAGGCCCATCAACGTCAACGTTGATGTATTTTGCTTGTACTTCGGTGAGTTGAGTCATAACTCCGCCAAACCCTTCAACCATGGCTTTGGCTACTTCTTCATCCAGTTTTTTCGGCAGTACTTTTACGTAAAGCTGCTGTGTTTTTTCGTGGGAAGGGAAATCGGCAAATTTATTTTCGTACAAATATATTTGCGCAAGCACTTGGTTGGCGAAGGAGCCGTCCATAATGCGCGAGGGGTGGCCAGTTGCATTGCCCAGGTTTACCAGACGACCTTCGGAGAGCAGTATTAAATGGTTATTGCTGGCCTTATCGCGATAAATTTTGTGTACCTGGGGTTTGATTTCATCCCATTCCCAGTTTTCACGCATATAAGCGGTATCGATTTCGTTATCGAAGTGGCCGATGTTGCACACCACTGCAGCGTTCTTCAGCGTTTGTAGCATGGCTGAATCGCATACATTAGTATTGCCGGTGGTGGTTACGATTAAATCGGTTTTACCTAACACTTCGAGGTTTATGTCTTCGGTTTTACCGGTGTTAACGCCGTTGATGTAGGGAGCAACAACTTCGAAGCCGTCCATACAGGCTTGCATAGCACAAATGGGGTCGATCTCTGTTACCTTGACAATCATGCCTTCTTGGCGCAATGAGGCCGCGGAACCTTTACCGACATCACCATAGCCAACTACCAGTGCTTTTTTACCCGCAAGCAAGTGGTCTGTGCCACGCTTAATGGCGTCGTTCAGGCTGTGTCGACAGCCGTACTTGTTGTCATTTTTAGATTTGGTTACCGCGTCGTTTACGTTAATGGCAGGCACTTTTAGTGAGCCTTCTTCCAGCATTTCCATTAACCTGTGTACACCCGTGGTAGTTTCTTCGGAGATACCGTGAATGTTGTCGAGCATAGTGTGGTACTTATCGTGTACCGCCTGAGTTAGGTCGCCGCCATCGTCGAGAATCATGTTGGCTTCCCAGGGCTTGCCGTCCTTCACAATTGTTTGCTCGATACACCACCAGAACTCTTCCTCGGTTTCACCCTTCCAGGCGAATACGGGAATACCGGCGGCGGCAATGGCGGCTGCGGCGTGGTCCTGGGTGGAGAATATGTTGCACGAACTCCAGCGCACATCGGCGCCTAATTCAATCAGCGTTTCAATGAGCACGGCGGTTTGAATGGTCATGTGTATACAACCCATGATCTTTGCGTTGGCCAGTGGCTGCTCGGCTTTATAGCGCTTGCGTAGTGCCATTAGCGCGGGCATTTCGCCTTCGGCGATGTCAATTTCTTTGCGGCCCCATTCGGCTGCTTTCAAGAATTCCTCTTGAGTTTTAGCGGCTACTTTGTAGTCGTTGAATTCGGTGGTCATATTTCTCTCCGAGAAATGCCGGACGTTTGATATTGGACGTCTGACGCTATGTGAATTAATTCATTAATTGTGTAAAAACTTTTTCTGGCTGCTGAAGTAAAGGCTAGATGTCTTCGGTGAAGCTCAAGTAGTTGTAATCAAACAGGTCTTCCGCACCAGATTTATGGCATCCCGTTACACAGCTTAGTAGCCGCTTAAATTTCCATCGTCCGACTAAAGCGCAGCTTTGAGCGCTTCTGCTTTATCCGTTGCTTCCCAGGTGAAATCAGCAATCTCTCGGCCAAAATGCCCATAAGCGGCTGTTTGGCGATAAATTGGGCGCAACAAATCCAGCATTTCAATTAAACCGCGTGGGCGAAGGTCAAAATGCTCAGCAATTAATACTTGAATCTTGTCGTCGTCAATTTTGCCCGTACCAAAAGTATTCACCGAAATAGAGGTAGGCTCGGCAACACCAATAGCGTAGCTCACCTGAATTTCACAGCGGTCTGCCAAGCCGGCGGCGACAATGTTTTTTGCCACGTACCGAACAGCGTAAGCTGCGGAGCGGTCTACTTTGGATGGGTCTTTACCCGAGAACGCACCACCACCATGGCGGGCCATGCCTCCGTAGGTGTCTACGATAATTTTTCGCCCGGTTAAACCACAGTCGCCCACAGGGCCGCCAATAATAAATTGGCCGGTGGGGTTAATGTGGAACTTGGTGTCGGCGTGCAGCCATTCGGTTGGTAACACGGGTTTAATGATTTCTTCCATTACGGCTTCGCGAATGTGCGATTGCGAAATGTCGGGTGAGTGCTGTGTGGAAAGTACTACAGCATCCACTGCGATCGGTTTGCCATCTTCGTAACGCAGGGTAACTTGGCTTTTTGCATCTGGGCGTGCCCAGGCGTGAGTGCCGTTTTTACGCAGCTCGGCCTGCTTTTCTACTAGCCGGTGCGAGTAGTAAATGGGGGCGGGCATAAGCACGCTGGTTTCATTGGTGGCGTAACCAAACATTAAGCCCTGATCGCCTGCACCCATGTCTTTGTCGGTGGCTTCATCTACACCCATGGCAATGTCGGAAGACTGTTTGCCTATGGCGTTGATCACGGCACAGGAGTCGCCGTCGAAACCCACCTCGCTGGAGTTGTAACCAATATCGGTAATGACATTTCGGATGAGGTCTTCAAGGTCAACGTAGGTGGAGGTGCGTACTTCACCGGCGACAATGGCCATGCCGGTTTTCACCATGGTTTCCACGGCCACACGTGCGTTCTTGTCGTCGGTTAAAATCGCATCCAGCACTGCGTCGGAAATCTGGTCTGCCATTTTGTCGGGGTGGCCTTCGGAGACAGACTCCGAAGTAAACAGTGAATACTTCGCCATTAATTCCTACTCCTTAATAAATTGCCGTAGTTGAATTTGAAAACCATTGCGAAGAGCAAAATAAATACTTTGTCCTTCAGTAAAATTAGCATCGTTGGCCCAGCGGCCAAGATCCTGTGGGTCGAAACCGAGCCAGATGTCGCCGCAGGCTTGCCGCGCCCAGTCCTGATCGTGGTTGCATAGCTCGCATACCAGCAGTACGCCATTGCTTTTCATGGCCAGGCCGACATCGGTAAAAATCTGCGCCGGAGAAGAGGCGTGGTGTAAAACCATGTTAATTACCACGCAATCGAATGGTTCGCTGGTGGTTCTGCAGTAACGGGTATCGTTGTGAATAAAGTCGATATTGCCCAGTTGCTGTGTTTGACAAAACTGCTTGGCCGTCGCTAGCAGTGATTCTGAATTATCCAAAGCGGTAACGTGCAAAAAGGTCTTGGCCAGAACTTCCAAAAACAACCCTTCGCCAGGGCCCACTTCAAGTGCCCGTTTGCGTTTAGTTAAAGGGCTTGCGGCGAGCATGTCGGCTACCTGCCCGGCATACACGCTGTAACCGGCAATTAAATCCTGCTTTTCCTGAAATTGGTCGGCGTGCTCGGTAAAAAATATACGCGAAGCCTCTGCTCGCTGGTGATGAATATCGTCTACCCTACTGTGCAGGCTTTCGTCTATCTGTAACTGGTCCGTTGTTTGGTAGAGCGCCATTTGTAATTGACTGGCAGCACTTTCGCATGAAGGGAAGTTACGGCGATAAAAAATTGAG
This sequence comes from Teredinibacter franksiae, assembly GCF_014218805.1. Taxonomy (NCBI): domain Bacteria; kingdom Pseudomonadati; phylum Pseudomonadota; class Gammaproteobacteria; order Cellvibrionales; family Cellvibrionaceae; genus Teredinibacter; species Teredinibacter franksiae. The sequence goes on along the minus strand of NZ_JACJUV010000001.1, from coordinate 2,082,024 downwards.
TTGCCCTCGCGCCGGGTTGTAACTAGGCCGGCACAGGCCATCACCTTAAGGTGATGGCTCATACTGGACTGCTTTACTTGGAATAGGTGGCAAAGCTCCAGCACCCCAAATGAATCGGTTCTCAGTAGCCGCAGTATCTCCAGTCGCAAAGGGTCCGCCGCTGCTTTAAGCAGTGGTGATAGCTGATTTGCGCTGAGCTGTTGGCTCTCGCTGGCTGGAATTGGGGTATTCATAGGGAGGCAGTCTAGCAGCCGCACAAACCTATATCAAAATATTTTGATATAGGTTTGTGCGGCGCTTATTACCAATGGCCTTGCAGATGGCTGCTATCGATCAAAAAGTGGGATAAAATAGTACCTAAAAGTCAAAAAGACTATATGATAATTGTTTACCTTATCGTCAATGTAAGGGAGAATACGCGCTCGAAAATTTGGGGGCTGTAAACTGTTTGCAGTTGTACTGAACTTCCTCATTTTCCCGGTATTAGCTCGTTTACCCTTCGATTTACCGGGATACCAATTCAAAAAGAGATACCAGGAGTTATTTTCACATGCCTTCACGCAGAGAACTTGCCAACGCAATACGCGCCCTGAGCATGGACGGTGTTCAGAAAGCCAACAGTGGACACCCCGGCGCCCCAATGGGAATGGCCGATATTGCCGAAGTTTTATGGAACGATTTCCTCGACCACAACCCTAGCAACCCTGAGTGGAGCGATCGAGACCGTTTTGTTCTTTCCAACGGCCATGGCTCTATGCTGGTTTATTCTCTACTGCATTTAAGTGGGTATAACTTACCCATCGAGGAGTTGGCTAACTTCCGTCAGTTGCATTCTAAAACGCCGGGTCATCCCGAGTACGGTTATACCCCTGGTGTTGAAACCACCACTGGCCCGCTCGGCCAAGGTATATCTAACGCTGTCGGTATGGCGATAGCGGAAAAAGCATTGGCGGCGCAGTTTAACCGCGACGGTCATGAGATTGTCGATCACTTCACTTACTGTTTCCTCGGCGATGGTTGCATGATGGAAGGTGTTTCCCATGAAACCTGTTCGCTGGCAGGCACTTTAGGCTTGAATAAGCTGGTGGCTTTCTGGGACGACAACGGCATCTCTATCGACGGTGAAGTAGAAGGCTGGTTTACCGACGATACGCCTAAGCGTTTTGAAGCTTACGGTTGGCATGTTATCTCCAAGGTAGACGGCCACGACTCTGAAGCCATAAAAGCGGCCATTGAAGCGGCACAAGCCGAAACCGGCAAGCCGACTTTAATCTGCACCCAAACCACCATTGGTTTTGGTTCGCCAAACAAGCAGGGCACCCACAACTGTCACGGTTCCCCTCTGGGCGCTGAAGAGATCGCCGCTGCCCGAGAATTCCTTAACTGGAAGCACGAGCCGTTTGTTATTCCCGAAGATATCTACGCGGGCTGGAATGCAAAACAAAAAGGTAATGCAGCTGAGCAGGCCTGGAACGATAAGTTTGCGGCCTATAAAACGGCGTACCCAGAGCTGGCTGCCGAGTACGAGCGTCGCGTGATTAACAACGATTTACCGGCAGACTTTGAAGCCAAGGCCAATGCGTTTATTGCCGAGTGCCAGGAAAAAGCTGAAAAGATTGCCAGCCGAAAAGCGTCGCAAAATACGATTGAAACTTTCGGCGCATTGCTGCCTGAATTTATGGGCGGTTCCGCCGATTTGGCCGGTTCTAACCTTACGTTATGGTCTGGCGCCAAAGGCTTAACCGCTGAGGACGCTAGCGGCAACTACATTTATTACGGTGTGCGTGAATTTGGTATGAGCACGATCATGAACGGTTTGTCTGCTCATGGTGGTTTTATTGCCTACGGTGCAACCTTCCTGATGTTCCAGCAGTACGCGGCTAATGCCGTACGTATGGCGGCGTTGATGAAGCTGCGCAACGTATTTGTTTATACCCACGATTCCATTGGTCAGGGCGAAGATGGCCCAACCCACCAACCGGTTGAAGTACTGGGTACGCTGCGCCTTACCCCCAATATGGACACCTGGCGCCCAGCGGATGCAACAGAATCGGCGGTAGCGTGGAAGTCAGCTGTTGAGCGCAAAAACGGCCCAACGGCATTGGTATTTAGTCGCCAAGGTCTCGATCCTCTTGCGCGCGATGCCAAGCAAGTGGCCAACATTGCCCGCGGTGGTTATGTGTTGAGAGACTGTGAAGGTGAGCCTGATATTATTCTGCTGGCTACTGGATCTGAAATGGGTATAACTCTGAAGGCGGTTGAACAGTTGCAGAGCGAGGGTGTTAAAGCGCGCGCCGTGTCTATGCCTAGCACCTCAACTTTTGATCTGCAAGACGCCGAGTACAAAGAATCTGTACTACCCTTGGCCGTATCGGCCCGCGTTGCAGTTGAAGCTGCAGCGGCCGACTTCTGGTACAAGTATGTAGGCATCGATGGCCGAATTGTGGGCATGACCACCTTTGGTGAATCGGCGCCCGGCGGCGTTTTGTTCGAGCACTTTGGCTTTACTGTAGACAACATTGTCAACACGGCAAAAGAGCTTATAGAAGATTAATCACATCAAAGGGTTGCGGGCTGGCATTTCTATTCTGGCCTGGATCCCGGCTGTTTTTATAAGCAGCCTCTTCTTGTATTTCCAATCTTCCGGCTGTGGTTACACAGCCCAAAAATAAATTGATTACCTACTGGAGAAACACATGTCAGTAAAACTCATGAAAGACCTAGATCTAAAAGGTAAGCGAGTATTGATTCGTCAGGACCTGAACGTACCCATTCAGGACGGCGAAATTACCTCGGATATCCGTATTAAGGCTTCACTGCCTACCATTAAGCTAGCGGTCGAGCAGGGCGCTAGAGTTATGTTGATGTCCCACCTTGGCCGGCCAACCGAAGGCGAGTACGAAGAAAAATATTCTTTGAAGCCGGTTGCCGTACGCTTAACCGAACTGCTGGGTAAAGAAGTAAACGTTGTAAAAGACTGGCAGGCCGGTGTTGAGCTGAATGATGGCGACGTTGTGCTGTTAGAAAATGTTCGTTTTAACGCGGGCGAAAAGAAAGACGACGAAACGCTGTCTAAAGCTTACGCTGCGCTGTGCGATATATTTGTGATGGACGCTTTTGGTACGGCTCACCGTGCCCAGGCTTCTACCCACGGTGCGGCTAAGTTCGCCCCTGTTGCCTGTGCTGGCCCGCTGTTGGCCGGCGAGCTGGATGCGCTTGAAAAAGCGCTGGCAAAACCTGCTCGGCCGATGGTTGCGTTGGTGGGTGGTGCAAAGGTGTCTACCAAGTTAACCGTGCTGGATGCCCTTTCTAAAGTGTGCGACGTGATGGTTGTTGGGGGTGGTATTTCTAACACCTTCGTTGCCGCCGATGGCAACGAAGTAGGCAACTCACTGTACGAGAAAGACCTGATCCCGGAAGCCCAGCGTTTGTGTAAAGATACCGATGTTATTTACGCCACTGACTGCACAACCACAACCGATGGTTTTGACGATTGGGCCGATGATTCACCGGTTGAAATCAAAAAGTGTAACGAAGTTAAGCCCGGCGAAGAAATTATCGATTATGGCCCCGAAACCGCCGCTGCCGTTGCACAAATAATGAAAGACGCCAAAACCATTCTGTGGAATGGTCCCTGTGGCGTGTTTGAATTTGATGCATTTGCGGCGGGTACCAAAATTGTAGCGCAGGCCATTGCCGACAGTGATGCTTTCTCACTGGCGGGCGGTGGTGATACTTTGGCAGCCATCGACAAGTACGGTCTCTCTGACAAAATCTCCTACATCTCTACGGGTGGCGGCGCTTTCCTCGAATACGTAGAAGGCAAAACACTACCGGCCGTTGCTATGCTGGAATCCCGCGCGGCAGAATAAGTTTAAACCGGCATTTGCAGGTGGGGGCACTTTGCTCCTGAGGGTTTGTAAATAAATTCTCGTCTATTCATGTTGAAAGCCGGGCAGCCGAAGGGTTGCCCGGCTTTTTTATGCCTGATATATCGGCTAGAGACTTTTTCGTCTGGCGCAATTATCGACTAGAATAAAGAGCACTTGTGTTACTACGGCATCTCGCTATGGATCAGTCAGACCGTCTCTACCTGCGTCAGCAGTTTCCCCTCCTCGATTTTGATAAACCGTTTGTAATCGGTGGCTGTAAGCCGGAGTTGCAGGAGTTTTTGCAGCAGTATGGCTATGTACAACTGCTGGAGTGTACCCCCTGTGAGTATTATGCCGGGCAAGCAAAGCTGGGCGGCTTTCGTTGCGTTGCCCATTGCTGGGAACCGCCTAGGGAAGAGGGGGTGGCATCGAAAACAGCCATTATCGCCCACGGCTTGTTTGATCACACCGGGCTGTATTTGAAGCTAGTGCGAGCCCTGTTGAACGCAGGCATTACCGTGTTTGCGATAGACTTGCCGGGGCACGGTATTAGCGAAGGAGAGCCTGCGAGTATTGAATGCTTTGATGAATACGCCAATGTTATCGCTGATAGTGTGCTTCTGTTGGGTCAATGGCCGTCAAGATTCGGTACAATCTCGCTGATTGGACAAAGCACAGGTGCGGCCGTTGTTTTATGGTATTTGCTCGATCAGGTTTATCAGAGCAATATTCACCGAGTTGTGTTGTTGGCGCCCTTAATGCGCCCGGTTCGGTATCATCTAATTCAGTGGTTGTTTCCGCTGGCCAAGCTAATGGGTGTTACACCCAAGAGACGGTTCACTCAAAATTCAAGCGACTTGGATTTTTGCCGATTTCTCGAGAACGATGACGAGCTGCAGGCTCATCATATTCCTCGGCGTTGGATCAGTGCGATGCTGGATTGGGTGGTTTGGTTTGAGCGCCGCTGCCAAAATTGTGATGATAAATCGAATAAACTAGAAGTGCCGTTGCTTGTTGTGCAAGGCGATTTGGACCAGGTAGTGGATTGGCGTTACAACCTGCCTTGTATTACCCGAATTTTTAAGCAATTTGACACGGTCACTGTTACCGGTGCTCGGCATCATTTAGTCAATGAATCGAAAGCACTGCGGCAAAAAATATTCAGTCCCATTGTTAAATTTTTGGAATAATCACCGTCGATACGGAATGTTACCTCAATGAAAATATTGTCCTTATGGATGTTGGTTTTTTTATTTTCGGCCTGCTCACAAAATACCCCTCTGGCTGATACTAAATCGAGCGAAAGCGGCGTAACGAATGCTTTCCTTGAGTACAAAAGACAATTGGTCAGTATTGAGCAGGTCGGGGTTATTGAACAGGAGCAGGTCAAGGGGGTGGTTTTCGATGACGGTTTTTCAGAATCCCGCTATTTTGTACTGCACTGGGTGTCTGATTATTGTGTGGATGGGTACACTGTGTTCCAAAACTGTGCCAAAAAATCGTGTGAATACAAGTTTGAGTGGGTTGAAGGTGTGTGTGAATAGTGGGAATTTGGGCGTCCATTCATATTAAATTCAGCTTTGATATGGCAATGTTCTGCCTAATATTTTTGATAATAACGTGTTAATTAAAAGGAGTTTGTATGAATTCAATATTATGCCGGAATGCTTTTCTTGTTGGGTTTATGCTGTTGTCGAGTATTGCCAGTGCTGGAAGTGCTCTCGATGAATCAACGGTTAAAAGGTTGATAGCTGCGAGTAGCCAACTCGAAACGCTAGAGGATAAGTACCCTGATGTAATGGACGCCGATTTCGGGTTAGATTCTTTTTCCGATGGCGGAAAAGCCTTCGTTGCACATCTTGCGTCAACGCCTGCCTATGGCGGTGTAAAGTCAATTGCAAAGGAGAATGGTTTCAAGTCTGTCGAGGATATGTTCTCGACGTTATTTCGTGTGTTTCTGGCCAAAATGGCGGTCGAAGTAGAGCGGCACCCGGAAATGGCGGCTATGTGGGAAGGCGCTAATGTTGAGAAGTTTCGAGCACAGATGGCCGGAAGCGGAATGCCAGAAGAGGTTGTCGCACAGCAAATGAAACAAATGGAGGCTATGCTCAAACTAGCCGACTCAGCTAAAAAGGCTCCTGAAGCGGACAAGGCTTTCGTTAGAAACAATTCAAAGCTGATTTCTCAACTCACTAAAGATAGTGAGGAAGATGAGGACGCAGAAGAGTAGTTTCGGAATTTACACATGCACAAGCAGTGAACAATAGGATTATACAAAAAAGCGGGCAATTGCCCGCTTTTTTGTGCAAAAACTAAACGGAAAATTTGTTCTTTTTTAATTTTTTGCCATTCGAGCATTAAACCACTCGCCACGGTATTGAAGCGCGTGTTAGCCACTGTAGGTGTTAGGTTGTAAATACAGCTTCAGCCAAGAAAATATTGATAAGCCTCATTATTGGTTTCGTCTGAATAGTTGTAGCCTAGTTCTTTCAAAAGCTTTTCAAGCTGCTTACGCTCTTTTTTTGGCACTTGCAGCCCAACAAGTACACGACCAAAAGCGGCGCCGTGGTTGCGGTAGTGGAACATGGAAATATTCCAGCGGCCAGCAAGTTTGGTTAGGAAATTAAGCAGTGCTCCGGGGCGCTCCGGGAATTCAAAGCGGTAAACAATCTCGTTTTGTGCCTGTGGTGCGTGGCCACCTACCATATGGCGAATGTGTAGCTTGGCGACTTCGTTTTCGGTCATGTCGACAACTTTGTAACCTTTGCCCTGCAGCGTTTCTACAATTTCAGTGCGATCATTTTTATCGGGCGATATTTGCAGGCCTACAAAAATATGGGCGTCGCGATTATCGGCGTAGCGGTAATTAAATTCGGTGATTGAGCGCTTACCTATCAGGTGACAAAATTTTCGGTAAGAACCGGGCGCTTCTGGAATGGTTACAGCAAAAACCGCCTCGCGTTTTTCGCCCACTTCGGTACGTTCAGAAATGTAGCGTAAACGATCGAAGTTAGTGTTAGCGCCGCTGGCGATGGCCACCAGTGTTTTTCCTTTACAGTCCGTTTCCTTGACGTATTTTTTTAGTCCTGCGAGTGCAAGTGCGCCTGCAGGCTCGGTAATGGAGCGGGTGTCTTCGAAAATGTCTTTAATGGCTGCGCACATTTCGTCGGCATTAGCGGTAATAACACCGTCGATGGTTTCCTTTATGACGCGAAAAGTTTCTTTGCCTATTTGGGCAACGGCAACGCCCTCGGCAAATATCCCAACCTGCGACAGCGTAACTCGGCGCTTTGCATCCATTGCCGCCTTCAGGCAGGCGGCATCGTTCGGCTCTACGGCGAAAACTTTGGTTTCTGGTCTAACGTATTTGATGTAAGCCGCCATACCGGCGCAGAGTCCGCCACCGCCCACGGGAATAAAAACGGCATCAATGGGGCCCGAGTATTGACGTAACAGCTCCATGGCCACGGTACCCTGGCCAGCAATAACATCGGGGTCGTCAAACGGCGGGACGTAGGTCATGCCTTTTTCGACAACGAGCTTTTTTGCGTGGGCTGAAGCCTCGTCATAGGTGTCGCCAGTTAATATTACCTTGGCGCCTCGGCGTTTTACGGCGTCTACCTTAATAGCGGGCGTTGTGCAGGGCATGACAATAATGGCATGTACCCCGAGGTGCTGAGCAGAAAGTGCTAGGCCTTGGGCGTGGTTGCCAGCAGAGGCGGCCACTACCCCGGCAGCACGCTGCTTGTCCGAAAGCTGCAGAAGCTTGTTGTAGGCGCCGCGAATTTTAAAAGAGAAAATCGGTTGTAAATCTTCGCGCTTTAACAACACCTTGTTTTGAGTGCGCTCGGAAATTAAGGGCGCTTCATCCAGTGGCGTTTCCACCGCTAGGTCGTAGATGCGTGCGTTGAGTATGCGTTTTATGTAGGACTGTGGCATGGGCGTGGGTCTTTAAGCGGTTTTCGCAATTTTGGAGGGCAATGGTAAAGGATGCCGGGGGTGAAGTCAGTAAATACAGCGTGGATTCAAACGGCGCTCGCGCCATAATTATACTGGGTCAATGAGTGCTGCTTGGAAACTGATTTTGGCCTGAGGCATCCGTTAACCAACGGACACAAAAGGAAGCTTTAAATTAGCGCCCACAGGCCCTAGAATGCCCACTCTTTTCTCCCCTGTAGCGATACCATTTCCCATGAACCAGGACGACCTGAAAAAATCCGTTGCCCAGGCAGCGGTAGACTATATTCTGCCTAAACTCGAAAACGATACCCTGCTGGGTATTGGCACCGGTTCTACGGCCAATTTCTTTATTGATCTGCTGGGCGAGCATAAAGCCAAATTTGATGGTGCTGTGGCTAGCTCTGAGGCGTCTGCCGAGCGGTTGCGCAAACTGGGTATTCCGGTTTATGAGCTGAATGCGGTTGATCAGTTGGCGTTCTATATAGACGGTGCCGACGAAAGTAACGCCGGCCTGCAATTGATTAAAGGCGGTGGTGCAGCGTTAACGCGGGAAAAAATCGTTACCGCTTGTGCTGGCGAATTTATCTGCATTGCTGACGAAAGCAAGTGGGTGGAAATATTGGGTGCATTTCCATTGCCGGTGGAGGTTATACCCATGGCGCGGTCATTGGTTGCACGCGAGTTGGTGAAATTGGGGGGAGACCCTGTACATCGAGCTGGCTGCATAACCGATAATGGTGGCGAGATTTTGGACGTTCACGGTTTACAGATACAAGACCCGGTTGGATTGGAATCGGCCATCAATCAGATTCCCGGAGTGATTACTAATGGCTTGTTCGCCCTGCGCTCAGCCGATGTGCTCTTACTGGCAACCGATAGCGGCGTCAAAACCCTATACCCAGCCCGATAGCCGTAACTTAAAAGTGAGATAGACCTATGGCCAACCCGATTACCTCCCTTGGCAAAGAAAAAATTAAATTTGTACTGCTTGAGGGCGTCAACCTCTCCGCTGTTGAAAGCCTGAATGCAGCGGGTTACACCAATGTTGATTATGTCAAAACAGCGCTGGCCGATGATGAGTTAATTGAGCGCATTAAAGACGCTCACTTTGTTGGCCTGCGTTCGCGTACTCAGCTTACCCGGCGGGTATTTGAGAACGCACCTAAGCTGATTGCTGTCGGCTGCTTTTGTATTGGTACTAACCAGGTCGACTTACTAGCGGCGCAAGAGCATGGGGTTGCCGTATTTAATGCCCCGTTCTCTAATACGCGCAGTGTTGCTGAGCTGGTGATGGCTGAAGCGATACTGTTGTTGCGCGATGTGCCCGCTAAGAATGCCGGTTGCCACCGCGGTGAATGGAAAAAGTCGGCGGACGGCTCCTTCGAAATTCGCGGTAAAACGTTGGGTCTGATTGGTTATGGCTCAATTGGCAGTCAAGTGAGCGTGATAGCTGAATCATTGGGTATGAGCGTGTTGTTTTTCGATGTGGTGAATAAGTTGCCATTGGGCAATGCCACGCAGTGTAAATCGTTAACTGAACTGCTGGCTAAATCCGATATCGTTTCGCTGCATGTACCGGAAATAGCGGCGACCAAAGATATGATAGGCGCTGAGGAAGTCGCGGCAATGAAGCCGGGCGCGATGTTGATTAATGCTTCCCGTGGTACGGTTATCGATATTGACGCCCTGGCGTCGGCTTTGGCGTCGGGCCATATAGCGGGCGCGGCGATTGATGTTTTTCCGGTTGAGCCTAAAGGTAATAATGAAGAGTTTGTTAGCCCTCTGCGCGCATTCGACAATGTTATTCTCACGCCGCATATTGGTGGGTCAACCATGGAAGCGCAGGAAAATATTGGTTTTGAAGTAGCAGAAAAGCTGATTAAGTACTCGGACAACGGTACAACCACTTCTTCTGTGAACTTTCCTGAAGTGGCGTTACCCGCTCACAACAACGTGCACCGTTTACTGCATGTCCATAAAAATGTACCCGGCGTACTCACCGCCATCAACCAAGTGTTTTCGGCAAACGATATCAACATTACGGGTCAGTATTTACAGACCAATGACAAGGTCGGTTATGTGGTGGTTGATGTGAATTCAAAATACAGTGATTTGGCATTATCACAATTAAAAGGAATTGACGGCACCATTCGCTGTAGGGTGTTATTTTAAGGGCAGTCGAACGTCGACACTGGTGGGGTGGTTTCCCTGAGGAATTGTGGGGTGTTTATCCGTAGGTCGGATAAACGCATCTATTGGGCCTCGGAGCAGGCCCTCAGACCGCTCTAGATTTCACCGGCGAAGCCCGGTATCCCTCAACCGTTAGGTGGCAAATTCACCACCGGAATATGATCTTCAATGCCTTTCTTCATGTACATAATAATAAAGCGGTAACAACCGTATAGTACGGCAGTGGAGCCAATAATCCAGACTAGCGCGGCAACAGGGTTGCCAGCGAACATGCTTAAGTGCCAAAGCAGGGTGGCCAGCCAGTAAGACAGTAATAGGCTCCATAACACCGACGCTGTAAGCCAAACATGCCCCGCTTCTTTCTGCATTACGCCAATGGTTGCTACGCAAGGCGCGTAGAGCAAAATAAACACCAGATAACAGAACGCCCCCCAAGCTGAAGGAAACATTTGCTGCATGGCCGTGTAGCTTCCTGGTTGGGTCGCCGAGGCATCATTTTGCGCAGAGCTAATGCCAAGCGGGTCTGCCAGGGCGCCCACAAGGCCTGCGGCATTCGCCACAATACTGGTAAATGCGGCTTTAATGTCGTCAATAAAGTCCGGTTGCTCATCGGTGTTTTTGTCGTCCGGTGGTGCGTAGAGCGTATCGAGCGTACCCACGACCACTTCTTTGGCAAACAACCCAGTAAATAGGCCCACCGTTGCGGGCCAGTTTTCTTCGCCTACACCCATGGGAATAAACAGCGGTGTTAAGGCTTTTCCGGTAGCCGAAAGGGCCGATTTTTCTGTGTCTTGGTTGCCCCAGCTGCCATCGGTGCCAAATGAGGACATAACCGACAGTAGTATTACCACGGCTACAATGCGTCGGCCTGCACGCCAAATAAAGGAATACAGTCGGTGCCAGGTTTGGGTGAGTACGTTGCGCAGCAATGGGCGATGGTAGGCGGGCATCTCTGTAATGTTGGCGGTAACCAACCCAGAAAACAGTTTTTTACGCAGAATCCAGGCGGAGAGAACAGCTACCAGAATACCGAGGATGTAGAGCGCGAAAATGGCATTTTGAGCTTGGCTGGGGAAGAACGCGGTGCCTACAAATACATACACCGAAAGCCTGGCGCCACAGCTCATAAAGGGCGCAATAAAAATGGTGGTTAAGCGGGCGCTGGCATGGCCGAGGGCACGGGAGGCCATTACTGAGGGCACGTTGCAGCCGAAGCCAATGATCAGTGGGATAAAGGCCTGACCGGGTAGGCCAATACGCGCCATGAGCCTGTCGATGACAAATGCAGCGCGAGACAGGTAGCCGGAGTCTTCCAAGAACGACATACACAGGTAAAGGAAGCCGATGACCGGTATGAAGGTACCCACTAGTTGAATACCTCCGCCAACGCCATCGGCGACAATAACGGTGAGCCATTCAGGGCTCTGCAGTGTAGACATTATCCAGCGGGTACCATCAACAAACCAGCTGCCGAGAATAATGTCGAAGAAATCGATAAAAACCGCGCCAACATTGACCGCTACGGTGAACAGTAGATACATCACAAGCAGAAAAAAGGGCAGGGCCAGCTTGGGGTGAAGTAACCAGCGGTCTATTTTTTCGGTGCGGCTGGTTTGCCCGCTCTCACGAAAACAGACGCTTACAGCCCGGTCCAAATCCAGCGAACCTTTGGTGGCGGGGTAGGATTGCAGGCTCTGTTCAATGGTCTGGCGAAGTTCGTTAATACCCTGCCCTGTGGAGCCGACTACACCAACAACGGGGATTTCAATTTCACTTTTGAGGGCGCCCAAGTCCAGCTTAATGCCTTCGGCCTCGGCGCTATCGAGCATATTGACCACGAGTACTACGGGGGTACCGGCAGTGATCAGTTCGGGCAACAGTTCCAGTTGCTGTGGCAGGCGCGTGGCGTCCACTACCAGTAGTACCAATTCGGCTTTGCCGCTGGAAACATAGTCCAGCGCAACCCGTGCCTCCAGCCCCTGAATATCATCATGTAGCGAATACACACCGGGCAGGTCAATAAGCAGGGTGTGCTCTTCGCTTAACCTTAACTGTCCGTCTTTGCGTTCAACGGTTACGCCCGGCCAGTTACCTGTGCGCTGACGGGTTCCGGTAAGACGATTAAATAGGGTGGTTTTGCCACAGTTAGGGCCACCAATGAGGGCGATCTCTTTCACAAGCTTCTCAGTGCGGAATTAGGCGTTAGTGGTGACTTGGATAAGAGAGGCTTCGTAGGGACGAATGGAGAATAGCGTGCCGCGGCACTTTATCTGCATTGGGCCTTTGCCTCGGCTTTTGTGGAGTACCTGAAGGTTTTCGCCAGGCTTGATTCCGAGGGAGCCACATTGACGATGAAGAGCCTGATTATCCCCAAGTAGAGAGTGAATGGTGGCAAATGCACCAACGGCTAGATCGTTGAGGGTGGTAGACATAGGTTGAGTGCAGCTCCGTTATTTTTCCGGAAAATCTCGGTTATCAATAATAATTCTTATTATCGGTTGAATGTTGATATCTATCAAGCAACTTCCGTTCAGCCCGGTAGAGAATTACGCCATCACTCTAGATGGTTGCTCTTTATTTAAACGCACTTTAGTATGGATGCCCCAGCTTTGTGCAGTATTCAATAGCTTGATTCTTAACCTGACCGACTGTAGTAATCATTAAGAATAAAAATTGGCACGCCAGCAGGAATCAGGTCACGCTTTTAAGTAAGTATTCACTATTAGTGTGAGCCTGTATTCATAAGGGCTATGCTGGGCTGGTTATTGGGTTTTCCCGTCGTAAACTAAAGCCTGAACACTCGAATTGACCTGTATTTAGGCTATTTGGCGCTTAAATTGGTATAACTTGTGCTCTTTGGGTGATCTTGGGGAGCTGCTTTTTTCGTTTGGGCGGCTTTGATACAAACAAACATCATAAGAGCGCAGAGGAAGTAGTCATGAAAACTGATGCCTTGACTCTAGCCGCCATAATTTTTGTTGTTGGATTATTGGCCACTGGATTGAGCGTTTCCGAAAAAGGGGAAAGCTCTGCAGAGGACGCACCTGCCGCTGAATTGCACCAAGGCGTAATCGTCAAGCGCTAGCGCAGCTTTAACAACCGTTAGGGATAGCGATACAACTTTTCTTGCGCCCCTCTTATATAGCGTGGTGTTTTGGGTCTTATTGGGCCTGGGATTTCGCTTAGCGGGAGTGGCGGCTTAACTGTGTGTATCTTGCTGTGCGGTTTATGTTGCCTCGCCTATTGCGCCCGCCCAGTTCACTCCCGCCCAGTTCACTCCCGCCCAATTTAATACGGCCCAATTTAATACGGCCCAATTTAATACGGCTTAGTTCACAGCGATAATTTCTCGGTCGGTCACAATATAATCCAGCGGGATATCCCAGTTATCGGCGGTTAGTTCAGTATGTTCCTGTAGCGCGTGCGCAAGACCTACCAGTAGCGGCCCGTGATGGGGTATACGGCGTTTAAAGGCGAAGGTGCGATCATAGTAGCCTCCACCCATTCCCAGGCGGTTGCCGGCTCTATCGAAAGCGACCAAGGGCAATAACACTATATCCAGCTGGTTCGCACCAAGGCATTTTTGTTTGGGCAGTGGCTCGGCAATGCCATAACGATTGCGCCATAGCTTCGATCTGCCATTGTTTACCCGAAAAGACATCTGTTTGCGGGTTAAAACCGGATACCACGTTATTTTGTTCTGTGAGCGCGCGCGGTAGGCCAGCTTGTGGGGTGATATTTCACCGTCGTTGGCGAAATACAGGGCAATATTTTTTGCGCCGTTAAAATGCGGCAGACGGAGGATTTGGCGGCATAGGTTGTCGGCGGCAGTACGCTGCTGGCTTGTATTCAAGGTTCTGCGGCGATTCCGAAAAATACTGCGCAGGTTTGCCTTGTTCATGTGCTAAATGCCGTGCGTGGCGATGAGATAGGAAAGATTCCCGGGAATGCCGCTGTCAACCTTACCTTGAACCCGACAGTTCAAGGGGGAGGGAACTGTCATGCGTCAGGCTTTCCGACAAGCGGACATGCGCACAGCACAAACGAGTAGCCTCCTGAAAAAAATTTATCGGCTCAGGGAATTAGCCAACTGGCGAGCACCCCAGGAATGTTAAGTATAGCCATTGCGCGGCCAAGGAAACAGTCTTGACAAGTATAGAGTTTGGGCACTGGAGAAATTGAGGCTTACTAGGTGCTTGGTTTGTCTAGTGCGCGGGCAAGTTTGGTGGCTATACGTTCTAGTGCCACAGCGTTCTCGGGGGAGGATTGCTGTGGGCTTTTTGTCGCTTGCTGTAATTCGTAGCACAGGTTGAGTGCCGTCATAACCGCAATGCGTTCAAGGCCAACTACATTGCCACTGCCGCGAATGACGCGCATACGTTCATCCAGTTCTTCGGCGGCGTGATGCAGGGACTCTCGTTCACTGGGTGGGCAGGCCACCTGATAATCTTTATCGAGAATGCTAACGTTAACGCGCTGTTGGTCGCTCATGGCCGCTGCGGGTTCCTTATTTCAGTCGCTGCCATCAGGATTCGGCTTCGATATTTTTTAACCGGTTAATCATGGTTTCTACCCGGTTACGGGCTAACTCATTTTTTTCGGTTAAGCGGGTGCGCTCTTGTTGCCAGTTAGTTTCTTTGGCGCGAAGGGTGGCGTTTTCCTGTTCAAGGCGATCGCACAGGCTGATGAGGTCATCTAGCCTAGCTTCGACTTCACTGAGTAATCGGTCGGTCATACGTGCAAATGTGCTTATAATGTCTGGGCTACATGTTAATCGCAATTCAGTAAAAGTATAGTGCTTTCTTCACGGTTACAGAGCTTAACCGTGGTCTGTCACAGAGGTATTTATGAGTGGTTTATTCGAATTTCATTTTATTAACGATCAGTTAATGAATATGGGCAGCGTTAATTCTGCTGCCGAGTTACAGGGTCTGCTCTGCGGTCGCTTGAGTGCGGGTGAGGATTTGACCGCGGCGCAATGGCAAGAAATAGCGCTGGAGTATCTTGAGCTAGATTATATTACACCTAATGAAGAGCACCAGGCGCTGTTCTTGTTGCTGCTGGAACACTCTGGCCGGCTGCTGAAGGATGATGAGTATGTCTTTCAGCCGTTACTGCCAGACGATCATGCGAGTATGGATCACCGTGCACGTGAACTCAGTGGCTGGTGCGAGGGTTATCTCCATGGTTTAGGTCAGGCTATTGGTAAAGCCGGTCTGGGCGAAGGCGACAAATTACCCGATGAGGTGGCCGACGCCCTGCGCGATATGGCGCATATTACCCAGGCTGATGTTGGTGCTGAAGGTGACATGGACGCCGAAGAGAACGAGGTGTACTGGACCGAATTGGTGGAGTACGTAAAAGTCGCGGTGCTAACAGTTTATACTGAATTGACAGGCGCTAAGGCGAGCAAGTCTGAACCGGCAACGGTTGCCGACCTGCTTAAAACCGGTCAGAACAATAACGATAAGCTTCACTAGCGATGAAATAGCACACTATGAGTATTACCAAACAGGAATTTGCCCGGCGCCGAAAAGCCTTAATGGCGATGATGGAGCCCAACAGTATTGCGATTCTTCCTTCCGCTAAAGAAAAAATTCGCAGTCGTGATACCGACTATCCGTTTCGGCAAGACAGCGACTTCTACTACCTAACGGGTTTTTCCGAGCCTGGTGCTGTACTGGTTTTGTTACCGGAGCGGGAGCACGGGGAGTTTGTTTTATTCTGCCGCGAAAAAAACCGACATAAAGAAATTTGGGACGGTTATCGTGCAGGCCCCGAGGGCGCTTGCAAAGACTATTCCGCGGATGATGCCTTTCCCATTGATGATATTGACGATATTTTGCCCGGCTTAATCGAAGGCCGTGAGCGAATGTATTACGCCATGGGCAGAGATGCCGATTTTGATCGCCATGTTATGGAGTGGGTTAATCTCATTCGCGCCAAGGTGCGTGCCGGCGCTACTCCGCCCGGCGAGTTTTTAGACCTCGATCACTTTCTTCACGATATGCGCCTCTACAAAAGTGCCGCCGAAGTGCGGTTAATGGAGGCGGCCGCTAAAATATCGGCGCGCGCCCATTGCAAGGCTATGAAAACCTGCGCGCCTGGGCGGTATGAGTACGAACTTGAGGCCGAAATACAATATGCGTGCGCACTCGAGGGCGGCCGCCGCTCGGCCTATAACAGCATTGTGGGTGGCGGCAAGAATGCCTGTATCTTGCACTATGTCGAAAACGACCAAAAACTTAAATCCGGTGACCTCGTGCTGATTGATGCCGGGTGTGAATACGAATACTACGCATCAGATATTACCCGCACCTTTCCGGTAAACGGCAAATTTAATCGTGAGCAAAAAGCCATTTATAATCTCGTACTGAAAGCGCAGGCTGCCGCTATTAGTAAAATTGTGCCCGGCAATCACTGGAACGAGCCGCACGATGCCTCGGTGCGCACTATTGTTGAGGGTTTGATTGATCTTGGCCTACTGAAAGGCAAGGTTGAAAAAAATATTATAAAAGAAGCTTACAAAGATTTTTACATGCACCGTATTGGTCATTGGTTGGGTATGGATGTTCACGATGTGGGTGATTACAAAGTTGGCAGCGAGTGGCGAGTATTGGAGCCCGGTATGGTGATGACCGTGGAGCCCGGTATATACGTTGCCGTCGATAACAAAAAAGTCGACGCCAAATGGCGCGGTATTGGTGTGCGTATAGAAGATGATGTGCTGATCACTAAAGACGGGTGCCGGGTGCTGAGCGACGGCGCGCCCAAGACTGTTGCCGATATCGAAAAATTAATGGCCGGGCGAAAAAAAGCGCGGGCATAGAGGTTTTATGAGCATGTATGGCCGTGAGGCAGTAATCGAAAATGCCGATATCGCTATCGTTGGTGGCGGTATGGTTGGCCTGTCGCAAGCGTTATTACTGGCGGGCGAGCTGCCCGGTGCACGCATAGTGCTATTTGAAAGCCTCGCATTTGCCGCCGACGAAGCCGCTTTATTGCAGCCAAGTTTCGATGCACGCTCTACGGCGCTTTCGGCGGCAACGGCAGAGCTGCTGCAGCTAATGAATGTGTGGTCGCCGCTTGCCCAAAGAGCACAGCCAATAAAGCGCGTGCATGTAAGTGATCGTGGGCATGTCGGCGCAACGGATTATTGCGACAGCGATAACCATGGCAAGCCGCTGGGCTATGTTATTGAAAATCGCTGTTTTGGTTATTATTTAAGTCAGGCGGTATTGCGCTGCGACAATATCACCGTAATTGCGCCAGCCTGTGTTACCGCGATTCGCCCTAAGGTGTTGGGTGCGGAGCTGCAATTTGAGTGCGAGGGCGAGCGCAAATCGCTCAATGTACAGTTAGTGATTATTGGTGATGGCATGGCGTCGCCGCTGCGCAGCCAGTTGGGGATAGGTGTAGAGAGCCACGATTATCAGCAGGTGGCGGTCATTGCTAATCTTGAATTTGAGCTGCCCCATAATGGGCAAGCGTTTGAGCGGTTTACCGAGGCTGGCCCTTTGGCTGTATTGCCGCTTCCGCCTGAGGCAGCGGTTAGCGCTGGTGGTAGTCGTCGCGCAGCACTGGTTTGGACCCAGGCATCCAAATCGCTGGCCGAAATTCAGAGCTGCACTGATCAGCACTTTATTCAGCAACTTCACCATGCATTTGGTTTTCGGCTGGGTAACTGCACACGGGTAGGTGAGCGCCATAGCTACCCGCTGAAAATGGTCTTTGCCAAAGAGCAGGTACGTTCTTCTATTGTACTCATTGGAAATGCCGCGCATTTTCTCCACCCGGTTGCAGGTCAGGGTTTTAACCTCGCCATTCGTGATTGCGCGCAATTGGCTGCCGTATTGTCCCAAGCCGTGCAAAACAATCAGCCGCTCGGCGATTTAACGGTGTTGCAGCGCTACCTTAAATTACAGGCTTTGGATCAGCAGGCAACGGCGTCCATTAGTCATGCGTTTATTCGCGTATTCACTCACCCCAATATAGGGGTAAAGCTGGGCCGAAACCTTAGTCTTTTGGGGTTGGGGTTGTCGGACACGCTTAAAGGTGAATTTTTTGCGCAGATGATGGGGCAAAGCTTGCCTAGAGCAAAAGTAAACTGGTCCGCTTTAGGAACCTACAATTGATGAGCGTGGAATACGATATTGTTATTGTTGGCGGCGGCATGGTGGGCGCTGCTTTAGCCGCGAAGCTTGCTTCTCAAGAAGCGACTAGCGGCTTGCGTATTGCCCTCGTGGAGGCTGGCCCTCAGCCACCGTTATTCACGGGTGATAACTTCGACCCGCGTGTTGTGGCGCTTTCGCAAAAGTCGGCGGCACTGCTGCAAAGTTTGGGTGTTTGGCAGGATATAGTGCAAGTACGTGCCTGTGCTTACACAGCCATGGACATCTGGGATGCCGAGGGTACCGGCAACATTCAGTTTTATGCTGAAGACGTTCACCAGCCTTGTCTGGGGCACATTATCGAAAACAGCGCAGTCGTGCGCTGCTTGCGCAATCGATTAGAAAGCCTGCCATCGGTCACGCTGCTAGACGATTACCGCGTTGTCGGTTTCGACAATAGTACGCTGCCGGGGAAGTTAACTCTGCAGGGCACCGATAATCTGCAGGACACCGATAAAGAGTGCACCCGAGAATTACATGCGTCGCTGGTGGTGGCCGCCGATGGTGCTCGCTCGCAAATGCGTGAAATGGTGGGCCTGAAAACCCGCGAGTGGGATTACCACCATACCGCTATTGTAACCACCGTGCGCTGCGAGCGCTCGCATCAGCACACCTGTTGGCAGCGATTTACGCAGCGCGGCCCCATTGCTTTGCTGCCCCTACAGCCGAGTGCAAGTGCAAGTGCAAGCGCCGATAGCGGTAGCCGCCATTTTTGTTCATTGGTGTGGTCGGCCCAAAGTGATTTGGCCGAAGAGTTGATGGCGCTCGATACGCCTGCATTTTGTCATCGCCTGGGCCAGGCGTTTGAATATCGCCTTGGGGCTGTGGAGCAGAGTGCCGAGCGCTTTGCCATACCTCTTCGTCAGCGCCATGCGGTGGACTACATCGGCTCGGGGTTTGCGCTTGTGGGTGATGCCGCGCATAGCATTCATCCATTAGCTGGCCAGGGGGTGAATCTCGGTTTTTACGATGTTCAGGCGCTGGCAGAAGAAGTCTCGCGTGCGTGTCAGCGCGACATTCCGCTTGTTGACGGTTCCATTTTGCGGCGCTATCAGCGCAACCGTAAAACGCAGAACCTGCTGGCGATGGCCTCTATGGAAAGTTTTAAGCAATTGTTTGCAGCCGATGACCCTTTTGTGCGCTGGGCACGTAACAGCGGCATGTCATTAGTGAATAATCAGTTTTTTTTGAAAAAACAATTGGCGCAAATCGCTGCGGGATAGACCCAGAACCAAAAGATGTCAGATCACACTTCCATACATAATCACGAAAACGTTGTTCAGCCTCACGCTGAGCATCGCGACTGGCTGCTGTGTCACGACTGTGGTGAATTACAAAAAGTTGTCTCGATTTCATCGGACAACGAAATGGTGTGCTACAAATGCAATGCCATATTGCATAGCGGGCAAGCGCGGCGGCTGGAGTTGGCGGCGGCGCTGGCGGTTACGGCTATGATTTTGTTTGTACTGAGCAATACGCTGCCGTTTATTACGCTTGAAGTGGCTGGGCAAAGCCAAACGGCCACGATACTCGACGGTTTTTTTGCGCTGGTTGAACGCAATCAGTGGATATTGGCCGGTATGGTTGTCACAACCATATTTCTATTTCCCTTGGTTGAAATATTTTCATTCCTATATCTACTTATTCCTTACACCTACAATCGTCGGTTGCCGGGGCACACCATTATTTTGCGGTGGCTTATTCGCGCGCAGAATTGGAGTATGCTGGAAATATTCATGCTCAGTGTGGTGGTGGCATCGGTTAAGTTGGCCGACATGGCGATTGTTCATTTGGAGGTGGGGGCTTACGCATTTTTTGCGCTGGTGGGGGTTTTATTGCTGGCGTATGTAAAGCTTAACCGTCGTCGCCTATGGAATTGGATAAATACCAATAATTATTTTTCCGCTTTCGAAAATGAATATGTTTACGATTGCCGTACTTGCCGGGCAATGGTGGGAGAGTCCATTGTCGATAATAGCCATGTGTGCCCGCGCTGTGGTTCGGATATTCACCGACGTATACCGAAAAGTTTACAAAAAACCACAGCCCTGGTTGCGGCTTCTGTGGTGCTGTATGTACCAGCCAATATTTTGCCGATAATGACCTACTCGACGCTTGGCGAAGTGTATTCCGACACCATTTTTTCCGGTGTTATTGAATTGCTAAAAGAAGGCTTATGGGGCGTCGCGGTGGTGGTGTTTGTGGCGAGTATCGTTGTGCCCATAACCAAACTGGTTATACTGATTTATCTTATCTGGTCGGTTAAAACCGGCCTGCGTCGTGGCGCCAGGCACAGAGCAGTGCTTTATCGCTTAACCGAACTCATTGGGCGCTGGTCTATGGTGGATGTATTCGTCGTCACCCTGTTGGTGTCGCTGGTGCAATTTGGATTTATATATACAGTGGAACCAGAGGGCGCGCTCATCGCTTTCGGTGCTGTTGTTATTCTTACTATGGTCGCCGCAGAAACGTTTGATCCGCGACTAATCTGGGATATGTTGGATGAATAGAGTCCTTAACAAAGCCACTACAAAAGAAGTAACGGGAATATCACCAGTATGGATAGTTCCAGCGGTGGCGTTACTTATTGCGCTTTGGCTTGCGGTTCAGGCACGTATGGAGCGCGGCACTGTTATTGAAATAACCTTTGATAATGGCACCGATATTATCGCTGGCCAAACCCAAATAAAACTTAACGAGGTCAAAATTGGTCTAGTGCAAACCGTTAAGTTATCCAGTGACCTTAAGCATGTGGTAGTAAGTGCTGAGCTGGAGCGCGATATTGCGCCGCACCTGAGCGAGAACTCGCGATTCTGGATTGTTACCCCGCGCATCAGCGCAACCGGTGTGTCTAACCTCGGAACGCTAATTTCCGGTGTATATATTGTGATGGACCCAGGCCCATCAGGTGCTCACACGACCAATTTCCGTGGGCTAACAGAGCCACCCGTATTTGAATCTGATGAGCCTGGCACCCAGTACGTGCTCCAAGCTGAAGAGCTTGGCTCCCTTGATATTGGTTCGCCCATCTACTTTCGCCAAATTCGCGTGGGAGAGGTTACTGGCTACAAGCTTTCCGGCAGTATGGATCATGTTGATATCAACTTTTTTATTCGTTCCCCCTACGATGAGATGGTGCAGACACGAAGCCGTTTTTGGAACGTAAGTGGCTTTGGCGTTTCAATTAATGCTGATGGCATGAAAGCGCGTATGGAATCGCTTGCTTCGCTCATTAATGGTGGTGTTGCCTTCGACAATACTGCCGGTTTCGAAAACGTTCAATTAGCCGATGCAGCCCATCGATTCTACCTATATTCCGATCGAGAATCGGTGCTGGAAGGTCGGTTTAATATTAAGTACTACTACCGATTAAAATTCTCGGGCACGGTACGGGGTTTAACAGTAGGGGCGCCGGTAGAATTTCGGGGTATAAAAATTGGCGAAGTGGTGGATGTAGAATTGGCTAGCGCCGAAAATGTACACGAAAGTTTGCATGTTTTTATTGCGATGGAACCCGAACGGCTACAGCCTGACGAATCACCCTCGCGCGAGGAAGTCGATAACCGTATGGAGCGCATGGTACAGCAAGGGCTTCGAGCGCAGATGAAAACGGCAAGCCTGATTACCGGCTCCAAATTTATAGATCTATCGTTTATCGACGATCTGCAGCCGGTTGAATTTGTGCGTGCAGAAAACTACTCCGAAATACCAACGGTACTCGACACCATTGACCAGGTGGGTCAGCAGGCGTCGGATGTACTGGCAAAAATCAGTAAAATACCGTTTGACGATATTGGTGTTGAACTGGCTGGCAGCCTAGAAAGCCTCAACCGTATTTTAACCGAAGTCGAAAAGCGCGATACGGCGGTTAAGCTAGATAACACCATTGCCTCTGCAAATGCAGCACTTGCACAGATGACGATGGCCATGACAAGTTTAGAGCAAACCATAGCGCCGGATTCAGAATTGAAATATGAATTAACCGAGATGGCAAGATCCATGAGCGATGCTGCACGTGCACTTGAGCTGTTTGTAAATGAACTTAACCGCCACCCTAACGCCCTGATTTCCGGAAAAGAAAAAGATGAATAGTAAGGCTTTATGCGGCAGTTTAATTCTGCTTATGCTGTTAACCGCCTGCGTCAGTAGCGGCCCAAAAACGCAGTACTACACCCTGTATACGCAAGTGCAGCCGGAAACCCATACGCCGTTGGTTGGCGACAAGCTGTCGTTCGGTATAGGCCCCATTATATTACCCGAATACCTCGATCACCCCGCAGTGGTTAGTCGTACGCAAACTCAGCAAATACGTGTTTCGGGTACTTATGCCTGGGGTGGAAATTTAAAAGCGACGGTGGGGCGTGTTCTGGCCAGTAATCTTTCTGAATATTGGCAGCAGGATAGTGTGTGGGCCTTCCCTTGGGACAACCGCGCTCGGCCTGAGTATCAAATTAGAATTGTGTTCGACGATTTTGCCGGTGTCCGTGGTGGTACTGTTAGCGTTAATGCACGCTGGATGTTGTTTGAACAAGGCGGCAAAAAAGAAATTGCTGTGGGTACAATACAGTTGTCTGGTGAAACTACAGATGAATCTGTGGAGGCCTACGTAAAAAGCCTAAACAGTTTGCTGAACGCATTTTCCGTAGAGTTAGCGAAAGAGGTTGCTGAAGAGTTATCGGCTTTTCAGTAAAAACTCTTTAGAGCCCCTTAAAATACCGGTTAATTCAAGCTACCTGAAAGGCTTCGTTAGGGCGGTTAGTCTTTTTGCGAGGGCCAGATTAATGTTTTCAGCCAATAGAAAAAACGGTTGTTGGCATTAAAGGCCCTTTCCAGTTCTTCCTGTGTTTGCCAGTAGTCGCCGCTGTTTTGAAAAAGAAATTCCCGTTTTAGCATGCGCCTTTTGGGGTTTATGTGTTTAACAATTTTGGCGGGGTTGCCAGCGGCGATAACATTGGCGGGAATGTTATGAGTAACCACCGAGCCTGCTCCAATAATACTGTTTTCACCAATGCTCACACCCTTACAAATAATGGTGCGTAAGCCCACCCATACATTGTCTGCCAATGTTACCGGTGAGGTGCAGCGAAACGGACGTATGCGATTGTAAGTACCGTGCCAGTCGCAATCAGAAATGGTTACTTCGGCCGCCAGCATGCAGTTGTTGCCAATCATTATCGACTGGGCCGCCGCCAGTTGCACGCCGGGTGAAATTAAACAGTAATGCCCAATATGAATGTATCCGCGTTGCTGCTTGCTGCGCCAGCTGGTGAGGGTTACCGGTTGATGTCGGTTGCTGATAATATGCAGGTAATCCCCGGCTTCTATATCGCACCCTGTAATTTGCACTGTTGGTGGTTGGTGTATGGCTGGGTGTACACCCAGCTTGTCGAACTGGGGGCGCAGTTTTTTTTCCACTAGCCATCGGTTCAGTTTACGCTGAAGGCTTTTAACGAATAACGGAGTATGGTTTTTGCGCACGTCTATGGGTACCGGGTTAAATACATTTAAACATCCATCTACATTTTTTCAACAGCATAGCATTAAAGGCTTTCTTGCTAGCCATGAAGGCGAAGCGCTGTTTGAATATGCCGGTAAAGCAAAGGCCGTTGGTCCCTGCCTAGAGATTGGCAGCTACTGTGGTAAGTCGACGGTGTATATTGGCCTTGCCTGTAAAGGTTCCGGGAATACGTTGTATGCTGTTGACCACCACCGAGGGTCTGAAGAGCATCAGTTAGGCGAAGAGTATCACGACCAAGCGCTCTATGATCACGGGTTCAGCAAATGGATAGCTTCCCCTGTTTTCGTGAAACCTTAAAGCTTGCGCAGCTAGAGGATACCGTTATACCGGTGGTGGCCAGTTCGGCGCTAGCGTTACGTCATTGGCAAACGCCATTGGGTTTTGCCTTTATTGACGGCGGCCATAGCCCGCAAATGGCCATGGACGACTGCACCGGCTGGGCCGAAAAAATTGCACCCGGTGGTTTGCTCGCCATACACGATATTTTTGAGCGACCAGAAGACGGTGGCCAAGGCCCCTATCTTGGTATGCAAGCGGTACTGAATAGTGGAAAGCTTAGCGGGAAGGTAAGTGAAAAGGTAAGTGAAAAGTTTATAACGATTGACCGTATCGATTCTTTAGCTATTTTACAGCGTCAATAAAACTTGAGCGTGTGGTGAATAGTTTTGACGCCGGTGTGAGTGTGTACAGGGCATCGGCGGCGAGCAGAATGGCGGCGGATGTCCAGCTGGTTTTTTCCTGTGGCCATATTACTTTGTCGCGAAAACTGTAGCCCGTCCAATAGCCACCGTCGGTGTCTTGCCACTGCGCTAACCATTGAAACAACTGCGTTGCTTCCTGCTGTTTTCCTGCGGCTAGGGTGGCCATAACCAGCTCGCAGGATTCGGCTACCGTTACCCAGGGTTCATCACTTACACAGCGGCAGCCTAGGCTTTCTTCTACAAATTCATGCCAGCGTTTTTTCAAACGCAATTGCGCCTCTTGCCGGGAATAAATACCGGCGAGAATAGGATAAAACCAATCCATTGAATAGCGCGATTTGCTTTCCCATGTGCGGTCGAAGCGCCAGGGTTTGTTGAGTAAAGCATCGGCCAAGCGGTGGTAGCTTTCCAGCCAGTCTGGTTTTTTTATGCCTAGGCTATGGGCAAGGTTTAGTGCGCATTCCAAACTGCGCAGAATGGATGAGCAAGCGGTAACGAGGGCATCTTTAGGTAACGGTTGTTTTTCTGATGTTGCCCATTGAATATCGCCTTCGCTGTGTTGATGGCGAAGCACAAAATCTATGCCACGCTCGACCATTGTAAAGTGTGCTTGGATGAAGGTTTTATCGTTAAAAATTAAGTAGTGATGCCAGACGCCGGTAGCCGGGTAAGCAACAAAATTGGTTTCAATTTTGGTTGGGTCTTCGGCGACAAAATAATGGGCCAACCAGCTGCCATCTGCCCGCTGATTCTTCCGCAACCAAGTGTAGGCCTTTTCAGCCCTTGCCTTTTCGCCGGCAATGGCGAAGGCCATGGCGGCCTCGGTGTGGTCCCATGGGTCCAGTTTATCGTTGCCGTGCCAGCGAATAGCGCCATCGTCAAGTTGGCAGCTGCGCAAAAATTTCAGGTTTAGTTCTATATTCAGCGGCGCGTTGTTTTGCCGAAGTTTATTTTCCAATGCACTATTCATCATTTATAAAGTAGAGCACCAAGCTCTTTCCCATTATGGGGTTTAGTAGCGTATCGAGCCATTGGGTAATCCAGGGTTTTTTGAATAAATCCCACACCAACAGTTTGTGATAAAGACGTACAGGTAGAAAACCTTCGCCCCGCTGCCAAAACAGGCAGCGCAGCCACCAGTAGGGAGCGTGCAGTGAATGGGCCCAGTGTTTTTTCTGAAAACGGTAACCCTGTTGCTGTATTTGTTGCAGAAGTTTGCGGCCGTTAAAAATGCGAACGTGGCCACCTTCTACTTGGTGGTAGGCTTTTTCTAGCCACCAGCATAGGGATTCTGGCCACTTCCTTGGGACGCTAATACACAGGCTACCACCGGGTTTTAGAATACGCTTTATTTCTATGAGCATGCACTCGTAATCGGGGATGTGTTCGAGCACCTCGGAGCAAACGATATGCTCGACGCTGTTGTTAGCAAACGGCAAGTTAAGGCCGTTGCTATGAATAAAAGAAATGCTTGCCTTACCTGGCTGGGTAAGCGGTAAATCGGCGATACGCTGCTGTGCGGTATCTAAATCGTTGCGGTTTAAATCTAAGCCAATGAAGGCTACCGGTTGTTGGTGAAAGTGAAAAAACAAACCCAGCGTATGACGGCCCTCGCCGCAGCCGAGGTCGAGCACCTTGTCGCCAGCTTTTATCGATAAATTTTCGAGTTTGAGGGTTAGCATGATGGTGTTTGGGCAATAATATCCTGGTAGTAGTTCGTCATGTTTTCGGCAACGTGGTTCCAGCAAAAACGGTTAACAATGCGTTCGCGTGCACGGAGCGATAGTTCTTCGGCGAGTTGTGGCTCGCGTAGAATGCACAGTATACCCTTTGCTAGGGCCTCTGCATTACCCGCCGGCACTAGCAGGCCGGCATCGCCCACCACTTCGGGTAAAGCACCACCATCGCTACTAACAACCGGTAGGCCACAGGCCATGGCTTCGCCTGCGGGCAAACCAAATCCTTCGTAAAGAGATGGGCAGGCGGCGAGGCTGGCGCGGTTGTACTGCATAACCAGTTGTTCGGTGGAAAGCTGTGAACGAAAAGATATGTGTTTTTGCAATTGGTGGTGTGCAATACGCTTTTCGGCGGCGCCGCCTTTTTTTAGTTTTCCGATAATGCGCAGTTGCGCTTGGGGAAATTGTTTTACCACCAGCGCAAAGGCATCTAGCAGGCAGGTAAGCCCTTTAAGTGGTTGATCTGACGAGGCTGTAGTAATAATACGGAAAGGGCTTTTTTTAATGCTAAGCGGTTTAAAGGCCTGGGTGTCTATGCCGTTGGGTATCACCTTAATGTCGTGATGACGATTAAAGCAGGTGGCAATATCTTTTGCAGAACTGTCGGACACCGTTGTTACAAAGTTTAAGCGGCGTGCCACTTTCTCTTGCATGCTCAAAAAACTGTACCAGCGGCGAACCAACAGCCGGTACTGCCAGTTGGGCGCTGCGGCAAGCGCGGTTTCACGGTCGCGATGAATGGGGTGGTGAATGGTCGATACCACGCGGTGCCCGTTTTGCTGCAGTTTTAGCAGGCCGTGGGCGAGGCTTTGATTGTCGTGAATAATATCGTAATCGCTGCTTGACAGTTTTTTGGCTACTCGCCTACCAAAGGTATAGGGTTCTGCAAACCCGCCGGTAAGCATTGCCCACCACTCCCAAGTATCGGTAAATGAGCGCAGGTGGCGAGCACGCAGTGCTCGGGTGTGATCTGTTGCTTCAAATAGGTCTAGGCTGGGCACCTTAAATAAGGTTACCCCTTGGCTGAGCTCTGGGTAAGGTGGCCCAGAGTAAACGTGCACCTCATGTCCAACCTGTGTGAGCGCACTACTGAGGTACTTCAGGTAAATGCCCTGGCCGCCAACATGGGGCGCACTGCGGTAACCCAGTAAGGCAATCTTAAGCGGCTTTGCGGAAGCAAGTGGTCGCAACTCGGCGGACGACGGTTGATGTTCTGCAGCGGTCATGGGTGGGCCTAGGGTAACGGAAGCCGAAGAATCGCAAATGACCGCGGGCGAGGCAAGCGTAAATATGTAAGCCGCCGCTGAAAACCAGTGTCTACTGGTGGTTAGGGGCCAATTAATTGTTTAAACGCGTCTGGGTCGTAGGTGCGTGGCAGTTCGCGTAACACATTTCCTGCGCTGTCTAAAATAAGGAGGGTAGGGTAACCGCGAATATCGTATTTTTTCTGTACAGCAACACCCTCATCGGATTCGTACTCAACGCGGGCGAATTCATAATTAGCTTCGATGGTCTGCTGAACGCTCGGGTCTGACAGTACTTGGGTGTCTAACTTACGGCAGCTTGGGCACCAAATGGCCGAAACATCCATGAGAACTGGGCGCCCGCTAGCAGCCGAACGCTTCAGCGCTTCATTTAGGGTTACCCGTTCGAGGGCAACTTTATCGAGTGCGGCCTCGCCGAGGTAGGTTTGGATTTCTACATGGCCAAAATAGAAAGCCGCAAGAATTCCGCCGTATATGAGCAGGTTTTTCCAGCCCTTAAAATTTTTGGGCTGCTCGGGAGGGAGCTTTTTGTCGTTGGGTTCAGGCGGTGGGTTTGGGGTTTCAGGCATGAGTGCTCCAGTAAAACGCGTACCATAATCAGTGTAGTACGTGCTTTGACTGGGGCTGGGTATAAATGTTCCTTAGCTCAGTGGCCGTCGCCATGCTCTATACGTGGGTCTAGGTAGCCAAGTATGCCAGCGGCTACCAGTGCAATCACAACAATTAGGCCCATACTGCCGAGCATAGCGTACCCGCCTACCATTACCACTTCATTCATTGTCAGCATCTCCTGTTATTTGGAACATTACCTTCAATATGCATCAGCGTCATAAGCATTGCCGTGATAAACACCGGTTCGACGCTCTCGTTGAGGTTAATACAGAGGTGAATGGGGATATTGATATACGTCAATCAAAGCCGGGCTGGCTCTGGGGTAGTTTCAAACGATATAATTCCCGCCTTTGTAATGCCTCCAACTGGACTCTCCCCAATGACAGACAGAACAGCAGCGGTAAATCGCGATACGCTGGAAACCCAAATTTCGGTAGCCGTTAACCTAGACGGCTCCGGTAAAGCCCGGTTTGATACCGGCGTGCCCTTCCTTGAGCACATGATGGACCAGATTGCCCGTCACGGCCTGATCGACCTAGATGTGACCTGTAAAGGTGATAATCACATCGATGATCACCACAGCGTGGAAGATATAGGCATTACCTTAGGGCAGGCGGTTGCGAAAGCTGTTGGCGACAAGCGCGGTATTCGCCGTTATGGTCACGCCTACGTGCCTTTGGATGAAGCGCTGTCACGCGTGGTTATTGATTTTTCTGGTCGCCCTGGGCTAACAATGAATATCCCCTTTACTCAGAAGCGCGTCGGCAGTTTTGACACAGAGCTGTTCTATGAGTTTTTTCAGGGGTTTGTTAACCACGCTCAGGTAACGCTGCATATTGACTGTTTGCGCGGTGAGAATTCGCATCACCAGATAGAAACCGTGTATAAGGCTTTTGGCCGGGCCCTACGCTTTGCGTTGGAAGTAGACCCTCGTCTTGGCGGCGCCATGCCCTCTACAAAAGGCACACTGTAAATTGAGCGGGGGTTACCCGCTTTTCAACTTCACATAGTAAGAATACACTTATGAACCGCAAACAAGTGGCCGTTATTGACTACGGAATGGGGAATCTTCACTCCGTTGCTAGTGCTTTAAAGCACGTGGCGCCGGGCTTGGATGTTGCTGTAACCAGTGATAATGAAGTAATTGCCAATGCAGACCACGTAATATTTCCAGGCGTTGGCGCTATTCGAGATTGTATTGGCGAAATTCGCAAACAGCAGGTAGACCTAGCGGTAAGCGAGGTTATTCAGTCCGGTAAGCCATTGCTTGCCATATGCGTTGGCCTGCAGGCACTAATGGATTATTCCGAAGAAAATAATGGTGTCGACTGCTTAGGCGCATTTCCCGGTAAGGTTAAGTTTTTTTCCGGTAATACACAGTTCAACGCTGCTCACGATGAAGGCTCTTCATCGGGTGAGCATTTAAAAGTACCGCACATGGGCTGGAATAATGTCGCCCAAAAAATGGACCACCCTTTGTGGCACAACATAGAAGAGGGTGGGCGTTTTTATTTTGTGCACAGCTATTATGTGCAGTGCGAAGACCCGAGCATTGTTGCGGGCGAATGCCACTACGGTATTGAATTTACGGCGGCGATTGCGCGCAATAATGTTTTTGCGGCGCAATTCCACCCGGAAAAAAGCCATACCAATGGCTTGCAACTGTTAGAGAATTTTTTAAAGTGGAACGGCAAATGGTAATTATCCCCGCAATTGATTTAAAAGACGGCCAGTGCGTACGCCTGCGCCAAGGATTAATGGAAGATTCCACCGTGTTTGGTGACGACCCGGTGGCCTTCGCTCGCCAGTGGGTAGAAAAGGGTGCTCGCCGCTTACATTTAGTCGACTTAAACGGTGCTTTTGCCGGAGAGCCAGTAAACGGCGAAGTGGTTAAGGCTATAGCCAAGGCATTTCCTGAATTACCCATTCAAATTGGTGGCGGCATACGTTCGGCTGAAACCATTCAGCATTATTTAGATGCGGGTGTGGATTACGTTATTATTGGCACAAAGGCGGTAAAAGAACCGGTATTTGTAACGGAAATGTGCAAAATATTTCCCGGTCATATTATTGTTGGCCTAGATGCGAAAGATGGCTACGTTGCCACCGACGGCTGGGCCGAAGTATCTGAAATAAAAGCTACCGACCTTGCCAAACAGTTTGCCAACGATGGCGTTAGCGAAATTGTATATACCGATATTGCTCGCGACGGCATGATGCAGGGCGTAAACGTAGAGGCAACGGTAGCGATGGCTGAAGCATCCAATATTCCTGTTATAGCCTCTGGCGGCATTACCAATATGGACGACATTAAAGCGCTAGCGGCAAAAGCCGGTGCGGGTATTTCCGGTGCCATCACTGGTCGCGCAATATACGAAGGTATGCTGGATATAACCGAAGCACAACACTATTGCGATAGTGTAGGAGCCTAAAAATGCCGCTCGCAAAACGCATAATACCCTGCTTGGATGTGGATAAAGGCCGCGTTGTTAAAGGCGTGCAGTTTGTCGATATTCGCGATGCTGGCGACCCCGTTGAGGTGGCAAAAAAGTATAACGAACAGGGAGCCGATGAAATAACCTTTCTCGACATTACCGCCACGCACGAAGCGCGCGACACTACGGTGCAAACCGTAGAAAAAATTGCCGCAGAAGTGTTTATACCGCTAACGGTTGGCGGCGGAATACGCGAACTCGTCGACATACGTAATATGCTCAATGCCGGTGCGGACAAAATCGGCATCAACTCCGCTGCCGTTAAAAATCCAGAATTTGTAAAAGCCGCCGCCGACAAATTTGGTGCGCAGTGCATTGTTGTAGCCATTGATGCCAAAAGGGTAAGTGCACACAACGAGGCCCCGCGCTGGGAAATATTTACCCACGGTGGACGCAAGCCAACTGGGCTTGACGCCGTTGAGTGGGCCATTCGTATGGCTGAATATGGGGCAGGTGAAATACTGCTCACCAGCATGGATAAAGACGGTACAAAAGATGGCTTTGACTTAGGCGTTACACGCGCTATTTCCGACGCAGTGCCTGTGCCCGTAATTGCTTCAGGTGGTGTGGGTAACCTGCAGCACTTGGTTGACGGTGTGGAAAAAGGCGCAGCCGATGCCGTATTGGCAGCGAGCATTTTTCACTTCGGCGAATATACCGTACCTGAAGCCAAAGCGTATATGCGTGCAAAAGGTATAGAAGTACGCCTTTAGGGCGTCGCTCTAGGTTTATTTTAAAGAGCTACTGGCAGCAGCAAACAATACAGCGGTCTCTTGAAAAAACGATTTAATCATAGCCTTTTCCCGTTTGATGTTTTCTAGATCTAAAGCGGCTCGATTTTTTAATGATTCTCCTTACTTGAGTGGCTTTTTTGATGTGACGATATTTCTCATCTGATTGCGCACTGCTCATTTGGATTTAAATCAGGTGCATACGGTGGTACAAATACCATTTCAGCTTCCCCTTCAAGCGAATCAAGGTAGTTCGTGACTTTCATTGATTAATGTACGGGATGCCCATCAAGGATGAGTATGACGGGGTGGTTATGGCCTTTTCGGAAACTTTTTTAGGCCTTCAATACATTTATCCGCATAAGTTTTCCGTCAAAAACGTGATACCAAAAGCCCCCTTATTTGATAACGCTAAGATAGCATTAATAGCCGGCCTTTGATCGCTTTTTCTGACGACAGGTGTCGTTCCTTTTTCACCCCAGGTACGCTGTAAAGGGTCATCAGAACGAATAGAGGCTTCATTCGACCAAAATATGTCAGCCCCTTTATTTTTAGCGTATTTATTATCTTTAGGTTAGACTTCTTCAACTCATTCTTGCACTGCTTTCTCGTCTCGCTCATACGCTCTACGTAGCGGTTTTTGTGGCGTGTCCACAAACCAAAAGCAAAGTCATGCTGTCGAGGGGCTCCGCCAGGTATCCAACTTTTTATTTTTTGCTCTTCAAGATCGGATAGTGGTCGATTGCGTCCAGTTCGCGCTTTGGGTGCCAGAGCTTTAATTCTTTTTTCTCGCGCTAAACGCAACCAAGTGAACATCGTTTGGCTTCCAAGGCCGAAGCTGCGTGTCACTTCGGCCGCTGTTTCACCATCATGTACTCGCTGCACGGCTATCTTGCGAATTAAATGCTGTTCTTCTGTACTAAGTTTCCTTGCGACATTTTTCGTGACGTTTATCATTCATATTTTAAATGATGTGTATTGATTATTCGTGACTCACTAGTATGTGCAAGGCTTAAATCTCCCCGTTTTTATAGTGATGGGTAGCACTTTCATTGTATCAACCTGTTTGGGTTTACCCCTTTTTGTGGGACAGCAATGAGCTCATATATAAAATGAGGTCAAAAAATTCGAGTCAGGCCTATGGTTTATGATGTCTTCTTCGCGGGTGCGTACCATTATGCTACCTATTTTTACGAGTTGAGTTCGAAGTTGATTGAAGCCAGTAAAACAAAAAACTCCGATTTTTTAAGCAAGGCCTAAGCAGTCCTCCCTCTCCAACAGCGTTAGCATTGTTGATTAAAAATATGCTGTATATGCTCGTGGATATTTAGCTGGTTGATCTTGGTCGTTTCTATAGGTTAGCGCCATCTATCGCTTAACTTTTGCTAAGCGGTAGAGTCTTACGACCAGATATTAATTTCTGCCTTTTATTCTTGCCTTATAGCTTCGAGCTTTATGGGGTGAGGTTATTTTGGTGCTTACAATTTCCAGTGTGATTTGCGTGATTGCGCATACATTGAAAAAACTTGGGTGGCTGAACATTGATCAGTTAGGCTGGAAGTTGAACACTTTTTACTTTACTTGCAAAATAATTAACTTTTTTATCCTAAACCGCTAAACATTTTTCTAAAAACTCAGACTTTAATATATGTACCAAATTTATAGCGCAAACTTGTGGGCGTTTTTAACCGCGGGTTTATGCATTTAACGTAAAGAATACATTAAGGGAAGCGTTGTCATGGTCGCGATAGTTGCGGGTAATGGGTTAGGTTTGTTGAACGGTTCAGCAATCAATGTTGGGTCGGCTGGTACCTTTGGTCAGGGTTCGCTGGGGCAGGCGGGTAGCGCCACCGTTAACCTTTCAACGGGTAACCTACTGTTACAATTTAATGACGAGCAAATAACCGGCACCGGGTCAGATCTATTGGCTTCGCGCACCTACAATGCCCTGGGCGGCGTCACCGACGGAGACGGTGACAGGTGGCGTTGGAGCGGCGAGAAAAAGGTTGTGCAGAGTGGCAGCAATGTTATTCGTACCACCGGCGATGGCCACGAAGCGGTATACACCTGGAATGGTTCTGCCTACGTTTCTAACACCGGCTCGGGTGCACACGACAAAATCACCAAGGTGGGTAGTGAGTGGATTTGGGAGGAAGGTAGCTCCAAGACCGTTGAGCGGTATAACACCAGCACCGGCTGGATTAAAAACGTACGTGATACCAGCGGAAATGGCTTTGATTACACCTTCTCTGGTAGCAAGTTAACCAAAGTGCGTGACATAGGCTCCGGCCAGGAACTGCAATTCGTTTATGGTTCCAATGGAAAAGTGTCCCAGCTAAAAACCCGCACGGAATACGCAGGTTCGATAAAAACCCTGCAGCAGGTTTACTACACCTACGATTCCTACAATCGTCTAAGTGTAGTTAAGGTTGATTTAACACCCGATAATAACAGTATTAGCGACAACAAAATATTTAGCACCACTTATGGGTACGATGGCAGCTCTACACGTGTAACGTCGGTTTCCCACAATGATGGCACCTCGGCCAATATTACCTACACCTATCATGGTGGGGCGTACAAGGTACGAACGGTCACCGATGCTTCAGGTACCACCACGTTTACTTATGGTACCAATCAAACCACGGTAAGCAACGGTACTGGAGATGCTTGGGTCTACAGTTACGACAGTAACAAACAGTTAACGTCGGTTACCTCCGCACTTGTGGACGGTGTAACGCAAAAAGTCAGTTACACCTACTATAACGGTGAAGTGAAGACTGTCACGGACGGTTTCAATAAAACCGTGACTTACGTTTACGACAGTAACGGAAACCGCACCAGCGAAACCGATACCCAAGGCAATACCGTCACCCGTTTGTTCAGCAATAATCTGTTAGTCAACGAATCACGCACTATCGACGGTGTGACCCAAACGGATCGATTTGTGTACGACAGTGCGCGCCGTTTACGTTATACCGTGAGCGCAGAAGGTCGAGTCAGTGAAAACCGTTATGACAGCAACGGTAATGTTACCAGTAGCCGCGAATACACTGGCACCACTGCGTCTTACGCCTATCAGGTAATTAACCTGGGTGGCGAAAAAAACCTTAATGACCTGGCAACCTTTGACATTGATGAAGTCTGGGAGATGACCCTAAACATCAATGGTACGTCTCGATTTTTTGTGGTTGGAGCAATAGGGCCTGATATGAGCTATCAGGACTTCATTACTGCCATGAACGCGCAGTTGAATCCGTATGGAGCGAGTATGGCGTTGGCGGGGGGGAACCTTATCTTTCGAACCGCCAGCGAAAGCTCCAGTGCATCGATTAGTTTAACGGGTGGTTCTGGCTACTTTAGTGCCTATATAGCTGGGTACACGGGATTGGATCCTGCTGTTTCGGGGCGTTCATCTTCATCGGGTTTGTACAGTGTGGGTGGCCTTGCTAGTACCACCACGTTAAGCGAATCTCAGCTGAATAGCTGGGCTAATAGTCAGCAAAAATCTGCCGTGCAATTAACGGCTTATAGCTACGATCACTTGGGTCGCCTGACTCACAAAACGGCCTATGCCGAAGTGAACAGTGCCGGTGCCGGTATTTTGAATCATGCGGCAGAAGTGACACAGTATGTGTACAGTGAATACGGTCAATTGTTGAGCACCATCGCCAAGCGTGGCAGCGGTCACAATGTTTCCACCACCCTCACCAGCATGGTGTACGACGGAATGGGCCGGCTGACCAGCAAGGTTGGTTCATCGGGTACCGAAACCACCAGCTATGGCTACCGCGCCATTACCACCTCGAGTAATACCTCGGGTTTAAGTGTAACCCAAAGCTTCGATGGCCGCGGCCGATTAGACTTCGTCACCAGCAGAGCAAGTGGCGAAACTAGTCGGTTAACGGAATACTATTATGACGGTGCAGGCCGTCTTATGCGTACGGATGACGAGTCTTTGGGTAGCAGCTATGTGTTCTACAACAAGGCTGGCCAAGTTAAATACAAAGTGGATAGCCATAATCGAGCGGAGGGCTTTACCTATAACCAGAACGGTCAGGTTATTAAAGAGGTTCAGTACTACAACGCGTTTAACCATGTGTCAAAAAGTGTATCGGCAAACAACACCTACGATATTGAAACGCGCTACGGCTACAACAGTAACGGTTTGCTCGAAACCGTTACCAAAGAGAATGGCGGTAGCGATATTGCTGTTACCACCGCCTACGACAGTGCCTCACGCAAAGTTAAAGAAACCCAGGGGTCACGGGTAACGCGATATTTCTACGATAAAGATGGCTTGTTAAAAGGCGTGCTGAACGCCGAGGGTTATCTGTCCGAAAATGTTTATGACGCTGTTGGGCGGCTGAGCCGAACGGTACGTTACGAAACAGAAGTGACAGGCAGCACCTTTGCCTCGGGTACGCTTACCAGTGTGCGCAGTGTGGCAGACAACGGTACAGAGCTTTACACCCACTATTACTACGACGCGCAAGGCCGTCAAATTGGTGTTGTTGATGAGCAGGGTTTCTTAACCGAAACCTTGTTCGAGCCCGCGTTGAGCCAAACCCACACTATTAAGTACTTTGCCCCGGTCAGTGTTTCCATCAGTGACTCGTTTTTAGATGTGAAATTAAAAGCGGGTGCGGGAGGGCAGGTTGCTACGCACACGCATTTCGACAGCTATGGTCGCGTTTCCAAAGTGGTATCACCCGATGGCACAGAAACACAAAGCATATACGACAGCGCGGGTCGGCTGGCGCGTACCGTTGAAAAGGTAGCGACTAAACGCATGCAGTCAACGGGCTTAACCTTCGAAGATTCTGCGACCTCAAGTTGGAGTATCAACAATAGTTACTGGCGAGTAAATAGTGGCGGTACGTCTTCCTATGGCACTGGTCCATCGGTGGGTTCGCAAGGGTCTACAAGCTATATCTATATGGAAACTTCCGGCGGACAAGCTAATGCTGCTGGAAATGCCGGTCAGTTTGTTAGCGACTTTTTCTCTGTGAATGGTTCGAATAGTGTGAGTTTCGACTACCATATGTTTGGTTCAAATATGGGTACGTTGGCACTGGATGTTTATGTGGTTGATCCTAAGCAGCGAGGGGATCAGTATGTTTACCATGGTTACCAAACGATCAATATTGGCGGCGATAAAAGCGGTGATGATATTGTTTTTGACAAGCTGGATGACTCCTTCGACTTTACTGTTTATGTGAACGGGAGCGCACAGCAAGTATCATTCAGTGTTTATGAAGATGAAGTTCATACTTACAACTCTTTAATCGGTATGATCAATGCCGATCTTACAGGTGCTTCAGCTGCATTAGTTGATGGGAATTTAAGGATATCTTCAGACCGTACAGGAACTAGCTCTAAAATCACGCTGGCAAATTTTGGTGCCTATGATGCGGATTTACGCTCCGAGCTGGATGGTTATACCGGGCTTAGCGCTGAGGTTAGTGGTAACACGGGGTATTACAATTGGGAATACGCACGTTCAAATAATGTTTGGAGTAAATCAGGACAGCAGCAAACATCTAACACCGATGCCTGGAAGTCGGCGACGGTCGATTTAAGTCAGTTCGAAGGCGATATTAAATTACGTTTCCGTGGTGTCGCAGTTGGCGGCTACATGGGCGATATGGCTGTGGATAATATTGCCGTACACAGCAGTATTTTCGAAGAGCGTGTTACCCACAACCGATACAACGCCTTTGGTGAGGTTACCGGTGTTGTCAGTGGCGAAGGGAGTGAAGGTTTAGCCGCATCGCCTACGGGTTCGGCACTGAACACCGCCATCACGAATTACGGGCAGAGCTTTAGTTATGACGGCATGGGCCGCAAAATTTCTGAAACTGGGCCCGATGGTCAAAAAACCTTGTTCTTTTACGATAAAACCGGCCGCCCTACCTACACTGTGAATGCGTTAGGTGAAGCAACGCAAACGGTGTATAACGGCCTGG
This sequence comes from Teredinibacter franksiae, assembly GCF_014218805.1. NCBI lineage: Bacteria > Pseudomonadati > Pseudomonadota > Gammaproteobacteria > Cellvibrionales > Cellvibrionaceae > Teredinibacter > Teredinibacter franksiae. The sequence goes on along the minus strand of NZ_JACJUV010000001.1, from coordinate 2,044,804 downwards.
GGCAGGCAACAGAAACGCGTGTACTAACCAACCGTATCAGCATATCGGGTTTTGTAGGGGGGCGTGAAACGTCTACGCTTACTACACGCGTGAATAATGCTAAAAATAACACCACCGATAATGTTGTAAAACAAACCTACAATAAGTTGGGTCTCCAACACATTACAACCGATGCCCAAGAGTTTACTACTGAAAAAACCTATAACAGCTATGGTGAGTTGTACCGCACCATTCGTAAAATTACATCCGGTACCAGTAATTACACCTATCACTATTACGATCTACTGGGGCGAGAGACGCGAACCTATAGCAACGGTGTTAACAATTACACCAATTACGACGCCTTTGGGCGCGTGTCCGGTGTGCGTGATGGCAACGGTAACTGGACCAACACCGCGTACAACTACGGTGGACGTGAAGTTGTTGTTACTGACGCAGCGGGTAAATCCAACACGACTACGTATGATGCGTATGGCCGTACCCTCACCAGCAAAGATGCTTACGGCAATGTCACCACCTACCAGTACGACGACAAACAAAATGCCGTAACCGTTACCACGCCATCAGGCGCGTCTGTGACTACCTGGAGTAATGCCGATGGCGATACCCTGCAGTTGAGAGACGGCAATGGTTACGTCACCTATTACAACTACAACAAAGATGGTCAGCTAGAAAGTGTTAAAGACCATAACCGCAATACCATTAGCCAAAAAACCTACGACGACAGTGGCCGTTTAAAAGATGTGATCGACGGTAATGGCAGGGTTACACGTTTTAGTTACGATGCGGCGAACCGCACGGTTATGGAAGCGGTGGATCCCGACGGCAGCTTAAATCTGCGTACTTCCTACACCTTTGATGGCCAAGGTAGGCAGTTCACCGTTACCAAAGGTTATGGCTCCAGTACGGCATCAACAACAGAGTACCGTTACTACGCCGACGGCCAAGTAAAACAAATTATTGTAGACCCCACCGGGCTTAAACTTAGCACTCAATTTTCCTACGACGGGCTAGGAAATACCTTAACCGTTGAGCAGGGTACAGTGAGCAGCTCGTCTCAGCGCAAAACGCAGTACACCTACGACAACCTTGGTCGCAAAACCTCTGAAGTAATTGCGCCAGGCGTACTGAATATCACCACGCAGTATAAATACGACCTTAATGGCAATATGACGCGCATGATCAACGCGCGTGGTCACTCCACCTGGTTTGTGTACAACAATTTGAATCAAAAAATTGCGGATGTGAATGCCGCAGGTGGTGTGACTAAATACGAGTATGACGACAATGGTCGTTTGCACCATACGCGTTCGTACGTATTTACAGTGAATGATGAAACGTCTGAGTGGGGCGATGTGGTGACGTCATATGAAGTGGATTATGACGCGTATGACCGTCGTAGCTACAACGTTTACGGCGAAGATGGCCGTGTCAGTTACGTGGTTACGGCGCAAGCCGATGACGCCTGGATGGTGAGCGAAAGCCGCTACGACGGAAACGGTAATGTTGTTGCCTTAGTGCAGTTTGATAAAACCCTTACTAATCAAATCATCACCAATATGGGTGTCCAGCTTACCGAAACGGAACTGAAAAACGCGCTTTCGGGCGTGGGCCGCGGCGGTGCCAGTTTGGGTGATACCCGTATTACCCGCTATGAATACGATGCATTAAACCGCCAAGTAAAAACTATTTTACCGGGTTATTTTGATCCAAATTCTGGTCGCGTATGGTCCACCAATAACAGCGCCCGATTTGAACGTACCATTGAAGTCACCTACGACGGTGCGGGTAACGAAGTGCGTAACCAAATTCGTACAGGTCAAAGTGACTACAGCTACCAATACAAAACCTACGATGCCGCTAACCGCATGGTGCATGACATCGATGGGGAAAAGGGGGTAACCAAAAACACCTACGATACGGTGGGGAATATTACACACGTAACGCGATACAATTCCGGTGCAAATTCTGAACCCAGTCGTGGTTATTACCTACCTGCAGACAATGTAGTTTCCGCGAGCTCAACCTATGACCGTGTCATCATTAATCAATACGATGCGGCTGGCCGAAAAACCAAAACCACCATGCCGACCTCTCGTCTGTCCACTTATGCGACGAATGGTGGTGGCACATTACGAAATGATGCGGCTGTCACCGAGTTCCAGTATAACGCCATGGGCGAAAAGGTTAAGCAGCGAGTTCAGACCGATAGTTCCGTGTGGCGTGATACGTATTACTATTACGACGCTGTGGGCCGCCAGGCTATGGAAGTTAATGCCAAAGGCCAGGCTACCAAAACTGAATACGATGGTATGGGTAATGTGACACGAACGGTTCAGTTGTATTACACCACTAGTCCGTCCAGCCTTAATACCACCAGTGCGCCTTCAGTTAGTGAGCACTCCAGTTACGACCGTGTAACACGCTTTACCTATGACAGCGTTGGGCGAAATACCTACGTTTATAAAGATAATACCACCTATACCACCAGCCAGAACTCGGTAGCCACATCCAATCGCGACGGCTTGCAAGTGCAGCGCAATGTCTATAATGCGTTTGGTGATGTGTATTTCCAACAAGATGCTGCGGGTAGTTACTCCTACCACTACTTTAACCGTGATGGGCAGGAGAAATACAGTTATTCACCCCACTCCACGGTTACGCGTGATTACTTAGATCCCTTCTCTTCGGTCAACAGTAGTGCGCGAGTTTATACCACGCTAACGTATAACGCCTTTGGTGAGCTTTCGCAGCAAGTGCAAAGCGACACGTATAGCTATGCGGATGCTCGAACCTCAACAATTACATACGATCATGCCGGTAATGCTATCAGCTCTACCGATGCCGAAGGGGGCGTACATACGCAGGAGTTTGATGTGGCCGGCCATGTGACGGCTGAACAAACTGTAATTGGAGGCGATGTGGTTCGTAAAGAATTTACGTACGACAAAACCGGACGTCAAACTGCCGCGTTGGATGTGTTTACGTTAAACGGGGCCGAGCACAAGGCCGGTAAGCGAACGACCCACAATAAGTTTGGTGACGTTACTCATGAATACACTGTTAGCGGCGTGGGCGGCGGTAGCTCCCAGTTAACGACTTATTACTACTATGACCGCTCTGGGCAGATGTACTATAAACGTGATGCTCAGAACTACCATTATTACCGCTACGACTTAACGGGTGAGGTGGTTCGAGAAACCAGCTTGGGGCACAACACCTACTACCAGCGCGATGAATTAGGGCGTGTCACAAAAGAAATCAAGCCAAGCTTTCAAGGGCTTTTAAATGCGACCAATCATCAAAACCAACGTACGTTTATACCTGTAGTTACCCAAGAATATGATCGATGGGGGAATATTGTTAAGTCAATTATCTCTGACAATGGTGATGGGGCTAATTCGCGGGTTACAGAGTATAGATACGACCACAACGATCAGGTCATTGAAGAGATTCTGCCAAGCATTTCACGTATGGCGGAAAATGGCACTACTGCCAATGTTAAGCTGCACAAAAAATACCATTACGATAAAGCTGGCCGCCTAATACGCCAAGCTGAAGGTGTGAATGGTTCAGAAACTAATGTGCGTAAACAATATTTCTACACCAACGGCAATGTGTATCAAGAAATCGACGCCACAGGGGTTAAAAAGGAATACCGCTACAACGTATTCAATGAAAAAGTGGCAACACGTGATGGCGTGGGCAATGTTATGGTGCACGACTATGATCGTCTTGGTCAGCTTACGGCAACTTCCGTATACATGGATGACGCCCGCTATGTTGTGAGTGAATCGACCTATACCACAACAAGCGATACGACCTATAGCACCAGTACTAATACTTTCACCAATATAAATTACGGTACTCGCGCGGAGCGTGTGTTACTGAATAGCTACGATTACGATGCTGTGGGTCGAAGAACGAAAGAAACGACTTATTCCGATAGCCTCGATAGCGTAGGTGCCAGCGTTCGATACGTTTACGATGAGCGCGGTAAGAAATTGCAAACCATCGACCAGCTGGCGCGCAGTACTTATTACACTTATGACTCTCAAGGGAACAAAACTGAAGAGCGTTTTGCGATTGGTTCGAGTCTTGATAACATTACCAAGTGGACCTATAACACTACCTCTAGTTACAAAACGGGGCAGATGACTACCAAAACGGCAGCTGGTGGTCGTTTAACGAATTACTATTACGATCCCTATGGTCGTTTGATCACCGAGCGTTATAACAGTAGTACCAACACTCAGCGAAGCTACACGTACCTCTCGGGTACCATGCTGCAGTCGATAGTTAAGGATACAAACAACTGGTCTAATTTCCGTGGCTACAACAACTCTGTTCGTACCTCGAATTACGCTTACGACTTTACCGGTAATCGTGTCAGCGAAGAAATTATTGATGACAACAATTGGAACTACACCTCCACCTATACGGTAACGAGTGACTACTACAGTTCAACCAGCACCTACACGAATACATTCAGTGGAAGCACTCAGTCTAAAGTGGTTACGCGCTCTCTTTACGATGACCATAACCGGTTAATAAAAGTCACCTCACCCGAGGTGGCGGGCAATGAGGGCTTGTGGGATGAGCGTGCATCGCTAACCTCGCTTGAATACAGTTACGACGAATTCGGAAACCGCAGGCGGGTACATGCTGTATACCAAAAGCCAAATTCCAATTACAACGACACAGAAACCGGATGGTATCGATACGACGGTGAAGGCCGAGCTTTGGTCGCGAATGGTGAATACAGCAGCGATACAGGCAGAATTGAAGCCAAAGGCGCCAAATCTTACGCATACCAATACGACGGGGCAGGCCGGGTATCACAGGAGAACCAGTGGACCAAGTCTGGTATTTCCACCCGTCATATGAATATCAGCACGTTCAATAGTTATTTGAACAATAGTTGGGGAGGGAATGTTAACTCTGCTGCGGCTCAGGCGTATTTCGGTGGTGAAGTAATTTCTTATAACGTTGATACCTACACCACGACATCATCGGACTGGTCGTCCACCTATACCTATACCTATACCGAAATGAAGGTTGTGGTGGATAAAGGAGACCACTACACCCAGCGCACCTACGCCTATGATGACCTAGGGCATCGAACAGCATCAGACAAGAAAACCGTGCGTATACGTGATGGTGTTCAGGTGTATACCGGCTCAACAACCGCGGACTTCCGTGCGGTATACGACAACCGAGGCCTGAAAAAATCGCACACGGCGTACGATTCCTCGGGTAACCAGCAATCACGTTCTACCTCTACCTATACCAAAGACGGTAAGTTGGCGGCACAAACTAACTACGATAAGAACAATCGAAAGTCTGGTTATACCTCCTATATCAATGGTTACGACGGTGCGGGCAATGTTGCACGTTATACCTATAGCCACTACGACAACGGCAGTTACAAGTTTAAATACACCTACACCCAAACCTATAGCTTTGTGAACGGTGAGAACTATTTGCAGAAAAACACCAAAGTTGAACGCAGCAATGGTGGCTGGAAGCCCGGGCACAGTAGCTTTAAATACGATATTCGTGGCAACCTGAGTTCAGTGAGTATCTGGGGCGGTGAAAGCGGTAAGAAATCTTTTATCTACGATAACGACGGCAAAATTCTGGCTAAAAGTGAAACTGTCGACGGTCGAACCACGAAAGACACTTACTTCTACCAAGCGGGTAACCGATTGGGCTCTGTAGGCAATCGCACCGTAGATTTAATGCCCTCGGTACAAATGGCCGGTGGCACAGCCCCGGGAAGCTACACGGTTTCCGGTGGCGAAACCCTCCACGGGTTAGCGCAATCGCTCTACGGTGATTCCAATCTGTGGTACCTCATTGCCGATGCTAATGGCTTGGCATTAGGGCCGGGCGAGCAGTTTAAGTCGAGTGATTCGGGCATGCTGCTGGAGATTCCCAGCGTAGATGCCAGCCTGCAGAATAAGGCTGATAACTTTAAGCCTTATAACCCGGGCGAGATTATTGGCGATACCACGCCTAGTCCACAGGCGCCACCGCCGCCGAGTTCAAGTTGTAATGCGCTGCTGACCATTGTAATGGTGGTTGTGGCTGTGATCGTGACGGTTTATACGGCGGGGGCAGCTGCTGGGTTGATGGCGAATGCAGCTGCCGTTTCTGGCGGTACTATGACCGCTGGTGCAGCAATGTCTGCGGGTGTTTCGGCTGGTTTGGCTGCAACAGCAGCCGGGAATGTTGGCATTTTGATGGCTGCTTCTGCCATTGGAGGCTTCATGGGAAGTATTGCTTCTCAGGCGGTTGGAGTCGCTGGAGGAGCTCAAGATCGGATTAGCTTTAAGCAGGCCTTTACCGAAGGAGCGGTGTCTGGGCTTACGGCGGGAATTGGTAAAGGGTTTGGTGCAGCAGCCAAGGGAGCAAGTCAAACAACACAGTACGCATATAAAGCAGGGAATATTGCTGCAAATTATGTTGCAAGCCATGCCGTGAAAAAGATTGCAGGCATGGATGTCAGCTTTAGCTGGAAAGGAATGGCTGCGAGTGTTGCTGGTTCTATGGTGAGCTCTGGTGGCGATAGTATTGTTGGGCAAACTGTGGGCGGGTTTGTGAGCGGTGCAATTACAGCCAAGTTGAGTGATCAGTGGGGCGTTGGGCCGAAGGCGGACTATGGGCAGATTGCTTTAAATTCATTTGCGTCGGCGCTGGGGAACTCAGTTGTCGAGAAAATGAAGTCGGGATCAGGCTCTAATGTCGAGAAGAGGGATAAAATTAAAGCTGACCAGGCAAAAGTAGATCAGGCTGTCGAACACCTCAATGCCGCAGCTACGGGATCTGCGGCTGGAGGAAAAGAATCCTCCCAATATATCCGCAATGCGAATGGAGATATTGTAACTCCTGAGCAGGCGGGGATGACTCAGCAAGAATATGATCAGTATTTGGAGCAATATGGCCCTGATGGTGGTAAGGGTGGCCCGGCGGGCGCTTCCGCAATGGGAATGGCCGCAGCGCCTCTTCCTGAGACTCCATCGAGCCCTAACCCACGCTCTCCCGGGAGAGTCGGTTCATGGCCGACGGGACCAGCCGCTAATGATGGCAATTTTAATTTTAAGAAAGGCGTTGGTTTGGGGCGCAGCCTTGGCGCTAGGCTTTTGGGTGCGATAGGCTTAGCGTTACATTCTTCAAAAACTGCCGGACCCGAGACTTGGACAAACGACGGAATTGAATATACTCGTAACGATGATACTGGAAGACTCTCTGTAGAATATGGTGACGGTGAAATTGAGTATTACGGTATCGGTTCGGAGGGTGAAGTCTGGGACTATGACTATGAGACAGGAGCCAGTATTACCTTCGGGGTTATGGGTGATGATGGGGGGTTTGCCCCAATAACAGACCAAGATGACATTATGTATAGATCTTGGGCGTATAATAACGAGGGGTCGCTTGCAGATTGGGTTTCCTTAGGGCGGCCTGGGGGAAGTGGGGAGAGTTCGCTATCCTCTACTCAACGTCCAATGCCGCCAGGTAACTGGGAGTCTGTCAATGAATCGATGTCGGATAGCGCAAGGGCCTATCAGACTCAAATTAGCGGGCGGGCAAACGAGGCATATGTTGTAAACGGGGTGAAATTTGATGGAGTCACTCCCGACGCCTATTTAGATGCCAAAGGGCCAAATTATGCAAATTTTCTAAACAAAGATGGTGAATTTCAAGGGTGGTGGCGAGGGTCGGATAAATTGGCCGATCAAGCAGTTAGGCAGTTGGATGCGGCTGGAGACGTGCCGATTCAATGGCATTTTGCGGAGTCAGATGCGGCTGATGCCACGAGGACGTTGTTGAGCGAGCGAGATATTTTTGGAATTGATATTATGTATACTCCACCTTCACTTTAAGAGAGTAGTTTATGAGCATCAATACAGTTGGAGTTTACTGGGGAGATAGGCGAGAAACTACCGAGGCTTGTGCTGAGCGCATGTTGAAGTTTATCACCGTGTCTTCTAGCTGCTTTCCATTTTTGTCAAATTGGCGCAGCAAAGCATCGTCCAGTGAAAAATGTGATTTACTTGACGTGGGGAACGTTTCAGGCGTGATCCAACTCTTTCGAGATGGGGTCCAATGTAAAGATATTGGCGGAGGGAGTATCCCAGAGTTAGGATGTAGTGTGGGAGTGGTGGCCGATTCAACGTTTATGCCTAGCGTTAGCGTTGGCGTTCGCTGCGGCGTGCATTCTAGCAATAAAAATATTGGGAATTGTGTTGTGGTAAAATTTCCGACTAATCTTGGGATAGAAAACCTAGAGTATTTTGAAAGCTTACTTAGTTTAATGGTTGAGCTGTGGGAGCCAGATTGGGGAGCGATTTTCAGTACCAAGAATAAGGCGTTTAAAATGCGAACCCACGGGGGACCATTTTTAGATTTAGCAACTTGGGTTAGTAGTGATTTTAAGTTCGAAACCGTGCTTGGTGGGGGGGAGGAGCATCAGGGCTGGTGTATGGGGACGTTGTACATTGCGGCCTGCGCGCGGCGGCATTAGAAGAGCAGGGAGCTATAGGGGTCAGGCCTGAATGGCACTTACTTAACTCAATAAAAATAAAAGGACATCCAATAAAAGAAAAGGACATCCAATAAAAGAAAAGGACATCCAAAAAATAAAAGAAAAGGACATCCAAAAAATAAAGAAAAGGACATCCAATAACTTGACAAGCCTTCCGGCCTCTAGTAATTTATGCAACCATGACCCAAAGCCGCGAAACATTAATCTCCCTAGATTCAACACCGTTTTACCATTGCTATGTACGCAAAATTAAAGGACATCCAAAAACTTGACAAGCCTTCCGGGCTCTAGTAATTTGTGCAACCATGACCCAAAGCCGCGAAACATTAATATCTCTGGATTCAACGCCGTTTTACCATTGTTATGTACGCTGTGTTCGGCGTGCGTATTTGTGTGGTGACGATCATTCGACGGGTGAGAATTACGATCACCGCAAGCAGTGGATCGTATCGCGCTTGCGGTTTTTGTCGTATGTGTATGCGGTAGATGTGTGTGCTTATGCGGTGATGAGCAACCACTACCATGTTGTGCTGCATGCGGATAAGGCTAGGGCGCAGGCATGGAGTAATAAAGAAGTGGCCGAGCGCTGGATGCAGTTGTATAGCGGCCATATGCTGGTTGATCACTGGCTGGAGAACCCGGAGGCTATTGATGCGGCTACGCAAGCCGCAGTGGATGAGATTATCGAAAAGTGGCGTAAACGCTTATACGATATCAGCTGGTTTATGCGCGGTGTTAATGAAACCATAGCCCGTATGGCCAACGAGGAAGAAAACTGTAAAGGCCGGTTTTGGGAAGGGCGTTTTAAAAGTCAGGCCCTATTGGATGAAGCCGCACTACTGAGCTGTATGGCCTATGTCGATCTCAACCCTATTCGGGCGGCGATGGAAACGGATCTCATGGAAAGTGATTTCACCTCCATTCAACAGCGCTTATTCGATTACGTAAAATACAAAAATACCAAATCCAAAAGCGAGCAGCAGTTAAATGCTCGTGTTCAAAAGCAGCGTGAATTAAAAGCGGAAATGGGTTTGGATGCTTTACCCGAAGCCCCGTTAATGCCCTTTGACGGCTCCTCCCATACCGATACTCGCCATGCCTTACCCTTTACCCGTGAAGATTATTTTGATTTGGTGGATACCACCGGGCGTATTCTGCGAGACGATAAACGCGGAGCCATCGCCAGCGAACTTCCGGCCATAGTGTCGCGGTTGGGTATTAATCCAAATAAGTGGATCGACCACGTTCAAAACTTTGGCCGCCGTTACGGTTCCAGTGCCGGTTCAGTGGCGCGCATGGCCGATTATGCGCAGGTGTTTGAGCGTAATTGCGGCAAGGGTGTGGCGTGTTCGCAGGCGCTCTATCTAAATACGGGCTAGTGCCCGAGCACCAAAATATAGAGTCCATGGGGCTTTGGGGCTTTGGGGCTTTGGGTCATTGGTATAGCGTCAAGTGTAGAAAGTGGGGTTGGGTCTGAGTGGTACTTTCTTAAGGTCTAGGTTGCAGATTATTCGGGGGGCTGTAGATGGGCTTTATGTTCTATCTGTTTTTGTTCGCGGAGAAGTGGCTGAAAGCATCGTGCTTAAAGGTGTTGTGTTTAGATGGATTCCATTTGTGCCAGGCCGCGGATATGCGATTAATCTCGATTCGTCAATGGCGCGCTATCGTGTGGTAGGTGGCGCTTACACCGGGATGGTCGTGTGTGGATAATTTCGCATGTAAAGCAGGTCGAGAAATTTGGGCGTATTTTGTTAACCTGGGTGGAATAGTATGTGGATAAAATTAAGTCGTGTGAGTTGCGTTGTTTTGGTCGCTGTACTGTTCGTTGGGTGCACCACGGCCTACAAAAAGAAGAATCCTTATTGGGATAATATGGGATACGAAGATAAGACGCTGTCGGTTGGTGTATATGAAATATCTGTTTTAGTGAACACTTATACCACGGCAGAGACGGCGCAAAAATATTGGCACATGCGAGCGACAGAGCTTTGTGGGGGTAGTAATTACGGTCATAACGAAAAAGTCTCGAATAAGGAAGTGGCTACCTATGGTGCAGGTGGCGTTGTAACGATTAATGTATTTACTCAGGTGGAGGGTGTAGCCGAGTGCGTAATGTAGTGAGTGTTTGTGTGTTTGGTTAAAAAGAATGGGTTACGGTATGTTAATGCACTATAGGGGTCAGGCCACACATTGGACATTGAGTCTTTTTTGAATTTATTTCTCCCTTACCTGCAAAAGCCCTGGCCAAAGATGGCCGGGGCTTTTTGGTTTCTTTCCTTGAAGAAATGGGGCAGGCAGGTTAAGAAAAAGTAAAGCCGAATAGTTGGTGGGTTTGTAGGCTAGGTTGGTATTTTTTGTCCTCGTTGTTTGTGTGCTATATTTGGGCGCCAAATCGTTTAGTTAGTCAATTTTCGAACGAGTTTAATCCTCTATCGAGGAGGAAGTGGGGTGGGGCTTAATATTGGTTGGGATTGTTAGTGGAGTATCGCTTTACAATTGGCTTATGCCGGTCTTCTTTGCAGCCATAATGCCATTGCCGCAAGTATTAGCTTCTCCTCACAGCCAGCCAAACTTTTAAATCTGGATTTAAACTGGGTGGTAAGTTCAAGCCATTCCCGGCTGGAGATATTAAGGCTTGTATACTCTTTTGAATACAGACAAAAATACTGATGGTTTCCTCAGTCGATATAAATATAGTAATGTTGGCCGCAAGGCCTACCCTCCTGAGCTTCTCCTTCGCGTTATCTTTAGTGCCTATTATCGAGGAATCACCTCCAGCCGAGTGATTGCTAAGCTATGCACAACTGATTTGACGTTCATGGCCCTGGCTGTTGGTACCACGCCACACTTTACAACTATTGCAAATTTCGTCTCGGGTAATTGTGAGGCAATTAAGGAGTTGTTTCACAAAATTCTACTCATTTGCGATGAGAGTGGTTTAATTGGTAAGGAGCATTTTGCTATTGACGGATGCAAGCTTCCTACCGATGCTTCCAAGCAATGGAGTGGAACCCATCCTGAGCTGGAAAAGAAGTCTACTAAGATGCGTGCTAGAGCCGAAAGAATCGTGGATAAGCACCTGGAATCGGACTCTACAAAGAATAATCAAAGCGGCCATTATAAAAAGGATATGCAAACGGTAGAAACCTTGCTAAAGACAGCCGATAAAATTGATGGTTTTCTGGCTGAGAATGAACCTCGTATAGGGCATTCAAAAAGTAAGAAAGAGGTACAGAGTAACATCACGGATAATGAGTCGTGTAAAATGACCACTAGTAAAGGCACAATTCAAGGAATGGCTTGTGTGACTGCTGCGGACGAGAAGCATCAGATTATTATTGAAGCAAGAGCCTTTGGTGTCGGTCAAGAACAGATTACGTTGAAACCGATGGTCGAGAGTATTAAAGACAAATTTGAAGAAGATGTATTTTCCGCTGGATGTGTATTAACAGCTGATACAGGATACTGTAGTGAAGATAACCTACAGTTTTTACACGATGAGAATATTAAATCTGTCATACCAGACAATCAATTTAGAATGAGAGACCCGGTTTACTCCGACTCAGAAACGTTTAAAGCGCACAAGAAAAAACGGCAGAAAACCAGAACAGATAACAAAAAAACAAGAGACGTCTTTCCGGGTAGCGAGTTTGTAATTGATTTTGTTAAGAAGGAAGCTGTGTGTCCTAATGGTAAAGAGATGATCTATTTGGGTGATGATTTCGAAACTAAAAGTGGACCCCACATTCGATTCCGAGGTTATTTGAAAGACTGCCGAGAATGCCCATTGCAAGAGCAATGTATGCAGAAAGAAGTCAAAAGTCAGGGGCGACAAATATCAGTTTTAATCGAATCGAAAAGAAGAGTGACACAGTTAGATAAAATGAAAAAGATCATCGATAGTGATGATGGTAAAAAAATGTATAGCAAGCGAATGTATACAATCGAACCGGTCTTTGGAAATATTTGTAGCAACAAAGGTTTAGACAAATTGAGCTTGCGAGGGGAAAGCAAGGTGACGGCGCAATGGCAGTTGTATTGTATGGTACATAATGCCGAGAAGTTGTGGAGGTATGCCTCATAGAGGGATAGAAAGGGCCAAATGGCGCCCTATATGGCAATATTCGATCATTTGTCGATCAGGCAATGTAAAGATTAGCTAGATTCATAATTGTGGTCATATAATGAACGCCTCAAAAAACAATTCAGAGGCGCAAAAAAGTGACGGTCAAACCCGAAATTTTCTACAGCCTCGTTAGGCGCTCAAATATAATGCATATAAAGATCAAAGGTGTTTTTTTGTGAAACAATTTTCAGAGTTCGATATAAATATAAAAATCAAGCTTAGCGCGCTTTGGGGCTCTGTAATGTCCTGCTATATTTATTGTGACTATTTCCAGCTATATGTACCCGGCAAGTTAGAAGATATGATTAATTTAGTCACCAAATTTGGTGCAGGTGATCAAAATGTTTTACTTGGGTTGTCGTCGATACTGTTGGTAACTAGCTTAATGATTTGTTTATCCGTACTTTTACCAGCTACTATCAACAGGATTATAAATATCGTTGTTGGCCTAATAATGACGCTGTTTCTAGGTTTTCTAGCTTATAAAGTCGGATGGTATTTTTACAAAATGTATGCAATTGTAGAAGCTATTCTAACTTTTTATATTGCGTGGCTAGCATGGAATTGGCCCAAAGAATCAAATGCATAACAATACGCACTGATGAGTAGAGCGGGGATGAGTCAACGGTACTACAGAGTTTATAGAGGCCCTTGGTTCAAGGTAAACGTAACGTTAAAGCTTTCGAAGCTTAAGTATACGGTTTGTGTGAGTATTTTATTTTAGAGGGCTGAAGCAGTGGTAAAGGGAAGTTGTATATGTAATGGAATTGTCTTTCAGTTTGAGGGCGACAACTTTGATGTCATTCAATGTCACTGCTCAAACTGTCGAAAAATAACAGGTAGCACTGCAGATGCAATGATTGTAGTGCCTAAAGAAACATTTAACTGGGTGCATGAAACCGAATCAATTACTACCTATAAATCAGAGAATGGTCTCGCGAGGTCGTTTTGTAGTAATTGTGGCGGCTCGCTACCTAACCAAGACGGTGATGTTTACTGGGTTCCCGTTGGAACGATAAATACAGAATATAGTGCGTCAGTTAAGGCGCATATTTATGTGGGTTCCAAATTGCATTGGGAAGAAATTGGTGGTGACGCCCCTCAGTATGACAAAGATATTGTATAATTATTTTTGTTAGGCCAGAAAAATCCAGAATTTTATGTTGACCTGGTTTTGGTTGGCGTAATAACTTATTCCGAATGCCAGATTCTCTAGGGTTTTTAATTGGAGGCCCAATGTTTTACGCAAAATTGATAGCTGTTAACCTCTCTATAAGCTTTCTGTCTGCGGGGTATCTGTTGTTTTTTTTCACTATCCTATTAATTTGTTATTAACTCATACGTTAATTTGTTTTTCAGCTTATTTGATTTCATTTGTCTTTTCCCTTGTTTTAGGGGGATTCCCTAGAATTTCTTCACTACGCATAATGCCATTACTGTTTAGCATATTCACCACAATATTAATGTTCGTGTATTTAGGTAGCTGGGTAAGTAATCATTTTTGGAAAGAGAATCTGAATTTTGGTTTGATCAATCGCGTAGTGATCCACTACTATCAGCTATATCATTTTGAAACTATTCTGATAGTCTTCTTTGTTCCGCTAATAGCATTCTCTTTAATCCATCTACTATACGTTAAACTATATAGGAAAAATTGCAAACCATTAAAGCGTCCGTTTTTGGCTGTATTATATGCTATATCAGCACTTTTATTTATAGCTATACAAGCAAGCACATTTTACAATAATAGTAACAATCGTTCCCTTAATAAGTATTTCTATGGCGAGTTGGTGTTAGATTTATTCAGAAAGTACACGGATTCGCATGATGATTATATAGCTAACGCAGATGATGTCACTGATATGGTAGCGCATTCCGTCAGTTATGTTGAGCAGCAAAAGTGGACCATTCAGGAAAATAAAAAAACATTGTATTCATTGTTGTTGATTGCTTGAGAGCCGATCACTTACGCGATTACGGATACACCAGAAACACTACGCCCTTTATTTGAATTAATTGATAACTACGAGGGTGTGTTGGTAGAAAAATTCTATTCGATGTGTGATGAATCAAAATGCGGAATTAGATCGTAAGCGCCAAACCAACCACACCCTAACCAAGCTGGACATTCCAAGGCAACAATCCCTCAATCTGCTCAACATTTTGCGCATTGGGTAGTTCTTCAAAAATATGTTGCAAATAGTCGTACGTATTCAGGTCGTTAGCCTTGGCTGTTTCTATCAGACTGTAAAGATTTGCGCTAGCTTTAGCGCCCGCCTGACTCTTACTGAACATCCAGTTTTTGCGACCAATAGCAAAGGGGCGTATTGCACGTTCGGCAGCATTATTATCGATGGGATAGCACCCATCTTCCAGGTAGGCGATTAATCGATCCCACTGGTTGTTCAGGTACACCAATGCTATACCGAGTTTTGTTTTCGGTGCCACCGACTGTAAGCTTTTATCCAACCATTCTTTGATTTTGTCGAGGATGGGTTTTGCCTGCTCTTGGCGAACTTGGTAGCGTTTATCCGGTGGTTCGTCCTTTATTTTCTTTTCAATCGCGTACAGCTTGTGGATATAGGCTAAGGCTTGATCAGCTTTGCCTGTTTTACCCTTTTTCTGTAAATTTTGAGCCTCTTTGAACTTTCTTCTGGCATGAGCCCAGCAACCTAAGCGGGTAATACCGTACTCATCACAGGCTTTTTGGTACCACTCGTAGCCGTCGACCATAATGGCGGTATTTTCGGCGCTAAGTAGCTCGATGGGTACCCGTTGCCCTCGGTTATCCGCATAGTGGAATACGCAAACCGACTGTGGACCTGTGCTGGTCATTACCCACATGTAGCTTTTGCTTTGTGCGGTCTTTCCCGGCTCTTCCAATACCTGTAGTGTGGTTTCATCCATGTGGATGTACGGTGGCTTGTGGAGGTAATCAATTAACAGGTTGATAAGGGGCTGTGTCAGCTCACCACACTTCACCATCCAGTTCGCCATATTAGTTCTGTCCAGCTCTATGCCGATTCGTTTGAATATCTCGCTTTGACGGTATAAAGGTAAAGCATCCGCATATTTTTGCACCGCGATGTAAGCGAGTAGACTGGGGCTGGCGATACTTTTTTCGATAGGCTGTTTGGGCTTGCCTGCCGTTACAATGTGATTGTCACAGCAGGGACAGGCATATTTTAGTCGCTTGTGGCGAACCACTTTGATTTTAGCGGGGATGATTTCCAGTTGTTCATGGTCTTCGCTGCCAATGATATTAAGAGTGCTGCCATCGTGAGGGCAGACTTTTTCCGTTTCGGTGATGTCGTGAATGATGTCTTCACGGGGAAGGTTGTCGGGTATAGTAACGCGAGGCTTACGCTTGCGAGTATAACTTTTTACAGTGGTGCTATCGCTTTCGGCGGCCTCAACTTCAACTACACATGCTTCGGCTTCGTTAAATAAGCCTAGCTGATCAGCCGATATTTTTTCACTAGAAGATCCAAAGCGTTTGCTCAGCAGGTGTTTAAGCTGTTCGTTTAATACGGCGATTTGCGTATCGCGCGCGGCAATCTTTTCGCGCAATAAATCATTTTCTTTCTGTAAAGCCGCCGCATATTTCATAGCGGCTATTATACAAAATATTAGGCCACCTCGGTGAATTTTAACTGCTTATGTGGTCTAAATTTAGCAAAGTCAAAACCCCGCAATAACCAATCCCATTGCTCGTAGGTAATTGATGCGGTTGCAAGCGGG
Organism: Teredinibacter franksiae; assembly: GCF_014218805.1. Taxonomy (NCBI): domain Bacteria; kingdom Pseudomonadati; phylum Pseudomonadota; class Gammaproteobacteria; order Cellvibrionales; family Cellvibrionaceae; genus Teredinibacter; species Teredinibacter franksiae. The sequence goes on along the minus strand of NZ_JACJUV010000001.1, from coordinate 2,028,386 downwards.
TCTTTACTCGGCCACTTAAATTTGTCCTTCTCTAGGCGTTTCTGCCACAGGGCAAAACCCGTACTGTCCCAATAGAGCACTTTGAGCTGACTGCGGTTTCTATTGCAAAACACGAACAACGCCTGGCTGTATACATCCAACTCCATCTCCTCACTCACGATAACCGCTAGGCCATTGATCGCTTTGCGAAAGTCTACTGGGTCGCGGTGCAGGTATATGGGAATCGCATTGGACCACTGGATCATGCGAGGGACTTAATCAATGATACAAAGGAAGGAATAGACATGGCTGGTGGGCAATGAACTTTACAGTTGCCCACTTCGAGGACAAGCCCCTGCCGCGAGTAAAGTTCAGGCTGTACAACCACATGCGCGAACGCACTGTCTTCCTGCGCTTTGAGCTTGGAAAGCTTTAAGTTGAAATATTTTGGATTGAGGTCGTGTTGCTTGCAAAATTCGACTTGCGATAGGCCTGACCGCTCGAATTCTGCGAAAAGTTGGGGCCAGTTGTAGGTGCGGCGCTTGGACATGATAGCCTCCTTAGTAATGGAGACTATAGGTTATTATGTTAATGTCGCGCCTTGTAGGGTGTGGTTGGATTGGCGCTTACATTAGATCGGTCTTAACCTCCAGGGGATTTAAGCATCAAAATTCAGTTCAGGCATCGCGCAATAGTTTGCATAGCAAGCTGAAGGAACATGGCTATCAAATTAACTTCCTGCTTACTTCGGATCATGCGTTTGGAGGGCTAAAAAAGATATACCACCCCTCAGATTTCTACATGGATGGTATCGGGTTTAAGGCTCACCCGCTCAATGATGACAGGGGTATTATTTCAGCAGTTGAAAACTGGCCGGAATATAATGGATCACCAAATTATTTTCATTTCCATCTGTTTTCAGCTCATGAGGCGGGCATTAGTTATGGTAGATATTTGGGCGAGCCTGTAATGGGGATTAAGCCTGGTTTTTTAGTTGATAATTCTGTGGCGCCGCGATATTCGACAATAAAACCTATGGCGAATCAAAAATTAATTGACGCGCAAGATAATAGAATATTTCAAGCAGATCTCATCGTTTCTAGAATATTCAGTTTGCTCGAACAGAAAGGGTATATGGAAAATGCCGTAATAGTAATAACGGGTGACCATGGTCAGGGACTAAATGAGCATGGTTATTTCGGGCATATTAGCGGGCTATATAATGAAAGCTTACATATTCCGTTAATTTTGGTGGATACTTCTGGTGATTCTTTAGGCATTAGAGAAACTACATTTGGGGTCCAGCTTGATATAGCGCCTACGGTACTCAATATTTTAGATGTGCCCATCCCTAACTCATGGGAAGGGAAGGCGTTGCAGCAGGAAAAGCGCGCCATTCAAATTACACAGCATGTTATACCTAACAGATCCAGTTCATTTGCGAAAATATATTTCGATCCAAGCAGTGGAGCTTTGTACAAGTACATTTTTCTATCTACAGTTGGAGGGCTAAAAGAAGAACGTCTACTTTTTGACTTAATCAACGACCCTAAGGAGCAGAATAATTTACTTGGCCTTGATGAATTTAGTGAAGTTTACCTTGATTTTAGTTAAGGCTTGGAACCTTGATGTTTATGACAACTAAGCATTCCTCCTCACTAGTTCAACGTTATAACGTTTGTTCCATTTTTTCCCAGTAGCCATTAATAATGTACTAAAGGATAGCTGTTTATGTTTTCTGATTTTCTAGGTGTTATTTATAAGCCCTACTGGATCATAATGAGTTTCTTAGGCTTGAATCGTCAAACAAAAAGGTATGTGCATACGGTAATTGGTAATGACTGGGGTGTTGAGGCTATTCTAGACGCCGGGTGTGGTACCGGTGCTGCTGGTATAGGTTTAAAGTAAATGTTCCCCGCTGCGAGTGTTTTATTTACAGATATAAATAAGGACATGTTACTAAAGCTTGATGCAAGCCTTCCATTGGGGCATTCATGCTCCATTGGAGTATCTGACTTATCATTACCTGATCACGTTACTCTTCTCGATGGAAAAAAACTAGTTATTGAAAGACATACCTATGACATTATAAATGCGAGCGCCAATATGGGGTATTCCTTAGATCCAGAAAAAACTATAGCAATTTTATACGGGGCACTGAAGCCTGGAGGTGTCATTCTTAATTTGGAAATGAATTGTAGTGTCTGGGGGCGTATAGTCTCATGGGTTTATGGATATCGCATACTTCAGTTTAATCAAATTTGCATTTCTTTAGCTAGCACTGGTGCCAAAGTTTCGAAGAGGCGAATTTCGTTTCGCTATTTCCCTCTGAATTTAACGCGAGAATGTATTTTAATTGAAAAGCCTGTGCAGCATAGTTAAATTCCATATTAGGTAGTTGCTGTCTGAATAGAATTTGACAAACGGTAGGATAGAGAAGGGGCAGGTGATCGTCGGCATTGGCCATACGGATAACGATTCGTTTAAGTGCCAGATCGATCGGCTGATATTGATAAACTCTAAGCGAAAGTATCTAGCTGCTCTAAACCACAAGGCACAGGGACTCATTCAGTTACGAATTTTTCCAGTTGAGGGCGGGCATATAGCGCTTGGGCCTACATTTTCCTACCTCTAGGGCACTCAACCCGTGGGGTTCAGTGATATTAATATGTAACCCGACATATTGATTGCTGATTACTGCATAGGCATACACATCAATACGGAAGCTCTCACATAGGCTTAATATGCGGTCTTCAGCCCATTGGCGGCAGTGTTTAAGTGTCAGTTTGAATGTCTGAAAAGTGGTGTGAAAGGCTTGAGAGGGTGATCTGTTTTAAAGTATGAGATGATACCCCTTGGTTTTGCCCGGCGTTCATGCGCAAAGGTTGGACGTTGGATTATCCGTTTTTGGCGTGTTGGGGCCTTTTTTTAGCCTTTGAGGCTATCTTGTAAAGTGTTTACTGCAGGTTCTCAATTTTTTATAAAACAAAAAGGATTCGTTTATGGAAGTTTTTCAGTCATTAATTACAAGCCCGTTTTTCTGGATCGCGATAGTTGCGATTTATACTCTGAAGAAAGGTATCTATTTTGTGCCTCAAAACCGAGGTTATGTCATTTATACTTTGGGGCGATATGATAAAACCCTTCGTGCCGGACTAAATTTTATTATTCCTTTTGTTCAAACGGTTGCGGCAGATCGCAATTTAAAAGAGCAGTCTCTCGATATTAGCGCTCAAGCCGCTATCACCAAAGATAATATAACATTGCTACTAGACGGCATTTTATTTATGAAGGTAACGGATGCCGCTGCCGCAACTAATAACATTACCGATTACAAGGTGTCGGTGGTGCAACTGGCTATGACTACTATGAGAAATGCCATTGGCGAGATGGAGCTGGATGAGTGTTTTCAAAGCCGCGATGCTATTAATGCGAAGATATTAAGCGCTATGACTGAAGCCACTGCACCCTGGGGTGTTCAGGTTACGCGTTATGAAATAAAGGATATTACGCCGCCGCAGTCTATTCGCGAAGATATGGAAAAACAAATGACGGCAGAGCGTGAAAAACGTTCTGTTATTTTGACGGCCGAAGGTGTAAAAACCGCCGCGATTACCCGTGCAGAAGGTGAAAAACAAGCCCGTGTACTCGATGCAGAGGCTGCTAAAGCGGAGGAAGTGCTGGCGGCGGAGGCATCCAAAGCATCTCAGGTGTTAACGGCGGCGGGTAAAGCAGAGGCGATAATGCTGGTGGCAAAAGCTGATGCCGAGGCGTTAAATGTTGTTGGTGAAGCGGCAAATTCTGAGCAGGGTAGAGCTGCAGTTACGTTAACACTGGCTCAAGATGCTATTAAGGCGCACCAAGCGATTGCCGCTGAAGGTACTGTGGTATTAACCGATGGCAAGACTGGCGATAACATTTCAAGCACAGTAGCGCAAGCCATAGCGGTTTCGAGCAGTTTAAAATTGACCGAAGGCTAGAGGTACAGAATGGACATTATCCAATACCTGCTCGATAATCATGATCAAGTTTTATATTTGATCGGCGGTGTAAGCCTGATAGTTGAACTGGGTGTGCTTGGCCTGAGTGGGCCGTTGCTATTCTTTGGAATTGCCGCGTTTATTACGGGTGCACTGACTAGCTTTGGCATTATTGCTGGATGGGAAAGTGAAATTTTTACATTAGGTGTTTGTACGGCCTTACTTGCAGCAGTGCTTTGGCAGCCACTTAAAAGGTTTCAAAACTCGGGTGGTGGCCCTGATTCCAGTAGCGATATGATTGGCATTAAGGTGCCGGCTTCAACGGTTATTGACCTAAACGGCGGCAAGATTCGTTACTCGGGTATTGATTGGAACGCACGTATCAGTGAGGACGCGGGCGTTGATTCCATTACCGAGGAGAGCCTCTGTACTATTGTGGGTGTAGAGGGCACAACGATGTTGGTTAAGCCTGTTTCGTAAGGTGTTTTGATAGGGTTTTATTACGCTATACGCGTTAGGTTAAAGCGACAAAATAGATGGTCATATGTAGGCTATATTTTGACTGTTGTTGGTATCGACCCATAAGTGGGTCGATACTTTTGCATATTCTGCACGTGTGATGAATTTGCACACGCTCTAAGCTCGCTTTTAGAGAGAGCGGCTGAAATAACCCATTCAGGAGGAGCGCCCCTTGAGTGAACGAGCTTCGGTTAAAATGTGTATCGTGTAATTGACCGTTGAGTTTTTCTCGAGTGAAGAGAAAAATTGAAGCCGACTACGAGCTTTATAGTTCGGCTGAACATCCGTTGACGGCACAAGTAAGACACTCGATATTGTCAAATTTGGCAGGTTATTCCCCCCATTAGAAGGGAAGTGCTACCCGACGTCTGCCACTGTTAGTTTGCTTTAGCTGGTGTTGCTGTTGAGGTAAGGCGATAGGCCTTTGTTTTGTCTCCCAAAATAAAGGCCACCGAAAAAGCTCGATGAGTATTCCGCCCTTTAATTGCCTAAAACATTGGTTGTTGTTTTTTTGGCGGCCTTTGCCGCTTTCTTTTCTTTTGGGGTTAAAAGCGGTTTCTTTTTAGCGCTTTTTTTACTGTCTTGTCCTTTGCTCATGATACTTTCCTCTTGGGGTAACCTCTTAAACCTAAAGCTAGTTGGAGCTAGCTTGAGGGTGTGGCCACGCAATGATCTCGAGTCAAACAGCCAAGTCGAGGCGTAACGATATCAGTATGGCCCTATGCACGAACAATTGATAGAAATAGCGTACATTTGGTGGTTGCGCGCGCATTGATGCCTATTATTGGCGGATTCTTAACGTTTTATGCAGGCGCTGCGCTTTATGTGCGGCTTACTAAAAGGGGGTTCAATGTTTATGGCTTTGGGCTTGGCGCGCTATAGGCGCTTCCCTGCAGGCGACTCATTAAGTCAGGCGTTAGCCGGCATAGGAAGTGCTGTTTGTTTGAGCTGGCATAGCGAGGTGTATAGCTGTGCGCATTACAACTCCACACCATTATAGGGTGTTATTCGTGTATGTCTCTCGGTAGCGCTATCGCCACCATTAGCCCGCCGCCGTCGTTATTTTTAATGTTCATTGTACCGTGGTGCTTTTGTACGGATTTGTGGGCAATGCTAAGCCCTAGGCCAAACCCTTTGGCGTGCATTTTGTTGCCTGCGCGATAGAACGGCGTTGTGAGTTTTTCGATGTCTGAATGGGGCACACCTTCTCCGTGATCTCGGATATTAATGTGTAGCGTGTTTGCGTTGGCCGTAAGGCTGATATCAATAGCGGTGTCTAATGGCGTGTGTACACACGCATTTCTGATTATATTTTCCACCGCACCCGTGAGTAGATGGGGGTATATTTTTATGGTTGAGTCACTATCGTTATGGGTAAATATAATATTTTTATTCGGGTGCTCGATTTTAATTGTCTCTATCACATCTTGGATAAGCGACTTAAGTGGGGTGTTTTGTAGCTGTTCACTATCCCGGTTTAGCCGTGAGTAATTGAGAATTTGCTGTATCAAGTTGTTGATGTATGTGAACTCTCTATGTAATCGTTCGGTATATTTTTCATTGACGCTATCTGTTTCCAGTAACCCTGCGATGGCTTGCATTCTAGCGAGTGGCGCTCTAAGTTCATGCGACACATCAAAAAGCAATTGTTGCTGTGAATTAAGTGTTTCGCTTACCTTGCTCGTCATTAGTTCAATGTCGCGGGCTAGGTCTCCTAGTTCGTCTCCACGGTTGGTAAGGTTCGGGCTTATGTGTAGCCCGCTTTTTCCTTGTGCATACTGTTTACTATGTTGCCCCAACTCTTTGAGCGGGCGTGTAATTGTCCAGCTCAATATTGCGCTTACCAGTGTGGAGGTAATAAATATAAGAATAAATTGAAATGAATAGAAACGTGTTAATACTTCGCGAAAAAAAGCGGGGGCTTTGGCCGCGTACGCTTGTACCTTGTAGGCTTTTCCCGATTCTGACGTTAAGGCTATTACATAAGTTTTTTTAGCTTTTTTTGGCCCTCTAAACTTGTGTTGAAAAATAATGTCGCCATTTTCGGCACTAATTTTTAGACCGTTCATGTTTTTGCGTTCGTATGGCGACGATTGCGGAGGTGGTTCATGCAGCCCCGCCATGGGGTTGATTGGTGGGCCGCCATTATGTCTGTCGTGGCGCATGTTATGTCGAGGCATGGGTTGATTTGTTTCATGCCGGTAGATGATGTCTTGTGCAATATTCCGGACAAGTTCTTGATGGCGTTTGTGAAATTGCTTAGTTTGCAATTCGCCTATAACGACATAGGCTGTTGCAAACATGACGGCAAGGCTGGCGAACCAAAATGAAATAAAGAATTTCCAAAATATGCGATTGAATATTTTCACTTGTGGTTACCCGCAGAAATCATTTGGTAGCCCGCTCCGCGAATGGCCTTGATAATATCGGTAACGCCAACCGCGGCGAGTTTTTGCCTTAAACGGCTGATGTGTACATCTATACTTCGGTCGTACACTTCTAGTTTTCGGTGAAGTACTTGTTCGGTAAGGGTTTGCTTGGTTAATGTTGTGCCAGCACTTTCCATAAGCAGGCGTAGTGTATTTAGCTCTGCACTGGTGAGTTTTAACGAGGCGTTATTAACCTCTGCGGTTAGCATACCTAGATCGAGGGTTATACCGTGAAGTTGCAAAGGCTGGAGGTTGTCGATTACTTGCTGTGGTTTTACTCGGCGAAGCACGGCGCGCAGGCGTGCGACCAGTTCGCGTGGATTGCAGGGCTTTGCTAGGTAGTCGTCGGCGCCCATCTCCAGGCCGAGTATGCGGTCGATATCATCTCCCCTACCGGTGAGCATAATTACTGGAAGGTTACTTTTTTGCCTTAGCATTTGCAGTACTTCTAGGCCTGAGAGGCCCGGCATCATGATATCTAAAACCATGGCTGCAATGGTATTTGGCTGGGATAGGTGCTGCAGCGCGGCTTCGCCTGAGTGTACCGATTCAACGGTGAAGTTGTCGCGTTGCAGGTAGGCCGATATTAGCTCGCAGAGTGTTTGGTCATCGTCTACTAACAGGATATTGGCTGTGCTGTTAAATTCAGGTGTGTTCATAAGAGAACTTTATCTAATCATAGGTGTTAATTTTAGGGCTTTACCTAACTTTACACTGCCTTAACCCAACTTAGCGTGGATAAGGCGCAAACTAAGCCTGTCAACTTAATTAATAAGGAGCAAGTGTGATGAAAAATTGTATATCGGCGTTGGCCTTTGGCGTACTCATGTCGGGTTCGGTTGTTGCTGCGGCTGGCCATCATGGTCAAAAGTGCGGTGGTGGTGGTTATGGCGATGGTGGTGGTTTTAAGCGGTTTGAAGTGTTGGCGGAAAAGCTGGAGCTTTCTGATGAGCAGCGTGAAGCTGTAAAGGTGCTGCATGAAGATACACGTGCAGCGGCGGGAGATCGGCAGGGCCGCCGCGGAGGCATGGCTGCGGGTATACATAAGCTGGATCCCGATGCAGCAGACTATGACTCCCAGGTTGAAGCGTTGGCGGCAGAAGCGGCTGAGCGGTCTCGTGCACGAGTGATGAGCAAGGCTGAGCGGCACAAAGCATTTATCGAAATTCTTACCGAAGAGCAGCGTGCAGAGCTTCAGGTAATACACGAGAAGCGAATGGAGGGAAGGGGTCAGGGTCGCTGGCGCAATGACGGCGAAGAGTAAGCTAATTGTTTTTACTATAAAGACGTCAATATTAGGCCCGGTACTCTTACCGGGCCTTTTGTATGTAGGGGTTTTTAGCTGTTGGTGTTTGACAGCCTGTGGGCATAAGTCCAAGTGCCTGCCAGAACCTAGCCACGTTTTACAATCCATAGTGATGGCAACGGAGTGAAACGGTTTCAGTTGACGGTGCAGTAGGCGCAAGCGGGGCGTGGAAATGGCGGCATTGATGGTAAGGGGCGGGGTGCAAGGGCAGGGATAAGCGAAGCTTACGGAACCAGGGTATTGTTGAGAAGGCTTCAGTAATACCGACAGCTATGCGTTCAGGGGTTCTGTTCGAGGGGCTTGTCTTGAGGTGTCTAGCGGGGAGTATTTAAGACGGTTCCCGAATATGGCGTTACGGCAACAGGTTCTACCCAAGGTTAGACAGGAATCCTTGGGTTTAGGTTAGGCAACAAGGGGTTGAACGGGGCTGTAAAAGAAGAAACGGGAGGCACTGCCTCCCGCTGGAATTTTTTTTATTAGGCCGCTTTACCTGAGTAACGCTCGAGCGTTTGAATAACATCAGGCTCGGCGTGAATAATAAAGTCGATAAAATCACTCGCGCCTGTTTCGGCTTCGTGCATGGTGTCGAAAGGACCGATATCTACGCCTTCTCGCGTGCTGTAATACCAGTACTCACTCTTTTGAAAATAACGATTGGAGCGGTTTGGTAAACCACATTCTTCGCCAGTTCTGTTCATAATATCTACTCCTTTACTTAACTCATTCCATACATTCGATTATCGATACGCGGGTTACGCGCATGCACACCTATTGTAGAGGTGCGGCTAACAGGCCCCAATTTTCATATCTTGTCACGCGCGGTTAATCAGCACTTGTCTGAATTGGGGTGCCTGAAGGGTGGTACGAGCTTGTAAAAAACGCAACACCTTAGGCGAAATTATAGGCTGAGGGCCTCTAATTGCAGCTCAAATCGGGCTAAAATGTGAACTGGATCACAAAAAGAGTGTGACGCCGTCGGGTTGATTAAGGCGCCTCGGGATGAACGGTCATTAGTTGCGGCTGAGTGGTTTCAAAGGCGTATTGAGCGTGCCCGGTGGTGGCTTTGATCAATGTGGAGATACGAACGATCTGAACGCCACGCGCGGACAGTTCCGGCAGTTTTGACTCTAAAGCTGCGAGGGTTTCTGGGTAGGGGTGGCCGATGCCGACAGCGTGGCCGTATTTACGAGCGAGCTGTTCGAGCTTATTGAGTTGTTCCAGTATTGCCTCGGTATTACGCTGATTATCAAGAAATACATCGCGAGACATCTGAGGTACCCCGGCATTTTGGGCCGATCGGCTGGCGACACTAGCGGCCGACGTTCGGCTGTCTACAAAGTAGAAGTTGGTTGTTTTCAGCTCGTCCATTAGCCAGCCCATATGCTCTGTACGTTGGGTGAGTAGGCTGCCACCATGGTTATTTAACCCTTGAGCGTTGGGCACAGCGGCTAGCATTTGCTGGCTCAATTCTCGAATTTGGCGTTGATCCATTTTCGCCAGCAGCGCCTGTTCCCAGGGAATTTCATGTAGGGTTTCCATGGGCGCGTGAACCATGACCTCGCGTTGCTGTTGGTGCGCAAGTGTTGCCAGTTTACGGCCGTAGGGGGTAAAGGGAATGATCGAGAATGTTAGCTCGCGATGAAGTTCGAGCAGGTGCAGGGCTGGGCCCATTTGATAGCCCAGGTCATCAATAATAATCGCCACCATGGGCTGCTGAGTGTTTGGATGAGGGACAGGGCAGCTGTGCTGCCAGGCATTATCGGTAGTGGCGTTTGTGCTGGCGTTGGCGTTCATGGCCATTGCGCATGCGGCTAAGAGGGCTGCAAGCCCCCGTGCGGTGTTCTTTAGGTATACAAGCAAAACGAAGGCTCAGGTTTACACGAGGCGTTAGCCCTGTGCGCTATCGTTAGTGGCATCGGCTTCTACCGGGGACTGACGGAAGAGGTCTAGGCTCTTCAGAATATTGAGTGCTTCGTAGAGTTGGCTGTCTCGGTTGTGTAGGCCGGTTTCGGCTTTGTCATCTTTGGAATTAACCTCTTCTCCACCTTTTTTGTTTTTGAGGTGGCCACTTAAGTCGGCTTCTTTTACCGATATACGTGGACGGACCGCCGTGACTCTTACGCGCTCGACATTGATGTCGGGTTCGATGCCCTGAGCCTGTATAGAGCGACCGTTGGGCGTATAGTAAAGTGCAGTGGTAAGTTTAACGGCGCGATCATCGGTGATGGGAATAACGGTTTGCACCGAGCCTTTACCGAAACTGCGGGTGCCCAAAAGCAGTGCGCGGCGGTGGTCTTGTAGGGCCCCGGCGACAATTTCTGAGGCGCTGGCAGAGCCATCGTTAATTAACACCACCAGTGGCATTGCGTTGGTCATATCACCAGGGGTGGCTTGGTATTTGGTGTTAGCTTCGCTTAGCCGCCCTTCGGTATACACGACTAGCCCGCCGTCTAAAAACAGGTCGGTAACGCCAACAGAGGCTTGTAATACGCCGCCTGGGTTGTTGCGTAAATCCAGAACCAGACCGCGCAAGTCACTATTTTCTTTCAGTAGTTTTTTATAGGCGGCTTCTAAATCCCTCGCCGTATTCACCTGAAATTGTGCAATGCGCAGATAGCCAAAATCGTTTTCGAGAATTTCGGAGCGAACACTGCGTACTTTAATAATGTCGCGGGTAAGGGTCAGATCAAACGGTTGGTCTGTGCCTTCGCGAACAATGGTCAGTACGATATCGGTATCTTTATTGCCGCGCATTTTTTCCACGGCTTCATCCAGTGTCATGCCTTTGACTGTAGCGTCGTCAAGTTTGATGATGAGGTCGCCGGCTTCTACGCCCGCACGTGCGGCAGGTGTTTCGTCGATAGGTGATATAACTTTGATGAAGCCGTTTTCCATGCCTACTTCAATGCCTAGCCCGCCGAACTCGCCGGTGGTGTGCACCTGAAGGTCATCGAAAGAGGAGGCGTCGAGGAAGGCCGAGTGCGGGTCTAGTTGTTCGAGCATGCCACGAATCGCGTATTCCAGCAGGGTGCGGTCGTCGATATCTTCGATATAGGCATGGCGAATGTGGTCGTAGGCTTTGGTGAATATCCGGAGGTCTTCGAGAGGCAGAACACTAATGGTTTCCTCTTCGGCCTTGGTTTCGCTGGCCACGAGTTCCTCGGCAGACAGGTTCACACTAAAAGCTAGGGTGAAAAGTAAGGTGGAGCAAATAAGCAGGTGTAGACGAAGAGCAATGAATTTCATGAACTAAGCACTTATCGTTAAATTAATTGTGTTGTGCACTATTGTGGCAGTTTATGCCGATTTGAACCATCGTTTCGGGTTCGTGGGCTTCCCCTTGTAACGCAGCTCAAAGTATAGGGCGAATTTCTGTTGGCCTCCGCTGTTACCCACCGAGGCAATCACTTCTCCGACACCTACCCATTCGCCCAGTTCCTTGTACAGCGCTTGGTTATGCGCGTAAAGCGTCATATAGCCATCACCGTGGTCGATGATTATGAGTAGCCCATGACCACGAAGGTAGTCAGAAAAAATGATGCGCCCATGGTGCACGGCCGAAACGGGAGCACCCGATTTTGAGCCGATCAGCATACCCTGCCAGGACATTTTGTTGCCCACACGTGAAGCACCGTAGTTTTTCAGTACTCGCCCATTGGCGGGCCAGGGCAGTTTGCCTTTAAATTTGCTGAATTTACCGGTTTGCGGCACTTTAATGTCATCTAGCCACGCGGTTACTTGGTTGAGCAGCTCTTCTAAACGGCTGCGGTCCTGGTTGAGCGATTTGAGCTCCTGGCCCTGATTAGCAATACTGGAGTCGAGCCGGCTAAGTGTGGATTTTCTTTTTTTTTGAGCCGATTGTAGTTGGGTCTGCTTTTCTCTCAGTTGGTGATGGTTATGTGCAAGCTTTTCAGCTTGGTAGCTAATCTCGGGTTCCAGGGTGTTAATACGCTGAATAGTTTGGGTGAACGCGTCTATTCGGTCACTGCGCGCACGTATGACATAGTCGTAATACTTGAGGTTACGCGCAACGGTGGAGGGGTCTTGTTGATTCAACAGTAGGCGCAGGTTGCTCTGTTGGCCCAGCCTGTATGCGGCGTTGATGTGCTGCCCCACTAACGATTGTTGTGAGGTTTTATGTTTGTGCAGCTGGCTGCGTTCGTCGCGTAGCTCGTTCAAATTCTTTTGCTGGAGATTAAGCTCGCCCTTGAGCTTATTGGCTTTGGTGCTGAGGTTGCCAATTTCCTTTTCTGATTTTTCCAAACTTTTAAGCATTTGCGCGCGACTGCCCTTGGTCGCTTCCAGTTCGGCCTTTAATTCGGCGATAGCCTTTTTGACTTTATCCAGCTTTTCTTGGTCGGCCTGCTCGTCGGCAAACAGGCTGCAACTGTAGATACAGATGACACTGGTTAGGGCGACGATGAAGGAATACATAGGGCTTCTCATGGGGCGAAGTGTAACGCAATTTCCTAGAAGGCGAAGGGGGATTTGTGCTTATCGCCGGGTTTTTGATCTTAATCGCGCTAAAGGCCGCGCTGGCTCTGGATTTTGCTGCTCCAAGCTGGGATCATTGCGGCCGCAAAAAGCAACTGCACAGCAAGCCCAAAGGTCGATTGTATTCGGGGATGTTTTACGGTTGCGTAACCTATCTCGCAGAGGACTGATTATATGTACAAATTGGTATTAATTCGCCACGGCGAAAGCCAGTGGAACCTAGAGAACCGTTTCACCGGTTGGCACGATGTGGATCTGACTGATGCCGGTATCGCGCAGGCCCGCAATGGCGGTCGCTTGCTGAAAGAGGCGGGTTTTGAATTTGACCTGGCGTACTCTTCAGTTCTTACCCGCGCTATGCGCACTTTGTCGCTAGCGCTAGAGGAAATGGGCCAGATGTGGCTGCCTACTCAACGCCATTGGCGTTTGAACGAGCGTCACTACGGTGCGCTTACTGGTTTGGATAAAGCTGAAACTGCCGCCAAGCACGGCGAAGATCAGGTCAAGGTTTGGCGTCGTAGCTTTGACGTACCGCCACCTGAAGTGGGCGAAGATAGCGAACACTTTCCGGGCCAAGACCCACGTTATGCGGGTATTGACCTTCGTATTTTGCCTAAGGCTGAGAGCCTTAAGCTGACCATCGATCGCGTACTCCCCTATTGGCATGACGTTATTCGCCCCTCTATTTTGGACGGTAAGCGCGTTATCGTTGCCGCACACGGCAATAGTCTGCGTGCATTGGTTAAGTACCTCGATGGCATGAGCGATGAGGAAGTGCTCGAACTCAATATTCCTACCGGTGTACCTTTGGTGTATGAGCTGGACGAAAACCTGAATCCTCTGAAGAAAGAGTACCTTGGCGATGCCGATTCGATTAAAGCGATGATGGATGCAGTGGCCAAGCAGGGCCAGGCCAAGTAATAACGTATTGGTAGTTAACAGAAAAGGCGCAGCAGGGTAGCCTGCTGCGCCTGTTTCGTTAATGGCTATCGTGTATACTCGCGCACCAACATTACTTAGACGCAGGTTTTGATTCGTGGACATCATGGTATTTCTTACCGAGCAGTGGATGTTAGTGGCCATTCTCTCGGTGCTGGCTGTTGCTTTTTTTATAGTTGAAAGCCGCAAAGGCGGTGCAGCGCTTACTCATCACGAGGTTGTTCGTTTATTAAATGACGATAATGCGGTTGTGGTGGATGTGCGTGACAGTAAAGAATATAAGGCCGGGCATATTGCCGAAGCGATTAATATCCCTTTCGCTAAAATTGCTACGCGTTACACCGAGCTGGAAAAGCATCGGGGTAAGACCTTGGTTGTCGTGTGCAAAATGGGGCAACGTTCCGCCGCCGCAGGTAAAACGCTTAAAGACAAGGGCTTTACCGTGAGTCGCTTACAGGGTGACATGGTTGAATGGCAAAACCAGAATTTGCCCGTGATTAAAGGTTGATTTCAGCCCAAACACCATCATATAGCACAACAAAGTAAAAACGATATAAGGCTTTAGCATGTCAGAAGAAAACCAAACCCCAGAACAAGTCGCTGGCGGCGAAAACGCAGCACAGCCACAATTTTCTATTAAGCGTGTTTACGTTAAAGATCTCTCTTTTGAGGCGCCTCAGGGAGCTAAAGCTTTTACTACTCAGTGGCAGCCAAAGGTGAGTCAGGATCTAAACACCCAGATAGACCGTCTCGATGAAGGTCATTTTGAAGTTGTGTTAAAAATGACTGTAACAGTGAAGATGGATGAAGAGAAAACGGCATTCCTTGCTGAGGTTCATCAGGCCGGTATTTTTGAAGTTAAAGGTGTGGACGGCGTGCCGTTGCAGCATATGCTGACTTCCGCTTGTCCGCAGATACTTTTCCCATACGCACGTGAAGCTATTGATAACTTAGCTGTACGCGGAGGCTTCCCTCCGCTAAATTTACCTCCGGTTAATTTCGATGCGCTCTTTGCTCAGGCCGTAGCCAAGGCTCAGGCTGAAGCCAAAGTGGCAGAAGAGGCTGGCGAAACCCAGTAAGTTGCTTATCGCATAGTTTTTACAGGGGGCTTTTTAGCCCCTTTTTTGTGTGTAATCAATTCAGGATCGATTCATCCCCACTTTCATAGACTGGCCCTGTCGTTAATAAAACGCGAGGAAAGATCTATGCATACTTACGGTTCTATTGTGGCTTCGGCCATTATTCTTCTATTCGCTTCTGCTGCTTACAGCGCGCCGGCTCAGGCCGAGAGTTATCGGCAAAATGAGCAGCACAAGCAGCACAAGCAGAAAAAACAGCACAAAAAGCATGCGGGTGAGCGCAGGGTTGCACAGGAGCATCATGGCGTGCAAAAGCGCGAGTATTCTAGCCGTGGCGGTCATCAGGGCGGCCATAAAGCAAAGCGTCATGGCCACGGCGAACGTGCCCACAGTAAGAGCCACAATCATTCGAAACATTATAAGCGTCAGTACGCCCGCTCTCACTACAGTCATCCCCCCCACAGAACTGTAAGCTGGTATGTAAACCTGGGTTTAACACCGGTTTACAGCAACGCGAACCAGAGTGTTTATTTCCGCTGGGACGATTATGAGAATCAGTGTTTTCGAGTGGAAGAGCGACGAGATAGAACGGTGTGGGTAGAGGTTCCCAGCTACAAATGCTTCTAAATGGGTGTTATGTACAGGATGTACGGTATCCGGCGGGTGCATGGATGCACAGGAGCCGGGGTACAGGATGTACGGTATCCGGCGGGTGCATGGATGCACAGGAGCCGGGGTACAGGATGTACGGTATCCGGCGGGTGCATGGATGCACAGGAGCCGGGGTACAGGATGTACGGACAGAAAATTGCTCCTCGGCAATTGCTCCTGCATTGCTCTAATTTACTACGTCCGTGTAGCGATGCATTTTCTGCACTTCCGCCATCCATGGCGGTTGTATCCGGCGGGTGCATGGATGCACAGCAGCCAGCACCACTTTCTGGAATAATTTTAGCTACTTGCGCTAACGCTATGCACGGTCAGCGCTTAATTTGAATGAACTCAACTAAGGCTCAAATCTCGGCCATGCCGGAGCCGAAGTAAGGGTGCACTTTTCCGCGCAGCACATTGTATTTTTCCCCGCGCTACATTGGTGCATTCATATGCGTCGAGACCGTGAGTGGTGTTGCCTCTTTAGTCTTCCGTAGCCGTCATGCCTAATTCTTTCAGTTTTCGCGTTAAGGTATTACGGCCCCAGCCCAGCAGGTTGGCGGCATCGCGCTTGCGCCCGGCGGTGTGTTTTAGGGCGGTTTCAATGAGCGCGCGTTCGAATGTGGGCACCGCTTCAGAGAGGATTTCTTTTTGACCGCAAGCCAAGGCCTGATCTGCCCAGTGCCGCAGGGCTTTATCCCAGTCACCGCTGGGGGTTTCGGCACGTTTAACTTCCATCAGCTCTGGCGGTAAATCCTGGACATGCACTTCACGACCGGAGGCCATCACGGTAATCCAGCGGCAGGTGTTTTCCAGTTGGCGAACGTTGCCGGGCCAGCTTAAATTAGCGAGGTAGGCTTCAGTTTCAGGCGTGAGGATTTTGGTTTCTACGTCTAGCTCCTTGGCGGCGCGATGTAAAAAATGTTGCGCCAGCTTGGGAATATCTTCACGCCGGTTGGCGATTTTGGGCAGGTGAATACGAATAACGTTTAACCGGTGGAACAAGTCTTCGCGAAAACGATTTTCTTCTACTAGGCTTTCCAGATTTTGATGAGTAGCCGCAATGATGCGTACATCTACTTTAATAGCGGTGTGGCCACCAACGCGATAAAACTCGCCGTCGGCCAGTACACGCAGTAGGCGAGTTTGGGTTTCGGCTGGCATATCACCAATTTCATCAAGGAATAGTGTTCCACCGTCGGCCTGCTGAAAGCGCCCTTGGCGTTGTGCGCCGGCGCCGGTAAAGGCGCCTTTCTCGTGCCCGAATAGTTCAGATTCAATTAAATCTCGGGGGATGGCGGCCATATTTAGCGCGATAAAAGGGCCGTCTTTACGCGGGCTGTGGCGATGTAGGGCGCGTGCAACCAGCTCTTTACCGGTACCCGACTCACCGTTAATAAGCACGGTAATATTCGATTGTGACAAGCGGCCGATGGCTCGGAAAACCTCTTGCATGGCCGGCGCTTCACCAATAATTTCGGTGTCCATAATCGGTTCGGGTGCGGCAATATCTTCCTGTTGTTCGCTGGCGTGGGCTAGTGCGCGCTGGGTGACGGCAACGGCTTCGTCCACATCGAAAGGTTTGGGCAGGTATTCGAAAGCGCCACCCTGGTAGGCCGACACCGCGCTTTCCAAATCTGAATGAGCCGTCATGATAATAATGGGTAAGCTGGGGTGTGCTTTATTCAGGTTTGCGAGCAGAGCTAAGCCGTCGGTGCCGGGCATACGCACATCGCTGATAATAGCGTCTGGACGCGAGTGCTGAATTTGCGTCAGCGCTTTGTCTCCGCTTTCAAAGCTTTCGGTGGAGATACCAGACTGCTGCAGGGCCTTTTCTAGTACCCAGCGAATGGATTTGTCATCGTCGATTATCCAAACCAAATTTGGCTTATGCATGTTGGTTTTCCAGTGGTAAATAAAGGATGAATTCTGTTCGACCTTTCACGCTGTCGCACTCAATAAGGCCGTTGTGCTGGCTTATCAAATTTTGTGCGATGGCTAGGCCAAGCCCGGTACCTTCAGCGCGGCCTGTGATCATTGGGAAGAAAATATCTTCGATCAGATCCGGCGCAATACCGGGGCCGTTGTCGGTGATTGAAGCTTTTACTACCAGCGGGTGATATTTACGGCCGATGGTGTAACGTCGCTGTATACGTGTGGTGAATGTAATAGCGGGTGGTGGTTTATGTTCATCTTTGTTTTCTGTAAGTGCCTGCATTGCGTTGCGCGCGATGTTTAGCGTGGCCTGAATTAATTGCGCTTTGTCGGCTTCAATGTCGGGAATGCTTGGGTCGTAGTCGCGAGCCAGCTTTATTGAACCGTTGGTTTCCGCTCGCAACACCGACATCACGTGCTCTAGCGTTTCGTGAATATTCATCTCTTCGCGCTGGCTGACCTTGTGCGGGCCCAGCATTCTATCGACAAGGTCGCGCAGGCGATCGGTCTCGTCGATGATGATGCGCGTGTATTCTTCTAGGTCTTCATTATTCAGTTCGCGTGAAAGTAATTGCGCTGCGCCACGAATTCCGCCCAGCGGGTTCTTTATTTCGTGCGCCATGCTGCGTACAAGGTTGCGTGATGTTTCCTGCGAAGAAATCATCGCCTCTTCTCGGCTGATGCGCAGTAACCTGTCCAGTGGCTGCACCTCAATAACTACGTTACCAGATTCGGCGTTAGGCGTTACAGAGTAGTCCACGGTCAGGCTTTTCTGATGGTGCAGCTTCCAGGTTGCTTTGCGCTTAGTAAAATTGGTGTTTTCGCGCAGTGCGTCAGCCAGTGATTGCGGCGTGCCATCGTGGGGCGAAAACAATACCTCGATGGGTTTTCCGATAACCTTACTGCCACTGACGCCCAGGGTCATTTCCGCTGAGATATTCATGTGCTGAATCGACAGGTCGTCATTCAGCACAATAACGGCTGTCATTAGGCTGTCGAGAATCTGGCTGTAGGGAGTTTGTGTCACGTTTGGTTTCCAAATACCCGAGTTAAGAGCGGGTGTTTTAATGCCTTAATGCAATAAACAAACCAGCTTTACTGTGGGCATTAAGCCGCAGTGTTTGCTGTGAGCAGGCGTTGAGCTGAGGGGGTAGTCTGCATCAATCGCAATGGCAATTGGCCCTTTTTGTGGGGGTTTGGATCGTTTTGGCGCCAGGTTGAGTGTTTATCACGCGAGGCCGGTTGTCTTGTGATGAGGCAGGCGAAGCACCAGTATGGGTGGCTCTGTGGGCCATGATAGATTGAAATGCCCCAACTATGAGCGGTGCCTGAATAATCAGGGGTTATTATGCCTCAATCTGGGGCGTTTCGGTGGTGTAGATTTAGCGGGTGAGGGTGGCGCTACTTGCGAACAGGGGGGCGAATGACGTAAATAGTACGGGTTTCTGCCGAGGTCGTTATAACGTTACCGGCTGCATCGATGACGTTGGCGCTAAGAACACGCTTGCCCTGAAGGCTTCGCTGCAGAGGAATGTTGAAATTATTTGATTTGCCGGGTTCACCGAATGGGGTGCCATCAATCAGCAGTTGAATAAACTGGCTGTCTTGCAATTTATGATTGGTTAGTAAAATTACCGTGAGTGTTTGTTCGCTTGGGCCTGCTTGGTAATTATTTGCCGGGCTGACAAACCGTAAAGCCAGCGGCTGAGGTTGGGCTTTTTCTTCCTCTTCTGGTTTAAGTTTTAGTGTTGGTTTGAGTTCCACCGCGGGCGTGGTGTTAATGGGTTTGAGCTTCAGTGTTTTTGCGTCGGCGGTGGGGGGGTCATCCGTATAGGTAACGTTGCCGTATTCATCGACGTGTTTGTATATCTCGGCCGCAGCGTTAGAGGCGAAGCAGGCAAGGAGGATGATAGAGAGCCAAATTTGGGTTCGCGTGTTCATAGATAGTTTTCGTCGTTATGAAATACCGTTAATGTACTTTAGCGCGAATTGGCGAGGGATAAAACCGATAGGGTGGGAATAAAAAAACCCGGCACTAGGCCGGGTTTTTGTCTGTCTGCTTAAGCGCTTTGCTTATACAGAGTAGTACAGGTCGAACTCAACCGGGTGAGTGGTGTGCTCAACGCGGTGTACATCGTCCATTTTCAGTTCGATGTAAGCGTCGATCATGTCGTCGGTGAATACGCCACCGGCAGTCAGATACTCACGGTCTTCGTCCAGGTTGGACAGTGCTTCACGGAGGCTGCCACAAACTTGTGGGATAGCATCTGCTTCTTCTTTTGGCAGGTCGTACAGGTCTTTGTCTGCAGCATCGCCAGGGTGGATCTTGTTCTTAACACCATCTAGGCCAGCCATCAACATGGCAGCGAAGGCCAGGTATGGGTTGGCAATGGGGTCTGGGAAGCGCGCTTCAATACGTTTACCTTTTGGTGAAGCAACGTAGGGAATGCGGATAGATGCAGAGCGGTTACGGGCAGAGTAAGCCAGCATAACCGGTGCTTCGAAGCCAGGGATCAGGCGCTTGTAGGAGTTGGTGCCTGGGTTGGTGAAGGCGTTAAGCGATTTAGCGTGCTTGATGATACCGCCAATGTAAAACAGGGCGGTTTCAGACAGGCCAGCATAGCCGTCACCGGCAAACTGGTTTACGCCATCTTTCCAGAAAGACTGGTGGCAGTGCATACCAGAGCCATTGTCACCAACAACGGGTTTTGGCATAAAGGTAGCGGTTTTGCCGTAAGCGTGCGCCACGTTGTGTACGCAGTACTTCAGAATCTGAGTTTCGTCAGCTTTCTTAACCAAGGTGTTGAATCTAACACCAATTTCGTTCTGTCCAGCCGTTGCCACTTCGTGGTGGTGCACTTCTACGTCCAGTCCCATCTGCATCATGGCGTTACACATAGCTGCACGGATGTCGTGAAGGGAGTCGACTGGGGGAACAGGGAAGTAGCCGCCTTTAACACGTGGACGGTGGCCCATGTTACCTTCGCTGAAATCGTTGCCGGTAGACCATGCGGCTTCTTCGGAAGAAATCTTCACGAAGCTACCACTCATGTCCTGGCCCCACTTAATGTCGTCAAAGACGAAGAATTCTGGTTCTGGACCGAAGAAGGCTGTGTCGCCAAGGCCAGTAGATTTCAAGTACTCTTCTGCGCGCTTGGCAACAGAGCGAGGATCGCGCTCGTAGCCTTGGCCGGTAGAAGGCTCAACGATGTCACAACGCAATATTACGGTTGGTTCGTCGGTGAACGGGTCTAGCAGAGATGTGGTGTCGTCCGGCATTAGAATCATGTCTGATTCGTTAATACCTTTCCAGCCCGAGATGGAAGAGCCATCAAACATTTGGCCGGTGGTAAAAAAGTCTTCGTCCACGTAGGAAGACGGGATGGTAACGTGCTGCTCTTTACCCTTGGTATCGGTAAAACGCAGGTCTACCCAGCGAACTTCATTTTCTTTGATCAGATTCAGAGTTTGCTCTGACATTGAGATTCCTCCACAGTCATGGCCCTAGCCACTAGTTGTTATTGAAAAAAAGGGTGTAAAAAAAGATGTTTACCCCGAACGCCCCCCGCACGATACCGGCGCCAGCCGCTGTCCATTTTGGGCGCTGGGCTAAGTGGCTCTAGAATCGCAATTAATGTGCCATAATACCCGCGTTAGCCAAGAGCTGTAAAAACAATGGCTTAGCGCGAGCGTGAGCAAAATTGTTGCAGAATGGCGCACTGATATGGTGCGTTGTTGCGGTACTGCACCAAAAACGCTCCAAGTATGTGGGGCTTGCGGTGAAGTAGCGGCTCATTATACTCACACCTTCCTTTTTGTGTAGATATTAGGTCAAGTGTTCCATGATCTTTAGTGTTCGTCTGTTCCCCGAAATAACGATTAAGAGTAACCCTGTTCGCAAGCGCTGGACTCGCCAGCTCACTGAGAATATTCGCCTGCTGGCACGGCGTGTTCATGAAGGTACGAAAGTCATACAAGACTGGGATCGAATTGAGGTTCGTGTACCCGATGACTCTAAAGAGTACGAAGGCCAGTTTATCGACTTGCTCGGCCGTATTCCCGGTATAGCAAATTTTTCTCTGGTACGTGCGCACCCCTTTGAGTCACTGCATGATATCTACGAAGCGGCGCTGCCGATTTGGCGTGAACAACTGACAGGGAAAACCTTTTGTGTACGGGCAAAACGCAACGGCACCCATGAATTTACCTCCACCGAAGTTGAGCGCTACGTGGGTGGTGGCTTGAATCAAAACACCGAAGCGTTGAGGGTGAAGCTCAAAGATCCAGATGTCACCATAAGGCTGGAGATCAAAGATGACTGCTGTTTTATGGTTGTGGCCAAATACAGTGGTCTTGGTGGTTTTCCGCTGGGAACGCAGGAGCATGTGCTTTCGTTGGTTTCCGGTGGTTTCGATTCAACGGTGGCTAGCTACATGATGATACGCCGTGGATTGCGTACCCATTATTGTTTTTTCAACCTAGGGGGAAAGCAGCATGAGCTGGGGGTGAAGGAAATTGCATTCTATTTGTGGAATCGTTATGCCTCCAGTCACCGTGTTCGCTTTATTACGGTGCCGTTTGAAGGTGTGGTTGCAGAGATTCTGGAAAAAATAGATCCGGCGAATATGGGGGTGGTGCTCAAGCGGATGATGTTGCGCGCCGCCGATAGGATAGCTGAGCGCGGTAAGCACCCGGCTATGGTAACGGGTGAGGCTATTTCACAGGTATCCAGTCAGACTATTCCCAACCTCGCGGTGATCGATGAGGTTACGGATCGCCTAGTACTGAGACCGTTAATTGTAATGGACAAGCCTGAAATCATTCGCTTGTCTCGGGAAATTGGCGCGGAAGAGTTTTCGGCCAATATCCCTGAATACTGCGGCGTGATTTCGGTAAAGCCGTCTTCGAAAGTTAAGCGTGAGCGGGTGGTAGCTCAGGAAGCGGAATTTGATATGTCCATTTTCGAGCAGGCCATAGAGCAAACGCGGGTGCAGCCTATTGATGCGGTGATGGAAGATTTACAGCAGACCGAATACCAAGCTGAGGAAGTAGAGGTGCTGCAGGCTGGCGATAAGGTTATTGATATTCGTCACCCGGCGGAAATTGAAATGAAGCCACTCAAGCTCGAGCCGGATCAAGTGATTGTAATTCCGTTCTATAATCTTAGTGCTCGCTATGCCGAACTCGACGCGGGTTCGCGCTATCTGCTTTACTGTGAGAAGGGGGTGATGAGTAATTTGCACGCTGCACACCTCTATGATGAGGGTATTCGTGACCTAGCGGTGTATCGTCCGTCTCAAAAACCTTTTTAAATAGGCTTTAGTCGAAGGTGCCCTATGGCAGAAAGTTCCGCGCGCAAACAGAATATTGTGGTGCTAACCGTTGCGGCTGCCATTATTTTGCTTTCGGTGGTGATGACTTTGCTGTTTTCGGGGCGTTTTCTGGAGGGGTTACTATTCGACTCGTCGAATAAAGGCTACCAGAATATTACCTTCACCGATGCGGTCATTACCTGTCGTGAGCGCACTGAAAGCCAGTTTGGCCGCCGCTTGCGCACGTTGGAATTGGATAACCACTCCTCTCGGTTCGACGAGCGTGAATTTCTCTACAAAATTTTTATCAGAGTTGAAACCCCCGCGGCCAAAGCGGGTGGCTTGACGCAGCATTACGTGAACTGTTTTGTTAAATCCAGCAGTGGACTTATTGGTAAGTTCGAAGCTTGGGAGGATAAGCAGGAAAAGGTTAGCCCGGTAACTGAAAATGACACCAACATGTTTGGTTGGCCAAGGTAGGAGGTGGGAGATAGGTGGCGGGCAGTTTGCGGAACTGGCCCGCAAGCTGCCGTATGTTCGAGCACTTAGAAACGGTAGTCGAAACCAATGCTGAGGCTGGTGAACTCGTTATCCGATGAGTTCAGTAGCTGGCGGTATTCAAAATTCAGGTTGGCGCTTTCGTGTATTACAAAACCAACGCCAAAACCGTATGAGGGGCCTGAAGCGGAAGTGCTTTCGTCGCCTGAGGTCGTTTGCACGTTGCTATAGCCGAGTAAGCCATAGAGTTTTGCGGTGGTATTAGCGGCTTCCGCACGGTAATAAATACTTTCGAAGTGGTCGATATCGACATCGACATCCACTAGCGCGTTGCCAGATTGCATGGAGAACGTTTCGCCAGACATACCAAAGCCGACACGTGCTTCTGCCCCTAGCCAGCTGTTGTATTTGTAGCCGCCGTGAAATTCAATTCCGCGAAAGTCGACATTGTTGTTGGAGGCATCGGTGGCATTGCCGTCTATAAAATCAAAGGCTGCACCTGCGTAATAGCCTTTTAGGTTATCGGCAAAGGTGGGTAGTGAAAACAGGCAGGCAGCAACGAGGGCAATCTTTTTCATGGGCGGTTCTCCAAATGGCCGGTGTTCTTTTTAGTTTCGATTAACGAGGATACTTGTTTTTAGCTTCCCTCGATTTTAGCTAATCATAAGCCTATGCGTTAGTAGTTGTACCACAAATGTTGAGAAATAGCGTTAAATCGCCCACTATGCCCGCCGTTTGTAATCGTTTTCTCGGAGACTCGCGATGCCAAGTACTCAATTGAAGGAAAAAACAGCTGGTTGGGTGAATTGGATGAAGCAGCATTCACTGCCTCGCTGGGGAGCTGAAGGAATTAACCCCGAAAATGCGGCGGCTTATGAACAGTTTCTCTTCAGCGGTGCCGTGGACAGCTCGGCGCGTATGCGCATGCGTGTTCAGGCTCGGCAGATGTATACCTTCTCTATGGCTAGCGCGCTGGGGTGGATGGATAGCGTTGAAGCGAAGCGGATAGTGGATGGCATTGCCGGTTTTTCAATGCGTTATGGACAACACCCCAGTGGCGAGGGTTTTGTGCATATTCTGGCTGCGGATTATACGATTGCAGACAGCAAACGCGATTTGTATGACCACGCTTTTTTTCTACTTTCCTGTGCCGCGCGCTACAAGGCGTTTAAAGATGAGGCGGCGTTGGCATTAGCGGAGCAGATTATTGCCTTTTTAGATCGCGAGTTTGGTCAGGTTGGCGGTGGCTGGCTGGAAGGTGATTACGATACTGATCGGCGTCGACAGAACCCTCATATGCATATGTTTGAAGCGCTTCTGTCTTTGCATAATGCTACCGGAAATGGAAAATGGTTGGCGCGGGCAGGGGAAATTTTTGGCTTGTTTGAAACTCGGTTTTTTGATGCAAAATTTGGTGTGCTGCGAGAGTTTTTCGATCACAGCTGGACACTGCTGGAGCACCCGGACGCCGACATAATTGAGCCCGGTCATTTGATGGAGTGGGTGTGGTTGTTGCGTTGGTACGAGCGTGTCAGTGGTCACAATACTTCGGTTTACGCCGACACACTGTATGAAAAAGCCCTTACCGATGGTTTTGCCGATGATGGCCTACTGATGGATGGCGTTAGCCCTACCGGTGAGGTGATTAAAGGCACTAAGCGCAGCTGGCCGATGACTGAATTAGTCAAAGCCTCGCTGGTACAGGCACAGGCTGGCTACGTCGGGGCAGAAGACATTGCGCTGGAGGCGTTAAACCGTCTAGAAGAGGCTTATATTAGCCGGGAGCATTTGGGTTTGTACGTCGACCAATTAGACGAGCACAGTCTGGTTATTGGTGATACCGCCCAGGCCAGCATTCTTTACCACTTGCTAGCGGCAGTTATGGTGGCCGAGGCCCATTGCGCTTAGTTAGCACGAGCTTAGTCGCCAACGGGGCCTGTACTTTTCCGTACAACGAAATCGTAGGGCAGCACTTGCTGAGTATCACGTAAAACTTCGCCGTTTATCATGCGTAGCAGCATATCCACGGCGATGGTACCCATATCTTCTGCTGGCTGTGAGATGGTTGTTAGCGGCGGGTCACAATAGCGCGCATAACTAATGTCATCAAAGCCGGTAATCGAGATATCTTCAGGCACCCTCAAGCCTTGGGTGCGAACAGCCTGAATTGCACCAATAGCCATTTCGTCGTTCATGCAGGCAATTGCTGTAGGTCGGTTGCTCTGCTTGCACAGTTCGTTTGCAGCATTCACCCCAGACCAGATGACGTATTCCCCCTCCGCTATTAATGCCCCATCAAATTCGATGCCGGCTTTTTCTAGCGCTCGTTTGTATCCCTTTAGGCGGTCTACGGTGTGAGGGTTGTTGGCCAGCCCGGTAATCAGGCCAATACGCTTATGTCTTAGGGATATTAGGTAATCAATGATGTGCTCGAAGGCAGCCGAATTATCGACTCGAATGTTGGGCCCCGGGGTCGATTCCGTGGAGCACAAATGCAGGTAGGGGAAGTGGTATTTACTCGGATTGGTAAACGACTTTGATAGCGGCCGCAATTGAATAATACCATCGGCCAGGCGTGTTTCAACGAGACGAATATAGTCTTGTTCGCGGGAGTTATCGTCTTGGGTATCTCCCAGTAGAACCGAGTAGCCTTTTTTCTGAGCCTGCTTTTCGATGCTGCGAATAACTTGGGCAAAGAAGGGGTTGGTTATGTCGGGTACGAGCACAACAATGGAGTAGGATCGGGCGGAGCGAAAATTACGTGCGAGCATGTTGGGCCGGTAGTTCACTTTTTCGATAGCTTCGTGAACTTTCTTTTTGCTGGGCTCGGAGACCTTGTCTGGGTGGCTAAGGGTGCGCGATACGGTTGCGACGGAAACCCCAGCGATACGGGCAACTTCTCGGATGTTCGACATTGAATACGCCTTCGTGCAAAAAAGTCTGTTTATGGCTGTAACAGTTACAACCAAATTATTGTTGGTATTACATGCTGCTGCGAGCTTTGCTGCAAAACACCGGCTTTTTTTAATTCTTTCGAGTGATTTCGGCTGCATTCGTAGCGATTTGTCAGTGTAACAGTTTACACGCCTCGTTACATATGGGCTTGGTATAAAACACACATGATCCAAACGGGTTTTTCATTCTTGATTTTACCGGTGTAACCGATTACATTTGCGCCTCCTCGAGCATGGTGGCTGGAGGAGTTTTGGCCGTTAGAGTAGATTTTGACCAAAAGCCTGTTGAAGCGACGTTATTTGAATGTCGTTGCCGGGTTTAATGGGCGCTTTTATCTATTGCTTGGCTGGAATCTGCTGTAGGCTTCCGCGAGAAAGAACAATAAAAAATAAAAAGCTCATGGCCCGCATCTGCTTCATCCGCAATCCGCTGGTTGGTTTTGTGGTTCATGAATATTACTGAGGTCGCGATTGAATGAGTGAATTCAAGTCCCTTCTTAAGCGTAAATTATCAGCCCATCAAGCACTGATTTCACGTGAAAATAAACCTGCTGAAAGTAATGGCGTTTACCAACGCTGGCAGCACCCCGTGCTAACTGCCGAGCATACCCCGGTGTATTGGCGCTACGACCTGAATGAGGCCACGAACCCTAGGTTACTGGAGCGCATTGGCGTAAATGCCGCTTTCAATTCTGGTGCTCTCTACCATGAAGGTAAGTACATTCTTGCAGTGCGTGTAGAGGGCTACGATCGCAAATCATTTTTTGCTATTGCTGAGAGCAAAAATGGTGTTGATCACTTTCGTTTTCGCGATTACCCCATCACCTTGCCTGAAACTGAGCGGCCGGATGTGAACGTGTACGATATGCGCTTGACCAAGCACGAAGACGGTTACATATATGGTCTGTTTTGTACCGAACGCAAGGACGAGTCGCAACCCAATGATATGTCTGCCGCTGAAGCGCAGTGTGGTATCGCACGCACCAAAGACCTGGAAAATTGGGAGCGCCTTTCTGATCTTGTTACTTACTCGGGCCAGCAGCGCAATGTGGTGCTGCATCCCGAATTTATTGAGGGTAAATACGCCCTCTATACCCGCCCTCAGGATGGTTTTATCAGTGTTGGCGGCGGCGGCGGTATTGGTTGGGGTTTAACTGACTCTATGGAAAACGCTGAAGTTAAAGAAGAGGTTATTGTCGACCAAAAGGCTTACCACACCATTAAAGAAGTTAAAAATGGCCAGGGGCCTGCGCCCATAAAAACAGATAAGGGCTGGCTCCATTTGGCTCACGGTGTGCGAAATACCGCGGCTGGTTTGCGCTATGTGCTCTATGTTTTTATGACCGATCTGGAAAAACCTTGGCTTGTTACCTATCGACCTGGCGGACACTTTATTGCACCTCGGGGTGAAGAGCGTGTTGGTGATGTATCCAATGTGGTATTTACTAACGGATGGATAATAAATGAAAAAAATGAAGTATTTATTTACTATGCCTCTTCCGATACACGCATGCATGTAGCAACATCTACAGTGGAGCAAATGGTTGATTATGCGGTCAATACCCCCGAAGATGGTTTACGTTCTGCTGCTTCGGTGGAAACACGTAATAAATTGATAGCAGCCAATCTGGAAATAATAAAAAAACTGGACCTGTGAGGTACCTATGAGCGAGACCCTTATTTCAGAATTTCGTAAGGAATTACACGAGATTGCCGACTGGTGGTTGGCCAATGCAGTTGATATCGAAAACGGCGGTTTTATTGGTGAGATAGGGGTAGACAACCAAAGGGTTGTTGATGCCAGTAAAGGGGTTATCCTGAACTCCCGCATTCTTTGGTTTTTTAGCGAAGCGGCGCTATTTTCTGGGCGTGATGAATACCGCGATGCCGCTGTGCGTGCCTGGGAATATTTCCGCGACTATTTTATCGACCGTGAAAATGGCGGGGTGTATTGGGAGTTAGATGCCCAAGGTAACTGCACAGAAAACCGCAAGCAGATTTACGCCCAGGCATTCGCCATTTATGGGCTGAGCGCCTACTACAAGCTTACAGGAAGTGAAGAGGCCATTGCAGAAGCCGATGCTCTGTTTGAATTGATAGAAAGCCGGGCGCACGACGACCAGCAAGGTGGTTATTTGGAAGCTTTCGGTGGTGCTTGGCAGTCGCTAGAAGATGTGCGTTTGAGTGACAAGGATTTGAACTCTCCAAAATCTATGAACACCCACTTACATATTTTGGAGGCCTATACCGCATTCCATCTGGCGAAACCTTCGGACAAAGTTGCGCGCTCAATCAAGCGTTGCCTTACCTACTTCGATGAAAAAATACTGAACAAAGAAACCTGGCATTTGCGTATGTTTCAGCAGATGGATTGGGGTGATGTGTCAACGTCGGTTTCCTATGGTCACGATATTGAAGGTAGCTGGCTAATCTGGGAAGCCGTAGAGGCATTAGCGGATGAACCGCTGGCTGAGCACTTTAAGCCGATAGTCATTGCTATGGTCGAAACCATTCTAAAGCAGGGTGTTGGCGCTAATGGTGAAGTGTTAGATGCCTACAATTTTGAAACCGACACATTACTTGAAGAGCGGGTTTGGTGGGTGCAGGCGGAAGCTGTTGTCGGCTTTCTTAGTGCTCACTGCATGACTGACGATAAAGTGTTTTTCGAAGCGTTCGAGGAATCTTGGTCGTTTATCAAGCAGCACCAAAAAGATCACATTAACGGTGAATGGCACTGGTTGTCTACGCTGGACCTTCCGCACAAGGGTGACTGTAAAGTTGGCTTTTGGAAGGCGCCTTATCACAATGGCAGAGCCATGATGGAGGTGTGTAAAATGCTGGCGAAGTTGGGTTCACAAGCCTGATTTGAAAAATAAGCTTACAGATGCCTTTGGGGGGGAGAAATTGAGAGGATTAAGCGACGCACTTAAGGGTGCCTGTTTGTTACCGGTTTTCTATTTGTTGGCTAGCTGTTCGCCGGCTGAAGATACGCAAGAGAAAACTGCCGTTACCGAATCGATAGAAGCGAGTATGACAAAAAGCCCGTTTGTTAGCGTGGTGGGTAATCGTTTTTACTTGGAGGGCAAGCCCTACAGTTTTGTTGGTACCAATGTCTGGTTTGCGCCTTACATCGGCTCCGAATCAGCGGATATTGGTGATCGTTTGCGATTACAGCGCGAGCTAGATTTTCTCAAGAAAACCGGTATTACTAATTTGCGCATTCTCGGCGCATCCGAGCGTTCACCGCTGGATAACTCCCTCAGCCCTGCCATTATGCACAAGGGTAAAATTGAGCGGGAGGATATTTTCGTAGGCTTGGATTTCACGCTTGCTGAAATGGCCAAGCGCGATATGAAGGCGGTTATTTTCCTGAGTAATTTTTGGGAATGGTCCGGCGGTATGGTGACTTATCTAAGCTGGGTAAACGGTGGCGAATACATTAACCTTGGCGATCCTGATCAGCCATGGCCAGCTTTCGCACTGTTTGCCTCACAGTTCTACAGTAATTGGGAAGCGGTCGATATGTATCACCGCTACGTTTCTAATTTGCTGGAGCGGCGCAATACCATCTCCGGAAAGCTCTACAAAGAGGATCCCACCATTATGTCGTGGCAGCTTGCTAATGAGCCGAGACCGGGCGATGGCGAGCAGAGCCGGGAAAACCTGCCAGCCTATTACCGCTGGATTAAAGACACAGCCAAATTAATTAAAGCCCATGCCCCAAATCAGCTGGTATCGGTGGGTAGTGAGGGCACTATGGGTTGCTTGGAAATGGATGAGTGCTATCTCGGTGCGCATGCAGGCAATGGCATTGATTATGCCACTTTCCATATGTGGCCAAAAAATTGGGGATGGTTTGATGTCCAAAAGCCAGAAGAAACTTTTGGCCGCGCTGTCGAAAAAGCCAGAACCTATATTGAAAAACACGAAGGTCTAGCCAATCAACTCAATATGCCAATTGTGCTTGAAGAATTTGGTTTGGAGCGTGATCTGGGTGCTTTCGCGCCAGAAAGCAGCACCAAATACCGTAATGATTTTTACCGGTTTGTGTTTGAGCAAATTAATCGCAGCGTAAAATCGGGTGGTCCGTTTATGGGGTCCAACTTCTGGGCCTGGGGTGGTTTTGGTGAGGCGCTGCATGATGATGCCAAATGGCGACCCGGCGACAAAACCTTTGTCGGTGATCCACCTCAGGAGCCGCAGGGTTTGAACTCTGTTTTCGCCAGCGATACCGGTACTCTTGATGTAATCAACACCCATTACCGCAATTTAGCGCAATAACCATCTTATCTGTGGCCGCGATCTGCGGCCCATTTCTCTTTGTTCTACGCTGTCTGGTATTACATTGGACTGAGATTGTAAGGCCTCTCCCCAATGCATTGCGTCTTCGCTACGGCCGAGCTTTTACAAAACTACGACCGAGTATATGCTAAAAAACGACCAAGCTTCTGCCAAACAAATACGTTAATTGTGAGGTTGGCGTCAGCTTTTACATTCCCTCGCCTCTCAAGCGGCTATACTGGCGCCCGTTTAAAATCTTAATACCTCTCCTTGATGTAAGGAAATAATCTGAAT
This sequence comes from Teredinibacter franksiae, assembly GCF_014218805.1. Taxonomy (NCBI): domain Bacteria; kingdom Pseudomonadati; phylum Pseudomonadota; class Gammaproteobacteria; order Cellvibrionales; family Cellvibrionaceae; genus Teredinibacter; species Teredinibacter franksiae. The sequence goes on along the minus strand of NZ_JACJUV010000001.1, from coordinate 1,997,736 downwards.
GAAAAAATATCTGGTCACTATCGCTGGCTTAGTTGGCGTACTCTTGGTTGTTGCAGGAGTGAAAGGCTCCCAAATTATGTCGTTAATCAAGATGGGCGAGACCATGGTGCCGCCGCCAACGGTGATTTCTGCCACCCAGGTAGAGCAACAACAGTGGGAGCAGGTATTGAATACCGTGGGTACTTTGGAGGCCGTGCAAGGGGTGGTGGTTACCGCGGATAACCCTGGACGGGTTACGGATATTCTTTTTACGGCAGGTACAGAAGTTAAAGCGGGTGATGTACTCATCCATCAGGATACTTCCTCGGAAAAGGCCCAGCTACGTGCTGCCGAAGCGAGTGTTGCTTTGGCTAAGGCTAATCTTGATCGTGTAAGTGCGCTGTTCAAGAAAAAAGTTTCCTCCAGGTCTGAACTGGATGCTTCAGAGGCCCGCCATAAAGAAGCCGTTGCTCAGGCCGATAATATTCGTACAAGCATCGATAAAAAAACCGTGAAAGCGCCTTTCGATGGTCGTCTTGGTATTCGCCTTGTGAACGTGGGCTCGGATTTGAGTACCGGCAGCGCTATTGTCTCCCTTCAAGAGGTAGACCCAATCTACGTTAACTTTTCACTTCCTCAACGAGACTTGCCGAAACTGGCCGCTGGCTTGAAAGTACGTCTAAGCAGTGATGCGGTGCCGGGTAGAGTATTTGATGGCGACATCAGTACCATTAACCCTGAAATCGACCCGGCTACCCGCAGCGTAAAAGTTCAAGCAACGCTCTCCAACGAAGACCTTTCGCTGTTGCCTGGCATGTATGCCAAGGTTGAAATTGTTTTACCTCAGGCCGAGCCGGTACTGGTGGTGCCGGTTACCTCGGTGAGCTATGCAACCTACGGCGATTCAGTTTTTATTGTGGAAGAAGAAAAAAATGAAGAGAGTGGCGAAACCTCTCAGGTGGTGCGACAAAAATTTGTAAGGCTCGGTGAAACCCGCGGCGATTTTGTTACGATCAAGGCGGGCGTCGAAGAGGGAGAAACAGTAGTAAGCACCGGTGTTTTCAAACTGCGGAATAATGCGCCGGTGAACATTAACAATGAAACCCAACCCGAATTCAGCCTGAATCCGACCCCAGAAGATTCCTGATTATTTGTTGATAACCTCCAATGTTGAAAGGCTGAAAAATGAAATCTGCATTTACTGATATTTTCGTTCGCCGACCGGTTTTGGCCATGGTTGTTAACCTGGTTATTATTATTGCCGGTATTCAGGCGATCAGTTCTCTTACTGTACGTCAGTTTCCACGAAACGATAACGCCGTTATTGTTGTGAACACGGCCTATATTGGCGCAAACTCTGAATTGGTGCGTGGTTTTATAACCACGCCTATGGAGCGTGCCATATCCGGCGCCGATGGGATTGATTACATCGACTCGCAAAGTGGGCAGGGTATGTCCACTATAAATGTTCACCTCGAATTAAATTACGACCCGATTAAAGCGCTTTCGGAAATTACCTCCAAAGTGAATCAGGTGCGCGGTGATTTACCACCAGAAGCCGAAGTGCCGGTTATTAACGTGCAGTCGGCCGATAGCGCCATTGCGGCCGCCTATTTAAGTTTTAGTTCGGAGATTTTGGAATCCAATCAAATCACTGACTATTTGGTGCGTGTGGTGCAGCCGCGGCTTTCGGCCTTGGAGGGTGTGCAGCGTGCGGACGTATTAGGTGCGCGTACCTATGCCATGCGTATCTGGCTGAAGCCCGATCGCATGGCCGCTTATGGCGTAACGCCGGTACAAATTCGTCAGGCGCTTTCGGCCAACAACTACTTGGCTGCTTTGGGTAGTACCAAGGGTTCATACATGCAGGTAAACCTGTCGGCCAATACCGATTTAAATACCGTAGAAGAATTTAAAGACTTGGTGTTAAGGGCAGAAAACGGTGCGCTGGTACGTTTAAGTGATGTTGCCGATGTCGTGCTCGGTTCCGAAAGCTACGATACTGAAGTGCATTACTCTGGAGACTCGGCCACTTTTATGGGTATATTCCCTATGCCCCAGGCCAACACCTTAGATGTAATGGCGCTAGTGCGTACCGAGTTAGAATCTTTGCGCGAAGGTATGCCAAAAGGCTTGGAAGCGACCATCGGTTACGACTCCACCGATTACATTCAAACCGCCATTTCTGAAGTGGTGAAAACACTAGGCGAAACATTGCTTATTGTTATCGCCATTATTTTCTTGTTCCTTGGCTCGGTACGTTCGGTGATTATTCCCGTGGTTGCCATTCCAGTGTCATTAATTGGCGGCATCTTTTTAATGCAGATGTTCGGCTTTAGCTTAAACCTACTTACCTTATTGGCCATTGTCTTGTCGGTAGGTTTGGTCGTCGACGATGCCATTGTCATTGTTGAAAACGTCGAGCGCCATATTGCCAATGGCGAGTCCCCGGCTCAGGCCGCCATACTTGGCGCGCGGGAACTGGTGGGGCCGGTAATTGCCATGACCATTACGCTGGTTGCGGTGTATTTGCCTATTGGCTTGCAGGGAGGGTTAACGGGGTCGTTGTTCCGGGAGTTTGCGTTTACGCTGGCGGGCGCGGTTACTATCTCGGGTATTGTTGCGCTAACGCTATCGCCCATGATGTCGGCCAAGCTTCTAAAAGAAGGTATGGAAGATCAGGGGTTTGCTCACGTAGCAGCACAAGCGTTTGAAAAAATCCGTCGAGGCTATATTCGTTTTTTGGATGTGACCTTGAAAGCGCGGGGCGCGGTGTACATGCTCTGGATTGTGCTTAGCGTACTGGCCTTCGTCATGTTTATGCAGTCACCAAAAGAGTTGGCGCCAACGGAAGATCAGGGTTTTATCTTTGTTATGAGTGAGGGGGCTTCCAGCTCTACCATTGACCAATCGCGGATCTATTCCAAAAAGGTAAATGAAAAGCTTCTGGCCACACCGGAAGGGGATTTCACTTTCCAAATCACCTTCCCCGATGGTGGTTTTGGCGGCATGTTGTTGAATAACTGGGACGAACGCGATAGAACCGTATTTGAAATATTGCCAGAAGTCAGTTCTAGTCTGTCGCAAATAGGCGGTATTAATGTGTTTGCGCTGGCGCCTCCGTCTTTACCTGGCGGCGGTAATTTTCCTGTTGAATTTGTTATTGCTTCCACCGCCGAGGTGGAGGATATTCTTGAATATGCCGAGCAATTGCAGCAGGCCGCCATGGCGAGCGGAAAGTTTGCGTTCCCGCCACAAATTGACACCAAGGTAGATGTGCCGGAAGCCCAGTTGGTTATTGACCGTGATAAAGTCGCCGACCTTGGTTTAAGTTTGCAGCAGGTCGGTGCTGATGTGGGCGTAATGCTGGGTGGCGGTTATGTGAATCGATTTAATATTGGTGGCCGCAGTTATCGGGTGATACCGCAAGTGAAGCGCAGTGAGCGTTTAAATTCAGAACAGTTACAGGATATATTTATAACCGGGCCCGAGGGTAAATTAATTCCGCTCAGTACCGTTGCGGAAATAGAACAAAATACCGTTCCGCGTTCGCTTAATCGATTCCAGCAGTTAAATGCCGTTAAGCTCAGTGGTGTTTCCAATGTGCCGCTAGACGAAGCGTTGGGGTTTTTGGAAGCCGAGGCAGCCAGAATATTACCCAGTAATTATATGATCGACTATACCGGTGAAAGTCGACAGCTGCGGCGAGAAGGCAATAAATTTGTCCCCGCTTTTATTCTTTCGTTGGTACTTATCTTTTTGGTGTTGGCCGCACAATTTAATAGCTTTCGTGACCCGTTTGTTATTCTCGCAGGTTCCGTACCGCTGGCGATGTTCGGCGCATCTATATTCACCTTTCTTAAATTCCCGGTGCCGGGGATGTCCTATTGGACCGACGGTTGGACCACCACATTGAATATTTATTCTCAGGTTGGCCTGGTAACGCTGATTGGTCTAGTGGCGAAAAATGGTATTTTGCTGGTGGAGTTTGCGAATAAGTTGCAGGAGCAGGGCGTAAACAAGTTACGTGCGGTGCGTGAATCGGCTTCTACGCGGTTGCGCCCCATTCTTATGACCACCGCTGCGACGGTAGCCGGGCACTTCCCTTTGGTGTTGGTTAGCGGTGCCGGTGCCGAAGCGCGAAATTCCATTGGCTTAGTGCTGGTAGGCGGCATGGCAATAGGAACGCTCTTCACGCTGTTTGTGGTTCCGTCTATTTACATGCTCATCGCTAGGGATTTAGAGGGCGAGCTGGATGAAGTACCTGAAGACGAAGCCTCGCTGGAGGTCGTTCCGGCCTAACCTGCTAAGTTTTGTGTTGTATTGAGGTTGCCGAAGTAAGCAAGGCAAGGAGCGGAAAAGTGGAGCCCGGGCTGAATGACTTCAGCTTGATAACTCCTGCGGGCAAACTGTCATTATATAAAGTGTAACGACAGTTTGCCCATTCGACGTTTAAATGTGTTGCACGTAAATAATATCAGCCTTCACCTTCGGAAATTTATAGCGGCGTGCCTAAATTTATTGGCAGTGTATTTAGTGTCAGCCCCTGCTTAGACTAGTGGTGTGCGGTGGTACTGGCTATTCCATGTCTTTTGTACCTTCCAGTTCAGGTCGTTCTCCTGCTGTATCGCCACTTCCGGTTTTGTCGGCGAAGATTGGGCGGGCATATTTTAAAAGCTGCTTTCGATATAAATTTACAAAATGTTACATCAGAACAGTAATATGCAGCCGTGTATTCGTATTGCCCAAATAAAGCGATGTTACCCGGCTTTGCTGGGTTTAAAGAAACAATGACAGTCAAATAAAAGTATCTGGATTGTGAGCGGGTAGACAGCGTATTGCACCAGATTGGATAGTCAGCTGACTATAGTGACGAGTAGCGACTAGGCAGCTGCTTCGATTTAGAGATGATGTGATCTTGGGGGCGCTCAGCGCCTCTTTTTTTGTGATGCTTCGCACGCTTTCGTGTAAATCAATGTAAAAGGCGCCAGATTAGCGTGGAGGGGCGGCGGCGTTCAGCTATCTTACAGAACAGCCAAATAGCCGGGATAAGTGTATGCGTAAGATAGAGTCGATTGTTTTGATGGGTGTTGTGTCGTTTTTGGCCGCCTGCGGAGGCGGAGGCGGTGGAGGTGGGAGCGCTATGTCCGACAACTCCAGCTCGTCTTCATCTTCGGCACAAACAACCGGCAGCCATAATGCTGGCATGGATTGTCTGGCGAGCGGTTGTCATTCCTCGGGTGGAGACGGCACAGAGTTTAAGGTAGCCGGTACGGTGTACCGTCGTGGTGGCGCTGCGCAAACGAATGCAGAGGTGCGTTTGTATATACACAATACCAATACGCTTTCAGCGCAAATGCAAACGGATGCGAGCGGAAATTTTTGGACAGCCAGTAACGTGGATGGTATATCCGATGGTTCCGGTACGCCGGTGACGGGGGTTGATGTTGAAGTGGAAGGCCCTGGCGGTATTCGCACTATGCCGGGTTTAGTGACCAACGGGTCCTGTAATAGTTGCCACGGAAATTCAAATGGCAATGTTGTCGCTAATTAAATCTGCGCCTTTTTTGTTCCGGTGGGCGCCTGCTTGCCGGATTCCTCCTTTTAGCCACTCATTTTTCTGTGCAAAATTTCGTGGATTCTTTGAGGGTGGCACTGCTGCGCGCAATAACTACATCCTGTTATTTTCGTGCTTGGCCATTACTATCCAGGATAGTTTGGGAATGGTCTAACTACCGTGTTCCCGTCTAGGGAGGACTATGTTGTGCTTGAGCGTTTTAGGTTTTTCGAGTATTAGGGTTGTGAATGTGCCTCATTTGCGCACAGTCGCCCGGATTAATGTTGGCCAGCTGGGCATAAGCCCCACTTTGCCCTTAAGTACAAGAGGCTAGAATCACCTCGGACATTAGTGCGTATTCGCGAGCATGGGGGGCATTTGAGCTAACAAAAGCATTGCCCGCGCGGAAGTGATTCAATGAAGCGGGTCGTTCTTGTTGCACATATTTTTAATATGGGTCATAAATAAAAGAAAAAAAACCGCAGCCATGGCCGCGGTTTTTTTGTTACAGCTGTTGAGTAAAATCTAATTACTGAACAGTGCAGCTAGGTGTTGCAATGCTGCCATCAGAATTGCCCTGCAATCCAACGCTGGTGCTTTGGCCCGGTGCTAAGTTACCGTTCCAGCTGATATTGCTGGCGATAATGCAGTTACCGGATTCAGAAATCGACGCATTCCAGCCGCCAGAATATTGTGGATCTTCGTCGAAGCAAACTTCAACTGTCCAACCAGAGATGCTGGAGTTGCCGGCGTTGCTCACTTCAACATTCAACTGATAGCCACTACTCCAGCTATTAACAATAGCCGCATCACAGGTAACACCGCCGCTGCTGGAAGACGAGCTGCTAGAGGATGAGCTAGAGCTGCTGCTTGAAGAGGAGCTGCTGGAGGACGAGCTAGAGCTGCTGCTTGAAGAGGAGCTGCTGGAGGACGAGCTAGAGCTGCTGCTTGAAGAAGAGCTGCTGGAGGACGAGCTAGAGCTGCTGCTTGAAGAAGAGCTGCTGCTTGAGCTACTTGAAGAAGAGCTGGAGCTAGACGCAGTACCACAAGCACCTAAATTACTCCATGTACCATCGCTACCGGGCACAGAATTGGTATACCAGTTAGCTTGGAATAGGGTATTTTGGTACACCATTTTGTCGCCACCTTCGGCGTGGTTGTATGCACCGCCGGCCCAGTCTTTGGCTGTCCAGTTTGGATAGACATTTACACCATCACAATTACTGTTGCCATTGCTGGAGCTACTTGATGAAGAGCTGCTCTGGCTGGAAGACGAGCTGGAGCTGCTGGAAGAGGACGAGGAGCTGCTGGAAGAGGACGAGGAGCTGCTGGAAGAGGACGAGGAGCTGCTGCTGGAGCTGGAGGAAGAGCTTGAGCTGCTGCTAGAGGAGCTAATAGTGGTGCCCCAGTTTTCTACGACATTTTTAACATACCGGCCAGAAGCGGTTAGATCTGAATCGCTCCAATTACCAAAGGGGTTGGCGCCGGGCTTCATTACTGAAGATCCTTCCTCTTTATCACTCATGGCCCAATTAAGGTGAGAGATGTTGTTCTGCTTCATCCAAGCCATCCACTGATCAGCTTCGCCTGTAGCAACAGCTCCATCACCATCGGCATTTACCGCGCCCCACTCGGTTACCATTAAGGCAATACCGTTATTCATCGCAGTATCGGCTTTGTTTCGCAGCCACTGGCCATGGGTACCCGCGTAAAAATGCAGGGTATAAGCGATATTGCTATAGCCTCTGATGGGGTCTCGCGAGGCTTCGTCAACATTCTGAGACCAAGATGGTGTTCCCACAATAATCAGGTTGTCGGGGTCGATCGCACGAATGGCTGCAATAACGTCTTCAGCGTAGGGTTTAATAACACCGCTCCAGCTGATCTGCAGGGGTTCGTTATAAATCTCATAGACTACGTTGTTGTAGGAGCCGTATTTGGTTGCCATCTCTTCAAAAAAGTCGATGGCCAGTGCTTTCTTGTCTTCGGCGTGGTGGCTGTGAAAATCGATAATTACATACAGGTCTTCGTCGATGGCGGCTTCTACTAGCGTTTCAACGCGTGCTTGGTTGCCATCGGGATCTTCTTCATAACTGCCGTCCTCATCGGCACCCATAGCGGCGCGAACGATCGTGGTATTCCAATCGTCTTTTAGCCAGCGAACGAGGTCTGCGTTATATTTATCTTCTTGTGCCCATCCGGTGTTACTCCAAAACCAGCTATTACCAGCAAAGCTTTTTGCTTCGCCGCCGCTAAGAATTTGGTTGCCGCTCACGGTGAGTGGTGGAACGCCAGCATTGGCATTAAATGCCGTTAATACTGTAGCGCAAAGCGTAGCGCCAAGCAGGTGCTTGTAGGTTTTTAGTTTCATTTAAGTAGCCTTTTACATAGTCGTTAGTATTATTTTTATTATTAATCGTCTGTGCCTAAAGAATGACAATTGGGGTGAATACTATAGATGTGATAACCCATTTGCGGTATGGCAGAAACCAGTTTACAAGAAAACGCGTGTGTTGAAAGTGATTTTTTAAATCTAAAAAAAGCAAAGTGTGAAGTGTTTAACGGGTTTAATGGTATGTTTATGGGGTTATATAAAAATAGAGCTGCGTATTTTAAGCATTATCGGCGGAGTTTTTCATTGAAATAATACGGGTGGTGTGAGCCGTTATGGCACGGGAGATATTAAAATTGGTACTGGTTACATCACTCGGTTATTTCTTTTTTACGATTACTGGAGGGAGGGTGCTTGTTATGGCCATACAGGTAACGGCGATTGGAGGGCGGTGTAAGGCTCCTGCAGAAGGGCATGATTCTATTGGTTAATGCGTTATCGCAAGCGCTGCCGACCGAACCTATATACACTCTAAAGTACACGCTTTTGTGTTGTCTTAGAGTAGACATTTGGACAGATCGTACGCCGAAAAAAATTTACTGATACACAGAAACGGCTTTAAGATCGGCGGCCGTGTTAACCCGTGTAAACAGTGCCGCAGTGGTTTATCTGTGAATTTCATTGTGCCGGTAAAAGCGTGTGGGTGGTGTCGGTGCATTTATCTACGCATCCACTAAACCGGTTTGGCTGCAATATAGAATTTGATGGGCAAGGGAAGTACAACGATTTTTAGTTTGATTGCGAAGCCTTAGCGTAACGCTGGTTGCCATTTCAAACCGGTCAACGCTGCATAAATCCAGAGATTAAATGTAATTAATAGCGGTTCCGTTTAGTTTGCAACTAGGTGCTTCTAAGTTTGGGGCGATGAGCACTACCCGGTAGATTTTACGATTCTTTGTCAAGCGTTCGTTAAGTTATGGGCTTGGGATTTAATGTTTGTCTGCACATTGGGTGCAAAATTCAACGGCTGGACTTATTTCTAATCGCTTCATGTTGATCGGTTCACCGCAATCCATACACCAACCGTAGTCGCCCTCATGAACACGCTTGAGGGCGGCATGAATCTGCTTTACTTTTAATTCTCTACGTCTATTTTGTTCTTGCTGCATGGCCTGTTGTTGCAGTGCGTCCATTCTTGAAAGGCGGCCGATTTTGGATTGGTCAAGCTCAACAGTATCTGCACCCTGCTTTGAAATGGCATCCAGTTGGGAGAGTTGTTCTAAATCTTTCTCGAGCAGCGATTTGTATCTGGCTAGATCGATAGGCATGTGGGTGGACTTTCTAGTGTTAGAAGCTACTCAGCCTAACCGAATTGGCCTTCGGGTACAAAATGTGTGGGGGATGGTTGAAGGGTGGTTTGGGGGAAAGGTTGTTGGTTTTAACTGAATTTCTCTGTACTTTGCCGCAGAGCGAGGTGTAACCCCATTTCCACCTGTTCCCACGCTGAGGTGCGGGAACAGGGGATAGCTGGAGGAGTGCTGTTTATTTTGCCGCTGCGTTTTTCGCGCGCTTGCGTTCGTTCTCTGCAAGCAGTTTTTTACGCAAACGGATGCTGTGTGGTGTTACTTCCACTAGCTCGTCATCCTCAATAAACTCCAGCGCCTGCTCCAGCGTGTGCTTAATAGGTGGTGAAAGGGTGAGTGCCTCGTCGGTACCCGCAGCGCGGATATTATTCAACTGTTTGGCTTTGGTGGGGTTCACTACCAAGTCATTGTCGCGGGAGTGAATGCCAACAACCTGACCTTCGTACACTTCGGAGCCATGGCCCAAAAATAGTCGACCGCGATCCTGTAGGTTAAACAGGGCGTAGGCTAGAGTTTTACCCTTTACCATGCTAACCAGTACACCATTTTGGCGGCTAGTCACTTCACCGGCTTTTACCGGGCCGTAGTGATCGAAAATACTGGTCATAATGCCCGAGCCCGAAGTGAGCGTAAGGAACAGGCCTCTAAAGCCAATAAGTCCGCGAGATGGAATAATGAATTCCAGTTTAACGCGGCCCTTGCCATCGGGTTCCATGTTGGTGAGTTCGCCTTTACGTAGGCCAATCTCTTCCATGATAGAGCCTTGATGTTGGTCTTCAACGTCAATAACGACCTGCTCAAAGGGTTCGTGAATTTCACCATCCACTTCTTTCTGGATAACTTCAGGGCGAGACACGCCCAGCTCAAATCCTTCTCGACGCATATTTTCGATGAGTACCGAAAGGTGTAATTCACCGCGACCCGAGACAATAAATTTATCGGGGCTATCACCCTGAACAACGCGCAGCGCCACGTTGTGAATCAATTCCTGATCCAAGCGCTCTCGTATATTGCGCGAAGTGACATATTTGCCATCTTGCCCGGAAAAGGGTGAGTCGTTCACCTGGAATGTCATGCTCACGGTGGGTTCGTCCACACTTAAGGGTGGCATAGCTTCAATGGCGGTCGGTTCGCAAAGGGTGTCGGAGATGCCCAGTTTGTCGACACCGGTGATGCAAACAATATCGCCAGCGGTGGCGAGTTCAGTTTCTACCCGCTCAAGGCCGTGGTAGCCCATTACCTGCAGAACTTTGGCCTTGCGGGTTTTACCTTCCGAGTTGACCACTACAATTTGCTGATTGGGCTTGAGTTCGCCGCGGCTTATGCGGCCAATACCAATAACACCCACGTAGCTGTTGTAGTCCAGCGCCGAGATTTGCATCTGGAAAGGTTTGTCGATTTCTACTTTGGGTGGTGGTACTTGATCCACAATTAATTTCAGCAGCGGCGTCATATCGTCGGCCATATCGTCCAGGTCCAAACCGGCATAGCCGTTAAGTGCTGAAGCGTAAATCATGGGGAAGTCGAGCTGCTCTTCGGTGCCGTCTAGGCGGTCGAATAGGTCGAATACTTGGTCGTGTACCCAGTCTGGGCGAGCGCCGGGGCGGTCGACTTTATTAATAACAACAATGGGCTTAAGACCTTTTTCGAAGGCCTTACTGGTAACGAAACGGGTTTGCGGCATTGGGCCGTCTACCGCGTCTACCAGTAAAAGAACACAGTCAACCATAGAGAGTACACGCTCTACCTCGCCACCAAAATCGGCGTGCCCAGGGGTGTCTACAATGTTGATGCGGTAACCGTTCCAACTGATGGCGGTGTTTTTGGCAAGAATGGTAATGCCGCGCTCACGCTCCTGATCATTGGAGTCCATTACGCGCTCAGCGCCTTCATCTTTGCGGTCCAAAGTACCGGACTGGCTTAAAAGCTTGTCCACTAGGGTGGTTTTGCCATGGTCTACGTGGGCAATAATGGCGATATTGCGCAGTTTTTCTATCACAGGAGAAGCCTCAAAAGAGCTGGGGTGGGAATCGCATTGGAATCGGTTGGTTTAAGCCAGTATGGCGAGAAAAAGCAATTTGTACGCTCTATTGCGTAACAACGCGCGTAGATCCTGCTTTTTAACGACAAAATAGTGATAAAACCAGCGTCCTCTCAGGACGATATTGATCAAAAGGCGCGCATTATAGCCGTGTAATATGGCGTTAGATAGGGGCTAACAACACTAATTGAAGTCCCCGAACCTGTGCTTTTGCTGCCGCTGTTAGGGTTGGTCTACAATGCTGGTCTATTGGCTGGGGGAAAGCCCCGCAGAATAATAAATATTAGTCTCACTCAATACCTTTCTAACAGGGGCCACGAGTGCCCGAAAACCACAAGGAGACCCGCAATGGTCAAGCGTTACGACAACATCTTGGGCACCATAGGCAACACCCCCGTTGTAAAAATTAATAAGCTGGCGCCGGCTAACGTAAACCTGTTTGTAAAAGCTGAAAGCTTCAATCCCATGAGTTCGGTGAAAGACCGTTTGGCACTGGGCATTATTGAAACGGCTGAGAAGTCTGGGGAGCTTAAGCCCGGTCAAACTGTTGTGGAGGCTACAAGCGGAAACACCGGCATTGGTTTGGCCATGGTGTGTGCGCAAAAGGGGTACCCGCTGGTTATCGTTATGGCTGAATCGTTTAGCGTTGAACGCCGCAAACTTATGCGTTTTCTTGGCGCCAAAGTTGTATTGACCCCGGCACCGAAGAGTGGAACCGGTATGGTGGATAAAGCGAAGGAGCTAGCCGAAAAGAATGGCTGGTTTTTAGCGCGACAGTTTGAAAATGAAGCCAACCCCGATATGCATTCGCGTACAACTGCGCGTGAAATCATTGATGCCTTCGACGATATTTCACTGGACTACTGGGTAACCGGCACAGGTACCGGTGGTACGTTAAAAGGTGTTGCCCGAGTGTTGCGGTCAGAAAGCCCCAACACCAAAATTGTGGTCACTGAGCCAGCGAATGCGGCTGAAATTGCCAGCGGTATTCGCCAAGAGCGTAATGCCGATGGCTCGCCCGCTGCCGCGCACCCAACGTTTACGCCGCACCCTATTCAAGGCTGGACACCCAATTTTATACCCAAGTTGGTGGAGGACGCCGTAGACGAGCAATACTTCGATCAAAACGTTGCGGTTACCGGCCCTAGAGCTATTGAGTGTTCTAAACAGCTGGCTCAACAAGAAGGTATATTTGTGGGCATATCGGCCGGCGCCACATTAGCTGCGGCACTAGAAGTGGCTAAAAATGCGCCTGATGGCAGTAATATTTTATGCATGCTGCCGGATACCGGAGAGCGTTATCTATCTACCCCCTTGTTCGAAGATGTTGGTGTCGATATGAACGAAGACGAGCTGGCAATATCCAAATCTACGCCGGGGTTTCAGTTAGGTTAGTCGGGGTACTCTAAAAAAGGCAGCCTAAAAAGGGTGGCCATTTTTTTGTCGGAAATGCACTAGGCAATACTAGGCGCAGGGAAATGGACAGGGGTTTCGAGTAATATTTTCCAAGTATACCAACCCCTTTGGTAAGCACGCGCGAATAACCAAAATAATAGAAATGTGGGGAAGAAAATGAAGCCTTTAATAACAATAATAATAGCTTTTCTGTTCTTTCAGGTTGCAGCTGTTACAGCCGACAATGTTAATGTAAAAAAATTAATGAATCGAAACTGGGTTCAGGTAGAAAGCGAACACTTTTCAGCGTTATCTGAAGCTGGAGATAAGAAAACGATTGCCATGCTACAGGAGTTGGAAGACTTCAATTATTTCATGAGCGACCACTTAGGCTATCAACAGAAACCCTTAGAGCATAAAGTGCCGGTTATTCTTGCCAAGAGTGGAGGCACCTTTAGGGCCTTGGGTATGCCAAGAAATTACGTTGGCATTTTTTCTCCTAGCGGAAAGTTTTTCTTTGCTCGGGCTGATAGATTTCGTTCATCGGCAAAGGGTAGCGCGAACTGGGGGCGCTCCGTTGTGCTCCATGAACTTGTGCACCTACTGATTTCGGGGCAATCCTACAAAATGGCGACCCCGCCGTGGTACAACGAGGGTATTGCTGAATATTTTGGTACATTTAAACAGGAAAATAATTCGGTAGTATTGGGTGATATGTCTGTTTTGGGTGATAGGTTTTACAGCATATTAAGCTCGACAGGGCAAAAATTTGAGTCGGTAGACACTGAAGCCCTGTTTAAAGTGACACAGGAAGAGCTGAAAGTTGGTTCGGGTAATGGCCGTAAGCATAAGAAAATGTTAGAAAAGTTCTACGCGCGTTCGGCGGCCGTTGTGCACTACCTGAATGCTGATCGTGCTAGGCGTAAGCAAATGCATGTTTATCTCGTTTTGCTTAAGCGGGGATATACAGTGGACAAGGGGTTCGAGGCGGCCTTTAAAACGACTTATGCGGAATTGGACAAGGCTGTAGATGAATATGTAAGTGGCCGCTGGATGATGTCTCGCGTATTTCCCATTGGCACCCAGGCCGGGATGGTCAATTTTCCTATCGTGAAAACCGAAACAATCGAAATAACTAATCGAGATGCTATGGGTTTTATCTACGATAGGCTCGTGTATTTTTCTGATCAATTCTTAGGCGAAGGTGCTCGGGACAAAATGAATGCTGATTTTGAAAGGCTGATTCCAGGGTTCTTCGAAAACTAATGCGCCTCTTCGCTGTTATATTGTTTTGGGGTATTGCGCTGTCAATAGTGGCAGAAATTCCCGAGAGTGCGCGTTCTCGCGTCGCAGTAGAGCGACATGCGCCCGCATTAAAAACTGCACTACAAGCTAAAACTCTACAGTTGGGTTCGCCAGTTTTTATTCGGGTATTTAAGCGAACGGGAAAGCTAGAAGTGTGGATACAGAACGCTGCGCAAACTTACTCGCTGTTTAAAATCTACGATATTTGTTATTTTTCTGGAAACCTTGGCCCTAAAACTAAGCAAGGCGACATGCAAAGCCCCGAGGGCTTTTACTACGTAACACCCGGCCAATTGAATCCTTGGAGCCGTTTCCACTTATCTTTTAATTTGGGCTACCCCAATGCCTACGATCGTTACCACGGTCGTACCGGTAGCGCCTTAATGGTTCACGGCGATTGCGTATCCATTGGCTGCTATGCCATGACCGATAAAAAGATAGAAGAAATCTATACGCTGGTTGAAAGCGCATTGCGTAATGGTCAGCCATTTGTACGGGTGCATGTTTTTCCGTTTAAACTTGAGGATAATAAGTTACTTTTGTATTCGGGGAATAAGTGGATAGATTTTTGGAAAAATCTACGGGAAGGCTACCAGTTTTTCGAGAAGTATAAGGTTCCACCGAATGTTGAAGTGGTTGGTGGGCGGTATGTGTTTGAGTTTGATGAGATTTAGGCTGCTCGCTTAGTGGATTTATATGTCTGGTGAGCCAACACCAAGTACCAGCTTGCTATTGGTTTGATAATGCAGTGGCACATACAGGTCAGGAGATTGTGTGGACCGGCTTCTACCGTTAAAGTCGTATACTAAGTGTTCAATCCAGAAGTCATCGACAGACAGCGCGCAACGAAAACCTGCAGGCGTAATGGTAGTTCCGTGACGGTAAGGCGTAACAAAAAGCGATAGGTTCGCGCAGGGCAGTTGGTAGTGGTGCCATTTCCTATAAGGGAAAACCATGTGCCCGCCAGCTTTGCCAAGCATAAATACTTTTACAGGGTACTGTGTTCGAGGCAGGGTTTCTGGTGGATCGAGTACACCTGATTTTTTGTTGAGGTGATTATCTTCTGTGAGCAAGTACTCTGTAGAGGGTTTGAACACAATATAGGCGGTATCAAACCAGTAGTAGAAGTACAGGCGGTTTTCTTCAAACTCAGAAATGTCGATGATTTTTCTGGCAGTATTGTTGTCGCAGCCCGGAAGTAACCAAAGAATGACAAATACCGCTGTTATGCGAACGCTGAAAAATTTCATTATGAGTAGCCCGTACGATAGCGTTCTAGGGGGGTTCATTCTATATGTCGTTCTTCGATTCAGTAAAGGCTGCGCAGTGGCAGCTGCAGACGCTTACTTGCGTTTAGCGAAAGCAGAGCTTAGGCCGGCTTGCTTGTGTTTTTGCTTCTATGTGTATTCAAATTCCCGAATAACGTCAATGAAAGCCTCGCCAAACTGCTCCAGTTTTCGATCTCCAACACCGGAAATATTCAACAGTTCATAATCTTGTAGCGGTCGTTTCTCAAGCATTTCCCTCAGTGTGGAGTCATGAAAGATAACGTAGGGCGGTACGCCATTTTCATCGGCCAGTTGTTTACGGCATTGCCTTAAGGCGTTCCACAGTCCCATGTCTTCTTCGGCTATATCTAATACTTTTTTACGTAATAGCGGAGATTTTTTGCTGACTTTATCTTTGCGCAAATAAATAGTTTCTGCGCCGCGTAAAATTGGCCGACAAGATTCGGTGAGACGCAGACAGCCATAGCCTTCATGGTCAACTGTTAGCAGGCCTCGGGCAATAAGCTGGCGGAAGATGGTTCGCCATTCGTTCGCAGAAAGCTTATTGCCAATACCGTAGGTAGAAAGCGCCTGGTGGCCAAACTGACGAATTTTCTCGTTGTCGGCCCCACGTAAAATATCAATTAAATGCCCCGCACCAAAACGCTGGCCGCTGCGATACACTGTGCTTAGTGCCATCTGTACAGCTTCACTGGCATTCCATGTGTCGGGTGCTTCGAGGCAGTTGTCGCAATTACCGCAGGGCTCTGGCATTTCGTCACCGAAATATCGCAGTAATACTTGTCGCCGACAGCTCGCTATTTCACATATGCCCAGCATCGCATAGAGTCTTTGTTGCTCCTGGCGCTTAAATGCTTCGTCACCTTCGGAGTTTTCGGCCATCTGGCTGAGCTTTACCACATCTTCTAGACCGTAGAGCAGTAGTGCCGTTGATGGCTCGCCATCGCGTCCGCCGCGTCCGGTTTCTTGATAATAGGCTTCTACACTTTTGGGTAAATCCAAATGCACCACAAAGCGTACGTCGGGTTTGTCTATCCCCATACCAAAGGCGATGGTTGCAACAATAATAATATTGTCTTCGCGTAAAAAACGATGTTGATTGGTTTGCCTCGCGTTCGCACTCATGCGCGCATGGTAAGGCAGTGCATTAAACCCCTGTTGTGTTAGCCATTCGGCGGTGTCTTCCACTTTTTTTCGTGAAAGGCAGTAGATGATGCCCGTATTGCCTTGCTGCTCGCTGCGTAAAAAATTAAGTAGCTGGTCGCGGGGCTTATTTTTCTGTTGAATGCGGTACTGAATATTAGGTCGGTCAAAACCGCTAATAAATTGTTGCGCACGGGTTAGTGATAAACGCTCAATTATTTCGGCGCGAGTACGTTCGTCGGCTGTTGCAGTGAGGGCTATGCGTGGAATAGTGGGGAACGTTTCGTGCAACAGGCTTAGGCGTAAATAATCGGCCCTAAAATCATGGCCCCATTGCGCAACGCAGTGGGCTTCGTCGATGGCAAATAATGAAATGGGTGATTCTTGAAGGAGTGCCAGCGTACGTTCTTGAATAAGGCGTTCCGGTGCGATGTACACTAAGCTCAGTTCGCCATTGCGTATGGCGTTCTCAGTATGCCAAGTGCTGTCCCAGTCGAGAGTTGAGTTCAGGTAACCGGCATTGACTCCCAGTTCGCGCAGAGCGCTTACCTGGTCTTCCATTAATGCAATAAGCGGGGAAATAACCACACCAACGCCTCCTCGCGCGAGGGCGGGGATTTGGTAGCATAGCGATTTGCCGCCACCGGTAGGCATAAGAACTAGGGCATCGCCGCCGGCAACTACGCAGTCAATGATTTTTTCTTGCGGTTGGCGAAAACTGTCGTAGCCAAAAGTGTGTTGTAGAATATGTAGAGGAGAATTTAACATTAGGGTACGGCGTAGCCTTTTGATGCTTCCCAAATACGGTACCACTGTTCGCGGTTTAGGGTTAACTCGTCGGCCTGCACAGCGACTTTAATACGCTCGATTTTACTGGTGCCCAACAGTGCTAGCGGAGCACTGGGTAGGCGTAAAACCCAAGCATAAATTACCGGTTCAATTTCATTAAGGCCTAGCTCGTCGGCAACTATTTGAAACGCTTGGTGTAACCGATGGCCTTTATCATCACTCGGAGACATTAGTTTCCCGCCTGCCAGGCACGACCAGAGCATGGGCGAAATTTTATGGTTGGCGCATTGTTCAAATATACCGTTATCCAACGCGTCTAAGTGATATGGCGAAAACTCTATTTGGTTGGTGACCAACCCCTCAGGTATAAAACTTGTAACGGCTTGTTGCAACCGTTCAAATTGCGCCACAGTGAAATTCGAAACACCAAAGTGTTTTACTTTACCACTGGTTTTTAGTTGTAGAAATGCTTCCGCTAGTGCTTCCGCATTCATTAAATAGTCGGGCCGGTGTACCAGGAGTACATCGATATAGTCTGTATTCAGATCGCGCAATGAGGCTTCCACTGATTTCAATAGATACTTGGCGGAGCTATCGTAGTGATTGATCGCCTGAGCGCCTATCGGCCCAAATCCACAGGGGCGAATGCCAAATTTAGTGATAATTTCTAGTTGTGCACGCAATTGCGGCTTCAATGCTAGTGCACGGCCAAATAGCGCTTCGCTACGGTAGACCATGGCATGATCGACGGTGGTGATACCCATTTCTAGGTGTTGTTCAATAAAGGTCAGTAGCTCCTGATCACTTTTCCCCCAATGTTTTAGCCGCCAGTAACCGGCAATTAGGCGGGATACCTCGGGGCCGTCGCCGGTGGCTAAGGGTATTCGGGAAATGGTCATAGTGGGGAGCCTTATCGGTAGATGGGCGTTATTGTATCAGTTCAAACAGAATTCTGGGTGTAATGGCTGGCCAGTAAGCGATTGGCAATTGTTAAGTGAGCGTTTAAACTGCGGGCACTAAAGGAAAGCTTTTAACCTAGCAACAAGGAGCTAGTTCCCGCCATGTTAAGAAATAAATGGCTACAGCTGTGTATTGGTTTTGTACTTGCTGCCAGCAGTATTCTACTTTTTGTTTTTATTCAAAATCCCCAACTGCGATCATCCACGGATGATCGACCTCGTTTAGCGTTGCAGAAGGCTAATGCCATTGCTGACTTACGCGCTTCTCTTGAGCAAGAAAACAAAGTAGTTGCTGAAAGCGCAGAACAGGTTGGGAATAAAAATACGGAACAAGTAGGCAATAAAAACACTGGCAATGAAAAGCAAAAACCGAAACGTCAGCTTAAAAAAGTAAACAACGATATCTTCTTTAAGTTTGTTACCGTACACAGAGAAGAGCTTAAAGAAGAGCTTGATAAGCAACTTGCCGCGTTTGAAGCAACTCGCGATGCCGGTGTGGCCTATGAACTGAGCAAACTCTACGCGCAGTGTGCGGCTATTCCTCAGGATAGAACAGCCTTTGAGCAGTGGGTGCATGAGCGCAGCAACAGGTTACTGGAGCGGGGAAAAAGTAATGGGGAGCTTGCAGAGGCCGAATCCCGATGGGAAAAAAACTACAGCGATTGCCAGCAAGTTCCGGTAAACGGGGAGACGCGTGACTATGAAAAAGAAGCGCTAAGTTTTCTGGAGGAGGCGGCGTATGCCGGCAATTCTAATGCCGTATATGAATTGGCTACAACGGATGCTGCCAGCTACCTCGCTAGAGATAAAACGCCAGACGAAATTAGCCAATTAAAAAGTGATATTGGTGAGATGCTGTTGAATGCGCGGTCAAGTTGTGACCCCTTTATCTTTTCTACGCTCGCCGGCGGGCGAGGAAAAGATGAGAATTGGGTTCTCGAACTAAAGGTGCCGGAAGCGGGATTTGTTTGGGCAAATTATTGGACGATGGCGGCAATATATATACGTAATATTGAAGTGGATGACGGGAAGAGGCAGCAGTTCGGGGACAACTTGCGTGAGCTGGAGAAAAAGTATGACATGAATGCGCAGGACATTAAAGTAGCTAAAAAAAATGCAGAGCGCTATTACAATCATTTTTGTACAGAAAAAAATAGAGGGAATTCCTGATAATGTGGGATCAACGCTATTCGGTAGAGGAATACGTTTACGGTAAATCCGCCAATGCTTTCCTTCGGGCGTATAGTGCTAGCCTTCCAAAAGGCAAAGTACTTTGTTTAGCCGAGGGCGAAGGCCGAAACGCCGTATATCTTGCGAGTTTGGGATATGAAGTGTGGGCAGTAGACGCATCCAGTGCGGGCCGTGATAAAGCACTAAAGCTTGCGAAAGAAATGAACGTTAGTTTGAATTACGAGGTGGCCGATCTCGCCGAGTACGATCTGGGTAACAATGAGTGGAGCGGTATTGTCTCTATCTTTTGCCACTTGCCTCCAGCTTTGCGTGAGTCTTTACATCGTCGTGTTGTTGCGGCACTTAAACCCGGTGGTGTCATACTGCTTGAAGGATATCGGCCAGACCAATTAGAGTTTGGCACCGGTGGCCCGCCCAGCAAAGAGTTGATGATGTCGGCGCAACAATTACAATCGGATTTTGCTTTGCTTTCGGTGGTGCACCTGCAGGAGCTTGAGCGCGATGTTACTGAAGGCATTTGTCATACAGGTGAGGGGGCTGTGGTGCAGATGGTGGCAAGTAAGTAAATAACGAAATAATTGGCAGAAAATTTGCTCAATATCATTGGTAGCGAGCGCAAGTGTGACGAGATGCGTTTTTTTGCCAGTGTTCTTTTGATTTTTTTACGTTTATACCTAAGACTCTGTCTAAAGTTATTGTGTGAAAGATTCACTGTTTTATTCACCTTTTTAATTGACCTAGGAGTTTCACCGCTATGAGCTTGGATAAGCGCTACTTAAAAACAAAACCCGTATGCAAAGTAAAATTTATTGCCCCTGCCACTTTGGCAGAAAGTGCGAAAAGTATTTATTTGGCGGGTGAATTTAACGGCTGGGATTGCTCTAGGACGCCTTTGAAAAAGCAAAAAGACGGTAAGTACGCCACCACGCTAGATTTGGCGACAGGAAAAGAATATGAGTACCGTTATGTACTAGACGGTGAGCAGTGGGAAAATGATTTCGATGCCGATAAGTATGTGCCCAATACCTGTGGTACCGATAATTCAGTGGTTGTGGTGTAAGGCGTAGTTTTCTGAGATGCCAAGCTTGGGATCGCACTTATTTAAAACATTTTTATAGGGCCGGCACCGAGTAGGTGCAGCCCTTCATATAGCAAACACCTTTTATAAAGCTGCCACGCCAGAGGTTTTAATCAGCTAGTGGTGATGACCACCTTCACCGTGGGCATGGCGGTGGGTGATTTCGTCTTCTGTCGCTTCACGCACACTTTTAATTTCTAATTCGAACTGCAGTGTTTTGCCGGCAAAGGGGTGGTTCATATCCACCGTTACCATTTTTAAGCCCGGCTTAATAACGCTGGCGTTAACGACACCCTTTTCGGTGTTTACCCGCACAATCATTCCTGGCAGTAATCGTTTATATTTACCGGCCAAATGTTTAATGGGTATCTTCTGTTCTGCGTTATCGCGCTTGGGGCCATAGGCATCTTCTGGGGGAAGGGAGACCGTTTTGGTTTCACCTTCAGACATGCCTGCCATTGCTGTTTCCAGCCCCGCGAGGATATTACTGTGGCCATGCAGGTACGCCATTGGTACTGAATCGTGATTGGTTTCGAGTTGTGCGCCACCCTCTTCACTGAGGGTGTAGTGAAAGCTAACGACGGTGTTATTGGTAATCTGCATGTATGTTTCTCTAATGGGTTCCAATTTGGGGTTTATACGAAAAAATTAACGGCGGCGATTATAGCACTGCGGTTGAAAGAGATGTTTTGTGACAGCAAATTGACTTCAAAACTGAGATAATCGTTGTTTATCTAGGCCAACGGCCTGATGCTCTACTAAACTAAGGGTGCCTGGGAGTGACCCCCATGGCTACCGAGCTTGCGCCGTCCAGTAATTTAGGGCGGCGTTTTCTTTTGTCGGTAAACAAATATGGTTCAAACTTTCAGTACCCCTCTTTCCTCGCGCACTCTTTGGGTCAGCGTGCTCAGCTTGGCATTGCCTGTGGCTGCGCAAATGATCCTGCAATCGCTTATTGGCATGGCCGACGTTCTAATGGTTGGCAACTTGGGGCCAGCGGCGCTAGCTGCGGTAGGCCTAGCGGCAAAACTGCATTTCCTTCTATTGGTGTTAATGGCCGGCCTTGGCGCAGGCTGCGGCATACTGGTAGCCCAATACACCGGGGCCAGCAATATGCCTGCCTGCCAGCGTACGGTAGCACTTACGTTGTTTGTTGGCGCTGTGGTGATGATTCCCTTCACTTTAGCCTTCGCATTTCTCAGTGAACTCTGGGTGCCACTTATCAATCCAGATGCGGAAGTCGCACGTCTAACAATCACTTATCTGAAAATTACCGCTCCGGTATTATTGATTACCCAGGTCATCATCATTTACGAAGCCGGATTGCGCGCTTTGGGTAATACCGGCCTACCCTTGGCTATGGGGGCGCTCGCCGGTCTGTGTAATATTATCCTTAATTACGCGTTGATCTTTGGGCATTTCGGCTTTCCCGCAATGGGTGTGGAAGGTGCCGCGTGGGCAACACTGGTGGCGCGTGCGCTACAGCTAACAGGTACGCTTTTGTGGGTTTACCACAAAAAGCATGCGTTTGCGTTAGCGAAAAGCCATTTTGTTGCTGCAGCTAACCGTCAGGACTTAAAACGATTTGTAAATTTTTCTCTGCCGCTGGTGATCAACCATATTGTTTGGGGGGTTGGTAATGCGACCTATCATGTGCTTACTGGCTACGCAGGAACAGATGCGCTGGCGGTAATGGGTATTGTGGTGCCTATAGAAAGCCTATTCTTTTCGATATTTATAGGGCTTTCGAATGCGTCAACCGTGTTGATTGGTCGCGCACTCGGAGGCGATAAAACCGACGAAGCGTGGCAGTTGTACGGTTTCTTTATCCGTTTAACGATGGTGTTGGCTGCCGTGCTGAGCGTAAGCCTTTGGTTTGCACGACCTCTTGTGGTAGGTATATTCGATGAACTCGACGTCCAAACAGCGACGTTGTTGAATAACACTCTGGCGATATTCTGCGTGTTGGTGTGGATTAAAACCATGAATATGGTGCGTATACTGGGTGTGTTACGCGCGGGTGGCGATAATCGCTTCTGTCTTACTACTGATACCCTTGTGATGTGGGGGCTGGGCGTACCACTATACGCTTTTACGATATTCAGTTTGGATGTATCTTTTCTGGTGATATTTGCATTAATGTTTGTAGAAGATACGGCAAAGTTTTTACCTGTATGGGTGAGGATTCGTTTTCGCCGCTGGATGAAAAATTTGACGGTTGCGAAAGCATAGAGGAAGCAACAGTGATGAGTTGTATTCGGCTATTACTATTATCAAGGCTTTGTTTGCAATTGGCTCCTGAAAAGCGCTAAGTTCGCTCCAAATAGAGGTCGATTGTTGGGGGGGGGGGGACGAATTGTGGGCGAATTTCAATTGAGGTTCGCGGTTCGAATGGGCTAGATTATGATTGACCAAATGATGGTTGTAACGAAGCCCCCGAAGGTAAATATGTTTGTCTAAAAAACAACTTTTTTCGTTGCTTGAGTCATTTACTATTTCACTCATTTTCCCAACTTTGTTGATACAGCGCTATAGCACTTTCTTGTAAAGCTCTATCAGTTTTTCCTGCTGGTTCGGGCTTAACTGAGATGTAAGGTCGCTTGCGATATGCGCAAAGCTAACACTGGCTTCATCCAGTACACGCTGGCCGGTATCGGATAGTTTTGCGAGGCTTTGCCTTGCGTCGCGGGGATTCTTGATTTTTTTAACGATTCGATTTTTCTCCATTGGCATAAGTAGACGGGTTACGCCGGATGCACTCATGCCTAGATGCTCTGCCAGTTCAATTCTTGAGACCTCTTTATGGGGGCAGCTGCTTAAGTAATCCATAACGAGATATTCAGTAAGACTGAGCCCATGAACACTTAGTCGGTTACCGACCTTTCGCGATAATCGCGATGCAATGAGTGAGTTTTGGATGATGAATGCTGAACTAACGCAGTTTTGTGTCATAATTAATATGCTTTACATATGGTTGATTGCTCAAGTATATATGAAGCGTATTGATTGTCAATTAAGGCCATCTTAATTACGAGTTTGATCAATATCCGTATTTAAGTTGGGTGAGCGGACTTTTATCTTGAGGGAACTCGCTGAATATGGAAAACTAAATACACCCAAAGAGTAAGCCTGTAATATTATTTCGAGCGCTATTCAATGTGTCACTTAGAATTATTATCTTATAGATATGCCCTTGAATCAGCGAATTGCATTTCAGGCTTGAAGCTAGATCAGGTCTTTCATAAAACGTGGCATGGGAAAATGTTCCCCCGGACAATGAGTAGACTCCCCCTGCGTATGGCCGTGGCCGGTAATATTCGATAGCGGTATAGCAAATTCTAGCATCAGGTTTTTAGTTAGTGCTAAAAGAGCCATATATTGAGCTTCTGGTACAGTGTGCTCTTCAAAATTCCCAATGAGGCAAATACCGATGCCCCTGAAGTTCCGGTCGGTATTTCGGCCGGACACATGGGCACCCCAGATATGATTTTTCTGTCGCCAATCGCTGGCGACCTCTCCCATTTTTAAGCCGTTCCCGTTGCCAATCACATAGTGATAGGGAATGGCGTCGACCGGATCGCCTTGCTGTCGTTCACGGTGTACTTGCTGAAGAAACTTGATGGTGCCGAATTTACCCGCGCTATGGTGCACAACTATATAGTGCCAGCGGTTAGGCCAATAAATAATGCCGGTTGTTAAGCTGGCGGCAATAGCGGTAGAACTAAGTATAAAACGTCTACGATTCATAAAGCATTCATTCGATATGGTTTAACTGGAGCAATGCGGTAGGTTTGTTATGTCTGACAGCATAGACAGCAATAATGCCAATTAGGTTTCGCAAAGCCGTTCAACATATCGCCAACTCTCTACCTTGCGTTGAGCATCCTGTATATCAAAGCCGTTGGGTATTTTGCTAATGAATAAAACCCTGGCAATAAATACGTTTTTTTGTGCAATTGCTTAATTGGTATGACCGCATTCGCTCTGTATCGATATTTAGCAAACCTAAAGTATGAAGTTGATAATACTGATACTGTTAAACTTATGATTGTCTTAGCAGTTCTGGGGCTTTCTGTTTCCTCGTGGATGCTAAGGCTGCGGACGTGCGCAAGGCGATAGATTATTCTACGTAACGGCCTATTGTGAGTTGCATGCGATGGCGCATCCATCAACCCTCCAAATAAAATTTTAAGATTAGAATCAGGGCCATCTCTGATGACGGCAGCCTTCTGTTACGCGTTAAAAATCGACTTTTTGTCGTCCATATTCTTTAGTTCCCTCCGCGCATACGCCTCTGACGATTTTGCATACTATATAGCATTCGGCAAATGAGAATGAATTGCATTAGTATTTGCGGCAATTGATAATCATTCCTATTGAGGTGTGCCGATGGATAGCTCAAGTGCCGTTCAAGACAGTGTCGTTTTACCGTCGTCTTCTCTGCTGGAAAGCTACAACGCCAGTACGGATAATTACTTTTCAGCGCCGGATTATCGGTTGTTGGCCAAGCCGCCCTTTGCCCAGTTATTGCCAGGGGTTGACCGTACCGACCTGTTTCACCGGGTATCGGAATCGCTCCGGTTTGCTACCGAGTTAGGGCATGAAGAGGCGATTGTGATCGGCGCTGTGCCGTTTAATGCGTCCAAGCCCGCCTACTTACGTTTAAGCACCAACGCCGAGGTGAATCAAAAATTGAGTGTGCTTGACAAGCGGCTGGCACCACTAATGCTCCCGGTGAGTGAAGTAGCTTTTTCGGTTACGCCGCTGCCCAATGCAGAGGTGTTCAAAAATAGTATTAACGAAGCTTTGTCATTAATTGATAGTACAGAGCTAAGTAAAGTTGTGTTGTCGCGCCGTTTACAGTTGCAGTCCTCTACACCGTTTGAAGAAAAAAAAATTGTCCAGCGATTGGAGAATGCCAACCAGAGCGGTTATACGTTTTCCATTGATCTAGTTGGGGAGCTGGAATATGAGGCTGAACGCTCCACCTTAATTGGTGCCAGCCCTGAACTATTAGTATCGCTGCGTGACGGAAAATTAATAGCCAATCCATTGGCCGGTTCGGAGCCGCGTACCGGTGATGAGCAACGGGATGCCGCCTTGTGTGAAGGTTTACTGCGTTCCGAAAAAGACCTGCGCGAACACAGTGTTGTGGTCGATGACGTTATAAAAATATTAAAACCTCTGTGTTTCAATTTAGATAGTCCTGAAGGCCCCTCTATTTTGCGTACGCCGACAATGTTGCATCTATCCACTGAAATTGTCGGTGAATTGAAAAACCCCGCAACCACCTCCGTTGAAATTGCACTTGCGTTGCACCCTACGCCAGCGGTGTGTGGTGAGCCCCGAGAGAGGGCTCAGGAAACGATTGAGCGGCTGGAAAACTACGACCGAGGTGCTTTCTGCGGCATGGTGGGGTGGTGCGACGCGAAAGGCAATGGCGACTGGGTGGTTACCATTCGCTGTGCAACCTTAAAGGGTAGTACTGCTACGTTGTATGCGGGTGCGGGTGTTGTGGCGGGGTCTTGTCCCGACAAGGAGTGGAAAGAAACCGGTGCAAAATTTAAAACCATGTTAAATGCTATAGGGATTTAATCATGGATGATAACGGTTTTGTACCATGGCCCGAAGGGTTTCAGCAGCAGTATCGGCAAAAACAGTTTTGGCGTGGTGACTTATTACCGTGCATTCTTGAAGACCGTGCTAGAGAAAATCCCGATGCGCCAGCACTAGTGGCAGGTGATAGCCAATTAAGTTATGCGGAGATGCTGGCAGCGGTAAACGGATTGTGTCATCAGCTGTTGGCTGCTGGTGTAGCGCCAGGGCAAAACGTTGTGCTACATACGCCCAGCGGTGTGGAATTTTACCTACTATTTTTTGCTTTGTTGAAGTTGGGTGTAAAACCTGTGTTGGCTTTGGAATCCCATCGACTCACTGAAATTCGCTATTTCTGCCAGCATGTTGAAGCAAATTTTTATCTCAGTAGTTTTTCTAGAAATGACTGTGTGTACCGTGACATTGCCGTACAGCTGCAGAAGGAAAACGTAATTGTTAAGGCGTTAGATATAGCCTGGAGTGACGAGAGGGACGGCACGCTATGTAAAGATATACGGGGCGAGTCCCTCGTGCGCGACGCTAACGCTGGTGGAGTAGAGATCAATGAAGCAGGTATTGGTAAAAATCACACTGATTGCGTGCGCATGGACAAAACGCTTGATGCGCGCATAAAGGTTAAGCCTGATACTGTAGCTTTTTACCTTCTATCGGGGGGCACCACCGGTACACCAAAATTAATTGCCCGCACGCACGACGATTATTTCTACAGCGTACGTGTTAGTGCCGAGGTGTGTGAGCTTTCTTCCAGCAGCGTGTATTTATTGGTAATGCCAGCTTCGCATAATTTCACACTAAGTTCTCCCGGTGCTTTAGGTGTAATGTTTACGGGTGGTTTAGTCCTGGTAGCAAAGGCGCCAGACCCGGCGAGCGCTTTCCAGTTAATTGAGCAGCATCGTGTTTCCATGGTGGCGTTGGTACCACCGCTGGCAGCGACCTGGGTTAATGCGTTGGAGCAGTTGCGCGCGCGCGGTGGCGACGTATTGTTGGATTCGCTCAAGCTGATTCAGGTGGGCGGTGCCAAGTTGAGTCTCTCTCTGGCGGAAAAAATACAACCTTTATTCGATTGCCGGCTGCAGCAGGTCTTTGGCATGGCCGAAGGCTTGGTGAACTATACCCGCGTGGACGACAGCGACGATATTGTGCTCGAAACTCAAGGCAGCCCCATGTCGCCTGCTGACGAAATTCGAGTGCTGGACGATAACGACCAGCCGGTCGCCCCGGGTGTTCCCGGTCATTTGCTTACTCGAGGCCCGTACACTATTCGCGGCTATTACCGTGCGCCAGAGCATAATGCACGGGCATTCACGGCCGATGGTTTTTATCGCACCGGCGATATTGTGGCTTTAACCGAAAACGGATATCTCATTGTAACTGGTCGCAGTAAAGACCAGATTAATCGCGGTGGGGAAAAGATTTCTGCGGAGGAAGTGGAAAACTGTGTGTTGGCACATAACGCTGTGATTGACTGCTCGGTTGTTGCTATGCCCGATGTTTTTTTGGGTGAGCGTGTGTGTGCTTTTGTTGTGCCTAAGAGCGCAGCCGAAAATCAATCTAACCCGACTGTACTTAAGCGCGAAATTCTTGCTTATTTGCGCACGTTAGGAATTGCCGCCTTCAAAATTCCAGACCGTATCGAGTTGGTTTCTGCGCTACCTATAACTCAGTTTGGTAAGGTGGATAAAAATCGGTTGCGTAAAATTGTTGCTGAAATTAATAAATCGGCAATGGCGTCTGCTTAATCGTTAACAAGGAAACCCATGAGTATTCCCGCTCTACCTGAATATACTTTAAATCAAATTGTGTGTAACCAAAGCAACAAGCCTGGATGGCAAGTGGATCCGAGTCGTGCAGTATTGTTGATACACGATATGCAACGTTATTTTGTCAATTTTTACGGTAATGATTCCGCTTTTGTTTCCAAGCTTATTGTTCAGATACAGCAATTAAAAAATTGGTGTGCAAGTAACGGTATACCCTGTGCTTATACGGCCCAGCCGGGAAACCAGAATCCAGAAGAGCGCGCGCTACTAACCGATTTTTGGGGGGGTGGCTTGAATGATGATCCAGACGTAACCGGTATTGTCTCGGGGCTTGCTCCCGTAGCAGACGACAAGAATTTTACGAAATGGCGCTACAGTGCGTTTAAGAAAAATAATTTCGACAAATGGTTGAGAGCCTCAAATCGCGATCAGATAATTATAGTGGGTGTGTACGGCCATATAGGCATTTTGTCCACGGCTCTCGAAGCCTTTATGCTCGATTACCAGCCCTTTATTGTCGCCGATGCTATTGGCGATTTTTCGCTGGAAGACCACCAGTACACGCTGGACTATGTAGCTAAACGCTGTGGCGTAGTCACTGATGTATCCACGCTTACTGCCGGTAGTGCAGTTAAACTCCAGGCCGACACCGCTTTCTATTCGCATACAGCTATTCGAAAATGTGTAGCCGATATTATTTACGAAACCCCCGATGTCATTCCTACCAATGAAAACCTACTGGATTACGGTTTGGACTCCATTCGTTTGATTACCTTACTTGAAGTTTGGCAAGCCGAAGGCGTAACCCTGGATTTTTCCGAATTCGCTAGCACAATGACGATTGAAAGCTGGTCGGCCATTTTACAGCGAGAAGCTGAAGCCGTAATGCGAATGCCGGTTGAGGTTGTTGCCTGATGGATGCTGTCGATGGGAGAACTGCGTTGGGGCTGACACCCGCGCAACAGGGGATATGGATGGGCCAGCAAATGGATGCGTCCAGCCCCCGCTATAATACGGCCGAGTGTATTCGCATTGAGGGGCGTGTTGATTTGCAGCGATTGGCGGGTTGTGTTGAGGCTGTTTTTAACGTTGCTGATGGCTTGAATGTACGCTTCAGTGTTGCTCAACCGCTACAGGAAATCGTACCGCTTACACAAAGGCGCTGTTCTATCATAAAACACCATTTTTCTTTGATGGAAGATCCTAGTGTTGGCTCGATATCAGCGTTACAAGTTAACGCGTCTACCGCGTTACCTACCGAATTACCCACTGAGATATCGAAATGGGTAAGTGATCAGTTGCGAAACCCTCTTAATATTGGCAATGGGGAGCTCTACCAGCTAGCGTTGCTCACCACAGATCAGAACAGCTGTTACCTATTTATAAAAATTCATCATATTGCGATTGATGGTTTTGGTTTTTCGCTACTTATCGATGCCATTCTAAAAACCTACGAAGGTAGGCACTTACCTGAGCCACTATTTGGGGATTACCGTGCTGCAGTGCTCGAAGCAAATAGCCAAGTGGCGTTGCCCCAATACCAAGAAACTGAAGACTATTGGCGAGCACATCTCTCCGGGCACCAGCCTCCCCACAGTTTTTCTGCATCTAAAGGTGAATATGATAAATCATTTATTCGTGCTCGCCAGCGACTGCCCACGCATACCTACAGACAGTTACAGCAGGCTGCCCGCGATGCTGGAGTGACGTGGCCCGACCTGGTTTTGTCCGCTCTCACCCTATTGTTGTGCAGGCATACGGGTTGCAGTCATCAGGTTTTGGGCTTACCGCTTATGTCGCGTATGGGTAGTTGCAGTGTGAACGTGCCGATGATGGCAATGAATATTACACCCTTGGTCGCCCACATGGCGGCGGGTGATAGCGTGTTGAGCTGCGCTAAAAATATAGCTGAGCAGTTTAAGCGGGATCGACCATTTCATTATTATCGTTACGAAGCCCTGCGTGCACTTGCTCGAAAAGATAAATGGATGGCTGATGAAAATGTGTGGGGACCGGTGGTTAACATTATGCCTTTTACCCGCCGCGCTACCGTGGGTGGATTGAATCTGTCCTATATTAATCTTTCGGCCGGACCGGTAGAAGACATTAGCTTCGCGTTTAGTGTTAATGCCGACCAGAGTTTAGCGTTAACCGTAGATGCTAATCCAAATCGCTACACGCAATCGTTATTGCATCAGGTCGCGGAAGAGCTGGTGGCCGAGCTAACATGCGATATCAGTGAATTGAGCCAGCCGGTAAAA
Organism: Teredinibacter franksiae; assembly: GCF_014218805.1. Lineage (NCBI taxonomy): Bacteria > Pseudomonadati > Pseudomonadota > Gammaproteobacteria > Cellvibrionales > Cellvibrionaceae > Teredinibacter > Teredinibacter franksiae. Next base: position 1,967,677 of record NZ_JACJUV010000001.1, on the reverse strand, counting down.
TTTGACCCCGTACCTTTATCTTGGATGCCAGCAAAGCAGTTTCCCAAACAACATCTTGCGGATTCCGATTTGAATTTTTGGCTGCGGGTGAAGAATATTAGCCAACTATCGCCCAATCAGCCGGCCATTGAGCATAAGGGGCAGTGCTTTAGCTACGCTGAGTTGGTAAAAAAAGTTGAGCAGTTTTCCGCTCAGCTGGAAAAATTGCAGATTGGTGACGGTGCGCGATGTGCTCTTGTTCTCCCCCGTGGTGTTAGTGCGATTGTGGCGAGCTTGGCTTGTATTGCATTGCGCGCTACGTTTATTTTTGTCGATTGCGGCGCGCCGAAAAAGCGTAACCGAATTATTTTTGAGGATGCTCAGGTTGACCTGATTCTTGCGGATGTTTCTGAAGCGGTTAACGATTACGGTGATATTGCCGATGTTATGGTTGTGCAGAATTCGAAAATTACTGCGCGGACTTCGTTCGCTCAAGGCGGAAAAATAATAGACCACCATCGCTTCAGTCAGAGTGATACTTGCTATATTGTTTACACCTCTGGTTCTAGCGGTCGACCTAAAGGCGTCGCTATTGGGTATGAAGCTGCACAACAATTCGTTTCGGCAGCGGTACGCCACTATGGATTTTTAGCCAACGATCGCGTTCTGCAGTTTGCGCCCCTGCATTTTGATGCGTGCATTGAAGAAATCTTCTGTACTTTAAGTGTAGGTGGCACTTTGGTCATTCGTACCGACGATATGCTCGATTCTACGCACACTTTTTTATCGCTTTGTCAAAAGTGGCGAGTTACGTTGCTCGATTTACCAACAGCATACTGGCACGAAATGGTTGCTGCGATGGAAAACCAATCACTGGTTTTCCCTAAAGCTATTAACACTGTAATTCTTGGCGGCGAAGCGGTAAAGCGAGAAGTTATTTTGGCCTGGCAAAAACGTATTGAAGGGCATGTGCAATTATTCAATTCCTATGGCCCTACCGAAGCGACGGTTGTTGCAACGGTGGAACCGCTGCACAAGTATTCAGAAAAGCAAACGGATGTGGCCATCGGCGGGCCATTACATGGTCGTGCACTGGCGGTAGTGGATGCGCGGATGCGCGTTTTACCCAGGGGCGAAAGTGGTGAGCTGGTACTGACTGGCGCAGGCTTGGCTCAGGGCTACATTGGCAGCAAGGTGACGCAAGCACCGTTTATACACGTGTATTTACCCTGGTGCGAGCAACCGTTGCGCGGCTACCGCACGGGTGACCGCGTGGTACTGACGGGCGATAACCGTTTGGTCTATTTGGGGCGTGTAGACAATGAAATAAAAGTCAGCGGCCATCGCATTGCCCCGCAGGAAATTGAAATGGCGCTGGAGAATTTAGCGGGCATTCAACAGGCGGTGGTAACGGCACAAAAATTTTCAACCGGTGTACATATTGTTGCTCACCTGATTGTCTGTGAGGGCTCGGAGCTGCGTAATTTAGTAGCTCTGCGAGAAGCGCTTGCGCAAACGTTGCCGCAGGTGATGTTACCCAAGTCGATGCACTATGTAGAAGCATACCCGTTAACCGGTTCTGGCAAGGTAGATAGAAAAAAACTCTCTGAGTCTTCAAAAAAAAATGACCAGCTTATACAGGGGAATGATGAATTTAGCCAAATGCGTGAGCTTTGGACACAGTTGTTAGGAGCGCAAGAGTATCAGGCCGACGATAATTTTTTTAACCTAGGTGGAGAATCCATACAGGTTATTCAACTGGCGAACAAGCTATGCCAGATCACCGGCGCGCCTGTAAACGGCACGCTGCTTTTTCAAAATCCAACACTAGAAGCCATGAGCCGTGCCGTACTGGGGGGCAAGAGGGGTAAGGAGAATGCCGTGCCTTCCCATGATCGAGCAAAACAACAGGTAATAGCCGATTGTGAAAAATTTGAGCAAAGGTTAAAAGCGCAGATCAATGTGCCCGCAGGTAATTCCTTAAGGCCAATGGGCAATGTATTGGTAACGGGGGCAACGGGGTTTGTGGGTGTGCATATGGTGATGGCATTGCTGTCTCACACACCGGGGCGCATCTTTTGTTTTATTCGAGCAGACAACAATGATGCTGCTTTGGAACGCTTTTACGGAGCGTGTCGGGAGTTTCATGTCAGCTTGTCGCAAAGTGAGAAAGCGGATCTAAGCTGTCGTTTGGTCGTTTTTGCGGCGGATATCAGCAAGCCCAGTTTCGGTATGGTCAATAATCAAGAGCAAGCCATTTTTTCTCAGGTGTCGCATATTTTTCATGTGGCGGCGGTAATTAGTGTTACGCGTGATTATTCTTCATTGGCAAAGGCCAATACTCTAGCAACCGGTGAATTACTACTGGCCGCCGCTCGCTATGGCATTGCTTTTCAGCACTGTTCCACGGTTGCGGTTACGCCACCTAAAAATCAGGGGAATTTAACCGAAGATTTTATGGCTTACCACGAAGGGCTTCTTGATGGTTACCAGCAAAGTAAATGGGCGGCCGAGAACCTAGTAGAACGTGCTGTACAAAATGGTGTCGATGCACGTTTGTTTCGTCTGGGCCGCATAACCGGCCGTTTTTCCAATGGTTTTGTTAAAGGTAATGATTTGGTGTGGCAAATACTGTCGCTGGGTCTAAAACATCAAGTTTTACCTGACTTGAATGTAGAGGAGCCGTGGACACCGGTAAATGAAGTTGTGGACATTATGCTTGCGGCCTGTGCAAGTGAAGGGTTTGGTCGTGTCGTCAATTTGGTGGGCGAACACAGGGTAGGCTTCAAAAAGATGTTTCAATGGTTGCGTGAAGAAGGCTATGGGTTTGATGTGGTAAGTGTGCCTGAGTGGTGTCAAACACTCTCGCAATCGGAAGGTGAGTCGGAGCTTGCGTTGGTGGCGTTTTTTCATCACAAAAAACAGGCGGCGGAACGCGGTGTGGACTTGCAAATGGGTGACATGCTGTCCGGTGATACGTGTGTGGAGCTTGGCCGCCTAAATAAGCCTTTCAGTCGTATTACTCGTGAGCATTTCCAAAAGTATTGTCAATTTGCTCTGGAAGAACCCGCCTATGCCGAATGATTATTTTCAGGAGTTTGCCGGAGCCGTAGCGGCAGTGACCGGTGCGGCACAGGGCATTGGCCTTGAGGTTGCTAGCATCCTATACCGGTTGGGAGCAAAAGTGGTGGCATTGGATACCCAGTTTACCGATCTACCAAAAACTGGAGTAAGAACCAATGCTTATTGTCGCTGGCACTTGGATGTGGCTGATTCGTCGGAGGTCAATGCGTGCCTAGATTCAATTGAGAGCACTATTGGCCCCATTGCTTTTGTTGCGCACTGTGCTGGAATATTTCGCTTGGGCGAAATACTCAGTCAGCCAGAAGACGATTGGCTGAGCACCTTTCATGTGAATACCTTTGGTGCTCTGAATATCTGCCGAGCCAGTGCGAGCTTAATGAAAGTGCGTAAAGCGGGTGCGATTGTTGTGGTGGGTTCAAATGCGTCTTTAACTCCTCGTATAGGCATGGGTGCCTATGCGGCGTCCAAAGCCGCCACCACGATGATGCTCAAGTGTCTGGCTTTGGAGGTGGCGCAGGATAATATTCGTTGTAATATTGTCGCGCCCGGTTCCACTAATACTCAAATGCAACGGCAGTTGTGGCAGAGTGAAGCGGATAGCGAAAAAATAGTGCGTGGAAATAGTGAGCAGTATCGCCTCGGTATTCCGTTGGGGCGAATTGCCGCTACAGAGCAGGTGGCGAATACGGTTTTATTTATGCTGTCGGATATGGCCAGCCATATCACCATGGAGACGCTGAAAGTCGATGGCGGTGCTACGCTGGGGTGAAGATTGAATTTATTTGTTGTGATTGTGTCTGTTGGAGACGCTAGCTATTCGTCATGCTCGCGACTCTAACGAGTCGTGGTCCGAGACAGTTGGGTGTTGTCAAAATATCTCAGGTAGTCGTGCGTGTTAGTGGGCATCACCTGGCGAAACGCCAAAATACTTTTTGAAAGCAATAGAAAAATTAGCCGTATGGTTGTATCCGGCAATATAGGCTACTTCTCCAATGCTCATCTCACCGCGTAATAGATCATTAGCTTTTTCTAATCGTTGATTCCGCACATACTCAATAATGGTTTTATCGAATGCCGTTTTAAATTCTCGTTGTGCGGTGCTGATACTCATGCCGAGTGTTTCGGCGATTTTTTGCAGCTTTATCGGGGCGGGAGTATTGGGTTTTATAAAGTATTCATCTAAATGGTGTTTAATTTTGGCCGCTGCTTTTCGCTTGGTGGCAGGGAAGTTCGAGCGGGAATGGCGATTTTTTACGTTTGTGTAGAGCTTATTAATAATGGCCGAAAGTGTAAGTAGTACCTGGCTTTCCAAATGCAAGAGAGAGGAGCACTGATCGGAGGAAAACTGAATGTCACGCGCAGTGGGTAGTAGGATCGAATGATTATCGAGAGTGCAGTGCTCGGGGTTGGTTTGAGCGCTGAGTCTATGCACAACAAAATGGTCGAGTTTGGAGCTTCCTGTGAATCTTTGCGAAAGCCACCTGAAAGCTAGGGTAATAAAAACAAAGTGTGTATTACTGTAAACCGCAATATCGTTGTTTTGGTTGCTGCTGAAAGCAAGTTGGAAATTCTGAAGAATGCCATCCTGCTGTAGATATTGGCGTGAATGAGACGCGGTTAAAAGTAAGAATGATACGCGTAACGGGGTTGTTCCATAGACAAGAAACGGCGAAACGGTGTGATTTTGATTGATAATGTACTGTGCCTTTTCCTGTAGCAGGGTTAGGTCCAGATCCGACGTACAAGCGGTTTCTGAATTGCGGGTGTTAGAGGGGGTATCGAAGCCGGGTAGTCGACCCATTGAATAATTTCCCGTTAGGGTTAAAACACTTTTGGTGAAGCACCATATAGTTTTGACGAAAGCGCATAAAACAATAAGAGCGCGGTAGGAATGGTATCGGGTAGTATATGGAAATGCAAATCATTCGCATATAGGGGCTGTTCGAGTTAACAATTTTGTTAACTGTTTAGCTTTAATACTTAACATTACGCAGCTACTTCATTCGGTTATTCCATTGATATGGAGGGGTGGTTGCAAGAAAAGGGATAGCGGGCATTCTCACCCATGCATAAAGAATCAAGTTCGGTTGTTTCAGAAAAAGCGGCAAAATACATGACGATGTTGGGTAAACACTTCGCCAGAAAAGTCACGGTTGAATTCACCGAAACCCAAGCAAAGGTCGACTTTCCTTGGGGGAAGGCGGTAATGGAAGCGATCGATAATCGTCTGAATTTTAATTGCGAGGCCGACTCCGAAGAGTCGTTAGCTAAGGTAAAGTGCGTAATTAATGATCATATTTACCTGCTGAAAGAAGTGCGCGGGCAAGCTTTAGACTGGCAAGCGGTCTAAAGGGCCAGGTAAGCCGTGTAGCGATCACGAATTTGTCTGACGTAGTTCACGGGTTCGGTACCGCGCACATAGCCGAACCGGACTTTACTGTAGTACTGACGTTTTTGTAAAAGTAACATGGCTTTTTCGACATTGTTAAACCATTTGTTGCCGTCCCAGCCTTGTTGGCGGGCTAATCTACGAGCATCGTTAACATGGCCGAAACCGGCGTTATAGGCGGCTAGGGCAAACCAGAGTCGTTCATCGAGAGGCAGTGTTTTTTCAAACCTGTCACGAGTCCAATCCATATAGCTAACCCCAGCGTATATGCCTGTTTCCGGAGTGAGAGGTAAAGTAACACCCAACTCCTGCGCCGTTCTTGGCATCACCTGGAAAAGGCCAAGGGCACCGGCAAAGGATTTCGCCTTGGGGTTAAATTTACTTTCCTGGTACATTTGTGAAACCAGCATGCGCCAATCGAAGTGGTATTGGGCGGCCAGCGGTTTGATTAGATCGTCGTATGGGGACAGTCGTGTAGAGTCTGTTAGCCGTTGGCCTTGGTACCTATCAATTCTTTTTTCGTTGCGGAAATACTTGTTGTAAGTAACGTTAAAAAAATGGCCGCGATAATTCTTTTTGATGTATTGATTCAGTGCGGCAAGTAGTTCGGGATTGTTGTGCCGTACCGCCCACCCTAAAGATTGCTTGGGTTCAAGCTTTAAACCGGGCTGCAGGTTATCGTTAAATTTGTGCTCAACGGCAATGAGGTGGCTGTCAGCGATAGTGGCATCTACTTCGCCTAAGTTGACCGCTGAAATCAAATCGGACGTTGTCTGATCTGAAGAGGCTTCAACGAGTGTAAAGTTGTACCCCTCGTTCAAGAGTTGTTGTGCTGTTTGCCAATAGGCGTGGCTGCCTTTTATGGTGAGGGTTCTGCTATTGAGGGCGTCTTTGTCTGGCAGTGGTAGGGCGTTTACGTGAGTGAGAAGCTGTTCCTGCACGCGATGATAGTGGCGAGTGAACGCAATGCCTCGCGCTTGGCGCTCGGGCGTTATTGTAGTGCTTGCGGCAATAACATCACCTTCGCCAGCCTTAAGCATGGCTATCATGTCTGCGCCTGGGGGTGCTACTTTTACTTCTAATCTCAGTCCCTGCTGCTTGGCAAATTTTTTCATTAAATCGTATTCGTAACCCATTAATTCACCGCGCCACAAAAAATAGGATATAGCGCTGTTGCGGGTAATCATGCGCAGAGTCTTTCGTTTTTTTATTTCAGCGAGGTCACCGGTATAAATTTTTGATTGACTTTGAATAATCTGTGATTCAGTTAAAAAACGATTAAGTGCCGTAAGCAGAAAAGGATTACTTTTGCGCACTGCCCAGGCAATAGGGCGATTTTGAGCGAGGGTAAGACCAATCGAAAAATCGCTGCGGTATTCTGCTAGAGACTCTGCAATGTTGTGATCAAGCACTGTTGCGTCGTACTCACCAGCGTTGACCAAATCTATTTGCTCATCAGGATCGCCCGTTTCCAGCTCGGCTATATCAATATTGAGTTCGCTGTTCTGTGTGGAAAAAGCGTTTAGCGATTCTACAAATGAGGAGCCCTTGCCTACAGCAATGCGTTTGTCTTTTAGGTTTTCTAGCTGACTGAAGTCAGCTGTTGCCGCGCCAATAATTTTCTCTGCGGCATTCGAAATTGGTAGGCTGAATGCAATACGTTGTTCGCGTAGCGGAGTTTGCGTTAAATGCCCAACTATAAGGTCGCCATAGCCTTGTTCCAGTTTTTCGATCAGTTGCGTATGGGTGTCGACCAAAATCCATTGCACTTGAAGGCCCAGCTGTACGGCAAGCTCATCTGCAAGTTCTCTGTAGCCATGAGAGGGTAATCCTGCACGCGGTAGGCCTGTGTCTTCCCAGCGGGGTGAAAGAATGCGTAATACCTTGTGTTTTTTTAGGCTGCTCAGATCGCCCAGTTCCCGATAATTTTTGAACTGGGTTTCCGGTGGCGCCGTAGCCGGCGTCTCTGCAGATGTAGTTTCGGAGGGTGTGGGGGGGCGGACGATGGATTGCAGCCCGCCAAGCATAGTAATAATACAAGTGAGAATATTTGCAGCACTGTTTTACCTAAATTGACAATCATTTATTACTTACTTTCATTCAAGGGTTGTTCGCAACGTAACATTATACAAGGGTACTCGCCATCCCCCCAATGCACATATCAACGTAAGGAGCATCATCGATTCGGATGGACGATTGAATCGCAAAATATTTATCACGTTTTGGGTGGGCGTATTTTTTGTCGATCGGAGCCAGTATCTAGGTTGAGTCAATACGCCGTGGCTCCTACGTACGAATACAACAGGTGCTAGTTTGGCATAGTCAGTTGGTCATAAAAAACTCAACATGAGGTGCACTAATAAAGAGCAAAACAGAACCAAAGCAAGTGGGCGGCTGCTGATGCTTAGTAGGGCGTGAGGGACGGGTGTTGATATATGAGAACTACATATTTTGTGGCTTAGCCTATAGCCTATTTGTCTAGCCGGTATTTTGTATTTACCGCTTTAATGAGCGAAGCTTTAAGGATCAACAGGAGGGGGCATGATTCGATTAATACCAATTGCCAATAGCCTAGAAAAGCTATCAAAAACGCAATTTTATGATGAGTCATCCCTGTATCAAGGATTCTTAGAGTTCCTGTCTATTAAGACCCCTGGGGACATCAGCTATATCGCTTTTTACAATGCGAAAGAGGCTGAATTTTCTCGTTGTTATTGTTCGAATATCGCCCTGAACGAATATAAAGACGCCAAAGGGGCTACGATGTCGCCTGCGTTGCTAGAGCTTTGGTACGACAGCTTCAAGCGCCGTGAGGCTGTCGTACAGAATTACCACCTTGTGGAGTGCAAGGATAATGCCTTTTGCGGCATTCATGGTTATAAACATCATGTTGTTATTGCGCTGAGATCAAACGATGGTGAAGTAGTGGGGGTTCTGGGTATTGCGGCTTTGGAGAAGCCTTACCAGGAAAAGGATGCCAGTAAATTACACTATCTGGCGCTCACAGCCTGGGAATTGGTGTGTGAAAAATCAAACGAAATGGCTGATAGAAATAAAGCCTCGATTACCCAGTTTAAAGCCAGTTCTACCCAGGAGGTTTTGGTCAATTTAATGGGCGCAATTTCAAAAGCGCTGGAGTTACGTGATTCTTACACCAGTCACCATATGCGCAATGTTTCGGTTATTTCTACTTGTATAGGCAAAGAATTGGGCCTGGATCATCAACGCTTAACGGGCCTTGAAGTAGGAAGCTTGATTCACGATATTGGGAAAATTGCGTTGCCATCAGAGATACTCAATAAGCCGGGTGAGCTTAGCCGCCCGGAATATGATCTACTAAAAACGCATACCACTATGGGCGCACTGATGTTCGAAGCCGTGGTGTTGCCATGGTCAATTAAAGATATGATTTTACAGCACCACGAACGACTGGATGGTACTGGTTATCCGGGTGGTAGGGTGGGGCACGAAATATGTTTGGAAGCCAAGATAATTGCTATTGCGGATACTTTTGATGCCATGTCTACAGATAGGCCCTATCGTTATTCACCCGGTCGGGACGCGGCTCTTGAAGTTATTAAGGGTGGGCGATGTACAAAATTTGACCCCTATATTGTGGACGCTTTTTTGGCATGCTATCAATGCGATACGAGCTTTGGTGGGATATACGAGTAGTTTACCAATAGATGATGTAGAAATTTAGAATCTAGCCCTAAAGCTTTTCTACTTTTTGCAGCAGGCTAAGCATGGACTTATGCATTCGCAGTTTGATGCGTTTTTCGGCAATAATTTCTTCGGAAACACTGGCTTCCAATTTCTTTATGCTAGCAATGTGAGCGGCATTCACGCCAGACGATCTGGCCACGTCTTGTAATTGACCAAAACCGTCGTGTACTTTCCCTTCTACTTTAGAAAAAACCTGCTCGAAGGATTCATCTAGCTCGCGGGTCAAATATTTTATAGAGTTGCAAACAGATTCGAGAGATCTCTTATTTTGTTTTTGGTGACCCGCCTGCAGTATTCTATGAATTATTTTATCCGTTAGGTGCGATAGTTCTACTAGATTTTCCTTTTCTTTTTCAGTGATGGCATTAGAATCTTCGCGACGGATAATGCCGCCTATATGTTGCCAGCGAAAGTGAAAGCGCTTGTCGCCAGATGAGGGATTTACTTCGCCAATTTGCATGCTGTTCACTAACAATTTGTCTTTGCTGGCAATGGCCCCTACTTCATTTATTTCCAGTGTTCTTTCGGGAGTGTATACCAATATGTTCGACGAAAACCCCATTTCTAATAAGCACTGATATATGGATAAAGATACATCCTCCGTTGTGCTTGCATCCAAGCATTCGAGGACATAGCTCACTAAAATGTTTTTTTCTTTCCAAGCAGATTCATAATCTACTATCTCTATTTTTAAGTTGTTGACAATTTTGGTTAGCTCATTTATTTCATTTTCATTAATGGGCGTACTCTTTAGATCTCCGGCTTCTCGGGTACGTTTTTTTAGCGTTTCAAGCTCACCCTCTAAAAGGCATATGCATTGCTCGGATTCTTGTAAGTTACGTTTGAGGAAAGCTATATCTTCTTCTCGTTGAGTCGATAGGTTAATGGTCTCATGGATTTCTGTGTTCCCACTATCTGGTGAGGGCTTTATGATTTTAAGTGATTCTTCGAGTTCATTTATTATATTTCTTTTTTCATCCAGTAATTTATTTAGGCGGCCAATTTCCCTTTCGCTTGCTTCAATTATCTCTTCAGAAATGTCGTGTATATCGTGGCGTAGGTTTTCGGTTTCTTTGTGGTTAGATTGGTCATATTCAGACATATGACTGGTTAGCTTTATTTGTGCGTATTTTAGGTTGTCTTCGAGCTCTTTGATTCTGGATTTCATCGCTTGGCTAGTGTCAGAAAGTGTTGTCATTTTTCCTTGAATTTGTTCTTCCTGGTTTTTTGTTTTATCAATTGATATGGAATTAATTGCGTCGATGTGGCCCTTGATTTTCGATACGGTATGGTGCGTTTTGGCTATATAGTTTTCGCCAGAATCGGAAATGTATGAGGTTTCTCGATAGAGCTCGTTGCTAAATTTCTCCAATAGTTTTAACACTTTCCTGTTTATAGCGGATAATCTTTCAGGGTTTTCCTCCATTGATTCGCAGGTTTTTACCAGGTTTTTAAGTGCCGTTTTTACTTGATCTTTACCTTTTGATTCTGGGCACTTATCTAAGAGGCTCTGTAATAATTCTATATTTTTCTTCAGGTAGGCGATAATACCATTGGATTTGCTTTTCTCGTAAATAGCAATAAGCTTTCGTAGTTTGCTATGCAGTAATTCCCAGTATTCTTGTGAGTCAATACCTCTGTCGAGGCAGCTTCTTTCTATCGCCAAATAGGCGTGACGAAGTTGCATCACTTTCTTTTTGAAGTGGTTTCGTTTTTTGTGCCGCGTAGTGTTTTGGGTTTGATGGATCTGACTGGACAAAAAATCTTTTAGTGCCTCTTCTGTCTTGTTTTTGCTGAGCTTTTTTTTACGTAAAAAAGCTATTTTTTGGGTGAGAAACAAAATTACAAAAGTGCAAGCTAGAACTATAAAAAGAAGTATAGAAATGAGATTGTTTTGGCTAGGGCCAAAATTAATCTGTGAAATGAAATCAAGCATGATTCGAACCGCTTGGAGATAAATGAAATGTACATTCCTCCAGCTTCTCCCCTCTATGACAGGTAATGTCAAAAACGGGGTAGGACTTATTTTTGTGTAGTAGCCGTAGAGTCGCACTTGCCTCTTCGTTTTCGGCGCTCTTCATCAGTTTTTTTAACTGGGATTCGTCATCTGGATGTATTCGATCAGCTAACTCCATATGCTGGTAGACGTGTTTTTCTAGCTCGCTGTCGTAGCCCAGCAGGCTCATGGCCAGTGGATCCCACTGTAGAATGGCCTCTGTTATATGCCAATGTATCGACCCTGTTTCGGTTTCATCCGTTGGACTTTCCTCGGGGCGGGTGGAGGCGTTTTCCGGTGATTGGCTGGTGGGGGTAAGCTCATATTCTAGAAAGCGAGCGACTAGGCCCAAATAGCCGCTTAGCGCAGTGAGGCTTGAGGCTTCTGTTGAGACCGAATTGTTGTTGCCAAAAACACTCAAAACTCCCCACAGCCTGCGGTTAACCCAAATGGGCTGGTGTATCGCAGTGGTAAAATTGGCAACGTGAAAGTTGTTAAAGTCACAGGGGTAGTCTTCGCAACGGCATAAGCCATTTTGGCTACCCTTTGGGGTTTTATGTATGCCGTCATGGGTTATATGACGAATAACTTTTGCGACGATTCCCGTGTGTTTTGAGTGAGTTATACGCGCTAATACCACCTCTTTAACTAGCCTTGGGAACAGGGGTTCGAGCATCATGATGTTGTCTAATCGACTTTTTGCTATCGCTTGAGGCCATTCGTAAAAATGCGTCATTAGTGTTTTAACGTAATTTGGGTTGTACAGCTCGGATAGTTCTGGGGAGGTTGCCAGAAAAGCATCACCAGATTTGTAGAGTTCGTCACTGGCGCACATAAGTTTGGGTAGAACAAGCTCGTGACGTTCATAGTCTTTGTTTTTGATGATTTTCTCGCCGATCTCAATTGCTTTGTGTGCAAGCAAAATAAGGTTTTGGTCGATAACGCTGATATCTTCAGTGGTAAAGTGAAATACCGACAGGGCGTCGAAGGCGACAATTTCGAGTGGCTGTAAGTGTGTGGGGCTTTGCGCTTGCAGCTGTGTGTAAAACCCAACCGCCGTTAGCCCCGCGCCACATATAACGCCGGTAGAACCACAGTTACGGGTGATGAATTCCCTGGCGGCGGTATAGCCCCCCTCAAACAGGGTGTCGTCAATAACATAAATCTGGTTTTCCGCAAGTTCTAGGCTATTGATTTCGTGCTGATCACAAAAGGCTTCGTAACGCTTTCGCAGGTCGAATTGACTGATATCGCCCATGTAGGCAAGTTTCCGATGGCCATTTTTTATGAGGTGATTGAAAGCAAGCTCTATACCGTAGGCGTTATCAGAGCTTACAACGGGCACATCTAGCGGGAAGTAATCAAAACCTACGGATACCACCGCTTTTCCGGCTTTTCGCATGGCCTTAACTAGGCTTGGGTGTACGGCATTGCGCAGGATAATGCTGATGTCGCTCCGGTCGATGCCTAGTGATGATTGGTGCTTGCCGTAACCGTTGGTGTTAACAAGGGAAAAACCGTACCCTTTGACTAAGCAAAGTTGCTGTAGTTGGCCAATCAGTTCGCCAAAGTAGAACCCCTGCGCCTCGGGGGTATACACCGCAACGCACATGCGATGGCTGTTGTTTTTGGACATGTGAAAACACACCTGCATTTTTTATTTGAGTATAGATGGGAATCGCCGTATTAGGCGTTGGCGTGCTTTAGTTGGAAGTAAAAACACTATATGGTTGATATTGATCCAGTGGGGCACCGCTAGAGATGACCTGCTTCGAGCAGCGGCGGGTGTTGTGTTTCGTGGGAGTAAAGAGGGGTTAGAATGGCGTGTTTTTCGTTTTTGTGGCTTTTGCGCTTGTGGCGTAACGAGCGAATGGTTAAATGGGTAAACCTAGGGGCGCAGAGCCGTGATTTTTAATAAGTTAATAATTTTTATTACCGCTATGTTTTGCTTGGCGTTATTTGCGTTGCCTGCCCACGCATTGGTTGTGCTGCAGTATCACCACATTTCAGATCAATCACCCCCTGCTACTAGTACATCGCCTGCGCTTTTTGAGGCGCATCTTAATTTCTTACAGGAACAGAATATTTCGGTACTTTCAATTGCGCAATTACCCGAGCTTCTCCAGAAAGCGCAAAACGGGAGTAAGCTGCCTGATCGCGCTGTGATGATCACCTTTGATGATGGTTATCGCTCAATATACAACAGTGCCTATCCGTTGCTGAAAAAGCGCGGCTGGCCATTCGCGGTGTTCGTAAACAGTAAACCCCACGATGAAAAAAACCCGCTGTATATGAGCTGGAAGCAAATGCGTGAGATGGCCGCTCATCAGGCCATTTTTGCTAATCACAGTGATAGTCATCCGCATTTTTTACGTCGTCGGGGAGGAGAATCTTTTCTGGGTTGGCAGCAACGGCGCATGAATGAAATCGTGTTTGCCCAGAAGCGCTTAGCCAAAGAGCTGGATGTGAAAACAAAATTGTTTGCACACCCCTACGGCGAGTATGACGAGAATTTACTGCAGCAGTTGGAGCAATTGGGTTATTTGGCCTTTGGTCAGCAGTCCGGCCCCATCGCGGCCTATAGCCACCCTCAGTTGTTACCCAGGTTTCCTATGGGGGGGCGTTATGGAAGGGCTGAAGACTTTGCTATCAAGGTATTTAGCTTGCCGTTTCCACGTTTGAAGGCAACAGTGAAAGACTCTAAAGGGCGCAGCTTGAAAAACCCAGAGTTGCCCGAGGAAGAAACGCTGCCCGTACTCACATTGGTGTCGCCGGTTTTAAGGTTTGCTGAGAATGCGCAATGCTTTGCTTCTGGCCAAGGGGCCATCCACACCAAACTCAAAGGTGGGGGGATTCAAACCGTAGCCATTCAGCCACTGAAGGTTGGGCGAAGCCGGTACAATTGCACCGTACAAGCGGGTGGCGGTCGTTACTATTGGTATTCCCAAATGTTTATTCGTCGCAATGTCGATGGTAGCTGGTATAGAGAGTAGGTTTACATTTTGAACCAGAGTTCCGGCTTTTTATAAATAGCGTGGTTGGTTAGGTGGGTGGTGTCTATTTTGAATATCTGACGCCCCTCAAGCGCAGATCGGTAGCTATCCTCATCGTGAAAGTGGTTAAAAAACTCCTTTAGCTCGCCAGATTTTTGTAGCTTCCATAAACCTTTTTCTAGGCGCGCTTGAAGCCGCGGTTCCTCTTTACTAACATAGAAAAAAGTAGGGGACGGAATATTAAGCGCTTTGGTGGGCTCAATTATCAATGAGGGAATAATCTTTTTTCTAGCCTCAAGCTCATTAAAGACTTCGTTCAGCGCTCGAGGGAAATAATCAAATCGCCGCTGATCCAGCATGTGGAAAAGGCCTTCGTAATCATTGCCCTGTACCAAAGTAAAGTTTGCGCTTTCTAATACTCGGCTGCTCATCCAGTGGTGGTGGGTGCCTGCACGTGCCGCTTGTAGTTCCTTTAGGGTTGTAATATTGGCAAAAGTTAAGGCGTCTTCGCGGTGAATCATGAGTAGACGGTAATTTTGTAAACCGCGACGCAGTGGGAAAAATACCGTATTTAAAGCTTGATCCCAGTCTTTGCAGGCGGGAGCATCGCTGATGTTGATTGCGCCGTTACGGGTGATTTCAGAAAACTGGCGTTTGCGGGACATGGCCGGCATATACATGACTTGATAAGGCCCGAATTCGTCTTTGGTTTCTTCCAGAACTTTATTCATTAAGGCGATGGTGTAGTCGTTTCGCCTATCCATTGCTGATTTTGGTGAGGCCAGTTTAACAAGCTGCATGCCACTGGCGTGCTTAGGAAGCGGAAGGCTCGTTGCGGGGCTATTGATACTCGCGGACGTTATTACTCTTGTAATGGGCGAGGTGTTGGTGGATCGGGAAGGGCCGGAAAAAAAAGAAACGGCCGAGCCGGCCACTGCAGAAAATAGCAGTAGCACAATGGTTAATAGTTTTATAGAACCCGTATTTAGATGAGGCACCGTACCTACCTTTCGCAAATTAGCACTTTTGTAATTGCTTGGCTGCGTATTTTGCAAAATAGGTGAGTATGCCGTCGGCGCCGGCCCGTTTAATGCAGAGCAGCGATTCCATAATGACACTTTCTCCCAAAACGCCAGCATCAATGGCGAGCTTATGCATGCTGTACTCACCACTAACCTGATAGACAAAAGTCGGAACGCCGAATGTTTGTTTTACCCGCTGGACGATATCCAAGTAAGGCATTCCCGGCTTCACCATTACCATATCGGCGCCCTCTTCAAGGTCTAGCGCTATCTCCTGAATGGCTTCGTTACTGTTGGCCGGGTCCATTTGGTAGTTGAATTTATTGCCCTTGCCAAGGTTTGATGCCGAGCCTACGGCATCTCGAAATGGTCCATAGTAGCCCGATGCATACTTTGCTGAATACGCCATAATTTGCGTATTAATGAAGCCTTGCTCGTCTAGTGCTGTGCGTATGGCGCCTACGCGTCCGTCCATCATATCGGATGGAGCAATGATATCAGCGCCAGCCTCAGCGCAGACTTGCGCTTGTAGCTGCAATGCGGCTACGGTTTTGTCGTTGAGCACGTATCCGTTTGTGTCGATAATACCGTCTTGACCGTGGGTAGTGTATGGGTCGAGGGCGCCATCACAAATAATGCCCATTTCAGGGTACAGAGATTTTATTCGTTTTACTGATCTGGCTACCAGGCCATTATTGTCGAAGGCGGCTTCACCGTTTTCGGTTTTCAGCGAGGGTTCGATGTTGGGGAACAGCGCAATGGCGGGTATGCCTAGCTCTAAGAGCTGCTCGACTTCTCGTTCAAGCTCGTCGATAGAAAGCCGAAATTGGCCTGGCATCGATTCAATAGCTTGTTTTTGTTGCTTACCATCGATGACAAATACAGGGTAGATGAGATCGCTGCTACTGAGTTCTGTTTCGCGAACCAGCCTTCTGGAAAATTCAGAAAAGCGATTCCTGCGCATGCGGGTGGAGGGAAATCGTCGGTTCATGAAAGGACTCACGGCCAATGTTAAATTACACTACACGGGTTGTTGTGTATTGCGCTACTTATTTTGCAATGCACTATAGAGAAAGCGGGGATTTTGAGCAAGCTATGGGGCTACCGTTATAGACTTTGCTTATGCTTCCTTTTGTTGTGCTTCTTGTCTTCAATAAGTATTGAGTCTTATGGTTTTAGCCAGCTTATGACTATAATTTAATTACAGAGGTCGCACACCTGTTGGTTTTAAAATGACCATAAACGGCGACAACCGCTGAGGTTATCAGCCCTGAACGCGCAGCTTTTGCTACGCAAAATTGCCTTATATCCGCTCACAGGATTGGCAATAAAAACCCCCGCCCAAATCGCGGGGGTTTTTTATGTACAGGATGTACGTATGTCGTGAAGGCCAAGGATGGCCGAGAACGACGATGACAGGATGTACGGCAGAAAATTGCATCCCTGCATTTTCGGCACTTCCGCCATCCCTGGCGGTCGTATGTCGTGAAGGCCAAGGACAGCTCCATTGCATCCATGCAATCGCTGCATTAGTGCGTCCATGCACGTCATGGCCGAGAACGACGATGACAGGATGTACGGCAGAAATGTGAGAACGCTTTTTTACCGAATTTATCCACAGGGCCGTTCTAACGATTACATTCCTATAATCGCCTTACATGACTCAGTTTTGCTGTATATATATGGCGCTGGACCCTCGCCCGCGCTACATGTTTCGTTCATCTTTGTTCAAAAGATGCTTTAATACACGACTTTGTTTTCTATAACAATACTTGATGATTCTCGGTATAAGGCTTGCAATGTCTCCTTCAAATACGAAAATACGGCTGTTTTCCGTTCCTATGTTATTGGCTGCATTGGTGTTTTTCTGTATGCCTGTCGCAGCCGAATCGTGGCTAACTCGCTATCCGGCAAAGGCTATGGATTGGTATACGCCTGCCGAACAAAAGATTGCTAGTAAAGCGAAATTATTTGATCAGGCAGGAAAGGGCAAGGCTAAGAATGTCATTCTGTTTGTAGGTGATGGTATGGGTGTGAGTACGGTGACTGCGGCTCGCATTTTTGCTGGCCAATTAAACGGCCAGACAGGTGAAGAATACGAGTTAGCCTTCGACCGCTTCCCTTTCAGTGGCTTGGCCAAAACCTACAACACTAACCTACAGGTGCCGGATTCTGCGGGCACCATGACAGCGTTGGTGACGGGTGTGAAAACCAAAGCTGGTGTATTGAGCATTAATGACAATGTGGTGCCGTGGGCGTGCGGTAGTCAAAAGGGGAATGAATTACTGAGTGCGTTGGAATTTGCCGAAATTGCGGGAAAATCGACGGGCATTGTTTCCACTGCACGTATCACCCATGCAACACCTGCTGCCACCTACGCGAGCGCGGTAAGTCGAGATTGGGAGAATGATTCAAAAATACCTGCGGCTGAGAAAGCCGCTGGGTGTGACGATATTGCTAGTCAGCTTGTTGGGTTCGATAAAAATTTACGCTCCTATTTAAGTACACAAAAGTCTGGTGCACCACTTAACCCGAAGGGGCTGCAAAAAATTGACGGGCCGGATGTAGTTTTGGGTGGCGGGTTGCGCCATTTTTTACCTAAGGGCCTTCACCACTTTGGAAGTGGTTTGTCGGTTAAAGGGCGCAGAGGCGATGGGCGGAATTTGATTGAAGAGTGGCAGCAACTTTATGCGCATGGGAAATTTGTTAGTAATAAAGCCCAGCTGAACGTGGCGCTAGCTGAAAAAAGTGGCAAGATATTGGGTTTGTTCAGTGATTCTCATATGGCTTACGATGCTCATCGGCGCAAGGCCATCGAACAAAAAGCGCCAGAAGGCGAGCAGCCATCACTAGAGGAAATGACGCTGGCAGCGTTGAAGGTTTTGCAAAAAAATCCCAATGGTTATTTTCTTATGGTTGAGGCAGGGCGTATCGACCATAGCCACCACGCGGGCAATGCATACAATGCTCTGTCGGATACAGTCGCCTATTCAGACGCTGTTCGCGCGGCGGTTAAGCAAACCAATAGTGACGACACGCTAATTATTGTAACGGCCGATCATAGTCATGTGTTTACCATGGCCGGCTACCCACAAAGGGGGAACCCTATTCTGGGTAAAGTTAAAAGTATTGAAATGGGTGGGCTTCCGAGTAAGGAATACCAGAAAGCAAAAGATGGTAAACCTTATACCACCGTGGGTTATCAGAATGGCCGTGGTATGGCCTACGTTCCGGGAGAAGTTAGCGGGAATCGCCAAGGCGTAGGTGATATAAATGCGGGTAGACACGACTTAAGTAAAGTCGATACAGAAAACAGCGGGTACTATCAGGAAGTGCTTGTACCCTTGGAATCGGAAACTCACGGTGGCGAAGATGTTGCTATTTATGCAACAGGCCCCGGTGCTTGGCTCATTTCGGGCACCCATGAACAGAACGTTGTATTTCACGTAATGAATTATGCAGCGGGTTTATCCACTGCAGCGGAAAAAGCGTTAGGTCAGTAATGACGTCATTGGCTGGAGGTGTTGTCGACATAGGATCAGTATAGGTTGATTTTTTAGTTCGTTACGCCGAGGTTCCCTCGTTGGGGAAATGGATGACATGATCCAGTTTGAGGATATCGCTCATGGGCAGGGGCTTGGAAAAATAGAACCCTTGTAGTTGGTCGCAGCGCTGTTCTTTTAATAATTGAAGCTGCTCTTTGGTTTCCACGCCTTCTGCCACTACGTTTAAGCCCATGTTGTGTGCCATTGCGATGATCGTATAGGCAATTTCTACATCATTTTTATCTTCTGGTATGTCTTTAATAAAGGACCGATCAATTTTTAAGGTGTTAATGGGGAATTGCTTTAGGTAAGAGAGCGATGAATACCCAGTACCAAAATCGTCAATAGAAAGACGGCAGCCGAGTTTACGGATTGCACGCATAATACCAATGGCCTGGTTTACGTCGTCCATTACCATGGACTCGGTTAGCTCGAATTCTACGGTTGAGGGCTCGATGTCGTAGTGCACAAACATATTGCGAATAAGTGTGAGTAACTGCGAGGCAAAGAACTGCCTGGCCGAAAGGTTAACGGCGATGCTGTTCATACCTAGCGAGCGCAATTTTTCTTTATTGATGCTGATAAAGGCGCAGACTTTCTCCAGCACTATGCGACCTAGGTCGTAAATAAGGCCAGACTCCTCGGCGAGGGCGACAAAAATGTCTGGGCGGATATACCCATCTTCTTCATCAAACCAGCGCACTAGCGCTTCGCCTTTTTGTATTTTGCGCGTTTGTGCGTCGTAAATGGGTTGAATATAAACTTCAAGCTTACCTTCATCCAGCGCTTTGCGCAGTTTTTGCTCTAGACGCATTTTGTCTTTGATACGCTTGTCTAGGTCGCTTGAATAATAGGAAACGGTATTGCCACCTTGGGCTTTGGCGTTGTAAAGAGCAATATCAGCGTAGCGAATTAATTCTTCGTAGGCGATCGCATCAGTTGGGAATACAGCCACACCCACCGAGCCGCCTACTTCTACGTGCTGACCATCTATTTCTATTTTTTCATTGAGTGCGGTAAGAATGTTTTGGGCTTTGTGGTCGAGCTGAGAGTGGTTTTCTACGTTCTTTATTAGCAGCATAAATTCGTCGCCGCCCATACGTGAAACGACATCGGCACTAGCCGCAGCGGCTTTTAGTCGTGCGCCTATTTTTGTTAGTAGGCGGTCGCCAGCATCGTGGCCAAAGCTGTCGTTGATTTTTTTGAAATCGTCTAGGTCGGTCATTATTACGGCCAATTTGCGGTCGTATTTTTTCGCCGAGGCAATGGTGAGTTCAAGATGACCACGGAAAAAACGCCGGTTTGGCAGGTCGGTTAGAGGGTCGTAAAAGGCGAGCTTTTCAAGCTCCATTTGTGCGGTCTTTAGCTCTGTTACATCTAATAGTGAGCCGACAAAACCCTGGAAGCCATGATTGTCGGACAGCGGTGCCAAGTGTTCCATTAATATTCGACGGGTGCCTAGGGGGGTGGTGTAACTGTATTCGATGACCTGAGGTGTATGCTGGCTGCGTGCGCGCTCCTGAACACTCTCGTACAGGCTGCAGTCTTTCGGGTCAATATTGTTGATAAAGGCATCGGCCTGGCTTTTACTTAACCCGCTTATTTCACGCCAGCGCTCGTTGGTGTATTCCAGTTCTAATCCTCGGTTTTTTAGAAAAATACCGATGGGCGCATGTTCGGCGAGCACGCGGAAGCGGGATTCTGATGCGGTGAGTGCCGCGTTGTCGCTCTCTAGGTTATCGAGGATTTGGTTAAACACTTCGACCAAATCACCAATTTCATCGTTACTTTGTTTTACCGCTCGAATGTTTGCGTAGGGGCTGGCGGCGATTTCACGAGAGGTACTGTAGAGCTGAGTGAGTGGGCCAAGACTGGACGTAACCAATCGACCACCAACAAAATAGGCTACAAAAAGCGCAATGGCGAGCGTTGATGCCAGTGTTAAGACGAAGCGCAGGAAGGTCTGGTTGGCATCCTTGTTGGTTGAGTATATTTCGACGATCCCGTAATACTCATCGTTATAGAGGATGGGAACCTGTACGCGAATAACTCGCCCTTCAATTAAAACGTTGAGACGTTCAATGGGTTCTAATATTTTGTCACAGCGGTTGGCGCTGGGGCGGTTGGTGTAGTGATGATAGAGGCCACCTTTACCGTCGAACACGCAGATGAGGTTAATGGCATTATGAAAACTAGCGGATTGCAGGTTTTCGTCGATCACGTCTTTATCGGAAAATTCGGCGAAATACATAGCGGTAGAGGAGCGATTGGCAATAATTTGGCCAATGACACTGAGGTCGTCGACAAGGTTTTTGCGTGCGTCTTTATTGCCCACCCAGGAAAGGATAGCGGCTACTAGTACGATAGCCACGATGAGGGTATAGCCAATACTGCGCATGAGCCTGCGTTTGATGGTTTGCCGGCTCGTCTCTGATAGGTGCGCTTTATTCATGGCGCCCCTTTACCGCGTTGGCGTGCTCCATTAGCGATACTTTAAAGCGAATATTTTTACGTTTCGCTTCTGCCAGGTTAAGGTTAAAACTGATTCGATCACGAATTTTAACGAGTTCAATGGCAGCGTTAATGGTATTGCTCGCGCAACCGTCGCAAATTACTAGCAGCGGTTCCTGAGAGGCTGTTGCTTGTGTGAGCTGCCCGGAGCCTAAAATTTGAATATGGCAGGTGTTATCTGCCGTAGAGCCACTGGAAGTAAGAAAGCGCATGGAGGTGCTAGGCTGCGAATCGATTAGCTTACGCAGTTTCGTGGTCGTGTCGCTATTGCCATTAGCGCAGAAGTTTAGCTGTGTGCGGGGCTCTTGTGGCCAGCTCACCAGATGTATTATTTTCAGGACAATCGCAGCTCGAAGATCCGATTCGCTATAGCTGGGGCTCGCAGTACTGGAATAGCTGGCAGCGGCAAATATTAGCATCATAGTGGTGCCAAACAGGTATGCGAGCTGCGCCATAGCTACTATGGATGAACTTACCTTGTTCTTCATACCCCTGCTTACCTATTTAACATTGAATGCCGCTAGGATTCACTAATGGAGATTGTTCTTGTATGGCCGCCAACGGGTAGACAAACGCTAACTCGATGGAGGTCTAGTTGTGGGTGATGACTGAACAAGCTCAGCAGAAATGAAAAAGGCAAATAGTATTCAGGAATCCCCTTGGTACAGTATAACCGCCCCTTTGGTTTCTACCACTTTAGATGGGATTTGCTAAGTTTTAACGCCGTTATGGTGGCGGGTACGAGAAGGTTGGACTGTCGCGAATTTGGCTGAAAGTATTTGGGAGCGAAGGGTTTTAAAGCCCTTTAATGAGAGGGTCGTTTGGTTGAACCTGATTTAACCAGCCGCCGATAGAGGTATCGATCCCCATGGTGTCTAGACCTGCATGGGCGAGTAACTGGCTGTGTGTACCGTGTTCGTAATAGTAATCTGGCAAGCCTAGAGGCAATACCGGGCAGGTGATGCCCGCGGTCGCCAACAGTTCCATTACAGCACTACCAGCGCCACCGGCAACCGCATTTTCTTCTAGAGTAACCAGGTATTCATGGTTTGCTGCCTGCTCGAACAATAAGTTCTGATCTAGCGGTTTAACCCAGCGCATATCGCAGACGCTGAAGTTATATTTTTCGGCTACTTCAAGCGCCTGCGGCAGGAGTACGCCGAAATTGAGAATGCACAGGCGTTTACCTTCACGCACTGTGTGGCCTTTACCTACAGGTAGCTGCTGGTTTTCGGTTTGAATGGTAGTGCCAGGCCCCGTTCCTCGGGGGTAGCGAACCGCTGCGGGGCCATTGTGGTGATAAGCCGAGCTGAGCAGTTGGCGACATTCATTTTCGTTGCTGGGAGCCGCCAGTATGAGATTGGGAATGCAGCGCAGGAAAGAAATGTCGTAACTGCCCGCATGCGTTGGGCCGTCCTCGCCCACCAACCCTGCGCGGTCGATAGCGAAGAGTACATCGAGGTTTTGCAGCGCAACATCGTGAACCAGCTGATCGTAGGCACGCTGCAGAAAAGAGGAGTAGATGGCTACAACCGGCTTTAGGTTTTCACAGGCTAACCCGGCAGCGAGTGTTACTGCATGCTGTTCGGCAATAGCAACATCGTGAAATTGGTCGGGGAAGCGGCGGGCAAACTCAACCATGCCGGAGCCTTCGCACATAGCAGGAGTAATGCCTATCAGGGTAGGGTCTTCGGCCGCCGTATCGCACAGCCATTGGCCAAATACATCCTGATACTTCGTCTTTTTATGGGTTAAGGGTTTTGTCGCGGTAACAACGGTATCGGCTTTTTTGGGCTCGATTTTGTTGAGCGCATGATAGCCCACGGGATCGTTTTCGGCGGGTGCGTAACCTTTACCTTTGCGGGTAATAATGTGCAGCAGCTTAGGGCCTTTTATTTCCAGCATGTTGCGGATGTCGTGCACGAGGCGGTGGACATCATGGCCGTCGATAGGGCCGACATAATAAAAGCCCAGTTCTTCAAACAGCGTGCCGGGAGAGACCATGCCCTTCATATGTTCTTCGGTTCTGCGCGCTAACTCCCAGGCCTGCGGGATTTTTGTAAGTACGCGCTTACTCCCTTCGCGGAGCGCGGTATAGGTTTTACTCGCCCAGATTTTGGAAAAATAATTGGCTAACCCACCAACATTTTTTGAAATTGACATGTTGTTGTCATTGAGAATGACCAGCATGTCTGAGGCGGCATGGGAGGCATGGTTGAGGGCCTCAAAAGCCATACCTGCGGTCATCGCGCCATCGCCGATTACCGCAACGCATTTACGCTGAGCATCGGTGAGCTCGCTCGACAGAGCCATCCCCAGTGCGGCACTGATAGAGGTACTGGAATGGCCAACGCCGAAGGTGTCGTAGTCGCTTTCGCTTCGCTTTGGGAAGCCCGAAAGGCCGTCTAGCTGACGAATACTGTGCATCTGCTCACGGCGACCGGTGAGAATTTTATGTGGATAAGTTTGGTGGCCTACATCCCAGACTAGTCGGTCTTCCGGGGTCTTCATGACGTAGTGCAGGGCAATGGTAAGCTCGACAACCCCAAGGCCTGCGCCAAAGTGGCCGCCTGTTTGGCCCACGGTGTAGAGCAGGTAGGCGCGCAGTTGCTCAGCCACGTCTTCCAACTGCTTTTCTTCCAGCAAGCGTAAGTCTGCCGGCGAATTTATCGTATCGAGCAGCGGCGTAGAGGGGCGTTCTGTTGGAATATGGTCAAACATTCAAGCTTTATACTGCAGCCGATAGGCCGAATGGATTCGGTCTATCGGTTGGGTCCTGGTTTTTTCTCTTTTTATGCTCGTGCCGGTAATCTTTATGGCACGGGGCTGCGTAGGTTCGCTGCGCGGGCAGCAAGCGGGCCATTGTAGGGCGAAGCAAGCCCGCTTGGCTAGCCGAAATGCGTACTTAGCCTGTGTTACGCATACCCGCAGCAATACCTGTCATAGTGACTTTTAATGCGCGCTCCAAATCAGGGCTAATTTCCCCGGCTTTACGTTCACGCTTAAGCAGCTCCGCTTGCAGGTAGTTCAAAGGGTCGAGGTAGGGCTTGCGAATGTCGATAGACTGCTGCAACAGCGGCGTAGTTTCAAGTAGCTCAGGTTGCTGTTTTAGCGCGTTTATCTGGTCGGCCGTAGCTTCGAGATCTTCGCGTAGTTGTTTGCCTAGGCTGCGCAATGAAGGGTCGACTAATTGTTCCTCATAGTGGGCGCAAATAGAGGTATCGGCTTTTCCCAGTACCATTTCCAGTAGGTCGATAAAGCTAGAGAAAAACGGCCAATTACTGTGCATGTCGTTCAGTAATTCCGGTGAGTTTTTCTGTGCGTACTCCAGTGCCTGGCGTGTGCCTAGCCAGCCTGGCAGGTTCAGCCGAACTTGTGTCCAGGCAAATACCCAGGGAATTGCGCGCAGGCTTTCAACACCGCCACTGGCTTTGCGCTTGGCCGGGCGTGAGCCCAGAGCAAGCTTATTGAGTTCCTGCTCGGGTGTGAGGCTGCGGAAATAGGGCACAAACATGTCGTGGCCGCGTACGACACCCCGATAAGCTTGCAGGCCTGCATTGGCCATGCCTTCCATCAGTTCACGCATCTCTTTTGTGGGTGAAGCTGCCGGGGTAACCGTGGCTTTGAGTGTTGCGCGCACGTAGTTACTGAGGCTGGTGAAGGCAACACGTGGCATGCCAAATTTATAGCGGATCATCTCGCCCTGCTCGGTGACTCGTATACGACCTTTAACCGAGCCTGGGGGTTGTGATGCCATGGCTTTTTCTACAGGGCCGCCACCGCGACCAACGGTGCCGCCACGGCCATGAAACAGGTTTAGCTGAACGTCATATTGGTCGGCGAGGCTGACGAGTTTTTCTTGGGCTTTAAACTGCGCCCAGGTAGCAGCAAATTTACCCGCATCTTTGGCTGAGTCGGAATAGCCGATCATGACGGTTTGTTCGCCGCTGATATAGCCCTGGTACCAAGGCATTTGCCAGAGGCTGTTCATGACCCGAGACGCGCGGTCGAGGTCATCTAGGGTTTCGAACAGTGGGTCAATCGGCATGTTCCAGCCAACGCCGCATTCTTTCAGGATTAACGCGACTGCCAGTACATCGGAAGGTTGCTTGGCCATGGAAATAACATAGTGGGCCAGGGTTTCGCGCGGTTTGCGGGCAATGACTCGGCAGGTGGCGATAACTTCCGCAGATTCTTCACTGACGGGCCAGGTTTGGGGTAATAGTGGGCGCTTACTCTCAAGTTGTTCGAGAAGGAATGCCTGGCGCTTGTCTTCGTCCCACTCTCGATAGCTGCCGAGCTCCAAGTAGCGGGTCAGTTCGTCTAGAAGTTGCACATGGCGATCGCCATCTTGACGAATATCCAGTGGAACCAAGTTAATGCCAAAGGCATGTATGCGGCGGATCAAGTCGATCACCGGGCCCTCTGCAATATGCACAAAGCCCTGTTCGACCAGTGAGCGGTGACAGATCAGCAGGGGTTGTAGTAACTCCTCCTTACTGTGAATTACATTTTCTGGTCGTCGGAGAAGCGGGTTGTGAATGCGTTCTTCTGCCCAGTCCATGGTTGCCTGCAGGCGGTTACGCAGGTGGTGGAGTAGGTCGCGGTAGGGCGTGGTGCTTTTGAAACCGAGCGCTTCAAACAGCTCGTCGCTGGCGGCGTGCATACTTAGATCACCCGCTAGGCCATTAATGCTGTCCAAGTACAGCTCTGCGGCTTTCCAGCGGCCGAGCATAATGACTTCTTCGGTAACACTGGCGGTTACGTTGGGGTTGCCATCACGGTCACCGCCCATCCAGGAGTAGAATCGAAAGGGGGCAATATCCATGGGCAGAGGTTGACCCAAACGCTTGCGGCTCAAATTGTCGAGGTGCCGAATAAAGTCAGGTACCGCATGCCACAGGCTGTTTTCGATAACCGCAAATCCCCACTTGGCTTCGTCAACGGCGGTTGGCCGGGCGGTGCGTATTTCGTTGGTGTGCCACACTTCTTCAATTATGCGGTGCAGCTGGTCTTTTACGCCCTCGGCTTCGTAGTGCAAAAGGTCAGTGCGCTTCAGCGCATTCAGCGAGTCGGCGATCTGTTCGTATTTTCGAATCAGTGTGCGGCGCGTTACTTCGGTGGGGTGTGCGGTGAGTACTAGCTCGATTTTTAAATCGCACACAAGGCTGTAGAGCGCGTCCTTACCCTCGTGGTTAGCAAGGTTTTCTAGCAGTTGATCTAAGCCCTGTGCATCGACGGCTTCTGGTCCATAAAAATAATGCTGGTCGGCGATGTTGGCGAGGTTTAAAAATTGATTGAACGCACGCACGATGGGTAGGATATCAGCGTCTTCGAGTTGACTCAGCGCTTCAACCAGCGAGGCAAATTTTTCTTGGTGCTCGTCACCGGAAGATTGCGCGAGTTTTTTCGACAGCGCGCGAATTTCTTCCACTTTACGAAAAAGCTTGGGGCCTTCGTGTTCAAGCAGATTTTCACCTAACAGTTCACCAAGTAGGCGAACATTGTCTCTTAACGTTTCCGGTAATTGTTGCATAACGGGAAAATAACCTCGTAATAATTCGGGTTAAAAATTGAGCGTATTTACAGCGGGGCGCTATTGTAGGAGATGAACAGCTTCCATGCCATTTGTTTGCAGCTATAAATGCGATTGGTGAGGCGTGCGTAATTTATTGAAAGCTATGTTGATCTTCGGGAAAGTGACCTTCGCGCACGTCAGAAACAAATTTTTGCAGGGCTGAAGGGATGTCGTCGGTCTCGATAAGAAAGTTTTTGGAGAACTTCGGTGGCATTTCGGTGAGGCCGAGAATGTCATTGATGACCAGTACCTGTGCATCGGTGTTGCGTCCTGCACCAATACCGATGGTGGGAATAGCAATGGTGCTGGTTATTGTGGCGGCCAGCTTTGCCGGGACACACTCCAGTACAAGCAAATCTGCGCCGGCCTCGGTGAGCCTGTAGGCATCTTCGGCGATCGTGTTTGCCTGATGTTTTTCTCTGCCCTGAACGCGGAAGCCGCCAAATTTATTGACTGATTGCGGCGTTAGGCCTAGGTGGGCGCAAACGGGTATGCCGCGTTCACTTAACATGGAAACGGTTTCCTCCAGCCAGCGACCGCCCTCAAGTTTTACCATGTTGGCACCGGCCTGCATTACTCGGGTTGCGTTCTTCATTGCCTGTTGGGGGGTGGCGTAGGTCATGAAAGGCAGGTCACCAATAATTAACGACTTATGGTTGCCTCTGGCGACGGCCTCTACATGGTAAATCATGTGTTCCATGGTTACCGGGAGGGTATCTTTGTAGCCAAGTACTGTCATGCCAAGGCTGTCGCCCACTAGAACCGCTTGCACGCCACAGCGCTCTGCCATTGCCGCCATTGGAGCATCGTAAAGTGCGACCGTAACAAATTTCTCTTGTTTGGCTTTTAAATTCTGTAGTGATTTTATGGAAATGTTTTTTTCCAGTTGCGCGGTGTAAGCCATAGTCAAAACTCGCTGAAAAGTTATCGCAGTATAGAGGGTTGAGGGTTGTAGTAATGTCTTCCTCGGGTGATATCCAGCATGTAATTTACCAGTTCACGGTAATCTGCAGGATTATTAACCCAGTCTATTTCGGCAGCGTTCACAATCAGTACCGGTGCAGCATCGTAAAAGTGAAAAAAACGTGTGTAGGCACTGTTGAGTTGCTCTAGGTAGTCACGGTCGATGGTTTGCTCTGAGCGAATACCGCGGTTGTGAATGCGGTCTAGCAAAACGTCGCTGGGTGCCTGTAAATAGATAACCAAGTCTGGTGATGGTGCATCGATAGTTAAGTGGTTATAGACCTGCCGGTATAGGTGTAGTTCGTCTTTGTTGAGTGTTACTTCTGCAAACAGCTGATCTTTTTCAAGTAAAAAGTCAGCAACACGAACGGGCTGAAACATATCGGCTTGAACCAGCTCATTGAGTTGTTGCATTCGCTGGAACAGGAAAAATAGCTGAGTGGGCAGTGCGGCATTTTTTTCGCAAGCGTAGAAGCGTTCGAGAAACGGGTTGTCTTCGGCGTTTTCGAGCAGCGTATCGTAGTTGAAAGTGCGTGCCAGATTTTTAGTGAGGGTAGTTTTACCAACCCCGATAGGGCCTTCAACGGCGATATAACGCGGAATGGTCTTCCCTGAAAGATCTATTTGCCAGAGGCTTTCGTCAGCGTTATTCAACGTTGTCTCCTAGGTTTTTCCGTGGGCTTGAAGGTAATTGCTCCAAACCCTGCCTGCCGACGGCTTGCGCTAACATGGCTACGGAGCGGCCATCGGGGAGTTGTAGCTGGGGCGCTAATTCCACAAGGGGTGTTAGCACAAAGTTCCGCTCGGTTAAGTGCGCATGAGGCACGGTGAGGCGTGCGCTAGCGATGACCTGCTGGCCGTAAAGTAGGATGTCCAGATCCAGTGTTCTTGGCCCCCAGCGAATGTCCCTTATTCTGTTTTGCTGCTGTTCAATGTTGTGCAGGACATTCAGCAGGGCTTCCGCCGGTAGGTCGGTCTCTAGCTCTGCAACACCGTTAATGTAATCCGGTTGTGGTGGGCCTACAGGCTTACTCTGGTACCAGCTGGATACGCGTAGCAGTGTAATGTTTGGCTGCACGGAAAGTGAAGCGCATGCCTGGGTGACTTGTTGTTGGGGGTTGTCCAGATTGCTCCCCAGCCCTACAAAAACGAGCACAAAAAAGTACCTGTTACTCAGCGTCAGCGCTGGGCTTTGGTTTGGGTTTGCGGCGAGGCCGGCGGGGGCCCGTGGGTTTGCCCAACTCGTCTACCATTTTAGTTTGTTCGTCTTCGGTCACTTGCTGGAAGCGTGTCCACCAATCACCTAGGCCATCCACTTTTTCACCTGATTGTTCCCGCAGTAAAAGGAAATCATAAGCGGCTCGAAAGCGAGGGTGCTCCATTAACGCTCGAGCCCTCTTTCCCTGTCGGCGAGGAAGGCGAAGTTGTAGCGCCCATATTTCACGCATGGGCACAAGGAAGCGTTTTGGGATGGCGGTGTAAGACAATTGTTGGCTGACAACGCCTTGTGCTGCGCGCTGCATAGCCTCTTGGGTTGAAAGCTTTTGGTCTTTCATTTGGTGACGCATGCTGGCGCGCATGGCTGGCCATAGAAAGGCCGCATAGATAAACGCTGGTGTTACCTTTTTGTTTTGGCGAATGCGAATGTCGGTGTTGGTTGTCGCGCTGCTAACCATATTGCGGTCTTGCTCTCGCCCTTTTTCCATACAAAAGTCGGTACTGGGAAACAGGTACTGGAGGCAGTGATACTCGCGCAAGAGGTTGAGGGTAGCCGTGGCCGAGCCAGACATAAACAACTTCAGCACTTCTTCAAAAAGTCGGGCTGCCGGGATGTGACTCAAGTAGTCGGCATGCTCTTTTATGGGCGACTCAGTTGCAGGCTCAATCGTGAAACCGAGTTTTGCGGCGAAGCGAATGGCGCGCAAGAGGCGAACAGGGTCTTCCTTGTAGCGCTTATCGGGGTCGCCCACAATGCGAAGGGTGCGGGCTTTCAGGTCTTCAAGACCAGAACTGAATTCAAGTAGTTCGCCGTTTTCCGGGTTGTAGTAGAGCGCATTTATGGTGAAATCGCGTCGTTCTGCATCGGTACGGATGTTGCCGTAGACATTGTCGCGCAACAGAACGCCATGTTCTGACTGTTCTGCCTCTTGGTTGTTTTCGGCTTCTTTGTGGCTATCTCTGAAGGTAGTCACTTCGATAACTTCACGGCCAAAGCGTACATGCACAATACGAAATCGGCGGCCAATAATACGAGCGTTGCGAAAAACAGTTTTTATTTGTTCGGGGGTGGCATCGGTTGCGATGTCGAAGTCTTTGGGTTTGCCTTCTAGCAACAGATCCCTTACGCCGCCGCCCACTAAGTAGGCTTCGTACCCTGCTGTGTGTAGCTGGGAGATGATCTTAATCGCGCCATTGCTGATGTCACTGTTGCGGATGCCGTGATTCTTTGCGCTGATTACCTTGGCTCCGTGGGGGCCTTCGGCGGTATCAAACAGTTTTTCCGACAGGTTTGTTAGCTGCAGTAACCGTTTTAGCATTTTTGAGGTGTGTTAATTTCGAGGTTGAGAGGGCAAGCCTGTAGCTTGTAAGCGCAGGCAGTCTACCATAACTGTGACATGGAAATAGATGCTTTAAGTGTTGCTGAGTGCTGGTTGCAGGGGTAAGGGGGTATCAGCACGTTTTGTAGGGGTAGAAACCAAAACGGGAAGGCTTATTGCCTTCCCGCTTAATTTGGATGTGTTTATTAATATTTGTTTTTGTTTTTTTTTAATAGGACACGTCCTTGTCCGTCATTTTTTGCTTTTTAAGCAACACCTTTCCGAAGGTTCACAAGTCAGTTTATACGCTTTCGTTTCTTATTGTTTCTTGTTGTTATTATGTGTTTTTTTGTTTGTTTTTATTATTTGTTGTTGTTATTCGCTATTTCGATTTCTTTTATTATTCTTTCTTGTTGTTATTATGCGAATTTATAGAGCATATGGCGTGCCAAGAAGCATAAAACGTTATAAAACAATAGGTTATCCAACTTAAACTTTTTCTTATTATGTTTTGTTCTGGTAGTTCGTTACTTTCTGTCTCGGGGTTGTTACGAACTGTTTGGAATGGGTAACACACGCCAATGAATGTTACCTGAACATAAGTGGGTGGCTTTTTTCGTAACGCTGGGACAATAGTGCTAGAGCCAGGTGTAAATCCTGGCCAGGGGATAATGATAAGGGGGGGGTGGTTAGTTCGCTGATTTAGTGGCGTTCTGGGTGGGCTTGTTGCGCGGTATGCCTAGGCGCTGTCTTCGCTCCCATAGGCATTTGCGGCTTACACCCAGTTTCCGTGCGAGTTCGGTTTCGCTCATGGTGTCTTGATGTTCCAACACAAAGCGCTGAAAGTAATCTTCTAGGGACAGGTCTTCAGTCGGTTCGTTGACGTTGCTGGTGCTCGATTTGGTTGAGCGACCGGGGGCGTCATCGTGGTGGTGATCGTCCACTTTAACCAAGTCTAGGTCGATGGCTAGTTGGTTATGGTCAATTTCAGTGTCGTTGTCACAGAGAATAACGGCTCGCTGAATGGCATTTTCCAGCTCGCGAATATTGCCCGGCCAAGTGTAGGTGGTAATGGCTTGAATAGCTTCTGGTGTGAGTGATAGCGCGGGCTTGAGCATTTCGGCGCTGAACCGTTTTACGAAGGTTTCAGCCAGTGCCAGTATGTCTTTTCCGCGCTCACGCAGTGGTGGCAGCTTCAATTGAACGACATTAATACGGAAGTAGAGGTCCTCGCGGAATTTAGATTCGCGCGACAGTTTGCCTAGGTCTCTGTGGGTGGCGGCAACCAGGCGAACATCGACCTTACGTGACTCTACCGAGCCAATAGGGCGAACCTCACCTTCCTGAAGCACTCGCAGCAGTCGCGCCTGTGCCTCTAGGGGTAATTCACCGATTTCGTCTAGGAATAGGGTTCCGCCATCGGCTGCGGATACTAGTCCTTCACGGGTGGTGGCTGCTCCGGTAAATGCACCTTTTTCGTGGCCAAATAGCTCGGCTTCGATCAGTGTTTCGGGAATGGCGGCGCAATTTACGGAAATAAGGGGTTTGCCTTTGCGAGGGCTTTCGTTGTGGATCGCATTAGCCACAAGCTCTTTACCCGTGCCTGTTTCGCCCTGCACCAGCACCGTTGCAGTGGTTGGGGCAACCTTGTGGATTTTTGTGTAGAGCTCGCGCATAACCAAACTGCTGCCAATCATACCTTCGATGGCGGCGTCATTTTCAGAAGCGCGCACGTTGTTTGAGGCTTTGCGGGTGTCGGATTTGCCGATTACCCGTTTCACCGCGGCGAGCATTTCGTCATGATCGAAGGGTTTGGCAATATAGTCGACCGCTCCCATACGCATGGAGTCGACGGCGGAGCGCAAACTGGCATAGCTTGTCATGATCAGAACAGGAACTTCGCCAGCCAGCTGAATAAGGTCTGTGCCCGAGGCGCCAGGTAGGCGCAGATCGCTAATGATCAAGTCGAAGGTGTCGAGCTTATGCTTGCCGGTAGCTTCGCTAACCGAACCGGCTTCTTCCACTTCGTATTTGTTGCGAGTAAGGAGTTTCCGCAATGCGGTGCGGATGATGTCTTCGTCTTCAACAATTAGAATTTTGCTCATGGGAGACTACACACAAATACGGCTTAAGTGGGATTAACGGTTACATGCTGCTGCTAGTGTTACCTGTCGTGGCGTCAGATTCAAGGGTTGATGGCAGCTTTATCACGAATTTTGTGCCTTTTTGTAACACTTTATCAACGGGACTAATAATGTCCAAGGTTCCTTGATGCTCCTCCACGATGCTGTAAACCATGGCGAGCCCAAGCCCTGTGCCTTCTCCGGGCTCTTTTGTGGTAAAGAATGGCTCTAGAACCTGATCTTGGAGCTCCTGTGGAATACCTGGGCCATTGTCGGTAACGGAGATTTCCACACCGTCTTTTAGGGGTTGGCCACCGACGGTGATTTGGCCTCCATCGACACAGGCGTCGCGGGCATTAGAGAGCAGGTTGACGAATACCTGAATCAGTCTTTGGCTATCACCTCGGGTGAGCAGGTTTTGGGGGATGTCGTTGCAGAAATAGGTCTGACCTTTTTCACGCTGTAGGCGAATGAGGTCTATGGCCTCCTGCGCGCACTCGTAAAGTGTTACCAGGTGGAATTCATTATCTTGCTGCTGGCCCGAGTGGGAAAAACTGACCAGAGAATGCACGATTCGGCTAATGCGGTCGGTCTGCGACAGGATGTGATTAACCGATTCCAGCAACTCGTTATCATCGGTTTCATACTTCATGTTTTGTGCTAGGCAGGCTATACCGGTTACCGGGTTGCCGATTTCATGGGCAACACCTGCGGCGAGCCGACCTACGGATGCAAGGCGTTCGCTGTGCATTAGCTCCTGCTCGAGTAGTTGCAGTTCGGTGACGTCTTCCAGCAGGATAACTTGACCATCCACCTGTTCGGCGATTGAGGACGGTATGGATGCCTGGTGTAGGCTTATCCAGCGAGTACGTCCGGCTAGATCAATCTCCCGCTTGTAAAAGTGTTCTGAATCTGAGGTCGCAAATTGGTACAGCATGTCGCCCCAGGGTTCGAGTATTTCAACCAGGTGTGAGCCGGTTACTGTTTCGCTAGTAATACCGGTAAGGCGTTCCATGGCGCTGTTCCACATCTGCACTTCCATATCCTTACCCATCGAGCACACGGCCATGGGTAATTCCTCGAGTGTGCGGCGATGGTAAAGGCGCAGATTATTGAGCTCGGCCGCGAGGCCTGTGAGGTGGTGGCGGTATTCGTGAATGCGACTTTCCATCAGGTTGATATCGGCCACACCCTCGGCCTCGGGAACCTTGAATGGCACCTGGGTGTCCATTATTTCGGTTGCCATGGAAATACCCATTAGGCCTGACAGGTTGGCTTCGATCTCATCCCTGAGTCGCCGCAGGGCGTAGGGGCGGCGCTCGCTAGCACTGAGGCTGAGTTGCTCCATTGCCCTGTCCACCTCTACTCGTGCGGTTGATACGCCGATACGATCCACCAGCCGCTCTACCATTTCTTCCGGGGAGCGCACATCTAGGGCCATACGCACAGGGTGGCTGAGTTCATCTTCTGCGCACAGTTCGGCGCTGTATTTTTCATCGTCGGATTGGTGGGTAATCAGCGAGACGACGACAAACACCAAGGTATTTAGCCCGAGTGACCAGAGCGTAACGGCGCTCCATTGGGCGATGCCCACTTGGATGTGCATGCCGAGAATATCGAAGGACGCGTCGCGGGTGTCCAGTAGCATGGGAAGTAGTAGGCCCAGCCCCCAAATCAGCATGCCAGTGAATAATCCCGCTAGTAGGCCTTGACGGTTTCCTCTCGTCCAGTGGGCAACCGCAATAACGCCGGGTAAAAATTGCAGTGTTGCGATAAATGAGGTGAGGGCGAGATCGGTAAGGTTAAAGCGGTTAGCGAGTATCTGGTAAAAGCCGTAACCAGAAAGTATGACCACCGCAATGAGGACGCGGCGCATCCAAATAAGTTGGCCGTAGATCTCTTGATGGGTACGCAGTGGGGTGGCGGGTAAAATCCAGTGGTTGAGGATCATCGTGGCTATGGCAAGGGAAATTGCCACAATGGCACCGGTTGCCGCTGATAGCCCAGCGACAAAGGATATAAGTGTAAAGGTTGTACTGCCCGATGCAATGGGTACGGCTAGAGGGAAGTATTCGGTGGGGAATTGTCCGCCCAGTTTGATCCCAGCCCAGAGTATGGGGAAGATCGGTAGCGCCATTACCAGCAGAAATAGCGGGAAGGCCCAGCTGATGGTGCGAGTAACATTTTTCATCGGGTTTTCTACAACCGTCATATGAAAAATGTGAGGCATGGAGACGGCTGTGGCAATAAATACCAGTAGCAGTGTGTGCGCAGATTGGTTTGCGGTGGGTGGATTTAGGTTTTCCAGATGCTCGGGATTGTTGGCAAGCCATTGGTTGAGACCATCGAAGCCGGAAAATACTTCAAAAATGGCAAACAGGCCAATCGCACATAGGCCAAAGACTTTGACCAGAGACTCAAATGCCATGGAGGTGATAAGCCCGCGATGATGCTCCCGGTTAGAGCCGAACATCATGGCAAAACCAGCGACCACTAAGCAGTACACCAGTGCGAGCAGTTGGCGTGTATCGAAGTGGGTGTTGGGCATGGATATGCTGGTGCCGTTGTTACGGGTAAGGATATGAATGGTGTCGGCAACGGCTTGTATTTGCAGTGCGATCAACGGAGCCATGCTAAATAACATACACAGTGTTGCAATACCGCCAACGGAGTGGCTGTGGTAGCGAAACGTGAGCAGGTCGGCGGTGGAGTTGATCTGAAATCGTCGGGCAATTTCCATTAACGGCTTGAGCGCGGCAGGCGCAAACAAAAACAAGACGCCGGTGCCTAAATAATAGGCCAAAGCGCCGTAGCCAAATTCAGCGGCAAGATTGATGACGCCGTAATACGCCCAGGCACTTGCAAATATGCCAAGCGAAAATATATAGGTAACCGGGTGGTGGACAATGCGGCTGCTCACCAGGCCTTTTTCTGTGCAATAGGCAATGGCGAACAATGCGCTCATGTAAATGAGGCAGATAAGTGCTACCTGAAAAAAACTGAATGTCATGGTGTTTACTTAATCCGCCCCTGGCTGCCGTTCCTGAACAATAAATGCGACGACTATGACTAGCAGCCAAATAAGGTAAGGGCGATACCAGCCGCCGCCGGGATTCATAACCCAGTCGAAAAGAGTGGGGGAGAATATATAAACAACCAGCAGAAGCAGTAACAGCGGCCGTTGTCTTTTCATGGCTCATCCTCTGTAAAGGTTGATTGTACCGCAGCCGATTGCTTAGCGAGTTGTTTGATATTCCACTGTTGCGTGGCCCAGGTAAGAATATCGTTTACCGAGCTTTGGTGCAGGTTGGAATAATCGCTGTGATCATTCGACAAATACAGTAGGCGGCAGGCTTTAATCAAGTTCTTTTCCGGTGTGCCTGTGTTCACTGCCGGTGCGTGATTCTGTTTGCTGAGCTTATTGCCGTTGGTATCGGTTATTAGTGGGATGTGGCTGTAAGCTGGCGGTTTAGCGCCAAACAGAAAAAATAGTAATTGCTGCTTAATTGTAGTGCTGAGTAGGTCGGCACCACGCACTACGTGGGAAATGTTTTGTGCAATATCGTCGACGACTACGGCGAGCTGATAGGCGAACAGGCCATCTTTTCTGTGGATCACGAAGTCATCGGATTGCTGCAGCTTTTCATATTGTTGGCCGAGTATGCCGTCAATGAACGTATTTAATTGTGTTGTTGAGTGGTGCTTGAGTGTGGCGAGCACTTTCGGCAGGTTTAGCTTCACCGCTGCGGGCTCATCTTTACTGGGGGGGTGGTCGATGCAATGCCGGTCGTAGCGCCCTTTGAGTGATTTTAGTCTTGCGCGGGTACAGTTGCAGCGATAGCTGAGTGCTTTTTCGCTAAGCTGTGCTAGGGCGGTTTTGTAGGCTTCAGTTTGTTGGCTTTGAAAAAGCACAGTTTTGTCCCACTCGAGTCCGTGGGCCGTTAGGCAATCTAGGATTAGCTTGTCTGCGTCGGGCTGCTCTCGAGGTGGGTCTATATCCTCCATGCGAACGAGCCATACTCCCCTGTTGTGGCGAGCATCTAGAAAGCTGGCCAAGGCGCATACAAGAGAACCCGTATGCAACGGTCCCGAGGGGGAGGGAGCGAACCGGCCAACGTAGCCGGTCGGCTCTTGGTTTGATATAGCGTCAGGGGCTAGCAAAAGTCGTCTTGCAACCGTTATATCGGGTTACAGGGTGGTTTGCTTTTCCTTGATCTCGTCAATGGTTTTACAGTCAACACATTGAGTTGCCGTTGGGCGAGCTTCCAATCGGCGAACACCTATGTCTACACCGCAGGCTTCGCAGTAGCCGTAGTCTTCGGTTTCGAGCAGTTCGAGTGTGCTGTCAATTTTTTTGATCAGCTTTCTCTCGCGGTCGCGGGTGCGTAGCTCCAGGCTGAATTCTTCTTCTTGGCTTGCCCGATCAGCTGGATCGGGGAAGTTCGCCGCTTCGTCTTTCATGTGGCTAACGGTGCGGTCCACTTCTTCCATTAGCTCGCGTTTCCATGCGAGCAGTAGCTCGCGAAAATGAGCCTTTTGTTTATCGTTCATGTACTCTTCGCCTTTCTTCTCCTCGTAAGGAGAGATATCGCGAAAGGCAAAATGGGACTTAGCTTGAGATTCCGGCATAGATAATTTGCGCCTCATTGCTGAATAATCGCAGTCAATTGGGGTTGTTCATAGCGTTTTCAAGGCTTGTGGTGTTGATTTTGGCGCCCTAAATGCCCCGTACTCCGCCAGCTCCTAATGAGTCGGCGGAATTAAACGGTGAAAATTACCAGATTCGGATTTTTCGCGCTAGCTTTTTTCGGTGCTTAATCAATTGTTGTGGCTTGTCTGTGCGGATAAGCCCGAAATTTAAGGAGTTTCATGCGATTTGCCCCGCCGCTCATACAGGCGACCCTGCTTCGTCGATACAAACGCTTTTTAGCCGATGTACGACTCTCGGACGGAACTGAGATAACGGTTCACTGCCCGAATACCGGCAGCATGAAAAACTGTGTCGTGGAAGATTCTCCATGTTACCTATGGGATTCGAATAACCCTAAGCGTAAATACCGCTATTCGTGGGAGTTGGCGACGACATACGGAGGTGGCTTGGCCGGTATTAACGCCGCCCGCGCTAATCATCTGGTTAGCGAAGCGCTGGAGGCGGGGCGTATTGCTGAGCTGGGTAACTACGACACGCTGCAGCGCGAGCAAAAGTATGGCCTCGAAAATAGCCGAATAGACCTACTACTTTCGCGTGCTGGCGAGCAGTGTTTTGTTGAGGTCAAAAGCGTGACTCTCGACATGGGGGGTGGGCAGGGCATGTTTCCGGATGCTGTTAGTGACCGAGCAAGTAAGCATGTGCGTGAATTAATGGAGCAGAAAAAGCAAGGGCATCGAGCCGTGTTGTTGTTCTGTGTTCAGCATTCAAGGATAGAGCGGGTATCGCCTGCTGATGATATAGATCCGCGTTATGGCGAGTTGTTGCGGCAGGCTGCGGCAATAGGGGTAGAGGTTTTGGCTTATAGTGCGGAAATAACACCTGAAGAATTAACGCTTAAGCGTCCGCTGCCCGTTCTACTTGGGCAATAGCTCTAATCGTAATTGATATTAGCCTCTGCGTGGCCAAGAGGCCTATTCGTCGAGGTAAACACTTGTTGCGTCTTGCTGAATGGCAATAGGGGTTAGCCGGTCACCCCTACAGGGGCCGGAAACACATTCGCCGGTGTCAATAAGAAACAGTGCGCCGTGGGTTGAGCATTGGATCAGCTCATTTTCGTCATCGAGAAATTCATTAGGCATCCACTCAAGCGGGATACCAAGGTGAGGGCAAGCGTTAAGGTAGGCGTAGATAGCGCCCTCTCTGTGGATCGCGAACGCTTGTTTCGAGCCCAGCGTAAATGAGAGAGCGCTGCCTTCCGGTAGTTGGTCGAGATCAAAAAGCCTGATTTTCACAATAATCAGCGTCGCCAACTCGCGGTTACGCGCTGGCCTCTTCAGCCTGCTGGGCTTCATCGACGAGTTGGGCTTTAAGGTCTGGAGACAAATCATTCCAGTGCACGTCCATTAGTGCGCCCTGAAGCGCATAGAGCATGACTTTAGACACGTGAATGCCTCGTGCCTTGATTCGCCGGTAGGCCTCGACTGCGCCTGTTTCAGATAAATCGCTGTAGTTATTGATGCCGATAGCATGGAGAATATTCACTGATGCCATGCCCAGATTTTTTAATCCGAGCAGTTCGCCTTGACTACCTTGGCTATCGTTGTTGGAAGTCATCCAAGTCCGCTCCCATGGTTGTTATTATTAATATGATTGGGGTAAGTGGTGAGTTGATGTTCTATGTGCCCGCTTCTTATTATAGTTATGCTTTCACCTATTGGGGAAAAGCTTGCAGACGGTCATGACACTATCTCTATACCGGTACTGCCTAAATGTGCGATTTCACGTACAAGGCAGTGGTGAGAGAATTAAATCACCAACTGCTAATAATACAGACTTATAACAGCAGCGCAATTGCTTTGGAGAAGGAATATGGATGACCGTACTGGCGACACTGGGGGCTTCATCACATTTGAACAAGCCAGTGGCCAGGAATGTTCGCATATCGACCAGAACTCGTTGGAGCAGCCTGTCCATTGTCGCGTGGTAGATCCGGTGATACGCCTCAAGAGCGCTGCTGCCGAACAGGGTTTTGATTTGCGTATTGCCAGTGGTTATCGCTCGTTTGACCGCCAGCTGGCTATCTGGAACCATAAAGCGACCGGTGTTCGTCCGATTTTAGGGGCCAACGGTGAGGTGCTGAATACTACACAGCTTACGGATACCGAGCGGGTTGCGGCGATACTGCGTTGGTCGGCGGTTCCTGGTGGCTCGCGACACCACTGGGGGAGTGATATTGATGTCTACGACGCTGCTGCTGTGCCTGAAGGCTATTCACTGGCGTTAACAGTGGCCGAGTGCGAAGGCATGTTCCTGCCTTTACATCAGTGGCTAGGCGAGTATCTCAGAGAAAACGGTAGTGACTGGTATCGGCCGTTCACCGGTTTTGGCCGTGGTGGTGTGTCTCCCGAACCTTGGCACTTGAGTTTCGTTCCTATTGCACGAAAAGTAGAGCGGGTGGTAACGCAAGAGAGGCTTGCGGCGTTGCTAGAGGCGACAGACGTGGGTTTACAGCAGGCGCTGCTGAATCAATTTGATGCAATTTACAGCCGCTATATAGGGGCATACTTCGAGGGTTGATGTTTATGCTGGTGATCTTTGATTGCGATGGCGTTTTGGTCGACAGTGAAACTTTAGCGGCGGATGTTTTTTCGCAGTGCCTTGCGCGGCAGGGGGTGCGAATGTCGGCGGCGGCCTGCTATTCTGAATTTCATGGGCATACGTTGCCCTACTGTTTTACTTGGATAGAATCGCATTTTGATGTTTCTTTGCCCGAAAATTTTACCGAGATTTTATCGACGGCAACACGTGAGCGTTTTACTTTGGACCTGCTGCCCGTGGCTGGAGTTGAAAAATTATTGCGCCGCTTATTGCGGCGGAATATCCCTTTTTGTGTCGCTTCAAATGGAGAGCACAAAAAAATCAATCATTCCCTTGCGGTTACTGGGCTCGATAAGTTTTTCCCTGAATCAGATAAAAAAATATCACGCTTTAGTCGGGAGGATGTACTTCAGGGTAAGCCCGCACCAGACCTTTTTTTGCACGCAGCAGAGGTAAGTGGGGTGGCGCCGCAAAGCTGCTGGGTAATTGAAGATTCGCCGTCGGGTTATAAGGC
Source organism: Teredinibacter franksiae (assembly GCF_014218805.1). Taxonomy (NCBI): domain Bacteria; kingdom Pseudomonadati; phylum Pseudomonadota; class Gammaproteobacteria; order Cellvibrionales; family Cellvibrionaceae; genus Teredinibacter; species Teredinibacter franksiae. The sequence continues at coordinate 1,927,468 of NZ_JACJUV010000001.1, read as the reverse complement.
AGCGGTATCGGCAGGTATGCAGCTAGTGCAGTATGTTCCGCAGGCGGATTTACCTGGGGGCCCTAGGGGCGGGAATATTTGTCGGAATATGGATGAAGTGGCCGTACACGTTATTGATTAGTAAAGCGTTTATGAATGCGTTTTAGCGGCTTCTTTTTTCGGCAAGGGTGGTTGGATCGGGGTGGAATTGTAAAGAACGGCTGCTGTTAGCGGATTACGCAAAGATTGCAATGATCCAATCTAAGGCTGCTGTAGCGGAAAGCGCTTTTTAGGTGCCGGTGCGGTCTTTTGCGGTTTCAGAAACAATCATATTGTGCTCCTGTAGCCATTTCAGTACTGATTTGCGGCTGGTGAGCATGGCTCGATAGGTATTCAGTACGGTTTCGCTGGGGTTTTTCATTGAGTCCATGCGCGCTATTCTGTCTTCGAGAAAGGCGATGTCGGCAAGAATTTTTGTGGTTACGGCGTTTACATGTATCCGCTGTTGTCCAATGACAATTAATTTATCGGCTTCTGTGGTAATCGCTTTTTCAAGGGTGTCGTTAGTAACAGCGTTATTCGGCTGAGCGGTGGCTCCTGCATTTAATTTTGTTTTTTCGCTATCCGTGTTCATAATTACTACATCTCAGGTACTGAACAGGCAAATCAATTCTCAGGATCGTTCTTGTTGTACTCTTGTGTTGCGTGTGTTGTGTTGTGTTGTGTTGTGTGTTGCGTGTGTTGAGCCTGCCCGGGGAAATCAAAAAAATGCATTATTTTTTTGGGGCTCGTAGAACTAGTATGGATAGTATTTAGCTTATTCGCCAGCAGTCTCCGGCGCCAAAGTATGTGCGATATTACTTACATGCCAGAATTTGCGGACAGGTTAGTTGGGCCCTTAGCTGGCTTAGAACCAAGCCTTGTTGAACCTTCTGTAACGGTTATAAAAGCGAGAAAGTTTATGCCTCCTGAAGACGATGAAAAATATAATTTGATATTTCGTGGTGTATTGGCGAAAAGCGTCGAGCCAGCCGAAGCGAAACGCAATTTGGGGCAATTGTTTAAAATTGATTCCGCAAAAGTGGAGGCTCTTTTTACGGGTAAACCCGTAGTGCTTAAGCGTGGCCTTACGTTGGATGTGGCGACTAAATATCGGGTTGCAATTAAAAAAGCGGGGGCTTTGGTTGATGTCGAGATGCAAACCAGTACTCCAGTGAAGCCTGCGGGCAAAGCGGCTTTTACTGTGCCCGCTGTTGAATCTACAGCAGACAAAAGCCTGGGTACAATACCCGGTGCCGGAACTGACCTTGGCGCTATTCCTGGAACTTCTCCCGCCTCGGTGCACATGGCGGCTGTGCCGCAGGTAACCGCCACTATTGAGCCTGCCGATGGCGAGGCCCCGGCTGCAGTGCCAGTGACTGAGCCGTCGCCACTGCCGCATGTGGAAGAATTGGGAGCTGCATTTACCTTGGCGCCTGTGGGTGCCGATCTGTTAAAGCCGGAAGAGCACAGTCAGGTGGCGGCTGTTGTAGTGGATACGTCGGGTTTGAGCATAAAGGCCGCCAGCGGCAATCTTTTGGAGCCGACGGAATACCGCCAGGACGACGCCTTGGCGCTTGATTTAAGTGGGTTTGATTTGGCCGAGGCTGGGGCTGATGTACTAAAGCCCGAAGAGCGCAAAACGGTTGAGCCGGTAGAGGTGGATATTACCGCTATAAGCTTGGCTGAACCAGGTGGAAACCTGGCGTCGCCGAAACCCGCACCACCTCCAGCGCCGGATGTGAGTGGAATCTCGCTGGAGGATGGCTGATCGCGTTGCCATTGATCGTTAGAAGCGGGGTGCCTTGGGCAGTTTTTTGTAGTTCTCGATAGAGTTGAGAATTTCTTGTTTTGCAACGTCGGCGTCTGCCCAGCCGTCTAGCTTCACCCATTTACCCTCTTCTAAGTCTTTGTAGTGCTCAAAAAAGTGGGCAATACGATCAACTTTGATTTTTGATAGGTCGGCGAGTGACTCAATATCGTCGTAATATTTGGTAATACTGCTCACTGGAACCGCTAGAATTTTAGCATCAATGCCCGATTCATCCGTCATTTGCAGTACCCCCAGAGGGCGGCAGGTGACCACGGAGCCTGGGAGTAACGGGCGGTTCATGTACACCAAAACGTCAGCGGGGTCGCCGTCGTCAGCTAGTGTGTGCGGGATATAGCCGTAATTGGCTGGGTAGTGCATGGCGGTGCCGAGGATGCGATCCACAAACATGGCGCCAGATTCTTTATCTACTTCGTATTTAACCGGATCGCTGCCCATCGGAATTTCGATGACAACATTAATTTCGTCCGGCGCATTTTCGCCTGTTGGTACTAAGTGAAGACCCATATTGTTCTAACCTTACCTTACTAATTTAAATCTAATATCTATAGTTATAAGTGCAGTGGCTTATTGTTGCCGCAGTCTGACCTGGTCTCAGCCTTAGTTTCATGTGGAAGCGAGGCGTGCCGGGTGGGCGCGATTGTAACATACGAAATGTTGCGAACAATCGTGCTTTCGATGGCTGCTGGAGGGCATATTCCTAGCGTCCGCACCAAGTGTTGTGTGAATGTTGTGCAGGTGGTGGCATGATGCCGTAGGTGGTCGAGCCCTAGTTTAAAGCGCCTAGGCGTTAAGTTGTTGTGCTAAGGCGCGCGGCGGTAACGCAGGGAATGAAATATTAAATACATCAATCGGTCGGCAAGTGACGTCGGAGCGTCTGATGTTCATCAAAAAGGGAGCACATTACTTATGCGCAAGGTTCGCGTTTGCAATATGCAGAGTAATCAGGGGTTGATTTGAGTACAGCAGGGCAAAGCAATTCATTATCACCGTTAGTACCGGTTATCCCGAGGGCGGTGACACTTGCGATTGTCGCGTTAACGTTGGCGCCCTTTCTGGCGATGGCACTCGGCATGAATTTGGGGGTGCAGATGAATTTGTCTTCGCTGGAGCAATTACCCTTGCTTTCAGCTCAGGATCGCCTGAATAATCTGCATTTAGTTATGGCTGGGCCACAGTTTCATACGTTGTTAGAGTGGAGCGCCATCATTGCGGCTGTCCTCACGGCTTTGCTTGCCTTCAGTCAATACAACCTCTCCACCAATATTGCGGCGCCAGTCATTGGGCTGTCGTTGCTGTGTGCAGCGTCTATGGATGTATTCCATTCTATGGTGTCCTCCCGGCTTCTCGATACGGTGGCAGATAGTTCAGTTTTGGCGCCCTTTAGTTGGGCTGCAGCACGAACCTTTAATGCGATGATTTTATTGTTAGGTGTTTCGTCATTGATATTTCTCAAGGGTCGAACTAACGATGAAAATGCCCTGTCTATATTGCTTGGTATTGCCGGTGCGTTTGTAATTCTTGGGTACTTGGTGGTTCAGTGGTGTATTAGCACTGACCAGATTCCGCACACCATCTATCCGGATGATTTGATAAAGCGTCCACTGGATACCATTCCGCTGGTTATCTATATATTTTGTGGGGCTTTCGTTTTTCCACGGTTTAGAAAATTGTACCCCAGTGTTTTTGCCGATGCGCTAATCCTTAGCATGCTGCCAGCCGTTGCCGTTGAAATGCATATGGTACTAGGGTCTTCGACACTGTTTGACGGCCATTTTTTTGCCGCACACCTGCTTAAAGTGTTGACCTACGTTGTGCCTTTTATAGGTTTGTTGCTCGATTACTACATAACCTATCAAAAGGACCGACTTAAAACGGCGCAGCTGCACCAAACCTATCGTGAGCTGGAGGAGCGTACATTGCAGCTCACCAGAACCAACAAAGGGTTGGAGCGTTCCAATCGCTATAAGTCAGAATTCTTAGCGAGCATGTCCCATGAATTACGTACGCCGCTGAATTCAATTATTGGTTTTAGTCGGGTGTTACTGAAAGAGCTGGGTGAGGAAAAGGCTAAGCGTGGTGTGCGAGCGGTGGAGGCCATTACCCGCAATGGAACGCACCTGCAGGGGCTGATGAATAATATCTTGGATTTATCCAAGATGGATGCTGGACGTATGTCAATCCATGCGGAGCTATTTAGTCTGGGTGATGTGGTTCAGGACGTTATGTCAGAGTTACTTCCAGCGGCGGAAGCAAAATCTCTGGACTTTACGTTGGTGAGTTACGCGCGTAATTTGTCCATCACTAGCGATAAAACCAAACTTCGGCAAATGTTGCTTAATCTAGGGTCCAATGCTATTAAATATACCCACAGTGGGTCGGTTACTCTTTTCGTAGAGCAGCAAAAATCTGGGCCTTTGGGTAAGTCAGTAAAATTCGTAGTAAAAGATACTGGCATTGGTATTGCTGAAACTGAAAAAAACCACCTGTTTACGGAGTTTGGTCGAGCAGAAGAGGTTCAAAAAAGTGGCATCGAAGGAACCGGCCTCGGGCTAATGATTACCGCCAAGCTTGCCAGTTTGTTAGGCGGGTATATTGAGTTTGAAAGTACCTACGGTGTTGGCAGTGAGTTCCGTTTGTTTCTCCCTATTGGGGCAGACGTATCGGAAGTAAACCTTGTTTCCGAAGGGCATTGGGATCGAAAGGGTTTTGCGATTGCCTATTTTGGTGATAGTGAAGGCGTCGAAACTGAGTTGGAGAAATTATTTATCGACGAGGGTGTCTGGGTCTGTGCAGAAAAACGGCTGAAGGTGTTTTTCGAGCGCTGCGAGGAGTTAATGCCTGATGTGATCTTCTTCGAGTGTGATCGTGGTGGTATCGACCCGTTACAGTTACTTAGAAGTATGTATGAGCGTAATTTACTCGCAGACATACCCAAAGTTGGGGTTTGCGGGAATAAAGTGCTGGAGAAGCAGGTGTTGATGGAGGGCGCCGATCTGTTCCAGAAAAAGTTGGATGCAACGCCGGTACTGAAAGAAAAACTGTATCGCTTAGGTAGTCGAGATATTTCCAGCGTGCTGGTAGTGGGGGCATCCCCTAGCCACATAGCGCAGTTGCATAACGAGTTTTCTGGTTTTGGCATCGAGCCTGAATTTGTTGATTCGACGGCGCTTGCTCTGGAGCAGTTATCGAATTTAATTCCCGACTTACTTGTGATAAATCTCGGTAATTTGGCTGTAGAAACAACGCGCTTGATGGTTTCGTTGAATAATGATGAGCAGTCGCGGCGGATACCGCAGGTGCTCTACAATGGTGCGGGCAACCAGCGAAAAATTGTTTTTAGTAGTGAGGTGCAAGAGGAGGTTCGCGCGATAACGCCGTCGGTTATCGAAATATTCGCTGCCGCTTTCACTATGCGTAGACGGGTAAAAACTAGTCTTATGAGAATAGAAGCGCTTAATCGCAGCTTGAAGCAAAATGAGAAGCAAGTGATGCTCGAGCCTTTGATTGAGGGGGTTGGCGATAGTGATGTGGCGGACGACGTGCGTATATTGGTTGTCGAAGATTCACCCGATAGCTCAGAGCTCATTGATTGGATATTGGTCGACTCAAATTTTAAACACGATTGTGTTACCAGCGGAAGAGCGGCGTTAACAAAAGTATTGCAGATAAACTACAGTTTGATCCTGCTGGATATTCACCTGCCTGACCTCGACGGTAAGGAGGTAGCCCGACGATTAAGGGCGACAAAGCGTTACAAGGCTACACCGATTGTGGCGATTACAGCTGGCATTACGCAGGGTGAAATTTCCGAGCTACTGTCCTGCGGTATAGACGATGTAGTAACAAAACCGGTAGATCAAGAGGCGCTGGTGACAGCGATCAAAACGCATCTTCCGCGTGCCCCTGCACTGAGTTAAGCAAGCGACGCTTCGAACGAGTAAAATGATTGACGCACCGATAGAGGCGGCATAAATTTTAAACGGGAGAGGCGTTACTGGGTTTTGGGCAAAGATATAGAACCAAACGTTTAGTGCCAAAGAGTTGTTGCCCATAGCCCTTGTTTGGCAATTTTTCTGGCGTATTCTTGGCCTTGCTCTGGATTTTCTTCCATATAGTGGACGTATAGCTGCAGTCCGTTTGCAGCAGAAAGGCGCGAGCTATACGGGCCAATATCATCTCCCTCGCGGGTGGAAAAAAACCATTGACCGTCGGCACAAAAAAAACGCTCTGATCGGTACCAAACTTTCTCGTGGACTTCGCCTTCTCTAACTAGCATATACATCACTTCCCATTTTAATCTACAACAACTTGATGACTCGCCCCGCTACCGCAATGGGAGTTCTTCGGAGGAGTAACAGCAAGTATAAGAAGCAAAATGTGATGAAGTTAGAATAATTGGTGTGAAGTAGAGCGCTTTTGCTGCTTAAATAGCATGAAAAACGGTCTATTCCTAAAGGTAATAATATTTTGTTCTTTAGCGCGTCTGGGCTTAGACTAATTTTTTTCTTTGAGATGATTAAGCGGTGGCGAAATCTATTCGTTGATCGCACGGGCGATCGGTAACGGTTTGACCTTATCTTATATAATCTAGGTAATTAGTAACCTTTTATGCATATACATATTCTTGGGATTTGTGGGACTTTTATGGGGTCTTTGGCGCAGCTTGCGAGAGCCGCTGGTCACCGGGTGACAGGTGCCGATGTTAGCGTTTATCCGCCTATGAGTACTCAGTTACAGCTAGCGGGAATAGAGCTGATTGAAGGTTTTTCCCGCGATCAATTAAAGCTAAGCCCCGACCTTTTTGTTATAGGCAATGTTGTCTCTCGCGGCAACCCGTTGATGGAGGCCATTCTTGATGCGGGCTGCCCCTATATCTCTGGGCCGCAATGGTTGTCTGATAATATCCTACAGGGGCGTTGGACATTGGCGGTCTCTGGTACACACGGTAAAACAACAACCGCTACAATGCTCGCTTGGATACTGGAATATGCCGGGATGAGCCCCGGCTATCTTATCGGCGGTGTTCCCGGTAATTTTCCCTGTTCAGCTCGACTGGGAGAAAGCGATTTTTTTGTTATTGAGGCAGATGAATACGACACAGCCTTTTTCGATAAACGCTCTAAATTTGTTCATTACCGGCCGAATACCTTAGTGGTGAACAACCTTGAATTTGATCATGCCGACATATTTGCGGACTTGGCGGCGATCCAAACACAATTTCACCACTTGGTGCGCACAGTTCCTGGCAATGGCCTCATTATTTATCCTCGGAATTTACCCGCTGTAGAGCAGGTTTTGGACAAAGGTTGTTGGAGTGAGCGTCAGACGTTTGGTGGCGACGGAGCCGATTGGCAGGTCCTCAGCGCTAGTGCGGATGGCGCGTGTTTTGAGTTGAAAGGCCCTGATCCAAATCAGGCAAGTGGACGTATTCAATGGCGCTTAACAGGGCGCCATAATGTACAAAATGCCGTTGCGGCTGTGGCCGCAGCTCGCCATGTGGGGGTGTTGCCCGAGCTTGCGTGTGAAGCCTTGTGTGCATTTAAAGGTGTAAAGCGCCGAATGGAGCTGCTGGCCGAAATTGGAGCTATAAGGGTATATGACGATTTTGCGCATCACCCCACGGCTATTCAATCGACGTTAGAGGGCTTGCGGGCGAATGTAGGCAGCGAAAATATTTTGGCGATTATCGAGCCGCGCTCCAATACCATGAAGCAGGGTGTACACCGTCATTTGCTGGCAGAAGCGGTGGCCTGCGCCGATCATTGCCTTTGGTTTCAGCCTTCGGCAATGGATTGGTCATTGCAGGAGGCGTTGAAAGCTACACACACGTCTAAGGTTTTCAGCGCTACGGACGATATAATTTGTTCTGTTGCAGCCGCTGTAACAGACTATACAAAACCGCTGCATATTGTGGTGATGAGCAACGGTGGGTTTGCAGGTGTTCACCAAGAGCTCATCAGTGTTTTACGTGAGCGGCACATCAATTAAGCGGGAAGCCCCTAAAAAATGTTTAATAGTACGATTACGCTGGCCATCACCGGCGCCTCGGGTGCGCAATATGGTCTGCGCCTACTGCAGGTACTTCTTGCACAAAACTGCCGGGTGTACCTTATGGTGTCGGGGGCGGCACGCGTGGTTATTGAAACCGAAACAAACCTAGCGCTACCCGCGGGTGATGAAAAAGCACTACAGCTTTTTTTCTCACAGTTATATAACGCCCAGCCTGGACAACTTTATTTGTTCGCAAAGGAGGATTGGATGGCGCCAGTGGCGTCGGGTTCAAGTTCTCCGGCGTCTATGGTTATTTGCCCTGCGTCTGGCGGCACATTGTCCGCTATTGCTTCGGGTGCAAGTAACAACCTCATCGAACGCGCTGCGGATGTGGCGCTGAAGGAGCGGCGCCAACTTATATTGGTGCCACGGGAAACGCCTTATTCCGAAATCCATCTAAAAAACATGTTGAGCCTCACCCAGATGGGCGCGGTTATATTGCCCGCCAGCCCGGGGTTTTATCAAAACCCAGAAGGATTGGAGGATTTGGTCGATTTTATTGTCGCGCGAATACTTGATCAATTACAGTTGCCACACACGCTATTGCCTAAGTGGGGTGAGGGTGGGCTAGCTTCTAAATAATAATCATTGGCCTTCAGAAGTTGGTTCATTAACGAATATTTACGGGTTGGCTAATGACGCATGGGCTTCTGAGCCCTATAATGCGCGGAAATCGAGCGCGATGGATTAGCATTGGAGGCTAACTTTTCTCTTCTTTTACTCTCTACCTGTTAATCTACCTTCTTCCTGTCCAGTTTTTAATGGACCAACTAGGAACCGTGTAAAACCGCCATGTTTGGCAGGCTTTTTAACCAATATATTTCTCTGATCACCCAGTTCCCGAAATCTACCTTAATAATGTTGGGTTGCGTATTAGTGTGGGCGATTATTGGCCTACCAAATTTTAAGCTGGACGCCTCTTCCGATGCGCTAACGCTGGAATATGACGAAGATCTCGATTTTTATCGCGAAGTTATCAAAACCTATAGTAGCGGCGACTTTTTGGTGGTGACCTACCGGCCACACGAGTCGTTATTTAGTCAGGACGTGTTGGCTAACCTACAAGAATTACGCGATGAGTTGGCAGCCGTAGAAGGCGTGGTTAGTCTGAATTCCATTCTCGACGTGCCGTTGCTGTATAGCCCAAAGTTAACGATTTCAGAAATGGTCGCTGGTTCCCGTAATCTTCTGACGCCGGGGGTGGATTTTACCCAGGCTAAGCAGGAGTTCTTGACCAGCCCTGCTTACCGAAACTTGATCCTTGGGCCCGATGGTCAAACAACGGCATTGCAATTAAATCTTCGTGTAGATGAAAAATATATAGAGTTGGTTAAAAAGCGTGACACGCTATCGTTGCAAAAAAAAGCGGGCGAGCTTGCCGATGTTGAGGTACTGCGGCAAGTCAGGGAGGCGCTGCTGATCCACCGTACTGTAGCGTCGGAAAGAGATCACCTGCGCGTTGAGCAGGTTAGAGCAATTGTTGACAAATACCGCAGTGACGCCCAAATTTATGTGGGTGGGCTAACCATGATCACCGCCGATATGATCAGCTTTATTCAAAGCGATTTGGTGGTTTTTGGTACTGCCGTACTGATTTTTATGGTGCTCGTGCTGGCGATTATTTTCCGCTCTTGGCGCTTTGTTGTGATTCCGATGGTTACCTGTATGGCTGCTGTTCTGCTTATGCTCGGTTATGTGAGTTGGGTGGATTGGCGGTTAACGGTTATCTCCTCTAATTTCGTTGCGCTGCTTCTGATTATCTCCCTCGCTATTATTATTCATCTTGTGGTGCGCTACCGAGAGTTTGCTGAGCAGGAGCGCGGCTGGAGTCAGCGCAAACTGGTAACGGAAACCGTTAGATTTATGGTGATGCCGTGCTTGTATACGGTGATGACCTCTGTTGTTGCCTTTGCGTCGTTAGTGGTGAGCAATATTCGTCCGGTCATTGATTTTGGCTGGTTAATGACAATAGGCTTGGTATTGGCTTTTGTATTGGCTTTTACGGTATTGCCTGCAGCATTAATGTTGTTGAAAAAAAATGGTGTGCATAAAGCGGCTAAATCCGAGGGCGATACAGCTGATTCAGCTAAGCTCTCGCAGCCCATAACACTGTATTTTTCCCGGTTTGTAGAGCGCCAGGGTGGCGTGGTGCTGGTTGTGAGTTTTTTGCTTGCTGTGGCCGGCGGCTGGGGTGTCACGCGTTTACAAGTCGAAAATCGGTTTATTGATTACTTTCATGACAGTACCGAGATTTATCAGGGGTTATCGGTAATCGATTCCGAACTCGGTGGAACAACATCGTTAGATATCGTTATTAACCATGCGGCAGAGATCACTGAGCGGCAGTTTGCAGACGAAGACGATCCGTTTGCCGAAGCAGACCCCTTCGATGAAGTTGACCCATTTGAATCTCTAGAGCCGATAACAGAGGAAGACCCGTTCTCGGAAGTTGACCCATTTTCAGAACACGGTGCCGATGAACCCGGCTTTTGGATGACGGTTGCCGGTTTGCGACAGGTAGAAAAAATACACGATTATCTGGAAAGCTTACCGGAAGTGGGTAAAGTGCAGTCGCTGGCTATTCTCTACAAAATTGGCCGGGACATCAGTGGCGGGCTGAATGATGTTGAGCTTGCGGTAATGGAGAAAAAATTACCGCGTGAAGTGAAAAGTGCGCTGATAGATCCCTACCTTTCTTCCGAAAAAAACCAAACGCGTATTACCCTGCGGATTCACGATGGCTACCCTGATTTAAAACGGGCGGAGCTGGTTGAGCGAATTCGTGAATATATTATTAGCGAAGGTATGGCGGCCGAAAATCAGCTGCGATTTACCGGTTTGCTGGTACTGTACAACAATATGTTGCAAAGTTTATTCAGTTCGCAGATCTCAACGTTGGGTACAGTGCTGGTTGGTATCTTCATTATGTTTATAATTTTGTTTCGCTCAATCAAAGTTGCGCTGGTGGCAATAGTGCCAACGATACTTGCGGCTGTTGGCATTCTAGGCTTTATGGGTGTTTTCGGCTTACCGCTGGATATGATGACGATTACAGTAGCGGCCATTACGGTAGGTATCGGTGTTGATAACACTATTCATTATGTACATAGATTTCGACGTGAGCTGGCGGAAGATGGTAATTATATTGCCAGCATGCATCGCGCACATAGCTCCATTGGTCGAGCCATGTTTTATACTTCGGTGATTATTATTTTTGGCTTTGCCATCATGGTGCTCTCGGCGTTTATTCCTACCATATACTTCGGCCTACTGACTGGCTTGGCAATGTTTCTTGCGTTGCTGGGGGCGTTATTGCTATTGCCGAAACTTATTCTTCTGGTTCGGCCTTTCGCGCTTCAAGTCTGAGTATATAGTGCCCGCTGAGCCGGCATACACCGAACCCCACAAAAATACCCAGTAGGTTTGCTGCCGCGTCAAAAAGATCCGGATGGCGCATGGTTGTGAATGCTTGAAAGCTCTCAATTGTCAGCGAATAGATCACCGCAAACAGGATGGCTAAGCGACCGTTGATAGAACCAAAGAAGGCTACCCAGATTGAACCGATTAATAATAGGTTGCCGAGAAAATGGAGCAGCTTATCTGAAAGCGCGCTTGTCCAAACGCCGGGTGAAGAGGACAGCGCCATATAGGCAAACACGCCAAGGGCAACAAGCAGTTGCCCCCTGCGCAGCAGGCGTAAACGAGGATGAAAAAAGAGTGTGTGAAGTGCACTATTTAACGTATTAATAAACATGTTTAAATTTTTGGGAATGTAAGTTTAAATTCTGCGCCACCGAGAGGGCTGTCGCCAATGTCTAATTGCGCAGAATAACTGCTGAGCATGTCGACGACTATTGCCAGGCCAATGCCTTGCCCTTGAACGCTGGTGTCGGCGCGGGCGCCGCGGTTAAGCAGTGTTTTTTTCAAGTGTTCTGGAATGCCTGGGCCGTTGTCGGCGATGACAACCCTTAGTTCTTTTGGCGTTTGGCTAGCGTTAACGTGGAGTTGGTTTTGCCCGTATTTAAACGCATTCTCCAGTAGGTTGCCGAAAATCTCCAGGGCATCGCTTTCATCACCGGGAAATTGCAGGCTTTCATCAATAGCAATCTCTACCGTAAAGGCTTTATCTCCATACACCTTTTCGAGTGCGCTGGTTACGCGCTTAACGGTTTCGGCCAAAGGCGTCTTTACGCGCATACTTGTGGTGCTTTTAAGGGTGGCGCGTTGCAACTGGTGCTGAATGATATCGGCCATCCGCGAAATTTGTTCGTCGATGGCGCTACTCTGACTGTCGTTTTGGGTTTCGAGTTCCGCGCGTATGATAGCTAGCGGTGTTTTTAAGCTATGAGCAAGGTCCGATAAGGTGTTTTTATAGCGTTGGCGCTGGGCCTGTTCGCTGTCGAGCACTTCGTTCAGGTTGCTGATAACCGGGGCAATCTCACTGGGGTATTGGCCTTCAAGGCTGGTATTTTGCCCCTGCTGAAACTTCTTTAATTCGAGCGCCAACCGGTTCAGTGGGCGGAGCCCCCAGCGGGTAATAAAGAATAGCGCGGCAATAAATAAAATAGCGATACCGCCAATCCATAGCCAGAGTACTTCCCGGTAGCTTTTTAATGCATGTTTTAAGTAGCGCTGGTTATGCAGTACGACAAAGCGATATAGGTTGTCTTCTCCCTTTACCTCCCAAACAGAGTCGAAGCTGAAAGAAAAATAAAGGTTGTCAGCAATGGCCACTTCTACGAAGTGTTCGCCACCGGGGATAAACGGTTGTTTCAGGATTTTTTCTGGCGGCTGATCGAGAGTGGGGTGGGAGATGCTCTGCCACATTTTTTCGCCATCTGGCTTTACGATAACCCCAGACAGGCCCGATAGCGGGCGGTTAAAGCGCGGTTCAGCCAGGGCTTCGGGTAATTGCAGTTCTGGATCTTCTTTAAGTGTGCCCGGTTCCGCTGCGCCCATCATTAAATACAGCTGTGATTGCAGGGTCTGTTGTTCAGCATCCAGAAGGCTGTGGTAGAACGCGCGGTCCAGGGAGAACGCGCTGAACACGAGTATCAGCGGTAGCACCAAGGCGGAGGAAAGCGTTAATCGAGCCGCTAAGGACGCAGGCCTGGGTAGCATGCAGTGGCTAACTCCCTTGCTGCAGCGCGAAGCGGTAGCCCTGGCCGCGAACGGTGCTGATAGGCTTAAGGTGGTTGTCGGGATCTAGCTTTTTACGCAGACGACCAATGAATACTTCAATAACATTGCTGTCTCGCTCGAAATCTTGGTGGTAGAGGTGCTCGGTCAGCTCGGTTTTTGATATGGGTTGGCCGGGGTGTAGTGCAAGATATTCGAGGGTGTTGTATTCATAGCTGGTGAGTTCAATAACACTTTGATTAACGCTCACTTGCTTGGTTGAGGTGTCAATAATGATGGGGCCAAAATTCAGCTGTGGTGTGGCGCTGCCGCCTGAACGGCGAATTAAGGCATTGGCTCGTGCGCGCAACTCTTCGGTGTGAAAGGGTTTGACGAGGTAGTCATCGGCACCGGCTTCCAGCCCTTTGACTTTGTCTTGCCAGTGACCTCGAGCGGTGAGAACCAATACCGGGTATTTTTTGCCCGCTGCGCGGAGGCGCTTGATAATCTCTATGCCGTCCATTTTGGGTAGGCCGATATCAATGACCGCCAGATCAAAGTCGTATTCGGTAGCAAAATAGCAGCCATCTTCGCCGTCGGCGGCGGTTTCAATCACAAAATTCTGTGCGCTGAAGTAATCGGCCAGTTGTTGGCGGATGGCGTCTTCGTCTTCAACTATCAGCATTTTCATAGGGCGTTCCTTTCACTCCGACTTTTTTTGTTCGTGCGACGACTATCGACCGAGCACTTTACCTGTGTTGGCATCGACGACAACGATAATTACTTTACCGCTATCCAGTAGTAGCTTGACCCGATAGACGTTATCACTTTTGTTCACGCTCAATATTTTACCGCCATAGCGTTGTTTTGCGGCAAAGGCCGCCTCGCTTTTACTGATGGATGTCTGGGCGAGTTGCCAGCGGGGGTTGGCGACGAATGGCTTTTGGTCAGTGGCTTCTACGGCGACATTATTGACGAAATAGCTGTCCTTGTGGCTATAGCCCAGAGCGCTGGATGTACTTAGCAGTAGCCCCGTCAGCAGGGTATATCGACTGAGTTGTTTTAGGCTTTGAGTGGACATAACGTTAATGTTGAAGTGAGTGAGACCCCATTGTATGCCAAACATAGACGCCAATTCACTCGACATCATCAATCTTCCAGAGGTCGAATGCGAACGGCGACTTTTATTTTCTTGCCTGGGTGCTGCCGTGTGCGGGTGGTGTAGGTTTCGCCACGGTATGCATAGGTGACGTTGTAGCCCACAGGTACAGTTTCAAGGTTGGTCCTGTCTTCAATTATACAGCGTCGCACATCGCGGTAGTTGACCTCGGTGTGAGAGTATTGCTCGTTGCTTTGCCTGCGGCCAACATCGCGACCAATAGTGGCGCCCAGTAATGCACCCACTACCGTGCCCACTTTTTTGTTCTCGTTGCCAGCGCCTACGCTATGACCAATAGCGCCGCCGATGACACTACCGAGCAGAGTACTGGCGGTGTTTGGTGAGTGACCCCCTGCGTGTCGGTATACCGGTGTTTCTTCGCGAACCTGTTCAGTCCAGCAGCTTTCGACGGGAGTGCGGCGCTGTACGGTTTTGATGATGGGATCGACGCTAATCACCCGTGCGTAGGCAACGCGTTTGTGGTTATCATGGCCGCGGGCCAGCGCTAGAGGGCTGATAAAGGCGACGCATAATACCGTAACTGTCAAAGCCAGATTCAGTCGTTTCATTGTCGTTCTCCTCTGTAAGCGGCCCTTTTTTAGGTCTGAATTCAGGTTACGCTCGACAGGCTGAACTGATGCTGAATACTGCTCCTTGATCGATTAGGCTTGAAATTAAAGGTTTGCTTGGATGTTGCAGTATTGTGTTAACACCAAATTTACCGCCTGCTGTAGGTCGTCTACTTGATGGTCGGCGAGCGATACATCCTGTGATATGGAGTAATCGTTCGAGACGGCGATACAGACCATGCCCGCAGCCTTAGCCGAGGCAATACCTGTGCTGCTGTCTTCTATGGCAATGCAGACTTGAGGTTCCACGCCGAGTTTGTGGGCGGTAAGTAGGTAGGTCTCGGGTGCCGGTTTGGTGTGTTCGACGTCGTCTTTGGTGGTAACGGCGGTGAAATATTCGGCTAGTTTGTGGCCTTTGAGGGTGGCATTGGCTTCGGTATCGCTGGCGCCGGTGGCAAGGCCAATTTTTAGCCCGGCATTGCGGCATTGGTCTAGTGCCGGTTTCGCGGTTGCGAATAGGGGGAATGAGTTTTCGCTCAGCCAGGCATGCATGGCTTGGGTGTTTCGCTGGTAAAGTTGCTGTGCATTCAAGTCCAGCGCGTATTGCTGTACGATTGTCTCGGCGTTTTGTAAAGTGGGTACGCCGCAATGGTGATTCAGGTATTCCTGTTTACTGAACTTGATACCAAAGTCGGTGCTCAGTAGTTCTCGCCAGATATTGTAGTGAATACCTTCCGAGTCTACTAGCGTGCCGTCGTGATCAAAAATAATGGCAGAAAAACTCAAATCTTACTCCTGAAATGTTTCGGTGTGAGGGATTTATCTCAGAAGCAATAAAAATCGCTGCTAAGATGTCATGCCCTCGCGTTAGAGCCTAAATCCCGCGATTGTAGCAAATGCTAGTTTACAAAAAGCGGATGATGAGAAATTCCGTGAGTTTAGCCAAGAGTTTAGCCAAGAGTTGCCCAAAGAGTTATCGACAATCCATGAACCGTATTGCTCAACTGACAGTTTTAATGGCCGTGGCCCAGCTGCTGGGGGGGTGTGCCCTGTCCCAACAGAAAGACGAAACAACCATTGCTCAGCAGGATATTCTGGAACAGCAGCAGTTGCTGCTGGATGAACAGGGTCAGCAACTGCAAAGTTTGGTTCAAGCGCAGCGGTTAATGTCGGAGCAAATGCAAAGCCTGCAAACACAGGTGGCGGATATGCACTCAATTGTTACCCGTAAAGATCTTGGGGCTGAACCTCTGGAAACCCGCGAGTCGCCAATAGTGGAACTACCAGTCCCCGCTCTGGCGCTAGGCGCCGATAATAAATTGGTGATTGGCCGGGTTGAGTGGGCCTGGCTGGATATCGCCAATCAGCGATTCAAAGCTCGTATTGATACCGGAGCCGCATCTTCTTTACTGTATGCGGCCGATATTCAACCGTTTGAGCGCAACGGAAGTAAGTGGGTACGATTCCAAATTCCTACCGTGGGTGAAGATCGCTTATTTGAGTCGCCGCTGGTGCGCATTAAGAAAATTCGTCAGACCAACGATGGTGAGGTAGAGAAGCGCCCCGTTGTGCGTTTGATGGTACGCATTGGTGACATCATTGAGGATGTTGAATTCAACCTTTCCGATCGCGATAGTATGATCTACCCCATCTTGCTGGGGCGCAGTTTTTTACAAGACATTGCGGTTGTGGATGTTTCCCAGAAATTTACCCAGCCAAAGGTCGAGCTGGCCAGCCCCTGACATACTCTTAAATCATGGTAAATCGATCACGCGCGTCACTCTTCGTTATTGTGGGCCTGCTACTGTTGGCCGGCAGTCTTCTTACATGGTATCGCCATCAGGTTTTTGATGTGCCATTCCTGCCGGGTGAAAAACGCCAGGTGTGGTCAATTGAGGCGAAGGTTGAGTTTCTCGCCAACGGTGAACCGGTAAAAGCTTCACTCGCGATACCGGCCAGTCAGACGGGCTTCGAGCGTATTGGTGAGCATACCGCCAGCCCTGGTTATGGGTTGGCGTACCTAGAAAATGATGGTGAGCGTCGCGCGCAATGGAGTATTCGCAGTGCTTGGGGTGCTCAATCGCTTTATTACCGGGTAGACATGCAGGTGAACCCCGACCTAGAGGTACCCGGTCGCCCACCTTCCCCGGCGGAAACCCGAGCCTTGCCAGGAGCGGGCCCCCATGAAACCTCGGCGTTACAGTTGCTGACCAATGCGCTGGAGCGTTCGGCCGATAATTTTACCCTCGCACGCGAACTGATCACCGAATTTGGCAACCAAGCTCAGAGCGCCCAATTTTTGGCACAAAAAAAGCCACTTAGCCTGTGGATGGTGCAACTACTCCAGCATGCTGGAGTACCAGCGCAGGAGGTGTTGACCTTGGCGTTGGAGGATGGGCGCCGTCGGCAGCAACTGAATACCTATATACAAGTGTTTGATGGCGATGACTACCAGCTATTTAACCCTTTAACGGGGCGTCAGGGGAGTAGTCGTAACCGGCTGCTGTGGGAGTATCAGTCGGGTTCACTACTGGATATAGTCGGCGGCTCGCAGTCGAGGGTAATGTTTTCGGTGATAGAACAAGAAGTACCGATGGCGCGTGTGCTGAAGCAGGTTAAGGCCAACGGTGTCGCCTTCCTCGACTTTTCTATTCACAGTCTGCCGGTGGAAGAGCAGACGATGTTTAAAGGTATTCTGTTGATTCCAGTGGGGGTGCTGGTGGTGGTGTTTATGCGTGTGCTAATTGGCCTGCGCACCACGGGTACCTTTATGCCGGTACTTATCGCGATCTCCTTTATTCAAACCAGCCTGCTTACCGGTATTATTGGTTTTATATTGATTGTTGGTTTTGGTTTGATCATTCGCAGCTATTTTTCCCATTTGAACTTATTGTTGGTTGCGAGAATTTCGGCTGTGATTATCACGGTTATTTCAATTATCGCGGTGTTTGCTCTGCTGTCGTTTCAGTTGGGTTTGAGTGAGGGCCTCAAGATTACCTTCTTCCCTATGATTATTCTCAGCTGGACGATTGAGCGTATGTCCATTCTCTGGGAGGAGGAAGGCTCCAAGGAGGTGCTGGTACAAGCCGGTGGTTCTTTACTTGTAGCGCTGGCGGCCTATGGGGTGATGATTAATGATATCGTGCGTCATCTCACGTTTAATTTTATTGGCTTGCAGTTGGTGTCGATGGCGCTGGTGATTTTACTGGGCAGTTACACGGGCTATCGTTTGCTGGAATTACGTCGATTCCGCGTGTTGTCGGACTAGCCTATGTTTGGATTTTCGCTCGCCAACCTTTCAGCTCTGCGCGCACGCGGGGTGCTGGGGATGAATCGGCGTAATATTGCCTACATCTCTCGCTACAATCCCCGCCAGCATTTTCCGCTGGTCGATAATAAGCTCAAAACCAAACAGCTTGCACTTGAGTACGATGTTGTGGTGCCCGAGTTGATCTCCGTTATCGACAATCAGCACGATGTAAATTTTCTTGAGCAGCGCTTGCTTGGGCGCGATGGGTTTTGCATAAAACCGGCCAAGGGTTCGGGAGGTAAGGGTATTCTGGTGATTCAGCAATGTCACCAAGGTCAGTATTGTCGTAGTAATGGCCAGGTCATTAGCCTTGATGAGATCAAACGCCATGTGTCCAATATACTGGCGGGCTTGTTTTCGCTTGGCGGAACGGTGGATGTTGCTGTCGTTGAAGCGCTGATTGAAGGTGACGAGAATATAGCCCGTTATTCCCACGAGGGTGTGCCAGATTTACGCCTAATCGTTTTTCGCGGTATTCCGATTATGGCGATGATGCGCCTTGCTTGCGCCGCTTCTCAGGGCAAAGCAAATTTGCATCAGGGGGCTGTTGGTGTGGGTATCGATATTGCCACTGGGCGAGCGGTGCATGCGGTGCAAGACGACCGCCGCATTGAGAATCACCCCGATACGGGTCTTTCGCTAGCCGAATTACAAATACCTCATTGGCAGGCGCTACTGGAGCTGGGTTGTGCCTGTGCCGATATGACCGGTTTGGGGTATTTAGGGGTGGATTTGGTGCTGGATAAAAATATTGGCCCGGCGTTACTTGAGCTGAATGCCCGGCCGGGCCTTTCCATTCAAATTGCAAACGGTAAAGGGTTGTTGCCACGGCTGAAAGCGGTGGAAGCGTTGTCGCGACCCGAGCGACTGTCGGTACCGGATCGAGTGGCCTATGCCTACAACCATTTTGCCGCCTAACTTTACCGCCTTATTGTGCTATTTAGCCCTGTAGTTTTCGCGCCCTCGATAGACATACAAAAGGGATTGCGAATGGGCCAAATATCGACGCCATCACTACCCAAAAGGCGACATTCGCGCGCCTTTTTCTAGCGATTGAATAGCAAATTGCTGCCGATACCACCGTTATTAAAATCAGAATCATCGCTGATGACATAATTTCATTCCTAATTCCCGTATAATGCGCGCTTTAGCCATAATTTTTGATGATTGAAACATGAGTGTAAAAGACTACATGCAAGGGCTGGGTCAAAACGCGCGTGCGGCTTCTCGCGCGATGATGGCTGTCAGCGCCGGCGATAAAAACGCAGCGCTGATTGCCATTGCCGAAGCGCTAGACGCCGCCCGTGAAAGCATAGCCGCAGAAAACGCCCGCGATCTGGAGAATGGTCGTAATAAAGGGCTCGACGCCGCATTACTCGACCGCCTGGAGTTAACGCCTGCGCGTATCGACGGCATGATTGAAGGGTTGCGTCAGGTAGCCGCGTTGGCTGATCCCTGTGGCGAAATCACCGATCTCAAGCGCCGGCCTTCGGGCATTCAAGTGGGCAAAATGCGTGTTCCGCTTGGTGTAGTGGGCATTATTTATGAATCGCGCCCCAACGTTACCGCCGATGCGGCCAGTTTGTGCCTAAAATCCGGTAATGCGACCATTTTGCGTGGTGGTAGTGAGGCTATCCACTCCAACCAAGCCATTGCCAAGTGTATAGGTGCGGGCCTGAAAAAAGTGGGTTTACCCGAAGCGGCTGTCCAGGTTGTCGAAACCACAGATCGCGCCGCGGTAGGCGAGTTAATTACGATGCCGGAGTACGTAGACGTTATTGTTCCTCGCGGTGGCAAGAGCTTGATTGAGCGCATCAGTAAAGACGCGAAAGTGAGTGTCATTAAACATCTCGATGGTATATGCCATGTGTACATCGATGATCAAGCGGATTTAAACAAAGCTTTCGATATCGCGCTTAACAGCAAAACTCACCGCTATGGCGTCTGTAACGCTATGGAAACCTTGCTGGTGGCCGAGTCTGTTGCCGAGCAAATATTACCTCGGCTGGCAAAGGCCTATGCTGATAAAGGTGTAGAGCTGCGTGGCTGCACAAAAACCTTGGCGATTATTGGTGAGGCAAAGCCTGCTACCGAGGAAGACTGGGCGACGGAATATCTTGCGCCAGTTCTAGCAATTCGTATGGTCAGTGGTATGGACGAAGCTATCGATCATATTGCCGATTACAGTTCAGCGCACACCGAAAGTATTGTTACAGAAAATTACACCAAGGCCAGGGCTTTCCTTACCCGGGTGGATTCCAGCTCTGTTATGGTGAACGCCTCAACGCGGTTTGCCGATGGCTTCCAGTATGGCTTAGGGGCTGAAATTGGTATTTCCACCGACAAAATTCATGCGAGAGGCCCTGTGGGTTTAGAGGGTTTAACCTCGCAGAAGTGGATTGTTTTGGGCGATGGTGAAACGCTTAATTGAACCCGTTGTTCTCTTTGGTGGCAGCTTTGACCCCGTTCATCGAGGGCACTTAGAAGCCGCCCGAGAGGCAGCCGAGCAACTGTCCACACGTGACATTCGTTTGATTCCCTGCCATATTCCGCCACACAAGGATGCGCTAAAAACCAAACCGAGTGAGCGGGTGGCAATGCTAGAGCTAGCCTTGGCAGATTATCCTGGGTTTAGTATTGATCGTTGGGAGTTGGAGCAGTCTAAACCTTCCTATACTGTCGATACCTTGCGGCGTTATCGCGAAGAGATTGGCGCCGAGCGTGGTTTGGTTTTTTTGATGGGATGGGATTCGCTACAAACACTGCCCAGCTGGTATGACTGGCAGGCATTGGCCGCACTGACCCATTTTGCCGTTTGGCGCAGGCCCGGTTATTCGGCCTTGCCGAAAGATGTTGAGCATTGGTTGCAGGGGCGTCGCTGTTCGGCCGAACAGTTGGCTGCAAAACCCTGTGGGGGTGTGGCGTTACTGCAAACAACACCCTGCGATGTTTCAGCCACCCAATTGCGTGCACTAAGCGCAACTGGGGTGTCATCGCCACTGTTGCCGGAGGCTGTGGAGCAGTATATTCGTCAGCATAAGCTTTACCAGAATTGTTAGTGGCCCCATTATTAGTGGCGCCGCGTAAAAATTTATTAAGAAATTGTTCCAGGAACTCGTTTAGGAAATTGAATGCAATCTGAATTATCCGATATTGTTGTAAACGCCCTTGAAGATCTTAAAGGGCAGCAGATCCAAAGTCTCGACGTTACAACCCTCAGTAACGTTATGGATACCTTTGTGATCGCCACCGGTACCTCCAGCCGTCACGTAAAATCTCTAGCCAACAATGTTGTGGCCGATGCTAAAGAAAAAGGTTTTCGCCCGATAGGGCTGGAAGGCATGGAAGAGGGCGAGTGGGTGTTAGTGGACTTTGGCGATATGGTCGTACACGTTATGCTCGCCACCACACGCTCCTTCTACGAGCTGGAAAAACTCTGGTCTACAGAGCCTGCTTCTCGTCATCAACCTGAATAACCATTCTCCGCTGCTATGAAAATTAACCTGCTGACGGTTGGTAGTAAGATGCCCGGTTGGGTTCAGCAGGGGTATCAGGAATACGCGAAGCGTATGCCGCGCGAGTTAGAAACTCGGCTTGTGGAACTTCCTCTGGCAAATCGTTCTAAAAATACGAATACCCTGGCAACAAAGGAAGCCGAAGCAGAGCAAATTTTATCGTCGCTGGAGAGCTTGCCGGGGCATAAGTGCATTATTGCATTGGATGTTCTGGGTAAGAGCCTAACGACCGAGAAGCTGGCTGAAAAAATGGCCTCCTGGCAAATGGAGGCTATAACGCCCTGTTTAATCATTGGGGGGCCAGACGGGCTTTCGCAGCGTGTCTTGCAAAAGGCAAATGAAAAGTGGTCGCTATCGGGCCTTACCATGCCACATCCACTGGTGCGTGTTTTGATCATGGAGCAGTTGTATCGTGCCTGGACCATTCTGCAAAACCATCCGTACCATAAATAGGGCGAGCACATGATCTGGGCAGAAAAAGAACTGCACCACTTCAAAGATCACCATCATGAAGCCAGGGTTTTTGGTTTTCGTTTGGCGATTGCGTTCATTATGGTACTTGCTCTTTTCGGCATACTGATAGCGCGCTACTACACATTACAGGTGATCGATTACAATCATTACGTCACGCGTTCCGACAGTAATCGCATCCATGTTCGTCCCATCCCCCCCAATCGCGGTTTAATTTTCGATACCAACGGGGAGTTGTTGGCCGATAATCGGCCGACATTTTCGCTGTCGATCGTGAAAGAACGCACAAAAAACCTAGAAGCTACTATCGAGCAGTTGGCCGATATCATTCAGGTTGAAGATCGTCACCGTGAAAACTTCTATAAGTTATTGGCGCAGCGCCGGCGGCCTTTTGAAGCGGTGCCTTTGCGCTACCGTTTGAATGAAGACGAAATCTCCCGAATTGCCGTCAATGAATTTCGCCTAGAGGGCGTAGAAATTGAAGCGCAATTAACACGTCTATATCCGAAAGGTAGTCTATTTGCACATACGGTGGGCTATGTGGGGCGAATTAACGAAAGAGAGCTGGGTGGTTTTAATGAAGAAACCTATCAGCGCTACAGCGGTACTCACAGTATTGGCAAAATTGGTTTGGAAAAATATTACGAGCGTGCCTTGCTGGGCAAGGTGGGCAGTGAAAATATTGAAACCAATGCTCACGGCCGGGTATTACGTAAACTGGATTCCGTAGACCCAGCACCGGGCAAAGATTTACAGCTCTTTTTGAATTCGGGCTTACAGACTGTTGCCAAGCGCGCGCTTGACGGCCGCAGAGGCGCGGTTGTTGCGATAGATGTGCAGACCGGGGGGGTGCTGGCCATGGTGAGTGCGCCCACCTACGATCCCAATTTATTCGTTACGGGTATTAGTTTTGCTGATTATAAGTTGTTGAATGAATCGCGTGACCTGCCTCTTTTTAATCGTACGATTCAGGGGCAGTATCCGCCGGGCTCCACTATTAAGCCTATGTTGGGCCTTGGTGCTTTGCATCATCAGGTTGTGAATTTTGGAACCCATATTTCAGATCCTGGTTACTATCAGCTGGAAAACGACGAGCGTTTTTACCGTGACTGGAAAAAGGGGGGGCACGGAAAAAGCGTCAATTTAAACCAGGCCATAGTTGAATCCTGTGATACTTTTTTCTATGACATGGCATTTCGTATGGGTGTTGATCGGATGCACAGCTTCGGCAAACAATTTGGCCTTGGTAAGCGTACGGGAATTGAAGTGCCCAGTGAGCGCCCGGGTTTGTGGCCTTCACGGGATTGGAAAAAGGCCACTCGGGGTATGCACTGGTTTCCCGGCGATAGTCTTAATGTGAGTATTGGCCAAGGCGATGTATTAACCACACCGCTGCAATTGGCGGTAATGACTTCTACGCTAGCGTCTAGGGGGCAGCATATAAAGCCACGGTTGGTTAAGCGTATAGGTGATAAAGACACAAAAAAAGTCGTTGTTGATAAAGTTGATGTCGATGACCTCTATTGGGATTTCGTCTTGAAAGCAATGGAAGGCGTAGTGCATAGCCGGCGCGGAACAGCCCATCGAATTGGCGTAGGCACTGAGTATCGTATGGGAGGTAAAACCGGTACAGCGCAAAAAGTGGGTATCGCGCAGGACGAAGAATACGATGCGAATAAAATTAATGAACGCAATTGGGATCATGCGCTCTACATAGGCTTCGCGCCTATAGAAAACCCTCAAATAGCCACGGCTATTATTGTCGAAAATGGCGAGCATGGCTCCAGCGCCGCTGCACCTATGGCGAGAAAACTTTTTGATGCCTATTTTAAGCAATATCCTTTGGAGCAAAATGTAGGGCAGGTGAATCGATGAAATTAGCCAGTCAGGATTTTGTCCGGCGCCTGCCAGATTCCAATCAAGATTTTGCTCGTGCTGCGGGCATGTGGAAACGCCTGCATATCGACCCGATTTTGTTGCTGCTCCTACTGTTATTAACCTGCTACGGCGTGGTGGTTCTCTATAGTGCGAGTGGACAGCAAGAAATTTTAGTTCGTCGTCAATTGATCTTTTTTATCATTGCGTATGTGGCCATGTTTATTACCGCCCAGCTCGATATAGAAATGGTGCGGCGTTGGGCGCCCTGGTTTTACCTTGGTGGCATTGTGTTGTTGGTTCTGGTGTTCTTTTGGGGGGTAGGCGCAAAGGGCGCGCAGCGTTGGCTCAGTTTGGGTTTTATGCGTTTTCAGCCGTCGGAGGTTATGAAGTTGGCGGTGCCTATTGCCACGGCTGCGTATTTTTCTTCACGTGCACTGCCGCCGCAGTTTAAGCATATTTTTGTTTGTCTGTTCATTATTGTCGTGCCTGCTATTTTAATTTTTAAGCAGCCGGATCTGGGTACTGCAATTCTCATTTCTGCTTCGGGTATTATTGTGCTTTTTCTTGCAGGCTTACCATGGCGATACATTATTGGCAGTATTGTCGTATTGGCCGCCAGTATCTGGCCCATGTGGCATTGGGTAATGAAGGACTACCAGAAGCAGCGGGTGTTGACCCTGCTCGACCCCGAAGCCGACAAGCTAGGTGCGGGTTGGAATATTATTCAGTCAAAAACCGCTATTGGCTCAGGTGGGTTACAGGGCAAGGGGCTTTTTAATGGTACCCAGTCGCAATTGGACTTTCTGCCCGAGAGCCACACAGATTTTATTATCGCGGTTATGGCCGAGGAATTTGGTTTGATTGGTGTTTTAGTTCTAATCGCTTTGTACCTGTTGGTCATTGCCCGCGGATTATTTATCGCTTTAAATGCCCAAAGTATGTTTGGTCGGCTATTAGCGGGGAGCGTTACGCTGACATTTTTTGTCTATGTGTTCGTAAATATCGGCATGGTGGCTGGCATGCTGCCGGTCGTAGGTGTACCTTTGCCGTTGGTGAGCCTTGGCGGAACGTCTATTGTTACCATGTTGACCGGGTTCGGATTATTAATGGCTATAGCCACAGAAAAGAAACGTGTTTCCTGATGCTGAATCGTTTAGTTGTTGTTCTATTAATGGCTTTTGCCTCTGTTGTCGTGTCGGCCGATTATGCCGGTCATAAAAGTGCGCCTGCGTTTATCGATAAAATGGTAACGGTTCACGGGTTCGACGAAGCGCAAGTTACGGGCTGGCTGACAGCTGCAGAAAAGAAGCAGTCTATTCTGGATGCCATTTCGCGCCCTGCTGAAAAAACCATGACCTGGAAGAGTTACCGAAATATCTTTCTCGGGCAAAAGCGTATCGATCAGGGTGTTTTATTTTGGAATGAAAATAAAGAAACCCTGCGGCGAGCTTCGGCTGAGCTGGGTGTGGACGAGCAAATCATTGTGTCCATTATTGGCGTAGAAACCCGGTATGGGCGTAATACCGGTAAGTATCGAGTGATTGATGCTTTGGCAACCTTGGGTTTTGACTATGAACCGAGATCAAAGTTTTTTGCCAAAGAGTTAGAGCAGTTCTTGTTGCTGGCGCGTGAGCAAAATCAGGACCCTTTAACGCTTAAGGGCTCCTATGCGGGGGCGATGGGTTACGGCCAATTTATTCCCAGCAGTTATCGTGCCTATGCTATCGATTTTGATGGTGACGGCATCGCCGATATTTGGAACAATCCTGTTGATGCTATTGGCAGTGTTGCGAATTACTTTAAACAGCATCGCTGGGAAAAGGGTGAGGTGGTGTTTAGCCGTGCCCATATTAGTGATAACTACGATAAGTCTACGCTCAATGAAAAAATACGACCCCATTATACCCTTGATGAAGTAGTGGGCTTTGGTTTTACACCGGTGAACACGGAACTCAGCGGTAACGAAAAGGTCGTACCTCTAATGTACGAGGGCAAATACGGAAAGGAATTTTGGTTGGGTTTTGATAACTTTTACGTAATAACCCGCTATAATCGCAGCCGGTTATATGCCATGGCTGTTTGGCAGCTCAGTGAGGAGTTGCGTTTTAGCTTTGAGAAACAATTGCACCACTAAAGATGGGTAGCAGTAAGATTGGCTTTTCGTAACAGTGATTCAGTTTACATATTCGGGTTTCGTTTTGGTGCCCTGTTGTGCGTTCTATTGCTAAGCGCTTGTCAAAGCCCTAGCCGCTATTCTATCAAGCAGGATACTGGCCCCTCGCAATCGGTAAGTGTTAACCATATACCTGATGCGGTGCCACGGGTAGAACCGCGCACCATAGCGGGAAACAAAAGCCCCTACACCGTTCTCGGCAAAACCTATCGCGTCATTGGTGCCCCGGAAAACTACAAGGCGGAAGGTTTTGCATCGTGGTACGGGAAAAAATTTCACGGCCATAAAACCTCAAACGGTGAAATTTACAACATGTACGGCATGACCGCCGCACACAAATCCCTGCCGATTCCTAGCTACGTTCGTGTAACCAATAAAAATAACGGTACTAGTGCCATTGTGCGGATTAACGATCGCGGCCCTTTTCATGAGGGCCGGGTGATTGACCTTACCTACACAGCAGCGAAAAAGCTGGGGTTTGTAGACCAAGGTACAGCACCGGTTATTGTCGAGTATATCGACCCGGTAAAATACAATAAAACTGCGCTGCCTGTTGATAGCGCCACTAATACCAGCGTACTTCAAGCGTCGGTTGCGGGGCAGCCCAAAGCGCCGCAGCCTAAACACTCCGGCGGCTACGAAATTCCCGCCAATACTTATTTGCAGGTGGGAGCTTTCAGTAAGCGCGAATCGGCGGAAACGTTACAGCACACCCTGCAAAGTGTTACGCAGTACCCGGTGAATATCTATGCACCGGATACTTCCCGTTGGTTTCGTGTGCGTATTGGGCCGTTAAAAGATAATTTGGATGTGATTTTGTTGCGCAATAAGCTGGCCGACAATCAGTTGCCCGAAGCGCATGTTGTTTATCAGTAAAGGGTCAATTGCGATTAAAGCTCGGTGGAGCTAATGCGGTAGTTATTGCCACCGCTGGCTTTAACCAGCTCCGAAGATTTGTCGGCGAGAGCTAAAAGTTCCTGCGGGTTCACCGAGTGGTCGGGGAATAGCGCGACGCCGATACTGACATGCAGGTCAATACTGGTATTATTAAAGGTGATGGGGTTGTTTACCGTGGCCAGTAGCTTTCTGGCAATGAGTCGTACTTGATTTTCGTCCTTTTGGTCGGCAAAAATGGCCACAAATTCATCTCCGCCTATTCGGCTTAGCGTGTCGGCCGCCCTCACAATACTGGCAATGCGTGAAGCGAGTGTGCGCAATACGAGGTCGCCGGCCTGATTGCCGTGGCGCTCATTAATGTCGCGAAAATTATCGACATCTAAAAACATCACCGCACCCATACAGTCGCTGCGTTTAATGCGGTCGAGTTCATGGCGCAGGCGGTCTAGGGTGACCTGTAACACGGGTAGGCTTGTGAGAGGGTCGTATTGCCCTTGGTGTGATGATTGCCCTTCTTTTTGCGCTTTGTCGAGCTGGTCGCTGTGGAGTTGCTCCTGATTTTTTAAATACCCGCTGATCACTGGAATAAAAGCAAAGGACGCGATCGCCAGTGCGATCCAGCTTAATAGTGATGTAATACCGCTGGAGGACCCTGGCCAATGGACAAACTGATAGAAAATAAAACCGCTAAGTGCAAATACAACGAGTGTTGCGATGGAGATTGTAAGCGTAGTGGTATAGCCCAGCACAAAGGACATAACCACCGCTGTTGCCAAGAACAGTGGCAGCGCAACACTGGCAAACCCCAGTTGTAATATGGTTGAAACGCAATAGGCCATGACTAAGCCGGTAAGTACTAGGGTTAGGTGGGTGTTAGTAAGGTGATTTCGGTAGGCCCAAGCGGCGGCGGCGAGTATGCCAATGAGCAAATGTACGGCATCGACGAGAAGCCAGCCTGTGCTCAGAATACGCACAAAGCTCACAACCACAATGAACAGCACGGCTAGTAATGATTGCGTTAGCAGGCGGTTTTGAAGGTTGCTTAGCAGCGGATTGGTCTGGGTAATACTGGCTGTGGTCATACTGCGTTTCTTTATTGAGTCCTTTTAAATACTTCGCGCTTCCAATGCGGGCAGCTCCGTTAGGGTACCGCAAAATGGTAGTGAAGTATCTATGAGTATAGATGGCTCGTTGAGCTGCCGGAGGATTTGCCACCTGTATGGCTGAGTTTGGCGATATGCGGTGTGCGAGCCTAATAATGTATACATAGCTTGGGTGGCTTTTTGTCCTCGGGGCGGCTTTATGGGGGCTGCCTGAGGAGCGGCGTCGAGGGTGGATTTACCCGTATGGAATTTCGATGTGCGGTTGGCCTCAATGTTAGGCGCGGCCGTTCAAGCCCCGAAATGCGCGCTGTATTCGGGTTTTTTTCTCAAAACTGATACAATCGCGGCACTTTGCCGGGATACCCCCCTCTAAATCATTTCTAACTTCATATAGGTTATATTCTAAACGATGCGATTTCACATACCGCGTGACGCTAAGCTTTTGCTTAAATCGGGCTTTTTTGCCGTTCTTTCGCTTGTTTGGGGAGGCCAAGTACAGGCTGCTCAGGTCATTATTCCTGCGCCACCTCAGTTGGCGGCAAAAGCTTACCTGTTGGTCGATGCTGACACCGGCGAGGTGATTGTGGAAAGCAATGCCGATGAGCTATTGCCTCCCGCCAGCCTTACAAAAAT
The DNA here is from genome assembly GCF_014218805.1 of Teredinibacter franksiae. Taxonomy (NCBI): domain Bacteria; kingdom Pseudomonadati; phylum Pseudomonadota; class Gammaproteobacteria; order Cellvibrionales; family Cellvibrionaceae; genus Teredinibacter; species Teredinibacter franksiae. Next base: position 1,898,739 of record NZ_JACJUV010000001.1, on the reverse strand, counting down.
GATGACCAGCTATATCGTTTCCGAGGAAATTCATGCCGGTCGCCTTAAAGAAACCGACTTGGTGCGCGTAAGCGTGGATGCTTGGCGTCGCGGAGGGAGTGCCAGTGGTAGCTCTACCATGTTCTTAAAAGAAGGCAGTGAAGTTCCGGTTCTCGACATGCTTCGTGGGGTCATTATTCAGTCGGGCAACGACGCTTCTATTGCGCTGGCTGAGCATATAGCTGGCAGTGAGGAAGCCTTCGCCGAGGTAATGAACCAGCAGGCGCAGTTATTGGGCATGACCAGCTCGAACTTTCGCAATGCAACGGGCTGGCCTGCTGAAGGGCATTTAACGAACGCGCGTGATCTGTCTATATTGGCGCGCGCGCTGATCAATGACCATCCCGAGCACTACAAGCTGTATTCAGAAAGGTATTTGAAACATAACGGCATAAACCAGCCTAACCGCAACAAGCTATTATTTACCAATAAGTATGTCGACGGCCTTAAAACCGGGCATACAAAAGAAGCAGGTTACTGCTTGGTTGCGTCATCCGTTCGCAACGGTATGCGCTTGGTATCGGTGGTTATGGGTACGCGTTCGGAAAGCTCGCGTGCGGTCGAGTCGCAAAAGCTGTTGGCCTACGGTTTTCGCTACTATCAAACACATAAGCTCTACAGTGCGGGTGAAGTGCTGGGGCAAACGAGAGTATGGGGTGGTGAGCCACAACAGTTAACCCTGACAATAGCGAAGGACCTGCCGGCGACTATCCCACGCGGTGCGCAAGATAAAGTCAAAGCTGAAATTCAAATGGAAGCCGACATTGAAGCGCCGGTTGCCAAAGGCCAGGTGATGGGTAAACTACAGGTAACGCTAGACGGCGAACTGTTAATTGAAACTGATTTGGTTGCGGCCACCGATATTGCCGAAGCCGGTTTGTTGGATCGGGCATGGGACGCCGTACTCCGCATGTTCGAGGAGTAGAAGAATGAATAATCCGCCCAATGGTGGCTCTAACCAAGAGCCACCAAAAATTGAATTCCCCTGCCCGGATTACCCTATTAAATCCATGGGTACTGCTACCGCAAGCTATCGCGAGGCGGTGCTTAATATTATGGAAGTGCATGCACCGGGTTTCGATCCCGCTAAGGTAACGGTGCGCGATAGTAGTAAGGGCTCATTTCAATCTGTCACGGTGTTTATTACGGCGACGGGCGTTGAGCAGCTGCAGGCCATATTTGACGATTTAAAAAAATTATCTGAAACCAAAATGGTTCTTTAAATTGTGTTGTAGCCCTCTCGATGTCTTCTCCCACACACAACTTTATTATTCGTGACCTCGGGCTGCAAAGCTACGAGGGTGTATGGCAGAACATGCGTGCGTATACCGATACTCGCACTAAAGAGACTGCCGACGAAATTTGGCTGGTAGAGCACTTACCGGTTTTTACCCAGGGGCAGGCAGGCAAGCCTGAGCATCTACTTAATCCAGATCCCATTCCCGTAGTCGCTACAGACCGGGGTGGGCAGGTAACCTACCACGGCCCGGGGCAGTTAGTCGTTTATCCGCTGCTGAACCTTAGGCGCTTAAAGTTAGGGGTGCGCGACCTTGTTACCTGTTTGGAAAACAGCGTCATCGAATTTTTAGGCGGCTATGCTATAGAGGCTGGTGCCAAAGCCGATGCCCCCGGTGTCTATGTGGAAGGCAAAAAAATTGCTTCCCTGGGTTTGCGGGTGCGTAAGGGTTGTAGCTATCACGGCTTAGCTATAAACATTCAGATGGATTTACAGCCGTTTCTTAAAATCAACCCCTGTGGTTATCAGGGGTTGGAAATGACGCAACTACAATCTTATGTCGAAGATGATGTGCGTGTGAAAACGGTTATCGAACCTTTTATGCAGGTGCTTATCCGCAACCTGCAGCCGTTAAAAAATTGACTCTAAAATTGAGTCTAAAAGAGTACCGCAAGAGATAATTGAATGACCGATACCACCAGTTCAGACACTAACAGCGACGTTGCCCCGGTAAAGCGTACTCGCCGAATTAAGCAGGGTGAAAAGTTGCGCGATGCCGACAAGGTAGAGCGCATTCCGGTAAAAGTAATTGCTAGCGATACCCCGTTGCGCAAGCCAGACTGGATACGCATAAAAGTTAGCAGCTCCCCAGAAGTAGCCCGCATTAAACAATTACTGCGAAAGAATTCACTGTCGACTGTTTGCGAAGAAGCCAATTGCCCCAATTTGGGCGAGTGCTTCAGCGGCGGTACCGCAACCTTTATGATTATGGGAGACATCTGTACCCGCCGCTGCCCTTTCTGCGATGTGGGCCACGGCAAGCCTAATCCGCTGGATGCAAACGAGCCCAAGCACTTGGCGGAAGCCATTGCCAATATGACGTTAAAGTATGTGGTTATTACCTCGGTAGACCGCGATGACTTACGTGATGGCGGGGCGCAGCATTTTGCTGATTGTATTCGCGAATCACGCAGGCTTTCGCCTAATTTGGAGGTGGAGATTTTAACACCAGATTTTCGTGGTCGTATGGATATTGCGTTGGATATTCTCGAACAAGCACCACCGGATGTATTCAATCACAATTTGGAAACCGTTCCTCGCTTGTACCGTCAGTCACGTCCTGGCGCGAACTATAAATGGTCATTAGAGTTATTAAAAAATTACAAAGCGCGCAAGCCAGAGGTATTAACTAAGTCGGGTTTAATGGTTGGCCTTGGCGAAACCAAGGAAGAAATTTTTGAGGTGCTCAAAGATATGCGCGAGCACAATATTGATATGCTCACTATCGGCCAGTATCTGCAGCCCTCAAAAGACCATTTGCCGGTTGAGCGCTACGTGGAGCCCGCGGAGTTTGACGAGTACAGTGCAGTAGCAAAAGAGCTTGGTTTCGTGCGCGCTGCCTGTGGGCCGTTGGTGCGATCGTCGTACCATGCCGACAAGCAAGCCCACGGCGAAGTGGTAAAGTAGTCGATACCGCCGTGGATGGTTCTATGGAAGATTCTGTGACGTGCATTACAGCCGAAATTAGCAACTTGCGAGAATTCCCGCGTTTTGTTGCCCTGGTTGCCGAGTGGCACCATCAGGAATGGCTGCGCAGCTACCGCATTGCTGGAAAGCCGCAGGCCCTGGTTAAGCGCGATATTAGCGAAGACGTGCGCGAGCGTGAACACAACCTGCGCACCCATTTTGACGATAACTCTGTACCAAGCACTTTTGTTGCGTTGGTGACTGAAAACGGCATTAAAAAAGTTATTGGCTCGGTTAGCATTGTTTACTACCAGTTTTCTAAACAGCGAAATCCGACTGAATGGGTAACTAACTTGTTCGTGCTTGAAGAGTACCGCAATCAGGGGGTGGGGCAACAATTACTCGAATTCATTCACCTGTTTGCCACTGAAAATAATATTCGCCACCTCAAGCTCTATACCCGCGATAAAGAAGCCTTCTACCGTAAGCGCAATTGGGATTTTAGCCATAAAGGCTTAGTACAGGGTAATGCAGTCTCTGTTTTAGAGCGGCGGCTATAAGCGCGCTAAAGATTCAAGTTCGAAAAACAGCACAAAGATTTTTCGAAGTATATATATTGCCATCCCTAGGCATCACCCGATAAATGTAGAGAAATATTTATGAGCCAGTCTAAAGTTGGCTTTGTATCACTGGGCTGCCCCAAGGCACTTGTTGATTCTGAGCGTATTCTTACCCAGTTAAAAATAGATGGTTACGAAGTAGTAAACAGCTACGAAAATGCCGACCTTGTAGTGGTAAACACCTGTGGCTTTATCGATTCAGCTAAACAGGAATCGCTAGAAGCCATTAGCGAAGCCATGCAGGAAAATGGCAAAGTTATTGTGACCGGCTGCATGGGTAAGGGTAACGATGCCAAAGTCATCAAAGAATCTTTTCCGGATGTATTAAGTGTAACCGGCCCGGCAGCTTACGAAGAAGTGATGGGTGCGGTGCACCAGTATGTTCCCCAAGAAAAAAACCACAACCCGCTTATCGATTTAGTGCCGCCGCAGGGTGTAAAGCTTACACCGCGACACTATGCATATCTAAAAATTTCCGAAGGCTGTAATCACCGCTGCTCGTTTTGCATTATTCCTTCCATGCGTGGAAACTTAGTCAGCCGCCCGGTAGGTGATGTGTTGGACGAAGCGGAGCGCTTGGTAAAGGCGGGCACAAAAGAAATATTGGTTATTTCACAGGATACCAGTGCCTACGGTGTAGATTTAAAATACCGCACCGGTTTTTGGCAAGGCAGGCCGGTAAAAACCCGTATGTTGGAAATGTGTCAGGCGCTTTCCGAGCTGGGTGTGTGGACACGCTTACACTATGTATACCCCTACCCACACGTAGACGAAGTTATTCCGCTTATGGCGGAAAACAAAATTCTGCCCTATCTCGACATTCCTTTTCAGCATGCAAGCCCTCGCTTGCTAAAAGCGATGAAGCGCCCGGCCCACCAAGAAAAAACACTGGACCGCATTAAAAACTGGCGGGTGCAATGTCCAGACTTGGCCATTCGTTCCACTTTTATTGTGGGCTTCCCCGGAGAAACCGAAGCCGATTTTGACTTTTTACTGCAGTGGCTTGAAGAGGCGCAATTAGACCGCGTGGGTTGTTTCCAGTATTCACCTGTTGACGGCGCCGCTGCAAATGCGCTGCCCAACCACATTCCCGACGAATTAAAACAGGAGCGTTGGGACCGTTTTATGGCAACCCAACAAAAAATTTCGACGGCGCGCTTACACAATAAAATTGGCCGTGAATTTGATGTTTTAATCGACTCAACCGAAGGCCCCAACGCAGTGGGTCGCAGTTATGCCGATGCACCGGAAATTGATGGCGTAGTCATTGTAGAAGATGCCGCCCACCTCAAGCCTGGAGATATGGTTAAAACTAAAATTGTCGCGGCCGACGAGTATGACTTGTGGGCGGAGCTAAAAACCTAGCGCTGTGCACTTTTCGGAGTAGATCTAACCCGGCAAGCGTTAATAGTTCACCAGTAAAATAAATGTTCCCTAAAAAACTTTGCATAGGTTGGGGTTATAGAGCCAATAGAAAGTAGCTATTGGCTCAGTACTTCTTGTTGATAACGTGATGTGATTGGCGTCTATTTCATCTTAAACAGTTGTTTTTCTGTTGATTTGTTGAGCGATTATGGAGAATACTAGGAGGGCTCAGCATGCTAGATGCTCTGGATTGTATCCGTTCTAAACAATCATAATAAATAGAACAGGAATACCTAAATAAACGCGGTCTCAAAACAGGCCATCAAGCCAGCAAACTTTGGTTCCACAACCTAAGTCGATGTGAGCACCTTTGTGTACCATCACAGGAAGCGCGCATCTGTCTGTTGTTACAGTTGAACCTTAAAATAATAAAGCTGAATCGGTTGAGTTCAGGAGTTGTTTGCTCGCTACGGTTTCTACTCAGTTAATGAGTGTTACTGCGAGGCGATGCTAATTAATGGATGAAATTAAAGAACCTATAACATAACTCTAAATTCTCTGGAGAAAATCATGTTTGTTAAGAAGACAATTATTAAAAGCTTGGCAGCTTTAGCCCTAATGGGTTTGTCCACCATGGCTTTCAGTCATGGCTATATTGAAAAACCGCCTTCACGCCAGCAGCACTGTGGGAAGGAAGTAACCCCAGACAACCCATCAAGTGATAAGTGTGATGATGCATTTGCCGCGTATGCTGCGGCTGGCGGACAAAACTCCCACTGGTATAACTTTATGAGTGTTGTGGCTCACCATGAGGGTCGCAAAGTGGTGAAAAATACCACACGTGTATGTGGCTTCGACGGTGAAACCTTCGACCCAGCCCCCTATGACATGGCCGCAGACTGGCCGACATCACCAATGAGTTCCGGTAACCAGACGTTTGAATGGGATATTAACTATGGCCCTCACTTCAGTGATACTGAAGATTTGGTGTTTTACATAACCAAGCCAGGCTTCAGTTTTAACCCAAACCGTGAGTTAACATGGAATGACTTTGAAAGTGAGCCCTTCTGTGACGAGCAGATTACACCGGGTGATTTCGGCAGTAACTCCAAGGTAACGGCCGATACAAGCCAAGGCCATGTCAAAGTGAGCTGTAATGTACCTAACCGTGCTGGCCGCCATGTGATTTTCGCGGAGTGGGGACGTAATGAGCATACTTACGAGCGTTTCTTTAGTTGTGTGGATGTTGTTTTTGGTGGCAGCAGCTCAAGCTCTTCTAGCAGCAGCTCAAGCTCTTCTAGCAGCAGTGTGAGCTCTTCAAGTAGCTCAAGCTCTTCTAGCAGTAGTGTGAGTTCTTCAAGTAGCTCTAGCTCGTCTAGCAGTAGTTCTGATGGGGACTGCGGCAATATTAATGAGTACCCTAATTGGACAGCCAAAGACTGGTCAGGTGGTTCTTATAATCACGCGAACAGTGGCGATCAAATGGCGTATCAGGGCGTTATTTACCAAGCCAATTGGTACACCTCCACTACTCCCGGTAGTGATAGTTCGTGGAGCGTTGTAGGAAACTGTGGCGGTTAACCCGGCATATAAAGTAGGCGGTGTTTCATTCCTTGTTACTCTATTATATCTGGCGGGATTTTGTTTCTGTTTGATTATAGCGAGCAAGTGATGGAATACCCCAAGGGTGAATTTACTCATGCCCACCTATTAGCCCCGCCATTATTATCGCTGGGTTAATAGGTTCACATTAAATTCCAAAGGGTGTTGGTGTTTGGTAAGCCTAAATCCGACTATCCCATAAGTTAGATCCGTTTGGAATTCTAAAATTTTTGAATTAACGTGCAAAATAAAATCAAGAAAAATGCATTGGTTGTACTGATGTTGGCTGTGCTGTCTCTAATGGCAGTAAAAATCTTTATATCACTTCAGAATAGCCCTCTTTTACCGAGCACCACTCAGGCGCAAGTGTCGCAGGAAGCTCTGCCTCAATATGAGGTGTCGAAGGCTCCTAAGGCAACACCGCGACCGCAGGTCGCTGCTCAGCCTACTCCTCTACCCCAAAAAAATAGTCCAACCGCAGAGCCTTTTGAAGAGCCGGATGAGGAAGAGGCTGACACACCTAAAGAATTTGTGCTCTGCGAACATATTGTTTCTGGTGAAACGCTATATGAATTTACCGGGCAGATTCGCCTTATTAATAAAGGCAGCCAAACCGTTTCAGGTTGGTCGGTAAACTGGGAATACGAAGACGACTCCACCATTCTTGAGGCAACCGATGTAGCCCTCGCGGGTAATAACCCTTATACCGGCGAATACCTTTCCTGGAACGCCGACATAGAGCCGGGTAAAACGGTAACCTTTAGTTTTACTGGCCTGAAGGGCGGCGACACAGCACCGCTAAGGGTGCGTGTATCGGGCAGCATTTGTATCTAGCCTAGGGTGTTAGCTGGCTAAACCTAGCCGTGCAAAACAATAGGCGCCTTAATGCAGTACATAACAACACAATAATTCTTTTTTTATTCAGGTGGTTGTATGAAAAACAAAAATAATAAAACGCACGATGGCAAACACCACGCATTAGACAAACTGGTTTTTTATGGCACCGTTACCATTACCGGAGCGGCGGTAATGATGGTGGAACTGCTAGGTACACGCATCATCGGCCCATTCTATGGCGTTAGCCTAGTGGTGTGGTCTTCACTGTTATCGGTTTCGTTGCTGGCGTTGTCTATTGGTTACTCTATTGGTGGGCGTTGTGCCGATAAAGGCGTGTGGTTGCGTTTACCTCACGCGGTATTTGCAAGTGCAGTGCTGGTGGCTATTATTCCCCTCATCAGTGAGCCGGTACAATTAATGTTTAATGGCTGGGGCTTGCGCGCTGGCGCACTGGCCAGTGCCTTTGTTCTGTTTACGCCACCGTTGATCTTTTTAGGTATGGCCGGCCCTTTTGTTATACGCATGGCCACCGAGCGTTTAGAAAGTGTCGGTTCTACGGCGGGTAATGTGTATGCCATAAGTACGGTGGGTAGCGTTGTGGGTACATTGTTGCTAGGGTTTTTTCTATTACCTATATTTGGCACCTACGCAATTTTATTATCAGTGGCGGTGGTGCTTTTGTGTTTGTCCCTAGCATTAGCGTTCTACGAAAAAAATCGCCTAGATGTCCCCGTTCGCCTTGTCCCATGGCTTGGAGCCGCGTCTTGCTTGTGCATCGCACTGCTGTGGCAATTCAATGCCGACAGCCGCACTACGGAAGGGTACAACGTGGTTTTTGAACAAGAAACCCATTACGGCTGGGTGCGTGTAGTTGATCACCAGGAAAAAAAAACTCGTTGGTTAATGTCCGATGCGTCCACCATCGGTGCCGAACATCTACCTAGCGGCAAAGGTTTGCTGGGTTATCAAAGTGTGGTGCGTATGCTGCCATGGTTTAAGCCGGGTTCACAGAACGCCCTGCTTATTGGTTTGGGCGCGGGCCATTTAGTGGCCGACTTGGGAAAATACGGCATTAAAACCGATGCAATCGAAATCGACCCGGCCGTTGCTTATGCCGCTGAAGCTTACTTCAATTTAAAGCCTACGGGTAAAGTGATTGTCGGTGATGCGCGCTACCAAGTGCAACAGCTTAACGATACCTACGACCTCATTATTCACGACTGCTTTACCGGTGGCTCCGAACCCTTTCACCTGCTCAGCCAGGAAATGATGCGTGAATTAAAAACCAAGTTAAAACCCGGCGGCGTGTTAGCCATAAACTTTGTGGGCTTTACCGATAAAGACCAGTTAAAACCCGTACAAACCATTGCCGCTACACTCGATTCCGTATTCACCCATCGTAAAAGCTATTTGGTATCACCCCACGCAGAATTTTCTGACTATGTCTTTATGGTATCGGATACCGAGCTAGATCCCACCCGCCTACCCAATGCCGAAGCAACGGTGGGGTGGTTGGCCGAACTGGAAACTAACATCTCTTCAGCGGGCGCAAGGCCCATAACCGACGACTATAATCCGCTAGAATTTCTGCAGATTGCCAAGGCAGAGTATTACCGCAATATGTTGATAGACCGGGTTGGGGCGGCGATATTGTTCCGGTAGGGTATTCCGAAGGTAAGTAAACGGATTTTACCCAATAGACTTGGTGTTCTGGTCAACTAAAACCGGACACAATAATTTTAGAATTCACCTACTAACGCGCTTCGCTTGTTGGCCCCTGAAAATAGCAGCCGAACCTGCTCCGCCGGAGCAGAACCGCCTCCCATTTTCCGCTGCTTTGCTTTTAGCTTCATACGTCGCTGGAGCTACATCACCATTTGCCGTATGTAATCGGTGAAGGTTGTAATATTTCATGTAAGCGGCAACATCCGTTTTCATGTGGTCGCGGGTCGGTTGTGCAATTTTGAATACCCAATCGTACTTTAGGCTTCCAAAAAAACGTTCCACCACGGCATTATCCCAGCAAGCCCCAACATCTCCCATGCTAGCGCGTATTCGATAGCTAGCCTGCAGCTTACGAAACTGCTTGCTCGTGTACTGTGAACCTCGATCGCTGTGAAAGACCAGTCCCGGTGCTGGTAGCCTTAAGTTGTAAGCGTTGATTAAGGCTTTGCTCACTAAATCGGTGGTCATACGTTTATCAATATGCCAACCGACGATTCGACGGGAATACAGATCCATCACAATGGCTAAGTACATCCAACCTTCACCTGTTTTCAAATAGGTGACATCACCCGCCCAGACTAGGTTTGGGCTAATAGGATTAAAGTTTTGATTGAGAAGGTTATCCGCAACCGTATCGCTGTGTTGTCCGATTGGTGGTCACTTTGTAAGCCACTCGCTGAGTGACGGTTAATCCAAGCTTTTTCATCAGCATGCGAACCCGATAGCGCCCAATATCAAAGCCTTCTTCGTGTAAATTTTTCATCATTTCCCGGCTCCCCAAGCTGTTTCGGCTCTGCTGAAATAAGTGCTTCATCCTGCGGTATAAGCGCAGAGTGGTTTCAGTAATCAGCTTGCCTGGCGTTTTTAACCAATCGTAGTAGGCTGATGTGCTGACCTGCATTGCACGGCACAAGACAACTACAGGATATAGGGGCTCTTTGCGATGAATAAAATCGTACTTTACTTCATTTCTTTCGCGAAGAAGGCACTGGCCTTTTTTAAAATTTCTTTCTCCATGCGCAGCTCTTTGACTTCTTTGCGCAGGCGTTTAAGCTCAGATCGTTCATCCTCGACCAAAACCTTACCCTCCAGTTCGCTCTCCACTTTCTCCTTCCACTTATAGAGCATGTTGGCCGCTATCCCTAACGATTTAGCCGCATCCGGAACGGTATAACCCTGCTCTCGAACAAGCGCAACCGCCTCATCTTTAAACTCCTTAGGGTACTGTTTGTACGTTCGCTTTTGACTCATAATGACACCTCAACAATTGACATATATTGTCTCTTATTAATGTGTCCGGAGCTATTAGACCACTACAGGAATATACGTATAGTGCTAAAGTGAGTTTTGTGTTCGTTAAAAGAAGAGAGTGTTATATCCGTACGACGAAGCTTTTAAGCTCACTCCCTCGAGGCACATATTAAAAAGCTACATTCTGAGAAGTCTTTAATGTCCGCTATAGTTGTACGAGAAACGTTACTATTTGAGTATTTATATCAATAGTATTAGGCAAGTAATGGTAATACTGCCTAATTAAAACTCTTTTTCATAATCATGAATGATTTCCATTAGAATCTCTTGCAGTGGTGTAAGCTGTTCTTCGTAATTTTTCCATTGTAAGATACCTTTTTCAAAAATAGGCTGGCGTACCTGTTCAGAACTGGGTGTTCGGATTGCCCTTCTTGTTTTGTGGAAATGTAGGCAGTTATTTTCAAATTCTAATTCTAGGTAGGTGAAGAGGTTCCGAATTTCATGCTCCGTATTACGTACAAGGCTTTCATATTTGATGGTGTGAATCGAGTTGGGGTATACCCTGTTATAATGATTCATTATGGCAGTGTACTGTTTATAATTTCGGCCCGTCGATTTTAGTCCATTGCTATAATTGTGCCCTTTAGGGAAGCATTGTTTGAATACGCTGAACCCTGACGATAAAGGGTGTCGACGAATGTCGATTATTTTCGCGTCAGGTAGTATTGTTTTGATGAGCGGAATATGCCAAAAATTACTTGGCATTTTGTCTACAAAGAACCTAGCCTTACCGCGATGGATTTGAGTGTCTTCAAAATAACGCTTTCCCCACTGATGAGCGCTTTCTCTGTTCATTTCCTGAAGTGCGTTGGTGTAGTTTTCATAATGCATTCCCGGTGTTATATGGTCAAAAATAGAAATGGTTCGAGCACAGTGAATGATGTTGTAAAGTTCGCCCATAGCACTAATTTTCGAGTGCGAGCATAGTATTTGTTCTAGCAGTGTTGTGCCTGAGCGTGGAAGACCTACAACGAATATGGGGCCGGTAGATTTAAAGCCCCAGTCTTCTCTTTTTTGCTTGAAGTTTGCGTCGACGGATAAAAGCAAGTCATTCAAAAGCTTTGTGTTTATGCTTTTATCATATGGGTGAAGTTTGCGTTGATGGTGGTTCGCGTTTGAGTAATGGGTAAAAGATTCGGCATATTTTTTGTTGTCTTCGTAATATTTTCCTAATGCATAATTAGCGTGCATAGCTTCAACTGCTTCATCTTTTTTTGACAAAGACACTATTTTTGCAGATCGTCGCTCGCTCTCTGTTAGGGTGTACGATTTTATATTTGCTAAGTGCCAGTATACTGCGCCTGAGTCTGGGTTCAATTTGTATGCAGTTTTGAGCGACTCAATTGATTCTTCTCTTAGGCCAAGGGAGTGCTGGAGTACACCTGAACGAAAATGAAATTGCCAATTGTTTGGTTCAGCCGCTAAGGATTTTTGTAGTATATTAAGGGCTTCGTTATGTTGACCAGCCCTCTGCAAAACTTCTATGAGTATGTTTTTATAGGCAGGATGATTCTTGTGGGGGTAATTGTCGAGTGCGTCTAATGCTTGCTGTACGCGACAAGTTTTATTGAGCAGCGAAACGTATCTTAAATATAGTACGGAGTTTAGATCGTGTTGCTTAGCGTAATTAGCTAGAAATGAAAGCTCTGATTCACTATCACCTTTTAGTTGAAAGCCTCGTAATAATAAAGCTAGAAGAGATTCGTTATTTGGATGCTGCGGTAATAGTCTGCGGCAAGCCGTAAGTGCGGACAAGTGATCGCCAATCTGGAGGTTTTTACGAATGCCCTTTAATTGTTCGTGTAGTGGTGCCTGTGGGCCGTGCAATTCCGTTTTGGTCATAAAATGTTCCGGTCGCTCAAAGGTTCTATTCGCCTGCAAATTTAGCATATGAACACTTCAAAATCGAATGATCAGAGCGATGTCTGAGTTTCATCCTTTCTCGGAGTGTGGCGCTGTGTCTTCACCTGTATCTTATTTCGGGGGAGCTTATACGCTCAAACCTTTTCATGATCAATTCTATCTGAAGTGATTGAATGCTTTTTGATGTAGGCAGGCTTAGCATTACTTCTACTGGCTCCCTGTAGTATTGGAATTAAAGGTACTTACTACGAATTTGTGGTTTTGGACGCTTGCGATCTAGTACCAATAGTTGGGTGTGGTGGCTAATTGTTCAGCTTATGCCATACGAAAATACCAGCTGTTTGGTTTGCGGGTAAAAAATTAAAAAATGTGTTTTTTAATGCCAAAATCAATGGCACAATCGCCATATATAAAAAAACGTTGATCATTATTTAGCGCTAATAAATTGTAGTTACTATGATGGTTTTGGGTTTAATACAGAAGTAGGGAACCGTTGCATTGGATCAGTCGACGGCAATATATTTAATAGATGAAATGCTGCTCAATGCAGCTTATATAGCTTCGCCTTTACTTATAACAAGCCTTGTGGTGGGCTTATTAATAAGCGTTGTTCAGGTAGTTACCCAGATTCAGGAGATGACTCTAACCTTTGTGCCAAAAATTGTACTGGCCGTGGTGGTTATTTTTCTTTTGGGGGGCTGGATGTTAACAATAGCGGTTAAGTTTGCTGAAAAGGCGTTTCATATAGCGGCTTTAATGTGAGTGCGGCTTCTTTAGTTGTAGCTATTTTTTTTCGGCTGCTGCCTATTTTTGTAGTTTTACCGGTAGGGCCGTTTAAAAGAGTGCCTCTATTGGCGAGGTTGTCTCTGTGCGTAATGCTATCTCTTTTGTTCTCAAATGGGCAGCTGCACTTGGGTGTGGAGCTTTCGCTGCTTGTTCTTGCCGGAGAGTTTGTTCTGGGAGCGTCCATAGCATTTGCCTTTCATAGTGCTTTTGCGGCGGTGCATAGCTTGGGGGCGGTGTTAGATACGCAAATGGGCACGGCTGTTGGAGCTGTGTTTGACCCTGCGCAAAATCAGATGTCGGCGCTTGTTGGTGAAACTCTTTCCCTTTTTGTAATGATGGTTTTTGTTTGGGCCGGTGTGCATTACGAACTGATATTTGCGTTAGGTAAGCTGTTTGTAGTTGTTCCGCCTGGAGGGGCATATGAATGGCACGATAGTTGGCTGTTGGTGATTGGAAATCAATACGCGGCAGCCTTTATATTGATCGGCCCTATTTTAATGTCCATGTGGCTTATCGATTTCACGCTGGCGTTGATCTCTCGGTCTATGCCGCAAGTGCAAGTCTATTTTTTGGGATTGCCGGCCAAAGTTGGAATTGGTCTTCTGTTGCTGGCATGGTTTTCACGGAACGGATTCGAGGAGGTGCATCAGTACCTTGTTCAAACTATTGAGCAGTTAGGTTTGATGTTTAAATAATTTGCATGGCGGACGAACAGAATAAGTCAGAAGAGGCAACGCCCTTTAAGCTGGAAGAGGCTCGAAGAAAAGGGCAGGTATCAAAAAGCGTCGAGTTTACTGGTGCGGCTAGCTTGGGCGTGGCTTTAGTTACGCTGTTTGCAATTGTGCCAGCAACAGCTGAAAGTGTATGCGATGCGATTGCTTACTGGCTGTTACATGCTGGTAGCACGGCGACGGATTTCCATAGTACCCATGAGTTGATGGGCTATCTAAGCTCCCCATATATTTCTCTTTACTTAACCGTGTCCATTAGCGCTCTTCTTGCAGGAGTGGTGGCTTACTATCTGCACGCTCCTCCCGTATTGTCATTTGAGCCAATCAAACCTCAGTTGTCAAAGTTAAACCCTGTGAGTGGATTTAAACGAATATTCTCCAGAAAAACGTTGGTGGAATTTTTTAAAACAATATTTAAGTTTTCTTTTTTTATTCTTGGGATTTGCTTCGTGCTTAGTAAGGAGGTAATGAGTGAGTTGTACATTGATAAAAGTACAATGTTCGCTGTGCTTGCTTCTTGGTATCGTAGCGCTCAGTTTTTCGCCGGTTTTCTTTTTTCGATAATTTTTGTCTTCGCAGTATTTGATTTATGGCACACGAGAAAAGACTATTCTCGTCAAATGAAAATGAGCACAAGAGATGTTAAAGATGAATATAAGCGGCGTGATGGCGACCCAGAGGTGAAGTCGCGCAGAAAGAAAAATCAGTCAGAGCTGCTGGCGAAGCTAGCTAGTACGCGCAGCGTCAATGATGCAGACGTGGTAATAGTAAACCCCACACATTTTGCGGTGGCGTTGCAGTTTCGTCCGGAAAAAATGATTCTGCCTGTAGTGCTGTCAAAAGGTGGCGGTTTGCTGGCGCGGGTGATTATAGCGAGGGCTAGAAAGGAAAATGTGCCTGTGTTGCGGCGACCCAGGTTGGCGAGATCACTGGTGAAGGATGTCAGTATTGGTGCTCCAATTAATGAGGTTCATAGAAAAGACGTGGTCGCAGTGTATCGTTGGATAGTTTCTTTGCCGAATAATAAGGTGTTGGTGTCATGAGTAGTATTGGGCAAATAAGTGATAAGCCGGGCGCGAGTGATATGTTACTTGTGCTGTGTGTAGTCGCAATATTACTCATTTTATTTGTTCCTATACCCGCGGGCCTGTTGGATTTTTTACTGGTAACAAACTTTTCAACTGCGCTGCTAATTCTGTTGGTGACATTCTATACAGATAAGCCAATAGCTTTTTCGACATTTCCTTCGTTGCTGCTAATAGCTACATTGTTTCGCTTATCACTTAATATTGCTGCGACTCGACTAATTCTTGCGGATGCCGACGCTGGAAAAGTTATCGGCGCTGTTGGAGAGCATGTAGTTGGTGGTAATTACGTTATTGGCCTGGTTGTATTTCTAATATTAATTGTTGTGCAATATGTTGTTGTAACAAATGGTGCACAGCGAGTGGCCGAAGTAGCTGCCCGATTCACTCTTGATTCTTTGCCTGGCAAGCAAATGAGTGTTGATGCCGATTTGAATATGGGTATTATCGACCAGGACGAAGCCAAGCTACGCAGATCTGAGCTGGAGCGTGAGGCGAGTTTCTATGGAGCTATGGATGGAGCTTCAAAGTTTGTTAAAGGCGATGCGGTTGCCGGAATTATAATTGTAATTATCGATATAGTTGGTGGTCTATCGATAGGCTTGGCTCAGCACAACATGAGCTGGGGGGATGCGTTGCATCGCTACACGTTGTTGACGGTTGGGGATGGTATAGTAACGCAAATACCATCCCTTATTATTGCGGTCGCGACGGGGATAATTATTACACGAGCCGCAGCAGACGGGCGTCTAGCTAAGGAAATTGCAAACCAGTTTTTGTCACACCCCAAAACACTGGTTATAGTGGCAGTGGCATTGCTAGTAATTATGTTTCTCCCCGGAATCCCGCTTCTTCCCGTTGCGATAGTGTTGTTTGGAATGTGCTTACTTGCGTGGGTGGCGTACCGATTTTCAGCAAAGCAGAGGGCGGATGGCGCTGAAGGCGAACCCCAAAAGGATGCGGATGTTGCAGAGAAGGATGATGCCAGTTTGGAGGAAATACTAAAAATTCGACCTTTTGAATTGATAGTTGGTACCGATTTATCTGTCGCATATTTTTCAGTCGCGAGCGATTTTAAAACAAGAGTTGGTTATCTTAGAAAACAGTTGGCTGATCAGTTAGGGGTGCTCTTGCCAAGCATTGCCTATAAATCAGAAAAAGACTTTAAGGGAAATGAATATCGCATAAAGATATCTGGAGTAGTGGTCGGTGAAGGCTTGATTGAGCCTAGCAAATTATTGGCGATTAATCCGGGTGGTGTGAAGGTGCGATTAGAAGGTATTCGCACGAAGGAGCCGACCTATGGATTGGATGCAATATGGATTGAGAGCGATCATCGCGGCCAAGCTCATGCTGCAGGTTATACCCTGGTTGAGCCAGATACTGTACTTCTCACGCATATGCAGGAAATTTCGAAAAAGAACGCTGCGAATTTTATCTCGCGTTCCGAAGCTGAGCGATTGGTTGAGCTTCGGCGAGATCAGTTAGGTTCTCTGATAGATGAGCTTATACCCTCAATTTTGACATATTCCGACATTCAAATGGTTTTAAAGGGGCTCGTTGATGAGGGCGTTTCTATCAAGAATATTGATATTGTACTGGAGGTGCTTGTTGATGCGGGGAGAACGATTAAAGGCGCGGACCAGCTGGTAGAAATGGTGAGAGAAAGGCTAGGTTTGACGATATGTTCTAGCTTGGCTGACGGGGAAGGGCAGTTGAATGTTTTAACTCTATCTGCAGAATTGGAGGCTCGAATGCTTGGCTCTGTGGGGGCGGAAAATGCAATTAAATTACACCCTTCAGAAATGGATCAATTGTTTACCAAAATAGCCAGAGCGAGCGAAGTTATGCTTAAAGACAATAAAACGCCGGTTTTATTGGTGGCCGGGGGGGTCCGTCGAGCGCTACGAGGCTTGCTATGTAGGGCTGTCCCGCACGTGAAAGTGTTGTCCGTTAATGAGGTCTCAAGCCATTCGAATGTTAGCTCGAGTGGTGTAATAAGTATAAATGTGAGGGCGGCTTAATATGGGGCAATTTATAGAAAGTTTGGGCCGTATAATTAGCGCCGATGTGCAAGCTGTGAATGTTGTGGCACAGAATAATGCAAATGTAAATACTGGTGGCTACCGAGCTGCAACCCCCTTTCTTGCGTACTTAGGGGATGGTAACAGTGCGTCCTCGTTTGACTCTATTCAATCAAAAGTGCGGTATAAATCTGAAATTGGCTCTATCAGTATCACGCGAGTGGACGGAGATTTGGCATTGGGAGGCGAGGGGTGGTTCACCTTGGAAACAGGTGAGGGGATTCGATTTACCCGCAATGGAAATTTTAAAGTTGACGAAAGCGGATACCTTGTAAACGAGCAGGATCATTTCGTGCTAGACCGAGGACTGGCACGAATTTCTGTGGGGCATGAAGGGTTGCTGGTGCAGCGTACCGGAGAGATCGAAGTAAACGGTAAGGCTGTCGCTTCTCTAGGGGTGTTTAAGCCCGGAAGTGGTGCTGAACTTCACGCTGCAGGAAATGCTCTTTACCGGATAGAGGGTGATCCTGTAGAAGTAACAGAGCTAAACGTTATTCAAGGGGCACTTGAAACATCGAATACTGATACTGCTGAAGAAATGGTTAAGTTAATTGAGATTAGCCGGCATATTGAAACCATGCAGCGGTCAATTTCATATTACGATGATTTACTAAAAACGGGCGTTAGTGAGATTGGTAAGTAGCGCAAGTAACTCAACAGGTGGATTAAAGAATGATAGATGCTATCAATATTGCGAAATCGGGTTTAACTGCTACACAGGAGTGGATTAATACCATTTCTCATAATTTGTCGAATAGCCAAACAACTGCTTACAAAAAGGAAAATGTATTTTTCACCGATGTTGTTACCACTGGCGACAATGCGATATCGTCACAGAATCCTGTGTCGTCAGGTCAGGGGACAAAAATAGGAAGTGTGAAAGATATTTTTACAAGTGGTTCTTTCCGTCAAACAGGTGCAATGTACGACGTTGCTGTCCAGGGTAAGGGGCTGCTTGAAGTAGAGCTTTCAAATGGCGACTACGCCTATACAAGAGTTGGTGGTTTGGGAGTTGATACCGATGGTCGTCTTGGGGTCGTCGGTCAAGGAGGTTTAACCAGTAATATTTATATCCCGCCAGACGCGCTAGAGGTTCAAATTGACGCAGACGGTACGGTTTACGCAACTCTTTCGTCGGGCGATGTTACCGAGCTTGGAATGTTTCAGTTGGCGCAATTTGAAAACGAGTCCGATCTTAAGTCCGTTGGCAACGGCCTATATATGGTTGCTAATGACCGACTTGATCCAATTATGCGAAATGCCGGAGAGTCTGGGGCCGGGAATTTAAAGCAGGGATATCTGGAAACGTCGAACGTGGATATGGTTGAGGAAATGACGAATCTTGTGTTAGCTCAAAGGGCTTACCAGTTGAATGCCCGTTTGATTCAAGTGGTCGATAGTATTTTGGAAACTACCAATAACATCCGGCGTTAGATAATAAATTAATGGCAACGCTTTTCCTTGGGGTGATACTTGCTAGTAGCGTTGCGATCCAGTGTAGATCGTTAGATCGTGACGTTCGACCAAATTGGTTAACATCGTTGAGTGCCGAAACTGCTGTAGTGGAAATAGCGCAGAATTATTTAGAGATAGCGTTGTGTGATAGGTTTACAGTTAATGGGGGAGAGGTAAAATTAAAGTTGCTAAAGCAGGCCACCCATATCGCAAAGACTACTGATATCGAGAATAAAATAGCCTTGCATGAGATAGGCTCTATCAATTCTGGACGAGTTAGAGCTGTATCACTAGATGTTACTGGTAAAGCGCTACGTACGAGTTGGTATACGGTTGAAGTTTTGGACGAGGCATGGGTTACCGTGCGCAATCTAAAAAGGGGGCAGGTGATAAGGGCTGAGGATATACAGTTCACGGTTACGAATGTCGCGAGAGTCGCCGGTGGTTATCAGTTGTTGGAGGGGTCACCTGTTGGGCTGGTCACAACCAGAACCATTCGGCACGGGAGAGTTGTTAGTACACAGGATGTGGCCGCGCCACCTCTAGTCGAGAGAAATATGATGGTTATCATAACGGTGAAATCAGGTCGAATTAAATTGTCTTCGCCAGGTGTTGCGTTGAGCATGGGCTGGGAAAAGGGTGATTTGGTTTCTGTGTTGGTTGATGGTGCAGAATCGCCTATAAAAGCATATGTAATAGGAGAAAATAAGGTTGAAATGGCGTTTTAATGTCTTTTGTACATTGTTTTTCATGTGTGTCAGGGTGTCCGGGGATAGCATGATCGATCCAGACAGCTATCAATCGATAACTGCCGATCAGCGGTCTTTTACTATTGGTCAGCCTATTGTTGTTCTTGTCTATGAGTCTACAACCGCAGAGTCTAGTGTTGGTTTGGGTTTAAAGCATGGATCCTCGATTGAGCTTACCGGAGAGTCTCTTGATAATGAAAAATCGGTTGGCTTGAATGTTTCAGGTAAAGATGAAGGTTCAGGAAAGACAACAAGGAAAGGTGTCGCGGCGACCAAGCTTAGCGTTCTAATAACCGATGTGTTATCGAGCGATATGTTGGCTATTAAGGGTGAGCAAATGTTAGTTATAAACGGGGAAAGCCAGCTCATTACAATTACCGGTATCGTACGTAAGCAAGACATTTCGAAAGAAAATACGATTGTTTCCAGTCGAATTGCAGGCGCTGAAGTTGTGATTCGGGGTGATGGAAGTGTTAGCGATACTGGTGAGCCTGGCGTTGTTTACAGTGTACTAAAATGGCTGAGGCTAATTTGATGCGTTTTTTCCTGATTGTCTATGTTGTATTTTTTAGTCTGGAGGTCGCTGCTTCTTCCAGCGGTGTTCGGATAAAGGATTTAGCGCGGATCGATATGGTTCGGGATTACGCCGTAGTCGGCTATGGGCTGGTGATTGGTCTTTCTGGTACAGGTGATTCGCAGCGCAATGAAGCAACGCTTCAATCGCTATCCAATGCGTTGGAAGGTTTTGGCCTCCAAATTGATAGTGAGGATCTAAATTCACGTAACGTAGCTTCAGTAATGATTACTGCACGTTTAACTGCTTTTGGTGAGGTTGGAGATAAATTTGATGTGAACGTTGCCTCTATTGGTGATGCTAGGAGTTTGAGCGGCGGAACATTGCTGTTAACGCCACTATATGGTGCGGACAAAAAACTGTATGCATTGGCGCAGGGTCCAGTAATAGTAGGTGGATATGAGGTCGAGTCGTTTAGTAATTCGAGGAAAAAAAATCATACCACTGTAGGGCAGGTTAGTAGTGGCGGTAACATAGAGCGCTCACTGTACAGCGGGGATGTTGCTGGGGGCGAAATAAATGTGATTTTAAATGAGCCCGATTTTACAACGGCGAAACGTGTAAGAGATAGGCTGCAAAGTACATTTCCTGCATACGCAGTGAAAGTGGTGCACCCCGGGAAAATACAGCTAAAGATGGGTGGTGCGGCGAATTTCATGTCTGATGTTGCGTTACTAGAAAGCGTAGAGGTTACGCCAGACCTGCAGGCTAGGGTGGTTGTTAATGAGCGTACAGGCATCATAGTGGCGGGAGGAGATGTCACTATAGGGAAGGTAAGTATTGCCTATGGTAGTTTGAAGATTGATATAGATACAGAATTCCAAGTATCACAGCCATTTAACAATTTTAGGCCTACGGATAGTATTAGAACACAGGTGGTACCAGATACTGACATTTCCGTTAATGAACAGAGAATTGAGCCTGTTTCATTACCTGCAGGGACTAGTGTCAATGACTTGGTTCAATCACTTCAAGCGATAAATTTGTCAGTACGTGATGTAATTTCCATCTTGCAATCGTTGCAAGCTGCTGGTGCATTACATGCAGAACTCATTACGCAGTAAGGAGTATAGAAAATGAGCGCAGACCTTTCGGTAATTGGCGTGGCGACAAAAGCTGTGGCGATAAACAGCGAACAGGCGAGAATATCTTCGTCCAATATCGCAGGTGCGAACCAGCCGTCTTATATAAAGATGGGGTTTGACTTTAAGCGAGCAATATCAGATTTAGCTTCTTCGTATGCTGTGTCTGGTAATAATGGTGATGCTCTGACGAATGCGTTAAGTGGTTTAGATTATGTCAAACAGCTGGGTGGCCAAATAAATCTAGACCAAGAAGTGGCTACTATGAACGAGGCCGCTGGAAGGGTAAAAGTGATCTCGAAAATTATCTCAGCAAAGATGGCCCTAATGAGTCTGGCTGTAGTGGGAGGTCGATAGCATGGAGCCTGGTTCTATAACTGCAATTTCCCGTTTTGGGATGGATTATGAGCGTGGCCGAGTTGAGCTTGCAGCGCAACGCTTAGCGCTTGCGAACGTAGCATTTGCGAGCGAAACAACAGCTTTGCAAGCCATTGAAAATTTACTTATAAATGCAAACGGTGTAGTTGGTGGAGGGGATAATGACTTAAATTCTTCCGTCGTGAAAGCTGTTCACGATCCAGTGCATCCGATGGCAAATGGTGAAGGTAATGTTTTTTTTCTTGATGTGGACCATGTGACTGAAATGGTGCGTATGGCGGGTGCTGTACGCGCATATGAAGCAAATGTCAGGGCCTATAATATCAATAAAGAAATTAATGCAGCAGCGATACAGATTGGTGACGAAAGATGAATGAGTTAGGAGTACAGAGTATTGGCCTTAATAATGCCGATACTATGCCACGTATAAGTTTTGGCCATATGGAAGTAAGCTCGAAGCCAAACGCTTTTATGGATGCGATAGGAAGCCTTAATCAAACGATGATTGGGGCTGAAGACAATATGGTTTCGTATGTCTTAGATAGTAATAGTATTTCGGTACATGAATTAATGATTTCGATTGAAAATGCCAAAATGTCTATGAAGGTGGCCGTGGAACTTAGAAATAAGATCGCAGAGTCATATAAAGAAATTCTCAATATGCAGATATAGAGGTTGAGAAATTAACGTGGAAATCAATCAATTGTACAACAGAAAGTTTGTGATTATAGTTGCCGTCATTGTCGTTTTTGTGTTTTTTGTTTCGGCTATCTCTTGGCTATTTATGGTTACACACTGGAAGCCATTGATGTCCGGAAGCGTATCAAAAGATCTGCATAGTGAGATTGCGGGGCATCTAATGGCGTGGGGTTTTGATTTTAAGACAGATGAAAAAACTGGCCAAGTTTTTGTCGAAGAGCGATATGTTGGAGAGATACGAAAAAAGTTAGAAGAAATGGGCGTTCAAGCTGAATCTGCGAGCGGCTTTTCGATTTTTGATGATGCTGATTACGGTATGTCGGAGTTCGTACAAAAAATTAATTATCAAAGAGGCCTTGAGGGAGAGATTGGTAATACTATTCGTTCATTTGCTGATATTAGATCGGCTAGGGTACATTTATCTTTACCGAAAAAGAGTTTGTTCAATACGGAAGATGTTCGAGCGAAGGCCTCAGTGGTAGTAGACCAGAGAGAAGGGATAAATTTGTCTAACGCGCAAATAAGAGGGATAAAAACATTGGTTTCCGCCGCTGTAGAAGATCTATTAAGTGAAGATGTCGTGGTGCTGGGGCAAAATGGAACGCTTTTTTCAAATGATTCTAGTAAGGGATATGACGAGATATCTGAACTTGAAGATGTCTACGCTAGAAAAGTTAAGGCTCTTATAACGATGGTTGTTCCTTCAGAATCTATTAGTGTTGCTGTGAATATCGATCTTAATAAGGACAAGACAAAATCTATACGAGAATCCATTGTGCCTGCAGTTACTGGAGGTAGTGGATATATAGTAAAAACCAAATCGCAAGTTCGTGATGAAGGTCCAGATAAAGGTTCTGCTAAAGATACTCGCAATTCAGAGTCAAAAGAGGTTGAGTATATATATTCAACGGAAAGATCCGAAACCGAATATGCGTACGGAACGATTAAGAGAATAGGTGTGGGCGTTGTTATTGGAGATAGTGTGGACGAGTCGATATTGCAGAAATTGTCCTCAGCCATTGAGGCAGGTATTGGTATCGACAGGACTCGTGGTGACCGCGTTACCGTAATTGCGCAACCTGAATACGTTCAGGCTGCGCCAGAAGCACTAAAGGAGGCCCCGATTCCCGTGCAAGTAGTTGCCGGCACTTTGGCTAGAGAAGAGATACATCCGCTGGTGCTTCCGTTAGTGTGGGCAATAAGTGGCGTAGTTGTATTGGTGTGTTTATTCTGGATTTACTTTCGGTCGGGAAGAAAGCCACGTTCGCTGAAGGTTAAGGAGCGGGATGCTATTTTGGCCGAAATAAACGAATGGCTTGCTGTACCCGAGGGGAATACTCTTGAAGTCGAACGATAGCGTTAAGCGCCTTGCCCTAAAAATGGCGTGTCTTTCTAAGCAAGATCAGAATTGGTTAATTAGTCAGTTGAGTGAAAGTCAAGTTCAACGATTGAAATCACTGTTGCAAGAGGTTCAATTACGTGGTTGGGATAGATACCCAGAATTAGTTGGATCCGTCTTGAATAGTATGCAACCAAAAAAAGAGGTGTCAGAAAAACCTCGAACAATGGTTAAGTTGCCCCGTTATTGGAGTCTTCTGCTAGCTTCAGAAAAAAATGAATTTGCGGGTGAAGTTTGTGGCGGCACTAATAGGAAGTATGCGGTAGGCGTAAGTAACTATTTAATCAAGGCTACTTCGGCAATCGCTTATGAATGAAATTTTGAAGGGGAGCAAAAGTTCTGGATGTTTTCAACGGTTGAATTTCCCGGATCAAGTGCCTCCTGACGAGCCGGAAGAGAGCATTTCTCCTAAATTTTCGATTCAGCAATTGGAAGAAATATTTCAAGAGGAACTTGCTGATTTAAGAGCTGAAGCGAAAAATAAAGGCCTGAAAGACGGTTTAGACAGTGCCGAGGAAATCGTCCAAGCTGAAGTTCAGGAAAAGCTGGATAGCTTTGTCCAATCGACAAAAGAAAAAGAGAGCTTGTTGGCGAAAAAGCTGCAAGAAGCGGATGAGCAACTTGAGCAACTTAAGGTGCGGCTGGCAGTAATTGCCGATGGCGTTGTACGACAGGATCGTGAGCTAGAACAGAGTGTGGTTAATCTTAGTTTGAAGTGCGTATATGCATTGATGCACGAATCATATTCGAATGAAGAATTGGTGTCAGCTTATATAAGGAAAAAGGTTGAAGCGTTCAAAACTGAGTCTCCTTTAATATTAATTGTTTCTGGTGAACACGCCACTTTCTGGGACAAGGCTATCCAAAATTTGGAAAATATTTCAATACAGTATGACAAAAATATGAGCTCAGTTGACATGCGTTTTTTGTATGGAAGCTCAGAAGCCTGTTGCTCAATTTCCGCTGATCTAGACAAGCTTAAGAATTGTTTATTGGATGTATTTGAAGCGAGGCATCCTAATCGTGTTTGAAGCACCCTACCTTGAGGCTCTGGGTAAGCTAGAGCTATCCCAAGTAACGGGAAAACTAACAGCAATAAGCGGTATGTTACTCGAGGCAAAGGGGTGTTCTGTTCGAATGGGTGAGCTGGTGTCGGTTATTCAGCCCCTCACTACGCGCACCGTGCTCGCTGAAGTGGTGGGCTTGAAGGCTGACAGTATATTACTTATGCCTCTTCAGGCGCCGGAAGGTTTATGTTTGGACAGCCGTGTGCGCCCGGTGGGGAAGCCGATCGACGTAGGGGCAGGTAATGAATTGCTGGGTAGAGTTGTTAATGGGTTGGGTGATTTTTTAGACGGAGAAGGCAAAAGGATCGCCAAACGTCTTCGCACTGCTGCAAACAAAATTAACCCATTGGATCGAGAAGCAATTACAGAAACCTTGGCTTCTGGTGTTAAGTCCATTGACCTTTTTTGCACCATGGGAAAAGGTATGCGTATCGGTATATTTGCAGGAAGTGGCGTAGGTAAAAGTACATTACTTGGGATGCTAGCAACTAATAGTGAGGCTGATGTAATTGTGGTTTGCCTAATTGGTGAGCGAGGCAGAGAGGTAGGTGAATTTGTAAGGGATATTCAAGCGTCTAACGGATTTACACGATGTGTCGTTGTTGCTGCTACAGCTGACGAGCCCGCAATAATGCGCAGGCAGGCCGCGTTTACGGCGACCACTATTGCTGAGTACTTTCGTGATCTGGGTAAAGATGTTTTGTTGATAATGGACTCCATTACACGACTTGCGATGGCTCAACGGGAGGTTGGATTGGCTGCGGGAGAGTCGTTAGGCGCAAGAGGATATCCTGCTTCAGTTTTTGCCATATTACCTCCTCTGGTTGAGCGCGTAGGCAATCTTAGAGGGGTAGGCTCAATAAGCGCGATTTACACGGTGCTTGTCGAGGGGGATGATATGCAAGAACCTATTACTGACCACATGAGATCGCTTCTAGATGGACATGTTGTACTTTCCAGATCGTTGGCAGAAAAAGGTCATTACCCAGCGGTTGATATCTTATCAAGTTTAAGCCGATTAGCACCGGCTTTATTAAACCCTGATCAGCAGAGCACTGTTTCTGCTCTGCGGGCCCATTTGTCGGCGTTTCATGAATCTAAAGATATGATCGAGCTGGGGGCCTATGAGGCTGGTAGTAATACTGTGCTCGACAAAATTGTAGAGTTTAAGGGCGATGTTGACGAATTTTTACAACAAAAAAGACGCCAATTTATCGAGCCTGACGATGTCTGGCGAGATGCAAGCCAAGTAGTTGAAAAGCTTATTCAATGAAGCATGTTAATAAGCGGTTAAATATACTTTCTTTACTAAAGAAAAAGCAGAAGATAGAGACGTTTAGAATAGCTACCGAATTACTTCGGGCGCAAAAAGCTGAGGTGCAACACAAGCTTGAGAGTTCTGGTGTCGATGAGGAAGTTAATGCTCTAGTGCAAGCTTCAGGTTTGGCTTCAGATGCTGGATATTCGGCTATTAGGGATGCGAAACTATGGTTGATCTTGGACTGCCAAGAAAAAAAGCAAATTTTGGCGCGGCAGCTAAATGAGTGTAGTGATGTTATTGGGCAGCAGCGCAATAGTTTAAGAACCAAGGAACTATTGGGGCGATCCTATAAAAGAAAAATGGATGACTGCGCGGTAGAAATTAGGCGATTGGAACAAAAAATATTTTTATAATTTTGATATTTTCTAGTGGGCGATGTTGGGTGGTGTGCTAATTATGAATGTAGATTGGGGTGGACAGAAACCGATTTCAAATCGGCCAACAGACGTCGGGCCTGCTTTCTCGCGGGCCAAAGAACAGGTAAAAAGCGATTTTTTGGGTGATATTTCATCTTCTAGTGCTAGTGGGGAAAGTACTCTTCCGCATGATCACCGGGCCAGCTTTTATTTGTCCAAAGATACACATTCGGAAGAACTTGATTACGCGGAATTTGAGGGAATGCAAATACCGGAAAGCTCAGTTATTGGTGATATTGATGGCAGCGTGTCCGTATCAATTCACGTGGGTGATGAGGCTGTTACTGCCGCGTCAATTTCCAAACCAAACGCCAGATCAAAGGTTTACGAATTTAGTGGCGTTGCACTAGGTCGATTATCTCATATATTTGACGGAGTAACGGTATATGGGCTGGTAAAGCCTGTAATAGGTGAAGCTGATATAAGTGCAGGCGAAAAGGCGCATTTAATTGGAGGCGAAAAATCTATGCCTCAATCAGCGACTATAGATAGCCAGTACGGAATTTACATTCGTAGTCAGGGTAACTCTGGGATTATTGCTTCTGAAAAAATGGGTGGAGTACATTCCTCTGGTGCACCGAGTGTTGCGCTTTCACTGCGCGAGGTTGTAAAACAAAAAGTTACGCTGTTGGAAAGCGAAAATGGATACGTTTTACTATTTCGCGATTACACAATAGGCGAGGTTGAACTACGGGGCATAGTTAGTGAACTAGGTAGCCGGCTTCAAGCGCAAGGCTCAGCGGTAGCTGTAAAAATTATAAATGGGCGTGTATACAGTTAATTAGGGAACTATGTCATGGCAATTGATGCAATAGGCACTGCAGTAAGTACCAACTCAGGAGCAGCCTCAAATTCAATAGATCTAGAAGGGTTTTTGAAGCTGTTTATTACACAGTTAACATATCAGGACCCGTTGGAGCCTACGAAAAACGAGGAGTTTCTTGCGCAGATGGCACAGTTCTCCGGTTTAGAGCAGCAGAGGCAAACGACGGAGCGTGTAACTGGGATATTAACGATGAACTCGTCTTCTCAGTCCGTCAGTATGTTAGGAAAACGTATCGAAGTTGTAGAGGACGGACGATCTTTGTCTGGTACCGTGACCGCCGTTAGGTTTACGCAGGAGGGACCGTTGCTTACTCTTCAAGATTCCGATGGCAATTCAATTCCAAATATTCGACTTTCGCAAATTTCACTAGTGCGTCGGCAGGGGGGATAGCAATGTTGCAGTCATTATTTAATGGGTTAAGTGGAATGCTTAGCTTTTCAAAGGGTATTGAAGTTATTAGTCAGAATATATCCAATATGAATACTCCTGGCTATAAAGCAAAGAATGCACTTTATCAGGAAGTTCTGGGGAGTCAGTATGGCGCGGGGTCAGATGTTGCTGGCACAGCAATGCAGCAGCAGAATGGCGATTTTCAAGATGCGGGAAGCCCAACAACATTAGCCATTGACGGAAGCGGGTTTTTTATCCTTCGGGGAGAAAACGGAGAGAATTATTATACTCGTGCTGGCCAGTTTCAGTTAAATGAAGAGTATATGCTGGTCGATTCGGCAACGGGAAAATATGAAGTAATGGCTCTCTCTGAGGCTGGAGTGCTCGAAGCATTCAGTTTTGAGGGGAATCGAGTGAGGCCTCCAGTTGCCACTAGTGAGGTGCAGCTTGCTGGAAATATATCGAGTGATGAAGGGGAGCACCGGATTGATGACCTCTACATTTACGATATTGCTGGAGAGTCGCATAGAATATCAATTGAATTGATCAATGACGACGCTGGAAGCTGGACAGTTAACGTACTAGATGAAAATGAATCGAATATCGGCTCGGGTTCGGTTGCTTTTGATACAGATGGATCGCCATTGGAAGGCTCGAGTTCGGCCGCAATTGAAATCCCATTTGCCGGAGGGCAGACGGTAGAGTTTAATTTGGGAGAGCCGGGCAGCTTTGAAAATGCAACGCAGTTTGTTTCTGGAGCAACCAATCTAGGAGCGACAGTTACGGATGGTGGTGCTGCTTCCGGTTATATAAGTCTGAATTTTGATAATGATGGGGTTCTCAATATTGAGTACGGGAATGGCGAAGAAGAGGAGGGGGCTCGAATTGCATTAGCTAACTTTAATGATGTTACGAAATTAAGTCAGTCTGGGTCGTTCTATCAAGCAGGCCCAGATGTAAGAATGATCATTGGTAATGCAAATGAGGGAGTAAATGGCAAAGTGCTGGGTGGAAAGTTGGAGCTTTCCAATACAGAGCTAACGGAGCAGTTTGCACAACTATTGGTATCGCAGCAAGGGTACACAGCCAGCTCGCGAGTGATGAATGTCGCAAACCAATTGATCGAAACGCTATACAGCAGCACTGGAGGTCGGTAGTGCTACAGCCAGTACTTAAGCTTTCTCGGCGTGAACAAATATCACTAAGAGAAAAGCTGAAAATTGCCGTTCAACAGTGGTTGGATGTCTGGTGCTTGGAGCCAAGTGATATAGATATTTCGATTGACAGGTTCTCTGGTATGCAAGATTTCGATCATGAGCTTCGTCTTTATTGTGGCAGTGGCTCGCAGCAGAAAAAGGTTTTACTTGCGAGCGCTGGTGACTGGACAAAATTGATGTTCGCTCAGGACCTCGCTGATGTGCCAAAAGATGAAACATACGAAAAAATTGTGTTAGAAGCCCAAAATCAAATTCTAGAAAAAATCGGCGTATTGATTAAAGATGAGCTGGTAGCGGATAACCAAAATGATTGCGTAGAGCTCGTTTCTCGTGCGGCGAAGGGAGAGCAGTGGTTTGAGTGCCGCGTCAAAATGAATAATTGGGTATTGATATTGTTGCTTAATGGCTACGCGGTTAAAGCGCTTATCGGAAGAGGTGATATTAGGCCCGTTTCGAACCTGCATTCTAAAAGTGAGGCGATTCTTGAGAAAACGTGCCGTTTGGAGGTTTCACTTAATCTTGGCGAGTACAAATTGTCGTCATTTGAGGGCCTGAGCGTTGGAGACGTACTGACGTCGACCACAACTCTGAATAAGGAGCTGGAGGTACGGCTTGGTGAGCGCATTGTGGCAGTGGGGGCCCTTTGTCAGGAAAGCCAGCAGAAGGCAGTTAGGTTGATGGTAAGTGGAAATAAGGTGTAATGATATGAATACTGAAAGCGAAACAATGTTAGAAGATTCTCAGTCCGTTGTTAGTGGTGAGGCTTTATTGAATAAAGATATGAGTTTAGTGGGGCATGTTAATGTCACTGTTACTGTAAACGTTGGCTCTGCAGAAATAAGTATAGACGATTTGTTTTCAGTAAAAAAAGGGAGTGTTTTATCGTTGGCAGAAAAGATGGACGAGCCGGTGACCTTATTGGTTGATGGAAAGATTATTGCTCGAGGTGAACTCGTTGCAACTGATGAAACTTATGGTGTTCTCATTACAGAGATATAGCTTTTTTATGGAAAGTATTCAGGAGACAGCCTCTCAGCCACTTGGCGAAGATGAGGTCGCGCTTAAATTTCGTACAGACAGCGCTATATCAGACGGATTCCTGTTGAAGCTGTTGATTGTGGTGGCGATTTTATTGGCGATACTAGCAATTGCAATAAAAAAGTCCCCACGTAAGTTTCTTACGATGCTTAAACGAGAAGAGGTTGAGAGCGATATAAAAATTATTGAGAGCAGACAAATTTCAAAAGCAACGTTAATGTCATTAGTTGAAGTTGAGGGGGAACGATACCTGATCACTGAATCATCCAGCTTGAAGCACACGGTTCTGAGTCTTTCTTCGAGAAATAACGTGGTGCAGAATGATGGTGATAGAGGTATTGAGGGGAGCGAAATTGAATGATTAGTACTCTCTTGGTACAAGGACTTGCGGCTAGCTCTAGCTCTGTTTTAAACGATATGTTTTCTGATGGCCGGCTCCAATCTGAAATCGAGCATTTCGTACTGTTTGCTTTACTTGGGTTTTTGCCGTTTTTCTTGATTGCGACTACAACTTTCACGCGCAATATAATTGTACTGTCATTTCTTAGACATGCATTGGGTTTGCAGCAAAGTCCACCGAATATGGTTTTGATCACACTGGCCATGTTTCTCACCTTATTTACTATGACCCCGGTTTTGAAACAGAGCTATCAGGTGGGAATACAGCCATATTTGGATAACCATATGGAAGCTGGAGAAGCTTTGGATCAAAGTTGGCAGCCTATCAAGACCTTTTTAGTTCGACAAACTCATGAAAAAGATATGGTGTTTGTCTATCGGATGAATGGTGAGAGCGTGCCGAAAAACGTAGCGGAAGTGTCATTCGAATATTTGGTTCCGGCCTTTATGCTGAGCGAACTGAAGACGGCATTTAAAATGGGATTCATTATTTTTCTACCTTTTTTACTTGTCGATTTAGTTATGGCTGCAATCCTGATGTCGCTGGGGATGATTATGGTGCCGCCGATAACGATATCGCTTCCTATCAAGGTGTTGCTTTTTGTAGTGATCGATGGGTGGGCGTTGGTATCTGAGACGTTATTGATGAGCGTAGTTACCTAGGTTTATGACTGTTTTGCAGTCACAGATTTCAGGCGAAGCTAAAGAGCCTCAGCTTTGGCAAATATTTGAGCTGGAGCGTAGCATTGATGCTCGCAACATAATATTCGAATACTACAGTCTTTGGTCTCGTAAGGTTGCGAGTAAGCTTTACTCAAAATATGCTTGTGCTGGGCTGGAATGGGCCGATTTTTCACAATTTTGTGCGTTAGGCCTACTGATGGCGATAGAGCGGTTTGATCTCAGTAAAGGTACACCGTTTAAGGCGTTTGCTTATCCGTATATGGTTGGTAGGACGTTAGATGGCCTGCAGTGTTTTTTTAATGAAAGAGTTCGTCATGGACGAGATCACCGCGGCGCGGAGCGGTTAGAATCAATCGCGATACAGGATACTGCATTCGAGTCGGTAGTAGATGCGGTTGTTGGTCTGGCTTTCGGCTTCTTCCTGGAGTCAGGGGTTGTGCAAGATGAACTGCCAAACAACTCTGTCCAGGATTCTTTTTTCCAAGCAGAAACGCTAGCGTGTATTAAAAATATTGTAAGCTCGTTAGATGACCCCGAAAGAGGTGTGCTAAAAGCACATTACTTTCAGAATATGAAATTTGCTGATATTGCTGCGATGCTTCGCGTTACACCCTCCCGGGTTAGCCAAATTCATAGCAAAGGTATTAAAGCCGTACGTTTAATATATGAGCAAATATATGATGCATAAACTGGTTACGTAAGAGGATGAAATATTATGGATTTAGGTAATTTGGAATCAGACGAACTTTTGGCACTTTCTGAATTTGATTTACAGCGAGAGCTTTATACTGAGGCTCTCGTAAAGTTAAAGCTAGCTAAAGGGCGTACAGATGTCCCGATAGAAGTTCATGCATTGCTTGGTCGATGCTACGCGTCAATGGGTCTACTTGCTAGAGCTAAAGCGTCTTTTTCTGCGCTGCTAGAAATAAAGCCTGACGCAATTCATGAACTGTTCCAGTTGGGCATGGTGGAGCGTGATATGGGGAATGTAATTAAGGCAATGCAAATTTGGGATCAGGTGTTGGAAGCTGAGTCAGCTTTTGCTCCAGCGTTATTTTACAAGGCCGTTGCATTAGTTGAAGTGGATGAGCGTCAATCTGCCATCGACGCGCTGGCTATTCTAAAAGAGAACCCGGCAGAGGCCGGAGAGTATTTGGAGCGTGCTGAAGAACTTTTATCCAGCCTTAATATCCAGTAGGGTAATGGGCAGTAATGCTTTGTGTGTAGGAATGTCAAATTGAGAAATTTATGAATAATTCGGGTGCTTATAATCCGCAACTCGATCAATTTCATCGTATGCTGGGCTTCTTAGAGAGGGACCCTGGCAATGTCAGCCTTATGGAGAATGTTGTCTCTATGGGGGTGGATATACAGGAATGGAATGCGGTTGAGGGGTTGTTATCGGAGGCTACGAAGAGAGGGATGCGCACGCCTAAGCTTCTCGCTTACCATGGAACCGTGGTACTTCGTGCCGGCGATATAGAAACAGCAAAAGCTTTTTTTAAGGATGCGCATGAAGGCGGGCTAAGTGATGATGGTATTAACTATAACCTAGCGTTTTGCCACTATTTGAGCGGTGAGTACAGTGAAGCATTGCTGTGTTTGAATAGTGAGTCCTCGGAGGACTTTGCTCGAGAATATAGTGTGTTATACGCACGCTGCCAGCATCATCTAGGTGAAATTAGTGAAGCTATTTCTAGGCTTCAACGATGTGAGGCTTGTGCTACTGATATTGAAGCTCAAGCTTTACTATCATTGTTAACTTATGACTCTGGAGAATTAGAGCTGGCGATAGCCAAGGCTAGTGCCGTGCTGGATCTTGTTGTCCCCGGCAAGCGGTCGATGGATGCGTTACTGGCCAAGGGTGGCGCGCTAACTGATTTGAGGCGGTATGATGAGGCTGCTCCGCTATTCGAAGAGTTGACTCAAGGCTTTCCCGATATTGGGCGAGGTTGGTACGGACTTGCACTTTTACAATTTAATAACTTTAAAATCGATGAGGCTCTTGAATCGATCACTATAGCATTAAAAACTATGGCCGATCACCTCGGCAGTTGGCACCTTCAGGCGTGGTGCTATATCTCCCGCTCTGAGTTAGATGGGGCGCTAGAAGCCTTTAAGACGGCCTACAAACTTGATCGTGGCTTTGGCGAAACTCATGGGGGGTTAGCAGCTGTTTATGCCCTGCAGGGAGAGAGAGCACTCGCCAATAAGCATTTAAAGTTAGCGAGAAAGCTAAATGCGGCTGGTATGGCAACGATATATGCAGAGATGGTTATGTTGAACAGAAGTGGGCAGCATGAGCAAGCGAAAAAGCTGTTCGATACTGCGAAATCAGCAAAGAATGAACAGCTAGGTGTTATTCCAGAAATATTGATTAATGAACGTTTAGAGGCGCTATCTCGAGAGGGAGGCCCGATTGATGTTGGAGAGAATAATGTTGGACATTGAAGAATATTTTCATCTCGCTGTGGATGCCAGTAAAAAATCTGAGCACCATGAGGCTTTAAAATATTTACATTTGGTTCTTGAGCAGGATTCGGACCACAGTGCCGCCATTTATTTGATGGCCGCAGAGCACGCTGAGCTAGGCATGCTTGACCGTGCGGCAGCGGGAATGGCCCGTGCTTTACTGCTCGATCCGAGCTTGGAAATGGCACGTTTTCAACTGGCTATGCTGCATATGCAGCTGGGGCAACAGGCCGAGTCTATTAAAGAGCTGGAAAAATTGAAGGAGGTAGTAAAACTACCTAACTTAAAATTATATACAAGCGCCATGTTGAATGTGTTTTCAGATAACGTAAAGGTGGCCGTTGGCGAGATACGAGCGGGGCTTGAATTACCTACAGACAATCCCGCATTGAATGACTCGATGAGGCAGGTGATTCTGATGTTGGAGCAGGGCCCCAGCGATGGTATTGGCTCAGGGGCTGTACAGCCTTCAGCGGCAGCGATATCTGCACCCAAGGCTGGAGAGGATACGTCGGGGTCTGTATTCCTAGGCGAATATAAAACGAGTCAAATAAAAATTGATTCGTGATTAAAATTGGCAGTGAACAGATCACCAGCTTATTGCGCTC
Organism: Teredinibacter franksiae; assembly: GCF_014218805.1. NCBI lineage: Bacteria > Pseudomonadati > Pseudomonadota > Gammaproteobacteria > Cellvibrionales > Cellvibrionaceae > Teredinibacter > Teredinibacter franksiae. The sequence continues at coordinate 1,864,994 of NZ_JACJUV010000001.1, read as the reverse complement.
ATTAGCACTCAGTGAGGCTTCCACGGTTTCACCTGCCGCGAATTCAGTTAAGCCAAAAGCGACTCAGCCGGTATCGAGAGCAAAACGCGACCCGGCTGTTTTAAAGGACAACATTGCAAAGCGGTTAAAGCGTCTTCGAGCCGAGGGCGAAGACCTTACTGAAAGCGCTCCTACAGTTACCGTTCAAGAAATATTGCTTTGGGAGTTTGGGGAAGAAATTTTAAACCATGCTGAATTTAAGCCGGTAGTTGATGCCATTGTAAACGTCATATCCAAGAATGATCAGACGAAGCAGCACCTGATCGAGCTTATAGCTACACTCGTTGGAGAGTAGCTTCCCTTCTTTTATTCCCCAGTTTTTCCATTAGCGAGATAGGTTCGAGCGTTCGTATAAAGTCCGGGTGCCAGCCTTATTTTAACTGGGTTAATCCTGCGCTACCTTAGGCACGGTAAGGCTAAATGGCCATTCCTGGCGGTTAACGGGATTCCTTTTTGCTACTACTTAGTTTTTGAAGAAGTCGATATTTGTATTTAGTTTAGCCGATGTGAGTGATATTTGAGCGGAAATTATTTTTTTATCATATAAATCAAATTTTTTCGTAAAAACGCTAAACATTTCCCTCAATAACCAGACTTAAGAGCAGTAGCCAAATTTATTGCGGAGGCGCGTGGAAAGGTTTTATATCTCTTTTGCGAAATTAACGTAAAGAATACATTAAGGGTATTAAGGTTAAGCGCCAAACCAACCACACCCTAGCCAAGCTGCACATTCCAAGGCAGCAATGCCTCAATCTGCTCAACATTTTGCACATTGGGCAGTTCTTTAAATATGTGTTGCAAATAGTCGTACGTATTCAGGTCGTTAGCCTTGGCTGTTTCTATCAGACTGTAAACAATAACAATAACAATAACAATATAAGGACATCCAATAACTTGACACAAAAACAAAAATCCACAACTTGACGCTACTGGCTATAGCGAACGGCCTTTTTGTTAACGTACTCTCCCATTTTTATTTTCAATCCCTTTTTGTCAAAAACGATGTCGTTGCTCTCCTCGCCCTGTATAGAAACATGATGTTCCTTACCAATATCGATATCCCCAAAATTAACGTTGCTTGCATTGCGCAGGTCTATAGCGTTTTGTTGCTGCGATAGTACGGTAACGTTGTTGATACTAATGTTATCGGCATCTGTTATTTGTATACCTTTGTTCGATTCAAAATAGGCGTTTTCAAGGGTGACATTACGCAGTTTCATTTCGGGCAAGCCCTGTAGAAAAGCGGCTATTCCCACATTAAGTGCGCGAACATTTTTTATAGATATATCTTTAAATTGCGGGGTTTTCTCGTCTACCGGTGGTACGTCGTCTTTGTTTTTCTTGCCCGGCTCCCATAATACTTTGTTGGAGTAGTACAGGTTGAAATTTATAGCGCCCTTGGCGATGTCGATCATATCAATATCGGATATCCAAATGTTTTCTACTACGCCACCACGCCCGCGCGTGCTTTTAAAGCGAATACCGATATCGGTACCAATAAAGGTTGCCTTGGAGAAAGATACATTTTTTACTCCGCCCGACATTTCGCTACCGAGTACAAACCCGCCATGGCCGTGGTATACCACGTTATCTTGAATAATCAGGTTTTCGCTCGGTATACCGCGGCGGCGACCGTCTTCATTTTTTCCAGATTTAAGGCAAATAGCGTCGTCACCCACATCAAACCGGTTTTTGTAGACCAACACGTTCTTCACTGATTCTAGGTCTATGCCATCCCCGTTTTGAGCAAACCAGGGATTTCGTACCTGCACATTCCTCACTACAATATTTTTGCTCATAAGTAGATGCAGGTTCCAGGCGGGCGAGTTTTGGAAGGTTGGGCCATCCAGTAAAATTCTATCGGTATTCACCAACGCCACCATTACAGGGCGTAGCCAATGTTTTATGGCTTGTGCCTGCTTTTTGTTGTATTTGAAGATGTTGTCAGTCTTCATCGCTTTCGCACCCTGCAGCGACTCCTGAGAGGGAAACCAGACTTTGCCATCGTCGGATACAATACCGCCACTGGCCACCAGTTTTTTCCATTGGCCATCGGTCATTTTCGATTTCTTCACTAGCCGCCAGTCGCCGCCAGATCCATCAATAGTGCCTTGGCCGGTAATGGCAATATCGGTCAAATTGTTGGCATAAATGGGGCTTATAGGCCGCCAAGCGTTTAGGCCTTCATAGCTGGTGTCGATGAGTTCGTAGAGGTCTTTGTCGGGAATGAATTTAACCAAGGCACCACTTTGTACATGTAAGTCGATATGACTTTTAAGCACGATAGGGCCGCTTAACCAAATACCCCTCGGTACTATTAAGCGACCACCACCTTTCTCGGAAAGGTGGTTAATGGCTTTGGCGAAAGCGCCTGTATTGACTGAAACGCCATCACCCACGCCGCCAAATTTTTCAATGGAAACCTCATAGCGGGGAATTTTGGGCAGCGCGACCAGAGGCATGTTAAATGGCAGGTTCTTGTATAAAGGCCCGAAATTATCGTCGTAACTAATATTTCGCGCCTGCGCTAGCGGTTGAGCCGATATAAGCCATGCCAGAAGGACATAAACCACGTTTGTATATTTCATTTAGCCACCCTATTTTCAAAATGAGTAAAATTACGCTACCTGCCCGCCGATTTTCAATGTTTCCAAGTCTGGCTACAGTTTTTTTGAAGACATTAGCTAATGATAGTTAAAAACACAGGAACCACGCACTGTAGTCACCCGTGGGATTGGTTCTAGGTTTGGGACGGATAGTAGCGCTATTCTTTGGTGAATCTTGATGAGGGTAATAGTTCGAGGAACTTTGTGCCGTACCGGGAATGTGTGTGAGCTCAGAATATGTGTTTTTGTCATTTACGGGAGTATCGATTGCTCCTGTGCAGCCGACATTTAACATTGGGTGGTTAATGTTAGTCACAGCGGAAAGCGACAAAACAGAAAAGTTTGGATTTTGCGGTTTTTGTTTTGTTATCCCTGTACCAGTACTAATGCGCTGCGCGCCATTGCTCCTCCTTTTGCCAATGCGAGATGGCCGGAGAAACAGTCTTTTAGTGTATGCGCTAAGGTCTTCATTGATGATGGCTGTGTCAGATAAATTTACAGAAACCCCCTATAGCAATAATGCTAAAGTAGTATTTGTTACGTTTAATTGTGACCCAAGTCACTAATATATAAGAAAAATTTGGCATATAAAAAACCTTTTTGTTCGTTTGGCGCGTATTGGCACACTACGTGCTCTTGAATACGTATCACTGGAAAATGCTGGTGAATACAATAATTTTTGGAGTGAACAATGAAGAATGTTTTGCTAACACTGAAGTACTCGCTGGCCATCTTGGCCCTAGGCTTTACCCTTAGCGCTAACGCAGCGCTAATTTGGGACAATGGTACCGGTACCGATAATATCGGTGGGCATTGCTCCTCTTGTGGAGACATGGACGCGCATACTATGTTCGACAATTTTTCGCTTACGGCCGGTGTAGCTGATTTAACCGTAGAGTGGGATGCGAGCTTTTACAATATTCTGCCAACGGCTGGTGCAGATACCGATGTTCGTTTAAGCATCTGGAATGCCTATAATCAAGATCAGGTTTGGACAAACGTATTTGATTTCCAAGAGTTGGATCTGCTTTCTACTAACAAGACTCAAGGCGTCAATGCGAACGTAACCCTTTCAGCTCTTTTGAGCGGCGTAAATCTGGGTGCAGGCGATTACTGGATCTCTTTTTCTGGCGATGATATGCACTTTGATACGCTAGGCGCCGGTAACGCCGGTCAGGTTGGTCTCGGTTCTCTCGGAAACGGTGGAACACCACAAAATGTATCCGAGCTGAGCTTTCGTTTGCACTCAGCTGAAGTTCCAGAGCCATCAAGTCTTGGCTTGTTGGGCTTAGGTATTCTTGCTTTAGGCGTTTCTCGTCGTCGTTTTATTAAGTAGTTCTTTGTTCTAGAAAGAAACCGGAGGTGTTATTGCCTCCGGTTTTTTGTGGTTTACCTTTGTCTGAATCTGGATAAAGCGCCTTTTTTTTTTGGCTGTTTCGTTAGTCTCATATTACTCTTTACCTTATCGCTAAGGTGGAAGTTGTCAGAAATAGAACTATGGATTGGGGAGTTTAGTTCCTCTCGTGCCTCCACTAGCGGTTGAGCCGATATAAGCCATGCCAGAAGGAGGCAAGCCACGTTTGCATATTCTATATTCAATTAAAGCACCGAATTTGCAAATTTAGTGGGATCATACTACCCAGTTGCCCAATAGCGACGATGAGTTCAAATCAGCCTTCAGTTTCGCTGTAGAGTATTTTATGATAGTTAAAAAGCGGGGCTCACGTATTAGGCTAATGAGCCATGGTTTAAGAGTCGAGTATTGTTACGAAAAGGGTAGTTGGATACCGACGACAATTATTACAGGTTTCTTACGTCGTTATTGCTATATCTGACTATACTTCCTGTATATAGCGAGCTTTCCAGTTGTTCTCACACCCATCGTTTTTCTATCAATTGTTTCTATGAAAAATAGTTTCAAATATTTCATTCGCCGCATCTGTTGGGTGCTCGCTTGCTTGGGTTGTGCGCCTGAGGGGCTCGTTGCCAATGAACAGCGAGATATGGTGATTGCTGCCAAGCCACATACAAACAAAGATAGACGTTTAGATTATAGCTTCGAGTTGCTGGGGATTGCACTGGAGGCCACCCGAGGTCCATACGGCGACTATGATCTGGTTCGATCACCGCTGCCAATGTTTCGTGAGCGCCAGTACCGGGAACTGCATACTGGGAATTTACTCAACGTGATGATATCGCCGCCTAAACTTGGTTGGGAAGGTAAGGTTACGCGCGTTAAATTTCCACTCCAAAAAGGGGTTGCGAGCTTTCGTTTGGCTTTGGTGACGAAAAAGAACAAAGACCTTCTTGAGAATGCAGTAGTTCTGGACGATTTTCGGCAGTTTACCATTGGAGTAAACAACCACTGGTCTACAACGCAGGTATTGCGTTCGCATTCTATGAACGTAGTAGTTGGGGAAAGCTATTTAAGTTTATTCGATATGCTAAGAGTGGGTAGGTTTCAGTTGTTTCCACGGGGGTTGAACGAGATTCATCGGGAGTATGATGATTTTAAACAAGAAATGCCAGAGCTTGTCATAGAGAAACATACGGCCATGGTCATGTACTTACCTAGCTATTTTTATGTTTCACCCGAAACTCCACAGATTGCTGAAAGACTGGAAGTGGGCTTACGCATCGCGTCACGAATGGGCGCATATGATAAGGTCTTCGATAAATATTTTGGTAGTGTTGTTGCCAGAGCGCAATTAGATAAAAGACGTTTAATATTTTTGGAGAACGGTAATCTATCACCCGACATGATGTTTGAAGATATGCCCTACCTATTGCCGTTTTTTCGGGATTTGAAAAGCCGTTAAAAACGCTCGGTAGGGGTTGGACGTATTGTCATAATGGATTGAGTGCTTGAGAGGAGTTATAGTTTTCATTTTTGAGTTGATGCCAGTCAACGATGTCCAGTGGCCTCGTTCTTTTTCGATTCTTTTGTTTTTTTACTACTTTTTATTGTTGTCATACTAAATTACGGAAAAATTGTAGCGAGCCTTTTACTTTCAGTTTGAAGTCGTGTGAATGCTCAGTGCGCGACCGCATTTGGGCGCAGTGTAGGGTGGCTTATTATAAGAGATTTTTCCTGACTATTCTGACGAGTCAAAAAACAAGCCTAGCAGATACGCGGTAGTGGCTCGTCCTCAAGCGGCGATAAAAGCCGCTGGCCGCCGATGGTTGTATTAATGACTACCTGTTGATGAGCGTTGGTAAGCTCGCCGATTACAGCGGCTTCTTGCCCTAAGGGCTGGTTTCGCCAGCGTGCAATTAGGTCCTCTGCAATACTACTTTCGACCGCAGCGACTATACGACCTTCGCAGGCAAGGCTTAGCGGGTCGTAGCCGAGGATGTTACACACGGTATTTACCTCCGGTTGAATGGGAAGTGAATGTTCACAAAGTTCAATGCCTAGTTTACTAAAGTGACTCCAGTCATGAACAACCATATTGAGCCCGCCGCGGGTTGGATCGCGCAGTAATTTAACGGCGTTTGGGTTTTTTAATTGGCGTAGTGCTGCCACTAGTGGCCACACGTTGGCGGAGTCGGATTGAATTTCGCTGTGTAGTCCAAAATCTTCACGGGCCATCATCACGGCAATTCCATGATTACCGATGGGGCCCGAAATAATGACTTTATCACCTGCCTGCAATCTATTTGGGTGCAATTGAAATTCGGGTAGTTTTTCGCCAATACCGGTTGTAGCGAAATAGATTCCGCCCCCATGGCCGCGAGGTACAACCTTGGTGTCGCCGGTGACGATAGATATTTTTGCCTCATTGGCAGCGCTGGCCATGGCGGAAATTATGTTATCGAGCTCGCTAAACGGCAGGCCTTCTTCTATAAAAGCATTTAAGCTTAGATAGCGTGCACGAGCACCGGATACGGCCAAATCGTTTGCGGTACCGTGAATGGCGAGGCTGCCGATATTGCCGCCGGGGAAAAAGAGGGGTTGCACGGTAAAGCCATCGGTGGTCATCGCCCACTGGTTGCCGGCAAGGTTTAGCTGGGCGGCATCTAAATCGGTGTTGAGGTGCGTGTTGGCCAGCTTACGGGCAAAGCACTCCTCTACTAGTTCGCGCATTAATAGGCCGCCATTGCCGTGCGCAAGTGTTATTCGTTTACTCATGGCCCGCACTCCACCAAATTCTACAGGCGCCTTCGTCCGATACCATACAGGGCCCTAGCGGTTGGCGTGGGCTACAGCTGGTGCCATACAGTGGGCATTGGTTCGGTAAGCCTTTAGCCATAACAACCTCTGCGCATTTACAATTTTTAGGCATTGTATTTTGACTGTAGGCTTCGTGTATGGCGAGGCTGATATCAGCATAGTGATTGTGTGCATCGAGTTCAGCTAGTGCGGGTACTAAGGTGAAACCAGAATTGTTAATTGAGCCAATACCGCGCCATTGCGATGACGTAACCTTAAAGCAGCGATCTAACAGGGTTTGCGCGTGTAAATTACCGTGTGTTTTTACCGCCTGGGGGTAGCAATTTTCGAGCTGTGGTTTGTGACTAATTTGCTGTTGCAATATTGAGTGAAATGCCCGCAATAGACTCTCGCTCTCAAAGCCCGCAATGGCACTTGGAATTTTAAATTCGTCAGGAATAAATTGCCATTCATGCGCTCCCATAACGGTCGCCACATGACCGGGTGCGATTAGCCCGTGGATGGGAGCCGATTCTGCGTCTGCCAACAATTTGCGCACAGCTGGCCAGGTTTTTCTCCCGGAAATTAAAAACAGAAGATTACGGGGTAGGCTATGCGAAAAAAATTCCGTTAGCAGAGCGGCAACCGGTGCCATGGTGGTTTCAAATCCTGCGGCAAAAAATACCACGGTTTTATTTGGCTGTTGCGCGGCTATTTTTTTTGCCTCTAGTGGCGATGCAATAGGCTGAATGTCCGCTCCGGCTGCTTTTGCTTGCGACAGGGATTTAACCGATTTTGGCAGTAGTTTGCACGGGTTTGTTCTGTTTATGGGTACCCGTAATAAATCGCCAAATGCCAGAAGTACAACATTGGCTTGCATGGCAATGGCTATTGCCAGTGCTATATCCGCTTCTGGGCACACGCATACGGGGCAGCCTGGGCCGGGGATCAGGTTTAGGCCCTTGGGTAATACGCCGCGTAGCCCTGCGTGGGTAATACTGCGTTCGTGGCCGCCACAAACATTGAGTAGGTTAAATGGGGCCGCTAGTTCTGGCAGTTGGTGAATTTTGTCTAGCCAAAGCTGTGCGCCACTGGTGTTCACGGTAAGTCAATTATCGCGTCGTGGGTGGATTGAGCGGCCTCGACTTGTGTTTGTAGCCAGTGTACCCAGCTGTCCATATTTAATCCGGTTTTCGCGGAAAGCGACCAAATGTCACCGTCGTTGGCTAGCCTCTGGAAATTTTTTGTGGCACGGGCAATGGAGAAATCGTCGAAAAACGCTAGCAGCTCTACTTTTGAGATAATCATGCCGTCCACTTTTCGAAACATAACCGGGTATTTGAGTGGTTTATCGTCGCCTTCTGTGGTGGAAAGTAAAACGATATTTTTGTGTTGTCCAAGGTCGAACGCGGCGGGGCAAACTAGGTTGCCCACGTTTTCTATAAAAATAAGGTCGAGGTTGGCTAAATCCAATTTTTTCAGCGCATCCTCAATATAGTGAGCGTCTAGATGACAGGCGCTGCCGGTGGTAATTTGAATGGCTTCTACACCTTGTTTTCGAATACGAATGGCATCGTTTTCGGTTTCAAGATCACCTTCAATCACGGCTATACGCAGTTGCTTATGCATGCGCCCAATAGTTGCTTCTAGCAATCGGGTTTTACCTGCCCCCGGAGATGACATAAGGTTCAGACAAAATATAGTGTGCTTTTTTAGTCGTTCGCGATTAGCCGATGCCTGCTTATCGTTGTTTGACATAATGCTGTGTAGAAGTGTGTGATTGTGTTTGGATACGGCGAGCGGGGCTACAAGTTTAGCGGTGTTTAGTAATGGCTGTTGTTTTCTGGGGTGAAGCATACAGCCGCAGGTTTCACACACGGGGGCTGCCCTCCACGGGGGGGCGGCCGAATAAAATACTCGCGGGGTCGCCGGGTTGTGGATGCATGGCGAGGTTAACCAGTAATAACTCGTCGCCGGAAAGCATTTGAGTTTTATGTGCTTCGTTGTGCGCACAAGATAGGTAATTTTTACGAAATTGATGGTGATCTACGTTAAATTTTGTATCGCAATCGTGGCAATATACAGAAGCGGGAACTTCTTCAATGTGTAGCTCTACACGAGGCGCAAAAAACACATTGTGGTAGGGTCTGTATTTGTCGGCTTTCAGTGTTGGCCAGTAACAATGAAAGTCATGTAGAGCAACTTCAAAGGCGCGTTGCATCAAGTGTTTGTCTACCCCGGAAAATAAACCCATGCGCACGGACAAGGCTGTAATCACTAGGTTGTCGTTGGTAGCCGGTGTGTGGGGGTTTTGTTCTGTATATTCGCTGCGAGCTATTCTATGAGCTTCGCGCAACAGGTTTTGACACAGGCTGAATTCATGCATGTTGGTTGCCGTCATCGGAGTTGTTGTGACAAATTTTCATGTCGCTGGCTTGCTGCATGGCATCGTAACTTTCCCAGCAGGTACGGGCGTCGGGCGCAGGCACCTTCTGAATGGCATAACCCAGATGTACCAGTACAAAATCACCAACAGCAATGGCTTGGTCTTCGATCAGCTGAAGGGAAACGTCCCGAGAGACACCGCAGGCTTCGCATCTTGCCAGCTTATCGTTTAGGGTTTTGATTTGCATTGGAACAGCGAGGCACATCACTACACCTTATAGAAATACGGAAACACTCTGCAGTTTATGCTGCGCAAAGGTGAAGTTGTTTGATATAACGCATATTTGGCTGCGGTCATTTCGTCTACTTTTAGAAAAGGAAAATTGTCTTGTAATGCGATTTTCCCTATTTCGCGCTTGTACCCTGTTTTTTGATGACAAAATTTGGTTGCGATCGTTATAAGCGAACACTTAGTTCGCTTTTGCTGTACGAGTTGACGTTTAAGAATCGTTTTTCGGTGTGTCAACGGCGTGCTTAGTTGGCCAGTCTCCTTCTGAGTACAACAATAGTTATAGGTGATTTTCACCGAAAAATCCTTCCTTATTATCTCCGCAACCTAGGGGATACGCGCGGTGAGAAACACCACAATGCGCAACAAATCTAGTTATTCGATTTTAGTCTAACGTGATACCCAGTCGGAATATTGGGTTGCGTATGCCAATCACTGAGGCGCGTTAACACTCAACCTAATAAATGATCTATACAGGAGTGCTAGCAGCCTTTGGCAAAAGGAATCTCGTTATGGCTGTTCATTTTCTTGCGGTGGAGCATCTGCCCAGCTTACTCACTGCCCTAAAAGTACATGGATACGATGTTGTTGGCCCCATGGTTCGCGATGGCGCAATTGTTTACGATCATCTTGAAGATATATCTGAATTGCCTCTTGGGGTGATGTCTGTTCAGCGGCCCGGTACTTATCGTTTGTCGGAATCCACTTCCGGTCGATATTTTTCCTGGGCAAATGGCCCTAGTGCACTTAAGCCCCTTTTATATAAAGCCCGTCAAGCCCTGTGGACAGTCGAACAGGTGGCCGTGGCTACGGTAGATGGTTTGGTGTTTAAGGACACCTTGCCGGAGCCAGTTAAAACGGCGGTTATCGGTGTGCGCCCCTGCGATATCGCCGCAATGAAAATACAGGATCAACATTTTTTACAAAGTGATTATGTCGACCCGTACTACCAGGCGGAGCGCAACAGTTTGTTTACTGTCGCGGTTAATTGCAGTACGTCAAACGACACGTGTTTTTGTGCGTCGACAGGGGACGGCCCGGCGCTAGATGACGGTTACGACTTATTGCTAGATGAGCTGGAGTCGGGTTTTCTCATTCGATCTGGTTCAGACGCGGGCACGGCCATTTTAGAGAAGCTACCGATTATGAAAGCGGGTTCGGATTTAATTGAGCTTGCCGAGCAACAGTCTCAAAAAGCAGCAGAAAAGCAAAAACGGTATTTAATAGATGAAAATATGCATGCCAATTTATTCTCGCAATTAGATAGCCGGCGTTGGTACGACATAGCTGATCGCTGTTTGTCTTGTGGTAATTGTACTTCGGTTTGCCCCACCTGCTTTTGTCACAGAGAAACCGAGACCGCTGATTTGGATGGTACAAAGTCTACGCATTATCGTGAATGGAGCAGTTGTTTTAACGCTGACCACAGTGTAATGCACGGTCATGCTTTGCGTGATAGTAGCGAGTTGCGTTACCGGCAATGGATGCTGCACAAATTGGGCAGTTGGATAAATCAGTATGGTCGATCTGGCTGCGTAGGCTGTGGCCGCTGTATTGCCTGGTGTCCGGTTGGCATCGATTTTCCGGCAGAGGCCAATGCTATTAGTGGGGAGTTTGACCTATGGGAACAGTAGAAATGGAATCGACCCCGGTTGCATGCACTGCACAGCAAAAAATGAGCAACGCTTATGTGCCGATGTCGGCCACGATTGTTGAACGCATTGAGGAAACTCCGGGTATTTTTACGTGGAAGCTGCGCTTTGACAAAAGCCGTGATCGCGCGGCTTTCAGCTACAACGCTGGGCAGTTCAACATGGTGTATTTGTTTGGTATTGGAGAGGTGGCGATCTCTATTATGGGTAGCGATGGTGATTGTTTTTTACATACCATTCAGGCAGTGGGGCGGGTGACGAATGCCATGGCGAATTTATGTGTAGGGGCTCGCGTTGGTGTTCGTGGGCCCTATGGCCAAGGCTGGCCAATGGTGCAGTCTAAAAGTCGGGATCTGGTATTCGTGACCGGCGGTTTAGGTTCTGCACCGGTTATTTCGGCCATTCGTGAAGCTATTGCCCATCGTGATGATTATGGTCGTATTGTAATTATGCAAACGGTTTTACACCGTGATGACATGCTGTGGGAAGCACAATATGAACAGTGGCGAGGCATCCGTGCAGTGCAAGTATTGTTGGCGTCGGATAAAGAAAAGCAAGCCGACCCTAACTGGCGAAAAGGACGCGCGGCGGCACTTTTTCGCGAAGCCAAATTTGACATTAACCACTGCACCATTATGTGCTGTGGCCCGCATCCAATGATGACCAGTACGTCGCGTCTATTGCTGGAGGTAGGCGTTAAAGAAACCGATATTTATTTAAGCCTTGAACGCAATATGCAGTGTGCGCTTGGTCATTGTGGACACTGCCAAATGGACGAAGCTTTTGTGTGCAAGGACGGCCCGGTGTTTACCTATAAACGCATTAAAGATGTGCTTGAACGTAGGGGATTTTAGCGATGACGATAGTAATAAAAAAACCACGTGTAAGTGTACATAAATTTACCTCCTGCTCGGGCTGTCAGTTGGCGTTTATTAATATGGGTGAAGATTTAATAAAACTCACACAACTGGTGGATATTATTCATTTTGCTGAAGCCGGCCCCCTTGGGCCAGACGAAGAGGTGGATATTAGTTTTATTGAGGGCTCTATTACCACCCCCCATGACGTTGAACGATTAGAAAGTATTCGTGAACACAGTACGTTTGTTATTACTGTAGGGGCCTGTGCGACGTCTGGTGGTATTCAGGCATTAAAAAATAACGCCGACAGTGATCTGTGGATGCGCTCTGTGTATGCCAAGCCAGAATATATTAGTTCGCTTTCCACTTCCGCTGCGGTTAAAAAGCATGTGAAAGTGGACTTTGAGCTCTGGGGTTGCCCGGTGGACGTTAAGCAAATGCTGGCGGCTGTGCGCCAGTTGTTGTTCGGCGTTGCACCATTAGATTTAAACGAAAAAGTATGCCAGGAATGTAAGCGACGCAATACAGTTTGTATATTGGTAACCAAAGGTGAGCCCTGTATGGGGCCTGTAACCCGCGCCGGGTGCGGTGCGCTCTGCCCTTCTTATGGCGCCGCCTGCTATGCCTGTTATGGCCCCGCCGAAAACGCTAATGTCGAGCAGTTGGGTAAACGCTTTATTGGCCTAGGGTTTACGCCAAATAGAGTGAAACAAAAATTTTTATCGTTCCACAATGCAACACCGGAATTTTCTAAGGCCAATGTTTTCTGGGCCGATGGGGAAGGGGTTAAATTATGAAAGAGTCTGATTTAAATTCCAGTTCCAGTGCTAGCGTCGAATATAGTCCCGAACGGGATATCGACATAAATGTGCCTGTTATGGTTCGCGTTGAAGGTGAGGGTGCGCTCGAATTTACCGCAAAAAATGGTGAGGTAGAAAAGCTGCGCTTAAAAATCTACGAACCGCCGCGGCTTTTCGAACAGTTTTTGGAAGGTCAGGAGTATACGCAGGTGCCCATTATGGCCGCGCGTATTTGCGGTATTTGCCCCATCGCGTACCAGATGACTTCTATACGCGCTATAGAGCGTTTGTTTGGTGTAGACCCCGGTCCGTGGGTGCATGATATGCGTAGAATTGTGCAGTGTGGCGAGTGGTTGCAAAGCCATGCATTGCATATTCACTTGCTGGCAACGCCGGATTTTCTGGGATACGACAACGCGATTGCCATGGCCCAGGATCATCCGGATACAGTAAAACGAGGCATGAAACTGCAGGGCTTGGGTAATGATTTGTTGACGTTACTGGGGGGACGCTCCGTCCACCCGATTGGATTGCGGGTAGGCGGTTTTTATCGTGCCCCGGAAAAGCGAGAGGTGAGCGACCTGGTTGACCGGCTTGAAGACGCACTCGATGATGCCCGCGGTGTGGTGGAGTGGACGGCGGGCTTATCGTTGCCTGTTGATATACAGGCCTTTAACTGTGTGGCGGTGCATCACGACCATGAGTATGGCATGAACGAAGGGCGGGTGGTGTCCTCCATGCACCAAGAGGTGGACTTTGATGAATACCCACAGCGTTTTCGCGAACATCAGGTAAAGCATTCAACGGCGTTTTACTCTACTTTGGATGGTGAAGGTTATTTGGTAGGGCCTTTGGCGAGGGTTAATCTCAATTTCGAGCAGCTTCCTCAGGAGGTTAAAAACCTGTGTGCCGATGTGGGTTTGAAATTCCCGAGCATGAATATGTTTGATAATGTACGTGCGCGGGCACTTGAGAGCTACTACAGTATTCTTGAAGCATTGCGTTTATTGAAAGACTATCAGCGCCCGCGCCAGCCCTATGTGGAAGTAACACCCCGAGCAGGTATTGCTCGCCACTGTACCGAGGCGCCGCGTGGACTGATCTTCCATCAGTTCAAAATCGATGGTAATGGCAAGGTGGAGACGGCCTGCATGATTCCGCCCACGAGTCAGAACCAAGCGAGCATTGAATCTAACCTGAAAAATGCGGTGCTAGAGTTTGGGTTGGACAACAGTGACGATGACCTACGGATGTTGTGTGAAAAAATTATTCGTAATTACGATCCCTGTATTTCCTGTTCTACTCATTTCCTGAATTTAACGGTACACCGGAAATAAATATGTCGATACTGGTAGCGGGAATTGGGTCGTCCTATGGCGCAGATTTTTTGGGCTGGGAGGTGGCGGATTTTCTAGCCAGAGGTATCGCAAGCCGCCACCCGCAACTGGGTCAAATACCCGCTGTTCTTCAGCTAGAAGACGGCTTACAGATCAAGAAATTTCTCCACCCCACCGCGGCGGTTGCCAGTATTGGAGGCTATCGAAGCGTGCTGTTCGTTGATGCTATGCGCTCGTCCGAGCACCTTTACGGCGAACTGCTACAGCTACATGCCAATGATTTACAGCCCACTAGTGGCGCCTTGTCTAGCCACTCCTCAGGGTTGAATGACGCTATCAACCTTAGTCGCTGTCTGGGTGTATTACCCGACGACTGTTGGGTGTTTGGGTTAAACGCGCTGCCTCTCGAAGATCAGCCCTTTTCCGCTGAGCTGCAAAAAAAATTAGTCGCTGCGCTATGGCAAGCGGTGGTCAATCGCTGTAGTGCATTACCTTTTAGTAGGCATTCGCTCTCGGCGTGAAGGCCGTGCTTGCCAGGCCACGCAGCAGCTAGAATTAATTAATAGCGGTGACCTTCAAGCAGCCTGTATTTTCCTTACTATACTTCAGCACAGCTTTGAATATTTTGGGCTCGCCCAAAAGGAATGGTCGTGTTGCAAACTTCGTTTTTTGCCTGGCTGCTGACAGCAACCTTTCTCTTGTTGAGTGGCCTTACCGGGTGTGGCCGTGAAAGCCCCGTCATTTACAGTTGGTCTCTACAGTCACAAGCGGTTAAAACCAGTATCGACTATCAGGAGCTGGAGAGCTTCTGCCAGTCGGTATTGTTGATGAGTGGCGGTCGGTTGGAGATTACACCGCACCCCGGTGGCGAACTTACCGATGGTCCGGATATCTTTCGTGCGGTAAGCGAGGGACGAATTCAGATGGGTAATGGTTGGCCCAATTGGTGGAGCGGCCAGCACGACGCTTGGTCGGTGCTTGATTCCGGGCCGTTCGGTTTTATGAACCTGGATGCGTCTATGATGTTTTTCTATGTGGGTGCAGGCACGGACATTGCCAATGAATTATCGCTTCCGCAGGGGGTAATGTGGCGCCCTGCATGGTGGGCCGGTATGGAGCTTGGGCTGTTGTCGCGTGAGCCGATTCGTGGGCTCGACGACCTGCGCGGGAAGAAAGTACGCATTGGACCTGGGCTACCGAGCGAAGTGTTAGCCTCAGCGTCGGGGGCGTATACCATTCCGCTGGTACCCGAAGAAATAAAATTGGCACTGGAGTCCAAAGACCTAGACGCGGTAGAGTGGACCACTCCGTCGGGAGCCTTATCGCTGGGCATCGACTCTTTGGTGTCTTACGCGCTGACACCTGCTGTTTGGCAGCCTTCAGTGTTGTCTGATTTTTTAATTAATCAGCAGGCCTACGAGCAGTTACCGAAGGATCTACGGGAAATTTTGGAAGTGGGTATGCGCTCGTTTGCGCTTACCACCACTTTTAAGTCAAAAGTTGCGGATTTTGATGCGCTCACCAAGCTTCAACAACAGGGCATAGCTTTTGCCCGGTGGTCCGAAGAGGATTTGAAGCGTTGGCGTATTCACTACAACAAGGTGCTTTTGTCCTACCGGGAGCGCAGCGAAATCAGTGACCGGTTAATCAGGGAGAAGCAACGGTTCAAGGAGGATTTTAATCAATACTATCAGTGGTTCGGGCCTTACTAATGCAGTTCCGGTTGTCGATAAAATTATTCTTTCTTCTCACCACCATCACCGCTTTGGTGATGAGCGCATTCATCGGGCTGCGCTATTACATGGTCTCTACCCAGCTCAAGATGGAGCTAGACGGTCGCGCTGATGAGGCGGCCTTGCGTGTTGCCGAATCGGTCTCGCCTTCTATTTGGAATATTCATCAAAAGCTAGCCGATGGCCACTATTCCTCGGAAGTTGCCCAGGCCATTCTCGATGCGGAAATGGCCTCGGAGTTAGTGATCGCTATCAGTGTTTATGGCAATTTTGGGCATCTTTATCTTGGGCGTTACAAGCAGCCCGACGGACAATTGGTCAGTATTGATGACAAGCTCGATTCTCGCTTGGCCGATCTGCGTCATTACCGTATTCGTCAGCCGATTAAGTCGGGTAGTATGACAATTGGTGCCGTGGAGGTTACCTACAGCATCGATAGCATTGAGTCGGCGATTAACAGCGGTTTGTTGCTGGAGTTACTGCAGGTGGCGGTGGTTAGCATGCTGGTTATCGGACTACTTTACTGGTCGCTGCGGCAATCGTTGCTATTGCCGATACAGTCGTTGCAGGTGGCCCGGCAGTCCCTTAATGCGTTATCCGAGGGCGTGATTCTTACCCATAGTGACTTTAATGTTATCGATATGAACGCGGCTTACGAGGAGATGACGGGCTACCGTAAAGACGAGCTTATGGGCCGACGCCCGATGATTAAGCTAATGGAACGCAGTGTTGATAAAACCGTGTGGCAGCAGTTGCGCAGTGGGCCACAGTGGTCTGGCGAAGTGGTGGTGCGCCGTAAGGGTAAGTTGTCGTTTCCCGCCAAGTTGAATTTCAACGAGGTCTGGCATGGCGGCAAGCTGGTTTGCCATGTGGGTATCATTACCAATATCAGCATGCAGAAAGAATCGGAAAACCAGTTACAGCGTATGGCGTATTTCGATTCTCTTACTTCACTGCCGAACCGTCCGCATTTTATTAAAACCCTTGAGCATGAAATTCAGGTTGCGCGTCGTCAGGACCGGTCCATGGGCTTGTTGTTTATCGACCTCGATAATTTTAAGTGGATAAATGACCATCACGGTCATGCCATGGGCGATAAGTACTTGGAGAATGTAGCCGGTCGGTTGAGAAAGCGAGTGCGGAATACCGACTTTATTTTTCGCCTTGGCGGTGATGAGTTTACGACCATTGCCACCGATATTTGTGACGAAGCCAGTTTGAGTATACTCGCACGCGACCTCATAGCGGTTGCCGCCGAAACGATAAAACTGGATGGCCACAAATTGTCGTGTGGCGCCAGTATCGGGATTGCTCTCTACCCGAGGGATGCAGACAATGCCGAGCAATTGATTCAGCGTGCGGACACCGCCATGTATCAGGCCAAGCAGGACGGCGGTGACCAGCTGGTTTTTTTCTCCAGCGAACTCGAGAACACTCGCCGCAGCAACCGGGAAACCGACGAAGCGCTGCGTCAGGCGTTGCCGAAAAATGAGTTGATGATTTATTTTCAGCCCAAGGTTCACTACGTTACCAGCCCGCCAAATGGCAATGTGGGTGGCCGTGATATAGCCAGTAGTCGTGTGCAGGGCGCGGAGGCGCTGTTGCGGTGGTTTCGTCCTGGGTACAGTATTCTCAACCCGAAGGATTTTATTCCGATAGCCGAGCAGAGTGACCTGATTGTGGATATTGGTCATTGGGTGATTCGTGCGGCCTGCCAGCAGTTAGCGCGCTGGAAAAAAACGTCGCTAGGGGCGTTGACGATTGCGGTAAACCTTTCTCCGCGCCAGTTGCGTCACGATGACTTCGTTGGTCGTCTGGCGGATACTATCGTTGAATTCGGCGTTAATCCCGCTCAATTAGAGCTTGAGGTGACCGAAAGCGCGGTGATTGAGAATATTGACCAGTCTGTTGATACGTTGAATCAGCTCAAGCGCTTAGGGGTCACCATTGCCATGGATGATTTTGGCACAGGCTTTTCTTCATTGAGCTATCTCAAGCAGTTACCCATAGATGTCATTAAAATTGATCGTTCGTTTATTAATGACCTTCCC
The DNA here is from genome assembly GCF_014218805.1 of Teredinibacter franksiae. NCBI lineage: Bacteria > Pseudomonadati > Pseudomonadota > Gammaproteobacteria > Cellvibrionales > Cellvibrionaceae > Teredinibacter > Teredinibacter franksiae. The sequence goes on along the minus strand of NZ_JACJUV010000001.1, from coordinate 1,847,089 downwards.
AATGACGACGATGACGTGGTTATTGTGAATGCTATCTTCTCCATGGCTCGCGCTATGAACATTAAGGTGGTGGCCGAAGGTATTGAAAATTACGCACAATTACAGTTTTTACTCGGGCAGGGCTGTGAGTGTAGCCAGGGGTTTTTCCACTCGCGGCCCCTGCCAGCCGCTGATTTCGAACGCTGGGTAGGCTTATTTAATATGCGTATTGAGAAGGCCTTATCGGATTCTGACAGTGGCCCTTTTCACGGCAGAGTGGGCATTTCACCCGCATTAACCGGCGGTTCCTGATAGAATTGCGCCGGATTCTGCTCCTCTTTGGCGGGCGGTTTAATCGCCTGCACTGAGTTGGGGCGTTTTTCTCCATATAACGATAAAAATTTAATCTAAGGCATAGGTATGCGCAGCGAGTGTTTGCGCGATAAATAGGTAAGCTAACAGGAACTTACAATGGTACAAAGAATTGGCGTTTTAACCAGTGGCGGTGATGCCCCTGGTATGAATGCGGCTGTCCGCGCGGTGGTACGTAACGGGTTACATTACGGTTTGGAAGTTTACGGTATCTACAACGGTTACTACGGCCTGTATCACGACGAAATCAGACAATTGGACCGACGCTCAGTTGCGGACACGATAAACCGCGGCGGTACTTTTTTGGGGTCGGCCCGTTTCCCAGAGTTTAAAGACGAAGCCGTGCGCAAAGACGCCATCGAAAACCTAAAAAAGCACGGTATTGAAGCTTTGGTGGTGATTGGTGGTGATGGCTCCTACATGGGGGCTAAAAAGCTCACTGAAATGGGCTACCCGTGTATTGGTATCCCTGGCACCATCGATAATGATGTAGCCGGAACTGATTACACTATAGGTTACTTCACCGCACTGAATACGGTACTTGAAGCCGTTGACCGTTTGCGTGATACCTCCAGCTCCCACAAGCGCATTTCGGTGGTTGAAATTATGGGCCGCTACTGTGGCGACCTTACAATCTTTTCCGCCTTAGGCTGCGGCGCTGAATTTGCGATTGTGCCAGAGAAGCCTTTTGACGAAGAGGCGTTTATCGGTGATATAAAAGTACATGTATCTGAAGGTAAGAATCACGGTATTATCTGTATAACTGAGCATGTGACCGACGTGAACGCATTGGCCAAGCGTATTGAAACTGAAACCGGCTTGGAAACACGGGCGACTATCCTTGGCCATGTTCAGCGTGGTGGTGCGCCAACAGCCTTTGACCGCGTGCTCGCAAGCCGTTTGGGTGCCTATGCGGTTGAGTTGTTACGTGAGGGGCAAGGTGGTCGTTGTGTGGGTATGCAAGCTAATGAGCTGGTGCACCACGATATCATCGATGCGCTTGAAAATATGAACAGACCCTTCAAGGAATGTTTGTTGGATCTGTGCCATAGGCTGGCCTAAGGGCCTGCTGAGTAGGGTGGGTGTAGGTATCGCTCTACTCGCGTTTTAAGCTCTTTTCTAGGCTGCGCCTCATGCATAGAATGTTTTCGTGCAGGTTGCGCAGCCATTGCTTCAACAGCGCAGCGTTGTATCAATGAGTGCTGCGCGTGTTTCCGCAGACCGCTCCCCGGCGATAGCCAGTCTACTTTGCTCTAACTCTATGACTCAGCTTTAAATGTAAGCTCACCTTAGACATTAGTTCAACACTGGAAACAGGTTTTGAAAGGTAGTCGTTACCGCCTGCGGAATAGCCGGTAAGAACCTCTCTATCGCGGTTACTCGCCGATAAAAACAATATGGGTAGCTGATTAAGTGGCGCGAATTCTCGAATTTTTTCGCAGGTTTTGTAGCCATTCATGCCTGGCATAATGACGTCAAGAATAACGAGGTCGATGCTGCTGTCGCTATTCATTATTTGCAGTGCTTCTTCACCGGATACGGCTTCCCTCACCTGATACTTCCATGCGCTGAGCATGGCGTTGAGTACCATGCGACTGGCGGTATCGTCGTCAACGATCAAAATGGTGTATTCGGCAGCGGCTTCGGGCGGCGTGAGTTTGGAGTAATTTTCGCTTCCTGGCAGCCCTTGCGGGGTTCTTTGGAATATCGTACGTGCCGAAATAGACTGCTCCAGCTTGTGGCTGGGGCGTTCGTTCTCCGGGTGAATTCCGCTAAGTTTTTGGATGGTATTTTTGTCGGCTAGTGGCAGGTCGAAAATAAACTCCGAGCCGGAGCCTAATGCCGAACGCACTTTGATGGTGCCGCCATGAAGCTCCACAAGTTTTCTGCAAACAGTTAAGCCCAGGCTGGTGCCGGCAACACGCGTGTCCGGGTCGGTGTTGGTGTGTTGAAACGGGTAAAAAATGGTCTCGATACGGTCTTCTGCGATGCCGATACCACTGTCTTCCACGGCTATATTGATATGCGCGGCCTGAAGTTCTCCGCTTACAGTTATGAAGCCTTCGTCTGTGTACTTAATAGCGTTACTTAGCAGGTTAATCAGGATCTGTTGCAAGCGCTCCTCATCGGCTAGTACACGCGGCATATTGGGTGATAGCGCATTGATTAAACGCAGTGGCTTGCCCGCCAGTAACGGCGTGATTAAAGAGAAAACCAGGTCGGTGAGGATGTAAATGTCAACCGACTGGAAGTTCAGCTTGAGCTTGTTGTCAGCGAGCTGTGAGTAATCAATCACTTCATTGACGAGCCGCGACAATTGCTTGCCGCTTTTGGTAATAGCCACAAGGTGCTTGCGGGTGTCGTCGTCTAGGTTTTTCGCGGGCGAGCGCAACAGTGATTCTGCCAGCCCGGTCATGCTGCTTAGCGGGGTGCGCAACTTGTGAGAGGTGTTTGCCAGAAATTGGTCCTTGAGCCGGTCAACTTCCTGTAGGCGGTCATTTAAGACCTTCTGTTTTGACATGGCTTCCCTGTTGAACAGCGTCGCTAGCATTGCGTAGCATGCGATCAATGCGCTAAGGCAGTAGGCCACATAAGCCCACCAGGTTTGCCACAAGGGAGGGCTTACGTGTATGTGTAGGCTGGTTTTCTGCTCGCTCCAGATGCCGTCATTGTTAGCGGCTTTCACGTGCAGGGTGTAATTGCCGCTGTCGAGGTTGGTGTAAGTTGCCTGGCGGTTGTTGCCCACATAAAGCCAGTCGCGGTCGAAGTCTTCTAGCCAGTAGGCGTAGCTGTTGAGTTCTGGCGAGCGGAAGTTAAGTGCGGCGAATTCCACCGTAACCATTGATTGACTCTTGCTAATTTCAATTGAGTCGGTACGTTCAATGGGTTTTTCCAGCAGTGAATCCGCTGTGAGGTGGGAGACCGGACGATTGAATATACGCAGGCCGGTGAAGACCACAGGTGGTTGATATTGATTGGCTTGTAATTGTTTTGGGTCGAACAGTACAAACCCTCGGCTGTTGCCGAAAAACAGTTTGCCATCGCGGGTTTTGAGGGCGGTGTTATTGTTGAATAGGTTGCCTGAAAGGCCGTGACCGGTGTTGTAGTTACGAAACTTTTCCCTTTGTGGGTCAAATCGGCTGAGGCCCAGTTGTGTGCTGAGCCACAGCATTCCATCGTCGTCTTCGATAATACTGGTGACGACGTTATCCGCCAGCCCCTGATTAACTGTGTACGTCTTAAATCGGCCCGTTTCGGGGTTAAATAAATTTAACCCTCCTCCGTGGGTGCCGGCCCAAATACGTTTTTGTGAATCTTCGTACAGCGAGATGACGTAATCGTTACTGAGGGATTGCGGATCGTCGGAGGTGTTACGGTAGCGAATAAACTGGTGAGTATTGGGGTTTAGTTTGTAAAGCCCTCGTATTGTACCCACCCATATTCGTTCGCTGGAGTCTTGCAGTAGGGCACGCGTGTAGAGAGCTGAGTCGCCATCCATCTGATCCTGACGTGGCAGGTAGCGGATGAAATTGTCTTCCTCGGGGTTGTAACGGTTGACCCCCGCTTCGGTGCCTATCCACAGCCTTTCTTGGTGGTCCACCATCAGCGCCCAGGGCTCTTTCCCTAGCAGCGACCAGTGATTTTGTGGTTCCGGGTGGTAGTGGCGAAAGGTTTCGCTGCCTTTATCCCGGCGGTTTAATCCGCCGGACCAAACGCCGAGCCATAGCGTTTCCTGCTTGTCCTCAAGTATCGATAGTACGGTATTGCCGCTGAGGCCTTCGGGGTTGTCTGGCTGGTAGAGGGTGTGGGAAATGTCGCCATTGGTGTGATCAACATAATTAAGGCCGTAACCGGCGCCAACCCACAGGTTTCCGGCTTTGTCCTCCCACGACGATAGCACGCCGCCATCGCTGACACTTTGAGGGTTGCTGGGCTGATGGGTGAAATTATTGAACACCGCGGCCTGATGGTCCACCAAGTCGATACCGGAGGGAAAGTAGCCCACCCAAATATCCCCGGCTAGATCCTGATACAACCGTGTGGGTACGAAATTACCCGGTGAGCTGGGGTCGTTGTTGGCGTGACTGAAGCGTGAGCGATGGTTTTTGCTTTCGTTTACCAGGGTTAGGCCGCGGCCGTCAGCTATCCAAATGTTACCTTCTTTATCTTCCAGAAAATCCCATACAATCGGACTTTTGTCTTCCTGATGAACGGCGTGATCGAATGGCCGAAAGCTGTCTGAGGTGCGGTCGAAAATAAATATGCCACCGCCATAGGTGGCGGCCCATACGCGGTTGCGGCTGTCGACAAATAGTCGGCGAATATCGTCGAATTTTTTGTCTGGTTCTTGTGGGTTACTGAGGTGGTAGGTATGAAACAGCTTAGTCAGCAGGTTAAAGCGGCTGATACCGTAGTCACGGGTACCCACCCATAGGATACCTTCTTGGTCTTGGGTAATGGTCCAGACGATGTTGTCACCCATGGATGAGTCAACAACAGTGGACAACTGGTAGGCGTTGTAGGTTTTTTCCTGTGGGTTAAAGGAGTACAGTCCTTTTCGGGTACCGAGCCAGATATGCCCTTTGGTGTCTTCAAGTAAACTGCGAATATCGTCATTGGGGGATTCGCTACTGTTTGAATGGGGCTGACGAAAAACCGTAAAGCTGTCAGTATTAGGTCGATAGAGGTTCAGGCCATCACGGGTCCCGGCCCAAAGGTTGCCCTGGCTGTCGATGAGCAGTGCGTAAACATTGTTGTGGGAGAGTGAGTTTGTGTCCCGTTCATCGGTACGGTATATCTTTAACTGCGTGCCGTCATAGCGAGCGAGACCATTAGAGCCACCAAACCACATAAAGCCTGTGGCATCTTGAGTCATTGCATTAATGTACCCAATGGCTTCAAGCTTGCTTTGCTGAATATGCCGGAATGATAGGTTCGTGGGTTGTTCTACCTGCTGAGCATGTAAGTTCGGGTGAGCATAGGCAAGCAGCACACAGACACTAAAGGCTAAATGCTTACAGGCTTTAACAATCAATTTCGACTGGCGCATGGGTAATAGTTGTTTGGTTTTTTTCGTTTTTATAACCTGTTAATTCTAGCAGTTAGGTTCAAAATTGCTGAAAACAACGCGTTAGAATGATTAACTGGTAGTCTATATCGCATTCAGGGAGGGCTCTACATGAAAGATTTCGAAACACTGGCAGATGTACAGCAGTATTTGCGTGGTTTTGCCAAGGTGAGAGATTGGGAAAAGTTTCATTCGCCTAAAAATCTGGCTATGGCGCTGTCGGTAGAAGCTTCCGAACTAATGGAAATATTCCAGTGGTTGTCGGAAGACGCATCATTTGAATTGCAGGAGAATACACGGGAAGCTGTTGCCAGTGAAATGGCTGATGTATTGTTGTACTTGGTACGCATGGCCGATCAGTTAAATATTGACCTAATGCACGCGGCAACAAATAAAGCTCACGTTAACGAAGCTCGATACCCTGCGGAGCAGGTGCGCGGCAGCGCAAAAAAGTATAATCAATATTAGCGGTGCCCTTCGCATGGTCTTTCTTGCTCGGTTTGCGCTGTTGCTGAATTGCACCACTGGCCGGCAGTTCGGAGACCACTTCTCGTTTATCAAGGTGCCTTAATGAATAGTCACAGCAGAATAATTGGCGGCGGCTGGAAGGCGGTACTCAGCGTACTGCGTTACAGCGGCAAAATCGGCCCTATTAAGCTCATACAAACGCTTCGCTCCAAAAATGCCTGCAAAGCGTGTGCGTTTGGCACTGGCGGCCAAAACGGTGGTTTTAAAAACGAAACTCGGCGTGGTATCGAGGTGTGCAATAAAAACATTCAGGCACACCTTAGCGATATCCGCGCGGGTATTTCCCCCAATATTTTTCTTGAGAAATCAGTTAGTGATCTAGCTCGCCTGACGGGAAAGCAGCTGGAGGATTTGGGGCGATTAACTACGCCTTTGTACAAAAAGGCTGGCGATAGCCACTTCTCGCCTATTGATTATACGCAGGCAAAAGCTTTGGTGGCCGAACGATTAAAGGCCGCTGTTCCCTCGCGTAGCTTTTTCTATGCATCGGGTAGAGGGTCGAACGAAGCCGCCTTTATTCTGCAGTTAATGGCGCGGCTTTACGGCACTAACAATATCAATAATTGTTCCTATTACTGTCATCAGGCCTCGGGTGTGGGATTGAATGCAACCCTAGGTACAGGTACGGCCACCATTCAATACGACGATCTTGATAAAGCCGATTGCATTTTTGTTTTTGGCGCCAACCCGGCGTCGAATCACCCGCGGTTTGTTAAGACACTTATTCAATGTCGTCGCCGCGGTGGCAAGGTCATTGTTGTCAATCCAGCGAAAGAGCCGGGTATGGTACGTTTTGCGTCCCCAAGTGATTGGCGCTCAATGGTTAAGGGTGGCGAAGAGATCGCGAGCGCTTATGTGCAGCCACATCTTGGCGGTGATATTGGTTTGATGCAGGGGATGGCGAAGTGGCTAGTGGAAAATGAGCGCTGTAATCTCGACTTTGTTAGCGCGTACACCGAAGGGTTTGATCGGTTTGCCAAATCAGTATTGTCGCTGGAATGGGCTGAAATAGAACAAAGTTCTGGCTTACCTCGTGCTCAAATTGAGCAGGTGGCACGGATTTACGCCGAAGCAGAAAATGCGGTATTCAGCTGGAGTATGGGGCTTACCCATCATCAGCACGGTGTTGGTAACATTGAAACGCTGGTTGCTCTTGCGCTGCTGCGCGGTATGATTGGGCGGCCCGGTGCAGGGCTTTTACCCTTGCGGGGTCATTCCAATATTCAGGGCACCGGGTCAATGGGGTTTACCCCCGCACTTAAAAAGGCTGTGGAAGAAAAGCTTGAGCAAAAGCTGGGTGGCGAGCTGCCCGCAGCTCAGGGGCTGGATACCATGGCATGCATGCAGGCGGCGCATCAGCGAGACATGGATTTCGCCATGATGCTGGGTGGCAATTTACTCGCATCTAACCCCGATACTTGCTTTGCCACTGAAGCGATGAACCGGGTGGGGTTTAAGTGTTTTATTACCTCCACGTTGAACAGCGGTCATGTTCAGGGTGTGGAGGGCGAAACGCTACTATTGCCTGTTCGTGTGCGCGATGAGGAGCTGCAGCCAACGACCCAGGAGTCCATGTTTAATTTCGTGCGCCTTAGCGACGGCGGCATTAACCGCTTTCCTCAATTGCCTTCGGAGGTGGATCTCATACGAGAGATAGCGGAGGCGGTGGTTGATGAGCAGCGTTTTGATTTTTCTGTGTTCCGAAGTCACCAGCGTATTCGGCAATTTATCAGTGATGTAGTACCGGGGTTTGAACAGCTCGCGAACATTGATGCTAGTAGGCAAGAGTTCACTATCGATGGGCGAACATTGCACAAGCCAGCTTTTGCCACCGCCAACGGCAGGGGACATTTTGTTTTCCATCCAATGCCTAAACGATCGCACATGGGCGTTTGGCGCAACCATAAAGGCCAGCATGAATTTACCCTTACCAGCGTACGTAGTGAGGGCCAATTTAATTCTATCATTTTTGACGAGCGCGATACTTACCGAGGACAAACGGAGCGCTGGGTGGTTTTGATGAACCCTAGCGATATGGCGCTTTGTGGCTATGAAGATAACACAACCGTGGATGTTTCCACGGCTACAGGTGTTATGCGTCAAGTAAAAGTTAAGCCTTTCGATGTGCGTACCGGTAATATTATGGCGTACTATCCAGAGGCCAATGTATTGATTCCCCGCGATTTGGATGGGCGCAGTCAAACACCGGGTTTTAAGTCGGTAACCGTCTATGTGGAATAGCGTTGTTGAGCACTTGAGGGCACTTTGGTGTTGAATGGTGTTGGATTTTTATCGCAATCGTGTTTTAGCTAAGAAATAATTACGCGCCCTTTTTACCGTGTATTAACAGAGTTTACAGATGTCCGAGATTACCCCGCCAGACCGCCCGTATAAGCCCGTTGATAACACCGGCATCCCGCTAAATTTTTGGGCAAAGCTGTTTCTAAATCGCCACCCTAAATACTGGCTGTTGGGCTTGGTTCTAGTGTTGTGTCGTCTCTTGGCTTTGCTGCCTTACTCGTTATTGTTATTTGTGGGATCTTTGTTTGGGCGTCTTTGTGAGCTTTTATCCGTGCGCTTACGGCATATCGTGCGCAGTAATATCGAGCTGTGTTATCCGCAGTTGCCGCAAGGCGCTCGTGCAGCACTCGGTAGAGCCTGCTTTAAGGAGTTGGGTATAACGTTGGCTGAAACCTTGAATGCCTGGTTTTCTAACCCAGCTAAATTTTGGCGCCGGGTGGAGTTGGAAGGCGATGAAAACTGGCAGCGGGCATTGGCGTCTGATCGCGGTATTATTATGCTTTCCTGCCATTACGGCAGCCTAGATTTAAACGCGGCATTGGCGGGTTTTTTGGCCCGACGTGACCGTATTTTCGCGTTTACCTACCGTCAACCCAGTGATGCCATAGTGGACCAGTTCTTACATGCGGCTCGACGCGATTATGGCGATCACTTTTATTCGGTACGAAATTTAGTTGGTATTACCCGAACCCTTAAAAAGAAGGGGGTTGTCTGGTACGCACCGGATATAGAAGTGAAAAACAAAAATACGGTATTTGCTGATTTTATGGGGGTTCCTGCGTCAACGACTATAGCGGTTAGCCGGTTGGCGGCGGCAACGGGTGCCTTGGTGGTACCCTTTGGTCATTATCGAAACAGCTATAATAAGCGCTATACGTTGAAAATATACTCACCGCTGGAAAACTTCCCCAGCGATGATCCGTTGGCGGATACGCGCCGTATGAATAAGGCCATCGAGCGAATAATAGAACCCTATCCAGAGCGATATTGGTGGGTGATAAAACGATTTAAAAACCGGCCGGAGGGAGCAAAGCGGGTGTACTAAACTCATAAGGGGGATTCTCCAAAGCTGAAGTGATGACAGGCTTTAGCTAAAGCATCCCCAACAAGGTGGTAGACTTGGTTTTTATGTTGAAAAAGCGCTTATTAATAGCAGCACTGCTGTATCCCGGGTTACAGGCTTGGGCCGCGCCTACTCATCCAGTTGATACTGACAGTCTGAAAATACCCTATTTACTCTCCCACGATGTCAATCATGAGGATTACTACTTTTACGAGCTGCTGAGGTTGGCTTTGGCGCCTAAGGGTAGCGAAGCGGTGACCCTAGAGCCGCAACAGCAATGGGTGCGAGACCAGCGTTTACGTTTGGCCTTGCAGCAGGGCGACATCGATATACTGTGGTCACAAACCAGCATCGAATTCGAAAGGCAGATGCTCGCCGTTAAGGTGCCGCTGCTTAAGGGCTTGAGTCAGTATCGATTGCTGTTAATTCGCGCGGGAGAGCAGTCGCGTTTTAACCCAATAAAATCCCTAGAAGATTTGGCTCAGCTGCGAGGTGGCATGGGTTCTCAGTGGCCAGACGTAGCCCTAATGGAGGCCAATGGATTGCAACTGGTAACCGCGACAGGTTATGGTAGGTTATTTAGAATGCTGGCAGAAAAAAAGTTCGATTATTTTTCTCGCGGTATTTACCAGATTCAGTCCGAAGTCCATTTTTATCCGACTCTACCCTTGGCTATAGAGCAGAGGTTGCTTTTACGACAGCGCGGAGCCATGTATTTCTTTGTGGCATCGGGGCGTGTTGAGCTGGCAAAGCAAATTGAGCAAGGGTTACAGGTTGCGCAGCGTGATGGCCGTTTTGACAGGCTTTTTAATAGCGTGCCACGCTATCGTTGGGCAATGTCGGAACTGGAGCGCGGTGGGCGGCGCATACTCGAATTAAGGTCTAAGTAGTACAGTCTTGTGGATAGATAGATGGATTATCTAAGGCCCTTAAGCTAAAGGGCAAGCTCCTCATTTATTGGCCTTGAACACACAGCAGTTACGGCCCGAATTTTTTGCGTGATACAGGGCATCGTCGGCGCGTTTAAAAGCCGGGTCAAAATTTTCTAGATGTTTGAATAGTGTCATGCCGATACTGATGGTGACGGTAATAGGGGCGTTGTGTTCAAACGGGTACCTGGAAACCGTGGCCCGTATTTTTTCACCCAACTCTTTCAGGTTTGACTCATTTATATTTGGGCAAACTAGAATGAACTCTTCTCCCCCCCAGCGACCAAGCAGGTCGGTATCTCGGGTGTTGCTGCGTAAAACATCAGCCATTTCTTTCAATACCCGGTCTCCGGTGTCGTGCCCTCGGCGGTCGTTAATACGTTTGAAGTGATCAATATCAAATATCAGTATGCCAATGCATGAGCGGTCGTTGGAGTTTTCCAAAATAAAATTTAATTGCTGATGAATACCGGTTCGGTTTTGGGTGCGGGTGAGGAAGTCGGTGGTGGACTTTCGTTCGAACTCGACCTTTTCCTCATGTAGTACGTCATAATCATTGCGTAGTTGGGAGAGCTTTTCGTCGCTGGAGCGCGACTTGAGTATTAAGCGCGCGTACCAAATGGCTGCTTCTGTCATAAGCAATGCCATCCACAGCAAAATAATCCCTAGATAGACCTGCTCACGCTGCATAAGGTCTCCCACCAGATGGAGTTTTTCAATCGTAATCTGGTGGTTGCCCAAGGTAACCATGTCGAAGCCAAAGGCAACGACATTGTCGAAGTCGGGTGCGGTATAGGGGCGGGGCACGTTGAACTCCGTCAGCCACCAGTCGGCGACATTAAACTCGTTAAAGTCTATAAATAGCTCTTTATTGAGGTCTTGGCGACGTATAAATAGTGACATGAATTTGGATTCGCCAGGCTCGATATCGGCGGCGTAGTCAGGCTTGTGATTGCGTAAAAAGATACGAATACGCTCGGCATCGCCGCTGTAGTTCACTTTGAAAACAAAGCCTTGATACCGTGAAAAGTCAATGCCTTCGCCGTTAGGCCGGTTAAAGGACAGGCTGTAACCGCAACTGGGGTATTCGTTGCTTTCACGCATAGAGCAAACCCAGCGGCGATCAGCGGCATTCAACCACTCCGTTTCACTTACACCACCGTAGGAGCGATCGTCGAACAGCGCCTGAAATATGTCATCGCTCGGAGCTAACGAGAATTGCTTCTTAGGCAGGTAAGAGGCGCCGAGCGTGACTATTAGGGTCACGCCTATTGCGACGACTCGTATATACGCATGGTGTTTGGATTGCATTGTTATCTTGTTGAAGGTCAAAACGGCTACATCGCCCATTTAGTAGAGGCACTTCATGAGTATAGCCAATATTTTGCGTTGCCCGGAGGGATCTGAAAGGGGCTAAAGTTTGCCCAGAGATAGCATGTTATGGCCTTTTTGTTTGCTCAGGCCCATAGCTTTATCGGCGAAGGTCAGCATTTCCTGGGGGGAGGCCGACTGGTTCCATTCCACTACGCCAATACTGGCGCTCACTTTAAGGTTTATAGTTTCTTTATCGGTAGGAATACAAAGAGGCTGAATAAGATGACTTCGTTTCTTTTCTAATACTTTTATAAGTTCTTGGGTACCGTTGTAGTGCTGCAATACAATCACAAACTCATCGCCCCCTAAGCGAGCGATAAAGTCTGAGCTGCGTAGCTCCTTGGTTAATCGAACCCCCACCTGACGCAGTAGTTCATCGCCGACACTGTGGCCGTGGTCGTCATTTACCGCTTTAAAGCCGTCGAGACCTAACAGCGCAACGGCAAATTTATTAGAGTGTCGTTTGCCGCTGTTAATGGCTAGCTCTAGCCGCTGAAAAAGCGCGTTGCGATTAGGTAAGCCGGTGAGTGAATCGGTGGTAGCCTGTAGCTGTAACTTGCGCACCAATGTATGACGTTCAATGGCATAGAGTATTGCGCGGGAAAGCAGTGCTGGGTGTAAATCTTTTTTCGGCAGGTAATCTTCCGCACCAGCCTGTATCGCCTGTTTACCCTGCTCATCGTTAAACCCTGCGGTGAGTGCGATTATGGGAATTGCGGGGTTGTCTTTAGTGATCGTTGTGAGGGTTTCTATACCACTCGTTTCTTCTAGATCAAGTTCGAGTAGTAATAGGTCGAATTCTTGACAGCGTAATTCTGCCAAGGTCTGTTTCAAGTTGTTACAGTGCACGATGGAGTATTTTCGCTCCTCATCCTGCTCTAGAATCCAGCGTAACTTGGATGCATCCTGTGCGTGGTCTTCGGTGACGAGGATGTGTAATCTTTTATCGCGCAGCATTATATCCTGGTCGCTCGAATACTTGATCATAGGGCTCGTTCGCCTTACATTTTCGATGTTAGCATTATAGTCGCTTCGACAAGTGGTGTTCGTACGAGTGTATCGCAAAATTTAGTCGAGCTTACAGCGCCTATACATAACCATGCAAGAGGAGCTAGCGGTTGCCGTATGGCATATGCCGGGAAAGAACAATGAATACTGGACGCCTAAATGACAACACAGACGTAAGCGTGTGCTGTTCGAATAGTGGTTGGCGCCCATCTCTGTAGAGAGAAAGGTTGTGATGGGCTCCTACCTATGTGATGGGCTCCTACCTATGTGATGGGCTCCTACCTATGTGATGGGCTCCTATAAGCCTGCCAAATATTTTCGCCAGTCTGCAATGTCGGTAATATCGGTTGCGCCGACTAGGCCCCAGGTGTCACAAGTGAAGCCACTTAACCAGCTCCCGTCGGTGAGTTCAATTTTGCCTATACCTAAAGGCGCTGATATCTCGTTAACAAACGAACCGAAGCTGGTCGCCGGGACTCGCCAAACTTCAACGGCAATTTTCCGCCCCTCATTTTCTCTGCGAACAAGCCCGGGTCGTAGCGGTGGGCCACTATTCAGCGCATAAAACCGATAGTGAGCCGAGGTGGTGGTGGTTCTAATGCGCTCGCCACCGCGCTCGGTTAGCTGCCAATTTAAAGGCAGGCCCTCTAAATGGGCACCGCACACAACCACGTCGATGGTGTTGCTTGGGGCGAGGCCTGCAGATTTACCCTGTGGTTTGAACGCGCCTGAAAAAGCGCCGGTAGGCAATTGCAAAAGGTTTTGCAGCTTCGCTCCAATAGCCAGTAAATTTTTGTCGTTAAAGGCCTTGCTGAAAAGTGTACAGCCATACCCAACACCGGTATCAAAAAAACCAATGGGTAGTGCAAGCGCACTGTAGTCCAGTAGGTTCATGAAATTGGTGTAGTAACCCATTTTGGAATTAAGTTCTACTGGATTTTGCTCTACTTCGGCAATCGAAAAATAACTAGGATTAGTGGGTGTTAGAATGGCGTCAACGCTGGCAAGCTGGGTGTCCGCCAGTTGTTTAAACGCCTGAAGCTTGTAGTTTGCGGCAAAGCCATCGGCAGCAGAAGGCGATGCGCCAGCGCCAATAATGGTTTGGATAACAGGTAGCAGTTTCTCTGGAGAATCAATGATAAGTGGTTGGGTTGCAAGCCAACGTTCAGCGACCCACGGCCCTTGGTAAAGTAACTGCGCGGCGTTGATAAACGGCGTTAGGTCAATTTCTTTTAGTGTAATATTGGCTGCGGGTAATGTGTTTATAAAATCATTAAAAAGAGTTTGTGCTTCAGCATTACCAAAAAATTCTAGCGAATCTTTGCTGGGGATACCTATAACGGTATTCGTATCTGCAGCTGCGTAATAGCGTTTGCCGTTTGCGTACGAATTTTTTCGCGAATAGGCGTCTTCTGCGTCGTATTTCCCGGCGATATCCAGTACGCTATTTGCGTCGTTGGTATTAAGCGCAAAAATACTGATGCAATCCAAACTTCTACAGGCGGGCACTAGGCCAGTATTGCTCAGCAGGCCGCGGGACGGTTTTAGCCCCACAAGATTATTCAACGAAGCTGGAACACGACCGGAGCCTGCGGTATCGGTTCCAAGCGAAAAACTCACCTGACCCTTTGCCAGTGCGATGGCGGATCCAGAACTCGAGCCGCCGGAAATAGCGCTTTCATCGAAGGCGTTTTTACAAGGCCCCCATGGTTTAGGAGAGCGAGTACCTACCAAGCCTGTGGCGAATTGATCCATATTGGTTTTACCCATAGGAATGGCACCGGCCTCTATAAGTAGTTTGACAACCGTAGCGGATTTTTCTGGTGTATATTTAAATGCTGGGCAGGCGGCAGTTGTTGGCACGCCCGCTAAATCGATATTGTCTTTTACAGCAAAAGGAATGCCGTAGAGCGGCAGCTGGTCGGGCTGGGTATTGTCCAACGCTTGAATATAGTCTTCCAGCTCTTCTTCATCCAGTAGATAAATCCAGATCGGATTATCTTTTAGTGCTAACGCTTTTTGTCGTTGCGCGAAAATAAGTTCACGTACACTGACGTCGCCATTGCGGTAGTGCTGTTGGAGGCCACCAATGGTGATATCTGTAGATGAAAAGTCGAAATCAGTCATGTTCTATTACTCCTACTAACTGACCGGCACTCACCTGTTGCCCTTGCGTTTTGTTGTGGGAAAGCAACCTACCTGAGCAGGGCGCAGTGAGCTCAATTTCCATTTTCATTGATTCCAATATGCACAGGGCCTGCCCTGTGTTTACGGTATCCCCTGGTTCAACCAGCCATTGCCAAACACTACCGGCCGCGTGGGATTCCAATGCTGTGCAGTTATCTGCTAGGGCGGTTTCATCTTCCAGTTCAGAGACAGCTTGTTCGCTAGTGTAATTAATTTGTCCAGATGTTATCCAGCGCTGTAGTTCTTCGTCGAATGCCTGCTCGCGCTTTTCTACGAAGGTGTGGATCGTTGTGTTGTTATCGTCGAGGAATTGCTGATATTCGCTCAGTTTAAAATGTGTTTTTTCGATTTTTAGTGGGTATTCTCCACGGGGGAATTTCTCGCGAATGTCGAGCAATTCCTCTGAGCTAACTTCGTAAAATCGGATCTGATCAAAAAAGCGCAGTAGCCAGGGTTTTTCAAATTCTGCAGTGTTATGGTATTTGTTCCACATTTGCAGTGTACGGCCTATAAATTGGTACCCTCCAGGGCCTTCCATACCGTAAACACACATGTAAGCGCCGCCGATACCAACGGAGTTTTCGGCTGTCCAAGTGCGTGCCGGATTGTATTTGGTGGTGACCATGCGATGGCGGGGGTCGAGCGGTGTTGCAACGGGTGCGCCGAGGTATACATCTCCTAGGCCCATAACCACGTAGGAGGCCTCGAAGACGATACGCTTTACCTCTTCGATATCGGAGAGGCCATTAATGCGTCGAATAAATTCGATATTGTCGGGGCACCAGGGCGCATCTTTGCGCACCGATTGCCTATATTTGTCTACGGCCAATTTACAGGCGTCGTCGTTCCAGCTGAGCGGTAAATGGATAATGCGTGAGGGTATAGCCTCGTCTTCCATGCCCTGTGCTTTTTGATCGGAGGCCTCGATAATGTCTAGCAGCTCTGTAAGGGGCAGTGAGAGGTTGTCGTAGTGAATTTGCAGTGAGCGAATGCCGGGTGTCAATTCGAAAATATGGGGGTGATTGAGCTGCTGTAGTTGCAGCATTAATGCGTGGGCGTGAAACCGTAAACGAATATCCAGCTCTAGGGGGCCGTATTCCACTAGCAAGTATTTGTCGCCAGCGGCGCGGTAGGTTATTGCGACTTCGTTACAAACACGTTTTACAATGGCGCTGCGGTTTGTAACGTTTACGGGCTGAATGTTCGGCTCATCTTCAACACACAATTTTTGGATTTGCTGTTGTTGTGCTCTTTCAAGTTCCGCGGCCTGCATTAGGGAGATAGGTACAAACGAAATTTTGTCGCCGGCTTTCAATTGGCCCAGCTTCCATAGATCGGCGTGAACAACCGTGGCGGGACAGACAAACCCTCCCAGCGATGGCCCATCGGGCCCGAGTATAACGGGCATATCGCCGGTAAAGTCGACGGTTCCAATGGCGTAAGCGTTGTCGTGAATATTGGAGGGGTGCATGCCGGCTTCACCGCCGGTTTGTCTTGCCCAATCGGGCTTTGGGCCGATTAAACGAATGCCCGTGCGGCTGGAGTTGTAATGCACTTCCCATTCAGCGGAAAAAAACGTTTTTATGTCGTTATTGGTAAAAAAGTCGGGTGCTCCATGGGGGCCATAAATAACGTGTAACTGCCAGTGGGGTGTGATTTTTGGCAGTGCGCTGATGTTTATGTTCGCGGCTTTTGTGCGAGCCTCATTGGCCAGATGCACGACGTCACCTGTGCGTAACGCGCGGCCACTGAAACCCCCGAATTGACCGAGGGTGAAAGTAGAGCGAGAATCGAGGTAGTTGTTGCCATCCAGCCCGCCTGCAAGCGAAAGGTACGCGCGAGCACCGGCGTTGTTTGGTTTTCCGACGACAAGCGTTTGTCCAGCGGAGACTTTGTAGGCGGTATTAAAGTGAATTTTTTTATCATCCAGCGTTGCCGAAAACTCCGCGCCGGTAAGTACGAATTCTGTTTCGCAGTTAAATTTTAAGGTGGGGCCTTGCAGGGTTATTTCTAGCCCGGCGGCTCTTTCACCATTGCCCAGTATTCGGTTGCCCAGCCGAAAACTTAAGCTATCGAAAGGGCCCGAGGGGGGGACGCCTACATCCCAGTAGCCTTTACGGGCTGGGTAGTCTTGAATAGTGGTCATGGTACCACCGGCCAACACATCAATGGTGTTTGGCGCATAGCGATAGTCGTTGAGGTAGCGGGTATAAATTTCTGCCCGCTGAAAAATTTCGTGTTTTAACAGTGACTGAATATAGGTGATATTGGTTTCGATACCCTGAATTTTACACTTTGACAGAGCCTGATCTAATAACGTAATAGCGTCTTCTCGATTGCTACCGGTGCAAATAATTTTACCTAACATTGGATCGAAAAAGGGCGAGATGGTTAATCCTGTTTCAATCCAGTGGTCCAGCCGTAAATGTTCGTTGGGTTGTGGTAATTCTACGGAGGATAATAAACCGGCACTGGGCTGAAAGTTTTTATTCGGGTCCTCTGCGTATACTCTTGCTTGAATGGCGTGGCCCTTCGCCACATATTTTTTCGCCAGTGTGTGAATGTCGCTCAATTCACCGGCAGCAAGTTTAATCATCCATTCAACCAGATCCAAGCCAAACACCTGTTCGGTTACACCGTGCTCCACTTGTAGTCGGGTGTTTACCTCAAGGAAGTAAAAGCTGCTGTCTTTCTGGTTGTAAATATACTCAACGGTACCGGCATTGCGATAGTGTACGGAAGCTAATAGCTGGATAGCGGTTTGATGTAATTGTGTGCGTATAGACTCCGGAATGTTAGCTGCTGGCGTTTCTTCAATTACTTTTTGGTGGCGGCGCTGAGCTGAGCAATCGCGTTCGCCAAAGGCTACGGCCTTACCTTTTCCGTCACCGAATATCTGTACTTCTATATGGCGTGCGTACTCGATATATTTTTCAACAAATACGCCGTCGTTGGCAAAATTGTTGGCGCTGAGGCGTTTTATACTGTCAAAAGACTGAACAAGTTGTTGTTCTGTTTGGCAAACCTGCATGCCAATGCCGCCGCCACCGGCCGTGCTTTTCAAAATAATGGGGTAGCCAATGCTTTGCGCCGCTTCTATTGCCTGCTCGATTGAATTGAGTAGATCGGTTCCGGGTAGCAGGGGAACGTTATTTTTCTGAGCGAGGTCTCGGGCTTTATGCTTCAGTCCAAATGCGAGCATTTGTTCCGGGGTAGGGCCGATAAAGACAATGCCACGTTGTTCACAGATTCTAACAAAATCGGGGTTTTCGCTTAAAAATCCGTAGCCGGGGTGAACCGCCTCAGCACCGCACTTTTCAATAATATTGAACAGTTTTTCAGTGTTAAGGTAGGTGTCCACCGCAGCGCCTTCTCCAAGGCTATAAGCTTCGTTTGCTTGAGTAACATGAAGTGAATGCGCATCGGCTTCGCTGAACACAGCGACTGAAGCAATGTTCATTTCTGTTAGCGTTCGTATTATGCGGGTGGCAATAGCGCCACGATTAGCTATTAATATTTTTTTAAACATGAATCGCGCTCATGCTTTGCAGGGCGTCCTGCGTTAATGGTTGTCTGCTATTCCGGTCGTCCGGGAGACTGGAGCATTCTATGCGAAGGTTATCCGGTGTATGGCTCGAGAATGAGATTCAAACACTTTGGTATCAGTCTTGCGCCCAGAGGTTGCATATTCACGAGCCCCACAGGGTAATTTCTACCGGTGTCGGGTTATAGCCATTACACGGATTGTTTAACTGTGGGCAATTAGAAATTAGTATCAAAACATCCATCTCCGCGAGTAATTCAACGTACTTGCCTGGTGCTGAAATACCGTCTTCAAAGGACAAACCACCTTCGGGTGTAATAGGTACATTCATAAAAAAATTAATATTGTGGGTTATATCGCGTTTAGTTAAACCCAGTGCTTCATTTTCGGCTACGGCTAACATCCAGCTATCACGACAGGCATGCATGCAGCGTTTTTCTAAATCGTAACGTACGGCATTGCTTTCTGTGGCACAGGCGCCGCCAAGGGTGTCGTGGCGACCACAGGTGTCGGCAACAATGGTTAGCAGTGGGTTTCTGAAGTTGGAGAGCAGTCTGGAACCTGCGGTGAGATAAACGTTGCCCTGCTGGCGAATGGTATCCATTGCGCTATAGCGTTCGGCGGTATTGTTCGCATTGTAAAAAATTGTGTCGGCGGCTTGGTTGCCTTCCAAGTCGGTAATGCGAAGAGTTTGTCCTTTTAGGATTTTTTTTAGCAGGTAATCGCCAGCCGGTAATGTTGTCGATTCCGACGCGTTATCGCTCATGAGAGTGCTCTCTTTAATCATGCTTAACGCCCCATTCCCATGTGATACAGCCGATTGTTGTCAAAGCCACGCTTGTTCTCGTTGCAATGGTTTATGCATAAATCGTTGTCGTATACGGTTTTGGCATTGAAGAATTCACAGAGAACAGGTTTTCTGGGGTAGACGCTTTCAGTACTGAGAGGGTGGGGGCAGCTATGCATAACGATCAGCGTGTCCATCTCAAAACGCAGGGAAACGGATGTGCCTGAAGGTGAGCTGCTGGCTGCAAGGCTGATATTGCCCTTTCTATCCACTTCAACTTTGCTAAAGCAGTTCAAATTTGAAACCATGTCGCGTTCGTTCATGCCGTACTTCGCCAGCTCAACGAGAAAGCTGTTGAAGCCGTTCTGTTGCCATTCGTTTCGTGCCTGCTGGTAATTCAGTTCGCCCCATTTTTCCTTGATTATTTCAACTGTGCTATTGCCGCTAACGGTTTCATGCCAGCCGTGGTCGTCGGCAACAATAGAACAGAAAATTCTACCCATATCCGAATACAAACAGTTGCCTGTAGTCAGTTTGAAAGTATGCTGGCACTTGAGTGTGTCGGGCGCGTTGTAGCGCTCCAGTAGATTTTCAGGGTTGTAAAACATAATGCCCAGATTTCCACCGCCTTCAATGTCGGTGAGTTTGAGCAATGTACCCTTGCGCACCTTTAGTGACCAGTGACTCGCAGGTGGCAGTGTGTAGGAATAAACGGGGTTGGTCATATCGTTTCTCTTTATTAAGAGTCTATTAAGCCGTTGTTGCTAGAGATTGTTCTGGGTTAATAGCTGAATCTATTTTTGCTTCGGTTTTTTCACAGATATCTCCTACAGGAAGATCGTAGGTGATTTGTGCACCGTAGGCGTTGGGTGCCTGTGGGTCGTGTCGGTCTTTGTCGAATACCCACAGGCGGGTTCCCAAATGGAAGCCTTCTTTGATGTCGTGAGTAATCATAAAAATAGTGAGATGATGTTCCCGCCAAAGGTTTCTAACCAGAGCGTGCATGTCGGAACGAATGCCAGGGTCTAGCGCACCGAAGGGTTCGTCAAGCAACAAAATGCGAGGTTTTTTAATTAATGACTGTGCCAACGCCAATCGCTGTTGCATACCGCCGGATAATTCATGCGGGTATTTTTTGGTGGCGTTTTGTAGGCCAACCGCTTCAATCATCTCTAAAGCTTCTTGTACTGCCGCCCTCTTTTGACTGCCAAAAAGTCGCCCGAGTATTGGGCTTTGCTTCAGCTCTTTTGCCAAAATTACGTTCTGTAAAACCGTTAAGTGTGGGAATACTGAATAGCGTTGAAAGACGATGCCGCGTTCCGCACTAGGTTCTGCCGGAATGACTGAGCCTTCCAGGAGTATTTGTCCGCGGCTCGGGGTTTCAGTACCCAGCAGCATTTTTAGGAACGTTGTTTTACCGCAACCGGAAGCGCCGATAATGGTAATAAAGTCGCCTTTCTTTACGTTGTTGTTCAAGCTCTCCAAAATAACTTGATCGCCGTACTCTTTCCAAACATGATTCAGCGATAAGTAGCTCATTACTTGCCCTCCCGGTTATTTTCCAAAGCGTGAAACCAAGGGTATGTTTTGTGCGATACTTGGCGAATAAGGTAGTCGATCACAAATGCAAGAAAGGTTATCCAAATGACATAGGGCAGAATGACATCCATGGCGAGATAACGGCGAACCAGGAATATGCGATAACCTAGACCATCGGTTGCGGCAATAGCTTCAGCTGCGATTAAAAATAACCAAGCTGCACCCAGAGAAAGGCGTACGGCGGCGAGCAGCCGAGGCATTACTTGCGGAAGTATTACCCGCACAATAATCTGCCAAGTGTTGGCGCCCAGAGTTTGCGCCTTAATAATCTGTTCGTTGGGTATTTCCATTACACGTTGATAGACATCGCGCGTAATAAAGGGGGTTATGCCTATAACAATGAGCACAACCTTAGACAGTTCCCCCAAGCCAAAAATAATAAATAGAATGGGTAGGATGGCCATGGGTGGCACCAAGGATATTGCGGTTACCAGCGGGGAGAATTTTGCGCGAAAATAGGGGACAGCCCCCATTAGTACGCCAACCGATAGCGCAAGAAGTGCACTAATGCCAACGCCGATGCAAAGGCGCTTTAGGCTATTGTAAGTATCTTGCCAAAAAAGATATTCACCCGAGCGCTTACTTGGTTTCAGTGCCATTCGATCGATGGCATCTGCAATCGAGCTAAGTGAGGGTAAGAGTTTGTCGTTGGGGTTTTCTGCCAGTCGTGCCTCTGAAGCTATCACATAGACAAATAGCAGAAGCACAAATGGCAGAAGCCCGAGAAATAGACGCACCGGTTTTGACGGGTACTGGTTAATTAATTTCTTCATCGGTGCGTCAATTCCTGGTTTAGTTTACAGGGCACGATCTACAGAGAACCCTCTGCCGCCATTTGCATATAGTTTGGGTTGAACCGAAATTTTACGTTCTCGGCATCGCCGTATATTCCCGAGGGTGTTTCAACACCGATGTAATTGGCGTCGGTTGCGCCTTCGCCAAGAATACCGTGATCAAAAGAAAACTCGGCAACGTACTGCATTGTGGTTTTGAGTTTATCGCTATTGACGAAGGCTACGGCATGGTCCGGTTGGTAAAACATTTGCGTTGAGGTCAGTTGAGCATCGAAACCCGCTAGATTGGTTCCGGAAGCGATTCCCATACTCGTGCGTGCCGCTAGGCCTGCTTCGTCACTGGCGCCCATAATGTCCATAATTTCATACCAAGCGCCAACCAAGGCTTTGCCAAAGTTGGGGTTGTCCGTAAGTGTTTTGGTGTTGACCACCATTAAATCGATGATTTCACCGGGAATGTTGGACGAGTCGTACACCTTGTTGGCACTCGGCATGGCCGTAATTTCGCTTAGTAGTGGGTTCCAAGTAACAACCGATGTGACGTCTGATGTGGAGTAAGCTGCAACCATATCGGCATCGGAAATATTCACCACTTTAACGTCCTGTTCACTTAAGCCAACTGACTCTAGGCCGCGTGCTAGCAAGTAGTGAGAAACACTCAGCTCCACCAAGTTAACGGTCTGGCCCTTAATATCTGCCAGAGCGGATTTATCTTTCAATACAACACCGTCGTTACCATTGGAGAAGTCGCCGACAATCAGCGCGGTGGAATCAACGCCGCCAGCAGCAGGGATCGTGAGGGCGTCCATGTTGGTCATGGTGCAGCCATCGTATGCCCCTGCGGTATATTGATTAATTGATTCGATGTAATCGTTAATTTGTGTTACTTCGATTTCAATACCGTATTTGTCAGCCCACTTTTTTACGATGCCTTGTTGGGCGCCAAAGTCCCACGGCATCCAGCCAACGTAGATAGACCAGCACACTTTAAACTTGGGAGTTTCGGCAACAGCTGCTGCAGGGGCCGAGGCTGTGGAAGATTTGGTTTCAGCCACTTTTTCGGAGCAGGCTCCAAGCAAGAGGGTAAAACCGAGAAGAGCGCCGGTGAGTAGTTTGTTATGCATGTTTAAGCTCCAAAGGTCACACGAAAAAATGAGGAAACAATGGCGCTGTGTTGCCATTAATCTCCCGGGCTTTTATCCCGCCGTGTAACCCTTCGTTCGTAAACATATAACGAATACAGAAAGGTCGAAAGCTCTCGGTCCAGGCGCCTGAAACTACTCAAAATAGTTTCTTTATATGTTCAGGCCGGAACCCTAGCTTTCCATTGGTACGAATTGTTGCGGTTCAACAACTGAGCGTTATTGATTCCTCGCGTAGCCTAAGTAAAGCAATTCCGGTGCCAGAGGTTGCAATGCCCGGTAATACTGGATTTATGTGCAAAATGGGCGTGTTGTGCGGCTCTATTTGGTGCGCCTAGGCAATCGATGCGTTTTGCTGGTGCTCTACGGAGACCGAATTCGTCTACGCTGGCTCATACACCGTGATCTATACTCGTTAGGTAATTACTGATCTAACTAATGGCTACTCCGTGGCATGACCCCAGCATCGCACTCCCAGACCAGGTACCGAATAAAGCGTCCAGGGAACCCTATACGCTGGCTGTTAGTCGTTGCGCCTGTGCTGCTGGGCATTCTGTTGGTATTCGCAGACTGGTCCAATAACCGGATGTTTGAGCAGGCGCAGCGCTCAAGTGCTCTGCAGGAGCTTTCGGTAATACGCGCGAGACTGGAGGGGAATATTAATGCCAACCTGCAAACCGGCCTGAGTCTGGCGGCTATAATCGGTGCAAATTCCAACCTCAATCAGGATGTTTTTTCCCAGTACGCCAAGAGCTTGTTTCGCGGGCATACCCAATTGCGCAATATTGCCGCTGCGCCGGATATGGTCATTCGTTACATGTATCCACTCAAAGGTAATGAGGCTGCGGTTAATCTCGATTATCGTGCGGTTCCCGAACAATGGAGCGCCATACAGACGGCGCTGGATTCTGGTGATTTGGTGCTCGCGGGTCCGGTGAACCTCAAGCAGGGAGGGCAGGGGCTTATAGGTCGAGTGCCAGTCTTTAACCCTAATGTGCAAACCGGTGAGCCAGAGTTGTGGGGTTTGGTCGCGGTGGTGATTAATCTGCAAGAATTCTATCGTGAAAGCGGGTTAATCGATGGCGACAAAAAAATTGAAATTGCCATCCGCGGATTAGACGGCAAGGGCGATATCGGGCATGTTTTTTGGGGTCGATTAAGCCTGTTTGAACAAAATCCCGTTACCGATCGGGTAAGTCTGCCGCATGGTTACTGGCGAATTGCGGCGATCCCGGAAGGTGGCTGGAGCCCTCGTGCAGATAACGCCTGGCAACTGCGCGGAGTGGGCGTATTTATTTTGATCTCCTTCTGCTTGGGAACGCTGTTTATTGACCGTTTAATTAGTCGGCGTCGGGAGCAGGACGTACGTTTAAACGGCCTATTCGACCTTTCCCCCATTGGTATTGCGCTTAACGATTTTAATACCGGCACCTTCTTAGAGCTTAATCAGGCCATTGTTGCACCTTCGGGCTATAGCACTGAGGAATTTAAGCTGCTGAGTTTTCGTGACCTCACGCCCGCTGAATTTGAACCAGCCGAAAGGCAGCAGCTACAACGATTATTGCAAACCGGTCGCTACGGTCCTTATGAAAAGGAATATATTCGTAAGGATGGTTCTCGATATCCAGTAGTGCAAAACGGTGTAATGATACAAGATGGTAGTGGCCGTAAATTGATTTGGTCGATGGTAGAGGATATTTCAGAACGTAAAAAATCTCAATTAGAATTGGTGGATTCTAAAGCACAGCTACAGAATTTTTTCGATCTCTCCAATAATTTTATGTCGATCGCCAATTTGGATGGCTATTTCGAAAAGATCAATCAAACCTTTATAAAGGTAATGGGGTTTACTGAAGATGATTTTTTTAATATACCCTACATTGATTTTATTCATCCGGACGACGTGCCTGAGACATTGAAGGAAATTGACGGTCTTTCTGCGGGCAGGTCGATTATAGGTTTTGTCAATCGTTTTAGGCGAAAAGATGGGAGCTACATATATTTAAAATGGCATGCAGCCCCCGAGCCGACAACCGGTAAAATGTATTCCATGGCCATGGACATTACCAAGGAAAAAGAAAATGAATCAAAATTGCAGCGCCAACAGGAGATGTTGGAGTCAATGAGTGAGCAGGCACACATTGGTGCATGGGAGATTAATCTTCAGGCAAAAAAAGTGTACTGGTCCGATATGACCAAAAAAATTCATGATGTTGAACCGGAATTTAAACCTCAAATGGATTCAGCATTCAGTTATTACAAGCCCGGAAAAAGCCAGAGTATTATCGAGCACGCGATGCAAATGTGTTCAGAGCAGGGCGTAAGTTTTAATGAAGAGCTGCAAATTGTAACGGCTAAGGGGCGTGATCTATGGGTGGCGGCTACGGGAAAGGCAGAGTTTGAAGATGACCGCTGTATACGCCTGTACGGGTCATTCCAAGACATTAATGCACGAAAAATAATTGAGGGAAAAGTCAAGCAAACCAAGATGGAGCTTGAACAGCAAATGCACTTATTGCGGGTAATTACTGAAACACAGGCAAGTTTTATTGAGCGATCTGATGTTGAAGTTGCTTTCAATTACCTGCTTGACAATATTCTCAGTTTGTCTAAAAGCGAGTACGGATTTATAGGTGAAATTCTCTATCTAGAAAGCGGTGATCCGTACCTTAAGATTGCCACGATAAGCAATACTGCTCAGGACGAAAGCGCGCGTGCATATTTCGAACAGCAGGCACAGGTGGGTCTAGAGTTTTATAATATGGATAACCTTTTTGGTGCGGCAATACTGTCGCTTGAACCCGTAATTGCGAATGATGTAGGTCAGGATCAGCGTCGTGGCAATATTCCAGAAGCCCATCCACCGCTACATAGTTTTTTAGGTATTCCTATTCGCAGCGGTGATCGAGGCCTGGCGCTGGTGGGAATAGCTAATCGAGTAGGTGGTTACAGTCGTGAATTAATTGAATGGCTCCATCCACTCACTAACAGTATTGGTCAGTTTGTTGAGGGGGTGCGAGAGATTCGTGCGCGCCAAAAAGCTGAGAACGAACTGGTGGAAGCCAAGGAGGCTGCGGAAGCGGCTGCGCAAGCAAAGAGTGACTTTTTGGCAATGATGAGCCACGAGATTCGAACGCCGCTAAACGGTGTTATGGGAATGATTAATTTGCTGTCACGCTCGGGGCTGAATGCCGAACAAGATAGAAAATTAAAAATAGCCTCCCACAGCTCCAGTACTTTGTTGAATATAATTAATGACATTCTTGATTTTTCCAAAGTAGAAGCTGGGAAGATTGATTTGGAGATGTTGGATTTCAATTTGCTTAGTATGATGAATGCCTTCGGTGAATCGATGGCGATAAGAGCGGAAGAGCGTGGGCTTGAATTGATTGTAGATCTCTCCGGTATTGAGCACCCTATGGTCAATGGCGATCAGGGGCGTATCCGTCAAATTTTGAGTAACCTTGTAGGTAATGCGATTAAGTTTACCGAAAGTGGTGAGATTGTTGTTCGCGTAGGTGTGACACCTGCGGGTGATGATCTTGTCTTAAGAGCTTCTGTAACAGATTCCGGGATTGGTATTCCTAAAGAAAAAATTGAAGACTTATTTAATCCTTTTACTCAAGTCGATGCCTCCACCACGCGAAATTACGGTGGCACAGGTTTAGGGTTGGCCATATCTAAAAAGCTTTGCGACATAATGGGCGGGGATATTTCAGCATTCAGTGAGCCGGGAAGTGGAAGTACTTTTGAGTTTTTTCTGCACTTAGGCCGGAGTGAAGAGATTGCACAAGTACCTAAAATGGATCTGCATAATCGAAAAATTCTTGTGGTGGAAGATAACGCCACTAATCGAGAGCTTATGCGTAATACGCTCGAATGGTGGGGAGCCTCGGTTAACGTAACCGACTCGGCGACCACCGTAGTAGAATATCTCGAACAAGATATAAAGGAAAATCAATCGTTACCAGACGTTATTATAATTGATCAGTACTTTCCCGGCATGAGCGGGCAAGCGTTGGCAAGGGCGATTAAGGGTATAGAGGAACTCTCGCTTATCCCTCTGGTGATAATGAGTCGAATTAGCGCCGGGCTCTATCGGGAATTTCAGCAGGCCGGCTTTAACGGTCATGTGATAAAGCCTGTGTCGTCTTCGGGAATAGCGCAGTGCCTGTCGGTTGTTCTTGCTGGCGGCAGTACGCTATCGGATATGAAAAATATTGAAAGGGTAGAGGCTAGCAGAGTCGAAAGCTTTCAGCTACTTGGCGGTGCCGAGGTAACCCGAGTATTGTTAGTGGAGGACAATCCGGTGAACCAGGAAGTCGCAAAAATGATGTTAAGTGACGCGGGAGTGGTTGTTGATGTTGCCGCTAACGGCCTAGAGGCTTTGCGTGCCTTGGAAGCGGCTAACGAAAATGATTTGTACTCGCTGGTGTTTATGGATTGCCAAATGCCAGAAATGGACGGTTACGAGAGTTGTAGGCAGATTCGCGCAGGTAAGGCCGGCCTAATTTACCGAGATGTCCCGGTTATTGCGATGACGGCAAATGCAATGAAAGGCGACCGAGAAAAGTGTATTGAGGCGGGCATGAGCGATTATATAAGCAAGCCTGTAGAGCAAGATGTTCTTGAGTTGAAAGTGAAGCACTGGATAAAAGCTATGCCAGCGCCGGTAAGGCCGGTAGTACAAAAACAGGCATTGAATGGTGGCAGCGCAATCGAACCTACTGTGGTCGATGTAGAAGACCTTCCTGAGTGGGGCGTAGATCAGCTTTTGGAAAAGCTTAAAGGACGAAAGGACAGACTGAAAATTTTACTCAATACTTTTGTTGGCCGAATGCCTGATGCGCTGACTGAATTTGATCAGGCTGTAGCGCAGGGTGATATTACTCAAATAGGGTTTTGTGCGCATTCCATAAAAGGTAGCGCAGCACAATTGTGCGGTCACGGGCTGGCAGTGCTGGCGGCGAATTTGGAGCAGGCAGCAAAGATCGAAAATGTGGAAAAAGTATCGGAGCTAGCACCTAAATTTCGAGGGGCGATAGAACGTTTCCTTAGAAAACTGGAAGACTATTTGAAGGGGCTGTGATTGACATTAGTTGTTAGGGTTACTTTAGGTGTTTTTTTGTGAGCCTAAAAGCGCATGAGTAAAGCATCTGTATTGGCTATATAGGCTCATTATAATCCATTAAAAATTCAATTCATCCGGGTAGGGCTGTAAGTAATAAGACCGCGCGATATATTCATCGGGGAATTTTCTAAAATAATGCCTTAACAGCGTTCTTGGAACGGTTAGCGGGCCATCTTTAGTTCTACAGATTTCTATGGCCTGAAGCAGCTCTTTTTTATCGTCGCCATCTAGGTTTGGTCTGAGGTAGCCCTGTAAATGTTGTAAAACATTTATGTGGTTTTTGCGGGTAGCGGGCTTTTTCAGCACGGCCATGACCTGTGAGATATAGTTGTTGGCAAATGCATCAAGATCATTCTTGGGTATGTTTGACATTAGTTGCCCCAGCTCGCGGTATTTTTTCTGGTTGTGGCTGAGAATAATAAACTTGTGCCTGCTGTGGAATTGCACCAGTTTTTGCGCCGTAATGCCTTCTTCTGCGAGCTGTTTCCAGCGGGAGTAGACGTAAACGCGCTCAACAAAGTTCTCCCGTAGGTGAAGATCGTTCAACCGGCCTTCTTCTTCACAGGGAAGTAAAGGGTTATTTTTTATGAGTTGCTGTGCAAAAAGGCCGGTACCCTTGCGGGTTGGATGATCATTTCGCCATGCCTTGACTCTTTCCATGCCACAGCTGGGGGAATCTTTTTTAAAAATATAGCCACACAGTTCCGCTACCCAGTGTTGCTGTGCATCGGCGCAGCCTGTTAGTTCTTGTGTGTATTCTTTTTCTGGGTTTTTTACACCCACCACCCGCTGCTCGGGCTGCTCTTCGCTGCCTTCCAGCACGATGCGTATAGGTGCCCTGGGAATGCCGAGGCCAATATTTACCTCGGGGCAAAAAGCGGCAAATTCAAAAAAAGCGCCGAGTGTGTGGTGAATATAGCGGTCGTGCTTGTGGCCGCCGTCGTAGCGTACACGTTCACCTAAGAGGCAAGCGCTAATGCCGATTTTTATCTTGGTTTCCATAGTCGTTAACTTTGTGCGTGATTCTTTTTTAGTAAAGGGTTAAGTAAACGTGTAAACCAGCCGGTAAACTCAATAGGTGCATCTAAAACCATAAGGCAAATACATTCGCCATCTCGTGTTACTGTTGGGCGGTGATTGTCGTTGGCACCCCTAAGAACAAAGTCGCCCTTACTGTAAAGCCCAGACTCATCGGAAAACCGACCTTCAAGCACAACAGTAAGTTCATCGCCAGTGTGGTTGTGGTGAGGCATTCGCCCTCCGGGGCGTACACGGCTGAGCGAAATTTGTGCGCCGTCTTTATCTTTTAGCAACGTGGTGATCTTTATAGCGGGAGAAACTCTGGCCCAGTCTAATTGATCATAGTCCTGCGGTATAAACTGCCTTAAGGCCTTAGGAATAAGTCGGTCAGAGTGAGCTGCTTGGTCTGAAGCCGCAATAGCCGTAGCCGTATCGGCATAGGATGCTTCCAAGTCGTCAAGCTGGCCCATAACGCGATCCTTCAACGGCAATAGCTGTTCACCACTATCTTTTGCATCAATTTCTGAGAGAATATTTCCGCCCAATCCAGAAAGCTTTTGTACCTGCTGGCGACAACTGCTGCAATATTCAACATGTGCGGCTATGCATAGGGCGTGACTTAGGCGCAAGCTACCAGAGGCATAGTCAGATAAATGTTCGAGTGTAGGGTGATGAATTTGCATAATGATTACCTCTGTATACTTATCGCTAACTTGCGCAGTGCCAAGCGCACGCGAGATTTAACTGTACCGAGTGGAAGCTTTAGCTCCTCGGCCACCTCTGCATGGGTTTTACCTTCCATATACACCTTATGCAGTGCTTCTTTTTGCTCGAGTGGGAGCTGATCCAGCTCGCTGGCAATGGTTTCTTCACTACGTTTTTGCTGGGCAGCCAAAAACGGGTCGGCATTTTCGTCGACGAACTCGTTCCAGATATCACTCGGATCTATATCGGATTCATGTCGACTATTCTTGCGTAAATAATCGATACGGGCATTTCGTGCCAGCGTATAGATCCAAGTGCTAACAGAGGCTAATTCCGCGTTGTATGTGTGGGATTTTTGCCATACTTTGATCATGACTTCTTGCGCAACTTCGTCCGCTAAGAGAGAAGCACCGGGTTGGGCTGCTAAACTAAATGCCCTAAGTTTGGGCACAAAGTGGTCGAACAGGCGGCTAAATGCGACTTTGTCTCGCTGGTTGGCCACTGCGTTTATGTCTACCGAGAAGCGCTGTTGCTCGGCCTGACGTATTTCTGCGGATTTCATATCTCGCTCTCAACAAGGGTTTGGGTCTTTTACGCAGTGTAGAACTAACCGGATCACAGATAAAAGAATTAATCTCTTTTGTCGGGTAGCGCGTATACAGAGCAAACAGAGGGTAATTCAATGTCCGGTGTAACGACAGACAAGCTCAATAATGATTGTACGGATGAGCCTCCAGCGGTGGTCCAATTTAAGAACTTCTACAGGGAATTGGTTACTGTAAAGTTGGATGAAATGGGCAGCCTCTATGATGAGGATGTGATATTTCGCGACCCTGTTCATCAGATCCGTGGGGTAAACAGTTTGCATGCTTACATGTCCAGCGTGAGTCAAAATCTAAACTATTGCCGGTTCGAGTATTTGGACCAGCTGGTGGCAGAATCGACGGCCTATATAAAGTGGAATATGTATTTTTCCCACCCCAAACTTACCCAGCGTCATTTGGTGGTTCGCGGTATCTCTCATATTGAGTTTGGGCAGCGTATACATTACCACGAGGACATCTACGACCTTGGGGAAATGCTCTATGAAAATGTGCCCTTAGTGGGCTTGGCAACTAGGTGGTTAAAGCGTCGTTTGGCAAAGGAAGTGGGTTGATGAAGATGAAAGTTGCCATTATTGGCGGTGGAATTTCTGGTCTTACATGCGCCTGGCTTTTAAAAGACATACACGATGTTGTTCTTCTTGAAAAAGCCGATCGTATTGGTGGGCACACCGCTACTATAGATGTTGAGCACAAGGGCAGGGGTTACGCGATCGATACAGGTTTTATTGTATATAACGAACGGACCTACCCTAACTTTATAAAGTTATTGGAAAAATTAGGTGTTGAAACGCAACCAACCAATATGAGTTTCAGCGTGAGTTGCAGGAAAACAGGTTTAGAGTATGGCGGGAGTAAAAGTTTTAGTTCGCTTTTTGCCCAGAAGCGCAATGTGGTTAACTTTGATTTTTTGCGACTCATGTATGATATTGTTAAGTTCAATAAGAATATCACCCAAGACCTGCTTAATGACCAGTTAGACCCCGCCCTGACTGTAGGTGAATACCTGAGTAGTCGCCGCTTCGGTAAGCTGTTGGCCAGCCACTATTTGATTCCAATGGGTAGTGCCATTTGGTCTTCCACCTTAAAGGAAATGCTTGATTTTCCACTGGTTTTTTTCGCAAGGTTTTTTCATAATCACGGCCTACTTAATATTAATGATAGACCTCAGTGGCGTGTTATAAAAGGCGGATCAAAACAATACCTAGGCCCAATGGTTAAAAAGCTTGGCAGTTCAATCGAGTGTGGTGTCAACATTCAAAGAGTACGTCGCGAAGATAAGCGCGTGGTTATTGTAATGGCTGATGGCAGTGAAAAAATATTCGATCAGGTGGTATTTGCGTGTCATAGCGATGAAGCGTTAAAGCTGCTCGAACAGCCCTTTGAAGCCGAGAGGCGTATACTTTCTGCTATTCCGTATAGAAAAAATAGTGTGGTGTTACATACTGACGAAAACCTGTTGCCGAAATCGCGAGGGGCTTGGAGTGCTTGGAATTATCGGTTAGACAACCCCGGTGGGCTTGGTGCCGGTGGGGTAACCTCTAAAGCTGATGACTTTGAGGGATCAAGTAAACCCGCAACACTTAGTTATAACATGAATATACTTCAGGGGATAACCGCAGAAGATACCTTTATTGTTACTCTTAATGGCTTGGACAAAATAGATCCAAATAAAATATTAGGGGAGTTTAATTATTCTCATCCGATTTTTACGCTCGAAGGTATTGACGCTCAGGAGGATTGGAAGAAGATTAATGGTGCTAATAGTACCTGGTTCTGTGGCGCCTATTGGAGTAACGGTTTTCATGAGGATGGCTGTGCCAGTGGCATTCGTGTTGCCAAGCATTTGGGGGCGAGCTGGTAATGAACGGTAACACGCCGATACAAAGTGCAATCTATTCCGGGTGGGTGAAACACTGCCGATATTTTCCAAAACCACACAAGTTTAACTATCGGGTGTTTATGATGTATCTGGACATCGATGAGCTGCCTTTTGTGTTTGAAAAAAGCTTCTTGTGGTCTTTTGGGCGAAAAAATATTGCTGAATTTAGATGTGCCGATTATTTAGATGGCTCTACAAGCTCTGCCGTAGAGTTGAAGTCGGCGATTCTTGAAAAAGTAGAAAATGCAACCGGAAAAACTGTCGCTGGGCGCGTGTGCATACTGACTAACCTGCGCTACTTTGGCTATATTATCAATCCGCTTACTGTTTATTACTGCTTTGATACAGAAGAGCGCCTACAGGCAGTGGTGCTAGAGGTGACGAACACCCCTTGGAAAAAAAGGCATACATATGTATTGAGTTGTGATGGTACCAATAGCAGGCAGACGATTGAGTTTGACAAATCTATGCATGTGTCGCCTTTTCATGGTATGGATATGATCTATCAATTAGTTGCGGAAACCCCTAAGGAGCGTTTGAATTTTTCTCTTCGAAATAAAAGCTCCTCTAAAAATAATCGTATTGAATTTGACGCAGGTCTATCTCTTCAGCGACAGGAGATAACCCAAGCGACATTAACGGGAAAGCTTATACGTTACCCGTTTATGACATTAAAAGTATGTATTTCAATCTACTGGCAGGCATTGCGTTTATTGATAAAAAAAATGCCGCTTTATCCCAATGTTTCGGTTAGCCGTTAATGAGTATAGGAATGTAATTGTGGAAAATATTCGAGAACAAAAACCAATCCGTTTTCCATCACTTAAAGAGTTTCAGCAGCCCGCTCGCAAGTTGGTTATGATGGCCTGCGAAAAAGTTAGGGTAGGCCATCTGGTAATTCATGAGGGTAAATCCAGCTATAGTTTTGGCGAGCCAGCCGATAAGGCGAGTGTTCACGCGACGATTCATGTACATGATTCTTCGGCTTATAGCGCGTTTCTGGCTAATGGCACTATCGGTTCCGCCGAAGCCTTCATGAATCGAGAGTGGACGTCTCCTGACTTATTATCGGTGATAAGGCTGATGGTTTTAAATCTTGAGTGGTTGCAGAAGATGAACCAAGGGCGCTCATTACCCCTAAAGGCACTGCTAAAATTCAATCAATTAATATCGGCAAACACGCGCTCGGGCTCTAAGAAGAATATTGGTGCGCATTACGACCTTGGAAATGATTTTTTTAAATTATTTCTTGATGAAAGCATGATGTATTCTTCTGCACTCTATGCCCATCCGAGCCAATCATTGGAAGAGGCTGCTGTTAATAAGCTGGAAGCTATCTGCCAAAAACTGGAGTTAACCGCTTCGGATCATTTGTTGGAGATAGGCACAGGCTGGGGCGGCATGGCAATTTATGCAGCGCAACACTATGGCTGCACAGTAACAACGACGACTATATCCAAGGAGCAACACGCTTACGCTTTGGAGAGAGTAAAAAGCTTGGGATTGGGCAATAAAATAAAGGTAGTGCTGCAAGATTATCGCGATCTTTCAGGAAGTTTCGATAAAATTGTATCGATTGAAATGATCGAGGCCGTTGGCCATCAATATTACAGTGCTTACTTTAAACAGTGCAGTGCTTTATTGAACGATAATGGGTTGATGTTAATACAGGCGATTACGATTCCAGATAATCGTTATGAGAGTGCTAGAAAGAGTACTGATTTTATTAAGAAAATGATTTTTCCTGGTGGCTGCTTGCCGAGCAATGCTGTGTTAGCGCGTCATATTGCCCGCGATACCGATATGCAAATGGTGGCGCTAGAGGATATTACCCAGCACTACGCGCAAACGCTTGCGGATTGGTGTGCTCGTTTTCATAACAATCTGGCAGAAATTAAGGCGCAAGGATATTCGGACAGCTTCTGTCGAATGTGGGATTTTTACTTGCGTTATTGTGAGGGTGGTTTTCGCGAAAGGGTTATTGGCACGGTGCAGCTATTGTTAGCGAAACCAAGCTACAGGCCATAAGTGTATATGGCGGCATGGCTTACCAAATAAGGCTTATTCTAGGTTGTGGTTGGAAGACTAACTTGACTTCAGTAATGATAATGCTTATCATTTGCGTTAAGTGAGGCGAAACCGGAGGCTAGATAAATGATTAAATCGATTACATTCACCGTGATGCATTTCGTTATTGCCTTTTCGGTCGCTTGGGTACTGACCGGTGATTGGGCCGTAGGTGGTGTGATTGCTCTGGTAGAGCCCTTGGTCAATAGTGTGGGTTACTTCTTTCATGAGAAAATTTGGGCAAAGGTACTGGCTTAGCCAGTACCTTTTGTGTCCTCATTTAGATCAGCACCCTAGGGTGCTGAGGGCATTAACGTAGTTCGACCACGACGACCGATTTTGCGGGTAGATCCAAGGTTAATTTCCCGTCCTTTGCTTTCACCTTGTAGCGTTTGGGTTTAATGTTTTTCGGCGTACTAAAGGTGTTGCGGGCATCCATGGCCTCGGAGGTCAGTACCTCACCTATAGCGCCTTTAACCTCGCTACCTGTTTCCACTGTTATGCCGGTTGTTTCATTCGGGTTGGTATTGACCAACGCTAACCACAGTTTGCCGTCTTTTCCTTTGGCTGCCGAAGCGCTTACACCCGGAATTGATTCGTCTCCATAGCTATAGCGTTTATCGTTTTTTATCGAGACGGGGTATGAGGTGGCGTCCTGAAAGGGAATGTACATTTTAAATACGTGGTAGGTAGGCGTAAGTACCATTTTCTCCTTGTCGGTCAGAATCATCGCCTGTAAAACGTTAATCATTTGTGCAATGTTGGTCATGTGCACTCGGCGAGCATGCTTGTGGAAAATATTCAAGTTGAGGCCGGCGAGTACGGCATCGCGTAATGTGTTTTCCTGGTAGAGGAAACCGGGGTTTTCGCCGGGCTCAACATCGTACCAAGTACCCCATTCATCTACGTAGAAGCCTACTTTGTTGTCCGGGTCTAGCTTGTCCATAATGGCGACGTTTTTCTCAATCATGCCCTCTATACGCAGTGTTTGTTTTAGCGTGGAAAACCACTCATCTTCAGCAAATTCAAGTGCGCGTCCTTTCTTATCCCATTTTCCGGTAGGCAGGGTGTAGTAGTGATGGGATATGGCTTGCATGCGCATACTCCAGTTATCGTAAGGTACCTGTTCCATTAGCGTTTGGGTCCAATCGGTGCGGTCATCGTTTCCACCGCTGGCAATCATGATAGGTCGATTGTCCTGTGGTGTTTTAGCGTAAGTGGCGTAACGTTTGTAGAGGCTGGCGTAATAGTCTGGAGTCATATTGCCGCCGCAGCCCCAAGCTTCATTGCCAATGGCAAAGTAGTGCACCTTCCACGGTTTGTCTCGGCCATTGGCGCGACGCTCACGCGCGAGGGTAGAGTCGCCATCGGCGGTCATATATTCCAGCCATGCGGCCATCTCTTGAGGGGTGCCAGTTCCGAGGTTGGCATTTACGTACACTTCGGCATCCAGCATTTCGGCTAACGCCATAAATTCGTGGGTGCCGAACGCGTTGTCGTCTATTACACCACCCCAAGTGGTATTGATCGTGCGCTTGCGTTGTGCTCGTGGGCCAACGCCATCGCGCCAGTGGTATTCGTCAGCAAAGCAGCCGCCGGGCCAGCGTAGCAGTGGCACTTGTAATTCCTTAAGCGCATTGAGTACGTCTTTTCGGTAACCGCGCGTATTGGGGATATCGGAGTCTTCTCCTACCCAAATACCCTCGTAAATACCACGGCCAAGATGCTCCATAAACTGGCCGTAAATATTTCGATGGATAGTGGCACCGGGTTTAGCGGTATCGACAACCACCGTGGTGTCATTTTTTGCTTGTGTGCCTGCGGCAAGCATCAAAAGTGTGCAAACGCTCAGGACAAATCGTGAAACAGCGTACATGTTGAGCTCCTGGTTTTATGAATATTGTTATTGTCAAACGCGATGAAAGCGATATGAATTGTATTACATATTATGTGAGGATGTCGTGCGCATGAATTGTGTTGGTCTTGTCTAATGCTATTCGGCTAATTTAGGAAAAATATTTGCTGGAAAAAAGTTATGCCGTATGCGTTGGCGTCAAACCTAAGGGGGGCTGTTCGCGCTTTCATTGAGCGGTATTTGTTGGGTATTTGCCTTGGTGACGCGAATGTTAGTGTCACTTTATTGTTGTGGAACGTCCGAAACACCTCAGAAGTAATGAGTGTATGCGGTGGAATAGATGGGGGCGCTGGTAAACCGTGGAGGTTTTTGTCAGACTCTGTGGCCTATTAATCGGTTTTGGTGGTAGGTATCTGGTGACGGAATCAGGGAAGCTTCAATGTATCGATACTCACTGCCATTTTGATTTTGATGCATTTAGCTCGCACCGTGCAGATATTTTAAAGTCCTGCAATAACTTAGGCATCTCCCGTTTAATTGTTCCCGGTGTATCGCCTGAGCAATGGCTACGGCTTCCCGAATTGTGTGAGCGCTATCAAGGTTTGTATTTTTCTCTAGGGTTACATCCTTGGTGGATACAGGAGGTTTTAGGGGCCGACGCGGTTGTAGAAATTGAGTTGCGAAAGCTCGAACAATTACTTTTATCGACGGTGGGTCACCGGAAATGTGTCGCGCTTGGCGAGTGTGGGCTCGATAAGAATGGTGAGCAGCCCTTGGCCGAGCAGCTAAACGTATTACGCTGGCATTGCAGATTGGCGTTGCAGTTGAATAAACCGTTGATTCTCCACTGTGTAAAAGCGCACAACGAAATGTTGCAATGTTTGAATGAATTCCCCAGCTTGCGCGGTGTTGTACACGGCTTCACCGGCAGGGTAGAGACCGCAAGCGCCTATTGGCAGCGTGGTTTCTATTTAGGCGTAGGGGGAAGTATCACCTATGAGCGCGCGCGTAAAACGCGTGAGGCAATACGGACGATGCCGTTAGAAAGTTTGTTGTTAGAAACGGATGCCCCCGATATGCCGTTAAATGGCAGGCAAGGGCAACACAATAGCCCTGTACGAATAATAGAAGTTGCGCAATCGCTTGCAGAGCTTAAATCTATTAGCTTCGCTCGCATTGCTCAGGCAACAACTAGCAATGCACAAACGTTATTTTGTTTAAGTGACTGATGGCACCACACCGTATTTCTTTTGGCTTGTGGATAAACGTACATAGCTGTTACGCGAGTACGCGCAGAGGCCAAAAGTAATTAGTAGACTCTAGAGGTGCGGCGAATAATCAAGTGTCGCTTTATTCGGCCCAATATTCAGGCCGCATTAGGGTGTTGGCGCAAATAACGTGAGTGCTGAATTTTTTCGGCTGAGGGTTGCCAAGGGTGTGAACCATCCAGGCATCAGCAAGGCTTTCCTCAATAGGGTAGGGCGCGGCTATGCCCAGCGTATGGGCAGGGAAAAACCCCGCTTTGGGATAATAGTTGATATGCCCCAGTACAAAAGCCAGCGTATCTCCCCTTTGCTTAAGTTCCTCCAAGCCCGCCCGAATAAGGGCAAGGCCAATTCCCTGACGTTGAAACTCGGGTAAAACAGCAAGTGGTGCAAGAAGGCTTGTCTGTATGTTGGGATGGTGTGCAAGCGAAACACGACTAAAAAGAATATGTCCAACGGGTTGTTCATCGTAATAGGCGAGTAACGATAGGCTGGGCTGTGCACTGGGGTCAAAAAGCAAATTTTGAGTAAGGTTTGCCTCTTCATCGGCGCCAAACGCCGCCTTTTGAATAAGCTGTGCAGGGGCTTGATCTGATTTTTCTTCACGAATAATTATGGTCATGATTTTTATGCTGCGAGTGGTTAAAATTCTGTTCCGGTAGACGCAATGTAAATTGAAAGCGCTAGGAGGCCGTAGAGCAATATTCCGGGCAAAGCATCAACGGATGGTAAGCGGCGTGAGCGTGTTTGCCCGCTTATTATGTAAACAAACTTCTCCAGCGATAATCAAGGGCAGCTCAACTTATTCAGCAGACTTTTTTAGATGTCGATCAATCGCTCGCTTCGTTGCGGCAAACCCGAAGCCGCCCGTTACCATAACCGAAGAGCCTACGCCTGCTGAACAGTCCAATTTAACCCCATCGTCTAAAAATTGTTTACGGCTACATACCGACCCGTCTGGTTTTGGATACACCATTTGTTCTTCGGAATAAATGGCATCGATACGGAAGCGGCGATTATTGGTTTTAGTGAAATTATGCGAGTGGTAAAGCAGGTTACGCATTTTAGACAAAAGTGGATCGCTTTTAGTGCTGCCGAGATCGCCACAGGTAATGCGGCTGGGGTCGAGTTTGCCACCGGAAGAACCGCAGGTTATCAGGCGTATTTTGTTGCGCGTGCAATAGGCCGCGAGCGCGGCTTTCACATGCACGGAATCCATAGCATCCACTACCACATGGTGTTGATTACCTATATAGCTTTCGACATGGGTCTTGGTGAGAAAATCGTGATGGGTGTGCA
The DNA here is from genome assembly GCF_014218805.1 of Teredinibacter franksiae. Taxonomy (NCBI): domain Bacteria; kingdom Pseudomonadati; phylum Pseudomonadota; class Gammaproteobacteria; order Cellvibrionales; family Cellvibrionaceae; genus Teredinibacter; species Teredinibacter franksiae. Next base: position 1,808,588 of record NZ_JACJUV010000001.1, on the reverse strand, counting down.
GTTTAAGTTCGGGGTTAATCGCCAGCAGTCTCTCGCTCATAACCTGGTTCTTGGGTTGCCCAATAGTGCTTTGTAGGGTGTGAATTTGCCTATTGGTGTTAGTTATACACACATCGTCTAGTTCTATGAGCGTTAACTCACCTACACCAGAGCGAGCCATAGCTTCTGCAGCCCAGGTACCTACTCCCCCCAGGCCAATGACGGCAAAGTGTGCATGGCTTAAGGCTTGAAGGGCCTCTTTGCCGTAGAGCCGGGCAATGCCGCCGAAACGAGAGAGATATTCAGGAGATAGTGCGGGAGATAGTGTGGGTGTCATAACGACGGATGAACCTTGGGCCTTGGAAAACGAGGGTATTTTACACTATTGAATTTCGATCTGAACTTTATCCAGATTTCCTGCGCTGTCTACTACTACTATTTGGTATAGGCCCGCTCGGGCAATAGTGACCTGAGCTGAAGTGAGGTTAGTGCTTCTGTGATGAAAACGACCGTCTATAAACCAATGCTGGTCGCCTTCACCGCCGGTTGCCTGCAGCTTTATCGTTGGGGCTGTATTTGAATTTACCGGTGCGGCGAACCGGGTTCCGTTTTCAAGGCCGTTAATTCTAATTTCAGTTTCATTGCCTAGCCCGGTTATGCAATGGCGAGCGAGCGGAGGTAATTGATTGTGCCTTCGGTAGCGCTGGGGTATCCAGGGTTCTAGCTCTGATGGCCAGAGGGCAACGGTTTTCGTTTCAGTTTTTAGATTATGGTTACAACCGCTATGCACTCGGCGTTGATTTTTTGGATCTATTTGAATCGTGGTGGGGTTTGAGGCTAGCGGATGGAGCCGGTCGGGCCAGCTTGGTGGGATGGTGTTGTTCATTACCCAGGCGAGCTGGCTTTTGTGACAAAAGTTCTTGGGTTGTTCGTTCTTCAGTGTGCCCAGAGGCCAACAAATTTCACGCTGCGTTATGCCGTTTGGCTGTGTAACGGCTTGGCGAGCATCTTGTAAGTGGTCTGCGATTGTATGCAGTAGCGGGCCGGCATGGGATCGTCCGCTAGCACCGGGGTTGGGGGTTCCGTCGGGTCGCCCAACCCACACACCTATGGTGTAGCGTGCATCTACGCCTATGGCCCAGGAATCACGAAAGCCGTAGCTGGTGCCGGTTTTCCAAGCTAATTTCTTTTTGCCGGCCAGCGCGGCTATACCGTGAACACTGCCGGGGCGGCTTACGTTACTTAAACTATCCTGCGTTATCCAAGCGGCTTGTGGGCTAAAGAAATATCGCTTTTGAGGTGTTTCATGCCTAGGTGAAAATTGTAGTTTTTGGGTTTTTCCCCTGTTGGCAAATGCGGAGTAACCGCGCACGAGGTCTTCCAGGTTTGTGCCGACACCACCCAAAATAATAGCGAGATTTGCGTGGGCATTGGGCATGGATAATTGTATGCCGGCGTTTTGTAGGCGTGCGGAAAAATCCGCTGGGCCGAATTTATCCAGTAGCGTAACGGCAGGAATATTCAGTGAGCGCTGCAAGGCTTCGTTTGCGCTTACTGGGCCTGAAAATCCGCCACTAAAATTCCCTGGGCGGTAGTCATTCCAACTTCGTGGGGTATCGCTCATAAGGGTGTGAGAATGAATCAGGCCTTTATCCATTGCCATGGCATAGAGGAAAGGTTTGAGCGTGCTGCCGGGTGAACGTATAGCGGTCACCATATCGACATGGCCGAAGCGTTCACGGTTGCCAAAATCGGCCGTGCCAATGTAAGCCAAAACGGCGCTGTCACGGTTATCGATAACAAGCGCGGCAGCCGAGGTTTTATCTGGCTGATGTTCAACGTAGTAGCGAATATAGTCTTCGAGTGCGCGCTGTAGATCGCCATCAATGGTTGTTTTAATCACCCGACGATTTTGCGTGTTTTGTTGTAGCAGCCTGCGGGCGAGTAAGGGGGCATGTTGCGGTGCTTGATGGCGGTATGCGACAACCTGCTCTAACCTGGCCTGTTCTATTTCGGTCTGTGTCCATTTGTCGAAGCCTTGCAAACGGTCGAGCACTTTATTTCGGGCTATTTGTGCTTTCTGCGGATGTAGGTCGGGTCGAAGGCGTGTCGGTGACTGTGGTAGTACCGCCAGTAATGCGGCTTCTGCTCGTGTTAATTCGCTTGCGGGTTTGTTGAGGTAGGTAAAGCTGGCGGCTTGAACGCCTTCAATGGTTCCGCCAAAGGGAGCGATATTGCAGTAGAGCGCGAGGATTTCCTTTTTTGATAATTGCCATTCCAGCTGTAGTGTTCGCAGTATTTGATAAAGTTTGCCGCTGAGCGAGCGTGAGTGCGGGTGCAATAGTCGTGCAACCTGCATAGAAATAGTGGAACCACCAGAGACAATTTTGCCATTTTTAATGTTGCTGTAACTGGCTCTAAGTATGGCGATTGGGTCGATACCAAAATGGTACCAGAAGCGCCGATCTTCGTAGTTCAAAAGTGCTTCGATGTAGAGTGGGGACACCTCACCTAGATTTACCTCGTAGCGCCAAACACCATTTTTATCGGGGAAGGCGCGCAGGGGGCGGTTGTCTTTATCTACTACCACGTGAGCGAAGAGGTTGTTGTTATTTGGGAGGTTTAGCGGGAACAGAGAATCGAATAAAAAGGCTAGCGCAATGAGGCTACAGATACTGGCCGTTAGAAATAGTGCCGTCTTTCTCTTGGGTAATCTCATGGTTTTTATCTGTAGTATCGAGGTGCCCACCGCACGTCCTGTGCGGCTACCAATTAAAATAACAATCTATAAAAAAGAGTATTGGCGGAACCAGCCCTAATTGACGTATCTGTTAATCATTTAGGGTTGATCAGTGACCACCTACTTTTTTATGATTTTCATGCTGAGAATAGACTCCCCTATTGCTCGGGTTTCCGGTGTGTACATATCTTCTACTATTGGTGGTGGCACTGCGTAGTTACCAGGGGTTACCGCGCGCACCATGAAAAATACATGGCTGTTTCTGTGCCGCTTATGGTCAAGGGCTGCAACGAAGCGGTCGTCTCGATATTCTCGGTGCTTAATGTCAGCGTTTTTCTCCAGCTCGGCTATGGACTCGCCGTCTATCTTGAAATCCTTGAAGGAAACGGCATGGTCGAGATTTTGGTTTTCCAGTTCCAAACCCGCCGGTAGCAGGTTAATAACCAGTGCATCGGCCACCCGTTTTTCAGACATGATTTCAATATGCCCTAACAGTAAGTCGCCCGCATTGACGCTGTTTGGAATAATTTCCTCCCCTTTGCTGTTATACCAGCGTCGTATCACGGAGATACCATTGCTTTCCGGTTTGGGTGGTTCTTTACCGTAGCCGTTTATCATCGCACTGAGGTATAGAGGTTTGTCGTGGTTCGAGTTCAGGCTAAAACCTTGTTGAACTTTAGCGGCGTTTAAATTGCGTGACCACGCTTGGCTTTGATGCAAGCTTTCTTTGGGGGCACCGGCTAACTGCCATTGGGCCTGCCAGGGTGAATTAATGTCTTGCTCAAGCGCAATGCCCGCCATAAACAAGCTGATACGCTCCTGGGTGCTCAGCCAGCGTCGCTCGCGCACCGCTTGTTGCAGCTTAATCGAAAGTTCCAGGGCTTGGTTTTCTCGCTGGTTATTGTCGAGCAGTAAATAAATGCTCATACCTATATCGCGAATATTACTGCCGTAATCTCCCCAGTAACTGTAGTCGTTGTTGAAATTGCCTAGGGCTTTATCCAGTGCTTGGTCACCGTTGTGCTTGTCCCCCATTTTTAATAGAGCAAGCCCCAGGTGAATTTGAGAAAGGCCCGAGTTGGCATCATCCATATCCCGGTTGTAGAGATTGCGCAGTGCACCGAGTGGGGCGCGATTAAGTTTGCTTAAAACAAAACCGGCATAGGCGCGAGTGGCAAAGGCATAGTGGTCCGGCGCACGGGACCATCTTTGACGAACAAACGTTCGCGAGCCCTGTAGGTATTGTTTAATTCGCGCCATAGCCTTATTCAGCGCAGCTCCTGGTACGTCCATTCCTTGTTGTTGAGCGTGTAGTAAAAAGTCGGTGGCGTAAACCGTAAGCCAGTGCTCTTCGGGTGAATCGTTGCTCCATAATCCGAAGGAGCCATTTCTACGTTGAAAACTTAAAATGCGGTCGATGCCTTTTTGCATCATGTCTTTGCGTCTTTCGTCGCTTATGGGGTCAATGTTAAAGCGCTGCTGGTTTTCAGGTGTTGCGTAGGTGAGTGGCCATGCTCGGCTCGAAGTTTGCTCCAGGCAGCCGTATGGGTAGCGCAATAGGTTTTTTAATTGATCATTAATGTTGAAATTGATTGTGGGTGACACCGTAACGTTCGCTTGCAGGGTGTCTTCTAGAGCATTGGGCAGAAGTGAAGCCGATAGTTCAAACGTTTCACTTGGTCGCAAAACATTGTATATGCTTTTTGTCACGGCAGGGTACGCAGGGCGCACGCCGAGCTTCCAATTGCGGCTAAAGTCTTCGATGTCGTTACCGGAAATACGCGCAACAATACTGGCAAGCCCGCTGTGACCAATCGCTTTGGCGGTATAGCGTAAGGTGGTTTTTGCTTTTGCTTCCAGTGTAATGTTTTGAGTTTTGGCGTTGAGCTGGAGGGGGTGTTCGGTTTCCAACTCGACCTGCATTGTTTGTGTTTGTTCGGTAAGATTCTGGATGTCCAGTGCAATCTCACTGGTATCGCCTGCGGCGAGAAAACGAGGCATAGCGATTTCGGCAACAATGGGGGCGGCTACGGTAACTTCTGTATCGCTATGGCCAAACTCATTGCCTCCGAAAGCGAGAGCCATGAGTCGTAAACGACCATTGAAGTCAGGGATGTCGACGTTTACATCGGCGTTTCCATGCTCATCAAAATTTACCGGGCCATTGAACAGCGAAATAATACGTACCTCGCTCTGTGGTTTTTTACCACCGCGTACGAGGTCGGCATCGCCGCCATAACGGTGCTTGGCTTTTTCAGCCTGGTTTTGCGCGATAACATCGGCATAAATATCTTTTGCATCGACGGTGTAGCGGCGTTTACCGAAAAAATAGTCGAATGGATCTGGTGTTTCGAAATCCGTTATATTTAAAACGCCTACATCGACGGCTGCGAGGGTTACACGGGTCTTTTCGGCAGGGCCTGTAAAATTCTTTACTGAGAGCCGGGCGTTTAATGTTGTTGAGGGGCGAATGGCGTCGGGTGTTTTTATCTCGACGTTCAATCGTCGCTCTTCTCTGTCTAGCGGTAGATGGATCAAACCTAACGAGCGTTTGGGTGTTGTAGACAGTTTTTTACTGGCGGGCTGGATTAGCAGCGCGGAAATATAGAGGTTATGGGTATCCCAATTACTGTTTATAGGAATTTCTACAACGGTACCTTTTGTGGATGCTTTGGTTTTTTTACTCCACAACGGGCGGTCGGATTCTACCAGTATTAATACTTCTCCATCGGCAGGCGGTAATATTTTTAATTGCGCAACGTCATTGGCTTGATAGGCATTTTTATCGAGTGCGAGATTAATCTTGTCTGGTCTTGCTGCGGCGGCTGATTTTGCGTTACGCCAGTCGTAGTACCAGTTGTGACCGGCGAAAAATTGTAGGCTGGTAAGGTTTTTTCCTTGGCTTCCTTCGGCAAGGTTGCTGACTTCCAATCGGTAGCGCCCCCACTCTACTGGGTAGGATACGGTTGTAGGCTTTTTACCGTTCAGAGACAGGGTCTCGCTGGTAACGGGGAATTCCTTTTCGCTGTAATTCCAGTGCCATCCGCGCTGTTGATTGTACTCCCAGAAATATTGCCGATCTTCACGTATAAGCTTTACTTCAACGCTTTTTGCTGCGCTTAGTTCCCCAAGGTGATTGGCGGAAACTAGGTCAAATACCGCCTGGCTGCCGGGTTTTGGGTTGGCTTCGCCAAAATGTGGTCGTATGCCTAGGAGTGTGTCCTGTGGCCACATTAATACGGGGTGAGCGCGAGTAACGGGGCGGCCGCCGGATTCGTAAAGGCTGCCTACTACATTTACCTTTAATGGTGAGTAGGCATTTTTCCATGCGGAGGAAATGGTTAGCGTGGCTTCTCCATTTTTGTCCAACTGTATGTCGGGTAATTCTTCCATGGTTGAAAAATTTTTATCTTTGATGTCGCCAAACACATAGCTTTTTAGCGATTCAACCGGTTCGCGCCATTGGGAAACCTGTAGCAAGCTACTAAATTTGTTTCCACTTGCAGGTGCTCCGTACAGGTATTCACCCAGTACAGGAATTTTAAGTGCGGAGTGCGCGCCATTAATAAATGTGGTTTCTGCGTTTTTCCCCAAGGATAATTTCATCCGTTCGGGCAGAAACTCTTCCACATTAAATTTATAGGTAACGGGCTTTTCCATAACACCCGTAACCACTAATTCCCATTTTCCCGTTGGCGCACTGTCTGGAATACTCCAAGTGTACTGAAAGTAGCCGAGATCATCGGGCTGCCATTTGAAGGATTTTACGCTGCTTCCCGATGGGTTACGTATATTGCCAGTGAGTACACTGGTCGGGCTTAGTTTGCCATCGTGATTACGCAGTAATGCGCTGAATTGGGCAATTTCGCTTGGGCGGTACAAATCCCGTGGTGCGTAAATGAAAAGTTCGTTTGGTAACTGAGGGCGACTGCCTAAGTCAAATTCAGAAAGGTCTAGTGCGGGTTGCTGCAGGTTTAGCAGTGTGTATTGGTTATTGGTTTTGCCAACTAATAGTTGTGCGTTTGGGTAGTGTCCGTTAAAGCTGGCGAGCCCCTTTTTGGTGGTTGTGTTGTTTGCGATAACGAGATTCTTGTTGTCGATAAGTTCCAGTTCAACGCCCGCCAGCGGCTTGCCGGTGGTTAACGAGGATGCATGAATATCGAGCTGGTTTTTATACTGGCGTACATGCAGGCCGATGTCGGTAATGGAAAACCAGGTAATCTCTTTGTTGTCGTAGTCACCGGCTTTGCGCATTACGGCGAGATAGAGGCCAGGCACCTGCAATTGTTCAAACGATTGAATATTGAGGTCGCGCTTTACGCGGGTGTTTTTGGGGGCGTCGAGCTGGAATCGTGCGCTATAGGCCAAGGTGCCAAACTTAGACAGCCGTTGTGCATACCAACCCTTGCGACCGTAGCGTTTTGCGTAGTCGGTAAAATCGCTGATGTGTTCGGCGCCGATACGAAAAAAATCGACATCAACTTCGTCAATATTAACGGTAACCACAGGAAGACCGGAACGGTAATTGAGCGGCAGTATGGCACCGTCGGAATCAAAGTTAATGCTCGGTTGCAGTCGGCGGGTGGTGATGGTATCTGAAAAACTAAAGAAGAGTTCGCTGCCATTTAATGCCGGGATACCGGGGTTGACGGTAACTTTGTAGCGGCTAGCGGGTTCGGTATTCATAAACCACACTTTGCGCAGGCTGTCGTCAACAATCCAGCTACCATCTACCGAATCTCCGTTTTCGGTGTGTACCGCGAAATAGCTTTGCAGGTCTTCGGCGCTGTTAACTTGAGCGCTAAATGTAACCAAGATGCCGTTCTTACCTTCCCGGTTACTCTCCGAGATATCGAGAACGGATATTGGCGGTGCGGCGTCGATGCTCTGCGTTGGTGTTGCGGATGACGACGGTTGTTCGTTCGGTGCGGTTTGTTCAGGTCGGTTGGCTAAAGTGGTTTCGGCGGTGCTAGGTTCGCGGTTAGCGGGCAGATTAATTGTGTCTGCTGGTCCGTTGTTTTCGGTGTCTTGCGAGACACCGCTGTTTTTTTCTTCTAGGGGCGCTTTTGTGGGGGTAACACTCGGGCTTTCTGGCGCTTTACTGCAACCATTTAGTAGTAAAGCGGTGAGTAATAGTATCTTCACGATAAATGTGAGCCTAGCCATAAGCCTAAATCCTTGTCATTGTGTTGTGCTGAAGCCCTCAGGTTACCGAGGGAAAATGGCAGACGCCAGTCAGAAAAATGATGAATTGTGGTAAAACAGCAGAATTTGCCAATATACTAATGGATTAACCAATAGCACCCAATGTGGAGATAGTTCGATGGCACAGTTCGTGATTGTTTATATTGGAGGGAACCCACCCGCCACACCGGAGGAAGGAAAGCAGCACTTTGCTAAGTACATGGAGTGGCTTTCGTCCTTGGGTGAGGCCGCTGTTAGCCCCGCCAACCCATTAAAAAATACTCAGGTGATAAAAGCCGATGGTTCCATATCCGATGGTAGCTCCGTTGGCATGTCGGGCTACACCATTGTCGAAGCCAAATCTCAGGAGGCTGCACTGGAGATGGCGAAGACCTGTCCGTTTCTTGAAATTGGTGGCTCTCTTGAAGTGTCTGAATTAGCCAAAATGCCAAGTTAACCTATGGGTGTTGTAGAAGGCGGGCTAGATCACCCGGACGTTATTGCATTGTTGAATCTGCATTTACAGAGCATGCAATTGTATTCTCCTCTGGAGAGCATTCATGCTCTGAATATTGACGAACTAAGGCGTGAAGATGTCACTTTTTGGAGTATATGGCAGGAGCGCAAGCTAAAAGGGTGTGGTGCGCTGAAAATGCTTGATCCTGATCATGGGGAGATTAAATCTATGCGTACATCACCAGAACATTTGCGTGAGGGCATAGCGCAACGATTGCTTGAACATATAATTATTCAGGCAAAACAGCGAGGGTGTTGTCGCCTCAGTTTAGAAACCGGTAGGGTCGAGGCATTTTTGGCCGCGCGGCGACTGTATGAAAAAACGGTTTTAGCTATTGCACCCCCTTTGCTGATTACTGCGAAGATCCCCACAGTGTCTTTATGACTAAAACCCTATAGTGCAAACAGGCTTCGCCATGAGAACCAGCCCATACCCCGCATTAATTGTTATTGATCAACAGAAAGGCATTGATCACCCGAAGCTGGGGCCTCGGAATAACCCCAATGCTCAGACTCAAATTCTCGACATGCTGGCCGTGTGGCGGGAAAATGATTGGCCTGTGTATCATGTGCGTCACCGTTCCCAAAGCCCCGATTCTGTTTTTTGGCCTGATCAGTTAGGTTATGAGTTCAAACCCGAGTTTAAACCGAAAGCCGACGAAATGGTGATTACCAAGGGGGTGCCTTGTGCATTTTGCGGTAGCAGTTTACAACAGTCGTTAGAAGAGTCAGGTTTTGATACGTTGGTGGTGGTGGGTGCAGCTACTCATAATTCTGTGGAGGCTTCCGCGCGTACGGCCGGAAATCTGGGCTTTAATGTATTGGTTGTGGAGGATGCCTGTTATACCTTCGATAAAGCCGATTTTTTTGGTGTGGTCCGTAGCGCTGATGAAGTTCATGCCATGTCATTAGCTAATCTACAGGGAGAGTATGCAACCGTTGTTAATAGTTCCGCGTTGCTGACTAAGCTGTTGGCGGAAGAGCCCGCGAGCGCCGTGTGACGGCTCCGGTTGGGGTCAAATGTCTTCGCATGCTTCCTTCATCGTCACTTTAATTTCCCCCTGTAGGGTTTTGGCCTACTTGCCTCATTCGCCGCATTAATGTCTTAGCGCACTCTATGGCTAACAGAGTGTTGTGTAATGCGATGAACGCCTAAGTGGAAGATCATGCCGGTGGGGGAGTGCTGCTGTTGTTCAGAAACACTTGTTCAGAAACGCTTGTTCAGAAATGTTTTTATGGCCGCGGCTGATGTTAAAAAACCAGGTGCTGAGAGAAGGCCAGGCAGGGCAGCATTTGTCCTACTGAACGTGTAATTTGGTTGTCTATTTCGCTGCCGAAGATCTTGCAATGGTGGCCAGTAAAGCCGCCAACCCCAAGCATCGACGAATATCTCGGCGTTTGGGCATGACGGGGCCGGAAGATATTAAAGCGTTACCCAAAAATATGGATGGAGTTGATTGCGACAATTTTGGCAATTCCTTTGAGTGGCTCAGGGGCCATGCTTATTTTCTCTCCGACCCTGTAATTAAGCACTTCACAACGGTAGTTAGCGCGGCGAGTGCGTCGCCAAATCAGCGTTCCTACAAATTGTCGAAATAGACCATATGAATATTCGTGAATGCGTCCCTAGCGATTGCCAGGCTCTGAGTGAGATATACAATTACTATATTCGAAATACGGTTGTTACCTTTGAGCAGGTTCCGGTAAATGCAATTGAAATGGAGCAGCGCGTTGGGTTGGTGCAAAAAAAACATACCTGGTTAGTGGGTACGGATAATAATCAAATCGTTGGTTTTGCTTACGCGGCCCCGTGGCATGGTCGTTCGGCCTATCGCCACACAGTGGAAACAACCATTTACTTGGCTCCCGAGCAAATGGGGAACGGTTATGGCCGCAGACTTTACGGCGCCTTGCTTGAGTCGCTGATAAGCTTCGACTGCCATGTGGCGATTGCGGCTATTGCGATACCGAATGCCGCAAGTGTCAAATTACAACAAGCACTGGGCTTTGAGCATGTGGGTGTATTACATGAGGTGGGCTATAAGTTTGATCGCTGGATTGATGTGGAGTACTGGCAAAAGCGATTGTTGGTTTAGGCTGTGCCCATTGGCTAGCACTTAACGTGATTTGATGGAATTTTACGCTTCGATTTTACTGTTTTCTGTATCGACTTCGATAACGCCGGGGCCGAATACGGTTATGCTGATGTCCACTTCGCTTAATTACGGGGTGCGGGGCTCGCTGCCGGCGTACTTCGGCGTATGCCTAGGGTTTATGCTCATGCAAATGGCGATAGCGCTTGGTTTGGGCGGCCTGTTTGTTGTATTTCCGTGGCTGCATTACGCGATTAAATACGTGGGGGCTCTCTACCTGCTGTTTCTTGCATGGAAAATTGCGCAAATGAGTGGTCTGGCGAACACCCTACTGGGAGCCAACCCCGTTGGTTTTTGGCAGGCGGTGGCACTGCAATGGGTGAACCCAAAAGCGATCACTATCGCTGTTGGTGGTATTGCGGCCTATACAACACCCGGTGAAGACGCCTTGGCGCAGGCGATGATGGTGGTGGCGATATTTTTCTTCGTCGGACTGTTTTCAATGGGGGTATGGGTGCTATTTGGTGCGGCTCTTCAAAAGCTTATCAATTCTTCGTCTGTATCACGTTATTTGAATGTGTCTATGGCGATTGCGTTAGTCCTGTCGATTATTCCTGTTCTAGGTTCTGGGTTGGCCGCTCACTAAGGCATCCTCTGTTACCCCCCACGTTTTTTTCCTCTTTGCCCCTGCGTTCTATTGGTCATAACCCACGCGCAAAGTATGCCGGCGAGGGCGCCCGCCAAATGTGATTCAAAAGACACTTCGGCTCTTCCAGGCAATACGCCGAAGACCATACCGCCATAAAAAATTACAATAAATAGGGCGATTACGATGTTAAAGAATTTACGTTGAAACCAAGCCATGGCAATAGACAGGCTCCAGAGCCCAAATATCCATCCGCTAGCGCCTATATGGAAAGCTGGTCGGCCAAAAAGCCAGACGATGGTGCCGGTAACCACAATAATGAACAAGCTAGAGCGCAGATAAAAGCCAATGCCTCTTAGTAGGCATAGGCTGCTGAATACCGTAATACCGAATAAATTGTTGAGTAGGTGTCCCCAGCTTCCATGAATAAAGGGTGCAAAAATAATGTGTGGGAGTGTTCGAACACTACCGGGGTAGATGCCAAAAGTACTTAAACTGTTGTTGAGAAAACTATTCAGTAAGTGGATAGCGGTTAAAAAAATGACCAGCCACGCGAGCAGTTTAATTTTATTGTCTATTGAATTAGTCATTTACTGGCATTTATTAAAAGGCTGGTCTATTTTTCTAACAATAATTCTAACGTTATTTGAACATGGTTTGCGTGTTTACAGGGTTGTTTTCTCAATAGAGTCAAAACTCCCACAGGTTTTATGTGCAACAGTGCTGGTTTGAGACATTTACAGGAAATGCCATTTTGGGTGAATTTGCTTCGTATGGCTAAGCTTGATATGTTGTCGTGCTGCGCCGCAGCAATTCAGGCTTTTTTCAGCGGGTAAAATAATACTAAAAAAAGATACCGTGAGTAGCGCTCAATACGAACTGTTTTCACTGTTGGTTGTGTTTTTATGTGTGAAACCTCTGGGTGGCGATTACCGGGGGTGACAAGTTGGTTAAATAAAGTACGTATAATTGGCATGACCATTACTGCGCCAGTAAAGTAACTTATTTGAATCTGTATCAAGTTTTTAAATGCGCACCGCGGATTGAATTTGTATGATATCTGTTCATAAGCACCGCGAGTGCGCGCGCATGGGACGACCGAAAGGGGGGGATCAATCATACTTTTAGCAATTTACATGTGAATCAATGTTATTGGTAATGCCACTGGTCATATAGGTTTGTTGACTTTGGTTTTGTACAGGTTTAGTGTTTGTGCGGCGCTTGGGGGATGCACTGTATACTTATTTGGTGCGGGCCCGGTTGAAGCGTCGAAATGTTCAATAAACATTAGAAAGAAATTCTTTTAAATAGGGGAAAGCCACATGTTACTCAAGAGAAAAAAACTCTCGATGCTGGTAGCGCTGCTTAGCAGCACAGTTGGTGCAGCTGCACTGGCGCCACAAGTATTTGCACAAGAAGACGACGATATGCTCGAGGAGGTTATTGTAAGTGGCTTCCGCGCTGCGCAAGCTGCCGCTATCGATAATAAGCGCAATTCAACTAACAGTGTTGAAAGTATCATCGCTGAAGATGTTGGTAAGATGCCAGATTTAAACTTAGCCGAATCTCTACAGCGTGCACCTGGTGTTGCTATCAGTCGTGAAGGTGGGGAAGGCCGTAAAATTTCTGTTCGTGGTCTCGGCCCTTCATATAGTCGCGTTACCCTAAATGGTATGGAAATTCCTGCTTCTACTGGTGGTTTAGATTCTTCCGGTGGTGTTAACCGTGGTCGTGATTTCGACTTCAATATGTTTAGCGCTGACCTTTTCAGCCGTATGGATATCAACAAGAACTACACCGCTCGTATTGAAGAGGGTGGTATGGCCTCTACCGTTGAATTGTACACCATGAAGCCTCTCGATAACCCAGGCTTCCAGGCGAATGGTGCTGTTCAAGGAGCTTACAATGTTCACTCAGGTGAATTTGATCCGCGCGTCACGGGCCTGATCAGTAATAGCTTTATGGACGATTCAGTGGGCGTGTTGTTTGGCGTGAATCATAGTACTCGTGCTATTCGTCAGGATGGTTTTGGTACCGTTCGCTGGACTTCTCCTACCGCCAACGGTGGTCGTAGTTGGGTGGATAACCCGGATCTTGCGGTAAATGGTGCTACTGGCGCTGATATTGGTGATGAGTTAGGTGATGATATAGGCAGCGTGAACGATTTGTTTGCTCCTCGCTTGCCGCGTATGGACTCTTTCAATCACGATACGACCCGTACTTCTTACATGCTGGCACTGCAGGGGCGTCCTACTGACGAGTTGGAACTCGGTTTGACCTATATGAGCTCTCAGCGTGAATCTGATGTAGAGTCATACAACTTGTTTGCTCAGTTCCGTAACACTTTCGACGTTATTACTCCAAATTCTCTGACTTTGGATTCAGACGGTCGTTACATTAAAGCCGGCAGCTTCTCTGGTGTTACTCCTCGCTCTGAGAGCCGAGGTCAATATGGCACAAGTGATTTCGATCAAGTTATCGGCGATCTCTCCTACGTCTTCACCGATACTTTGAGGCTAGACGTTATGTTGGGTCAGGCGAGTTCAGAGCACGCTGAAGAGCAGTATCGTTACAATCTGACTTTCTCTGCCCCAACAACTTTCGACTATTCCTTCCTTAATAACTCAAATGTTCCTACGATGAGTTACGGTACCTCTATTACAGACCCAGCAAACTATGGTTGGACTGGCCCTCACCACCGTAGAGAGCGTGTAACGCGAGAAAATACCACCTTTAAGGTTGACCTGACTTGGGACTTTGACGACAAAGGTTCTAATCTGAAAACAGGTATTATCTCTAATGAGCGCAGCATCGACTCCTACTATTCTGAGATACCTGTTGGTCTGACTGTTCCAAATGATCCGAGCACCTCTAATACTAGTACCATGGGGGATTTCAACGGTGATTTCGGTAATGGTATTGATGCACCATCTGGATTCCCTACCGATTGGTTGATAGCCGATATCGGCGTTGCTCGTTCCGAGTACAATGCTGGTGACTGGCGTGACATGGAAGTAGGTGAGAAGAACCAGACCAAAAACTATTTGGTTAACGAAGATACGCTAGGTGCTTACGTTGAAGCTAACTACTATATTGGTGATTTCACTCTTAACGGTGGTCTGCGTTGGGTAGAAACCACTGTAGGTGGTGGTGCTAGCCCGATTGAAGAAAGCTACAGTAATTTGTTGCCTGCTATCAATGCTATTTACGAGCCAATGGACGATGTGTTGTTCCGTGCTTCGTGGTCAGAAAATATCTCTCGACCAAACCCATCAAACCTGTCGGGTGCCATTCTTGCGACACCAATCAACGGTAGTGTTTCTATAGCCAATCCCGGTCTTGAGCCAGAAACTTCAGAGTCTTATGACTTAGGCGTTGAAGTTTACTTTGCTGAGGAATCATACCTAGGTATGGCTTATTTCCGTAAAACCATTGGTAACTCTATTACCTCTGTAAGTACTCAGGAGGAGTTGGATCCCGTCGTTCGAGACATTGTTGCAGCTGATCCTGTTTATGATCCAAACGACGACATTAACTACGACCCAAGTGCTGCGGATCCAAATGGTATCTGGGATGTGACTCGCTCTTCTAATGCTTCTGAAATGGACGAAATCAACGGTGTTGAGATTTCGTTGAACTACATGAGCCCAATTGGTGTAGGTTTCCTTGCTAACTACACCTACATTGCCAGTGATGACATCGTAACTGGTCTGTCGCCTGTGTCTTACAACTTGGGTGCATTCTATGAGACTGACGTATGGGCAGCTCGTCTGCTTATGAATGCTCGTGATGACTACCAGACTGGTGGCGCGAAAGACGGTAACTTGACCCAGAATAACACTGGTCCAACTCGCATGGACTTCTCTGGTTCTTACAATATCACCGATGTGTGGACGGCTACGTTGGAGGTTATTAACCTGACTAATGAAAAGGAGCGTAACTTCACTACCGGTCCTATAGGTGATCTGGATCTTGTGCGCGAGTACAACTCTACGGGTACTGAGCTGATCTTCGGCATTCGTGCCGCATTCTAATACCTGATTTAGTTGGTATGTAGAGAGGCGCGACTGGGTAACCAGTCGCGTTTTTTTGTGCGGGCGCGTTGCTGGCAGATGATTGCTCCTCAGTTGCCGCTCTTAGGTTGCTCTAAATGCAATTCAGCCTTCCTTGAGTTGTTGTGGTTGTAGGTGCTTCCCTAATTGCTTGTCTCCTCTATTACAATTCCACGTTATCGAGTCGCAGTGCTGCTCAATGTCTATTCCCTTTATCGCTCAAGCATTGGGCTTTCTAAGCTTCGCGCTCGGCATCCTTTGTTTTTACCAAAAAGACGACAAGCGCCTTAAGCTGATGATGGTCATCATGAGCCTCAACAATGTTGTGCACTTTGCGCTGCTGGGCGCCCCCACGGCGAGCTGTGGTGCGTTTTTGTCTATGGTGAGGGCTTGGCTGGCGATGCACACATCGTCTGGCTGGGTGGCTGTGGGGTTTATTGTGGTTACGCTGGTGGCGGGGGTGCTGTTAAGCGACTCTTTCGGCGACCTATTTCCCATTATCGGAACCTGTATAGGTACTTACGCGCTATTTTGCCTGAAGGGTATAGCGCTACGGGTAGCGTTTTTATGTGGGGCGCTCTGTTGGTTGGCGAACAATATTCTGGTGGGGTCTATTGGTGGAATAATGCTAGAGGTGACTTTGCTGGGGGTTAACCTGAATACTATCCGGCGTTTGTGGTTGTGCCGGTCAGCGACGGATACCGTTGATTCCTCTGCATCGGCATAATGAATCAATTATTAGGGGTGCCCTATCGGTAAATCGGTAAATCATAAAAATAGAAGCCATAAAAAAACCCCGTTAACGCAGGTTAGCGGGGTTTTGTTTTAGTGCGGGAAGTAAAGGTTACTTCTTCGCTTCCTGCCTAGCTTTTTCGGCTGCGATAACTTCTTCGGCAACATTGTTAGGGCAAGGCATGTAGTGCGAGAACTCCATGGAGAACTGACCGCGGCCAGATGTCATGGTACGCAGCTGGCCAATGTAGCCAAACATCTCGGCCAGAGGTACGTCTGATTTAACGCGAACGCCAGTACTGCTTGGCTCCTGGTCTTTAATCATGCCGCGTCGACGGTTCAGGTCACCAATAACATCACCTACGTGATCTTCTGGTGTAAACACATCTACTTTCATGATGGGTTCAAGTAGCTGTGCACCGGCCTTAGGGATAGACTGGCGGAAAGCGCCTTTTGCGGCGATCTCAAAAGCGATTGCCGAGGAGTCTACGGCGTGGAAGCCACCGTCGTAGAGCTCGATTTCTACGTCCAGTACCGGGAAGCCCGCTAGCGTACCGGTATCCATCATGCTCTTGAAGCCTTTCTCAATTGCAGGGAAGAATTCCTTGGGTACGTTTCCGCCTACAACAGAGGAGGTAAACTGGAAGCCGGAACCGGGTTCGCCAGGCTTGATACGGTAATCGATTTTACCGTACTGACCAGAACCACCAGACTGCTTCTTATGGGTGTAGGAGTCGTCGATTGCCTGGGTAATAGTTTCGCGATAAGCAACCTGAGGCTTACCAACCTCCAGCTCAACCCCGTGGGTGCGCTTGAGGATGTCTACTTTAACGTCTAGGTGCAGTTCGCCCATTCCTTTGAGGATGGTCTCGCCAGAGTCTTCGTCGGTCTCTACGCGGAAAGAGGGGTCTTCTGCGACCATCTTACCGATAGCAACACCCATTTTCTCGTTGCCGCCTTTGTCTTTAGGCTTAACAGCAATAGAAATAACAGGCTCTGGGAAAACCATAGGTTCGAGCGTACAGGGGTGCTTAGGGTCACACAGCGTGTGGCCAGTTTGAACATTTTTCATGCCCACAATGGCAATAATGTCGCCAGCCTGAGCGCGGTCGATTTCAGAGCGGTCGTCCGCGTGCATTTCCACCATGCGGCCGATGCGTTCAGTTTTGCCGGTAAAGGTGTTGAGTATGGTTGTGCCCTTTGTCAGTACACCGGAGTATATGCGCACAAAAGTCAGGGCGCCAAAGCGGTCATCCATGATTTTAAATGCAAGTGCGCGCAGAGGCTCTTCGGTAGAAACAATGGCCTTCTCGCCGGTGTCGTTACCTTCTTCGTCGGTCAGAGGTTGCGGTACAACGTCGGTTGGGCATGGCAGGTAGTCAACAACAGCGTCAAGAATCAGCTGAATACCTTTGTTTTTGAATGCCGAGCCACAGTATGTGGGGAAGAAGTCTAGGGCAATGGTGCCCTTACGGATGCAGCGCTTGATGTCTTCAATGGAGGGTTGCTCTCCTTCCATATAGGCCATCATCACGTCATCGTCTTGCTCTACGGCCGTTTCAATCAGGGCTTCGTAATACTCGTCTACCTTGTCAACCATGTCGGCTGGTACGTCAGTAATTTCGTAGTTTTCTGGCAGACCGGTTTCATCCCAGATGTAGGCTTTTTTAGTGAGTATGTCTACAACACCGCAAAATTCGTCTTCAATGCCAATAGGCAGGGTCATAATCAGTGGCCGTGCACCCAGCACTTTCTTTACCTGGTCGGTAACACGGTAAAAGTCAGCGCCCATGCGGTCTAGCTTGTTGACGAAAATAATACGAGCAACTTCAGATTCGTTCGCGTAGCGCCAGTTGGTTTCAGACTGGGGCTCAACACCACCAGAACCACAGAAAACACCCACGCCACCGTCAAGTACTTTTAGCGAGCGGTAAACTTCTACTGTGAAGTCGACGTGCCCTGGGGTATCGATAATATTTAGTCGGTAGTCCTTCCAGAAACAGGTAGTGGCTGCAGACTGGATGGTGATGCCGCGCTCTTGTTCCTGCTCCATGAAGTCAGTAGTGGCTGCGCCATCATGTACTTCGCCGGTACGGTGGATTTTACCGGTAAGCTTCAGAATACGCTCCGTTGAGGTGGTTTTACCGGCATCAACGTGGGCGAAGATACCGATGTTTCGATATTTAGATATGTCGCTCATAACTCTACTCTGTAGTCTAGGGCTAAAAATTTGCGCAAAGATACACGATTTCGAACAAGAATTTTACTAGAAAATGGATTGATTTGTGTCTTAGTGCTGCTTTGTTACCTTCCTGTGGCCATACTGGCGCTGAAAAGGTCCCGTAATAGGGGCTGGCGTAAATGTGGGATTGTAGGTTTTGGTGGTGCGGCGGGGGTGTTTATGTGGTCGGCTGAAGCCGCAGACGTGACCGTCGTCACAAAAGTGTCAAAGTAATTTACACGTGTGCGTGTTTTAAATCACAAAAATCACCTTAAGCTCTTGATTTGATATGAATATTTTTTTCTTGGCCCGCTATTTGCTTTTCGACCTCCAGAATGTAGTCGTTAGGTATTGGAGGAGTTCAGGAGTGATTTATCGTCAGGGAGAGCTGGAGACGGTTCGGTATCGAACAGAGCGTTGTTTTCGTATCGGTGAAGATTGGTATATTGCGACTCGCGAAGAGGGAGACATTGGTCCATTTAAGTCTCGCATAGAAGCAGAGCGCTCGGTTCCACGTTATATCAAGGTTATGAGAAGGGATCGTGAATACGGTAGTTTTGCGCGCAAGCTTGCTATCGAAGGTATATGGGCTTCCACGCACTATACATAGTTTATAAATAGTCGTGTATTAAGCCGCTGGTGCAGCGTTATGGTGTTATGTCATAGCGCTTTTTGCACGCCTACCCATCGTAGGTGCCGTCGGGTTCTGTTGCTGTTTTGAACGGCGCTAGCTGAATAGCCCGAAGCCGGTCGCCAATGTATATGGCGATGCCGGGATAGCGTACATCACCCACTGAAGAAAATTCGAAGCTGTAGCGTCGCTCTATGGCGAACAGTGAGTGCGCTGAGCGTCGAATGGCCATACCGCGTAAAACCACACTCTGGTCTAAAAGGGTTACACCCGATTTTTCCGTATGGGATTTTGCCGCAACAACAGCGCGCTGGCCAATGCCCATGTGCCGCCAGAAGGCGGCGATCGTGAGTGCGAATAGCAGTACTAGAAAAAGGTCAGATAAAGTCATGGGCCGTATTCTATACGCAGGCAGCAAAAACAGGCAGCTATTTGCTTGGGAGGTTGTTTAAAGCCAACCTTTTTGGCGTGCAATTCGGGCTGCATCAATTCGGTTGCCTGCGTTCAGTTTGGCAATAGCTTCAGAAAGATAGTTGCGTACAGTCCCCTCAGACAAAAATAGACTGGTGGCAATATCGGCTGTGGATTTCCCCTCGCCCGCCAACCTAAGGGCTTTACGTTCCTTGTCTGTGAGGGGGTCGAGCTCATTCAGCGCGGCAATGGCGAGCTCCGGGTCGATAACTTTGCGGCCGGTCATTACTTTGCGCAGTGCTTGCGCTAGCTCTTCAGAGGGGGCATCTTTTAGTAGAAAGCCCTCTACGCCCGCCGCAAGGGCGCGCTTAATGTAGCCCGCGCGGCCAAATGTAGTCACGATCACGATTTTTATGTGGGGGTAAAGTTCCCGGCATTTTTCCGCCAACTCAATGCCGGTGAGCTCTGGCATTTCTATATCCGTGAGTAACAGGTCGATATTCGATTCCTTTAGCCGCTTCAGGGCTTGCATACCGTCTTCGGCTTGTGCGACCACTTCAATATCGTTTTCGAGCTGCAGTAGGGCGCATAACGCGCCGCGCACTAAGCCCTGATCCTCGGCCAGTAAAATTTTAATCATGGTCTTGGGCGGGTATCCCTATCGTCAGGCGAAAGCCATTGTCAGTGTTAATGTTAAGTGTACCGTCGAAAGCTTGTAGACGCTCGCGCATACCCGAAAGACCATTGCCGAACACATAGCGCGTTTGGCTACCGTTATCACTCACCAGAATATTAATGGTATTGGATGTGGCCGACAATTGTAGGGTTGCCATGTCGCCGTTACTGTGACGAATGATGTTTGTTACCGCTTCGGTAATCATTAAAATAATGGCCGCTTCCCGTCGTGCGTTGGGTGTAGGTAGGTGGTTGTCGAGTTTGGTTTTAAAGCCAGCCGACCTCAGGCGTGATTCTAAAGTGGAAAGCTGTTCTTTTAGCCCCTTGTTTTTATAACCGCTAATGGCAGAACGCACGTCACTTAGTGTCTCGCTGGCTAGCTTTGCAACCTCATCAATTTCCGTTAGCGCTTTCTGCGTTTCGCCTTTATCTCCAAGTTTTTTTGCCAGTTGCGCTTTTAGCGCAATGCTTGTAAGCGTGTGGCCGAGGGTGTCGTGAAGGTCTCGTGCGATGCGTTCACGCTCTGCAACCTTCACCAGCTGTTTATTCTCGTCGGCGCTTTGGCGTTCGCGTATTGCGTGTTTTTCGGTTGTTTGAATAAATAGCCCCAAAAAGGCCATTGCGATTGTGGGTACTAGTCCGGGGAAAAGATAGTACGCGTACCAGAGGTCGAAAAGTGTTGCGGCTACAAGCAGGTTGAGGCAGATAATCGTGGTTGCTGCTAGGGTTTGTCGCTTGCTCAAGTAAAAGCCGGCAAAGAAAGCGGTATAGCCAAAAAATACGCTGGAGGAAGGGTTTTGGCTGGAGCCAAGTGTTCCCAATATAGTCATGGCTATAAGGTAGCCTATCACCTTATGGCGCGGGCAGTGGGTAAGCTGAAGATAGAGGCCTACAAAAATGCCATATAGCAGGATGGAGTTCACTACAAACTGAAAGGTCAGTTGTGTATAGAAAAAAGAGAAAAAATAAAATGCGCTGAACATTAAAGAAATCCAGCTCCAGGGTTTGTCCATTCTGGGGCTGGAAGATGCGCTGTTCGAGTCGGTTATATCCATAGAGTTAATTTACATTTGCCTCGGCGAAGGTGCCGAGGCGTTGTGGTGAGGTTGGGTTACTTGGTGTTCGCGTGGTGACTTTCGAGTAGATAGTGCGCCCATCCATTGTTGGGGTTTATTTCTATAGCATTTTCCCAGTACTGGAGTGCCATGGTTTTATCGCCCATCTCTAAGTAGGTTAATCCCAGCCAAGTACTGGCTTCGCTGTGCCCCCAGTGCTTACCGGAGTTTATATCACTTGGAAAGTATTCTAGCGCGAGTGTAAAGGCGGTTTTGGCTTTTTCTTTACTGCCGCCAAACATTGCTGGTGTGTTGTAGCTCAAAATACCTTGAAACATCTGTACGCGAGGGTTGTGTTTATCCAGCGTTATAGCCCGTGCGATTGTTGTGTGGGCTAGCGGACCATAGCTTGTTGCGGCAGAGGGGTTTAGGCCAGTGCTGTAGCCATAAATGTTGGCGAGTAGGGCCAGGCTTTCGGCATCTTTGGGGTTGAGTTGGATGTGAATTTCCATTTCCTCAATGAGTTTTGCCAACATGGTTCTGGCTTGTTCTACTTTTTGCTCCAGGCTGAATTTTAACCCTAGGCGATAGCTAGCGAGGAAGTGATCGTAGTTTTGCGTGGATTTTTCGAGCTGAACAAGCTCGTCAACTTGGTTGCCGTAAAACGCCCGCTCAACGGCATCAATATCGCTCTGTGCAGCCCATGTATTTACGCTGCTAAAAAGTGTGGCGGTAAGTGCAAAAGTAATTGTTTTTAATGCTTTCATAGTTGCTTCTCCTACGGGGCAGTTCCATCGCCGGAGTGGTGTGGTTGCTGCTGGTGATGCCAGTGTCGCTAAATAGGCCGATGTTAGTAATGGATGAATGTCATCCGTTGGGGTGACAAATGTCATGAGTTGAAGATAGATTGCTGGGGCAGGGGGGAATCCCTGGTCATTACGCTCCACAAAACTTCGGCGGAGCTGAATGAGTGGCGGAGCATGGCTATGCTGGATATTTTTTTGCAGAGCAGAATAAACGGCCTATTACCTTGTGTGGCGCTTATCCGCTACAAGCATGAATTACCTTTTCACGTTGGAATTGATTGAGGTGGTTTTAACGCGTTGGTTGAAAAACTCATCACGACAACATCAAAATTCAATTACACGTTTTGCCTGTAATGACGAATGATTAGCCCAATAAAGTTTCACCCTTAAGTAAAGGCGGTCTGTCAGTGTCGCGGTTTGCCTTTCTTGGTTGTTGAATGCCCTGCGAGAATAAATAAGGCTATGCCGCCAAGTACGGCGGTGGAAGCTAAAATGAGTTGCGTGGAAAGAGTTTCGTTAAGTAATGCTATTCCGCTAATGGCCGCCAGCACAGGCACGCTAAGCTGAAGGGTGGCTGCGTATGTTGAGCGCAACATGGGCAGGGCTGTGTACCACAGGGCGTAGCCAATACCGGAGGCGATTGCGAGGCCAATGCCGCGCGCATCCAAAGACGTCTGTTGTATAAATAACAGGCTCAGTAACAGCGCGAAAGGGAGTGAGCGAACGAAATTACCCGCCGTAGTTTCTAACGGTTTTTGGTTTGAACGCCCTAATAGCGAGTATGCGCCCCAGGCCACACCTGCGATGAGCATAAGTACCGAGCCTATGATGGGTGGAGAGTGAACGCCTGGCGCCAGCAACCATAGCAAGCCGGCAAAAGCGAATAGAAACCCCAGGGTCTGTTTCCAGTTAAGTCTTTCCCCCTTGGCGAAACCGAATCCAATCATCGTAACCTGTACGGCGCCGAATAATAATAACGCGCCAGTCCCGGTGGGTAAGGCCATGTATGCATAAGAAAAACCTGCGGCGTATAAAAACAGTGATAACCCTCCTGCCCAGCTACCTTCAGTGGGGTATGTTCGATTTCGCTGCCAGCTGAGCACAGCCAGCATAATGGCCCCGGATACTAAGCGTATGGTGGTGAAGCTGGATGCATCGATAGTTGTTTCGCTCAGCGCGGCTCTGCACAGCAGCGAGTTTGCAGAAAACGCAAACATGGCAAGAAGGGTAATTGAGATTATTTTAGTGTTGGGCATAAATAGGTGGGCGCCGGTAATGAACGCCGGCTGTTTTTTTGCGGGCGCCGGTATTCCTCATGGTCTTTTTCTTAGTCTATCGAATTCGCCAATGCGCGTGTTAGAAAAAAGGACGTTGATGTGAATAGGGAATGTTGAGCGCCACTCTGTGGGCTGCGGAATGGATAAACCCCGGTGATGTGATAGTTATAGCGCAAGGGGGCAAGTTATCGTCGAACCGTTACACCAAAAGCGCGTGGCGGTTCTTGGTGAAATGGAGCTTGATGCGGAACCCACGGTGAGAAAATCACTGGGTGTGGCTGGCCACTACAATCGGCCGGATACCTTCATATTTCAGACGAATCTAAAGCCTCAGCCACCCGTTAGTTTTGTGGCTGATTAAATTACCTGCAAATTAACAACAATGTTGGTGAGGTAAGGGCGACTTTAAAGAATATTCAGCTGGGCCATTTGCAGAATGGCAGAGCCAACAATGACCGGAATCAGCAGTAATATCATCAGTTCGAGTTTGAATGGGGAGGTATTTTCGGGGGTATAGGGGGTGTTGGGTTTTTCGGTGTTCATGCTCTTCCTTGAATTTTTTGTGAATTGCGTCATGCAATTTGATAGGCGCATCATATAGGCCTTGGCGGGAAAATGCACTGAGTTTATTGCGCCAATTCTGTGTGGAGGGGTGGGTGTGTGCGTTTGAAACGGCGACTCGCCGGTCGGCGAGCCGCTCTTGATTGGTTGATGTAGTTTTAGTTGATGTAGTAGGAGTAAGTGCCTACGGAAACATCAATGCAGGTATTGCTAGAGGTGCTTTTATAGGCATAAATTCGACTGCCATTCTTCACGCTGTTTTTTAGGGCAGCAAAATCTGCGTAGTTCGTGTCGTTGGTTAGAACATAGCAAGAGAAGTAATCGCCGGCGGAGTCGCGACCAAAGAAGTAGACCGTACCGCCAGCATAGCCATTGGCGCCTATGTAGGGTGAGCCAGCAATAGTGCTATTGAAGCGCACATCCAGCGTGCCTTGCATATACTGACGCGCGCCTGATGTCCATACATCGACCGTACCGTTGTATGAAAGGCCCTTGGCAAACAATGCCGTGGGTAAAAGTGCGATTGAAATCAGGGCTATTTTTTGGATTAAGGCTTTGTTAAACAGAGTTTTCATGTGTTGATCCTTTCGGCTGATAAAAGTGGTGTACAAACAGGGGTTAAAATTGAGGGAATGCGTCAAGTTCCAGCTGTTGTTCATTGACGGCAGTTAAAAAATTGTCCATTAACTCGAAACGTTGCGCTGAATTGAGTACGGCCATCTCGGTGATAAGTTGGCGGTTATCGTCGCGGGACCAGTACCCTGTCAGCAGGGCTGTTTCAATAATGTCTTGTGAGCTTTGGTAGGCTAGGGCTTCTTCATTGACCTCCTGTTCTGTTTTCCCCTTTACCTGTTTATCGTTGGTGTTGGCGACCGCCATGTGGGTGGGTTGCGTGTTAGAGGGGAGCGCACGAGCCTCCTGTCGAATAGTGTTTTGAATAAGGTTGTGAAGGGTGTCGGTATCGGCGCTCGACAAGCCTCTTGTAGTATTGGTGCTTGTGGTGTTTGGGTTGGAGGCAGCACTAATGGCTGGGTGCTGTGTCTCGTTGGCTGGCTGAAGTACTAAACCGGCGACAAGCGCGAACTGCACAATGGCTAGGCCATCACGGGCTAGCTGATGTTTGTATGTTGTCATTTATTTCTCCCCTAAGGCCGTTCGAAGCCCTGTGTTAATGCGATGGAGAGGAGTTTAAGGAAGGCGTTGTGAGAGGTCGTGAAAACCTATGAAAGTTTGTGAAACGCTATTAAATCAATAGGTTAGCGGAGAGTTGTGAGGGCTTTATCGAAACTGGCTGAGTAAATCCATGGTGCAGCTTCTATGGCCTTGGTAATGAATAGCGTCGGCCAGCGCGTGAGCCTGGGAGGTGGCCTGTTCAGACTCCAGCTGCTGGCCGAGTGCTTTAAGGCTATCGATTTCACAATAAATCGCCTGGGTGCCAAGGCGGTAGTATTGCTGGTGCAAGGCGGTTTGCTTTAGCTCGTTAAATATACGCTTGGCCTGATCTGGTTGTTGGTTGCCCAGCAGTATAATCCCCTTGTCCAGTTGGGTGTTCAGCGCTTCTAGAGCAAAATCGTTAAGTGGCGTTCTGGCGAGTAACTGTTCAAGCATTTGCAGGCTGGTGGCCGAGTTACCTTTCAGCCATTGCTCGCGGTAGCCAGCGGTATCCAGTTGTCGCTGCTGAACCGGTGAGCCGAATGATGGCGGAGTAAGTAAGATGTCGGTTTTGCTTGGGCGGCTTTTTAGTTGTATTGCCGTCAGAAGCGCGTGCGCCGAAATAAATTCCGGGTGTTTTCCTGTAAGAGTTTTGAGTAATAGTCGTGCTCGGGCCTGGTCGTTATCGGCTACAGCGCCCAGTGCTTCTCCGTAAAGTAGGGTGGCATCGCTGTTGGGATGGAAGCGCTGTTGAAGGTTTTTTGGTTTCAGTTGTAAGTGCTGGCGTAGGTCGCGGTGTAATTTTCCTAGTGCAGTCATTGGGTGAGTATCTGTAAATTGGCTAGACCTGTAGCGGCTTTCAGAGCTCAGGTGAATGTATTCAAACCGATAGGGTGGGGCTTGATTCGTTGTACCTACAAACACCACATCGGTACAGCTGAGCGGACGACAATATTGTGTGAACATAGTGAGGTTGGGTGCCATAGCTTTACGCGGCCTCCATATATCCAGTGCTGCCGCTAAGTCTACAATTCTTAGGCTTTGTGCATGGCGTAAGCTGTCTGCAATAAGTGCTGCATAAGCGAGGGCTGATTCATCCCGAGCCTGCGCGTGGTAGAGCGGTACCACCGCAATTACTGGCTTTATACGGCTAGGCGCGAAGGGTAAATCACGCAGTGTGCCGGGTGATTCTGTTTTGGGTGAAGAGCCAGCAATAATCAATACACTCAGCCCAGCCAATATAAGGCAGCTAATAGCGGCGATAGCGAGGGTAATGGGCTGCCTGTGGCGGGCAGTGGTTGGCTTTGGTGTATTCACCTGAGGTGTGGCGGCTATTTCTGGATGCTGAGTTTCAGGTGCTGGATCGCCAAGCTCTTGAATCGGGAATGTATAGCGATAGCCCCGCCCGTGTAAGGTTTTAATGTGGTGATCGGGGCCTATTGTTTTGCGTAAGTCTGATATGAATCGGGTAAGAGACCATTCGGTAACCACCTGGTTGGGCCAGAGCGTTTGAATAAAGGCTTCTTTGGGTACTGCATCGGGGTAGTGGGCAACCAGAAGTGTTAGCGCGTTAATTGTTTTTTCGTCACACGATATTAACTGGTTACTGCTGACCTCATGCAGGGTCATTTCGTGAGAATTGAGGATCAGCTTATCGAGTTTGTATCGCATGGTGGTTATTCTTACGAGTGCGTACTTTTAGGTGTGGTGGTTATTGTTGTGTGTTCAATTATTCTCAAGTCGTTCTTCGTATGTGTATTGTGTCCTCAAGCGATATCCTTTATATGAAAGTGTTAGTTAATGGTGCTTTTGGTTGGGGGTCGATTCTAGAACGGCTTGCCATATGTGCAGTGGAATCGTAACACCTTCAATATCGTTCTTTGCTCGGGTACGGTTAAGTGATTGTCCCGGCCAATGAATTTCGTCTGTTTCCAGCTGGAAGATTAAATTGGCAATACGGGAAAAATATTGGTCGCCCCATAGGTGTTCAATATTAATTGCGATGAAAACCTGAGAGATATTCTGCTCGCCCTCATGTCGCGAAACTTCTTCCACCGACTGCCCTCCCGTGAGGACGGCGGCGAGAAGGTCTAGCATGATCGAAAGCCCCGAGCCTTTCCACCAGCCAATAGCCGAAGCCGAAAGCTGTTCGAATATTTTTGCGGCGTTATTGGTGGGGTTGCCGTCGTCACTATAGCCTCCAGCCACGGGAAGCGGCTTATTGTCTTCGGCGTATTGTTGGATCTTGCCGTAGGAAAATTGCGACATGGCGGTATCAAAAATAATGGGCTTATCGCCGTTGGGAATACCGATAACAATTGGGTTGTTACCCAGTGTCGGTTTTCCAATAGTCGGCGATTGCGAATGAGCGAGCATGTTGGGAATTGTGTTTGTCCAGCAGATAAGTACGCAATTAGCCCTTGCCGCTAGTTTTGCGTAGTACCCAGGGCGCAACCAGTGGTTGGTGTTTTTTAAGCCTACAAGTGCTATGCCCGAGTGTTTTGCTTTATTGATAGCGTGGTCGACAGAAAACATTGCATTGAGTGGGCCGGGTGCTTGCTGGCCGTCTATTACCATCCAAGCATCGGCGTCGGACAATATTCTAGCCTTGCTGCGGGGGTTGATCCACCCACGACTAATTTCGTCCATAAACCGCGGGAACCGCTTAAGTCCGTGGGTTACTAGGCCATCGAATTCAGCTTCGGTAAAAATTGTTGCGAGCGCTTTGGCCTCTGCTTGTTCGAAATGCTCGCTGAGTAACCCGTTGAGTGCCTCAAAGAGTTCATCGTACTGAAAAATAACCGTATCAGTCATTGTCTTGTGAGTGCTGCTCTTCGTTATTGGTTGGAGGTTCTCCGGGTACCCAACCACAGTTCAAACAAGGTTTTCCTGCGCTGAATGCGTTGTAAAGGAACTTGGGCTGAATTTTTTTGCCATCTTTGAAAATGGTCAGGTTCCAGCCGCAGGTAGGGCATTTTACGAAGTGGTAAAGGCATACCTGGTGTACAACACTGAGGGTGAAGCTCACGCCCAATACACCAAGCACACAGGTTTTCCATGGCAGTGTTTGGGTAAACACCATAAACATGCCGAACAGTATGCCTAGGGGCAGGGTGTATATTGCTGCTCGGTCGAGCAAGAAGATCCAATTTTTACCTAGAGCGTCGAGGGTTTTCATAATTATTGGGGTGGAAGTTGAAAGAGGCCTAGGAGTTTAACACACGGAGCCGTGTATGCTCCTAGGCCGGTTGTAGAAACGTCGGATGCCTATCGTTTACCAGCTGATACCAATGCTTAGCGTTTTAGAAGGCTCACTTCTTCAATCCATACTTCGTGCCAGCCTTTTCCTCCGCCGGCATAATTCTCTTCGTTGATTACAAATTGTAGGCCTTGAATTAGGTTCATGATTTTGTGCTTATCCCACACATCTTGTAACCTAGATTCAGCGTTGGCAGGTAAAAACTTAGGGTAGGCGTTGGACAAAATGGTGGTACTGGCTTGTAATTCGTGAGGCGGAATCATGACATATTGCTACTCCGGTTTAACGTCGATTTTTTTGCTGTACGCAAAGCCATCTTTGTCTAGAAGGCCTACACGAATAAATTCAGATGTCTGTTGTGAACGAACTTTAATAAACAGTGTGTTGTAGCCACTCAGTTTGCGGTTTTTCAAGCTGTTATCGGCAGCAATACTGGTTTTTACGATGTGCTAGGCTTTTTGTATACCGTTTATCCCCAGTCGCAGTGCCGTGTTTCTACCGCTCTGGCCGGCCACATAGCTGTATTCTGCATGGGCATCTTTAGGGTAGATGAGGTTGGCGTTGTCTCTGGCGGGATCTAGCAATGAAATGGGCGCGCCCCAAGTTTGTAAATTCATATAAAAATAACCAGCGTCGACAAAATCCCATTCCATAGGGCTGCCTTGGACGCCGCCTGGGTAGGCGGTTTTATTTCCCTGTGACGTTACCACAATGGCATATTCCAACGGCCCGGATTTTTTTCCACCAGTCTTCCTGTGGCAGCGAGCATGTATACAGATTACTGCCGGTATGTTGCATTTCCAGTGCGTGGAACTCGCGCCAGCCTTTGTAGCGAATGACTAACTCCACCATTTTCAATGGTGTTCGCGGCGCTTACCTGCGCTTTAAAACTGAAGTTGTCTTTTAGGCTGGCGGCGCACTGTCGTTGGTGCCATACCATGGGATTGGCTTGATTAAACTGTGCAACTGTTTTGGGTAGTAGGTAATCGGTATTTAAATGAGTATATTTTTTTACACTGGCTTTTTTCTTTTTGCTGAGTAAGTATTTGCCTGGCACAAAGGAGAATTTTCCGGCCTTGGCTTTTCCGCTCAAATCGTTGTTGGGGTTAATGGCGTTGGCGAAGTAGTTTTTGCCCAGATCAGGGAGAGAGATTTGCACATTTTGTGAGTTAAAAAACAGCCGGCCAACTTCTCTGCGTAGGGAGGGATTTTGGTGTGGGTCCTGCACTTTGATCCAGCCGGGGTATATTTCTAATTGCCAAACGCCGGGTTCTAACTGGTCTAAAAAGTAGGCGCCGGTACCGGAGTAATTGACAATGCGCGAGGTGCCAACACCCGCTACGTGCTTAAGAGACTTGGTGCTTTTGGGTTTTTCTTCGGTGCTACTGCTATAGAAAAGCTTTTCTTTGCTGTTGTAGAGCGCCAAGTTTTTGTGAAAGTCTAACTGCGTATTACCAAAGCTGTTGATGTTTGGGTAGGAGGCTAGGGGTTCTCGCGCTTTTTGGGTGTAAAACACTTCGCTGGCAACTAAAAAACCAATAGCTTTTTTGGGTGTATACAGCCGATTTAAGAAGTGGGTGTTGTATTCGGAATTGGCATAGGCGAGGTGGCCGGGGTCGTAAGCAAAGAGGGTCGCCCACTGAAAACCGGCTTCACGAAAACTACGTGCCATGGCCGGGTAGAGGCTGGCGTTATCTAAATCAGCGGCATCGAATTCATACACCATTTTAGCTTTGCTACTGCAGCCTGGAAGATCGTCAAAAGGTGTTGGGTATTGGGCCACGTTAAGTAAGCCGTTAAGTAAGCCGTTAAGTAAGCCGTTAAGTAAGCCGTTAAGTAAGCTCGTTGAGTTGGCCACCAGACCACTGGGGTACCATTGGTAGGCAACGCCACGGATACGGGTTCCGCAGAGCGCTTCAGAAAAAGGCTTATCTAGTCTGCCAGCAGGCGATCGACATCCATGCGCAGAGCGGGGTTTGCCTCTATGGTGGTGCGCAAATCGCCATCGAAAGAGCCCAGTGCACTACCCAGATACATGTCGTTAGGCTCCTGGTTTGAGTCCAGTAGGTAAACCGTTTGGTTGCCTACGGCCATTTCTTTCTCACGCTGGGAGCCGCGTACGCCAAATTCCAGACTGCTGACAAAGCCCTCTTCAAAATCGTAGCTGAAGTCGAGCGCGAGGGCGCCCACTTGGTCTGCGACATTCTGGGCGCCGCCGCTATCGGCGTTGATGATTTCTTGGCTGTCGGGCAGTAGATTGCTTGCGGTGTCGGTTAGGGAGGTGCCGAATGCAAAGGCGGGAATAGCTGAGGTACCGTCGAAGTGTGCGGTTGGGCTATTTTGAATCGTTTCTATCGACAAGAAATGGCTCAAGCGCTCGGCACGGGAGTAGGAAGCGTCGGCGCTGATTTACCAAGCGTCACCATTGTTCCATACCACATTTAGGCCGGTAGCCAGTAGATCGTCTTCTTCGCGGTACTGTTCGTTAACATTATTTAGGTCAAAGCCGCCGGTCATACGCGCGGCTGCCACGCTGCCAGCGGTGTGGGTATTGGTGCCGGAATCAAAACTACCGCCAACAACATCAACATCGGCGTAGAGGGTACCGGCTGCCGCGAGGTTACCGGTGCGAAAACCACTTTGGTCTTCAGAGACTTCAAACTGGGAGTAAAACACGTCGTAGTTAATGTCGAAATTATCGCTGGGCCGAAACTGCAGCGCGCCGACGATGCCTTGTCTTGATTCGCTGCCTGTACGCACTGAATGCTCGTAGCCATAGGGCAGGGTGGCATCGGTGTATTCTACTCCATCGGCAACAAAGCTGACCTCGGTGGGGTCTGGGTTGAACACAGCGGCGCGTAAGGTGCCCACCGGTCGTGGGGAATTTGCAACGCCGATAGCTACACCTAAGCGGTCGTCCAGAAACTGGTTGATATAAGAAATACTTTCACGGTCGCCATAGGCGTCGCCATCCTCCAGGGCGGCTGCCACTTCCTGGTACTCAAAACTGGCGTTGAGGTTGATTTTCCGTTCATTGATTTCCAGAGGTCGCACAGTATTCAGGTTAACGGTGCCAGCAATACCGCCAGCGGTTTGTGTGGCAATGGGGCTCTTATAAACTGAGGCGCCGTATATCAGCTCGGTGGGAAACTGATCGAATCGAGGGCTTCGGCTGGCATTGTGGGTAGCCAGCTCGCGCTTGTTCATCAGCGAACCCGTAAGCTCGGTACCCAACCCGCGAACAGAAACGCCTGCGCCATTTCCGCGGTCTCGGCCAGAAGTGAGGCCGGGTAATCGCGCCAGACTTTCGGTGATGGTCAACTCTGGAAGCTTGCCGATATCTTCCGCAGCAATCACTTCCACCAAACTATTCGAATCGCGCTTTGAATCGACCCACGGATACCGGTGACCACCACTTCCTCAAGGGTAGCGGAGTCGGGGTTAACTGCTTCACTCACGTCCTGCGCCAGCGCGCAGGGCGTAAAGCCTGCAAGTAGCAGCATTACTGCCTGCTTTGAACGGGTTTTTAACATTGAGTTTTCCTCATATGCCGTTGGGCTGCATCCGCAGTCGTTATAAATTATTGGTGGTTAGAAATGTCGTGTGGTTACTCGAATCACGGTGATGAAAAAATGTACGCAGGCTTAAGGGTAAACGTTTTCCTGGCGGGTGACAGCCAAATTTGGCGCCTAATGAATTCGTCCCTCCGATAACCATAGGCACTCTATGCAGGCTGGCCAGTTTATTGCGTTGATGGGTGAGACCATCGGCTTTGGTGGGCTTACTAACATTTTTGTGGGGCAGTCTTGTATGGCGATTTTTGTGATAATCCGCTATATCTATATAAGGCTGTATTAAGTTGTTATAAGTACCGTAGTCGCTATTTTAATAATGTAAATTCGCGAGCTTTCCTTCAGTGTGTCGCACCAGTTAGGGGGCTAAGATGGCAAGGCCCCACCCTTAGGAATAAATAGTCCATGTTTAAGCTTTGGCTTGCGCCACCCTTGCTAGCTGTGTTGACGCTTGTGCCTTTGGCCTACGCAGAGCAAACGGATATTTTTACCCTCAGCTTAGAAGACCTCCTGCAAATCCAGGTGAAAAGCACCTCATTTTTTGCAGAAACCCTATCGACTACAAGTTATAGCGTAACCCCGGTAAAACGTCGTGACTGGCAGAAGCTGGGAGTCCGTAATTTGGGGGAGTTGCTCAACCATATGCCGTCCACGGTTGCGCCGCTTGGTTTTGGCCAGTCGCGAGGCTTGGCAATACGTGGTTATCTCAACTCTAATTCGCCCAAGGGCACAGCGCTGCGGTTTGATGGCGTACCCATGAATCGGATACGCGAAGGTGGGGGCATGATGGCGCTGGATGGTTTCGACCTTTCTCTACTCAATTCCACAGAGCTTATCCGCGGGCCAGGCTCCTCATTACACGGTAACGATGCTTTTCACGGAGTGCTCAGCCTCGAAAGCCTTGGGTATGATACCGATCATGCACATGTCGCTATGGCGTTGGGCGCTTACGATTATGGTGCGGCATCGGCTAGTGGGCATACCGCCGTTGGCGATCATGAATTTACCGGCGGGTTTGCTTATCGCTCCATTGGCGATATGGGGCAACCTTATTCTTACCCCGCCGCCGGCAGCGATGAAATTCTGACGGCAACCCGTCAAAATGCGCGAGAAAATACAGGTGGTTTATTAAAGTATCGTTATGGCCAAGACAAAAAGTTTACAGTGGAATCAACGGTATACCTTCAGGATTTTGATGCTCATGAACTGCCCGGTATAGGTGGTAGGCCGACTATTGGCGATCAGCGAGATAAAAACAGCAGTGATTATAGCGATCAAACGTACCTGCTGCGATCGGCGGCAAGCTACCGAGTGAGCGCGAATAACTCTATAGATTTTATGGCGTTTGGTTGGGGCTACCAAGACAGTTTTTACGCCGATTTTACCGAGCTAAATAATGGCGTAGAGTCCTTTTCTAACCGTGAAGAGAGCCACTATGGTGTGCAGGTTCACCAGCAACTTAGTCTCGATGGGGGCAGTTTTGATGGCGTTAACCATTTCGCATACGGGTATGAATATTTGTCTATTAATCTGGATACATACTCCAATAAAATGATAGCCCCTGATGGCAGTGTTGTGCTCGATGAACCTTCTCTACCGGAATCCGGTTATAACCGTGATCTACACAGTTTGGTGGTCGACGGCCGCTATGAGTTAAATCGTAGTGGCTTGCAGGTGGCTTACGGTTTAAGAATGGACGCCTATAACGATTTTGATGGCGAGTTAAGTCCTCGCCTTGGGTTCAGTCAGCCGTTAAGCGATTCGCAGCATGTGCACATCACCTACAGTCAAGCGTTTCGCGCGCCGGCCTTGTTTGAGCTTTACGGCACCCAGAGAATAGAGCCCAACTTCGAGCTGCAACCGGAAACATTGCAGAGCCTAGATTTAAAATACAGCCTTGAGCGAGGGAGTAGCCTGCATCAAATTACGTTGTTTAATAACAAATGGAACCAGGGTATTCAAACAATCTTGTATGCTCAGCCCACGGAATCTGTGTTGGGTCAGTTTCAAAATACCGGTAAAAACGAAGCTTATGGTGCGGAGTACGAGTTGAAAATGCGTTGGCAGGCGTGGGAGGTTGACTGGAATACATCTTATATTCGCAGTAAAAATGTTGAGTCAGAAGAGGTTTTCAGTGCGTTTCCCCATTGGATTTCAGATTTAAATCTGGGTTACCGCTTTAACAATAGTTGGTTGGCTTATTGTAATAACCGCTACATGCTACGTGACTCTGTGTCTGCTGATTTGCCTAAAAGTGAAGGTGGGGTGGATTATTTGCGCACCGATGTAGTGGTTTCCTGGGTTAATTCAAATGGCCTAGAGACATGGTTAACGATAAGGAATCTATTTGATCGTGAAAACAGTATGCCGACCGACCAGGCGCACAGAGATGGGCTGATCGACGAAGGTCGTAACCTCTCAACGACTATTCGCTATAGTTTTTAACTGTCCTTTTTGGGTTACCCCGCGCTGTTTAATTCTTCATTTACCCATTGATAAAAATCCAGCTCATTGTCCATGAGTTCAAACTCATCGTTCTCGAGTAGCCATTCCATATCGGCTAGAGCCGCGTCAGTTGTATTGGGCGTTTGGATGCTGGGGTTTATTAAAAATACAAAAGCCGCAATGAGTGAAGCCGCAACGGCGGCACTTAACCAATAGACGTTTTTTCGTGCGGGCTTTTGCGGTATAGCCGCGAGCGCGCGCTGGCGAATGTCAGCCATGGTTTCTAGCGTGTCGGCATCGGTTTCCAGTGAATGATTTATGGCATTCACTATTTGTTGTTGGGTTTTAGCCTCTTGCCCTTGTGGCTGTTTATCACGGTTCATTTTAAGTCCTCCAACAATACCTGTAATTTTGACAGGGCTCTTGAGTAATGGGTTTTAACGCTGCCAGTACTGCAGGCCATGGCAAAAGCGGTTTCATCTGTGCTAGCCCCCCACCAGGCTCGCAGTAAAAAGGCCTGCTGTTGTCGCTGTGGAAGCTGTTGTAGTGCGCGTTCAATTTCCTTTAGTTTCTGATCGCCGACGGCAATATTTTCCGGTGTGCGTGTGTTTGATATAGGCTCATGGTTTTGCTCCTCGGTGACGGGTGGCTCTTCCTCGCCGAAATGAAAACTCAGCCAGTTGCGCACTTTTTTTCGCCTGTGCCAGTCGCGCAGCGTGTTTTGCAAAATACGTTGAAAAAGCTGCGGCCAATTTTCAGTCTGATCCGCATATTTTGCCGCTAGCTTAATCATCGAATCTTGCAGTATATCCAGTGCATCGTCGCGGCTTGATGTGGATATTTCAGCCTGCCGCATAGCTTTTACCTGCACTTGAATAAAAAAATCATTCAGTTTTAGCCGAGTTTTGTCGCAGGTTGTGGACATGCTACCAGTTTAGCCCTAGGCCAATTTCTGCGTATAACGAAGCATCTTCGTCTGAATTACTTAGTAGAAAACCCAGGTCCACAGTGTTGTTAATAGGGCGCTCAATGGCGCCGTAGAGGCTGCTCACTTGCTCCTTAAAATAGAGGCTATCGTACCAAGACAAGCCGGCGGATAATCGATAGTTGCCAGCGAAAAAACTAAAACGCGTACTGGCCTCTTGGTCGGCAACATGGCTCACTTGGTGATAGTATTGTTGGTCGGTATAACCGAGTGCGCGGGAGTACTGTCTGAGTTGTTGGCGTTGCTCGGGCTGATCTAGGAATTGTTCTAACTGCTCTCGATTTTCAACGCCCACGTCATTCAGTGCCGCAATGATGTCGTCTTGGTTCGGTTGGTTAGGTCTGTCGTGTTGATAATTGCGGTAGCTGAATTGCCACGCCCATTGTTGAGCATAATAAATGACGCTAGTGCCAATACCGGTGCGTGTACTGGACAACCGTTCACGTTCACTCGGTGGGTTAATAAATTCACTTCCTAATAGTAGTGTGGGAACAGTTTCTATCTCGCCTCGAATAACGCTTAGCTCTATCGTCCAGTTTTGCAAATTGGTGCCAGCCAGTAGTAGCCAGTCTTGCAGCCGGTAACTGTCTTCGCGCTCTCCCGTTTCTAAGCCTACGCCTAACGTGAATTTGGCAAATGGATTACTCTGAATATAAAAACTACTGGCAAATTCGTCTTCTTCTCCGCCCGATACGCGTGTGTAGCGACCCGAGAATTCACTGTTTAGCAGAAAGGGTGTATTTAGTGCAATGCTAGAGAGGCTTGCGCCGTCTTCGAATTGGCCGTAGCGCATATCGAGGCGGTAATTCTGGGTGTCTTCTAGAAACCAATCGCTTTCGTCGGCCTGAATTAACGGTGCAATAAAGAGCGTCGCAAGCCAGAAAAGCCCGACAAGCGCTTTGGTCGGGTTGAAAGTTGGTAAAGCTTTATACCGTAAAGAAGGTAACAAGAGGAGAGCAATCACCGTCGATTACTCTCCTTTTTCTGTCTTGATCTATCAACCGATTTTCGCCGTTGATCGGGCGACATTTTTTTCCAGCGTTCTTTGAGTTTTTGTTTTTTGTGTTCAGGCAGTGCTTGAAATTTGCGAAATTGTGAACGAATACGGGCTCTGTCTTTTTCAGGTAAACTCCTGAATTCCTGAAGCCTTTGACGCACCGCGCGCTTCTGATTGCCGTCGAGTGTACGCCATTTTTTCAACCGTTCCGCCGCGTGTTGTTTTTGCTTTGGCGACATGGTGTTCCAGCGCTCTGCAGCTAACAATAGTCGTGTTTGTTGCGTTTGTTCTAGCGTGTGCCAGTTGTCTTTAAAGGGGGTAAGAATGGCCTGTTGGTTGGTGCTGAGTTCCTGCCAATCTGTGTTTGCAGTGCAGTTGAGTGCCAACAATGTTAATAACAAGCCAAGGGTTAGTTGTGCTAGATACCTATTCATTGCTATCACCTCGTTCGCTCTTGCTTTCTTCAGCTGTCGTTTTACTTTGAGTATTGTCTGGTTTTTTAGTGTTAACTTGCTTGGCCACGTCTTTTTCTCCGCGTGTAACTAACAAAGAAAAAGTTTCGTCATCCACATTATCGAATTCGGCTAAAAAGAGTAAAAGCTCACGGCTAGGCAAAAGTTCCGGTGTATGCTCTTCTGCCCAAGCGTAGGCCGTTAATTGACTCGTTAGTAGCAGTGTTCCGAAAAACGGAAGCGGTTTGGCCCGCTTCCGTAGGCGTGGATGACTCAAAGAGGTGTCTCCTCAAACGTATAACGGTACCGTTTAATCTTCCGCGCTGGCTAAGCGAATACGCAGGCGCGCGCTTTCGAAATCATTGTTTTCGGCGTTGTACTGACCGTGTGCGTCAAAGCGTACCACAATCATTCCATTAGCGAGGTAGTCGTCTAGGGCAGTAGCAAATTCGCTGTAGTCAAGATAGACCTCAATTTGATCATCGATAGTGATACTGTAAATACCTTCATCTTCGGCAGGTACAACCAAGGGCATAGTGTCTAGGTTGTGCATATCCAGCGGCATGCCACCGCGGCCAACGTGGTGGTGGCGGCCAGTATCGGCAAGGCTGAGTTGTAAACCCGCTTCGGTGTTTTGTTGTACCGCTGTTGTGGAACCCTTGCGACCGTAATCAATAGAGAGCCCGGCTTTCATATATCTAGCGCCCACCAGCGTGTGAGCAATAAAGTCTGCAGGAGCGGCACCGAAATCGTTAACGTAACCACGAATACGCACAGGGTCGTTTACCGCAAGATGCTCGGTGTTTAATTCGGCCGTGTCAATTTCGTACTCAGCTGCGTTGGTATCCTGTTCGGCGCTTTGACCTGTACCAGTGAAGTCAAAAACGTCTGGGCGACGGCCGTCAATCAGCGCAACGTCAATGGCAAGGCCTTCTTCGGTGGAGATTACACTACCAGACACACTGACTTTACGCAGGCGTACTAGCCCAGCGCTGGCGTCCATCTCGGTGTCACTGATGACATCACCGGTGGCGTGAATGGCAGAGCCTATGGAAATTGTGGCGCTATCGGCTTCTTCACCGTATTTGTGTACGCTGGTGGTATCGGCAATGGTGAGGGTGAGGGTGTCGTTAAAGCGGGCGTGACCAGAAGACAGCTCAACAAGAGCGCCTTTCACGGTTAGGGTGTTTTCGCTTCGCGCTACAACGGTACCGCGAAGTACATCAATATTGTTCCAGGCTACACTGCTGCCCGCCAAAACCTCTGTTGCCGTAAATGTGTGTTCTTCTTTGCTCCAGATTCCACTCACGACTACGGAGGCTTCGGCATCTAGTTCTGCCAGAGCGGCAAGTCCCTGATCGTTGGCCGTTACTTCGCCATCAATTTCATAGTTGGTGGTATCGTCTACGTAAACGTCCGTGCTGCCAAAGCGGCCATGACGCTTACGGAAGGGGCGAAGGTCTAAAGTGAAGCTTTGTGTTTCACTGTCAACTTCCTGCAAAAGCCCACGTAGGCGGAAAGGCTTAGGGTCTTTGTGTTGAGTATCGGCCATTAATACTGGGCTTACGGTGACCACGGCGCCGGTTTCAGTGAGTTCAATAGAGTTCGATGCGTCTAGGTCAAAATCGAGCGTTACATGCGCTATTTTGCGCGGGTTAACCACAAAGTGTTCATTACCATTGAAATTCAACTGTACGGTAAGCTCGCTTACCGCCGTACCATCTTCATCCACTACACTGGCGACAACCGGGTTTCCGCTTTCATCTTGAACGGTAATGACTGAATTGCCGAAATCCAGGCTGATGCTGGCGGAGTCGTATACACCGCGGGGAGCGGAAGTTACGCTTAACAGCTCGCTGGTGTCTACATATTGGGCAAAATCGACACTAGTGGTTTCAGGCAGTAGATCTACCTGGGTGCCATCGCTGTGCATGAGAGTGATAGCTGTTACGTCCACCTGATAGGTAAGGAAATCACCCTCGGCGTCGGTAAGGCTGACCAGCACTTGGCCCTGGTCTTCCCCGAGGTTAGCGGCGCTAATGGCATCGGTGGTGGAAGAGGAGCCGCCACAGCCGGTTAGAAAGGTTGAGAAAGCCAGTAATAAGGCAGTGAACAGACCAATCAATGGTCTTCCAAAAGTGAATTTAAACATAGTAAGGCTCCATAAAGCTGGATATTAATGATGGCAGCCGTACCTCGGCTCCCCAATTGCTATACATCTGCTTCATTAACGCAGTGGGAAAGCATTTGGTTGACAGGGAAATGAATCTTTTTAAGATTAAATACGTTAACCCCAGCAAACGGGGACGGTTGGGCGCACGAGGTCCGTCTACTTGTGTTACCAGCGGCTCACTGAAAAGGCTCTATTATTGGCCTCCACGATATCTGCAGGGATCATAATATGTACAAGGAAGCAAAATTTTGGGACAAAATAGCTAAGAAATATGCGCGCCAACCCATTGGCGATGACGAGGCCTATCAGAAAAAGCTGGAAAAGACCCGCGAGTACCTTACGTCTGAAACGGAGGTCTTTGAGTTGGGTTGTGGTACCGGCTCCACGGCTTTGCTCCATGCGCCTTACGTTAAACATATTCATGCCACTGATATTTCATCGGCGATGATAGCCATTGCCCAGGGTAAGGCTAAAGATCAGGGGGTAGGGAATGTTACTTTTGAAACGGTGGTACTGGACGATGTACAGGTGGCCGATGGCTCAAAAGATGTAGTGTTAGGCCATAGTATTTTTCATTTGTTAAAAAACAGAGAAGAAGCGCTTGCGCATATTTACCGCATGCTAAAGCCTGGTGGCGTATTAATTTCCAGTACTCCCTGTGTAGGTGAAACCATGGGCTATTTAAAATTCATTTCACCTCTTGCTCGATGGTTGGGATTTTTTCCTTTTCTTCGGTTTTTTAATATTGAAGACCTTAAAAAGAATATCGCCAATACCGGTTTTAATGTGGAGTATGAATGGCGAGTGGGTAAAACGATGGTGTTGTTTGTTGTGGCAAGAAAGCCGGGATAATAGCAGCGTATGAAAACGGCACCAAAGTGGCTCGCAGAAGCGAGGTATTGTCGTGCATTATTTCCTTCCTGCTTACTTAGTTTGTCCAAATTGTTTGCATAGTTGGTCGGTATCATAGGGCTTTTTGGCTAGGATAAAACAATGGCTTATTGGAATAAAAGTTGTAGCAATACAATAATTTTATTGATATTTGTATTGCTACAAGCCTGTGACAGTGTTGAGTTAGACCCTATACCCGAAGACGGTGTGATTCTTGCGTTTGGTGATAGCTT
Source organism: Teredinibacter franksiae (assembly GCF_014218805.1). Lineage (NCBI taxonomy): Bacteria > Pseudomonadati > Pseudomonadota > Gammaproteobacteria > Cellvibrionales > Cellvibrionaceae > Teredinibacter > Teredinibacter franksiae. Next base: position 1,768,850 of record NZ_JACJUV010000001.1, on the reverse strand, counting down.
AACGGTGGGAGTGGGTACGGAAAAAGCGAAAAGCTACCCGGCGGTTCTATCCGTATTAAGTGGTAGGGAGGTAATGAATGCCGGTGTATCGGGTGAGGTTACCGCTAATGGCGTAAAACGGTTGGAGGCTATCCTTGAGAACTCACGTGTGGATTTGCTCATATTGTTGGAAGGTGGTAACGATATACTGGGCAACAAAAACCCTGCTCAAATCAAGAGAAATATGGCACAAATGGTAGCCCAGGCTCAGCGCTACAATATTGATGTGGTGCTGGTGGGCGTACCCGAGAAGAAGCTTTTTTCCAGCGTTGCACCTCTCTATAAAGAGTTGGCAGAGGAATATAATTTAGTGTTCGAAGCTGAGCTGATTGGGGATTTGTTACGACAACCGAAATATAAATCCGATTCCATTCACTTTAATGAAGAAGGTTACCGCGTAATGGCGGAAACGCTGCACCAACTGCTAGTCGATAGTGGAGCTTTGTGAGCACGACGGTACATGGGGGCAAGTAAAACTCCTATGGTTTTTCAACGTGGCCCCATTGAATCGGACTCACCGCTATATTGCGTAGGCCTGAAGGCTACTAACAATATAGCGCATTCTCACAAGCTCTCAACCAACAGGTATCGTGGGGAGTGGCAGTATATTAGATAAAGCCGAAGGCGCTGTTACCCTTCTGGCCTGCCGCCCAGATGATAGGTGCAAGCGCACCGAAGGGCGAAAGGCTTTTTTGGGCACGATTACCACGTACAGCAGTGGAGTGGGCCACTATGACGAAGCGAGTGTGTTGATGTTGTGATTATTGACGGGGTGGGCGCGACGCCGAAAATGAGCGGATGCCATACTATTGAGCACTTTTGATTGAGCGATAGGCAGGTGTGCGGTTTTATCCAAGATATAGAAAATGTTTTTTGCTCGGTTAGGGATTTTGTTTCCAGTAGCCACTGCCTTGCGGGTAATATGGCCTATCTCAAATGTGTTCATGCAGCGGGTTGATGTTCTAGATCGTTACCGCAGATGAATTTTTCGCACGATGCCCCTAAAAGAGTATTGCCTCTGCTGGGTTTGCATTGAATTATGCATGACGAAAATAGAGCCGTGCGGGCTCTTTTCTTACTGTTTTAAAATCGGAGTCTCATGAAAAGTCATTTTTTTGCTTACGTCAGTAGAATTCGTTGGATACTTCGTTGGGGATTAAAGCGTAGCGCAATTCCTGAAAATGTTATGGAGCACAGCTGGGAAGTTGCAACCATTGCTCATGCGTTAGCGGTATTGGGAAATCGTCGTTTTGGTCAGCATTATGATGTGTACAGGGTCGCTACCGCAGCGCTCTACCATGATGTATCGGAAGTAATTACCGGTGATATGCCAACACCCATAAAATACCATTCGCCCGGAATGCAAAAGGCCTTCAAGGAAGTTGAAGTTCAGGCCGAAAAGGAGTTAATAAGTTTACTGCCCGAAGATCTGCGCGACGATTATCGTTCTCTGGTTGTTTCAGCAGACGTACCCGAAGACATTAAAAAGCTAATTAAAGGCGCCGATACCATTTCCGCGTTTTTAAAATGCCAGGAAGAGCTAAAAGCGGGTAATAACGAGTTTTCCAAGGCGATTGAAGATATAGCTGCACGTATTGCCGGCTTCAACATGCCAGAGGTTGACGCATTTTTGGAAATATTTGCACCCAGCTACAAGCTGACACTCGATGAATTACTTAACGGGAATGACAAAGTTCGAAAACTACGGAATCTCTGAGTTAACCCCTAAGTTAACCCCTAAGGCTTTTTGAGGCAAGCTAGGGTGCATTCTACGGTTATCAAAATGCTCTCTCTGTAGGTGTTGGCCTACGGTTTTCAGCTGCCCAATGGCCCGCTTCGCAGCTCGGATTTTACTCGTAGGTTTCCTTGGGTGAAAGACGCACTGTTAAAACTTTTAAGTGCAATGTAGCGTCGATATTCGACAAGGTAGAAAATAGTTCATGGCAGATGAAGAAAAACCGCGAGCGTTACACACTCTGTTACCTATAGTGGGCTTTGTCCGGCCTTATACCGGTAGAGTAGCCATTGCTATTACCGCACTTTTTTTCGTGGCAGCTATTAGCCTTTCCATTGGTCAGGCGGTAAAGCGGGTTATCGATGATGGGTTCGTCGCACAGTCGGAATCGCAACTGGCTACTGCGCTAGGCGTAATGACGGCGCTTATTTTGCTGATGGCGGTGGGCACGTTTTTTCGCTTCTATCTCATGTCGTGGCTGGGCGAGCGTGTGAGCGCCGATATTCGCCAAGCCGTTTTCGATCGTCTTATAGAGCTGCATCCGAGCTATTTTGAAGAAAATCTAAGCGGCGAAATAATGAGCCGCCTAACTACTGATACCACCTTACTACAATCTATAATCGGCTCGTCTTTTTCTCTCGCGTTACGCAATGCACTGACGTTGATTGGTGGGTTGATCATGTTGTTTATTACCAACATTAAGCTCAGCCTCATTGTTTTAAGCGGCATTCCGTTTGTAATTTTACCCATGGTATTGTTTGGCCGCCGAGTGCGAACCCTATCTCGCCAAAGCCAAGATACGGTTGCCGACGTGGGAACCTACGCAGGCGAAATAATTCACAATATAAAAGTGGTGCAAAGCTATACGCGCGAGCCGGAAGAAAAGATCGCCTTTGGCAAAGAGGTTACGGCCGCTTTTGACGTAGCAAAAAAACGTATTCGCCAACGAGCTAGCTTAATTGCAGCCGTAATATTATTGGTGTTCACCGCCATATCGATGATGTTATGGGTGGGTGGCACCGATGTACTACGAGGCAATATAACCGCAGGTGAGCTTGGTGCATTTGTCTTTTATGCCATTATGGTTGCGACCTCTTTAGGTACGCTATCGGAAGTGTATGGCGAGGTGCAGCGTGCGGCTGGAGCCGCGGAAAGATTAATGGAGTTGCTGTCCGTTGAGCCTGCCATTCAAAATGCTAGCGTTCCAGCCTCATTGCAAATGAAAGGCGTGGATACCGCCATTGAGCTTGTGAATCTCACGTTTTCCTACCCATCCAGGCCAGATCAATTGGCATTGCGTAGTATTAATCTAGCGGTAAAAAGCGGAGAAACAATTGCGCTGGTTGGCCCTTCTGGCGCGGGCAAGACAACACTATTTGAAATGTTAGAGCGATTTTACGACCCAGCCGAGGGCGAGGTAAAAATATTTAATAAACCCCTGCAATCGCTAAAGTTACAGGAAGCTAGGCAGCAAATAGGCTTAGTGCCTCAGCAGCCCGTATTGTTTAGTGCCGATGTATGGCACAACATCCGCTATGGAAAACCCGATGCTACCGATGAGCAGGTTATAGCCGCCGCCAAAAAAGCGCATGCCCACGAATTTATCAGCGCATTACCACAAGGCTACGCCAGCTATTTGGGTGAGCAGGGTGTTCGATTATCTGGCGGCCAGAAACAAAGAATTGCCATCGCTCGAGCAATACTAAAAGACCCAGCAATACTACTGCTTGACGAAGCAACCAGCGCTCTTGATGCCGAGAGCGAACAGCATGTACAGGCGGCGCTGAATGTCTTGATGCTAAACCGTACTACTTTAATAATTGCCCATCGCTTGGCTACGGTTATTCATGCTGACCGAATTGTGCTCTTGGACCAAGGGCAAATTATTGGTGTAGGTCGTCACGAAGAGTTGTTGGTGCAATCCTCGTTATATAAACGGTTGTGCGATTTACAGTTCAAAAACGCTGACTAAATGACTCTCGCGCTCAAGCGCAGTTTCATTTAGCCTATCGAATGTACGCGTCGTGCAATGCAATGCAGTACCCTAGGCTGTTTTAAGCTGTGTATTAAGAGGCTAGGGAATATCGGCGCTCTGCATCAGCAAGGTGCATAATAGATCCAGAGGAAAAAACAATAATCTTTCGCCCAAATTGGCGAAAACCCGAGGGTAAGTGTGCGCTTTTCTCGCTCTGGTTCTTGGGTACAAATACATCTTGAACCAAGCTCCGGCGCCCCGTTGGGTCTACCAAGGTAACTCCAGGGCGGATGGCTTTACGATTCTTTATCATGATGCTCACCTGTTAAGCTGTCTGCATGTACAGTTATGGTAGGATATACAGTAAACGAGGTCAACCCCCTGTCACGTTGGTAGGTCCAAAAGACATGTTCGCCTTCCGATAACACCCTGCCCGGCTCATCACTGCGCCATAGCGAGTGCTCCCCACCTCAAATACCCTCGGCATTGTAGAGCTGCTGGGGGAAAGATGGGGGCGGCGATGAGCCTTGAAATACGGCATTAGCGATGAGTGGTGAGGTAAGCGATAGATTGCGAGGCAGGCGTCGGGAAGGTGGTATGCCTTTTTCTAACTTACAATCTTGAGGGTGAGGTCGCCCTATAGGGGCTCAAGATTCCAGCCAAGCATCACGCACCCATTCCCAGACATTAGTCGAAACCTCTTTAGGCTCCTCGCCAAGAGATTCATTCCAAATGTAGACGGTGCCATCTTCGGCAACACAATACACATTTGACTGGTCTTGGCACAGTGGGATTAGTTCACGTGGCATACCGCGCGCCCAAACTTCGGCAGCCACTTCCGGTAGATAGGTGTGACAATTTGGGTCTGCAATGGTAACGGGCTCTAGGCGACCAAAAATTTCGTAACTGGAATTAAGTAAAAAGTCTCGCAGTTCTGCCGGTACTGAAATAAGCATGGCCTCCTGAACTTCTACTAGGTCGTCCATGGTGGGTAGTTCGGGCGGTATAGAAGGTTTCAGCGCGCGTTGGCGTAGCATTTCGGCAATTTCGTTGATCATATTGCTATCTCGATATTTCTTGGCTCAGTGATTATACACTGGCGGGCATATTTGGCGACGCTAGAGTTGTACGGTAGCCTTAAATCTAATAAATTTTAATTCAGGTCTCGGAATGAATGCTGTTCGGTAGTGCCGTAAAACCAAATCGTAATGTTGATAATCGTGTTTTGTTCTCAATCTATTAGGGTTGTTCACGGGTTAGTAACCCAAGATGAAGGGGTTTTTAGAAAAGTGAGAAAAGTTGGTGTTTCGGAACGAACTCTGCGGATAGATCAAGTTATTCAATCGCTTCGCGGCCTGTTAACCTGTATCCGCAGATTGAAGAAGTCCCGTGTCCTAGCCTGCTGTTGACGGGAGCGGTTTCGAGGACCTAAGGCAAGGCTATGAAGGGCTTAATGTTTGGTATAAGAGCAGTGCTGTCAAACATGACGGCGGGTATAGGTGTATAAAGAATCGTCTTTTTTGGGCTTTATTTGAACTAGTAAGGGGCGGACCCCAATTTAATGTTTGAATCGCTACATTTGGTTGAAGTCGAATGTAAAAGGCGTGCTGGGTTATAATGATATATGTTAAAAAGTCGGTCATTCGTTGGCCTAGCACGTTAAAGTTAGTTGTTGGGCTTGAGATGCAGGGGTGGTTGAATTGTGTTGGTCGATACGGATAATGGGTGGTGGAGGATTTTATGATAAGAATATTTGTTGTGATTACGATTATATTTTTGCTTGTGGTATTCATTTGGCAGTTGAAGCGGTACCTGATTCGAGACGAAAAAGAATCAGAGCTGGACGAAGTTAATTTAAAGGGTGATTTGTTAGATATCGAAAAAGAAATTGCGGAAGAAAATTTACGCCAAAAATCTGTAGCTGAATCAATAAGTGAATTAAACAATGAATCTAAAAAAGGAGAGGAATCTGATGATTAATAGGGTGCCCATTAAGCTTGTAGTTATAGGTTTTCTTTTTGTTGCTGCGCTAGCGATTTTATTTTTGGCGTTCGGTATTAATAATGCAGGGCAAAGAACGGTTGTGCAGTACCCAACGGGAAAATTGTATGTGAAGTTTACACCGGGCGTATATCCGCAATGGTTTGGGTCTGCAGAAATCTACAATGACGTGCTGACATTTGATTACGATAAAACATCTGCAGGGGGAACATCCTCAATTGATCAATCAGGTATTTCAGTTCGTTATCAAGATGGCGGTACGGGCACCGTTTATGGGAAAGCTCGTTTCTCATTACCTGGCGACGAACCCACAATGTTAAGTCTGCATAAGGCTTTCCGTTCAAACAAAGGTGTCGCTCAAAAACTTATCAAAACCATCACCGAAGAGGGGATGAACCTGACCGCAGGCTTGATGAGCTCAGAAGAGGCGTATGCGGAAAAGCGAAGCATATACACCCAGTGGGCAAGGCTGCAGATATCGAAAGGTAAGTTTCAGACGAAACTAGAAAGAATTAGCACGCTCGATGAGAGTACCGGGAAAACGGTTAATAAAAATATTCCTGTAATTAGTTATGGTGATAACGGACTCCCTATTCATCTAGACAGTGATCTTTTCGATTATGGTATTTCGGTTAACGGTTTCCAGATTACTGATTGGGATTTCGAGCCAAAAACATTGCAGCAAATTGCCACCAAACGAGAAGCGACCATGGCCATCATCACCGCCATAGCGAATGCTGAGCGCGCAAAACAGGACGCCATAACCAGCGAAGAGCAAGGCAAGGCTAACGTTATGACCGCAAAATACGAAAAGGAAGTAGAGAAAGAGAAATCCATCGTGGATGCTGAACGCGCTAAAGAGGTTGCTGTAATTGCCGCTGAACAGGCTGTTGAGGTTGCAAGGCAGGCCAAACTTGAAGCGGAACAAAAGAAGCTTGCGGCGGCTGAATATAAGCAAGAGCAGGTGCTTAGAGGCGAAGGGGACGGTGAATATAAGCGCCTAGTTATGGAAGCTGATGGGGCGTTAGCGCAAAAGTTGGAGACCTACGAGAGAGTGATGGGGCGATTTGCTTCCGCCATCGAAAAACAAAAATGGGTTCCTGAGATTCAAATGGGTTCTCAGCCAGGTGCTGGCGGTTCAAATGCTATGACACTAATAGAGATGATGGGTGTGAAAGCCGCAAAGGATTTGTCGTTAGATATGAGTATTAATAAATAGCACGGAAAGCCCCGGCAGGCCCTCAATCTGAGCCTGCCAGGAGCAAGAGGGATAGGTGGCGTTATTGCTTCGGCCGTTAAGTAGGGGTTGCCGACAGGGAGTATTCTTGAACCCGCTTAGGCGTTGAGCAAGAAGGTGTTATCGGTTAGCTCTGTGTAGGTACGCCTGAGCGGGAGTAAAAGCCGGAATAAAGGCAAAACTAACGGCCAGATGAAAGGTGTAATATGCACCCATGTCAATCTAGGCAAACGAGAAGGGGAAATGTTGTTGCATGAAATTATCTGCCCGCACTGCGGGAAAGCATTTAAGATTGACGAAGCCGGGTACGCGGACATTCTGAAGCAAGTTCGTGACAGCGAGTTTGAGCAACAGCTGCATGAACGGCTTGAATTGGCCGAGAAAGACAAGCGAAATGCCGTCGAACTTGCTGAGAGTAAGATTGGCAGCGAAATGCAGAAGGCTACTGCAGCAAAGGATGCTGAAATCCAGGAGCTGAAGGCTAAGCTCGATGTTGGTGAGTTCGCACAGAAAGCTGCCGTGACCGAGGCTCTAAGCACTGTGGAAAAAGCCCGCGACGCGCTGGCAAGCGAGCTGGAACAGGCAAAGCGAGATAAGCAAGCCGCTGCCGCGTTAGCCGAGGCGAAGTTCTCCAGGGAACTGCAGGAATCCGCTGCCGTAAAGGATGCACAGGTACAGGAATTAAAGGCGATGCTCAGCGCCAAAGAGCTTACCCAGACGCTAGCCATTACAGATGCCGTCACCGTGGTCGAGAAGCAGCGTGATGCATTAAAGAGTAGCCTTGAGCGAGCGGAGCTTGAGAAGCAGCTCGCTGAAAAGTCGCTCAAGGATAAGTACGAAACGCAGATCAAAGATCGCGATGACGCCATTGAGCGCCTCCGGGACATGAAAGCTCGGCTGTCGACAAAAATGGTTGGTGAAACCCTTGAGCAGCACTGTGAGACTGAGTTCAATCGTATTCGTGCAACGGCGTTTCCTCGGGCATACTTTGAGAAGGACAACGACGCACGGGCTGGCAGTAAGGGCGACTATATCTTTCGCGATTCGGATGAGGCTGATACCGAAATCGTTTCGATTATGTTCGAAATGAAGAACGAGAATGATTGCACCGCAACGAAGAAAAAGAACGAGGATTTTCTAAAAGAACTCGACAAGGATCGTAGCGAAAAGGGGTGCGAGTACGCGGTGCTCGTTTCCCTGCTCGAACCCGATAGTGAGCTGTACAACACGGGAATTATCGATGTGTTTCATCGCTATCCAAAAATGTACATCGTTCGGCCGCAGTTTTTTATTCCCATTATTACGCTTCTACGGAATGCCGCCATGAACTCGCTTGAATACAAGACCGAGCTTGCCTTGGCTAAGGCCCAGAGCGTCGACGTAACCAACTTCGAAAACGACCTTGATAAATTCAAGACTGCATTCGCGAAGAACTATGATCTGGCCTCCCGGCGCTTTCAAACAGCAATCGCTGAAATTGATAAGTCCATAGACCACCTACAGAAGACAAAGGACGCTTTGCTGGGTACGGATCGGAACCTTCAGCTTGCAAGTAATAAGGCGCAGGATGTAACCATCAAAAAGTTGACCCGGCGCAACCCCACAATGGCGGCTGAGTTCGAAAAGCTCAAGGATCAGGAGCCTTCTGGTAAGGGCTAGTGTTGAACACAGGGCTTTCTTTTGCGCCACACCTAGCGGTTTTGCATACGGCGTTTCAAAAGTTTTTGTGGTTTGCGGGCATGCTTTGTATGTTTTCATCGGTTAATTTCAATGCATGATTACGGTGAGTTCCAGCCAAGCGAGCACGATTAAATTTGCGGACTAAAATACCGAAGTTTTGTGTGCTCAGTTGCCATTGGCGTCCACCAAGCTATATTGGCATAATCAGTAAAACTCTATTCAATATTCAATAAAAAATGAGAGTGGCAATGGATCGTGTAAAACTCGAGAAGCAAGACCAGCCGAATCACGGTAACTTGGTAGGTGATCGGCTTCCACAGCGACCCACTCAGTATGCGGAAGCGACCACCCAATGCCGTTTCCTCCCTCCCTCGGACAATCCTAGCCGCCAACAACCTGTGCCCGATTCGCGCAAGCCAACTAACCATACGGGTATGCCTACCGGTTTAAAAAGCGGCTTGGAGCAGCTCTCGGGGTTGGATTTATCAAGTGTTCGCGTGCATTACAATTCTCCCAGGCCACGCGAGCTGGGTGCTCATGCGTATTGTCGAGGAAGCGATATTCATCTTGCCTCGGGGCAGGAACGCCATTTGCCACATGAAGGCTGGCATGCGGTACAGCAGATGCAGGGACGGGTTCAAGCCAGCGTGCAAATGAAATCCGGCTTGAATGTAAACGACGACCCCGGACTGGAGCAAGAAGCGGATATTATGGGGCATAGAGCGCTAACTACTGGTAGCCGTTCCCAGCCAGCGGGGCTGTTGGCTTCCCCCAATACTGAAACAGGAACAATCTATCAGTTGGTGAGGGATATAGATTTGACCCCCTCCCGTGATGCAAGCGCACCCACCTTTAAAACACTGATCACCGAGCAGCGTGATTTCGCTGGCTACAGATTTCACCGATTTAACTGGCCCGGTTTAGCCGAAGGGCTTTACGCACGAATAGCTGCGATTAAGGAGCAAATTGACGATGATGACGATATGGCTTACGTCGAAAATTTTGAATCTCGGCTGGATACGGCGGTAACCCGTGGCAATGCGCTAGTGGACGATTTTGATTCTGCGGAAATGGATACTCGTAGGCGCAGCCGGTCCAGATCGCGAAGCGAATTCGCATTATTCGAAGAAAGGGGCTCACCACCTGCTCGACGCCGAAGTCGAAGTCGAAGCCGGGATCGAGGAAGGGGCCGCAGTCGCGAACGAAGCCGTGTATCAAGCATGGGTCTAGATTCATCGCCGCCAAGAGCTGACATTAGGCGAGGGCGCTCGCCAGTACGCACTTACAAAAAAGAAACAATTATGCTGAAAATGCAAAGCGTGTGGGGCTCTGTGTTTGATATTGAGAAAGTACTCAATCAATATTTTCCTCCCACCTCTGGCGGAGGTTTCTCGGCAAAGGGCCGGGCGAATCAAATCGAGACCATAAACAATTATGCCAAAGGCTATGTTGCCGACGACACTTGGCTTGGGGGACGAACCATATACAAGAGGCGGTCTAAAAGCTTACCTGAATTTGCTTCGAAACCCGTTATATGGGGGCGAGCAGACAATTACGATCTGTCTCCGCGAGAAAAAACGGGCGCACTCGCAGAGCTGGAGAAAGATGGCATTCGGCGAGGCCTGTCGCCTTCGCTCAGGATTCCCTATAAAGGAACACCAACCCGAAAAAGTCGCGACGGCGGTCAGGCGGCAAATATGGGAAAAACTAACGCTACGGCCTATGCCATGCTAAGCAATATTGCCGGTTGGGATACAAAAAAATGGGAGTGGCTACATGTAAGGGCATCGTCACTTGGTGGAGCTACAAATGGAACCAATCTGGTGGTGGGTACCCGTGATGCCAATACTCATATGATGCCTTTCGAGGCTAATATTAAACATATTGCTACGGCAATAGGTCGGTCACCGGTATATGACCGAATTGAGGCAGATTACGATTTTGGTGGCGTCGATCAGCATGCACGTCATAAAGTAAGTAGCATCAGTTTAAGTTGGCGTATCTTTACAAAAGCGGCCCCAACTACCGTCAGCTACCAAAAAACATTTTCCTTTAACCCGCTAATGACTACCTCTTCTATTTCTAAAGATGAGGTAGGCATTTTGGAGGATACGCTTAAAGCTGAGCGCGAGAGCCTGTAGCTGAATATTTTATGACTAGCGTCTGTAAAGAGAGCTGTGAGGGTAAAATTGTTTTTGTATAGTCATACAACACTGACCGTAATGCAAGCTAGCCAATTCATTATCCAGTGGCCTTTACCTCAATCATTAACTCCGAAGCCGTAGGGATAGAAAAATACTGAATGGATAGCAATCGTCAAAAATAAATCTGCTATGAGAATGCTGGTTATATTAAAATAGGCAGCGGCCCGCATGACCACTTTATGAAAATAGGTATGAATGTGGCGTTTCAGTGCCTCCCCCAGACAAACAGAGGTCGACGCAAATAAACAACCGCAATAAATCTTCCATATTCGGGGTTTGACTCAAAGAGAATTGTAAGGGCGTGAGGCAATACGGTGAGGGGCGTATACCGTGCTTATTGATTAAATTAGCAGCGATAATTATGCGCGATGTCTATGAGTTTATACGATGATAAAAGTAATCTAATGCTTGGTTCTGCCAGTGAGCTGTAGGTTGGATAGAAGAGCTCATGTGGCGGTTTAAGCCTTCTTGTTTTATAGTGTTTTTTTGCAGCGTTATTATACTAACTTGTTGAGATTCAAGCTTTGTATATTCCCTTATTTCGGTTTTTTGCGTGCGCATAATAACCAATAGTTATTGTTCTTGGCTTAGAGTCTGTCTTCCCTATACCTAATTGCTTTTATCCGCGTGAAGGCTATTATTTTGGGGTAGGCACAGTTTTATCAACATTATACCGATAACTGAGGGGTGCGTTCGGGTATTGAAGAAGCCCAGATTACCTAATTTAGGGCAAGTTCGCTTAGTGGCATTTGCTACTACGTTTTTTATTCTTCTTGTGTATTACTTAGCGCCACTTAAAGAAGTGGTGCTGGTCCCACATGATAGGCTGGAGCCAGAACTGTTTGCTGATAACCTTGCCGGCGGTAAAAGCGAAGCGAAGTGGTTAAACTATGAGAATACAGAGTGGGAGTGTACTAAAAGACAATTTGAAGGGGTCTCCGCCTTTTGCGGCGCAGCTTTCAATCTTCGGATAAAAAACAAGCTAACAACGTTTGACTTCTCTGCCTATGATTTCATGTATCTATATTTGTCGGGCGGAGGTACGATTGAAAAGGTTAAAGTACATGTTCGCAATCACAACCCCGCGTATTCAACACTAGAAACTGTTGAAAGCCAAAAACCCAACACAATTGCTTTTCGGTATAAAGAGCTTGAAAACAATCGAGTTAAAATTTCATTCAATGAGTTTACTGTTGGCGACTGGTGGTTAGAGCAATATGATATTCCAAGGAATTTGATAGCGCCCGAATTCGATAATATTACTAGTTTTTCTATTGAAGCTACAGGCACGATTTTATTCGAACAACCGCAGAGGTTACGTTTTGATAAGCTGGTTCTCGTTGGAAGGTGGGTATCAACATATACCCTCTATTTTAGTATTTTCTCCGTTTGGGTGATTATTTTAGGGGTAGACTCGGGTAAGCAAATTTATCATTTCTATCGGCGATCTGTAACAGCCTCCAAGCGTGTAGAATATTTGACGGATTATGCCCACACCCTACAAAAAGAGTCGGATAAATACCGCGAGTTGTCGGCGGTAGACCCTTTAACTGGCATATTTAATAGGGCCGGGTTCGCGAATAGAGTGGAAGGCGTATTATCTGGGCGTACTGATGGTAGTAGCATCGGCTTGATTGTATTTGATATAGACCATTTCAAAAAAATAAATGATAGCTTTGGACACGATGTTGGCGATAAAATTTTAAAAGATCTTGCCGGAGCTGTAAGTAAAATTTTAAGGGACAGTGATACTCTAGCGCGATGGGGCGGCGAGGAGTTTGTCGTGCTCTCTGTAATGCGTTCAGGTAAAAATTTAATCCAAATTGGCGAAAAAATTCGTCAGATCGTTCAGGCCCAAAAACTCGTTTTAGACAGCGATATAAGTATTACTATTAGTGTTGGCTTAACCCTATTCAGCGCTAATGAGTCATTCGAGAAGGCTTTCAAACGCGCCGACAAGGCCCTTTATCAGGCAAAGTCCGATGGCAGAAATAGATCGGTTGTTGCTTAACTAAACACCGTTTTTGGTGTGAGCTAATAAGTGCTCCAAACAAGCTGCTTAGGAAGCATCTTGATTTCTGGCGATTACAGCTGGATTCTGGGGCGAAACGGGGTGGGGTAAGGGCCAATATTTGGCAAGAAACCTATAGGGTATAGGTTCAAGGCTTACATTTAGCACAACACCTAGTTAATATTCACTTTTGGCCGAAACAAGGCTTCCACAAAAATATAGGAAATATAAAGTTGATAGCAACAGTTAAAAAATGGTTCCGCGACAAGAATTTTGGTTATATCGAGAATGGAGGCGGCCCAGACATTCTTGTTAAAAAGGCTGACCTTCTTAATTGCAGTTTTCTAAAGGTCGGTGTTAATGTCGAGTTTGAATGCCACCCAGAAAAGCAGGGTTTGATTGCAAAGAAGGTTAAATTGAAACCACTTGATACAAAATCAGGCCATCAAAACAAGCCATTCAAGTTCGGTGTTATGACGTAAAAGCGCTTGTTAAGCGAGTACACAGGATTGAGCCGTATATTTGATAGAGGGCCTAGTGGCTTCTGCTTTTCGCTGAAAACAGTAAATGGCGACTAGAAATAGCTGCAATAAATGAAGTAACGAAGCAATGATAAAGTACAGATCTATCGTTTCTCCGCCCTACCTGACCTGATTACGTAATGACATCACAATTAAGGCAGCTGGCACTGTGTAAGCAAGGCTTGGCGTTGCCGCAGCCGTTTGGCGCAGGCTTGTCTGGCACACGCAGTGCAATCGAGCATCTAGGCTATGTCCAAATAGACACGCTTTCGGTGGTGGAGCGCGCGCACCACCATGTGTTGTGGAGCCGAGTACCTGCCTATAATCCAAGCCATTTGAACCAGCTGATAAGCGAACAGCACATCTTTGAGTATTGGTATCACGCAGCTTCGTATCTGCCGATGCGCGATTACCGGTATGCGCTACCGAACATGGCGTGTATACGCGATGGTGAAAACCGCTATTACAATAATGTAGACAAGCGCCTGATGAAGAAAATTCTGGCGCGTGTAAAGGCAGAGGGCGCGTCACGGCTACGTGATCTCGACCAAGGTAGCAAAGGTAAGGGTAGCTGGTGGAGCCAGGCGCCGGGCAAGCGGGCCGTCGAAAAGCTGTTTATGCAGGGCGATTTGATGGTATGCGAACGCAACGGCATGGAGAAAGTGTATGACCTCGCCGAACGCTGTTTGCCCGAAGGTGTAGATCTAAGCGTGCCCACGCCGGTTGAATATGCAGCCTATTTGTTCGATACCACACTCAGGGCCCACGGTGTTTTTACCTGGAAGCAGCTATTGCACCTGAAAACCGGTAAAACTATGCGCGACGCGATGCGTGAAGTGGTTGACGAGCGTATTGAAACGGGAGTGGTGAAGGCATTGGGCAGCACCGGTGCGTCAAACACTTATGTGGATATTAATGCACTCGAACAAACGCCAACGGTAGGCTGTGCGCTGAAGGTGTTGTCTCCCTTTGACAACTTGGTGATCCATCGCGATCGCTTGAGTTCACTGTTTGAATATGACTACCGCATTGAATGTTATGTTGCGGCGCCCAAGCGTGTGTTCGGCTACTTTTGTCTGCCAATTCTGTACGGTGATAAGTTTGTGGGTCGAATCGACTGCAAGGCGCATAGGGCCGACCAGCGTTTTGAAATAATAAGCCTGCACTTGGAAGATGGCCAGCTCGATCGGGAGTCGTTTTTCCCCGCGTTAACCGACGAGCTACAAAAATTCGCCGATTTTAATAAGTGTCCGCTGCTAGATGAAAGCGTAATTGAAAAGCTGCGCCGTCGTCGGTCGTTAACAAGCGGTCTGTAAGGGGAGAAGGGGCGTTGTTAAGTTTGGGGGGGACTTTAGTAATGGGCATAGCGTTTGAACGTTGGCAAAGGCTCATGCAGGCCTTTGGCTTTGAGCAACACGAAAAAACATTATCGTCTTTACTCGCGGCGTATTCCGAAAAGCACCGTTACTATCATACAGCTGAGCATATTGCCGCCTGTTTACGCCACCTTGATTCTGCGGTGAAATTTGCCCAGGCCCCTGCCGAAATTGAACTGGCATTATGGTTTCATGATGCGATATATGTTCCGCGAAAATCAGATAACGAATACCAAAGCGCCAAGTGGGCAAGTGCCTTTCTTCATCAGCATCGCGCCTCACAGGAGGTGATTGATCGGGTATTTCACCTGGTTATGGCAACCCAGCACAACTCACCCGCTAGCACTTCTGATGAAGCGCTGCTAGTCGATATTGACCTTTCCATTCTGGGTGCATCAAGCTCGGTGTTTGCGAATTTCGAGAAAGCTATTCGTAAAGAATATAAATGGGTGCCGTATTTTCTTTACAAGAAAAAGCGAAAAGAAGTGCTAGAGCAGTTTTTGCGGCGCAAGCGCCTATACACTCATCGCTATTTTTTCGATTTACTGGAAGAGCAGGCAAGAAGCAACCTTACCCATGCCATTGGTAACTTATTGTGAATAAATGGTTGTGAATTAAGCGTTGTGAATAGTGGTACAACAACGTATTCGCTACCTGTTAATCAGGTTGCGCTTTAATCACTATCATCAAATCTGGCGAGCCAGTTATTGGTGGCTTCGGTATTCGATTCACCTTCATTGCCTGCGAGCAAAGAATGCCCTTCAGGAAATTGCATGCGAATAGGTTTGAGTAAATCGGATAATTGTTTGTAATAGCGCGGTAAGTGTTGGGTGTTGCGATCACCCAGCTGTGGCATTTGCCCTGCTTGAATCAGCACTCCCCCTTCGTATGCTTCACGTGTAAAGTTTTCATCCAGCCCGGCCAGTAGCGCGCTTTGCCCGCCAATGGGTTCAAGGCATTTGTCACCAATGGCTGTCATCCAGTTTGCCCCCTTAATTTTGGGAATGCCTTCTGGGCTTAATATATGGTTGGAAACCACTGCTGGATTTACCACTTCTAACCCCGGGTGTCGGTTAACTAAGGGCGCAAGAAAATGCCGGGTGCGTTTTTTTTCTACCATCTCTAATGATTGCACGGCACCGATACCGGCGTAGCCGTAAAACGGTTTTAAACGCGTAACCCACGACTTCATCAGTTTTTGTAGCCCACCGGCATGGTCTTGCAGCCATGCAAAGGGCAGTACTGCGGTGATGTAGGCGGGTTTATTACTGATCGGAGAGTTACGGCCTGGCGCCATAATGGAAAGGCCATAGGCACTGGCTACACGGTAATTGGGGTCCCCGAAGAAAAAGGGGCTGAAGGTTTTTTCCGGGTTGTCCTCCGTTTGTATGTAGTTCAGTAGCGAGACGCCTTCCGCCGGGTACTTGATAGCTTTATAGACGCCCGACGGAGCAAAATAACTGTGCAGTTTTCCTTGCACGGTTTGTTGGTACTCGTCACCACAGGTGGCCAGTGCCGCGCGCACTTCTGGGCCGGAAGGGTTTTCGGCAAACAATGTGCATACCAATCCCATGCGTAATCCCACATGGTTTTTCGGCGGAACCAATAATTGGTATTGGTCAATTTGTTCCAGTGCTTCAATGCTTGGTAGTGTCAAAATAAATCTCCTTAAGCTCCACCGGGTGGTGCACTGCTTTCGCTAGAGCCAAATGCAGCGGTAAACATGCCTACTGTGGCTGCGCCTAATGCGAGTTCACCCACTGGGCCGTCAAATGGGCATACGGCGGCTGCAACGGTTGCTACACCTAAAGCGATGCCCCCCACTACGAGCCCTGTTTTTCGCGCTATATCCCACCAGTCAGTTTTAGGTTCGCGTTTTCTTTCGGGAACTGGGTCTGGTACTGGATCGGGTACGGGTTCTTCTTTTGGGTCGTCTTCGTCGCAAATACAATCGACGCCTTCTTCCATAACAATTAACTTATCACCGAACATGGCATCGTAGGCTTGCAGCTGCTCGGCGGTTTGCTGGGTGTTACCGTCGTCGAACTTCATCTCTACCACCGCTCGGGTATTGGCCATAGTAGGGGGTCCACCATTGGTTATAACCACATCGGGTCTTCTGTGCCCGGGAATAAACCAATTTTCAGTTGCTCGCCATGGTTCATTGCCGCTCATATACGGCTCTACTGTAGACGGGTCGTAGGGCACTTCGGCTTTCATGGTAGAGGCGCCGCCCGAAGCGCGGTCAATGGCCTTAAGTTCGGCGGCTATCACCTGCTGTTTGGCTCCGGGCAGGTCTTTTACCTGGCACATCATATTACATAGAACCTGCAACTCCCCAGCGACATCTGGATTTTGAGTGAGAATCGGCTGCTGCAGAATGCCAGCCAAGCACGCAGTATTGCCGTGATTCATCAACATTTTATCGCCCAGACGGCAGGCGTTTTTCGATTCCATTTTTACGTCAAAGGAATAGGCGAGCCAGGTGGCTTCTTTCATTTGTGTACTGGATTTTATGCCCTTTGCGGTTCCGGGTTCGTCGCCGGTACAACGGCTTAACTCTGAGCCTTTTATTGCTGCGGGGTTACCGCCATCGACTTTTACCGATTTGGTACCTTTTTTCAGGTCCTGCGACATGGACACAATGACCGGGTAGGGGATAGGTATTGGCCCTCCTGGTGCCGGTGTTTTACACACATCGGGCAGCGTACTTTTTACAATACCCATACTGCCTTTGTGAACCAAAGACAAATTGGTTCCATTTACTTTTATGGTTACTGGCATGAGTGGTTAAGCTCCATGTGTTGCCACTTCTAAAAGTATGACGGCTCGCTTCGCAGGTTCCTTTTGGCCCTCATGCACCCCTCCGCTACTCGCTAGTACCACATTTACTGCGGTATTCAACTCGCAGGCTAAATTGATTAATAGCGGAATACTTGCAGCGCCCACGTCTCCGCAGGCGTCAACGGGCGTATTCATTTTACCCGGTTCGCTAAAATATTGACTGCGGCGGGTAAACATAAAACCGAGTTCATCGGTTCGAACAAGCTGGCCGTTAGTATCGCTTAAAGCGTCGTCAATGGTTGCATCCGCGGGAAGTTCAGCCAATACCGAATCTAACGCTGTGGTTAAACCCTCGCCGGTGCATACGGGTGGCGTTTGTGCAAAGCCAGGCTCATTGGCTATACCGACAGAGACGAGCTTTACCGCCGATGGCTGTTTTTCAGTGCTGGCTGTTTCGGGTGAACAAAAAACAGTTGCGGCGGCGGCTTCTCCGGGAACCATTCCCCAGGCATTTACTTGTGTGAGTAGTTGGCCGGTGAGGTCGAGCCACGAAAGGGTGGTCGCATCGAAGTAGCTGTCGGCCGCCAGCACAACAACAAATTCAACACCGTCAGCGAGTCGTTTCTGCACCGATTGCACGGCCAGTGCGCCACCCATTCTGCCTTGTTCGGAAATGGAAATCTGTACGTTCTCGCGCGAAGCGACAGCCGCTTGGGCAACGTTGAGTACGTCTTGTGCAATGGTAGGTGGTAGTCCTGGGCGGGGAGCGGGTAAATTGATTAACAGGTCAACACTTTCGGTAACTGTTGGAAGCTTGGCTAGAGTGGTGTTTAGAATTTTCTCAACCAGTGAGGGTATGCGCTGTGTTTCACCTGGCTCTAGTAAGGGAACCATAGCCACCTTGTAGGGGGCTCCCGCCATATCTAGCATAAAGGGATGATTTTCAAATGCCGATAAGCCCGCCGCAATCGCACACGAGGACATTGCCTGCGAGTCCCCTAGGGCGGTAATCGCTTCCGTTGCGTAAATAATAGGCTGCACAAAAAACTCCTTTTAGAATGCTGCAGCAACAGTACCTGATTTTTTAATTTGAACACGAGGTTTGTGTCGCACAATCGATTCCCGAAGTTGGTAGGCATCGGCATGGCAGCGTAAATGAGTGTGCCAAACAACTTCCAGCGTACGCAAATCGGGCATTAGTTTTACCGTATGAATGTGGGGCCGTTGGGATACTTTTTTGGCGGCATTAAAGAGGGTATCTACCCATAAAGACACGCGTGGAATGCGTGTAAGCCACTCCCCCTGAGGGCAGAGATTGGTTACTCGAATATGCTCACCACCCACAGCAAAGCCCTGCATTTGTTGATCGGCTGGCGCGCACTGAAAATAGCGACTGTCGAAATCTAATGGTAAAAGCGGGTGGCGTTGGCGTTGCCAGTGTTCGTCATAGGTTCCTGCAAAACCAACCCTGGGTTGCCAGTGACCTGCCACCGGGCCAAGGCCTGCGGGGTTCGGTCGTTGTTTCCAGCTATCGATAAGTTGTTCGGGGTACTCTACGTTGGGTAACGCTATGCCTTCGGCTGCGGCGTGTTTAGAGCTGTAACCACTGCCAACGGGGTTGTGGGTGCTCCACTGCGGTGCGGGGGTTTCTACTAGTGCCGCATCTTCCCCTCCAAACGCGCGCTCATATACTAGGGGTATGGTAGTAAACGCCTCTGGCTCAGTGGCAACTATGGTTAGGCCTTGCTGCTGCCATTCGCGATTACCAGAGACGCGGAGGGTTTTACTAAAGTGATTTTTCACTTCCAAGCTTATGTCGAGCTTGTGTACAGGTTCACCGCGCGGGGCGAAAGCGGAGCCTTCAACCAGCACATCGGTAGCCAGTTTGCATAGAGGGAAGTCCGTTTCGGTTTTAAGGCTAGAGGGCGTATCGTCGGATAGGAATTCTGGTACCAATTGCACTGGGGGTTGTTCGTCTGCTAACGATAAGGTTCCATTTCCGGTGCAACAAAAAGCGCCTTTAATGGCAACCAGCCAAACTTCCTCACCGTTAAGGTCGCGCACCCAGCTGCGTTCTGTAGCGAAGGGTGATTTGTTTACCAGTTCCCACATAAGGGTAGAAGCTCATACATAAAATAAGCGGAAGGGTTACCGCCTATGGCAGCAGGTGGAGGGCGCTAAGGCTAGCAGGCTCCTATTAAATGCGCAATTAACTGGTTTTTATCGATAATAATTTTTAAGAAATATTCTTGATATTAACGGGTTAATTAATAACGGTGTTCAAGCCCGTGTGTAGGGCCATCGCTGAAGTTATAAATCCGTTTTTAGTTGGTGCCTGCCCGTGGGGTAATGGGAGTTCGCTATGGGTATCTACAGGGATTAATAGTGACAACTTGATAATTTTGACGCCGAAATCGGTTATATTTTTGTAATAGCGTGAATGTGTTGCCTTCTATTCTTAGCAGCTCAGTATGGGGTTTGCGTAGGGGGGTCATTTAGTTGGCGCGCAACACGTATCACCCTTTTGAATCGGTGGGCATTTAACTGTACCAAACGAGCAGAATACGCAGCAATCCCCATGTTTTGGGCTTAACACTTCATGGCATGAATCACATTCGTAAAACCATTGGCAGGCGTTAGTAGGCATAATTTCAGTCTTCTTGTTTCCGCACAGTGGGCAGGTAATAGTAGATTTCAATTCTATATTAGCCATTTCTGCATCCATTTGAATTTCTACAAATTGCTTTCATGTTTTTATAAGCTTAGATTTCAAATAACGAACAATATCAACAGATTCATACATCCAAACAATATCGCCGTTATTATTTTCAATGCGTAAGCAGGGTACCTGGCCTTTACCACCACCGGCTACTAGATCAGCTTTGTTTTTCGAACTAAACAAAATATCTTTTAGCGGAACGTTTAGGCCTATCCACCAGAGGGATAAGCGTACGAATATGCAATAAGGGCAGGTACTGAAATAGTACAGTTCATGTCCTTTTAACGGTATTTTATTGTGTTTCAATTGAATTCACCTAGGGGCTAATTGTTTTAATATTTTGATGTGTGGGTGCCAGCGTGGAATACAGAGTAATGGCTAACCCCATCTGTCGCCCTGATTTTGCTAGGGGTGCGTTTTTTTAAGTGTTTTAATAGCGCTTGCCTAGTGACTGACGGCCGAAGTCATTAATGTTTCCGAGCTTACCCTTATCGTCTATGTAAAGGCAAAATAAACCACGGCTTTTATGTAATGCTTTAGTTCTTGGTGCCAAACGGGGTGACTTAGGTCTTTTTCCTTTGGTCGGCGTAAGCAAAATTTTGCCTAGCCATTTTAGAGCGTAGAATAATTACAGGTGGATTTTGGCGTCAATTGCAGGAGGACTATTACTCCGCCATTGGCAAAGGCTGGCTTTCGCTGCAGTCGCTTAATTTTTGTGGCGCGCTGGCGTTGATTTCGGCGACATGCGGTTACCCAAAAAAACACTTAATTGTGACATGGCTCGTAATCCAAAAACATGGTTATACCGTAAGAGCTTCGTGTTGCCTTCAGTTTTCCTCAGTAAGTATCGAATAATAAATGTATAAACCTTAAGGAGATCACCATGAATCGCCGATTACTTAGAATGTTTTTACCCTTGCCTCTATCGCTAATGACATTAGCCGCCTTTGCTCACTTGCCGGCTTATGAAGGCGAGAGGGTGCGTAACGATAATCACTTTATAAAAGAAGGCTTTGCCGAGCCAGTGCGAGGTGGGTGTGATATTAATGGTTATGGCCCAAGCGACCCCAACGCCGGTTCTGCGAATATCTATTTAGGTGGAGAAAATACACCACCCAATTTCTTCTGCCTGTATACGTCACAAGACGACTGGAGTTTTGAGCGACCAGTTAGCATTATTGAATCTACCCGCACGCCCTCACCAAACCCAGAAGACTTAGGCCTAGAATTAGAGGAGGGCTACATCCCTTGCTCACCGGGCAACCCTAATCCGTTTCAGTGCCCTAGGGAAATCCGGAACCCTATGAACGGTAATGTTATCGCGTTACCTGGGCAGTGTATCGACACCGGCCAGCCAGAGGGTGAGCCCGGAGCAGACGGCAATTATCACTGCGCGCTTCTGCCTGGCGCACCACGTCCGCGAACCAGCAGCGTACTCTTTAGTACGTTAACGGGCCCGAACGATGTTGACTGGGCTGTTTATGACTACAACCCCGCTTTTGCACAGCAACCGATTGTTGCAGCACCGCAAGTGCCCGCCTGTGCCGAAACGCTCCACAGCTTTGTTAGCTTCGCTTACGCGGGGCCGCTGGGCATGAAAGACGCGCGCTCTGGAGAGCCGTTATTTGTGCCGCTGGAAGAGGCCGGCAAGTTACCGAAAGAGGTAAGCGCGAATTTGCCCGAGGGTTATGGCCTACGTGTTACTCGACCACACAATACCCGGCCCAGTTGGGACAATGTTCGCCCGGCGTACGCCTCGGGCTTTGCTCAAAATGGGTGGTTACTGGCCATGGATTCGGTACCCAAGTGCATCGACAGTTTTGAAGAATGCTTGGCAGATGAAACAGGCGAACTTTCTAAGCACTACTTGGGTAACGACATTTTCTTCATTGAGGAAGATGAGCCTGTGCAGTTGTATTTAATGTGGTGGGCCGACAAGGAGCGTGGAAAACGCCATTGGGGTGGTGGTAAAAAAGGCAAAAAGTCTAAACAGCTTTTGGATGTTTCTATCACTACAGGTGTTATAGATCAGTTCCTGGTTGGCGACTTTGCCAATATCGGCGTAACGGGCCCTTTTTCGGCCAATGGGCGATACATTCATGGAAGTTGCCACGACCCACGCGACACGGGTTTAGTCGATATGACCATTGAAACTAACTAATTATTTTATGGTTCTTTGGTTGGGGCTTTTTATTCGAAAGGTTAAAAAGCCCTAAGCCAACACCTAGGCCGAGGTCCAAAAAGGCAGCATCTAAGATCAAAATATGACTATTTTGGAGCTAGCTGCTGTGCCTTCTCGTGTTTAGGCCTTAACAAAGGGCCGTCGGAGCTAACCCGCAACCGACATACCCTAGGTGCCCCCCCCTTTCGGCGAATACCGAGTAATCGGGTAGTGTTACAGCGAAGGCTAGTTGGCTGGTGATAGTCGTTATGCGCTTTGCTACATTGTGTGATTTATCCATCTGACGTCCTGTCGAAATAGCGTCTGGCAACAGGCATTTTCGTGTTTTTCGAGCCTGCAACCCAGTCATCCATGCGTTCCACTTAATTCCGCAAACACAGCCGCTGCGGCGCCTAGCCTTTGGCTCCTGAAAGATGGGGAGCGAAAATGGCAGGGTATAGGTTTCTAGAGTGGTGATAGGTTAGCGGCCCGGAAGCTGGGCTTACCCCTTGGTTGGCGCGAAATGGCCCTAGACCTACAGTCCGCTGCGCGGTTTATTGAATGCGTCGTATTCAAGCTATACATTCACTATGCCTAAGGGCTAGGGCGCTATAGCAAGTGTGCTGCCCCACTGTTTCGGGGCTTTTACGGTACTATTTCGACGATACTATTTCGACAATACTGCTTCGGCAATACTGCGGTACTATTCCGACGCGATTGCGGCATCTTACGCCGCCACAGCCAGCGTATTAAGCGGCGTTATGATTTCCATGTCTAATGAATTAAAATGGTTAGATTGTTCTTCCAATAGGCCAAGTTATCGTCCTAAATCTGACTATCATTGCCTGTTTTTAATGTGCAAGTAACATAGTTCGACCCAAAAGCCTGTTCTCTAGGTGTTCTAATGGCTAGGTGCTCCTATGGTTGGGCAGCCTGGAATTAACACACACTTATCACTCAAAACGTAGTTTACGATTATGGCATTTTTCGACCGATTTTTTAAAAGCACACCACCTCTCACGATGGATCAGAAAATTGAGAACTTAACGGCGTATTCTATAGAGCAGCTTATTGAGACGATAAACAGCGACGAGGCTCCTGCTGTAAAGCACGCAGCCATTCATCGCCTCCCATTTGATGGCCAACTGTTGGTTATGGCAACAAGCTCACCCCGAAGCCCGCATGAGGCTCACGCCCGCAAGCGTATTGGTGAATTGCTCGACGAGAAGAAACTCACCATTGAAGAGCTGTCTAAAAAAATTCCAGATCAAGCCCTTTTACTTACCCTTTGTGGCTACTCTAGCAATGCAGGTATTGCCTTGGTAATGCAAATTGACGATGAAGCTTTGCTGTTAGAACTAAGCAAGACATCGGGAACAACCGCCATGCGTCAAGCGGCGGCAGAAAAGATTCATAGCCATAAGTACCTATTAGATTTACAGAAAGCTGCAAAAAATAAAGATAAATCAGTTTATACAATCGTAAAAACCAAACTTGATGAACACAAACAAATTCAGATACAGCAAAACAAAATAAACGACGAGGGCGCAGCCCTTTGTGTTCAGGTAGAGCAGTTAACCAAGCGAGATATTGACGAATACTATACCACTCGAAAACTGCAGATCAGTGATTCATGGCAAGCGCTGGCTAACGCCGTTAGTAAAGAAGTACAAGAGCGGTTCACCCTCGCTATGGCTCTTTGCCAAACAAAAATTGATGATCACCAAGCCGAAATACAAAAACAAAAAGACCTACAAGAAGCAGAGCGTTTAGCCAAAAAGCAACTATTGGCGCCCATTAAAGATTTACAAATAGTTATTGCAGACGTATTTTCATCGAACACTCTTCCCGACGTAACCGCGCAACTTGAGTCACTCAAAAACACCTACGCCAGCGCACTCCAAAGCGCAAAAGACAACGGCTTAAATACCCACAAAGAAGAGCGCTATTTTAATGAGCTTATGGACCACGCTTACCAGCTAACCAATAAGCTAAAAGAAAATGGCTCGCTGGCTACTCTTTTGGTGGCTCTAGCGGAAGCGCCAGCAGAAGCGGGAGAGGCAATAAAGCGCACAACACTTTCCATTCTCGCTCATGCAAAAGCCCTGCGAGATGTGCCAGCACCAGAGGTTATTGCTTCCAGTAAAGAGGTTGTTGATAAGTGGAACCAAGAAATGCGAGGGCGCGCTCAGGCAGCAAAAGCGCGAATAGATGAAAGCTTTGGTTTAATTCGACGAGGCTTGGTTGCCGTTAGTGATGGTCAAGTGCGTAGAGCCCGCGCCATATTTAACGACCTAGAGAAGCGCATTGAGGGCATGGATGCTTTGCCGACAAAACTCGAAATAAAGTACGATGAATTTAAAGCCGCTATCCATACATTAGGAGACTGGCATGAGTTTGCGGTAACACCTAAGAAAGAAGCGCTAATAGAAAGCATGAATGGACTTGTACAAAGTACACTTCAACCTAAAGACCTGGCCGACAGAATTAAGTCTTTGCAAGAACAGTGGAAAGAATTGAGTAAAGGCGGTCAGCAAGACGATTCAACACTCTGGGAGCAATTTCAAACAGCCGCTAAAACAGCCTACGAACCCTGTAAAATCTATTTCGCTCAGCAATCGAATGAACGTGAAGAGAATACGAAAAAACGTCAACAATTAAATGAGCAGTTACAGGAATATCTAGACGGTTATGATTGGGATAACGCCAACTGGAAAGACGTAGGTAAAACATTGCGGGCATCTAGAGAAGCTTGGCAAAGTTTCTGGCCAGTAGCTAGAAAAGACAATAAAAATCTTCAGGCAAATTTTGATAAAATTGCCGACGCCATTTACCAAAAAATAGCCGATGAATTTGAACGTAATCGACTTAAAAAACAAGCGATTGTAGATGGCGCTAAACAATTACTTGAAAACGCTGACATCAGTGAAGCCATTGAGTCTGCCAAAAAACTGCAGGGTGAATGGCAGGCTGTTGGTCGAGCAAAACCAAAGGTGGATCAGGAACTCTGGAAAGAGTTTCGCGCGCATTGCGACGCTGTTTTTGAAAAACGCAAGCAGGAATCTGAAGCAGAGCAGCAAGCAAGAGATGCTGAGAAGATTGCCGCAGATGAAATATTGTCAAAACTCGACAATATTTTGACGTTAAACGGGCCAGACTTTTTTGCCGCCAAATCAGAGGCAGACGAACTAACGGACGCCTTTAAGAATTTGGGTGAATTCCCCAAAAATCATTACCAAACGCTAAATCAAAAATTCCACCAATTTTCAGATAAATTCCAGAAGAAAATTGTATTCGAGAGAAAGCAAGCGCAACTATCTGCATGGGTCGATATCTTCTCGACCAGTCAAAAAGCCAGTATGCTTGAAATACTTACGGCCAAAAATGAAGCCACTGACAACCTCATGCAAACCCTGAGCGAAACCATTTCAAACGCACAAAAGTGGCCGAATGCAGTACTTTCAAATCTCCAGTCGCGACTAGACGCTAGTGATAGTTACTCGCTTGAGTCCCAAGCTGAAAACCTGCGTAAATTGCGTTTACTCTGTGTGCGATCAGAAATTAGCAATGACATTGAAACCCCTGCAGAAGATAAAAGCATCCGCATGGAGTTTCAGGTAGAGCAACTGCAGCGTGGCCTTGGTTCCCACACAGCTCAAAAAGACAACTCCTTAGAAACTTTGGTGTCTAGCTGGGTGGCGGTTCAGGCGACCGCTGAGGCGGACTATCAAAAGCTAGAAGATCGGTTTAGATCAGCTTTAGGGCTCAAAAAAGCAGAGAAAGCTCTAGAGGTTGAAGAGGCTATCGATTAATAGAGGGTCAGGAAGAGCCAAAAAGGCAGAAGGCCAGCACGTTTTAATAACGTGCATAAACCCCCACGCGCTAAGCGCGTGGGGGTTTACTTTTATAGATTGAAGGGTGCTTTGCTTTTAGATATAGGCATACTGAACCGCCTGCGCTTATTTTTTTCTGTAGCGCTTTTTCATTCCATCTAGAACGTTGCAGAGCAATTCATCCTGGCATTCGCGATAGTTTTTATGGTCGGGGCGTCGAAATAGAGCGCTCAATTCATGCTTGCTTAAAGTGCACTCGTTCAATTTAAGTATTTCGAGTAAATCATCTGCCTGTAGGTTTAGAGCGATTCTCAGCTTGCGCAACACCATGTTATTGCTTAGGTCAGGTTCAGGCTCTGGTGTACCGTCATCTTTAGCGCCTCTATTGTTTATGATCAGCCCGTTTAGGAAGCGAGCAAGTAATTCATCTTCACACAAGGCAAAATCGGGCTCGCCTTCGCGCGCCAACAAAGAAGCCAGCTCGGGCTTACTTACTTCGCGCCCGCCCAGCTTAAATATAGAAAGTAGTAGTGGATCGTTAAAATCAAAAATATCACGCACTCGGCGCAGAATGTCGTTATTGTTGATAGCTAGCCCTCCTGTTCAGGCGGGTTTTCACCGGCCTCAATGGCTTTCGCTGTAATTTCCACATAAATGGTCATAATGTTATTTTCAACAAGGTCATCGATATTGTTCGTTAGCGATGATAGCGGTATCTCAACAGCCGTTTCCTCAGATTGCCCAATTTTACAGTCGAAGCCCCAATATTTGGCCCCAGAGGGCAGCGGCTTTTTGCGTTCCCTTTTGAGGAATTTTCGGATGTCGTGCCTTACCGAGTCTACGACGCGGGCTACTTTGATTCTGGGGTGATCTAACTTAAAGGTCTTTTTCATTGGGATCCTACTGGGATGGGCTGCAACTGCACACTGGAGAGTGTTTAATGCGCGCAGTGTAATGTTTATATAAGGATTCTACCATTATTTGCTTCTGGGCTCATGGCTACGCTGAGTTATGCCGACAACGCTTAGGTTTTAGGGGCCTATGTGTGCGTATTATTAAGCCTACAGACAGGTAGCCCAATGCCAGATAGCGTAAAGCCTAGGTGCTTATCGATAGAGCAAAAATACCAAACATAGCCAGCGTAAATATAACGCTCGC
Organism: Teredinibacter franksiae; assembly: GCF_014218805.1. Lineage (NCBI taxonomy): Bacteria > Pseudomonadati > Pseudomonadota > Gammaproteobacteria > Cellvibrionales > Cellvibrionaceae > Teredinibacter > Teredinibacter franksiae. The sequence goes on along the minus strand of NZ_JACJUV010000001.1, from coordinate 1,741,416 downwards.
AAAAGCACTGCGGGTGAAAAGGCACGCTGCAGATGAAATGCTAAGAATCTACCAGAGCTAAAATAAGTGCTACGCCTACCTACAGCTTAAACAGGCTCTCAAATAGTGATTGCAGCTTGGTTTGCCCCAGGCTATCCATTAACGCCACGTTTCGTATTGGAACTTGATCGACATTAGGGTATTCCTCAATAGCTCGCTCAAGGCTCGCCTCCCGAATAAGGTGCAGTATGGGGTAGGGAGAGCGGTTGGTATAATTCTCTGCATCGTCTGGGTTTGTTCCACCAAATTGGTAGTCTGGATGAAAACTGGCGATCTGATAGATACCTTCCAGTCCCATTTCTGAAAGGAGTTTGTCGGCATAACTCAAAAACTGATTGTAGTCACCAAAGTTTTGCAATACATGCGCGTGAATAAGCAGCGTTGTTTCAACTGACGGATCATCATTGAGCAGTTCTAACTCTTCCTGCAGTGTCATCAACAATTGTTCTTCCGTTATCGCGCTTGTGGTAGCAAAGCGCACCCGGTTGTTCAGCATCTCGTACTTGGCGAATGGGCAAAGGTTCATTTCCACAACAAACGTGTTAACCCACATTCGTACCGACCGAACAATGTCTTCGTTATTTCGGGGTTCATGTGGTGGTGATGCTTTCTTCATTCGTCTTCCATTATAGGCTGTGGTAATGCGTTGGAGTATGTGTGCTGGCTTTTACGCAAATAAAAATAAGGTGCTTAAGGCGTTTCCGTAATTCGCCACACGGCTATTTTTTCCCAAATGAGAAGTGTTCTTTTCAAAATATTACCGACATCATTCATTGGCTGCTTCTTGTTCTCTAACCCTAAACAGTGGGTTGCCGTCATTATCTTTTATGCAGCCGTAAAATTCAGTAAGAAACCGACTCTTTTCTTTTTCATCATCCTGGTTGTGCAAAAAAGTTTCCCAATCACTCGATTCCATGCAGCTTTCTATTTGTTCTTTTACAGCCGTTTTACACTGTTCATCTTCGCCGCATTTTTTTGACAGGGTATACTTAAGGCTTTCTCTAAAGGTAAATGTCTCTACCGATTTTTGATCGCACGCCGAGCATGCGAGCACAAGGGGTATTAGCAATGTTCTCATTATTCGCCTTTGATTGTACCGCCTAGTTTGGGGGTGATGGTAAAGCCGCTGAGCGCCTGAGCCCGCTGCTTTTTTGTCGGTGACCACGTTCATGTTAAGCGCCGAGTAATGGTAAATGTTTGATCGTATGATAACGCAAAGCCATAGATAGGCATGCTCTTAGCTCAGGCATAGGGGGAAAAGCAGATATTGGAATCTCTATTTCTCTGTTGCCTACTGTCTTTATGCGGTCTCCGTATATTTCACGGAAGGTCTCAATCAAGTTTGTTTTACAGCTAAAGAAAATTGACACTTTGTCCGGATTTTTGGGCTTCCAATCGATTCGTACAGTACTGCCCTTCTTTGCAATATAGCTAGGTTCTCCCCATTTCAGCGTTTCTATGAGATTGCCAACACCCTCTTGCGCTGCCGTAGTTATTATTGCGCTTCGTATTTCTAAAAGTAACTTCCGAGCGTCGGCAGGGTAAGAGTCAAACTTTTCTTTTACATCAATATCCATTGCTATGCCTGACGCTTCCGAGGGAATACGTTAACGTGGTGTTTTATTACTTGTAGCGATACGTATCACCCAAAGATTTATTTCTAAAAAGAGAGAAGAAAATAACCTCTTTTTCCGTAGGTGTGTACACATCTATATCTTCCGCTGTGGGCAGCTTAACGGGGCTTCTGGGGGTTTTGGCCGATGCAATAGGGTTGTTGCGAACCAAGTTAGATTTCTGCTTGATGATTTCGATGGTATCAAATATCTCAGAATCTACTTTGCTCGACGTGACCAAAAAGTCTAACTCTAATGATTTCCCATCTTTGAAGGTAGCCTGTACCGTTGCTACCTGTTCTAATGCATGGCCATTCCATTGCGGTTTTGTTTCCGATATTAACTGAGTCGTTTCGAGTTCACTATGCTTTCCAACCAACGAAAAAAACCAATCAAAGTTTTCCTGAATGACTTTATCCCATGCTATGGTTTGTGTACGTTGACGACTTAAGTCGTTATAGCGTTCTTTCGCTGTTGGGGTCCAAACGGCTGGCTCTTCAATGGTTGGGTATGTTTTTTCTGCCAAAAAACCATCCGTCTCGTAGGCATATTTAATCGCTGCTTCCAGTTTGTTAGGTAAGGTTAGCGCTATTCTTTTGTATTTTTCGCTAAATATGCTTTCAATTTCTTTTAGGTATACTTGGTTTGCGTCAAATATCGCTTTATCTGCCTTGTCGATTTCGGCGGTGGTTCGGTTATCTTGAAAAACACCTTCCCCATAGGCAGGTTTACCCGAAACAAACGTATACTGAGTCATCACCTTATCCCAGTTAGGGTCATTTGCTTTAAGGGTCAATTTGTTCAAGTTTTTACTAATAGCGCCTGGCAAGCCCACTATGTTGGAGACAATGCATATGTTTTTATCCATTTGCTCCTTTGTTGTTTGGCCATTTTTCAGCAGCCCACGGGCCATTACGGCACTGTTCTCTGTTGTGTTGAAGGTTAAGGAGTAATTGCCATAAGGTGAGTTGTAGTAGTAGGTGCCTTTTGAGATGGTGTCTGTGTTTGTGAAAACATAAGAGGGCTTAAAGCTGCTTAAACTATTAACGTCTGTGCCGCAGGCAATGCCGTGAATAATGATATCTTGCTCTCTATCTATATAGATATCTTCATACCCTTCTACTGCATAGGTTGCGGAGCTTGCAAAAAGGCTGAGTACTGCAATAATTCTTTTCATCTAATATCCATTTCAATAATGATTTTTTTCATCAGGCGGCAGGCCTTCAAGTTGAAGCTCTAATAGCGGAACTGTTCTTCAAATAGTGCAATTATACTGTTTTGAAGCCTTGCAGCCAGCACCGCCCCGGTGGCGACGTGAACACCGTAACGGCGGCTCAGTCCACGTAGTGGGTAATGTTAGTTAGCTTGATTATGGATTTTAGCCCGTTTTCGGCTTAACTGCATAGAGAGCTTAGAAAGTATAGAATACCGCGATATTTAGAAAGGCAAAGAGACAAAATGGTCCCGCAGTAGATCCCCAGTCAGTATGCCCGTGGCCTGTCAATATCCCTAATAACTATTCTTATGAATAGATTCTATAAAGAAATAAACTCGCGCACTTTAAGCTTGACGACTTAATCTAAAGCCTTGAAAAATCGTGGAGTAAATGGAAAGTATAACTGAGAGGAATAAGTAGGGTCAGGCCTTACATGTGATATTTGGATTTTTCTCGTTGTGTGATTTAAGGCCTGACTCCATGATTCGTGACCCCATGATTCGGCTGGCGAGTAGAGGGCATCAGTTACACTTAGACCAACGGAAGAGATCCAAAAATTTGAGTAAGAATTGATGTGCTAGTCGACTTTAATACCGATTTTGACTTGTGATTCTTCTATGGATATTGGTGAGCCGTTTTGATCTTCAGTATTGCTTGTACAGACTTCAATTAGATGCCCTCGAATAAGCTGGGAAGATTCTTTCCTTCCCTTAATATAAGCAAAGTCTTTAGGTTCAAAATAGATATGGATCTCATCAAAAATAATTCCATTGAAAAATAATTTTACTGTTGCATTCTTTGTCATTTCGCACTCTTCTTCATGCGAGCTAGCTTCTAGATAGCTAGCCAAGGCCAAGCGTATATTGTCCAAATGTTTATTCAGTTCTTCTAAGTTATGATCTACTTGTATTTCCCTATATCCCTAGACAGTAAATTATTTGCACTAGCATATATAACGTTGCTTTAGGTTTGTCTTTTTTGTGAATTTACATCACAGCGAATTTAGCGGTATGACCCTTCCCATGAAGTGCCAAAAATTGAACATTGCTAACAGTATGCTAAGAAATATAAATAATCTTCCCCACCTAAAAGCGGAGCCCCAAGTTGAAAAAGGCAGCCATGGGACAGGATCAGAAAAATCAAATCTTGCCGGTAGACCAGTAACGATTTTCTCGTGCTCTAACTGCTTTGTTTTTACTAGCAGGCCAAACCTAAATGTATTAAATAAAAGCAGCCCAATAAAGAGAAGAAACGACCAGTGGAAGGAATATTCTCCAGTTTTTATATTAACGCCACCATTGTATATATATAGGCTTAACGCTTTCCAAAGTGAAATATGATATTCAGGCGCTTCAGTAAAAAAATACGCCTCTGGCCAATGGGTAATCACAAACCACAAATAGGGGGTAACAAAAAAAAGAAGAGCTAATACATGAAGTGCCGACCAAATACCACCAAAATGCAATCTTAGACTTGCAGCGTCATCCTTTATTTTCATAGCCAATTCGTCAGAGCGAGTAACACCCTGGTCTTCCAAGCCGGAAAGAGTTAAGCGGTCAATAGTGCAGGCATGAAAATCACAACTGTGAAATTTACAGCAATAGATATTTGTAGTCACCAAAGTACAACCAGAAAACAAACACCGCTCCATCCTTAACGAATAGAACTCTGCGCCTGACAAAATTGCATTATTAAAGCTTACTTTTTCAATTTGAATATCCGAGTTGGATGAAAAACAAGCATCGGATAGGTCTGCCTTGCTAAAACATACACCTAGAGAGTTTCCCAGCTCAAACCTAGCGCAAGGCAAGGTTGCACGTGTAAAGTCGACATGATCGATTTGGCAATTCAAAAACTTGGCATTATTTAGCTTTGAATTGATAAATTTTGCACCATTCAGATTGCAATCTTTAAAGGTAGTGCCATCGTCAAAAATCACGCCCTCAAAGTTTGCGTTTTCTAATGATCCTGACTCAATCACCATGGCACCCAGGTCTAAACCAGAAAAGTCCGAATTCGACAGTTTCGTATTTCTTGAGAATGTGGTCCCGTTTAGATCACTTGCCTCAGAAAACACTGCGCCTTCACAATTCCCTGTGTTGAATTGGGCACCTGTGAGGTGCGCGCCTTTGAAATTACAATTGATAAACTCACAGGCATCAAAAGACGCGTCGGCAAAAACAACACCATCAATTCCTTTGGGCGGAAAACGACAGTTATGAAATTTAGCTTCTGTGAAATTGCATTCCGAAAGATCACAGAATTCAAAATTAATCCCAGAAAACTGAAATTTGCCAAAATTACACCTCTTAAAGGATTCATTATCAAATGTGACTCTACGACCTCCATGTGTATGCGCATAATTTAAGCAGTAGTCAAACCATTTTTTGATGCCTCCCTTATCGTTTGAAAATTCCCGTAGATTGTTTGCTATTACGCTTTCAGTTCGTGCCATGAAACCTTCCTTTAGGGAAAACCGAGTGCTACATACTAATTATTACTAATACGGCGAGGAGCTTTAAGCATGGTATGTGGCCGAAGTTAGTTAATCTAATTGCACCAGCTTTGCTTTTTCTCTCCTTGATACACATAAGCAAGCTTTGCAGCGATTAGCTGATCAGCCAGCGGCTGACACTGAAAACGGCCAGAGAGCGATTATTAGTAAGGAGGTGATTATAGCTTGCACAGTTTGAAAATAGAGCAAGTGTGGCGCATTACAGAAGCTTCCAAGCCAGTGAGGCAACCACGACCATAGAAGTGATAATCACAAGGATTTTAATGTGTCGCACTTGAGTGCGAATGTGCTGGATGTCGGTTTTGAGTGAATCGAGTTCGGGCATAAGGGGGTTTTACCAGTGTGGGTCTAAGTAATGCTTAAAATCCTACCACAATAAACACGAACTGATCACGGCATAAGGTAAGACCGATCATTTGTTGACCAGTTAAACGCAGGGTAAAAAGCGGGGTAATTTGAGGAGGAATAACTAGGGTCAGGAATAACTAGGGTCACAGGAATAACTAGGGTCAGGCCTTACATGTGACATTTAGCCTTTTCTCGTTGTGTGATTTAAGGCCTGACCCCATGATTCGCTATTTCGATGTTTAAACGACTGACTGCGCTAATGCTTTCTCGATTATTCTTACATCGTCTAGGGCCCTATGTGCTCTGTATTTCCCACTTAGGCTGAGATCGTTCTTTATTATATGGAATTTAGCCTTCTGCTCATCCGACAATAGGTCGAATATTGAGGAAATCTTAGCAGGAGATTTTCTCCGGCAAGCATAAAATAATGTGGACAGCCAGTCTTCATCCCAGCGGTTAGCGTCGCTATAAATGACGCCGGAGGCATTGTTTAGTATCTCGCTGATCTCTTCAGCAACAACTGAAACCGACTGGCCTTCCTTAAAAAGAAGTGATCTTGAGATTCCGTGCACAGCTTCGGCTTTTTCGCACCAGTTGCTCCAATTTTCTTCTGGTTTGATTAGCCATGAGTGATACGTCCCGCCCACCAAGATAGCAATTTCGATTGGATAAGAGTCAAAATGAAGACCGCTCGCTTCAATATCTATGATATCAATGTTGCCTCGATGTTCGGAATTACTCAAATGCATCGGCCCATGTTCGGTCAAAACGTTTTTTATATGTATTGTCGTCGGTGTGAGGGGAAAAGTTTTTGTAGCGGATAGACTCTTTGAGTGCTTTTTCTTTGTCTTTATTTCCTATCTGACGAACGATATGGACAGCATCATTGAAATCGGCGTCGCGCCTCCAGGCACCGCTGAGTTTCATTCCAAGAAGCTCATACCAACTGGCAGTGAAGACAACAAGATTTGGGTGGTCAAAAACCTTCTTGTTGCTTCGTGTTTTTAAACCAAAAAATGATACCCCGTCATTTAGCCATGCATGATGGCCACTTGGTAAGCCTTGTTCTTTTGCCACAGTCTCAACAAGGTTGGCTATCAGAGCCTTATCTTTTTGGGGGATGATCACATCGATGTCACGTGTCATTTGGCGGCTTCCAAAAAGCATAACGCTAATAACGCCACCTGCTGCAACAAGTTCAACTCGCTTGTTTTGTTCGCTCAAAAGTTGAGCTAAACGCTTAAGCGCCTTTTCGATAACGAGACGGGAAAGCGATCCGTTGCCAATGTCGTAGTATTTTTTCATATTAAATCCCTTTAATGGTTAGATAAAAAACATAAAATTTTTCGCAACGAGAAAGCCTCTTTTCTCAAATGCTTTGCAGTAGTCTTCGTCTTCAAGCAAGCGATCACTCTGAAGCTTAAATGTCTCGTCAACGCCGAGAATAGAATTCGTCCAGCTTGGAGTCGACTGGTTGGCGTTGTGTGGCGGCATACCAAGCACTTCAACGAGTCGCTCTACAATACTGGCTTTAAGGGCCAGCTTTCTCGGGTCTGTATCCTTAGGTTTTGAAATTAAATTGCACTCGAATTCGGCTCTGTGCCAGTCTAGCACTAGGTCTGAAAATGCTATTTCATCGCGAGCTAGTAATAAGTTGGCCATCTCATCAAGTATTTCGCTCATTGCTTCTTTTGTCGTCTGAAGACTTTCGAAGCTTTCTTTGATGATTTCAGGATGTTTAATGGCTATTCGGATAAGTGCTTTCGCTGAACCTGAAGGCGAGCGTCGGCCTTGCTCCCATTCTTGGAGGGTTCTAGGGGATATCTGTAGTGCTTGAGCAAATTCGGTCTGGGACAATCCTGTCTCAGTCCGAGCCCTTAAAATCAGATTGTTCATTTGGCTTTTGTCCACCATACGTCATTGACGTATGGTATCAAAGAGAGTGGAGAATTGGAATCAAGAGTTTGTGTCTGACGTCAACTATCCTGTCCGGTCATCCTAATTGTCGCCGAACAGACTTAGCCACGCAATTGTTGGAGCATGAAGATGCGCAAACGAATACCAGCCAATCTGCTTAATCGCGTTGATAAATTAGAAGAGCAGCGCCGCACAGAAAAAGTCAGGCCAGTGATGATGGTTCCGCGACTTGTTCATGTTGATCAGTGGGGCGAGCTTGCGGCAAATATGCAAGCTATCTTGAAGGATAATGTGGTTAAAGGTTCCGCTCCAGATTATGGAGACTTGTCGAAGCTGGAGCTTGTGGCGACTCGATAACCTACCCCCCCCCTAGGGTGAGGCAGTGCTACAGGAAACCGACTCACATTAAACCATCGGGACCAGTTAGAGCGGGCTGTCCCTACTTTTCCAGCTCGTGATCTAACCCTAAACGCCTAGCTCACGCTAGGCGTTTTTGTTTGTGCTGTGCGGCGATAGCGGGCAGCATAGGCGACGATCGTAAACTCACTAATGTAAATGGTTGCTCGGTTCACACAGCTGCCAAGCTCGGCAATTTATCAGACTGCCTCAAAAGTTTACTATCTGGAACCGATGGGCCAAATAATAATTGGCAAAGCTCATCTACTGGTAGGCGCAATTCCTTTGAGAGGTGGTTGAGTGTTTTTCTCTCCTCTCTAAGAGAGTTTAATACAATTTCTAAAATTTTAGATTTTTCTCGCTCTGACATAGGGTCAGGTTCAACTTTGAAATACCCTCTCATCCCCATTTGCCTACTGAAATCGTGATAGTGCCAATCAGAAATTTTATTTAAATCGAAAAGCCGCCTAACCAATGCTGCGAGCGATACCTTCCAGTTGTGCTTAAACTGGATTAAATTTGGTAAATTGGTATTTCTAAAAGAATACTGATTTATAGAGTCCTCTGGCATCAGCAAAGCGGAAGCAAATCTATTAGCTTCCATTTCAGCCTCTCTGCCGCGAGGAGTCCCATCGCAATGCATTACAAGGTGCCCAAGTTCGTGGCAAGCATCAAAACGTTGGCATTCAGCAGATTTCTTGTTGTTGAGAAAAACAAACGGTACCCCATCCTTCCAGAAAGAATAGGCGTTAACGTTTAAATTGTTCTCCGACAGAGAAAACACGCGCACTCCGTTCTTCTCTAGAAGGTGAATAACATTAGAGATGCTTTTGTTGCCAATCGCCCAAACGCTTCTAACCACTGTAGCGGCTTTCTCGGCATCTTGAGAATTCTGAAGACCCAGTTGAGGAACATTTATCTTAGGAAGACTAAATTTATTTTCCATCCACTTGTTGAATTCATACGCGAGAGTTCCTGCTGCAATGGCGCTAAGCTTCTGGCTTGCTTTGGTGGATGAAAGCGAGCGAAAGCTGACGGACTCGAAATCAATAGGTTCGAGATCATCTCCGTAGAAGAATGCCAGCGGGTAATCCAATGCTTTGGCAAATTTCGAAAGTTCGTCTATAGATAGATTTTCAAAGCCATCCTTTTCATATTTTCTGAGGGTTCTATCTGCGATTCCCGAAATTTCTGCGAAAGCTTTTTTGGATAGCTGTCTTCTTAGTCTGGCAACTTCTAATCTCTGAGGATTAAATACCTGTTCCATAAAATCTCTATTTAAGACGTCTTTCTCGTTATATCAAAGTCGGAATCTTCGGTGAAGTCAGCCGTCGGTAAATCTGGCTCTCCGCCAACGGTACCGATAATAATCCGCTGCTCCCATTCGGAAACGTACTGCTTTTCTTTATTTGCAATTTTATCTTTGTCAGAGGGGCTGGGCAAAGACAGTTCACAGCGAGTTTCTTTCTTCGATTGATCATAATAGTAAAGAAGAACGTATGTGGGGCATTCACCAGCAGTCTTTTGCATTAGACTTTCAAGTGGAGCTTCCTTGTCGAATAGATCACGGGTATTGCCGCCAAAAAGCGATGAAAATTTAACCCCTTTCTTCTGAAGTGTTGATGGACTCATGCTCTCAAGCGCTGTCCCTGTCGCCATATCTCCACTAGATACAACGATTTGAAAAGCGCCGTTTGGATGCCGGAGTATCGGTATATTATCTACAACATCTCTTGACCAGCCCTCATCTATTAATCGCCGACTTAACCCGTAATTGGTATCTGACCAAGCATTGAAGCCAGGGGTCGTAGGAGGATGCAATTCATTGGCGTTGGATCTTGAGCCATGCCCGACTTTAACCGCCTCAAGCAAGACATCAATACTGAGGTTCATTTGGGATAGGTGGTCGGACGCCTCAGCGATTTTGATTAAGGCTTTAGTTAAAGTGTTCTGGGGCATTAGATTCTCCATGCCGGTTTTTAGATCTCATTTTAGGACTAAAAAGCGGCACGGTCAAGCGTGGCGGATCTATATGCCTGTAACACCCGTGTACTCACGTGTAATTGTAATTTCAAATATCGTTTGGATAAATAAAAAGCCCCGAAAACCTTATGGCTCGGGGCTTTGAGATGGTGGACCTTCCTTGAGTTGTCTCGCGCCGTCCCTAGCGCTCGGTCTTCGACCGCCGTCGCTTCGCTCTGGCGACCAAAATTGCTCCCGGCAATTTTGTGAACTGGCCAGAGCGAACAAGTCTGGCAAAACCCTCCGCGCATAAAAAAGGCCGCCAAATGGCGACCTTTTATATACGTGGTGGGCCTTCCCAGACTTGAACTGGGGGCCTGCCCATTCTCTGAGGTGGAGAGCGAGTCGGATAGTATCCGACGTATATTTCAGAGAACAATTTTATGTGGTGGGCCTTCCCAGACTTGAACTGGGGACCTGCCGATTATGAGTCGGATGCTCTAACCAACTGAGCTAAAGGCCCACAATGAAGGGCCGGTATTCTCTTAGAAAAGCGTTCTAATCTCAAGGGTTACAGTAATAATTTGAGCGTGTTTCTTGTTCTCGCTTGTAATTGTTCAGTTTAGAGCCAAATAGAGTAGTCAAACACACAAAATTTGACCGTGGGGGCGCTTGGTGACATTGGTTCAGCAGTGGTTTTCGTTTATTGGGGCAGGGCTGTTGGTTGCGCTGTTGGTATGGGGTTTTCGTCGTTGGCGATTTAATCGGGCGGTGAATCGGCCGTTTCCGGCTAATTGGAGCGAAATTCTGCAACGCAGGTTGGTGGTTTACGGCAAATTACCGATGCCACTGAGGCTGGAGTGGGAGAAGTTGATCTTACATTTTCTGCATACCAAGCATTTTGAAGGTTGTGGAGGCCTTGCGCTGACCGATGAAGTTCGTGTGGTTATTGCGGCCGAAGCCTGCCTGTTGATTCTAAACCGCCCCAGTACGCGGTATGCCGGTTTGCGTTGGATTTACGTGTACCCCTCCACCTTTATTGCCAAGCGTGAGCGGCAAGATGAATACGGGGTGGTATCGGGTGGCAAGACGCATCTTCTTGGCGAGTCTTGGAGTAGTGGTCGGGTAATTTTGGCGTGGGATAGTGTCGAGGAGGGGCACAGTGACTATACCGATGGCCGCAATGTGGTGCTGCACGAGTTTGCCCACCAGCTAGACCAAGAAGACGGTAGTGCCGATGGCGCGCCTTTACTGTACACGCGAGACAGCTATACGGTGTGGTCGAAGGTGTTTAGTGAAGAGTTTGAGGATTTACACCGCGACTTGGCCGAAGGGCGCCGCACGTTAATCGATAGCTATGGCGCCACTAACCCGGCCGAGTTTTTTGCCGTGGTTACGGAGGTGTTCTTTGAGCGGCCCCAAATCATGAAGCAAAAGCACCCAGAGCTTTACGAACAGATGCTCGATTATTATCGGCTGGACCCAATGCTTTGGGCCGTGAAATAGCACTGTGTGTGCTTTTGATCGCTTAACGGTATACCTCAGTGAGGTGAGATAGCGGACCTCCATTGCACCGCAACCCGACTGCAGTGCTCTAGTGGCTTGCCACTGGTTTGGCGCAGGCCCTATTCGCCGGAAACTTCGTTTGTTGTTAAAGCAGTTTCGGCTTTAAACCCGTGTTACACAGTATGTACTGGGTGGCTCCCCTGTCTCTTTTTCTATTGTTTGGGCTTGTGTCAGGTAAATTTTTCATTTCTCTCCATTTGATCGCTTTGTCTAGTATTTCTTCACATGTTTACATCTACCAATGATTTACTTTTGTGAGCTACGTCACTAAGATTTCACGTGTTTTATTGCATGTCACTTTAATAGAAAGGAAAGGACGTATTGAACATGAATTATTCAGGACACATTGGAAGGCTTAAATTGGGGGTTTTGGCGATTTTCTTTATTGGGCTGAGCGGTTGTTTAGAGGTTCAGGAGGATAATGCAGAGATCGTAGCGGAAATGCAGGAGCAAAACCGTTTGCTGTCGGAACGAAGCGTGCAGGAGCGTGAAATTTCGGAGATTGTTCTTTACGGACGAGTCACGGATCATCACACCGGTGTCGGTGTAGAAAACTTTACGGTACGTGTAAAGTTGGGGCCAGACTGGCAGGATACTCAATCGTTTACTGGCGGAGAATTCAGAATTGAAGGCATGGCTCCATCGTCAGATTTCGAGCTGCTTATTTCCAGCGCGTCGGGTGCTTTTATGGATCGTGTGGTCTACGGAGGAACGCGTTTTACTTTGAATAATGAAAGCTTCCAGGACCTGGGTGAAATTGAAGTTGCTGCGCCGGTTGAGCAAGTTGTCAGTATCAAAAATGTGGATACGGTTGAGCCTGTGACAGGGTTGGAGCTGGTTGCCTATTCCCATGTAGGGGCAGGGTCCACCGAAGAAGCATATGCGCATAGGGCTGTTTATGATGCGCAAGCCGGTGTTTATCGTATCGATATTCCTGCGGGTCTAGTTTCAGCACTCTTGCTAAATTTGGATTCTGATGGAGATGGTATTAGTGATTATGTTGTGGGCGATGAACAGCCGGGCTACGAGGAGTGGAACGACTATTTGTATGTTTTACCCATGCAGCAACGTTACGACAATATTGAATTGGAAATTAGCGGGCCGAGCGAGAGCGTGCAGGATGTTGTTGTAAATCTTACCATCCTTGATGGGCAGGGTGCGCTTGTGTCTGATGCGGAGCCGGTCATCGAGTTGGTAGGAGGTACGGATGTCGTTGGCGTTTTTTCCGCGGAAACAGAGCAATATACCTTTAGTGTAGCTATAGCTGGGGACATGAATATCATGGTACCAGCTTATTTTTCTGAGGATGCTCGTTATTTCGACAGCCGATATGTTTCAATAAGTTCTACTGGTGAATCGGGTCGTTTTTATATCGGTGGCAATTCATCCCTTACCAACTCTCGCTATTACGCCTATGCACAGGATGCGACTCTTGACCTAGTTATGCAGTTAAATGAAGAGAACGCATCGAGTGAGCTGGAGCTGGTTTTAAATACAATAAGAACTGATCGGGGACCTTTATCTGTAGATTTTTTCTATTCAGGTGGGATCGCGCTTAATGATGATTCGGTAAAGTTGTATCGTGAAGATGTTCTGCAAATTGTGAGAGGCAACGATTCGACGGATGATCTCGTCCTTCCAGGGGTAACCTATCTTGCATCGACGGACGTGGAGGAGGACGCGACGGCTTCACTGAGCTTGAATAATACACTGCTGTCAATCGTACCGAGTCAATCACTTGCTCCCGGTTATGAGTATCGTATCGAGATCGATACAATAACGGATATTCATTCGGCGTTGGATGTTAATTTGAGTGGTGACGAGAGTAATTTCAACAAGAGCTCGGTAGCTAATTTCAATATTGATAGCGTTGTTCTCGACAATAATAATTATTGGACGAATGGCCAGCGTATACGCGCTACGACCACTGCCGGTATTGCTTCGACTCGCTCTCAGTCAAGCAGTTCCTGCTATGTATTTCTCCCTGTTTCGATCGAGACTTTGGAAAACTTCACCCTGAATAAAAAAGTCGTGACTTCAAACGGAGTGTTAAGTAACGATTTTCGAAGTTTTACGCTGGTGGATGCGGGTAATGTTTCTCCATCGCTGTCTTATATGGTGAGTACCGCCTATGAGGAAGTTATAGAAACAGGTCGGAGGTCAATTGGGAGCTATCGTGGTACCACTCTGGCAGATGGTAGACAGTATGCCCTAAATGTCAGTGAGTATTTATCCGACACCACGGACGAGAGTGTTAACTCAATTTTATTTGAGTATGTTTACGAAACAACGGCTGGCGAGTTGTTTACTGGCGAAATTGAATTGTTTGTTCGGTAGTGCTTAATTACTTTAAGTAATGCCTGGCTCCAATGGGTCGGGCTTTTTTATTTTGCTATTGAGTTTTTTGCGGTTGTTACCAGGTGTTCTTCGAACGGCCCCAAATCATGAAGCAAAAGCACCCAGAGCTGTACGAACAGATGCTCGATTATTATCGGCTGGACCCAATGCTTTGGGCGCAATAGGGTTGGGGTGATGAACTAAAAAAGGCGTACCGAAGTACGCCTTTTTTAACAGCTAAAAATGTAACCGCTGTTTCTACTCGTCCAAAAATCCACGTAGGTGGTCTGAACGGCTGGGGTGGCGCAATTTGCGCAGCGCTTTGGCTTCGATCTGTCGAATACGCTCACGGGTAACATCGAACTGCTTACCCACTTCTTCCAGTGTGTGGTCGGTATTCATTTCAATACCGAAGCGCATACGTAGCACCTTGGCTTCTCTGGCGGTAAGGCCAGCGAGTACAGACTTGGTGGCTTCTTGCAGGCCTTGGCCGGTAGCGGCTTCTACTGGAGAGGTTATGGATATATCCTCAATAAAATCACCTAGGTGCGAATCTTCATCGTCGCCAATGGGCGTTTCCATGGAGATTGGCTCTTTGGCAATTTTCAGTACTTTACGCACTTTCTCTTCTGGCATTTCCATGCGTTCGCCCAGTTCTTCTGGGGTGGGTTCGCGGCCCATTTCCTGAAGCATTTGGCGGGAAATACGATTGAGCTTGTTGATGGTTTCTATCATATGCACCGGAATTCGAATGGTGCGAGCCTGGTCCGCAATGGAGCGGGTAATGGCCTGACGGATCCACCAGGTGGCGTAGGTAGAAAATTTGTAACCGCGACGGTATTCAAACTTGTCTACCGCTTTCATCAGGCCGATGTTGCCTTCCTGAATCAAGTCGAGGAACTGTAAACCGCGGTTGGTGTACTTTTTGGCAATAGAGATAACCAAACGGAGGTTGGCTTCTACCATTTCTTTTTTAGCGCGGCGGGCTCGGGCCTCGCCAATGCTCATGCGGCGGTTAATTTCTTTAATGGTAGCGAGGTCGAGACCGGACTCTACTTCCGTTTGCTTCAGCTTGCGCTGGGAGCGTTGAATATCGCTTTGAACCGGGCGCAGGCTTTCGGAGTAGTCGCGTTTTTTCCCAATGACGTCAGTAATCCATTCTTCGAAGATTTCGTTACCGGGAAACTCTTTAATGAAGGTTTTGCGTGGCATGCCAGCGTGGCGTACGCACAGGCGCATAACTTCGCGCTCTTCGGTGCGCACGCGCATAAGCATATCGCGCACGGTGTTGTATATGGGGTCGAACTGGCGTGGCGGTAGCTTGAAGAATTTGAAAACTTCGCCCAGGGCGTCTAGCTCTTTGCCGCCCTGTTTGCTCTCTCTGCCATGCTTTTCGATGGTTTTGTTGGTTTTTTCCAGTTGAGCTCGCAGCTCATCAAAACGCTCTTTGGCGTATTCTGGATCGATACCGGTATTCGCTTCTTCCTCATCGTCGTCGTCTTTCTTTTCTTTGGCGGCGTTGGGGTCGACGGGTGTGGCGGCGGTTACCTGGTCTGCTGGGTCTAGCCAGCCACTGATAACGTCACTTAAGCGGCGCTCTTCCTTGGCTACCATATCGTATTCGTCCATCAACCGCTGAACAGAATTGGGCCAGTAAGCGAGGGCGTGCATCAGTTCGCGCAGGCCTTCTTCTATGCGTTTGGCAATGACGATTTCGCCTTCGCGGGTGAGTAGCTCAACGGTACCCATTTCACGCATATACATGCGCACAGGGTCGGTTGTACGACCGGCTTCGGTTTCAACCGCTGCCAGTGCCGCCGCTGCCTCTGCTGCTGCAATGTCGTCTGGCGAGGCTTCGCCATCGGTCATTAATAGCTCGTCGGCGTCTGGTGCGACTTCGTATACGCGGATACCCATGTCATTGATCATCTGGATGATGTCTTCAACCTGATCGGGGTCGGAGATATCATCGGGCAGGTGATCATTAACTTCGTCGTAGGTTAGGTAGCCTTGCTCTCGGCCTCGGGTAATCAAATCTTTGATACGAGACTGCTTTTGGGCCTGTTCGCTCATTAAGGTTCCTGCGGTATATAACTAGAAATTTGGAGGGTCGCGATTATAGCGGTATATGGGGTTGCTAGCTAGAAAATCAACAGCAGGGAGTCTTATTACTCTTGATTTGGGCTAATCCCCTTCGGTTCTTCCAGCATAGTTCAGTTTGCCGGGGCTAGTTATTGTTTGATCAACTCCCGGAAGCGGTTTTTTTCGTCATCACTAAGATTGGATAAGCCCTTTGCTTTGAGTTCGGTCAATTCTCGGTCTCGCTCGGTGATCAGGAATTGTTTGCGGATCTTGTCGAAAGCATGTCGCAGTACTCGATGCGGCTGGTGGCTAGAGAGCGATACGTCGCTCGTTAATTCGTGTGTAGCCAGCATTTTTGCCAGCTCCTGTTGTGAGTCGATACCGTAGGCGCCGCCCCAAAAGCCCAGCAGCGTACTGAAGTTGGCTGTTGGCCGCTTTTTCAGGTAGTCGAGTAGGTTGAATAGGCGCAGTAGGGCAGGGTCCTTGGTGTCTTGTTGTTCAAGAATGCTGTCTGCGGACAGTTTTTGCAGCACCTGAGGGTTATCTAGCAGCAGCAGTGTGGCCGCTGTAATGGGGTTGAGCGTAACGCTAGAGCGTCGACGAGCCTCGGGAGCCGATGTTGGAGGCGCTATTTCTCCCTGAAATAGGCTGCCGTATTCGGCTTCGTAGTCAGGGGTGGGTTGCTCATCGGCGGTATCCATCACGTGTGGTGCGGCGTTAGCCGAGGGGTCGTAATGGTATTCGGAGGGTGGCGCTTCTGAAGGTGTAGGTTCAACTACAGGTTCTTCCTTCAGGTCGCTTAGCTCGGCTTTGGCGGCCGTTAGTTCCATAATGGCAGAGCTACTTAGGCCTGTGCGTTTTGCTAAGTTGGTGAACATTAACTCACGGTACACCCCTTTGGGTATCTGGTTTAGCAGCGGCGCGGCAATTTTACTGAACCTGGCGCGGCCATCCATAGTGTGAATATCTATGCCCTCGGCAGCTACATCGAAGAGGAAGTCTTCCAGTGGGATGCCCGCCTGTACCTGCTGTAGAAAACGTTCGTCGCCAATCTGGCGCACGAGGGAGTCGGGGTCTTGGCCTTCGGCTAAAAAGAGGAATTTGATCTGGCGGCCGTCTTCCATGGCCGGCAGCGAATTCAGCAGCGCGCGTTTGGCGGCTTTGCGACCGGCGTTATCACCATCGAAACAAAACACCACTTCCTGCACGTAACGAAAGGCTAATCGTAGGTGGTCTTCGCCACAGGCGGTGCCGAGTGTGGCGACAGCGTTACTAATACCGTATTGGGCCAGGGCAATCACGTCCATGTAGCCTTCCACTACCAGCAGCTGTTCTAAGTTGCGATTGGCCTGACGGGCTTCGTATAGGCCGTAAAGCTCGCGGCCTTTGTGAAACACATCGGTTTCGGGCGAGTTGAGGTATTTGGGTTTGCTGTCGTCCAGCACGCGTCCGCCAAACCCGATGGCGCGCCCACGGGTGTCGCGAATGGGGAACACAATACGGTGGCGGAAGCGGTCGTAGAGTTTGTTGTTGTCGTCGCGGCGAATCACGAGGCCGCTGTCTACCAGGAGGGCAATATCTTCTTCGGTTAGACCGTATTTAATTAGCAGGTTATCCCAGCCCGGCGGTGCGTAACCCATACCAAATTGTTTGGCTATGTGGCCGCTTAGCCCGCGGTTCTGTAAATAGCGTATGGCCTGGTCGCGCTTGGGGTTATCCTTGAGTTGTTGCTGGTAGTAAGTACTCGCTTTTTCGAGGGTGTCGAAGAGGTTTTTCTGGCGAAAATGCTGTTCCCGGTTTTCTTTTGTTTGTTCCTTTGGAACTTCTACTCCGGCGGTTTTGGCCAGGCTTTCTACCGCGTCGACAAAGCCCTGGCGCTCGTATTCCATTAAAAAGCCGACGGCATTACCCGAGGCGCCACAGCCAAAGCAGTAATAGAACTGTTTGTCGGGGCTTACCGAAAACGATGGCGTTTTTTCATCGTGAAAGGGGCAGCAGGCGCTGTAATTCTTACCGGTTTTTCTCAGCTTTACGCGGTGGTCTATCACCTCAACAATGTCGAGGCGATTGAGTAAGTCGTCAATAAAACCTTGGGGAATACGATTCATAGGCGAAGAGGTGGCGGGCCTTTTTTAGGTTTAAATCAGCTGTCTTTGGGCGCAGTGGCCAATACCCAGGGTTCTTCTTTGATGCTGGCGTACCAAGCGGCCAGTTCTGCGTTAAGGCTGCGCCAGTCGAAGTGCTTGGCGAGGCGAAAATCCAGATACCCTAGTGCGGCAACCATACTGATGGTGGCGATATTAACGTCTTCTGAGTTGCCCAGTACTTCAAGGTCTGTATGGGTTACAGCGGCCTCAAGTGCGGTTTTCCAGCGCCCAAGCCAATATGGGGAGTGTTCAGTTTCGCGTTTTAATTCAAATACGCTGTTTACCGCAGCGTCCAGTATGCCATTCGCTAGCGCATGGGCAGATTGCACTCTGTAGTAGTCTCCACGGCCGCAGTGAAACACACTGAGCTTTCCAGACTCCTCGAATTTTTCGTCGAGGTATTCACATATAAGGGGGCTATCGAACAGGCGTGTTTGCCCTGCTACCAGTGCTGGAATTTTACCGAGAGGGTTAAGCTCACGCAGCTCTTCGCTTTCGAAATTTGTCAGTACTAGCTCCGTTTGGTCAATTAGCCCAGTGTAGTTCAAAAGCATATTGACCTTACGGGCAAAAGGCGAGGTTGTGCTGTAAAACAATTTCATGCGCTGATTCCTGAGTGCTGGAAGACAATAGCCAAACGGGTGTGGATATTAGGGCCTGTGAACACTAATTTAAAGCGCCGTGTTTGGCGTGATGGGCCGCTTGCTTGCAGTTGGAGTGGTGTTGGCCGGGCCACCGGGTTGTTTTTAGGCGGCTAATTTGTCTTTAAGCTGAGTAAGTTGTGCAAGGGGTAGGTGCCTTAGTTGTCGAAACGGGTTGTTGACAATACTGTTTGCTGCACGGAAAAGCCGAGCCCCACCCGCCTAACATGGCTAGGTGGGAGTGGGTTCTATAGTTTTAGATAGGCTTCCATTTCAGGGTCTATGGGAATTTCTTCCAGCATTTGTTCTTTTTTGTGGGTATTGGGGCTTTCGCGATTGTAGTGGCTTACTTTTTCTTGGATGTGGCTTTGTACGAGCTGATCGCGGGCCTCTTTTTCGGGCGCCTCTAGCGAGCAGAGGCTGACTAGAGGTTCTGCGAGCTCCTGTTGTAGCCGCTCTTTAACGCTGGGTTCTAGCTCTAAGTCCACTAGCATTTCATCTATTTCGTCTATTGATTCGGTAGACGTGTTTTGAGTCGGTTCTTCTTCATCGGCCCATTGCGCCTGTTTGCCTGGGCGGCTGTGGGTATAGTCGTGAGTTGAGGACTGGCTGCACGGTCTTGGTTGGGCATAGTGCAAGCGGCTAGTATTTTTGCTGCGTAAGGAGCGGGTTAGTGAAAAGGCCAACAGCAGAGCCAGAGCGCTACCACTGAAAACCAAAGCCCCAAATTTCTCGTTAAGCTGGGGGTTATTCACGGGTGGCCGCAATGATTTTGCGGTCGCAAATAATGTGCTCGCCATCGCCTCGGAATGCGAGCTTCTATCAGCCGTCAGCAGCGCAGAAGCCCTAGCATTAATCTGAACTATAGCGGTTGACGGCTCAGTAACCTGCCCATGGTTTTGCGCAAGCTGGTTATGTCGTTGCTGTATAAGAGCCGTGTGTTGCTGGAGCAGGAGTTCAAGGCTTTGCAGTTGTAAAACTCGCTCGCGCAGCTGGTTGTTTTCGTCTATTAGCGCAGCTAGGTGCTGTTGTTTGGATGTTATCTGACGGGTAACTGATAGTGCGCGCTCAGGCGATTTGGCTGCATTCGCCCGCTTACCGGCGAGGGCTGCTGGGTCTAAAAAGAGGGTGTACTCTCGGTAGAGCTTGCCCTGCGGCCATATAACTTCAACTAAAAAGTTAATGTAGGGCTCACGGATGGGCTTGCGCGAATTGACCTGTACTTGGTACTGACTACTTTCGGGGTTGAAACTGAAATCTATTTGTTGCCAGTTGGCAATAATATCGACACCCAGGGTTTTGGCTTCTTCGCTGTGTAATTGCCGAATAAAAAGGCTGTCGGCGTCGAGGTGTGGGGGTAAGTTAACCAGATTAATCTGAGCTACCAGCGGCTCGCCGAGGTAACTTGATGTGCGTATTTCACCAAGACCCAGTGCAAACACTAGGCTGGGCAGCATGCACAGTGCGAGGGTGGTTAGGCTTAGGCGATTTTTGCTAAGCCTTTGAATTTTTTGGTATTGCTGGCGGTAGGGTGTAACTTTCAGCATATTTATTTACCTCGTTGCCAGGCGTGTGGCGGTAATTACTGAATGTGGCAATTATCCAGCTGAACGCTGGTGTTTAGAGGCTGTATGGCGGCACCTTTTTGATACGTTGTTGTGTTTTTTGGCGGTGGTATCTAGGGCTACTCATTTCAGCATAAACGTAAAAACTTAAGCCACATTGACATTACAGTGGAACTGGTTTGAATGACGCAAGATTGGCGCCAGCTAGTGCTCTTTATTCTTTTTTGCCTAAGAATTTTGTCCGTTCAATGTGAAGTGTATAAGCCGATTAGGCAACGGGGTGTGCAAGTACCACGGGCGAATAGGCTTTGCGTATACCGATTCAAATGCAGTGGTGGTTGAGTGGAGTTGCTTGAGTGGCAGCGAGCTGGGAATCACTTTGTGCTAAAATTCGGCGCCTTTAGGGGCTTCGAGCTATTGTTGTTGATTAAGGGGTTTATTAAACCCTATTCGGGAGTTTTTGTGCTGCGTTTGTCACCACTGTTTTTTGCTATCTGTTGCTGTGTGCTGGCGGGCTTGAGCCATGGCGCGCCGTTAGTGTCCACCGAGGAATTTCTTGCCAGTGCCTTTACTGAGGGCGCTCTAAGCAGCAGTGGTAACGCACCCAGTTTGAGTACGCTGTGGCTAACTGCCGACATTAAAACCAACGTGCAGCAGCAATTCGATTACACCTTACCGCAGCTGCGGCTACGCTATTGGCACCTGGGTAATCGCACTGCCTGGGTGCTCGATGAAATCGGTAAAGAGCGGCCCATTACTATCGGTGTAGTGGTGGCCAGCGGTGCAATAGCGCAGGTCGATATTCTGGAGTACCGAGAAACCCGTGGCGGCGAGGTACAACAGGCTTTTTTTACTGAGCAATTTGACAATGCGCAGCTACAGCGCAAGCGTGGAAAGCCGGTGTTGGATCGTCACATTAATGGCATTACTGGCGCAACGCTTTCGGTGCGGGCGGTTAAGAAGGTGGCGGCTGTTGCGTTGTTTTTGGATGGGCATATTCAGCAAAAAATAGCGGCATCTCAACCTGTAGCACATTAATGTATGGGCGAATTCAGCTCGAAGTGCACCACTTGGTCAGCGATGCTGTGTGTGAATAGGTGCGTTTTATGCAGCCGAAAGATTTACACCAAGCGTGCATAAACCAATAACATCTAAACCAAAAAAAGCCCGCATTTGCGGGCTTTTTTATTGGGTGCTTAGTAAGTTGTTAAGCATTGTACGTGGACGAAGCGGTATCGCCGCCTCGGCCAGTCCAGTTGGTGTGGAAAAATTCACCGCGTGGTTTATCTATACGTTCGTAGGTGTGTGCGCCGAAAAAGTCGCGCTGCGCTTGTAGAAGGTTTGCTGGCAGGCGAGCTGTGCGATAACCGTCAAAGTAGGATAGCGCCGAAGTTAGCGCGGGTGCAGGTATGCCATTTAGAGTGGCCGTGGCCACTACGTTACGCCAGCCCTGCTGAGCCGCTTCTACACGTTGCTGGAAGTACGGGTCGAGCAGTAGATTCGACAGTTCTGCGTTGTTGTCGAAGGCTTCTTTGATGTTGCCGAGGAAGGCCGAGCGAATAATACAGCCACCACGCCACATAAGAGCGATGCCACCGTTGTTTAGTTTCCATCCGTATTCTGCTGCGGCTTCGCGCATTAATACATAGCCCTGTGCGTAGGACACAATCTTGGATGCAAGCAAGGCGTTGCGCAGGTCTTCAATAAAGGCTTTTTTATCACCGTCAAATTGGGGTGTTGGGCCTGAAATAACTTTGGCCGCTTCCACGCGCTCTTCTTTTTGAGCCGACAGACAGCGGGCAAATACCGCTTCGCCAATAAGGGTGAGAGGTACGCCCATTTCCAATGCGGCAACACCCGTCCATTTGCCGGTACCTTTTTGGCCTGCCGTATCGAGAATTTTATCGATCAGCGGTGCGCCGTCTTCGTCTTTAACTTTGAGAATGTCGCGGGTAATTTCGGTGAGGTAGCTGTCTAGTTCGCCTTTGTTCCATTCGGCAAATACTGCGTGCATGTCGTCTGCGCTCATGCCGAGCAGGTCTTTCATGATTTGGTAGGCTTCACAGATTAACTGCATGTCGCCGTACTCAATACCGTTGTGTACCATTTTTACAAAGTGGCCGGCGCCGTTGTCGCCTACCCAGTCACAGCAGGGGGTGCCGTCGTCCACTTTGGCACAGATACTCTGAAAAATCGGTTTTACGGATTCCCAGGCGGCTTTGGCGCCGCCGGGCATAATGGAGGGGCCGGTTAAGGCGCCTTCTTCACCGCCGGATACACCGGCACCAACAAACAGAATGCCCTTGCTTGCACAGTACTCCACGCGGCGATTGGTGTCGGGGAAGTGGGTGTTGCCACCATCGATAATAATGTCGCCTTCTTCAAGGTGAGGCAGTATCTGCTCGATGAAAGCATCCACGGGCGGGCCCGCTTTTACCATGAGCATTACCTTGCGAGGGCGTTCCAGTGACTGCACCAACTCTTCTACGGAATGGGCACCCCGAATACTCTTGCCTGCAGCACGGTCAGCAAGAAAGGCATCAACTTTATGGGTTGTGCGGTTATAGGCGGTAACAGTGAAGCCTTTATTGGCCATGTTGAGAATCAGGTTTTCACCCATAACGGCGAGGCCAACCAGGCCAATGTCTGAGAGTTCTTTCATAGGTAGCGTCTGTATTGTTGCAGGTTGTGCGAAAGTGGCTTGGCAGCCGCCGTCATTCTAAACCACTGATTTCATAATGGGTTTGTTGTGTTTGTATCGGCGAACACCAACAAAATCGGGGTGTAACTTTACCATCCGGCCGGTGATTTTGCCATCACAGCGGGGCGAGCGGGTTAGCGGTATAGGGTGTCTACTCCCCAGCGTATTTCCATGGCCGTTCGGTCATTTTTTTTGAGGCCTTTTACGACCAATGTGTAGGAGTGGTCGATCATGCGTTCGATTTCGCCCTGTGGTACGGAGCCGTCCAATATCACTGAATTCCAGTGTTTTTTGTTCATGTGGTAGCCGGGTAGTACAGATGGAAAAATGTCGCGTAGCATTAGTGCTTGCTGGGGTTCACATTTGAGGTTTAGGCGGGCTATTGCAGCCTTTCCTTGCCATTCGCAGTGGGAGATCAGCCCAAACATTTTGTCGCGTACTTTAAATACTCGCGCCTCGGGGCCAAACGGAAAATCTTCCGTGGCCTCGGGCTTTAGAAGCGCATATTTAAGGGTAGCTTTTTCGTCCATGGTGATAGTCTCGGTTGGTTCGAGGATTTTCTAGCGGTCGGGTAATCTCAGCGGTATGGCATCCAGTGCCGCAAACTGTTCGCGCAACTCCAGAATATGTTCCGCCCAGTATCTTTCGCTGTTGAACCACGTAAAAGCCTGAGGAAAAGCCGGGTCGTGCCAGCGGCGCGCTAGCCAGGCGGCGTAGTGCATAAGCCTAAGGGTACGCAAGGTTTCAATTAAGGGTATTTCTCGGCGCTCGAATTCGCAAAATTCTTCGTAACCTTCAACCACTTCAGCTAACTGAATACATTGCTGCGAGTAATCCCCGGAGAGCAACATCCACAAGTCCTGTATGGCCGGGCCATTGCGTGCATCGTCTAGGTCTACCAGCCAGAGTGAATCCGGTCGCAGTAATATATTACCCGGATGGCAGTCGCCATGCAGTCGCTGCGGTTTGAAGGGGGTTGTCTCCAAAATGGTGGTCATTTTTTCAATCAGGTGCTGGCTAAGGGTGGTGTAAGCATCCAGCAGGCTGGGGGGAATAAAGTCGTTTTCTATCAAAAAGGTACGGCTATTAATGGCAAAGCTTTGCAGGCTGAGGGTTGGCCTATGGTCGAAGGTTTTGAGCTTGCCAATCGCGTGCAGGCGACCGAGTTGTTGACCGAGCCGGTAAAGGGTTTCGAGGTCGCTTAGGTCTGGAGCGTGGCCGCCGCGCCTTGGGTAAAGCGAAAAACGGTGTTCACCAAAGCTAAAAAGACTTTCTCCATCGCGTTGTAGGGGCGCAACGATAGGGATTTCCGCTTCTTCTAGCGCGAGCGAAAAACTGTGTTCTTCTCGAATTTGAGCCTCGCTCCAGCGCTGTGGGCGGTAGAACTTGGCGATGATGGGGTCGCCGCCTTCAATACCAAACTGGTAAACGCGGTTCTCATAGCTGTTGAGTGGAAATACGCGTAAATCGGAGAGGTAGCCTAGGCTTTCTATGGCGTCGATGACTCTGTCGGGGTTGAGATTTTCAAATGGCGTTTGTGTCAAGGTAGGTTCACTGAGAGGTGTGTGTAGCGTGAGACAATAGCAAATCTCGGCTCAGGAAAAAATGGTCACCTTGTCTTTACAAATTTCTCGGCTTTCGTGCACGGATTCCGATAGCTGCTGGATGGTCTGTTTGAGGTCGAAACCAACCTCGTTGGTCACAATCACCCCAATTGAACAAGTAACGTAAACATTTCGGCCTTCCATTTTAGTGGGTGATACTTTTACCGAGGTGCGCATGCGCTCTGCCATCAGCTCGGCTTCAGCGGGCGGGGTGTTGGCAGACACCATTACAAACTCGTCTGCTTGGTAGCGAAAAAGTTTATCGGTGGTGCGGAGGCGATGTTTCAGTGTGGTAGTGATTGTTTGTAACACTCGGTCGCCGAAGTCGCGAGAGTGACGTTTATTAATGAGCTTGAAGCTGTCGAGGTCGATAACCATCAGGCAGGTATAGCTGTCATCTTTGCGTGGTGTTTGGCTGGCAAACTTTTGGCTATAGCGTTCAAACTCTTCGTTGTTGGGCAGGCCGGTGAGTTTGTCTATGTGCTGGTGGCGTTTGAGTTCGGCCATTTCTGTTTCTAGGCCCCCGAGTTCACGGAATATGGCAACGGCAAACAGTTCTGTTGCTTTTTCTTGTTTGTGGTTTTTTTCGGTTTCGGTTTGGAATTGCTCTTGGGGTTGAGCGTGTAGCTCGATAATGTCGCCAGAGGCGGATATCTTTCTGCACTTGTGAAGTGAAATGGATAAGTGTTTTTCGTAACCCTGCCGAGTTAAACCGAGGGTTTTACCTTGGTCGTCGAAGCAGCGAGTGCGATCGTTAGACAGCAAAAAGTCGTGAAACATGCCAATGTCTTTTTTTCGGTAGCGCTCTGGCATCAGGGTTTCTAGCGGTTTGCCTAGTAGGTCTTCTAGCTGCCAGCCAAAGATACTACCGGCGCCTTCATTTACACGCATGATGCGTCTTCGTTCATCGACCAGAATGATGCCGTCGTCGCTGGCGGAAAAGATATCCAGTAATGCGTGTTCGTCGTTGTTTAAGCGGGCACTGCTGACTTTCTCCAGTGATATTTGTAGCTCCATCGCGCTCAGGTGTAAAAAGCCTAGTCCGAAAATGAAAAGTAATGAGAGCACAATAGTGGAGTGGAGAAATGCTGTCGCAACAAGCTGATGGTCTATTTGGTCTTGTATCAGCCAGTCGGTTATACCACCCAGCGCAATGGACATCAGAATGATGGTGAAGAATGTCCAGCGAAACATCCGGGCAATTTTCGATGTTCCGTTGAGCAGACCCAAGGCTCCATGCTGAGAGGCGCCAATTATGCCGACGAAGAACAGACTGAAGGCGACTGTAGTGGGTAGGCTGAAGGTGCTGAACAATGTTGATCTTGATAGCAATTCTATATCGGAAATATACGCGTTAATTATGACGAGTGGCTGTAGGGCAAATAAAAACAGCAGCAAGTTGTATAGGTGCGGGTGCCTAACCGATAAGTTGCCATGGGTGAGCAGCAGCGTAGCGGCAAACCCGAAGCTGATGGCAGTGGCAAGCGACATGCGCCCTGGCGCAGCTACTGACCAGTTGTCGTCGATAAACAAGTCGTTTACCCCCAGTACAATGCCGAAACGGTGCTCCACCAGTGCGCAGCCGGAAATCAGCAATACCGTAATGGCTGACAAAGCTATGGGTTGGCGATAGTTACGACCTAGGGCGAACAGGCCCATACCCAGCATAAGAAAACCGATGGCCGTGTTTACTTTCATTGTGGGCAGGGAGGAATCGATGGAGAACGATGTTAGCGGCTGAAACCCGCTAAGCCAGCCAGCGAGTACCAGTAGGCTAATAAAAACAAGGAAGGCTCCACAGACGTCAGTGAGTTCGGCCTCTTTTATAAAAGAGGGTAAGTTAGGGCGTTCGCTCATCAAGAGGCCTAGACGCAAGGTGGTTTCCTGAATTATTGACGTTAGTTAACGGATACGCAATTTGATTCGTTAAGTGATGCATAAAATAGTGGTTTTAACTGCCTGAAGTCAAACTTGGGAGCGCGTGTTCTGCTTTGGATGAATGATATTACGGCTTAGGTGTACGTGCTAAGGCATATACGCTTACTTTTTGTACACCGTTGCGTTTGAATATCGCGCTAAGTGTTTCCGCTGTGGCCCCGGTTGTCATTACATCATCCACAATGGCCAAATGGCTGTAGTCAACGGTATGCCTGAGGTTAAAGGCGTGTTGGTTGTTAACCATTCTTTGGCGACGGTTTAACTGCTGCTGATGGCGAGTGGCGGCAACTTTTCGGAGGGGGTGTATGAGCGGTATGTCCAGCCGTTTTGCCAGATACTTGGCAATAACCTCTGCTTGGTTGAAGCCACGCATTAGCTGATGTCGCCAATGCAGGGGTACGGCCACCAGCGCGTCGGGGCGATCTGCAGCGTGTATGCAGGTTTGCAGTAAATACTCGGACAATTGTTTTCCCGTTTGGATGTGTCCCCGGTGTTTAAAGCGGTTGATTAAGGTGGGCACCTGTCCGCTGTAGTTTAGAGGGCTATATACACGGTCAAAAGTAGGGTTTTTTTTCAGGCATTCGCCACACAGGTATTCGCTGCTGGCTACCATGGGTAACGCGCAGACCTTACAGGCGATGCCGATAGTCGGGAGCTCCTCGCTGCAGTCTTTACATAGGGGGAGGGAGCTGGGGTGGTCACATAAATAGCAATGGTTTGGCAGTAGCGTATCAAGCAGCCGGGTTAGCCGGGGTGAAGCGGTTGTTTTTTGATCCATCTGCTGGCCCTTTTTGTTTGTAAACTTTAAAATCGGTTTTAAGTTGACAACTATTGGTTGTCGTCTTTATTGTCCGCTCTTCTAAAACAACCTTCCATTCGTTGAGGATCGCCATGAACGCCGCTGTTGAGCCCATTCGACACAACTGGACCCGCGCTGAAGTACAGCAATTGTTTGACCTGCCATTTAACGATTTGTTGTTTCAAGCACAGTGGATGCATCGCCAGCATTTTAATCCCAACGAAGTGCAAGTGAGTACCCTGTGCTCGATTAAAACCGGTGCTTGCCCCGAAGATTGCGCCTACTGCCCCCAGAGCGCGCGCTACGATACGGGCCTGGAGCGCGAGAAGTTGATGGCGGTGGAAAAGGTTATAGAAGAAGCTAAAGCGGCGAAAGCCAGTGGAGCTACCCGTTTTTGTATGGGGGCTGCTTGGCGCTCGCCTAAAGCCAAAGACATGCAGTATGTGAAGTCGATGGTTGAAGGGGTAAAATCCATGGGCATGGAAACCTGTATGACGCTGGGTATGCTCAGTGTAGAGCAGGCTATAGAGTTGAAAGACGCTGGCCTAGACTATTACAACCACAACCTCGATACCTCGCCTGAATACTATAAGTGTATTGTTTCCACCCGCACTTACGAAGACCGCTTAAGCACCCTAGATAATGTTCGCTCTGCGGGGATGAAGGTGTGTTGCGGTGGTATTTTGGGTATGGGCGAAACCGAGAATGACCGCATTGGTTTATTGCTGCAATTGGCGAACCTGAACGATCACCCGGAATCGGTGCCGATCAATATGTTAGTGAAAGTGGCCGGTACGCCTTTGGCAGAGCAGGAAGATTTGGACCCCTTCGATTTTATTCGCTCTGTGGCTGTAGCGCGGATCATGATGCCTAAGTCCCATGTTCGGCTGTCGGCTGGTCGTGAAGATATGAACGACCAGATGCAGGCCATGGCGTTTTTTGCCGGTGCGAATTCAATTTTCTACGGTGAAAAACTGCTCACTACGCCAAACCCGAAAGCCAACAAAGATATGCAGTTGTTTCAGCGGTTGGGTATTAAGCCAGAGGCGCGTGAGGAGCGGGAAACAGACCTGGAGCAGTCTAAGGCCATTTCCGAGCAAGTGGCTAAGGCTGAGATGGACAAGTTTTTTTACGACGCGGCGAATTAATTGGGGTGCCCCTAAGCTTATCGGTCATTCCTGCCAGCATGAATACCTGGGGTAGCGTTTGAGCCTCATTACTACCCAACCGCTTGTCACTGGGGTGGTCGTTTCAAAAGTACATGAATACTCCCTGAGGTGCCTTTAATTCATCTGTGAATTAAAGGTTTTGAAACAACCACTCCAGCATCAAGCTCTTTCCCTGCCACTCTTCGGGCTTCCTAAGGTAGCATTTTGAGTTTTGAACAGTCGTTAAAATCACAGCTACACGAACGCCTTTCTAAGCATCGGTATCGGGTACGTAAAATCGTAGAATCCCCCCAATCGGTGATCATGCGCGAAGGTGGTCGTGATCTGGTTAATTTCTGCAGTAACGACTATTTGGGGCTCGCTAACCACCCGGATGTTATTTCTGCACTACAAGAGGGCGCGAGTCGCTTTGGAGTGGGCAGTGGTGCGTCACATTTGGTTAATGGACACTCGGCCGAACACCACAAACTGGAAGAAGAGCTTGCTGAATTTACCGGCCGCGAGCGCGCACTGCTGTTTTCTACCGGGTATATGGCCAACATGGGCGTAATTAATATGCTGGTTGGGAAGGGTGACTTGGTTTTGCAAGACAAAATCAATCACGCCTCGTTAATCGATGGTGCTTTACTATCGAATGCCGATTTTCAGCGTTATCGGCACAGCGATATGGCCCACCTAGAAAAACGCCTGCAGGCCAGTAACCACGGGCGTAAGCTGCTAGTGACTGACGGCGTTTTTAGCATGGATGGCGACCTCGCAAAACTCTCAGAAATGGCCGAGCTTGCCGAAACACATAGTGCATGGACAATGGTTGACGACGCTCATGGATTTGGCTGTCTTGGCGTCGGAGGCCGCGGAGTTGTCGACCTATTTGGGCTGAATCAACAACAAGTACCGGTATTGATTGGTACGCTCGGCAAGGCTTTTGGCACCTTTGGTGCTTTTGTAGCCGGAAGTGAGGTGTTCATCGAAAGCCTGATCCAGTTCTCACGTCCCTATATTTACACCACGGCTTTACCACCGGCGGTTGCTGCCGCCACCCGTGCCAGCCTTAAATTGCTGGTCGCCGCAGACGAAGGTCGCGAACATCTGCAGCAGTTAATAACGCAGTTTCGGGAAGGTTGTGTCGCCCAAGGGCTGGCACTGATGGAGTCGTCTTCACCGATACAGCCGGTGGTTGTGGGTTCGGATGCAGCGGCGCTGGCACTGTCGCAAGCGTTAGCCGAGCAGGGATTCTGGGTCAGTGCTATTCGGCCTCCAACAGTGCCGGAAGGTACCGCCCGTTTGCGGGTTACTCTGACTGCGCAGCATACGCAAACCCAGGTAGCCGAGCTTCTACAGGCGTTATCTTCTGCCAATACTCAGGGAGACACATAATTATGAGCCCAGCAGATGCAGCGATAGCCGTTCCATCCCAAAAAGGCCAGACGCTTAACAATAAGGTAAGTAATAAATTGCTAACTAAAAAAGAAGTGCACCCATCGAACCCTGTGGCCGATCGCTCAACATTGGTGTTTCTCCACGGTTGGGGCTGCGACAGCCGTATGTGGGACAATTTTTTGCCCACACTGTTAGAAGCCATTGGTGACGAGCGAGAAATGGTCTTTATTGACCTGCCCGGCTTTGGGTTTAACGCCGACGCGGGAATAGACGACCTAGAAACCTTGATTCTACAGGTCTCTCGTCAGTTGCCCGCCAACACGACCTTAATTGGATGGTCGCTTGGCGGTATGGTTGCTACCCAGTTAGCCAGTCGTCACCCAGAAAAAGTAGGGCGTTTGATCACCATTGCCAGCAACCCACTGTTTGTAAAAGAAGAGCTGGATATCAGCAGCTCGAAGAAGCCCTGGAAGTACGCCATGGAGCGTAGTGTGTTTGAGGACTTCCAGCAAAGCTTTAACGCCGATAGCGAAGCCACCATGCAAAAATTTATTGCGCTGCAAACTATGGGTGACAGTGAGCGCAAGCGGGTTACCGATGCGCTAAAGGAATACGGTGTAGACGGGCCAGTAGACAGCTGGTCGAAAGCGCTTGGCTACCTTGAACAACTGGATAACCGCATGCCACTGCGCAATCTTACACAGCCGGGGCTACACATATTTGGCCGCGGTGATGCATTAGTACCGGCGGGTGCCGCACGTATGGTTCAGCGTTTGGCGTCAAGCCACTGGGTAGAAGTCATCAACAGCGCCGGTCACGCTCCGCATATTAGCCACTCTATCCAGACGGCCGCTGCGATTAACTCTTTTTTACAGCACCAGCCTTCACGTTTGAGCCAGCGTAAAAAGCGCATTGCTAACTCCTTTAGCAGCGCGGCGAAAAATTACGACACACTCGCGCGCTTACAAAAGCGGGTGGTAGATTCACTGGTAGAGTTCAGTGTGGGTACCGATGATTCGGTAGGCCAGACGCTGCTCGATCTGGGGTGTGGAACAGGCTATTGCATCGAGCGTTTAGTGAAACAATTTCCTTCCATTACTCAGCCAGAGGGGCGTTTACACGCACTCGATATTGCTGAAGGTATGCTCGAAGAAGCCCAGCAGAAATTTGAAGAAATTGGTGTGGCCGAAGAAATTCAGTGGCACCTAGGGGATATGGAGTCGCTGCCGTTTGTAGACGAGAGTTTTGATGGTTGTGTGTCCAGCCTGACCGTGCAGTGGAGCGAAAATCCGCAGCAATTGTTTTCCGAAATGCACAGAGCTTTGAAGCCCGGTGGCTGGTTTGCGTTTACCACCTTAGGCCCAGAAACCCTGTTTGAGTTGCGATCAGCCTGGCAGCAGGTGGATGAATTTGCCCATGTGAACCAATTTATGCCGCTGGATGTAATTAAAACCATTGCCGAAGAAGCGGGTTTTACCATCATGGCGTACAAGTCTGAAACACCGGTACTTTACTATCACGATGTGATTCATCTGATGCGCGAACTGAAGGGCATAGGAGCACACACCATCAATGAAGGGCGACAACAGGGGTTAATGGGCCGCCGTACTTTCTCCCGTTTACAAGAAGCATACAATGCTTGGCTGGACCCCGATCGTGGTTTGCCTGCGCGTTATGAAGTGTATTACCTCTACCTGAAGAAATCCTAATGACCCAAACGTTCTTTGTTACCGGCACCGATACCGATGCTGGTAAAACCCTTGTATCGGCGGCGCTATTAACGCTCGCTGCCGGTAAAAAGCTGCATACGCTGGGGTTAAAACCACTGGCTGCAGGTGGCCTGCAAACCGAGCAGGGTTTGTGTAACGAAGACGCGTTGTTACTCCAGCAGGTCGCAACCTTAGCGCTTGATTACCAGCAGGTGAACCCGGTTATTCTGGCGGAGGCGATGGCGCCCCATATAGCGGCCATGCATGAAGGAAAGCGGCTGTCTGTAGCGCAGTTGGTGGGCTACACCCGCGGTGCTCTTATGTCTCGCCCCGGTGGCGTAAAACCCGATTTTTGTGTGATTGAGGGGGCTGGGGGTTGGCGGGTTCCGCTGACATCGACCCAGACCACCGCAGACTTAGCCAAAGAGCTAAAATGCCCGGTGATATTGGTAGTGGGCATGAAGCTTGGATGCCTTAATCACGCCTTGTTAACGGCCGAAGCCATTACCCGTGACGGCGTTAAAATTGCCGGTTGGGTTGCCTCCCAAGTAGATCCGAAAATGTACGCCGTAGAAGAAAACCTCGACACCCTTAAACACTTGCTGTCATTCCCGCACCTAGGCTTCGTCCCTTGGCTGAAAAATGCCACGCCAGAAGCCGCAGCCGAACACCTCAGCATAGAGCCGCTGCAGCTATAACGGCAGCGCTGGTTTCGCCCCAGCAGCCGAAGGCGCTCCGTCGCGAAGCGACTAACCCCCCTCCATATAAACAAAACCCTTAATTACATGCTCTATTGCGCCCAATCGGTCTTATTTTGGGGAGAAAAGCGTAGCGGTGCGTCTATTTTTTGAGCGTGTCTTTGCTTAAACTGAGAGAGTAGATACGACTTTTATGTTTATACGGTTAATACCGGGAAGTAATTGAATCATGATTAATTCAGTAATGAGCGAAGGCTTGCGCGGTATGCAGCACAGTCAGCGGGAAATGCTGAAGTCCGCCGACGAAATCGCCAAGGCCAATATCCGTGAAAACCCGGAAACCCAAGCCGTTGACCGCAGGCCTGAGCCTGTCAATGAGCCTATGGCTCCGGTACAGCGCTCAGTGGAATCCGACTCCGGTGGTGATATTGTTGAGCCGCTGATCGAACTGCGTCGGCAGGAGCAGATCTTTAATGCTTCGGCAAAACTGGTTTCTGTGGCAGATGATGCCCTTGGGAGTTTAATTGATGTTAAGTCCTGATGTTGTTCGGGGTTTTATTTGCTGGCTGCTCGGTATTCAAGAGCCGCCGCGAGCTATTTTAATACCTGTAGATGAGACCGAAGCTAGGGCTCGTAGGCGTCGACCCGAGTAGTCCACACCTGCTGCTCCCCTTTTACACAGTAGCGAGAAGCGTGTGATCAGCAGTAACTTGCCGTCCAATTTGGCGAATCTAGTCGCCCCCTTCAACCCCGTTGGCCGCGAGCCTGTTGGGCATGAAGATCCGTCGGCAAAAATTTCCCCTATCAAGCCTGTTGAGCAATCCGCCGCAAACGTGCGGCAGCAGTTGTATACCCGTGAGAATAACGATGCGGGAGTGGGTGTTGCTTCAGCGCCAGACGAAACGCTAGGTGAAACCCCGAATGCCGGTGACGTTCAAGCGGAGGGCTCCACACCGCCTTCAGATAGGCAGCAGCGGGCCGAGCAGGCTGCAGAGCGTCAACAACAGGAACAGGAGCAGCGGCAGATTGAGCAGCTCTCTGCTCGTGATCGTGAGGTTCGTCAGCATGAGCGTGCTCACGCAGCCGTTGGCGGGCAATACGCCGGTGCAGCTGAATATCAGTATGAGCGCGGCCCCAATGGTGTGCTATACGCGGTTTCTGGCGAAGTCCCTATTGATGTTGGTCGTGAGGCAACACCTCTGGCCACCCTTCAAAAAGCCGAAACCGTAAAGCGTGCGGCTCTGGCCCCTGCCGAACCGTCTCCTCAAGATCGCCGTGTAGCCGCAGAGGCAACTCGGCTGGGGGCAGAAGCCCGGCGTGAGCTTAGCGTTGCGAATACCGAAGAAACCACTGCTGAGGATGACAGTGACGTTTCACCTGTAGAGGACACTAACGATATTCCCTTGGTCAGTTCGTCCACTTCCAGCGATAGCGAAAGTAATACTGAAAGTAATAGCGCAGCCCGCGAGGTCGGTATCGACGCTATTCGCAGTGGTAATGCTATTTTAACCACACGCTTAAACCAGGGCATTGCCAATGCCAGCCTTAGCTCCAGCCCGCCGGGTTCTATCCTTGATCAAATCGTTTGAATAAGTGTTTAACCTCCCGCCCGTTAATGTGAGCTAGGCAGACGCTAATTGTTCTGGAACGCTCACGATTAAACACCTACCTTTAGAGCATGTGCTTTTTTACTAGAGGATAGACATATGGCTGAATATCGGGCTCCCCTGAATGATATTCGCTTTGTGCTGAAGTACCAGCTCAACACTGATTCTTTGTGGCAACAGTTACCCGCCTTCGCAGACGTTGATCTGGAAACGGCCGACGCCATTCTGGAGGAAGCTGCCAAGCTCATGCAGGAGGTCGTAGCGCCGTTAAATCGGGAAGCCGACGAGCAGGGCTGCCGCTTTGATGGCGGTGAAGTTAAAAGCCCGCAGGGCTTTAAACAGGCCTATCAGCTGTTTTCTCAGGGTGGTTGGGGTGGCTTAAGTGGCAACCCAGAATTCGGCGCTATGGGCATGCCGAAAAGCTTAGTGTCGGCGGTGGAAGAAATGCTCCAGGGTAGTAGCGTGTCGTTCGGTCTGTTGCCGATGTTAACGGCCGGGGCCTGTCTGGCCCTTGATGCCCACGCCAGCGACACACTAAAGCAGCTGTACTTGCCGAAAATGTATGCCGGTGAGTGGGCGGGCGCCATGGACTTGACCGAGCCCCACGCCGGTACCGACTTGGGTTTAATAAGAACCAGCGCCGAACCAGTGGGTGATGGCCAGTATTGCATTACCGGCACCAAGATTTTTATTACCTGGGGCGAGCACGATATCGCTGAGAATATTGTGCATTTGGTGCTGGCAAAACTACCGGATGCACCGGAGGGTTCCCGTGGCATATCCATGTTTTTGGTACCCAAGTTTTTACCGACTGTGCAAGGCGAGTTGGGGGACCGCAATGCCGTGCACTGCGGTTCTATCGAGAAAAAAATGGGCATTAAAGCCTCGGCCACCTGTGTTATGAATTTTGATGGAGCAACAGGCTGGTTGGTTGGTGAGGCCAACAAAGGCCTTGCGGCTATGTTCACCATGATGAACTACGAACGTTTGGTGGTGGGTATACAAGCGCTGGGTGCCGCTGAAGCGTCTTATCAAAATGCGGTTAGCTATGCGCGTGAACGGTTGCAATGTCGAAGCGCTGCGGGAGCAGCAGAGCCGGCTAAAGCCGCCGATCCTATAATTGTCCACGCCGATGTGCGCCGCATGTTAATGACTATGCGGGCGCTTACAGAGGCCGGTCGCGCGTTTTATATCTATGTGGCCCAGTGGTTAGACACGGCAAAATACAGTGCAGACGAAGCTGTCAGGGCCAAAGCCGGCAAAATGGTGGCGTTGCTGACTCCGGTTGTAAAAGCGTTTTTAACCGACCGGGCTTTTGACTCGGCGGTAATGGGGCAGCAGGTTTTAGGGGGCCATGGTTATATTCGCGAGTGGGGGCAGGAGCAGCTCGTGCGGGACATTCGTATTACGCAAATATATGAAGGCACTAACGGCATCCAGGCAATGGACCTTGTGGACAGAAAAGTACTGGCTTCTCAGGGGGAATTGTTTGAATTGTTAGTCGCCGATATCGATCAATTTATTGCGCATGCAGGCTCTGTTGCACCGCTGAAACCGCTGTTGCCGTTGATGCAATCCGCTATAGCCTGTGCACGTGCGTCGACCCAGCAGATTATGTTCCAAGCGAAATCTAGCCCGTTGGCCGCAGGGTCGGCTGCGGTCGACTACCTTAACCTTATTGGCTACCTCTGCTATGGCTATATGTGGTTGCGGGCGGCCGCCGTAGCATCGGACTGCGACAACAGTGACGTGGGTGAAGCCAAAATCATTACCGCGCGGTTTTATTTCGAGCGCCTGTTGCCGGAGGTAGAGATGCTAGCCGGACGTATCGCAGCGGGGCCTGATGCAACCATGGCATTACCAGCAGAGCTTTTTTAAGGGAGTCAGTGGTAAAATCATAGGATGTCGAACAGACCAATGGTGGGCCAATGCCAGAGTTATACCCTGAAGATCAGCAAAAAGTAGATGAATTTCTTGAGAGTAACGTCAATGTAGTGGAGCGAAAAGCGTTTAAACCGCTGAAGCTGTTAGCGGTTATTTTTGTAGCGCTGGGGCTTATTACGTGGTTGAGCTATTGGGTTGCCATCAATCATGGTGTTATTTAGCGGGTATTTACCCCAGGCCGAATTTGACTACAGCTTTGTACTCGGCAGCGGTAACGGGCTGAATCGATAGTCGCCCTTGTTTTACCAAAACCATGTCGTTTAAGACGTTGGTTTTTTTGATTGCCTCAAGCGTTACCGGCGTTATAAATTTATTCATGAACTGAATATCGACACACAACCAGCGTGGGTTATCCGCAGGCGACTTTGCATCATAATAGGGCGAGGTGTGGTCAAACTGAGCTGGGTCTGGGTAGGCCGAGCGTACTACCTTGGCCAAACCCACGACTGCCGTTGGGGTGCAACGGCTGTGGTACAGCAAAATTTCATCCGCCACTTCCATTTGGTCACGTATAAAATTACGTGCCTGATAATTCCGTATACCGTCCCAAGTGCAGGTTTGGTTTGCTTCACGCATCAAGTCTTCAACGCTGTACGTTGAGGGTTCTGTTTTAAATAGCCAGTGATTCATCAATAGCCCTTTAGGCTGCTTAGTCTACGGTTCCTTAGCGCCCCTGCTAGGTGTCCACCCAGACCCAGCGCAGCGGCTCACCAAAATCGTCGGTAATGAGCTTTTTACGCGGGCGTTTAGTGTGTTTAGTCGTTGCAGCAGACGTCGCTTTTTTTCGTTCTTCAATCTGTTGGATGGCCTCTGTTACGGGCGTTCTGTCTTGCTTAGGCTGAAAGCTGGCCGAGGAAGAGAATAGGTTGGTATTTTGAATGTTGCCGCTAATGCCAGAATCTACGCGGTTAACCGCGCCCCCAGAGGCCAGGTATTGGTTAATCTGCTGATCGATTTCGGCTCGAATTTGGGACTTAGTTTTCAGAGGTTTCATGTAGGGTTCACTGGTCACAACCGGCATAATGCCATAGCTCCCACCAATTAAAGCATAACTTGTGCCTGTTGGCTTTGATTTCCCTGCGGTACTGCCATTCGGTGTATTGTGTGGCTATTGGGATACAAGGCGCATAAATCACACCCATAAAAGTACCGGGGCAGTTACGTAACATGTTAATGACTGTGTGTGGGTATTTCCCACAGTATTTTTAATGCCATGGTTTGGGTAGGAGTTTAGGTTTAATTTTAGCTTGTGAAAGGAGTTATTTAGTCATGCATGAAGGGGGCGGTGACTGCTACCAAAGTAGGGTTTTTGCTCTGGCGCCATAATTAATGCAAAAAACTTTGCCACACACCCTCCCCATCGCCAAAAACCGAGTGTTACAATTCGTGCCGATTTTGTTATAGAGATCTCTCCAAACGTTGAGCTCAGGGATTTTTAGGGTTCAGTTACATTTAATAATAAAAGAACTGTCTATGAGCGAACAACAAGAAGCGCAGGAGTTGGGGCTTTCCCGTGTCGAAAGCGCCTACCGCCAATTAAAGCAATCCATTCTGTCGAATAAATTCCCGCCCGGCTATCAAGCCCTAGAGCCAGAACTTGCTCGCACACTCGGTGTGAGCCGCACACCGGTACGAGAAGCGCTAATCCGTTTGGAGGCCGAAAAGTTGATTGAGCTTATTCCAAGGAGAGGGATGCGGGTTTTACCACTGGTTCCCGTGGATATTATTGAGATCAGCCAGGTGCTGACTGCACTGGAAGGGACATCGGTAGAGCTGCTGGCAAAGCAGGATTTAGGGCGCGACGCCCTTCAACCGATGACCGATGCAGTGGCCGAAATGGTTGATGCCCTGCGGATCGATGATATTGGCGTATGGTCCGAAGCAGAAGAAAAATTCCAACGTTTACTAGCGACGTTAGCGGGTAATCATCGGCTTGCCGTGTTGGTGGAAACGGTGCGGGCGCAGGCGTATCGGGCACGTAAAATAACGCTCAAACTACGCCCAAAGCCATACAGCACTACAGATGCGTACGGTGAAATCCTTGAGGCGGTTGCCGTAGGTGATTGGCAGTTGGCGAAGGAGCGGCATTTTAAATTGCGGTTAGAAATTACAGAAATTCTACGCGAAATCCTCGATCGATATCAGTTACCCCATCTTTAGGGTGCAATAGCGCCTATTCTTTTCGGCGGTGGCGCGGATGTGTGCCACTGCTTTTTTCGTTCTGATCCCGCTGGTGTAGAATAGGCGCATTTAATGCGGCAATTATTCATTTACTCATGAAAGATCGAAAAAAACTCAACAAAGGTTCTGCAGGACAAAATCGTAAAACCAGCGAAACCTTTATCGCCAAGCATTCCCAGCAGGAAGGCGTGTATAGCACCGCAACGGGGTTGTTGTACCGTGTACTCGAGGTCGCTCAGGGGATTCAGCCAACAGAGCAAGATACGGTAGTGGTTAATCAACGTATTCTTAACGCCGATGGTAGTGTAATAGCGGACACCTATAAAACCGGCATGCCGGACAAGTTCGCAATGACAGAGGCCATACCGGGTTTGCGAGAGGGTTTGATGATGATGTCGCCCGGCGCTCGTTATGAGTTTGTTGTTCCCCCTGAACTAGGCTGGGGCAAGCGTGGCGCTAGTAACAAAATTGGTCCAAACGCCGTACTGATTTTTGATGTTCGATTATTGGAGGTTGTTTTCTGATGAGAGATTTCACGCACAGGCTAACGCTTAAAGTTCGTGACTACGAGTGTGATATTCAGGGCGTGGTAAATAATAGTGTCTACCAGCAGTATCTTGAGCATGCTCGACATGAATTTTTACGGGTAAAGGGTGTGGATTTTGCTGAGCTCGCCCGCAAAAAAATTCATTTGGTGGTGGTGCGGGCTGAGTTGGATTACAAAAAATCATTACTGCCCGGTGATGAGTTTTGGGTGGAAACCTGCATCGAGCGCTCTTCAAAGATACGCTTTGTTTTTTTACAGGGTATTTATCGCTCCGGAGATGACGCATTAGTTTTACAGGCAAAAATTACTGGTACTTCACTTAATGAGCGTGGAAGGCCATTCATCTCGCCTGATATGTTAAAACTTTTTGAATTGAGCTAATTTTCAAATAACGCGAGCGTGCAGTATTGTTCACTCGCGCTGTAATGCCCTGCAGAGGTTAAGATCAATAAATACAGGGGAGACTTGTTAAGGGCACCTTCTCTTTATCGTTCAAAACGTTCGCGTAGTTTACGCGCAATGGGTTTTTCAACAGCATAAGTGCTGATAATAGCGAAAACTGCCAGCCCTAGCGGCGCAGCCCAAACCTGTTGAAACCCCGCGCCAGCAATATTTTCGGCTGTTATCCAGCAGATCACCATGGCCATGTTCTGCCAAATAAAAAGCGAAAACGCGGTTTCCCCCAAAAAACCTGTTCCGGGCAGCGAAAACAGGCGGGCGGCAACACCGTTACCTTTGGCAAAGTCTAGAATTATAATGGCGTACAGGGGCATCATTAGCCCGTGTCGGACAAAAAACTTCAGTGGCTCTAGAATGTTGGGGATACACGCCACGGTAATAACAGCGATTAATGCTAGGTCACCCCAGGCCAACATTCTATTGCCGCCTTCGCGCCAGTGGAGGTTAAAGCGCGAAATGCCAAATGCGCGGCTCAGCACCATGCCGAAAACAAATTGCGCAACCCAGAATACCGGCGTAGAGCCAATAAATATTTGCCAATTTTGCTGTGGTTCGCTGCCTGCTGGAAAATAAACGGCATACACAACTGTAGGAAGCAGTGCAATAACGGGTAACGCCAGCAATAATATTTTCAACTGCGTCTTGGAAAGGCTGGATAGTTTAGCGATTAACCAAGGCATAATTAAATAAAGAAAAAGCAGTGCGGAGATTGTCCAAGCGGGCCAGTTCCAGTCGGGTACAAAAGGCGGATACCAAGCTTGTACTAAAAGCAGGGTAGCAAATGCACTAGGAATAATTTCACTCAGGGGGCTAAAAGACAATAAATAAGGGCCGACGACAACGAGCGTGATAAGCAGGCAAATGACGTGGATGGGGTAGAGTCGCGCTAGGCGACGAAACCAAAAGCGTCGAGCACCGCCGACAATTTTACCGTCCTCCCCCCAATACAAATAGCTGAGAATAAAACCTGACAAAATAAAAAAGAAGCTTGTCGACATCCAGCCGTTAGAAAAAACGTTAACAACGAATTCAGGTAAGCGAGAGAAGCCGCTGACGAGTTCACTGTATTGCGCGGGCTTATCCATATCGTATAACACCCAAAGGTGAAACATGAAAATGTGGAGCACGGCAAAAAAACGAACGCCGGTAAGCGCGGGTATGTGAGTGTTGTTTGCTATTGTTGCTGTTGCTGTTGCTGTTGTTGCTGTTGCTGTTGTTGTTGCGGGGTTGGCGGCAGCGCTATCGCCGAGCGAAGTATCCATTTTTTATCTTCCTTACTTAAATGGTGCGCTGCCACTTTATCGCTACTTAGGTGAAAGTAATGGTGATACAAATTGCCGGAGAAAACTAACTCTCTCTCGCTTCACCTCCAAGTGCCTGAAGAAGATCGTTGAGCAGTTGGTGAAGCTCTGTTGCCATTACCGCAAAGTCGGCATCAAATTGTTCTGCTGCTGATTCGGCTTGGCGATCATTTGCTTGGTCGAGCAGTTTATCCTCAAACTTTACGCGCTTGATGGCTAACTGGTCGTCCAGAATAAAGTGGACAGCGTCGTTCCAGGTGAGCGCCAGTTTGCATACAACCATACCCGAGTGAATATGGTTGAGTACCTCCTCTGCCGTTAAATCCTGATTTTTACAGCGGATAATTCTGCCGTCTTTAGGCGCCTGTAGTTCGCATTCCTCTCCTAACGTGAAGGGTGAAGGTGCTGCACTGTTGCGCAACCAGTCTGTCATAGCGGCAACGGGTGGGTTGTGACTACCGAGGGGTACGGCAGGGAAAGATCCAAGCGCCTCGCGCAGACCACTGGTGATGTCTTCCCCGCGTTTGGCCGACGAGGCGTTGGCAATTACCCAGTGTTGTTGAGGGGCTATGTAGGCAAAATCCAGGCTGGATTTTGCCAAAGCTCTTGGCATGAGTGAAAAGATCACTTCATCTTTGAGAGCTTCGCGTTCTTTGCGGCTTACGCTGCGCCCCTCTTCGGAAGAAATGGTCTCGATTTTGTCTTCAAGTACTTCTTTTATAACGGCGGCCGGCAGAATTTTTTCCTGTCGTTTGGCGCACACCATAATATTGCCGCTGCAGGCATGAACAAGCTCTGTGCCTTGTCGACCAAGTGGTGCGACCCAGCCGTAACGGGCTGGATCGAGTTTTCCACAGGGTTGAAAAACAAAAGGTTCCAATGCCTCTGCGAGCTGTTCGGGCGAAGACTCAAACGTTTTACCCAGACGATATATACGCAGGTTTTTAAACCACATGAAATTTACCTTAGCCTTAGGAGATGATTTCTAGGAGTTCTACTTCAAATACCAGGGCGGCGTAGGGGGCGATGGAACCACCCGCACCGCGGGGGCCATAAGCGAGGTCGTAGGGAATATACAGCTTCCACTTGGCGCCAACAGGCATTAATTGCAGCGCTTCAGTCCAACCGGCGATTACACCGTTAACAGGGAATTCCGCTGGTTCGCCTCGGCTCACTGAGCTGTCAAAAACGGTGCCGTCGATGAGTGTTCCGTGGTAATGCGTGCGTACCGTGGAGGATGCTGTGGGCTTATCGCCGTCTCCGCTTGCTAGGATTTCATATTGCAGGCCGCTTTCGGTAACGGTAATACCGGGTTTTTTAGCGTTTTCTGCGAGAAAGGCTTCGCCATCGGCGGCCTTGGTTGTGGCTTGCTCTGCTTCAGCGGCCTCCATTCGGCCACGGATTTCAGCAAAGGCAGCGTTAAGGTCTGCGTCGGATACCTCTGGGGTATTGCCCTCTAGTGCATCCACAACGCCTTTAGCGACAGCGTTGTAGTTCATGCCTTCGAAGGTGTTTTCAGACAATTGCTTGCCAACCTGCAAGCCAATGCCGTAGGAAACACGGCTTTCGTTGGAGGATAGCTCAATATCGGAGGGGGTGGTGTCAGTCATGGGTGCCTCAATCTCGTCAAGATAAAAGGCGCGATTTTACACGAATAGAACGATTTTGGGCCGCTTTACCTAATATAAAAGCCCCACTCCGTAAGAACTATTGCAGACTCACTCCGTTACCGGCGGGCACAGGCCATTTGCACACTATGCCGTTTTAGGTAGAGATTTGTTGCCTTTGCCTAGAAAACCCAACAAAGAGCCAAAAGTGCCCTGAATGGGCTCGCCATTACCCTGTCCCTGAGAATGACCTGGCTGTACGCCTACATGTTGAGCATAGCTTTCTGCAATGGCAATGGCCGCGCAATTGATAATGTCGAGGTTGCCGGCGTGGCTGGGTATCCAATCACCCTGGCCGCGCACACTCACGAGGATCTCTATAGCGCCATCACGGTAAGTGGGGGTGCCAACAATATGGTAACCAGGAACCTGCTTGCGCACCTCCAGCACACGGCTCATCAGTGGCTCGTAGAGCTTTTCAACGTCGTTGTCGTTGGTATAGGCGCGAATGATGGTGAGCATATCGGGTTTCCATGCGCTTTGTTCAACCTGGAGTTTAACCGACACATTTTGAATACAGGTATAGGCAGAAATGGCTGAAGCGGTTGTGGAATAGTACTCGTCTATATTCGCGAGTGTTGCCGGGCCAACGGAGTCGGCAGCGAGGTGAGATTCCACCTCCAGATGGGAAATGTTTGGGTATACCTTCGACAGAGTATGTACCACTGGGATCGACGCTTGCCCGCCACAGGTCACCATATTGATATTGGCTTCATGTGTAACGGCTTCTGCATCAATTGAGGGGATGCAAAACCGACCCACCTTGGCGGGTGTTAAGTCTATCGCTTTTATGCCTGCCTCAAGAAAATATTGCGCGTGTTGTTTATGATCGCTTGCAGAGGTTGCATCAAACACCAGATCGAGTGGCGAGCTGTGTTCTCGAAAAGCATCGAGACTTTTCGTGGATATATTTACTCCCATGGATCGAGCGGCTTGTATACCAGGGGATTCTGAATCTCTTCCGACGAATAAATCGCAGTGAAGAAAATGCGAGCGTTGGATCTTGATCAGCAAATCCGTGCCGATTTTTCCGGAGCCAATTATACCTACATTCAATTTATTTGACTTAGCCATGTACTACAAACTCCTCATACGCATTCAAAATAGTGAATTATTCGGAAATCTATCCGATAGAGTATTTACGCTCCTTCAAATATGAGTTGCTACCTGCTGGCAACAATCGAACTGTCGTTTAATTTTACATAAGGTGAATCTAAACGGGTGAAAGTTCGAGGCGCCATGGAAAGACCGTGCGCGCCAAGAATGGTAATTGGTTCACATGTTTTGTAATAAGTGGGTAGCCTGAAAGGTTATCGAGTAATAAATACATTATTGCATGTGTGGTGTTGGCGCGTAATTTTGCACACCAAAAAATGAATTAAACGAAGCGGTTGTTAGGCAATTGTCTGTTTTTATGTGATGATTTAGGTACATAAAAAATTAATTATTTAGACGGAATCAAATAAGTCTGTGTTATCCATGTCCAATACCAAACTATTAGATTGACAATAACTTATACTTTCTGGTTCTATTCACCGCCATGGGACGGAACACCATTTAACATTTTTGTTGAAATTAAAATGTTAGGGCTACAAAAAAAATTTAACTGCTACAGTTATAGAGTTAATTGCAGCGTGGTTTGCTGGACGCATTTTACGTCACGTCTGTGCTAACAATTAGGAGTACAGGATGGAACGAAATGATCTTCGCGGCCTGGAGCATGCTCTAGGTATTCAGTCACCGTGGCTTATTAAATCTGCAAATATTGATGAGGTTGCGAAAAAGTTTGATGTTGTTTTGGAGTTGCCCGAGACAAAACGATCATTCGGGCTATTCAATGCCGGGAGGAAAAGTGTAGAAGAAGAGTTTATTCCAGGTACTTGGCGGTACATGAATGTCGGTCGCTATAGCTGTATTATCCATGCGCAGGTACCGAAATCTGCTATCGATAACACCTCTTTTATTGGTCGTGAGTTGATTTTTCAGCAAGCGTTTTTGGGACACCCCTCTAGGCATTACTCAAATTTCATACGCCAGCAAGTCGCGCTTGCCCATGTTAAGGGCGTCGATTTTGGTGTGATATCAGATCTTTATGGTCTAAATGAAATCACACTTAAGGCAATAAGCGACGATTTGGAGAAAACACCCGCCAATATTAAAGCGCTTACACACCTTCCCACTGAAATGGATCCAGTATGGGATCGTATATTGAGTGACCAGCTTATACTTCGC
This sequence comes from Teredinibacter franksiae, assembly GCF_014218805.1. Taxonomy (NCBI): domain Bacteria; kingdom Pseudomonadati; phylum Pseudomonadota; class Gammaproteobacteria; order Cellvibrionales; family Cellvibrionaceae; genus Teredinibacter; species Teredinibacter franksiae. Next base: position 1,697,136 of record NZ_JACJUV010000001.1, on the reverse strand, counting down.
ACCAATATATTGCCGTTAAAATTTCTACTGAGTAAAATTAAATTGGCGGCGGCTAAAATTGAATCTGCCGAAAATTTATTGGCTTTGAAGCTTGAGCTTCGGTCGTTCTTTATTGAAAATATTGGCCAGCTAGAAAATGAAATCGAGCAGCTGTGCGGTATTACCTCCGCCAGATTAAAGCAGCGTGCACGGGCTGTTAGCAGTAAACAGAAATTAGTTTTGCCTGCTTTGAAAAGTCCGGTTTGGTTGGATTTGCTTAGCGGTAAACTAACCCTAAATTCACAAAGCGTTCCCTTGAATCTGTTAGTATCCCGTCAGCGTACGGCTTTTGTTCAAGGGCACACCAAGGAAGCAAAAATTCAAGCGATAGAAACTTTACGTGACTATTTTCGTAAAAATTACCGCACACTCAAACCTGAATTGGTGCTTCTGAACAGGGCGATGCAAATTCGTCAAAAATCTAGCTTGTCGTTACCCGATGCTGAACATCGTATCTGGCAAAGAATCCTTGAAGACGATAGCTTTGTTCCTAGTAATCATGTGGCTTACAGGTTGTTGCTGGCAAAGCTGCGAGCACAGGTTAGCAGTAAACCCGAGCCCGTGGTGAAGTTGGAGGCGGCGCGACGTATTCGCGATTTCCTCAAACATAACCAGAGAGCAATGCGTCAGGAAGTGGGTGTCTTGTTAAAACAAGTCGCAGCCGTTTAATAATTTGTATTTGGAGTAAGCCATGTCTGCAGCAGGGTCCGTATCATTTGTAAGTTCGACTGTGAGTCGAGACGAAGTCGTGAATATGATTTCCCGAGGAGATTACATGATTATCTCCGGTGACGAGCGTGTACTGGCGTCTCTTCCTTCTGGGAACTGGATTGCGGGAACAATTCCCTATTTCATGACTGAAGAGGGTGGTAAGGTCGATCAGGATTCACTCTTTGTTAATACCATTAGCGGGTTGCCAAGTAATAACTTACCGCGTCTGACTTTGTACGATGCGAATACAATTTCTCGCATTGCAGAAGAAGCACCGGAGCACGGGTTTACTTTTTTGATTTTACCTGCCGGCTCTGATGTGCATCTCAGTTATGCGCAAAATGCGCCCGATTTCCCCAAAATGTTTTTTTCACCCATCATTGGTTGGATTGCGGGTGTGCATCTAGATGAGCTGGCTAGTCGGTCTGCCAAAGTAGGCTTTGGGCCAGCCGGTGGTTTACTTTCCGATACGCAGGCTGCCGCCATTCATGTGCCTTTACCTGATAGTCAGGTAGCTCAGATTAAAACCATTAACCTATTCAACCCAGGGGAAGGCGCTGCTATTCAGTTTCCTGAAAATGGTTTTTCAGTTGGCAGCTGTAAAGTCGACGGCGCCGATTGGCGCTTATCTGATTACATTAAAGAGCACAATATTGATACGCGTTTACCCTTAGTGGCCAATTATTCAGGCATGATGGTCAACGTTAGTATTCAGGAAGTGGGTGATGGTGAAGTTAATTTATATGCACCGGTATTTCCCGGTGTAGAGTATCGTTTTGCTAGCCCGGTTAGCGATTATGTGACTGAGTTTAACCAAGCTTTGCCAGCCTCAGACAGCAAAACAATTGCATTTTCCTGTAATTGTATTCTTAACTTCCTGTACTCGGAGCTAGAGGGTAAGAAAATTGGTCAGTTAACCGGCCCGGTTACTTTTGGGGAGGTTGCTTACCAATTACTTAACCAGACTCTGGTGTATTTAACGCTCGAAGATATATAAATAGTGACTCTCCCGGGTGGCTTTTTCGGCCACCCGCATTTTCCCTGCAACGGATATTTTAATTTCTTCTGCGGTTTTATTAGCCGCATCCACCTCCGGCCGGCGCTCGCTTTATTTCAAGCTTAACTTTTGTATTTGTAAGTTCGGGGTAAGCGGCTAAATTGGGGCTAGCCATTGGGTAGCGGCTGCCCATTGCCCGCTCGAATGTAAATCGTAGTGGCTCTCCGGCCGGTGTGAGTAAACTATGTGATTGTAGCTGGCCGGGAGGCGCAAAGGTTTGCAGCCATCCGTTAACACCGCCTTCCAAGACATACAGGCTAGGTACCCCAGCGGCCCTAAGTTGTTTCCACGTTTCGGTTGCGGCAATTTCATCATTGCCGGTAATAATATTAACGGTGTTAGGAGGCTGCCCTATGAGTGCTTGCGCGAGTTGTTCAACATTGCTGGTGCTGGTATGTTCAGCATCGCGAATATGAAATCTATTGAAATCCGACTCAAGGCGAATGTCGAGAATACGCACTTTTAGCTTGCGATCTTTTTGCAGCGTTGCAACTTCTAGTGGTGATGCGTAAATTTCACGCGCATCGATTCTCGGCTGTGCAATGGCTGCAATTCTCTGCCAGCGATCCTCTAGCGTTGGTTGCCCTAACATAAGTGTTGCAATAGCCAGTGCTACAATTGCAGCCGCAGCTGGCATGCGCCATTGTGGGGGTTTAGGAAAGTGTGAAAAAGTATGTTCAATCCAATCGGCGCCCCAAAACATGAGGAGAGCAAGAAGAACTATGAGCAGTACCGTAACGCCATAGCTTATGCCAAGAATATCGGGGAGGGTAATGCGGTCGTAAAAACTGCCATGAAAAAAGGTCGAGTAAAAATCGACTGTGTCACCGAATATTAGGATACCAAAAAGTGCACCGAAGACAAAAAAAAGGCCATCCAACTTTAACGTTGCCGCTGCGACCAATGAGGTTCCGGGGCAAAATCCGCCTACAATAAAACCAACACCCATGATAAAACCACCCGCAATACCGGGCCATAGATAGGTTGGGTTAACCCATAGTAATTGGTAGTCGAGTAGGCCAATGGCACTGCAGAAAAAAATTAGCACCATGGCAACCACAATGGCGGTGAACATCACTTTAAAAACGGTAAGTTCTTTAAAGTAGAACTGTGCAGCCAGTTTTCGAGAATTACCGAAGCCGGCACTCTCCAAAACAAAACCAAAAAACAGTCCAATAAGTGCGTAAATAAAGTACCCCATACTCGGGCCAAATTCTGAGACTATATTCATCGGGAAATCTGTCATGGCGGCTATTTCCTAGTTCCAGGTTTTTCTAAAGGTCCAGGCCAGCACGTAGGCGCCAGCGAAAACCGCTAGCATAAAAACCCAACTGCCTACCGAGAGCGTGGCTCCACCGCTGAGTGCTTGGCCCGAAGTGCAGCCGCGCGCCAGTCTTGCGCCATAGCCCATAAGTGCGCCACCGATAAAGGCCAATACCCAGCGAGTGCGGGTACTAATCTGTGGGCCTTTGTTCGTTTCGAGTTTTACCCGGCCGCGTAGCCAGCCGGAAATAAAACCACCGACAAGCGCCCCCAAAACCATAAATACGATCCAGCTTTCTAGCGGGTTGGTATCGCCCCCTGCCATCGCTAAGAGGAATGGCGTTGTGTCTACGTGCTGCGAGAAGAATAGGTCTTGTACGTAGACTACAAAGCGATTTAATCCGCCAGAAGCGCCTAGACCGTTGCCGGTAATAAGGAAAGCTAGAAACAATAAAATGCCCAGAACGATCCCCGCGATATAGGGGTTCCAATAGGGTTTACCGCTACTGGGAGATATGGGGTATTGATTCGTGTTCATGGTGATTGCTCTTTTTTTTCGGATATTTCAATGTCTTCCCAGCCATCGATCATGGCTTTAATGCCCGAATGAATTTTGGGGCCGGAGGTTGTGGTTAAGTAAATGTGCATTATCAGAAAGGCCACAAACGCCCAAGCGAGAAAGCTGTGTAGTGGCCCAAGCAGATTAAGGCCGCCGATGGTGTTAGAAAACTCAGGCCAATTTTGTGCGCCCCACATGAGTAGCCCGGTTAGCATTTGTGCCGGGAGTAAAACATTGAGTAGTCCAAAGTAGGCGACTTTTTGTAGTGGATTAAGTTTGTATTCAGGATGCTTTGCAAACGGATGGGGGGCGTTTTGAAAAATGCCTTTGGCATAAAATTGAATTTGCTCAAAGCTACGCACGAATAAATCCGCTGGCATGGGAATAAACTGCTTAATCTCACCGCTTGCCAAGTGGTAAAAAAGCGCAAGCGCTGCATTGGTAAATAACACGAAACCCAAGATGTTATGTATTTCAACCATGTAAGCAAAGCTTAACCAGCTAAAGAGCCAGGGTTTGTGAATAGCCGCTCCGGTTGCAAGCAGCAAAAGAATGGCAGTAGCCTGAAGCCAATGCCATAGGCGTTGATAATAGCTATACATGTATACGCGTTTACGCGGAATTTTGTGCGCGCCGAGCTTACGCCGGGCGAGGTAGCGGGCAACGCCGTGGCCCGTTACACCTGTAATTGTAAGAAGCAACAGGGCAATACCTAACCAGTCCACCAATGGCACGGTATCGCCACCTAAAATGTAGATGCCCACGGCGGCCAAGTTAGGGGCTGAATTTTGAATATAATTTTCAGGTAGTGAAATATTAATGGGGGCCGAGCTAATGTTTGGTTTAAGCACCGAATCTTTATTATGGCAAGTCAGGCAGTTTTGCGTGGCGCGTGCGCTTTGAATGTTGTGATGTATAGCTTTTGCTAGCGTGTATTGTTCGCCGTTGCGGCTAACTTCAATAACATTGTAGGGCGCAATCTTGCCGTTACCATTAGGTAGCAGTTGCGGTGAGTAGCCTTGAATTAGCTCGTTTTCGAGGCCTCGCCATTGATATGTTACGTTATTGATTTTTAAGTTTTTGTCGGGGTTGTTATCTAGCTTAACGCTTTTGGCCGCGGGCGCCGCTATCCAATTGCTATGGCAGCTCTCACAACTAAGTTTGGAAAAATGTTGGGCCTGATAGGGCAGCCAAGTATGCGAATTATCTATTTCGTGGCAACTTGTGCAGGCGTATGCCTTGGTGAAGTTGTGGTCGGGTTGCTTTAAATAGTCGTGCGGCGAAAGCGTACGCGGGTCAAATTTTAAATGTTGTAGGCTATTCTGTGTGGGCGGGCGAACGGGGTTATTTTCCGAGCTGTGGCAATCTGTGCAGGAAACGACGCGTTCGGCGTGGGCATCGAAGCTAAAATTTAACTGGTTTTTGTTGGCGATATTGAGCGCCGACTGACTGATAAGCTGCCCCGAAAATATTTCCCCTGTTAGACCAAACATTGATTGCTGCAAATGCACTGTACTAAATTCAACAGGGTTGGGGCCGGTATTGACTAGCCCGTGGCAGCTGCCGCAGGCTTCGCTTGTGGGGCTGGTAAGCGTGAGTTTATCTGCAGTGATGATACCGGTGTCGTTGGCTATCTCGGTGAGTGATATTGTCTGACCGTTAGCATGGCAGTCCAAACACTGAATTTGGGTATCGAGAGGTGCAGCCGGCTGCTGAGTTAATAGACTGACTGCGCGAGCAGTATCATCGGGGAGAAATTGATGGTGCTTATCCAGTGATTGATGAATAAAGTCGCTGTTATGGCACTGTCCGCAGGTATGTGACTGGGAAACCTCCGCTCCGGTTTGCCAGATTTCGCCATCGGTTGTACGCAGTAAAAAATCCGGGTGAAACGGGTTCGCAGAAGTAAAATTCACCAGCATTAAAAGTGGAATAACTAAAAAATAGCGTTTCATTTTTCAGTCTCCAATTTGCGTGATCCCCAGCGAATGGGGTCACCAAAATAGCCAAGTGCTTGCCAATCTAAGCGGCCAGCGGCATCGTTGGCCGACTCATTGTGGCAGTCGCGACATTGCAGTGCATTTCGAGCGGCCTGTACCATATGGGTTTGTGGCCAATACATACGGGTTTCGGTAAAACCGTATTCGCCGCTGTAGGCTAGGCCAATGGCTTCCGAGCCTTGTCGAACGGCATTGTCCCAATCAAATGTTTGCCAGTAGCCCGTTTCGCCGTAGGTTTTAGGTTGTAGTAGGTGTTGCAAATTCAGGTCGTAAATTTGTTTTGCACGGTGTACTTTAAACGGAAAAATTTTCGCCTTATTGTCGGAAATATCACCCGTAGGGAAATTTAAGTCCGTAGCGCCTTGGCTATTAATTTTGTCGCCGTACAAATAGCGTTGGCTCAGTCCGTTATACCAAAAGTAGTTTGGCGCAAGGTTTTCGGTGTAACTAAATTCACCCTTCTTTTTCTGATAGGTGGTACCTTCTGTTCTGCTCGCATCACCCGCCTGGCTCCAGTCCCAGTGGGTTTTGGTGGCTATACGCGTTGCTACTTCAGGTATGTGGCAGGTTTGGCATGCTACGGCAGCGGAGTGTTGGTTGATTCGCTGGTCTTTATGTTGGTTGCTGGCATGGCAATCGGTACAGGCGATTTGATTGCTGTTATCGAGGCTAACGCTTAGTGATCGCCCGCTAATATTGTGGTTTTCGGTGCGGTGGCAATCGGTGCAGACCATATTGTGTTTTCCCATATGCACATCAACGTCATCACTGGGGAAATACAAACTGGAGTCTAGGTCTCCGTGTTTTACTGCGTCACCACCTCCACCGCCAAAATGGCAGCTTCCGCAGTTGCTTCGAGAGGGGGAGGCTACGCTTTGAGCGACGGCGGTAAGGTCTACCGCCTCCACTGGAATACCGGCTTTACCCTTCACATAGGTGCCGGTTTGCTCGTGGCAAACCACGCAGTCGATGTTATTGCGCTTGGAAAAATCGAAGTTATTGTCTTTCCAACCGTAGCCCGCATGGCAGCTAGAGCAACCTTCCCAGTTACCACCAATGCCAATACAGAAATTATTAATAACATTTTTCTTGCCGCCTTTAACAGGCTCTGCCCTTCCCTCTATCGGCACGGCCTCGTGCTCCCAAGTCCAGTGGGAGGAATGCAGCACTTGGTCACCGGCTTGCTGGTGGCACTCCAAGCAGCGTTCTGTAACCGCTTGTGGCGAACTGTACGGGCCTGGCATTAGCGCGCTGTGGTCAACGTGGGCTGCGCGCTGGGGGAGAAAACTCGCGGGGTCGGCGGTTGGCAAGGGGTGGTCAGGAAGAAATAAAACCAATGGCGCCGCTAGCAGTATTACGATACCGGCTGGTAACCAGAGCATGGTGAGAAGCTTTTTCATGGAGTAACCAAAATATTCGAAACCTATTAATTAGAATACTCTAATATTTTTGGGTTGGCTTGATTTTAATCAACCTCAGTTGGGGGCGGGTGTTGTGCTATTACCGCAGTAACAGGCTATGGGTGCTGGCGTACCGGTAGATATCAGCCTTCTACATGTCCGAGTCTAGTATGGCTGCCAGTATGTGCAACAGGATCTATCGATAAACGTTTTGAGGAAGACAGTATGCTTAATGGTTAGCGGGTATTAGGTTTGAGTGATATGCATAAGTTAGACGTTGACACGTGTATGGGGCTAATTTTAGGTTATATTCGAGGTGTTTAAATCAATAAATAATGTAAGCGAGCGTGAGTCGTGATGAACCCTCCACAGCGGTATTGGGCGATTTTTTTGGTGCTTTTTATTGCTGGCTTCACCCAAGCGAATGCAATGCCCGAACTGGACGCGTTCGGGAATACGCCTTACTACGATTATAGTCTTACGCGCACGTATTTGGCGTACAACACCGACAATCGTGTGGTTTTACTTGGCAATCCATTTCAGCAGCCTGCACGCGGCATGGGTGTTACGCTGTATGCCATACTTTTAAAATATGCGGATCGTTACGAGGATCTTGTTTTTCCTGTCGACCAGCCTAGCTTTCATGTTGTGTTGTTTGGTAAAGGGCAAGTTAGACATATTTATGTAGGAGAGTTTTGGCTGCAGTATGCCGACAAAATTGCGTTTATGAATAATGAAGACAACAAACGCGTGCAATTTATTTTGTCTAAACGTTTTGCTAATGGCGAAATCTACAGTGAGGACATGGCACTGCAGCGCATTAACCGTAAGCTGTCACAAGAGCCGCTCAGGCGTCTGGATGAAGCTGCATCATTAGCGAAGGCCAGATCGGTTATTTCTAATCGCTTGCGAATAGATAGAGAGGGTGACGGAGACTATGTATCCAAGCGATTGCCGAATGATCTGGCCCCACTGAGTAAAGGCGCACTAGACGCTGTTGACAGTCTAGAGGCTGACAATATCTCCACACGCGAGAATGGTGAAAGCGTAGAGCCATTTAACAGTCAGACGACAGACACTGTCGGCGACAGTCAAGAGGCTGCGCAAGTAGATGAAGTAATCGGTGGCCTGCTCAAACCAAAAGATCAGCATGAGCCTTTAGAGGAGACGCTTGTTTTGAATGGAGGCGCGCAGCGAAGCGGTTCGCCATACGCAAACGGCACTCAGGTTTCCGGTGCTCACATTTCTGGTGCTCACAGCTCCGGTAATAGGGCCTCCGACAGCGCCCTAGAAGCCATTGCTTCTGCCGAATCGATGGGCGGCGATGGAGTCGCTATGGGTTTTACCGCAACAGGAATACAAAAATTTATTTTCGCCATTTTTATACTGCTGTCACTCCTTGTTATTGGCTCTATTGTCCTCAAAAAAAGACTACGCGGTAAAGTTGCCGTGCGTTAACGTGTGAAGATAAAGGGCAACCAACGTTGCTACAGATTTCAGTAATCGAAAGTTCAATCCCGGTATTCGTTGTAGTTTTATTGCACTATCGAAAGTGGTGCTGCTGGGAAAGCTGCCGGTAGTGCCTATGCGTGGTCGTAATTCCGGTGTATTCCATGGGTGTGATAGAATTCAAGGCGCTTTTGAACCAATAAAATATTCTAAGTGTGGGGATGGTAAATGAAAAAAGTGGGCTTTAACTTTTTGTTATTGGTTTTGGGGTTTGGCGTAAGTACATGCTTTGCCCAGAACCCGCTGAATTTTGGCAGTAATATTCGAACAGCCGATCCCTCTGCCCACGTATGGCAGGACGGAAAGATGTATCTCTATACCTCACACGATGAAGAATGCCAGGAGGATTTCCACATGAAAAACTGGCACACCTTCTCTTCCACAGATTTGGTGAGCTGGGTTGATCACGGCCCTAGTTTATCGGTAGACGATCTCTCTTGGGCTGATAATTATGCCTGGGCCCCCGATGCCGCCTATAAAAACGGGAAATACTATTTGGTTTTTCCTGCCGGTAGCGGCTTTAAAGATAGAAAAAACCCGGAGCGCAGTACTAAGTGGATGGGTATTGGCATTGCGGTTAGCGATTCGCCAACGGGACCTTTTAAAGATGCCATCGGCGGCCCGCTATGGCGTGAGCCCTATGCCAACGATCCCAGCTTATTCATAGATGACGACGGAAAAGCTTATTTATACTTTCATGGAAAAAATGCAGATTACTATGTAGCAGAAATGGCCGATGATTTACTGAGTATAAAGGGCGAGTTCCGTAAAATGGATATGGGTGGCTACGAACCTAAAATGGAAGGTCCTTGGGTGTTTAAGCGCAACGATAATTACTATTTTACAATGCCCGAGAATAATCGAATGTTGGCCTATTATATGGCTAAATCACCTAAAGGCCCCTGGACCTATAAAGGGAGTTTTATGGATGAAGAAAGCAATAGTAATAATCACCACTCTATTGTTGAATATAAAGGGCAGTGGCTTCTATTTTATCATCGCTGGCTAGCAACGACCGACACAGGCTGTAAGAAAAAGCAGCGTCATAGCGCCGCAGAATATCTCTACTTTAATGGTGACGGTACAATTCAGAAGGTTCGGCGAACAGACAAAGGCGTGGCAGGTTTCTCAACTAATGTGAAGCCACTTTCCGAAAAATAGGTTTTTAATGGTGTAACGGCGGGGTAATGTCCCGCCGTTACACCGTTTTACTGAAAGTCACTGAACGAAACACCCTTCAAGTGCGGAACAAAATTACAGGGCCCTTGGCGGCTATCAATTTGTTTGCTAATGATGTCTTTCCAGGCGGTTTTACAGGCGTTAGTACTGCCGGGCATACAAAAAACAACCGTGCGATTCACCAAGCCCGCAAGTGCGCGAGATTGAATAGTGGATGTCGCTATTTGGTCGAAAGAGATTTGACGAAAGAGCTCACCGAAACCTTCTACTATTTTATCCAATAACGGTATTACCGCCTCTGGCGTACTGTCTCGCGAGGTAAAACCGGTGCCGCCGGTAATCAGAATAACTTGTGTACTATCATCGGCTATCCAATTGGATACTGCGGCGCGTATGGTGTAAACATCGTCTTTAACTATAATTTTTTCCACCAGGGTATGACCGTACTCCGTTAGCCCATCGACAAGGCTTTGGCCCGATGTATCGGTTGTTGTATCGCGCGTATCGGATACGGTAAGAACAGCGATATTGAGCGATATTAATTCTTGAGTAACCAGTTTTCCCATAGTATTTTCCTACTACACTTACCCGCCTATCATAGCGAGGTGTTGGGTTGAGCCGCTGTTGCCTTGTTGTAGGCTGTGGGCGGCACCTTTATGTTGCAACAGTTCGCGAATACGCTTGGCGAGCTGTTCTGTATCTTCATTTATTAGGTGAGGGCGAAGTTTGTGGTGCTCTTCTGCAAACAAGCACAAGTGCATGTTGCCGTGGCTGGATATGCGTAATCGGTTGCAGCTCGCACAGAAATTTTTACTGTAAGGCATGATCAAGCCAATAGTACCTGCATAATTCGGGTGTGTATATTCAATTGCAGGGCCTGCGTTGGCTTCGCGTAAAATCGCCAGCCAGCCGTTATCTTCGAGCATGGTTTGAATGCTGTAACCGCTAACATGTTGCTGTTTGAAAAATGCTTGGTTATCACCGGTTTGCATTAATTCAATGAAGCGCAACGATACGGGGCGATCCTTTACGAAATTGAGAAAGCTCTGCATTTCGTTATTATTGTATTCGCGCATTAACACCGAGTTTATTTTTACTTTTTTTAGTCCAAGGCTTATGGCTTGTTCTACCGCCATGAGGACTTCTGTCAACTTATTGTGGCCGGTAATAAGGCGAAAGGTTTCGGGCACTAAACTATCAATACTAAGGTTAAGCTGGTCTAGGCCGGCGTCTACATAGTGCTTTAATTGCTTGTTAATACGGTAACCATTGGAGGTCAGTGCCAGTGTTTCTATACCGGTGGTCGATTTACACAGGGCCATAATCTCGGCGAGATCTTTACGCAGTGTAGGTTCGCCGCCGGTTAATCGAATTTTGCGAATGCCGTTTAAGGCAAAGGCAGAAACAACGGATTGTATTTCTTCCAGTGAGAGATAAGGTTCGCTATTGGTAGGGCAATAGCCATCGGGGAGGCAATAATTGCAGCGGAAATTACACGCATCGGTTACCGATAGGCGCAAGTAAGTAAACTGTCGTTGATAGCTGTCGGTCAGCTGGGTATTCTGCATGGGGCTGCCTTTCCAAACGGGAGATCACGCAGTTTCTCGCGTAACCCTTCAACAATCTAAAGCGGCTTACTAAAGGCGGCTTAGCATGTTAGCGGTTCGAGAGCCCTATCATTGTGACGTAGGCTGGCGAACTTCGGCGAAGTTGATTTTGAGGGGGATTCGCTAAAATTTCAATATACCTTTAGGGGTAGCCTCTGCCGTTAGCGAGTGCGGCAGAGGCTGGGGTGCCGAATTTTCAGATTAGAGTGAAACCTGAAGCATCAGCCACACTTTTTGGGTGTCTGTTAGGCTTGTTTCCTCAAGATTATCTTGCGCGCTGTAATTTGCGTATTTAAATAAGGCTTTTACCTTTTTGTTGATGGGGTAAATAGCCACGGCATCCAGTTCAGTACCCAAGTCCACGCTGCCTACATCACTGCTAAAGGTGTGGTAGGTTGCGCTGAGTTTAACTTTGCCGATGTTAGTTCCCGCACCAAAATAGATATCCTGTAAACCGGCACTGGGCGTGTTCAGAAATTTATCGGCCCAACCTTGCCACTTGTGCAGGGTTGCCAGCGGGGTAGCAAAGGCTTTGTTGCCGTCATCGCTGCCAAGGTTTTCATAGCCAATATTCCAGCTAAAGTTGCTTAGCTTACCGTTAGCGCCAGCCTGCAGAAAACTTGCAGTATAGGCCGTAGGGTTGTCGCCTGTTTCAGACTGCGTGGCGTAGCTGGCGGTCAGTTTCACAACATCCAAATCACCGGCATAGCGCACGCCGAGGGTATTGCTGGAAATGGCGGCGGCATTGTCGAAATCCATTAAGTAGGCAAAGCCGGTTAGCTTGTGTGCGTCACTAACACTGAAGGTGGCATTGGCTAGGTGTACGGCACCACGAAGATCAGCGTTGGGGCCTGTAGGGCCAAAAATACGGTTTACATTATTGATGAAGCTGTAGCTGCCTTTTACCGCGCCGGATGAGTATGCAAGAGAAAGCCCATCATAAGTCTGCTCGTTTTGTCGCCAGCCAACACCGCCAACAAATCGTTGATCGTCCAATAATATTCGCTGGCGACCGGCTGTAGCGCCGAAGCTACCGTTTTTATAGGCAACAAAAGCCTGGTTAAAATCAGTGCCCGTGGGGTCGGCGACTACAGGGTATTCGCCGCGACCGTTTACTGTACTGTTGTATTGTTCACCACCGAGAGCAGAGACATTGTCCATTTCCAGTTTAAACGATACATTGTTTACGCTGCCCGAATTGAATGTTACACGCGAGCGTAGAGTATTGGCCGCTGCGGTTTCAGCGATACCCTCTTGGTCGACACCTTCGTAACGGTAACGGAAATCCACATTGGTTTTGCTGTCGGTCATTAGCGTTTCCAGCGCTGAATCAGCCACAACGGGTGCAGAGCAGAGCGTTGCTGCAACGGCTGAGGCTAGAAGTTTTGTCGAGAGTTTCATGTGTTTTTCCTTGTTAATGGTCAAAAATTTTAATTAGTCGTCTAAAAAGTTGTGGTTTTGAGCCCACTGTACTCGGCGCTTGAAGCGGTCTGTTTTATTGGCAATAAACATGGTGATCATGCAGATGGCTAATACGCCATAAAGCAACATAAAGCAGGCGCTGTAGATACCCACCGCATCAACCACTAGGCCAAATGCAATAGGTAAGGTGCAGCCCCCAAGTGCACCCATGGCGGCAACGAACCCACCAACGGCGCCCATTTGCCTTGGGTAATAGTCGTTTAGTGTTTTGTACACACTGGCGCGGCCGAAGCCCTGCGCAATCCCAATAACAAAAATCAGTGCAGTAAAAACCCAGACATTGATTTCGATGGTGATATGTACATCGCTATCCACGCCGTGAATGGTCATGCTGGTGGGTGGGTAACTGAGGAAAAAAAGGCAGACCAGACAAATCCAGAACACCGTCCAATTAACCGCACGGCCGCCGTAACGGTCGGCGAACCAACCCCCTAAGGCGCGCACCATACTGGAGGTGGCGGCGAAAAATAGCGTGAACGCCATGGCCTGTTTTATTGACAGGTTGTACGCATTTACGTAGTACTGCGGTAGCCATAAAATTAAGGCGAGAAAACTGCCAAACACAAAGTAGTAGTAGAGGCTAAAGCGCCAAATTTGCAGTGTGCCAACAATTTCCTTCAGGCTTATGCTTATTTTTTCGAAGCGGGCGTTTTCCGCCTGCCGTGGGCGGCTGGGTGCAAGCCAGAGAAACACCAAGGCAACCATTAGCAGCCCAACCGCATAGATAGGGCCAATATTTTCCCAACCCCATTTGTCAACAATATAGGGTGCTGCTGCCAAGGTAATGGCGGCGCCGGCGTTACCCGCGCCGAATATGCCCATGGCGGTACCTTGCTGGTTGCGTTCAAACCAGTCGGTGACATAACTGATGCCAAAGGTGAAGGATGTGCCGCTGATACCAATCCATAAACCCAGCAACATGTGATCCACTAGCGACGACATGTACGGCAGTGCTAAAAGCGAAGGCACTACAATTAGCATTTGCGCGCCGTAGAGGTATTTGGGGTTAAAGCGGTCGGCTAAGAAGCCTGCCGGTATGCGCAACAGGGCGCCTGTGAGCATGGGGGCTGCGAACAGCAGGCCAAGATCCAGCGCGGTAAGCGAAAGGCGATGTTGTAATTCCAAGGCGAGCACAGCATAAAGTACCCATACCGAAAAGTTAGCACCGAAGGCAATGGTGGCTAAGGTTAAGGCGCGGCTGGAACCACGGAAAAGTAAATTATTTTTCATTTTTCTCAATTAACCAAAGTTGCTGGTGGCAATGTAACAAATCGTTGTACGCCGGGCTGTGTTATGCCACTTAGAAGTTAGTCGGAGTAGGTGGTAGCGGTTTCTTGTACTCCTTTGTGGGTAGGGCGTGTGGCGTTGTCGGGGCTGTATTCGGTTTCAAGAAATCTTGTAGAGGTAGGTGAATATTAAAGCCCTAGTTCTGGGGAATGATACCCTTAAGGGTGGTTGATACAGGTCAAACGAAGCCCAGCCTGTGGGCGCCAAACTCGCTGCACACCTTTCTATATGTACGGAGGCAGCTATGTCTGCTGATGCGAAAATTAATTTATTGGATTTTTCTGATCCAAAAATAAAAACGCTCCATGTCACGTGGTTTGCGTTTTTCCTTACCTTTGTTGTTTGGTTTAATCATGCGCCGATGCTGGTGTTTATGAAAGAAGCCTTCGGCATGACCTCACAGCAAGTAAAAGCGCTAATGATTCTTAACGTTGCGCTCACGATTCCGGCACGCATTGTTATTGGAATTTTGGTAGATAAATTCGGCCCAAGAAGGGTTTACAGTGTGTTGTTGGTGATATCGTCGTTTATATGTGTGGCCTTTGCCTTTGCCCAGACCTACGAACAGCTAGCGTTACTGCGTTTCCTAATGGGTTTTGTAGGGGCGGGTTTTGTTATTGGTATTCGAATGGTTGGCGAGTGGTTTCCGCATAAAAGTGTGGGTGTAGCCGAGGGGATCTACGGAGGCTGGGGTAATTTTGGGTCTGCCGCTGCAGCCATGAGCCTACCAACGCTTGCACTTATTTACGGCGGCGAAAACGGTTGGCGTTACGCGATAGCGACTACCGGTATTATCGCGGGTATCTATGGCGTGTTCTATTATATGGTTGCACGCAATACCCCCAAGGGTTCTACTTATTTCAAACCGAAAAGGTCGGGAGGGCTGGAGGTAACCAGCTGGGGTGATTTTTACCTGTACTTGCTGATGAATATCCCCATGTATTTGGCGCTTGCTGTACTGGCCTGGAAATTGTCACCCACCGGTGTGGGGCTATTGACCGAAAATGCCATGTACATTATTTGGGGTGTGCTTGTTCTACTGATGATATTTCAGATTTCACAAATCTGGAAGGTTAACAAAGAGAGCCTAACCCACGGCGTACAGGAGCACGACAAATTTAAATTTAAGCAGGTAGCAATATTAGACTGGGCCTACTTCGTTACTTTTGGCTCTGAGTTGGCTGTTGTGTCTATGTTACCGTTGTTTTTTCTCGAAACCTTTTCGGGCTTAGACCCCGTAACGGCTGGCTTACTTGGCTCCGGGTTTGCCTTTATGAATTTGGTGGCACGGCCAACGGGTGGCTGGTTGTCGGACAAAGTTGGTCGACGAAAAGCATTAATGGTTTTGATTGGCGGTTTGGCTGCGGGCTATTTTGTACTGGGTCAAATCACCTCCACGTGGTGGATACCTATGGCCGTTATTGCCACAATGTGTTGTTCCTTCTTTGTGCAGGCCGGTGAAGGTGCGGTGTTTGCGATAGTGCCGTTGATCAAGCGTCGAATGACAGGGCAAATTGCCGGTATGGCGGGAGCCTACGGTAATGTGGGCGCGGTAACCTACTTAACCGTTCTTAGCTTTGTGGATTACAGTACATTCTTTATTGTGATTGGTTGTTCGGCTCTGGTTGTATTTTTTATCGCCATGATGCTAGACGAACCCAAAGGTCAGATCTCCGAAGTGATGCCAGACGGCACAGTACAAATGATTGATGTTGGCTAGCGCCTATCAGATTTTGGAATAACCCAAATATGAGTGCAACTTTAAAAATAGAGACGGCCTACCAATGTGTGGCGGGCCGTAAATCGTTAAATGAGGACAGTGCTGGCGCGTTGCATCCAGCCGAAGATTTTTTGTTGCAAAATAAAGGCGTGGCGCTAGTTGTCGCTGACGGTGTATCCTCTGCGGAAGCGGGTCAGGAGGCCAGCCGCACAGCCGTTGCACGTTTTATCGAGGACTATTACAAAACCCCGGAGACCTGGTCGGTAGGCCATGCCGGGGAAAAAATTCTGACCACCCTCAACCTACATTTGTATCGCAAAAGCCACGAGTTTGTCACCGAGGGTAAGGGTTACCTGTGCACGTTTAGTGCTGCAATTATCAAAAGCCGAACGGCGCATTTTTTTCATGTAGGTGACAGCCGTATTTACCACCTGCAGAAAACGGAAAGTGGTGAGTGGCAGATAAATCAATTAACCCAGGACCACACGGCCTTTATCGAGCGCAATCACGCCATACTGGCTCGCGCAGTGGGCATGGATAGCCGTTTAAATATCGACTATGGTCGCCAGCCTGTTGCTGAAGGTGATCGTCTGCTGCTGACCAGCGACGGTGTCCATGATTTTCTTACAATGGAAGACCTTCGCGTATTACTCGCTGGCGAAGGCAGTGCAGAAGCCATTGCCGAAAAAATAAAAGACAGCGCATACGAAAAAGGCAGCGACGATAACATTAGCGCGCTGGTTGCTAAAATCGAAACGCTCCCGGAAGAAAGCCTAGACGACTACAGCATCAAATTAACCCGTTTACCATTTCCACCCGAAATGTCGGTAGGAATGAAAATTGATGGATTTGAAGTTAAAGAGATTTTGTTTGCCTCCGCCAGAAGCCAGTTGTACCTAGTTGAAGACAAAGAAACCGGGGCCACTTACGCGATGAAAACGCCTTCGCGCAACTATGAAGACGACATCAGCTACATCGACCGTTTTATTCAAGAAGAGTGGATTGGCAGCCGTATTGATAATGATTACGTTGTAAAGGTCATTAAGACCAAACGTAAAAAATCGTGCCTGTACTATTTAATGGAGTATGTGGATGGCCGTGGGCTAGATACATGGATTGAAGAAAATCAGCCGCCGAGCCCAAAGCGCGCCATTGCCATTGTTAAACAAATTGCTTTGGGGCTGCAGGCTTTTCACCAGAACGAAGCAATTCATCAGGATCTACGTCCGGCCAACGTACTGATAACGAAAGATGAAAAAGCCGTGATTGTGGATTTTGGCTCAGTCTATGTGGCCGGGCTTGCCGAGCTGCAAAGGCCGCTGGAGCATTTGGGCGCTCTGGGCACCGCCAGCTATTCGGACCCTCTGTATTTAATGGGCCGAAACCCTGGCATAAAAGGTGACGTTTATGCGTTGGCCACCATTACCTACGAAATCTTTACCGGCAACCTACCTTACGGTAGTGAAGTGGAAGAGTGCCGTACCGCGTTTGACTACGATCGCCTGCGCTATCGTGAAGCGTCACGTTTTAATCCTGTTATTCCACTTTGGTTCGACGGCGCTATGAAAAAAGGCGTGGCGTTTGATTTGGAAGAGCGCTACGGCTCTATTGCCTCGCTCATAAAAGACCTTAGCCAGCCGAACCCTGGTTTTCTTAAAATTGATCCGGTGGAAGAAAAGCAGGCGAGCAGCCTCATGTTCTGGAAACTGCTCTCTGGCTTTTGGTTTTTCACGTTTTTTCTGCTGATGTATTTGTTTAGCCAGGCTAAGTAAATTACCAAGTAAGCTTGAAAGGCGCATCCCAAGAGGAATCGACAAAAACAAGTTTGCCAGAAGATGTTTTCCCTGAGAATACCCATTGTGCGTCGAGTGTAACCTGCTCGGTATCTTTTGTTTGTTCAAGCTTCAACGAGCCGTTACAGCTGGCATCTTCTGTTGCTGTCCAGTTGGAGTCTACCGAGGCGTAGCTGATCGTTTCGGTGCCGTTGCTAGTACGGGAAAAAGTGCGAGTAACGGCTTGTACGCCGTTTTCGTAATAGCGGTGCTTGCCATTGCCTAAATCGTCAAGAAATCCTTCCGCCACCATTACGGTTTGCCAATCTTCGCCCTCATTCGGTTGCGACATTATGGTAGAGGTAAAACCCTTGGGTGGATGAAATTCGGTTTGCACCTGTAGAGGGTATTCGAAAAAGAAAGAATCGGATAAATCCCAGTTGCACCGGTTTAAATCGAAGTGCTCGCGATTACAGATAAGCGTGGATAATAGCGTGGAAAATGCATCTGCAAATGTTGGCATAGCGAATGTGGTCACCGCGAAGGCGGCAAGCATTTGGTCTTCTTCAGCCAGCTTCGTGTAATCGATATCTTCTGGAGCCGCACTCATACTTTCAATCAAAATTGTATCTTCGGCAGTATTAATATCGAGGCGCGGGTGAATTGTGTCGTCATCGGCCTCTGAGTCGAAAGCGCAGACGTGATGGGTGACCCCAGAAGGTGGCGGGCTGGTATCCATACCGCTAATATCCACATCGTTGTTATCGCACGCCGAAACAAGCCCGAAAACGAGTACCAGTATCCATACGTTTTTCATTTTTTAGTCCCTGTACAAAAGAGCCGTGGATTTTCGCGTAGAGCGTAAGGCTTTAGTAGGCGCAGAGCCGTGTTTTGTGTGGTGTGTCGCAGTTTGCTACAGCTAGGGTATTGCGGTGTTATCACATGCTGGTGAATTCAGACGCTAGTGAATTCAGGTGCTGTAGCTTTCGATAGGGCTAGGCCAAGCAAGGCGATGCTTGAGGCCAGAAGGTAAAATAGGCTAAAAAGACCCTAGGAAAAATACCGATCAAACGGCAGCACATCGACTAACTCGCCGCTCTCAACATTGCCGCGTTCTTGCTCCAGCTTGATGTAGCAGTTTGCTGCAACCATGGAGGATAAAGCGCCGGAGCTTTGTGCGCCGGTAGATTCAACACACACACTGCCATTGGCTGAGCGGAATATACGTCCGCGTTGAAAGTCGGCGCGACCAGAACGTTTTTTTAAGGCGTTTATGGTGGGGAGTTTCACCATCAGTGGCTCTACGCCCTGTTCGCCCGCCATTGCCGATAGCGCTGGAATCGCGAGTTGGTGAAGGGTAACGGCGGCAGAAACGGGGTTGCCGGGTAAACCAAAAAAATGCGCTGTATTTTCGCCGGTGTTAAGCGTGCCGAAAGCGAAGGGTTTGCCGGGTTTCATCGCCAGTTTGTAGAATGTGATATCGCCGAGCTTATGCAGAATGTCACGGGTAAAGTCAGCTTCGCCTACAGATACACCGCCAGAAGAAATAATGGCATCACAGGTATTTGATGCGTCGATAAAGGTTTTTTCAATAAGGTCGGGGTTGTCGGCTAATACACCATAGTCCTTAATGTCGACGTTCAGGCGCGTGAGTGCGGCCGTAATTAAGTAACGGTTACTGTCGTAAATAAAACCGTCTTTTAATGGCGCGCCCAGCGGTGTTATTTCGTCGCCGGTAGAAAAAAGTGCAACACGAATTTTGTTGAATACTTCAACCCTTGCAATGCCCAGTGAGGCCAGCATGCCAATATCGATTGCGTCAATACGTTTGCCTTTATCCAGTACAAGGCTGTTCAGTGTTACGTCATTACCGGCTAGGCGAACATTTTCTCCTGCGGTAACTTTTTGGGTAACAGTGAGGTGGTTTTCGGTTACCTGGGTGTTTTCCTGCATGACCACACAGTCACAGTCGGCCGGCAGTTTGGCACCGGTCATAATACGAATGCATTCCCCTGCTTTAACGCTGCCCTCGAAGGCTGCGCCCGCAAAGGATTTACCTATCATGGTTAGAGGTTGGCTAGCATCGTGGGTTACGCTATTAAAAGCATATCCGTCCATGGCTGAATTATCATAATTGGGAATATTGTGCGGTGAACGTACTTCGACAGCCAGTACGCGGTCTAAAGCTTTTTCAAGACCCACTGTTTCTGTTTTGGTTGTTGCGCTAACGGCATTATTTAAGAGTTTAAGCGCCTGCTCCAGAGGTAACAGGCCGGGGGCATCACAACAGCTCATTTCAGCACACCTTTATTCATTGCTTTTAAACTCTGCGGGCGCGGGCTTGCATTAGTGCAAGGTAGCGCCGCGCAGTGAAAGGCCGGTTGGCTTTCTAAGTATATTTCTAATTTAATGCGGCAATAAGGTTTTACCGCTCGTGCCTTTACGTATCACCTTTGGTTAACCATCCAAACCGCCGCTTCTACGCGCGACCGCAAGTTAAGCTTTTTCAGAATATGTTTTACGTGAACCTTTACGGTTCCGTCGGAAATATCCAGTTCGCGGGCAATGAGTTTATTGCTCAGGCCCTTGGCAATGTATTTTAATATTTCGTGTTCGCGGCTAGTAAGCTTTGCCAATAGGTTGGGGCGATCACTGCCTTCTCCACGAATGGCACCGGCCAGAATATGAGTAAGTTTTTGGCTTATCACCATTTTACCCAGGGCGGCTTCCTTTAAGTTTTCTAGAATTTGTTCTGGGTCCATATCTTTTAGCAAGTAACCATCGGCACCGTGGGTAATGGCACTTACAACGTCTTCGTCGTTGTCTGATACGGTCAGCATTATAATACGAGAGCTTACCTCGGCTTCGCGCAACGCGCGTAGTGTTTCTAAACCGTCCATACCCTGCATGTTTAAATCTAACACAATAAGATCTGGGTCGGTATTGCAGGCAATTTGAATGGCGTCTTTGCCGTTGCTGGCTTCGCCGATTACCTCGAGTTCATCCTCAAATTCAATCAATTGCATAAGTCCCTTGCGTAGCAGGGGATGATCGTCTACGAGGAGCACTGTGGCAGTAGTTTCAGACATGTGTTTAGCCTTATTTTTATCGTATAGCGTGGCAGTAGTGGAGTATAACGAAAATACACAGGGCCCTGTTATTACTAATTAAAAGGTTTTTCTGTACGGCGTATAGCGACGCTGGCTCGGTATGGCTATGGCAGGGGTAATTTGATTTAAATCATCTTCTATCGCAGTGCTTTTGTGGCATTGGTCGGTGCTTCTACCACTAGCAAGCGCCCGCCGGTCTTGCGTAAGCCCATGGTTGTAAGTACCTGTACCCATTAGGGAGTAGCTCCTTTATAGAAAACAAAAAATTATTACTACCCCTTGCTGACGGTTGTTTGCCTGTGGCGTTTTTTTCATAGTGTACCGGCACATTTTTATTCGCCGATTAAGCGGTATGGGAGACATACAATGGCTCACGAAGCATCAGATGGAGCACCCGGCTCCTCGCCAGAAAAACCGGGAACAAAAATAAAGGGTGCCGATATCCATAAATGGGACCCGGAAAATGCTGAATTTTGGGAATCAACGGGTAAAAAAATAGCTACGCGTAACCTGTGGATCTCGATACCAAGCTTGTTGTGCGGCTTTGCTGTTTGGCTTTACTGGGGCATTATTACCGTACAAATGCTGAACCTTGGCTTCCCGTTTGCCAAATCTGAATTGTTTACGCTTATGGCTATTGCCGGTTTAACCGGTGCAACGCTACGGATTCCCAGTAGTTTCTTTATTCGAATGGCCGGTGGCCGCAATACCATATTCTTTACCACAACATTGTTAATTATACCGGCCGTAGGTGCGGGTTTAGCGCTGCGCGATGCGAGTACACCGCTTTGGGTTTTTCAGTTGCTCGCTTTACTTTCTGGTTTTGGTGGCGGTAATTTTGCATCTTCAATGTCGAATATCAGCTTCTTCTTTCCCAAAAAGCAGCAAGGTCTTGCCTTAGGTTTGAATGCTGGTTTGGGTAATTTTGGCGTGACTACCATGCAGATCCTGGTTCCACTAGCGATGACCTTCGGTCTCTTTGGTGCGCTGGGCGGCGATTCTATGGTACTGCAAAATACCTCCGGGACATTAATCGGTAAAATTCCGGCTGGGTCTGAAACCTGGATTCAGAACGCAGGTTTTATTTGGCTGCTCTTCCTTGTTCCGCTGGCGTTTGCTGGCTGGTTTGGAATGAACAACCTACGCACAAAAGAGGTGTCGCCCGATATTCCCAATGCCGTTCTTAGTTTTGGTTTGCTAAGCGGTATGCTGCTGGTGGGCTTTCTAACGGCGGCGTTTGGTTTGTGGTTGTTGCTACCTGAATCGGCGAATGGTTCAGGTTTTGGTGTACCAAAAGAAATTGTTTTGGTTTTAGTCATTGCTTCCACAGTGTTCTTACTGAAACAAATCCCCGGCCAAATTAAATCTACACTGTCTCGCCAATACCAAATATTTAATAACAAACACACCTGGGTAATGAGTGTTATTTATACCATGACCTTCGGTTCGTTTATTGGCTTTTCGGCGTCTTTCCCGCTGGCCATTAAAGTTATATTTGGCTATCAGCATGTGATGGTAGACGGGGTTATGACCCACGACATTACCAACGCCAACGGGCCTAGTGCGTTAATGTATGCGTGGATGGGGCCGTTTATTGGTGCGCTTATTCGCCCAGTAGGGGGTTGGATTTCCGATAAAGTTGGCGGTGCACTGGTTACCCAGATTTGCTCTGTCGTTATGGTGGCCAGTTCTATAGGGGTGGCATACTACATGAAAGCCGCTTATGGCTCTGCCACACCGGAAGAATACTTTGTGGGCTTTTTTGTGCTATTTCTGGTGCTGTTTGCGGCTACCGGTATTGGCAACGGGTCTACCTTTCGCACCATTGCCATGGTCTTTCCAAAAGAACAAGCTGGCCCCGTATTGGGTTGGACTTCAGCGGTGGCCGCTTACGGCGCTTTCTATATTCCCAAAGTGCTGGGTGAGCAAATTAAGGCGACAACACCAGAAGTGGCGCTGTTTGGATTCGCAGCCTTCTATGCCGTTTGCGTGTTTGTAAACTGGTGGTTTTACTTACGTAAAGATGGCGAGTTCTACAACCCATAGGTTACATACTAGCGGGCCACTAAAAAACAATACATTTCATTTGAAACCTGTATAATTGAAGTCATGAAAAATGACGCAAGAAAACTTAGTACAGAAGAGCAGCATTTAGTTCGCAAGATAGCCGTGCAGCGAGTGCATGATGGTGAAAGTGCGGCCGAAGTGACACGCAGTTTTGGTCTTGGAAGCCGAACAATTTTCACTTGGTTGCGTTTAGCGCGTGAAAAAGGAATTGAAGCTCTGGCTCCCAAGGCGCGCACTGGACGCAATCGAACACTATCCGATCTTGAAGAGCAAGAAATAAAGAGGTGGATAATCGGCGGAGATCCTAGGCAGCATGGGTTTGATTTTGGTTTGTGGACACGCCAAATTGTTGCTGATTTAATTCTTGAACGGTTTGGCGTTACCCTAAGCATTTCCGGTGTCGGTAAAATTCTGCATCGCTTGGGCTTGACGCCACAAAAACCGCTACGTAGAGCTTATGAGCGGGACGAGAAAGCGGTGCAAGAATGGGTTGACGACGTCTACCCTAAAGTTAGGGCATACGCTAAAAAGAAAGGGGCTGAGATATTTTGGTTGGATGAAGCCACTATTCGTTCTGATGATCCTTTACAGCGTACCTGGGGTGAAAAAGGAAAGACACCTGTCGTCAGAACAAGCGGTCAAAGACAGGCCATTAATGCGATCTCAGCGTTATCAAATAAGGGGGGCTTTTGGTATCACGTTTTTGACGGAAAATTTAATGCGGATAAATGTATTGAATGCTTAAAAAGTTTCCAAAAAGGCCGTAACCACCCCGTCATACTTATCGTTGATGGGCATCCCGTACATAAATCAAATAAGGTCACGGACTATATTGAAACACTTGAAGGAAAAATTGAAATGGTGTTTCTACCACCGTACGCACCGGATTTAAACCCAGACGAGCTTGTGTGGAATCAGGTGAGAAATATCGGCACATCAAAAAAGCCACTCAAGAAGGGGGAATCACTAAAGAATCGTGCCGTTTTAGATTTGGAAAGTATCAAACGGGATAAGGCCCTGATTAAATCGTTTTTTCAAGAGGCAACTGTATCGTTTGCTGCTGCCTAGGTAGTAACGTCGATTATGGTTTAATTTCAAGGCCCGCTTAATGCGGGCCTTATCTATTATGGGGTGTTATTTATAGAGGCAAAGTTGTAGCGGTAAGGGGAGGCGGGCGGTTAGGCTTTAAATGGCTGGCCGAATAAAATATCGTCTTCCAAGTGTATGTGCTCTTTAAGCTCCGTGATAAAGCGATAGAGCTCGAAGTACAGTGTTTTCCAGTTGGTACAGGCCTCTTCCGGACACTGTAAATTATTGGTGAGGCTTAATAATTTATTAATGGCAACGTCATGTTCACCATGTTTGAACTGCAGAGCGGATAGCCGCGAATTCAATTGTGTTTGATCGCCCGCTGTAAGCAGCGGAAATAGATCGAGCTCCTCATTGATCATATGTTGCTCTAGATCTTCTTCCAAATTACGGAGCATTTGGGTTATGCCTATTGGGCAGGCCTTATTGCTACTGTGTGAAGCTTCCAGGCATTTTGCTAAGCGAATTAATTCAGGTAGTTGTTGACGATGGCCAAGGTGATAGCGGTCGAGAATATAGTTAATCAATTCGGATGATGGCGCGTCGTGCCAGTTTTTGTTTTCCCAGCTGGGTTCTCTTAATTTTTGTAATGCGGCTATTACTTCGTGGTTGTTCAAGCGATTGGCCGTAATGGCTTCCGAGAGCGAGAGTTCACCCATTGTGCATAGGTCAATTTGGTAATAGTAAAAGACCTTCGACGCCCCCGGAATGGCGCAAGCGATCTGTTTTAAGGGTAAATCGAGTAGTTTCATAAGCTCATATTTTGGCGTGGGGTATTTCGAATATTTATGCCTTAGGCGAGTTAGCGCTAGTTGGCGTTATATAGCAAAATTATATAGCGCCCCGGCTTGGCATACAGGGAATAATTTGATCTGGATCGGATTATGGGTGTTAAGAGTGGCTACATCGACGGTGGCTGACAGTACATGCCCGGTTGGCCATACCAATAACCGTTGCAATCACTTTCGTGAAGCGCAAGGTCCAATAGTGGTACGGTTTGATTGTTGGTACCATTAACCGTGTGAAAAAAGCTTTCAATGACCTTTACCGTCTCTTCTCCCTGTGGGCTAATACGCATAATGTCTACGCCTATTGACTGCATTCGTTGCCATTCGGCTAACAGGTTATAGCGCGAGGCGGACTGGGTTTGAACCCCATTAATTGTGAATAGCTGCAAGGTCTCCTGAGACTGGAGCTGGATACCCTCGGGGTATTCGAGGCACGCGAGTTGGCATTTGTCCTTGGGGCGATTTTCGGCACGGGCGGTAAAGCAGCGCGCAGAATAAGCTAAGGGTATTTTGCCAAAGCTGAACACCTCTGTTTCCAGTGTTTCGCTCATGCCTTGTTCTTCTACCTCGAAGAGCATTTGCGTTAGTGTTTCTGCGCTCAGTTCCACCGGCATTACCCAGCGCTTCATACCTTTGCGTTGCATCAGTGAAAGGCTTTGTCTGTTGTAAAGGTTGATGCTTGTACCACACACAAAAGGCAGCTTGTTTTCGGCGAGTAAGCTAACAGCGGCCATATCGTTCGCTTCTACAAGTAGTTGGCGTTGGGCACATATTTTTTTTAAGGTTTGCACTTCTGAGCGTGCGGTAATGAGGGCAAGGGTGGTGAGTACCACCTCTTTGCCTGCTTGGGAAAGTTGCGCGGCAATGTCTAGCCAGTCGCTATTGCTCAGCTCTTTGCGTTTAGAGCAAACGGCCTCGCCTAGGTAAACAATATCGACTGGGCTCTGTGCAATTGCGGAGTAGAAGTCGAACACTTTTTGTTTGGGCCAGTAATAGAGTATGGGGCCTAAGGATAGCTTCATAGTAAACAATTCATCTTATTGCCATGGCCTGGAGTAGGGGCCGAGGCTGGTTTGGGAACCCTCGGATACTTTGTCGAGCTGCTCTACCCACTGTGATGCCACGGTAAATGCAGAGCCCTTCTGTTTGTAAGAATCCAGTGCATCGCGCCAAACGCGTACAACCTGTTCCACATAAGCCGGGCTGCGTTGGCGACCTTCAAGTTTAATGGCCTTAATGCCCATTTCCGACAGCTGGGGAATGAGCGCTAGGGTGCTGAGGCTGGTGGGCTGTTCTAGCGCGTGATAGAGGTTGCCCTCAACGTTAAAGCGACCCTTACACAGGGTTGGGTAGCTGGCGTGTTCGTCGGGCTGGTATTGGTCTATTAGCACATTGTTTAACCTAGAGCGGCGAACGTCGCCAACTTCTTCCCAGCGCACAGATTTTGCGGGGGAGCAAACACCACAGGTGTTGGGGGATTCGCCGGTAATATAGCTTGAAAGTACGCAGCGCCCCTCAACCATAATGCACAGGCTGCCGAAGCCAAATACTTCCAAGTCTACCGGGCTGTTTATGCACAGCTGCTCAACTTGTTTAATGGATAAAACGCGGGGCAGTACGGCACGGGCAATATCGAATTCGGTTTTATAAAATCTCAGTGACTCAACATTCGTTGAAGACCCTTGAACCGACAGGTGCAGGGTTTGTTGTGGGTATTTATTGCGGGCGTAATCCATTAAGCCCATATCGGCGATAATAATGGCGTCTGCACCCAAGGCAACCGCGTTATCCACGGCAGATTGCCAGCGTTGCCAGCCAGCCGGTTGCGGGTAGGTGTTAATGGCTACGTAAAGTTTTACGCCGTTACTGCGTGCTAGCGACAGAGCCTTTTGTGCCTGCCTATCGTTAAAGTTTAGGCCGGTAAAATGGCGCGCGTTGGTATCGTCTTTAAAGCCAACATAAATGGCATCGGCACCTTCTTCTACGGCGGCTTTAAAGGCAGGTAAACTGCCAGCGGGACACACAAGCTCCATAGTTAGCGAATTCCCCCTGAGTTAGGCAAGCGATAAATGTGATTGGCGACGGCGAGGCCGTTACGCATACTGCGTGGAAGCTCTTCCATATCAACGGCGTCTACTATATTTTTAACGGCAAGCCCCATTTCCGTATCACCTTCAATAGTAATGCGGCGCTGAAAAAACAGGGTGTCTGGGTCTTCCTTTCGCAGCGCAAGCGTAACAAAGTCGTTTAGTTTACCGCTAATGCGTAATTGTGCTGTGGCAGCTTTAGGCAAGATCTTGAGTTCGCCGTCAAAGCTAATGTACACATATTCATCCAAATCAATAATATGCAGCGCGACTATTTTCTCGGCCAGAAAATCAAAATCGCCGTCCTCAATGGCTTCAACAAAAACGGCGTTTAACGCTTTTTGAATCAAAGATTTCTTAAGCCCAAATGGAACGCGACGCAGCAACCTAGCGGCAGCAGGAACAGCAAAGGAATGATGAATTTTATGAAGCCGGGGGCGCAACAGGTCGGCGATTGGCATATGCATGTATTTCGGTGCCACAGCGGTGCATTGTTTAGTATCGCTAGACAATACCCTCGAAGAGTTTGCTGTGATTTGATCTAGCACATGAAACGGCCTTTGCTGGCTCTCCGGCGTGCTGGGGTACCGATTTTATGGCTTAGGCGCTACCCATAATGGCTGGCGCCACGTTTTACTCTAGCGAGCCGAAGAGGTGAACCATAACCGCCGACTATTGCAATAAAGCTAATACATTCAAAGGGTTACAGGTATTGCCCATTCCCTGTGTATATCGGCCCTAAAGGCCGACTATTTCGGCTGGGGTAGGCAGATCGGTGCTTTTACTAGCAAAGATGGGTACTTAGGGAGAGGTTCGCGTATACCGGTTGGGAATATACGTGGTTGTGACGTACTATTGGGATATATGTGTCTTGGGGACGCATATTCAACTGTTAACTGTAAATCATAAATATGAGTAATCAGGAAAATTTGGAGCAATTCTTTGGATGTTATTTTCATCAGGATTTTCGTGACGATTATAGAACTCCAGTAGGAGCTTTGGAGGCTTTCATAGAAGAGCAGCCGGAAGGCATTAACGATATTCTAGTAGCACTGAATGAACTACTTGATATGAACCTTGGCGAAGAGACAATGAGAGAGAAACTAATATCGTATGACTCCAACTATGGACCATGGATAGTAAATGAGCACACAGCAATCGAATGGATATTTATAATTCATGGTAAGCTCAGTGCAGCCAATCACAGTTAACAAGGCCAGCAAATCTGACCTCCGCAAGCTGTCTTCTTTTTTGCAAAAACACGCAAAAAAGCAGCCATCTTGCTACGGCAGTTTCTGGCGGCGTTAGAAATCACCGAGGTCAAAGATATGAGCGATAGATTTATACGGTGGCAGGGATACGCAATTAGTCAGCTTACCTTTACTTTAAATATGTTCTTTGGTCTGGCAGTAGGTGGTTTAGCTTTTTCTATTTCAATTTTGCGTGATAAAGAGTTCGTTCTTACCGGATGCCCAAAAAATATTTTCTTGGTGTCGCTTATGTCACTCTCCGTTTGTGTTTTGGTGAGCTGTGCTGCAATAGTATCTCGGCTGTTTGATTTTCGGTATACGGCCAGTAAAATTCGAAGTGATGATAAAGCAGAAACAGAGCAGTCCGGGCTATATAAACATAAGTCTAGTTTGTTGGGGCGAATTACATGGCGTTTATTTTGGGCGCAAGTGATCACTCTTTCTATAGGTCTTGTGTGTATGGTTGTCGGTGTACTTTCAGGTTACGGTGCGAAAATATGGTAAAAATTTCTAACAAGGCAATCTACCCTCGCCAGCAAGCTGGCTGGACCTCCACTGCGTTGTTTGTTTTGTGCTTTTCAGCTACGCTGGCACAAAACAAACAACTACGTTCCGGCCGGTAATTGCGGCGTTACAAGTTAGTGGCAGTTGTGCTGTAAAAATAGGATTGTGTGGATTAATTAGTGTCGTTGATACAGTTGCTATTTCTTGGCAATATCTTACACGCTTCATTAGAAACCATGTGGTATTTCACTTTTAAGCGTAAAACAATCAAGTTGCAATTTTATGTTTCATAATCTTCGCCCTAGAGAGCAAGGCGGTCGTACCGCTTTAGAAAGATTTGACTGCCAAATAAAGTCAGGTGTAATTGCCTGCCTAGAGATCCTCAATGAGGATGAAGTGCAGAAAGTGTATTGCGAATTTCACGATGACATTGTTGTTCAACGGAAGCTAAATAGTGAATCAACATATGACTTTATTCAGGTTAAGACCCAAGAGGATATTCGAGAACCTTTTGGACTCAATAAACTATTTGGAATTAACACGCAGAAAGGAGGATCTTTAACTACAAAAAATCTGCATGACAGCTTCGCTGGTAAACTGCTACAGCATGTCATACAGTTTGGTAAAGAATGCAATTCTGTGGTTTTTCAAACGAATATTGTTGTCGATAAGAAGGTCGAAGAGTTAAGAGCAAGCCTTGACAAAGGAGAGGTTGATAATAAATGGGTTCAGCTATTGTTTAGTAAATATAACGGAGCATTTTCGGGTGATGGCAGCGAATTCACTCAGAAAGAGATTATTGAGCACTTTAATAAGCTGCATATTCAGGAGGACGTTCCTTACCTGAAACTTGGAAATAGTACTTACCACAGCGAAGCGCACTCAAGAATCTACGAGTATAGTGAGATCGATTTACGTTATATAGAAGCCAGAGAAATCATTATAAAGTTAGAAGATTTGGTGTTTAGAAAGTCTAAGGGACCATTAAAAGAGTTTTCGTACAAAGAAATTGAAGAGAAAACATCGATTGGAATTACCGATTTGCTAAATGTGTTAGCAATTTCACGCGATGCTTATTTGGCTTTAAAGAGCGGTGGAGATGCGAAGGCGATACGTAACGCTTCCATAATTCAAAGAACTCTAGAATCTGCGGGTGTTTCCCAAGATTCGATTACATATTGTTCGCAATGCAAAATTGAATGGGATGTTTGGGTTCGAGAAAGTTGTCTGGATTTCTTAGACGTTGAAGGCATTGCGGGGATTGTAGAAATAGAACTAAACAAAATAATAACTATAGACCATAAGTTAAAATTAATGGATTTAAGAAAAGCCGTTAAATTGTCGATGATAGAATTAGAGAAAGAGAAAATACTTTTTGATCTAAACAAAGATCAAGTGTTAGGCGCTTTTTTTTCACAAATAGTTAAGTTGAAATCATGACTTTTGAAAATTTTTTTATCGAGGTTGAGAAAAGAGAGAGTGGTATTATCTTACCCTCTGATACAGAGGGTGGGGCACGTTTTTTAGACAACGAATCGCTGTTTCAGCTCCCTTTAATTAGCTTAATTGTACTGATTATGGCTTCTGGACAGAGAAAACCTATTGTCAGTGAATTAGGGCAATTGGTTGGCGAGACTATTGAGTCGGTTTTTACGGGGTTTAAAGGTAGCGCTAGGCACTTAGGTTGGTCAGCCCTTTTGCGAATTAGAACAGTTAAGTCTGTTAGTTTTCTAGAGCTAAGCGGATTTATTGAAATTCGAAATAAAGACAGCCGATTAGCCGTGACAAAGAAAGGTCAAAAGTTGCTAAAAAGTGTACTCTCAAAAAATAGTGAATTAGCCAGTAATTTGCTAGAAGTAAAAGATGCATTTGCTATTCTACATAAGGATGCGCAATACGAGGCGAAGCTGATATGAATCTAAAAAGTATCCAAGTTTTTCCTAAAGGGAAAGACGGTTGGAGCTCGGGTGAGATTGTTTTCTCTGAACACATAACTCAATTCTTTGGCCAGAATGGTACGGGTAAATCGCCTCTGCTGCAGAGTATAATCCATTGTTTGGGGTTAAGCACCAAGTTTAGAAAAGACATTTATGAGAACTGCTCTAAAGCAAAGCTAACTCTAGAGTCAGATGGAAAGTTGGTGTCTTTAGAGCGCACGTATTCAAAAGAATTTTATATCAGTATTGTCGAACGAATTGACGATTCAGAATTGAAGCATGAGTTATATTCAGAAGGCCAAGTGTCTGACTATCTATTCACACTTCTTGGTTTCAAGAATAGAAATTTGGTAACTAATTCTAAGTCCCAAACACCAATATATCTATCAACAATAATTCCATTTTATTACGCGGATCAAAATAGTGGCTATACAAGCATTTATGCGACTGATAAGCGATTTGTAAAAGACCAGTTTTCAGAGATGGTCAGGTTTTTATTTAGGCTGCCTGAAAAAAATTCCTTTGATAAGAAAAAGTCAAAGCTAAAAGCCGAAAGAGACCTAGAGCATTGGGATGGTGTTACTGTAGACCGAAAATTAGAATTAGCAATTGTAAAAGATTGTATTACAGGTGAGGTTCGTTCAGTAAAAGAGTTGAACGATGTTATCGAGAAAATAACTTTTGAGTTAGATCTTGCTAAAAATAATGCTATGGACGACTCCGAAGTAGATCAGTCGTTTGATTTCTTGATTAGTAGTATGTCCAAGCAGGTTAGAGGTATAGATCGGGAGATGCTATCAATAGAACAGAAGTTAGCTGGTGTAGATTTAATTGTTGCAGAGATTGACGATGAAATTAGCACCCTAAATCTTAATGAAGAAGCTAGAAGAGAGTTTTTGGATTTTGGTGAAATATGCGCTAATTCTGACAATGGCTGCGGTTTATTCTCAAAGTCTAATGAGGCATATGCAAAGAGTTTGTTGTACTTAAGGGATCAAATAAAAGATCTTAAACGCAATAAAATCTTAGATAATGATAGGAGAGAGTCTTTGTTAAACTCAAAGATATCTATTAAAAAAGAGATTGATAGCGTAATTAAAAATCGTAATGATGATCTTAGAAAATCTGGAAGTAGTCCTTCAATTGCATTGCTAAATGAATTGGAAAAGAAGTTGTTTGAAGCAAAATCCAGATTGTCAGACGCTCTTAAGATTGAAGAGTATGAGAAAAGATATATCGCTGCACTGAATAGTCAAGAAGCAGCTCAAGTGAAAGTAAATAGTTTTGGGAGAGATAATGAGAAGTTAACCGACTTGGTCAAAATCCGATTTCTACTCACTGAAAAGTTGGTCAAATGGCTATCTGTTCTTCAAACGAGGAATGTAAGTTTTGACATTGAGTATGTCAATGATTTTGAGCCAATCTTTGATGGTGAATCAATTCAGAGCTTGTCGGGCAGCACAAAAATTAGGGTGTTGCTTGCTTATCACGCAGCGTTGCTTGAATCTGTTTTATCTAAGAATGGCGTTAGCCTTCCTTTCTTGATCTTCGATACTCCTAAGCAACACGAGATAGATAGCGAGGATTTAGATGCTTTCTTTAAAGAGTTGAAGGAACTCTGCAGGAAATTTGGGATTCAGGTGGTATTTTCGACGTCTGAATATCATTATCTTGGTGATGATAAAGATCGTGAATACCTTCCTCCGTATGAAGGTCAAAACCAAAAAATGTATCTCAAAGATCCACGATTTAACTAATAGGTGGCTCAAATCCCCCCCCTTTTGTGAAATCAAATGGGGGTTGTGTGCAGCATAGCGGGTTAAATAGTCGGGACAAATAAGACAGCCATATTAAGTAAAAATACAGCCGAATAGTTAGTGGGTTTGTAGGCTAGTACGTTGTTATTTGTCCCCGTTACCTGTGTGCTACATATAGGCGAAAAATGGCCAAAATAGCCAGATTTCGAACGAGTTTAATCCTCTCTTGGGGAGAAAGTGGGGCGGGCTTAATATCGGTTGGGAGTGTTAGTGGAGTATCGCTTCACAATTGGCGTAAGCCGGTCTTCTTTGCAGCCCTAATGCCTTTGCTGCAAGCATTAGCTTCTCCTTACAGCCAACCAAACTTTTGAATTTAGATTCAAACTGGGTGGTCAGTACAAGCCATTCATGGCTGGAGATATTGAGGCGCTCTAGAATGGGGGGTAAGTTATTGTTGATAAAGCCACGCTTGTCTTCACGAATAGCCCTTCCGGTAATATCTACAAGCTGCACGTAATCTTGTAGATGAAAGGGTAGGCCTTGGGGCATGGGTTCTCTTGGGTTACCCACAAATTCGGCGAGCTTTAACGGTTGTGGGTTATTAGTCTCTTGGTTTTCAATACGGCGTTTTAT
Source organism: Teredinibacter franksiae (assembly GCF_014218805.1). NCBI lineage: Bacteria > Pseudomonadati > Pseudomonadota > Gammaproteobacteria > Cellvibrionales > Cellvibrionaceae > Teredinibacter > Teredinibacter franksiae. The sequence goes on along the minus strand of NZ_JACJUV010000001.1, from coordinate 1,664,329 downwards.
TGAGGTGTGGTCAGAGCTTTCTGGTGTCTTGGCCATTCTGGCTCGAATGGGGTTCAAATCCACATAGGCCATACAGGCGGCTAAGGCTTTTTCATCGAGCAACGCTTGTGATTTAAACCGACTTTCCCAAAAGCGTCCTGTACATTGATCTTCGGCGTTGGCCATACGGGCAATGGGTTCGTTTAAGGCCCACATCCAGCGGCTGATATTGGCCAGCTCAAGGCGCCAGTGGTCCAGTTTTTCTTTAACGGCAAGCCATTGGGCTTCGTCGAGTAGCTCACCCTTTAAAAATTTCTGTGTTAAGAGGGTGCCCTTGTAAAGCTTGTGCCAGCGTTCGCATACTTCTAGGTCCGTCAGGCTTTGGGCTTCAGCCATATTGATGTGTAGCACCACATGGTGGTGGTTACTCATAACGGCATAGGCGCATACGTCAATACAGAATACCTCACCGAGGAATAGAATACGGTCTTCAACCCATTGACGGCGGTACTCGTAATCTTTGCCTGTTAGAGAATCAAGCCCACAGAGGAATGCACGGCGTACGCAGCGGGAGGTGCAGTGGTAGTAAGGTGTGGCTTCTAGGGAGATTTGTTGCTTCCTTGGGCGGGGCACGGCTCGTTCCTTGAGTTTCTTTTTGCTGTTGTAATGTACAGTGGTTAATCCCTGGATTCAAGTGTTAATGTGGGTGTCCAAAAGTGTTTTTCTACGAGCAGTTTAAAACTGAGTTGGTAAAGCGAGTAAATGGTTAGCCAGCGGGTCAATCTGGCGCTGTATGCTCCGCAGTTTTTTGTGCATTACGCTTCGCTTTATTCTTGCACAAAAATCAGCTCCATATGTATCGTAGGCTACCTTAGCTTTATGCATATGGAGAATTCTCGTGCTTACGAATAGTTTGAAAAAAATCGGTGCATTATTGCGTGGGGGTTTAAGTGAATTTAATGAGCCTGAAAAACGGCTATTAGAGGTAACCATGAATGCCTTACCAAAAGAAGAAGCTGCAATCTTTGCCAAACAAATTGAAGCAGTATCACTAATTCAGCACCAACACCCAGGGAGACTTGTATCGGCATATTACTCTAAAGGAATAAATGTGCCTCAGTTACCGTTTTTTGGGTATGAATACTGCGTTTCAAAAGTAATATATAGAGTAAATGGAAAAAATAGAACGGCATCCCTTGTATTACACGAAGGTCGGTTCATGACATTCGAAGGAAGCGTTCCTTTAAAGGGGGACAAAGTTGAATCTATAGTCAAGGTAGTGCTCCACCCAGCTGGTTATAAGCCAGTTGCCGAGGAAATTGATGCAGGAGAACATGACAAAAATGCATAGCAATACGCTCATGCCGAGCACAGGGCGCGCAAATTAAACACGCAAACTAGACAGTCATTGTAAAGAAAAGAAGCATTCCTGATGGGTGTTTAAGTGTTGAGATAGTCTATTTTCGATGCGAGGCGACAAATAAGACAGCCATATTAAGATAGTTGGCTGGCAATGACCTTAATGCTAGGAGGTAACACGTAAAGCCTTAGTGTAGCTCAGGGCGAAAAGTTACCGCTCGTTGGAACTGTTTACGATTCATTATGGTGGTTAGAAAATGAAAATAAAATGCTCGAATATTTTACCCGTAGTTATTGGTCTAACCCTTATCTATTTTACTACTGCCTATGCGCAAGTAGAGCCTAAGAATAGTGTAGAAGAAAACCCGTCATGGCGGCAGTATAACGAATTGGGCGTTCAATCTTATAAGCTTAAAAAGTATGAGGAAGCTATAGACTATTACGAACAAGCGTTAAAGCTAACGCCGGATAATACCCGCGTGCTCAACAACTATGCCTTGGTGTTGTATCAATTAGCTCGCTTCAGCGATGTAATAGCCGTTTCCAATCAAGCTGTCGAACATACCGATAATGTAAAGGCTCAGGCCAACGCCTACTTCAATAAAGGCCGGGCGTTAGAGCGTTTGGAGCGCAATAAAGACGCACTCTCGGCCTACGAGCAAGCGCAGAGCTTAGCGGCCACAAGCGCACGTAAAGAGGCTGTGGAGCGGTTGCGTGTCTTACTGGCTGCTAACGCGGGCAGCTCAGAAAGTCGCAATAATTTCGTCAGTCAAGAAAACTCTTCCGATAAGTCAGCCGCTTCCGGTGACTACCGAATTAAAATAACCAAAGGGAGCAACTACGCACTTTGCCGGGATATCAAGGGCTACTTTGAAAAACACAAGGGAGAGGTGTGCGATATTAAAAGTGACCCGGAATTTCCATTGCTTCGGGGGGCAGGGTATCGGGCTATTGATATTAATGATTATGCTGAGGTGTATATGGAGGCGTTTTTATATGGATTGCCCAAGAAATATGTTAGTGAGAGCAAAAAGAGAATGCAAGGGTACATGCAGGCAGGAAAAGTTAACGCCTGGTATGTACGGGCAGATGGTGACTACGATGGTGTTAAAGAAGAGTTGATTACTTACACCCGAAGCCACTGCCCGGTAGAGGCTTCGAGAACGTTTGTCATAAAAAGTGGTGAGTTCTCCGCCAAATATCGTCGGGGGTTGGGTGGGGGGCTGTTTTTTTATGACGGTAAACCGTTTTATATTAAAACTTCAGGTAAATTATTGTTTGTTGGCGAAGTAACGGCTGACGTTTCCCAATATCCCGGGGGGGGAATACAGAATGGTGAAGTATGGATTTGGGATGTATGCCATATCAAGATAGAGGGTCAATAGAATGAGTATAGGTTTAAGTGAGCTTTCTGACGAAGACTACAAAAAGTTACGTTACGAGATTATTGCAAACGTTGAGGGTGAAAAACAGATTGCCTATATCGATTCCAAAGGGTATGCGACGATTGGCACCGGTTTTAACATGCATTCATCACAAGTTCGCGATCTTGTGTTATCTGATCTTTTCGGAATTACGGAAGGCGATCACGGGGAAATACACGAACAGCTAAGTGCAATATTTTCCCAGCAATACCAAGTAGACGCAAAAGGAAACCCCCTCCCCAGTGAAACCGAGCGTCTTAATAACGCCCTAAATGCGGTTATGGAATCCTGGGCACAAGGCGGAGAAAACCGGCCGTCAACATTTGTGATTGGAGGTGCTGAGGGTCAGACATGGCAGCAGCGTGTTCGAGAATTTTTTGAGAATAATTTCGCTCAGGTGTATGAAGATAAAGTTACTAGCTTTATTGAAGATCACCCCGTGATGTTGGAAGAAGTGACTGCTTTGGTGTTACCGAATTCGAAAGAGAGGGCGGCTTTGTTTTCACTGGCTTACAACCAGGTGGATGTTCATCAAAGCGCCGATAATGCCAAATTGAGCACAGAAGATTTAGTGTTACTTGGCCAGGAATCCTGCACGTCAAACCAGTACGCTAAAGCAGAAGAATACTGTCTTGTTGCGCTAAAAAATGATCAGGATAATGTGTTGATGATCAGTCAGTATTCTTTTGTGCTGTCGGCGCTGAATAAACGGGAGGGTGCAGTTGGCTGGCAATGACCTTAATGCTAGGAGGTAACACGTAAAGCCTTAGTGTAGCTCAGGGCGAAAAGTTACCGCTCGTTGGAACTGTTTACGATTCATTATGGTGGTTAGAAAATGAAAATAAAATGCTCGAATATTTTACCCGTAGTTATTGGTCTAACCCTTATCTATTTTACTACTGCCTATGCGCAAGTAGAGCCTAAGAATAGTGTAGAAGAAAACCCGTCATGGCGGCAGTATAACGAATTGGGCGTTCAATCTTATAAGCTTAAAAAGTATGAGGAAGCTATAGACTATTACGAACAAGCGTTAAAGCTAACGCCGGATAATACCCGCGTGCTCAACAACTATGCCTTGGTGTTGCATCAATTAGCTCGCTTCAGCGATGTAATAGCCGTTTCCAATCAAGCTGTCGAACATACCGATAACGTAAAGGCTCAGGCCAACGCCTACTTCAATAAAGGCCGGGCGTTAGAGCGTTTGGAGCGCAATAAAGACGCACTCTCGGCCTACGAGCAAGCGCAGGGCTTAGCGGCCACAAACGCACGTAAAGAGGCTGTGGAGCGGTTGCGTGTCTTACTGGCTGCTAACGCGGGCAGCTCAGAAAGGCGCAATAATTTCGTCCGTCAAGAAAACTCTTCCGATAAGTCAGCCGCTTCCGGTGACTACCGACTTAAAATAACCAAAGGGAGCAACTACGCACTTTGCCGGGATATCAAGGGCTACTTTGAAAAACACAAGGGAGAGGTGTGCGATATTAAAAGTGACCCGGAATTTCCATTGCTTCGGGGGGCAGGGTATCGGGCTATTGATATTAATGATTATGCTGAGGCGTACATGGAATCGATTATATATGGGAAGCCCAAAAAATATATTAGTGAGAGCAAAAAGAGAATGCAAGGGTACATGCAGGCAGGAAAAATTAACGCCTGGTATGTACGGGCAGATGGTGACTACGATGGTGTTAAAGAAGAGTTGATTACTATTACCCGAAGCCACTGCCCGGTAGAGCTTTCGAGAACGTTTGTCATAAAAAGTGGTGAGTTCTCCGCTAAATATCGAAGCGGGTTGGGTGGGGGGCTGTTTTTTTATGACGGTAAACCGTTTTATATCAGCGTTTCCGATAAATCGCTATATGTTAGCGAAGTAACGGCTGACGTTTCCCTATATCCCGGGGGGGGAATACAGATTGGTGAAGTATGGATTTGGGATGTATGCCATATCAAGATAGAGGGTCAATAGAATGAGTATAGGTTTAAGTGAGCTTTCAGACGAAGACTACAAAAAGTTACGTTACGAGATTATTGCAAACGTTGAGGGTGAAAAACAGATTGCCTATATCGATTCCAAAGGGTATGTGACGATTGGCACCGGTTTTAATCTTTATGAACCAGGTGTTCGCGATCTTGTGTTATCTGAGCTTTTCGGAATTAGGGAAGATGAACACGGGGAAATACACCAGCAGCTAAGTGCAATATTTGACCAGTAATACGAAGTAGACGCAAAAGGAATCCCCCTCCCCAGTGAAACCGAGCGTCTTAATAACGCCCTAAATGCGGTTATGGAAACCTGGGCACAAGGCGGAGAAAACCGGCCGTCAACGTTTGTGATTGGAGGTGCTGAGGGTCAGACATGGCAGCAGCGTGTTCGAGAATTTTTTGAGAATAATTTCGTGCAGGGGTATGAAGATAAAGTTACCTTTATTGAAGATCACCCCGTGATGTTGGAAGAAGTGACTGCTTTGGTGTTACCGAATTCGAAAGAGAGGGCGGCTTTGTTTTCACTGGCTTACAACCAGGTGGATGTTCATCAAAGCGCCGATAATGCCAAATTGAGCACAGAAGATTTAGTGTTACTTGGCCAGGAATCCTGCACGTCAAACCAGTACGCTAAAGCAGAAGAATACTGTCTTGTTGCGCTAAAAAATGATCAGGATAATGTGTTGATGATCAGTCAGTATTCTTTTGTGCTGTCGGCGCTGAATAAACGGGAGGGTGCAGTTGGCTGGCAATGACCTTAATGCTAGGAGGTAACAAGTAAAGCCTTAGTGTAGCTCAGGGCGAAAAGTTACCGCTCGTTGGAACTGTTTACGATTCATTATGGTGGTTAGAAAATGAAAATAAAATGCTCGAATATTTTACCCGTAGTTATTGGTCTAACCCTTATCTATTTTACTACTGCCTATGCGCAAGTAGAGCCTAAGAATAGTGTAGAAGAAAACCCGTCATGGCGGCAGTATAACGAATTGGGCGTTCAATCTTATAAGCTTAAAAAGTATGAGGAAGCTATAGACTATTACGAACAAGCGTTAAAGCTAACGCCGGATAATACCCGCGTGCTCAACAACTATGCCTTGGTGTTGTATCAATTAGCTCGCTTCAGCGATGTAATAGCCGTTTCCAATCAAGCTGTCGAACATACCGATAACGTAAAGGCTCAGGCCAACGCCTACTTCAATAAAGGCCGGGCGTTAGAGCGTTTGGAGCGCAATAAAGACGCACTCTCGGCCTACGAGCAAGCGCAGGGCTTAGCGGCCACAAACGCACGTAAAGAGGCTGTGGAGCGGTTGCGTGTCTTACTGGCTGCTAACGCGGGCAGCTCAGAAAGGCGCAATAATTTCGTCCGTCAAGAAAACTCTTCCGATAAGTCAGCCGCTTCCGGTGACTACCGACTTAAAATAACCAAAGGGAGCAACTACGCACTTTGCCGGGATATCAAGGGCTACTTTGAAAAACACAAGGGAGAAGTGTGCGATATTAAAAGTGACCCGGAATTTCCATTGCTTCGGGGGGCAGGGTATCGGGCTATTGATATAAATGATTATGCTGAGGCGTATATGGAGGCGTTTTTATATGGATTGCCCAAGAAATATGTTAGTGAGAACAAAAAGAAAATGCAAGGGTACATGCAGGCAGGAAAAGTTAACGCCTGGTATGTACGGGCAGATGGTGACTACGATGGTGTTAAAGAAGAGTTGATTACTTACACACGAAGCCACTGCCCGGTAGATGTTTCGAGAACGTTTGTCATAAAAAGTGGTGAGTTCTCCGCTAAATATCGGCGGGGGTTGGGTGGGGGGCTGTTTTTTTATGATGGCAAACCGTTTTATATCAGCGTTTCCGATAAATCGCTATATGTTATCGAAGTAACGGCTGACGTTTCCCAATATCCCGGGGGGGAATACAGAATGGTGAAGTATGGATTTGGGATGTATGCCATATCAAGATAGAGGGTTAATAGAATGAGTATAGGTTTAAAAGACAAATAAGACAGCCATATTAAGATAAAGTACAGGCAATAGTTTCCCAGAAGCGTCCTGTACATTGGTCTTCGGCGTTCGCCATACGGGCAATGGGTTCGTTTAAGGCCCACATCCAGCGGCTGATATTGGCCAGCTCAAGGCGCCAGTGGTCCAGTTTTTCTTTAACGGCGAGCATCTGGGCTTCGTCGAGTAGTTCACCCTTAAAAAATTTTTGAGTTAAGAGGGTGCCTTTGTAGAGCTTGTGCCAGCGTTCACATACTTCTAGGTCCGTCAGGCTTTGGGCATCAGCCATATTGATGTGTAGCACCACATGGTGGTGGTTGCTCATTACGGCGTAGGCACATACGTCAATGCAGAAAACCTCACCTAGAAATAGAATACGGTCTTCAACCCATTGACGGCGGTATTCGTAATCTTTACCGGTTAGCGCATCAAGGCCACAGAGAAAGGCTCTGCGTACACAGCGAGAGGTACAATGGTAGTAGGGTGTGGCTTCTAGGGAGATTTGTTGCTTCCTTGGGCGGGGCATGGCTCACTCCTTGAGCTTCTTTTTGCTGTTGTAATGTACAGTGGTTTGAGCCGGGGTTCAAGTGTTAGTGTGGGTGTCCGAAAGTGTTTCCCCAGCATTGCTTTGGCTGGCGATGTCGTGGATGATTATTGTCATTTGAAACGATCGGGTAATGTTTGCGTCGTTTTTAAGTCGCGCTGGTTGTTCAGTAATCTTTACGGCGTTCTGGCGGCTATCGTGTAGGGGGCTTCGAGCCTATATACAATCTTTGTTTCCATAATTTACGTTGGCGACAAGTTAAATCGGTAGATAGATTCACGCAGTTTTTTTGCGGTTGATATTATACCTGCTTTAAAGTGTGTCGTCGGCTCACAAATCTCGCCTGAGGGAGTGCTGAGGTTTAATTAGATGTGCTAGGGCTGAGGTTTTGGTGAAGAGCGGCTGGCGCAGAGGCCCTGAAAGACATGGAAGCGAAGAAATTGAATTGGTAAATTAACTGTTTTAGTGGTTAGTACTAGAGCACAATAAAAACTAAATGCGAATTAATTAGGAACTCTACTATGACATTGTTATTTATATATCTGACCATTGCGATAGGCGTGTCATTTTTGTGCTCTATTCTTGAAGCGGTGTTGCTGTCTATAACACCCGGTTTTGTACAAAATGTTTCTTCTAAGTCACCGGGTAGTGGCAAAGTCCTTGTTAGAGTTAAAGAGCGCCTGGACGAATCCATTTCCAGTATTCTGATACTGAATACGTTTGCCCATACAATGGGAGCGGCTGGTGTAGGGTCTCAGGCGGCTCAAGTATTTGGTGCGAAGTGGGAAACGTTGATTGCGGTACTGTTAACGCTGGTAATTTTGTATTTCTCAGAAATTATTCCCAAGACGTTAGGAGCTACATTTTGGCGACAATTAGCAACCCCTTCAGCACATGTCATTGTCTGGCTGGTTAAGTTGGTGTATCCACTTGTTTGGCTTTCAGGGCTTATAACGCGGTTATTCAGTAATAACGCTGAGAGTAATGTGAGCCGAGATGAAATCATCGCTTTAGCCTCTCTCGGCCACAAGTTAGGTAGCCTAGGTAGGAATGAAAATAGGTATCTGGCTAATGCATTAGGTTTAGGGGAAATTAAAACACAGCAAATTGCTACTCCTCAGAGTGTGGTTCACTCTCTAAGTGCAGTGACAACGGTAAAAAATGCTTTGGACAATGAAAAAACCCGCCAGTTTTCCAGAATACCTATCTACGATGAAAGTGGTACCTGTGAGCATATGGTTTTGAATCGTGATCTCTATGAGGCAGAGCGTCAGGGTCAAGGTGATCTGCCCATCAAAGAATTTTCAAAAGCTATTCGTCGCGTTTCGGAAGACCTGACTGTTCAGCAATTGTTGCAGCGTTTCCTTAGCCACCGTGAGCACATTTTTATTGTTGAAGATTCATATGGCCAGGATGAGGGCGTTGTTAGCCTTGAAGATGCAATTGAAACATTGCTTGGAACTGAAATTGTAGATGAAAGTGATACCGTCGAAGATCTGCAGGAATTTGTAAAAGATAAATACCGGAATAGAGTAGGTACTGAGAAAAGTTAGCTTATTAAAGCTAGAGGGTGCCAGTTTAGGGTAGTGAATGCATTAAGAAATGCGCGGTTAGTTTTGGCGCAGTTTCGCTGCCAAAATATGCGAGCGGTATCCATATTATGGAGTATGAAATATGAGTGGAAAGTTCAGTAATGAAGAACTAAAAATGGCCCTGAATGAGCTTGATGATCAGCAGTCTATAAAAGGCGTTATCATCGGCTCCCTGATTGGATTAATACCTGCCGGTGGGCTGTTCTATTTATTTGGGGAAATGGGTGGAATATTAGTTTGGTTACTGTTCTCACCAGCAGCAATAGTCGGTTGGCAGGCAGCCTATTTGGGAAGAGCATATAAGTTTAAATATAGGATAGTTCCCGGTATTTTTGCACTAGTTCTTCATTTGGGGGTTACATTTTTTGTATTCGAAATGAATCCAATAATGCTACTTACTGCTCCTCTAAGTTTTGGCGTGGCAGCATATTTTGGTAAAAGAAAACTGACATCTATATATGAAACAGCCATATGGAAAATGAGCTTGGTAAATTGTCATAACGCGTCACTGCTTACAGCCGACGGTTAAAAACAATGATCGACAGTGGTGAAACTATAATAATCCGCCAGTTAACCAATAATCGTATACTCCTCGGCTTTTAGCGGCGGCTAATCCACGTTAACTGCTCGTACAGGTTTTTCTCTAGGGTAGCTGTATTTATGAATATTGAATTATTGCTTTTTTTGATGTTTTTTCTTTTGATTGTTGTAATTGTAGGGAAAACTGTATTTATGGTTCAGGAAAATCAGCGGTTGGTTGTGTTGCGGTTTGGCAAGTTGTTTAAAACCATCGGCCCCGGAATTTGCATGGTTGTTCCTTTTACTGATTTGGCTGTACTGGTGGAGCTAAATCAATATGTTCCTGGATGGCAGAAAATGACTGAAGAAGACCTTTGTATAAAGGTGGCTGGGTTGGTAAAAGAAAACCCAGACCCTAAAGCTTTCAAGTAGCAGTACAAAACTATAAGTTTATTGTGCTCGGTAAGGGTTTTAGGGTTTATTAAAAATGAAAGTGCCAGCTGAATTTTCAGGGTATCGGGGGTTAATCGAGATGATTAGTTTGAGTTTGAAACTTTATGGAATTAAATGAGCAAAACATAGGTTGTCCTTATTGTGGCGAGACCATTTCAGTATTAATCGATAGGCAGGAAGCTGGTACGCAGTATATAGAAGATTGTCAGGTCTGCTGTCGTCCTATTGTGTTTCAAATATCAGAGGATATGTCGAGTAATCTGGTAGTTACAGTGTGTTGTGAGGACGATGTTGTGTAATGATTTAAGCGGTTTTTCGAATTAACGCCCCAAAAAAATCTCCATAACCTCGGTGTCATGAATAATTATGAGTCAATCTAAATTTAGTTGCCCAAGCTGTGGGCGAGGGGTTTCAAAATTAAAGTCTGTTTGTTTGACAAACTTTTCGACGATACAGTGTGAAGGTTGCGATGCGAAAATTAGGCCCGATAAAAAATCACTTTCCCGTATAGGAGTGTTCGGCGGTATGCTCGGTAGTATCGCTGGTGGTGGAATTGGCTTCTACACTTTGCATTCAAAAAACTGGTTATTTGGCGGGGTAGCATTTTCAATCTTAGTGTTGACTACTGTTCTAGCGGTCGGCTTTTTTACGGTCAAATATACACATTTTAGCTTAGAAGATGAAAATACCTTGTAAGGTCTGCGAGCCTGACTCAAAGTACTTCTTGGGTAAGTCGAAAAACGATGAGTAAAGGTGATGATAGCTGCGCTGCGAGAGCGAGTACAATCGAAGAGTCGGATGTGGGAGAATCGTAGGTATGGGGCTGTAATGTTGTCCATAAGATAACTAGCTACTATCGCTGGCCTACTGATAAAGCATTACACCGTCAACATAGAACGTAAAAATGGTGTTTATATCGTATGAGTAATGAGCAACCGAATAACCCTTTACATGGCCTTACGCTTGAGATGGTTGTAACGCGCTTGATGGATCACTATGGTTGGGATGGCCTGGCCCAGAGAATTGACATTAACTGCTTTAAAAGTGACCCATCGGTTAAATCGTCGTTGAAGTTTTTACGCAAGACCCAGTGGGCCCGAGACAAAGTGGAGGGCTTGTATGTCGCTACATTTTCGACTCAATCCCCGTGGGGTAACGGGCAGTAGTTTGGTGTACAACTGAAGCGGATGTTCGGCGTTTTCAGTAAAAACAGGAATCGTTTGTGTAACTAATGTATATGCTTTTTGCTTTTTTATCTTTTCAATGGATGCAACGGTAAACCGTCAATCAGCTGATGTTAATGACTCTGTTTGTGTGGTGCTGGGAGTAAATACAAAGCTGACTTGTGTGCCGCCTGTAGGCCGCGAGGTAATGTCGATTTCCCCCCCTAGGTTGCGGCTGCGTTCATTCATAATGGCTAGCCCATAGTGGTTTAGTTTTTCCGGTGTGTTCGGTATGCCGACGCCATCATCCGTTACGATAAGTTCTACGCTTTTATCGGGCTTCTGTTCTAACCGAATTAACACGTTTTGACCTCTTGAATGGTGAATGGCATTTTGGCCTGCTTCACGCACGATTTGCAGTAAATGAATTTCTTCGCTGGCGTCTAGGGGGAGGTTTACCAGTTGGTAATCCAAAACAATAGCCATATCGCTCCGCGCGCGAAGTTGCTCTACGGTGCTTTCAAGCGCTGTTTTTAGCCCTCCTTCATCCATTTTTAGGCGGAATGTGGTTAACAGCTCCCTTAGTTGACGGTAGGCCGACGATAAGCCTTCGCGAAGTTCGTCGATGATCGGCTGTTGTAGCTCGTAGCTTCCTCTATCTTTCGATTTTTGTAGGCGTGTCACTTGTATTTGTAGGTATGACAAGGCTTGGGCTAGGGAGTCGTGTAGCTCTCGAGCGATTACCGTGCGTTCGCTTAACATCGCAAAACGGTGGTCGCGGTCTTTTTGTTCGCCCATGGATAAGGCTACTGCAAATTGGTTTGCTACTGATTGGATAAGGTTTTGCTGCCAATCGGGTAATTTGTTAGAACCATTAATGTGTAAATCGATAATGCCAAAATGACGTTCGCCCATACTGATGGAGAAGCGTTGTTGGCCCTCCAGCAATAAGGGTTTCGATTTCTGATGAATATTGCGGCAATTGTTACAATCGGTTTTTTCGCAGGGGTTATCTGTGCGGTTGTGGGCGACCAATTGTAAGTATGGGCGCTGGCCTTGCTCGGTAAATAAACAAAGCTCAAGTTTATGGTCTCCAAGAATGTCGGAAAGATCGCTGATGGTATCGGAAAAGCTAAATTTTCCGTCGTGAGATTCTAAAATGTTACGTGCGGTGGTGATGAGGAATTCCAATGCGATATTGTTTTGCTGAAGCGCACGCGTTCTTTCTTCTACTCGTTCTTCCAGTACGTTGTATGAGTCGGCAATGGATTTGCTCATTCGATTAAATGTTTCGGCGAGTAACGAGAGTTCGTCGCTACCCTCTACGTCTACTCTTTGATTGAAATCCCCTTCGCTAATTCTCTCCGCGGTTTCCGTGAGTTGTGATAAAGGTTTTTCTACCCTGTTTTTTAGCAGATAGAAAATAAGGCTTCCCACCAATACCGTTATGAATAGTGCGGCCAGTTGAAATGTGCGTAGGTTTACAATTTTTCGTTCTGCGTCTTTTTGGAATTGGTTTACCAGTGTGTCGGTGAGTAATACTTGGTTTTCCAGTAGCAGGTTAAAGTTTGGGGTGTTGGTTGGTGCGCGGTTAGCCGTTGCTTGTAAAGCGGGTTTGGTATTGCTCAGCCAGTTGAAATAAGCGATGGCGAAGTATTGGGTGAGCTTCGAATGTTCTTCTTCGGGGTCTTTGAGCAGCGAATGTTGCTGGGCGAAAATGGAATGATTCCAGGTTTTGTGTAGCTCTTCAATATTTTGCGTTGCCGCTTCAAATTCTCCTCGCTCTAGGGCAAGCCCTATGCGGTAGGTTTGCATACGCATAGAGCCAGAAAGGTTAATGGCCTGGGCGTCTTTGTCCGCAAGTTCGGTAACCCAAAACGATACAAAAATACTGATAAGCGTGATTGCGATAATTGTAGCGAGGGAGACAGTGATGTAGCTCATTACCGAGCCAAATAGCCCTTGCTGGTAGTTGTCTGTGTTCAAAGTTGTCCCCGGTCGATTTACGTATTGGTTTCACCCAGTGTCTGCGAATGTTACCCCGACAGCAATAGTGGCGGGCTAAATAGCTATTTTTGGATGTGCGCTCTTAAGCGACTGGTTGTAATGGTCTCTATTAGTCTAGAACCGCCAAGGTTAATAGTGCCCCATTTTGAGGCTGTTTACGTGCTCCGGTGCGGATTGGCGAGTGAAATTGTAAGTCAACGGACATTGGTCTTACACCGGCATACCTCTTTGTGGGTACCCAAATATAAAGGAGTAGTTAGGCCAAAATTGGCTTTGATCTGGGTCAATTGTAGTCGCTCTAAGCTTTCTATAGTGGCGGTATCTCCGTAAATGTGTGTGCATTGCGCCGTACCCACACCCTAGGGCAGCCGAGGAAAATAATCATGAGTCACTTTTTAGATAAGCTGCGGTTTTTCAATGTGAAAAAATCCAGCTTCGCCGATGGTCACGGTGTTACTACCAATGAAGATCGCGGATGGGAAGACGGGTACCGAAAACGCTGGCAGCACGACAAGATAGTGCGTTCCACTCATGGTGTGAATTGTACGGGGTCCTGCAGTTGGAAAATTTACGTAAAAGATGGCCTAGTAACCTGGGAAACCCAGCAAACCGATTATCCGCGTACGCGACCTGATCTGCCTAATCATGAACCCCGAGGCTGCCCGCGCGGTGCGAGCTTCAGCTGGTATATCTACAGTGCCAACCGGCTCAAGTACCCTAAAATTCGTAAACACCTGCTAAAGCTGTGGCGTGAAGCGAAAGCTATCCATAGCGACCCTGTTGCAGCCTGGGAATCGATTGTTTCCGACCCTGCCAAGGCAACGAGCTATAAGAGCAAGCGTGGCCTCGGTGGTTTGGTTCGCTCAGGCTGGGAAGAAGTGAATGAAATTATTGCGGCGTCCAATGTGTACACCGCTAAAACCTACGGCCCTGACCGCGTGACTGGCTTCTCTCCGATTCCCGCGATGAGCATGGTGAGTTATGCCGCAGGTTCACGTTACCTGTCTTTAATTGGTGGTAACTGCCTGAGTTTTTACGACTGGTACTGTGACCTGCCCCCTGCATCTCCTCAGGTTTGGGGTGAGCAAACCGACGTGCCGGAATCGGCCGACTGGTATAACTCTGGCTACATCATTGCCTGGGGTTCAAACGTTCCACAAACCCGTACACCCGATGCTCACTTCTTTACTGAAGTTCGTTACAAGGGTACAAAAACTGTTTCGGTAACACCGGATTATTCCGAGGTGGCGAAACTTACCGACGAGTGGGTGGCTGCCAAGCAGGGTACTGATGCGGCTGTTGCCATGGCCATGGGCCATGTAGTGCTGAAAGAATTTCATGCCGACGGTAAAAGCGACTATTTTAAGCAATACGTTAAAACCACGACTGACTTCCCGTACTTAGTAAAACTACTGCCTTCCGAGCAGGGTTTACAGCAGGGTCCGTTCCTGCGTGCTAGCGATTTGAAGAAAAATCTTGGCCAGGAGAATAACCCCGAGTGGAAAACTATTGGGCTTAATTCAAATGGCAAATTGGTTTCACCCACGGGCTCTATTGGCTATCGCTGGGGTGAAAGTGGCAAGTGGAATATTGACCAGCTCGATGGCGGTTCGGGTGTAGAAATTGACCTTACAACATCGTTGAAAGATGTCGCTGATGAAGTAGTAGAAGTTGCATTCCCTTACTTTGGGGGTCAGGAGCACGAGTTTAACTACTTCGACAGCACCGATCACGCCGACGTGCAGCTACGTAAAGTGCCGGTGAAGAAAATTAAACTGGCTGATGGCAGCGAAGCGCTAGTAGCCACAGTTTATGATCTAACACTAGCAAATTACGGTGTGGATAACGGACTAGACTGCCCGAACACGGCCAATTCGTTTGACGATGATGCACCCTATACGCCAGCCTGGCAGGAAAAAATTACCGGTGTACCCCGTGAACAAATTATTCGCATCGCGCGTGAATTTGCCGACAATGCCGATAAAACCCATGGCCGATCGATGATTATTATCGGTGCTGCTATGAACCATTGGTACAACATGGACATGAACTACCGTGGCGTTATTAACCTGTTAATGATGTGCGGTTGTATTGGTCAGAGTGGTGGTGGTTGGGCACATTATGTAGGCCAGGAAAAACTACGCCCACAGTGTGGTTGGTTGCCGCTGGCCTTTGGTTTGGATTGGCAGCGTCCACCACGTCAAATGAACGGCACCTCGTTCTTCTATAACCACTCCAGCCAGTGGCGCTACGAAAAATTAGAGATGACTGAAGTGGTATCGCCGCTGGCGGACAAGTCAAAATGGGGTGCGTCTATTATTGACTACAACACCCGCGCCGAGCGTATGGGCTGGTTGCCGTCGGCACCGCAGCTGAATATGAACCCGCTGGAGCTATGTAAAAAAGCAGCGAAACTAAACATGGACCCAAAAGATTACGCGGTGAAGTTACTGAAATCCGGTGATCTTAAATTTGCCTGTGAAGACCCCGACAACCCCAAGAACTACCCGCGTAGTATGTTTATCTGGCGTTCTAATTTGTTGGGTTCTTCGGGTAAAGGCCACGAATACATGCTGCGTCATTTACTCGGCACCAAGCACGGCCTAATGGGCAAAGACCTGGGTGAAAGTGGTGAAAAGAAACCTGAAGATATTGTATGGAATGACGAAGCGCCAGAGGGCAAAGTAGACCTGCTGGTAACGCTCGACTTCCGTATGTCCACTACCTGCCTGTATTCCGATATTGTATTGCCAACGGCTACTTGGTACGAAAAAGACGATATGAATACCTCGGATATGCATCCGTTTATTCACCCGTTAAGTAAGGCTGTAGACCCTGTTTGGGAATCGCGATCAGATTGGGATATTTTTAAAGGCATTGCCAAAAAGTTCTCCGAGCTGTCGGTTGGTCATCTTGGTGTGGAAAAAGATCTGGTTACCCTGCCACTACAACACGACACCCCGGGAGAGCTGGCACAGCCCGATGGCGTGAAGAGCTGGTGGAAAGGCGAGTGCGATTTAATTCCCGGCAAAACCGCACCCAACATGATTGTGGTGGAACGTGATTTCCCCAATACCTATAAGCGTTTTACGTCGCTCGGCCCGCTATTGGAAAAACTGGGGAACGGCGGTAAAGGTATTAATTGGAATACCGAAGATGAAGTTGAATTTCTTGGCAAGCTGAACCGTGTTCACACGGAGGAAGGCGCGCATCAGGGGCGACCCAAGATTGAAACCGCCATTGACGCCGCTGAGGTAATTTTAAGCCTTGCACCAGAAACCAATGGCCAAGTGGCGGTTAAAGCCTGGGAAGCGCTGTCAAAAATAACCGGCCGTGATCACACCCACTTGGCGTTACCTAAAGAAGATGAAAAGATTCGTTTCCACGATATTGTTGCGCAGCCGCGCAAGATTATTAGTTCGCCGACCTGGAGCGGGCTGGAAGATGAGCATGTAAGTTATAACGCAGGCTATACCAACGTACATGAGTGTATTCCCTGGAGAACCGTTACCGGTCGCCAGCAGTTCTATCAGGACCACGAGTGGATGCGTGACTTTGGCGAAACCCAATGTTTGTACAAGCCGCCGGTAAACCTGAAAAGCGTTAAGCCTTTGCTGGGTAAAATGCCCAATGGCAACGAAGAGCTGGTACTTAACTGGATTACTCCTCATCAAAAATGGGGCATTCACTCCACCTATTCCGATAACCTGTTAATGCTCACGCTATCTCGTGGCGGCCCTATTGTGTGGCTCAGTGAAGTAGACGCAAAGAAAGGCGGAATTGAGGATAACGACTGGATCGAAATATTTAACGTGAACGGTGCTATTGCCTGTAGAGCTGTTGTTTCTCAGCGGGTGCCGGAAGGCATGAGCATGATGTATCACGCGCAGGAACGTATCGTAAATACACCGGGTGCCGAAACAACTAAAACACGCGGTGGTATCCACAATTCGGTAACGCGGGCGGTAATGAAACCAACGCATATGATTGGTGGTTACGCACAGCAGTCTTATGGCTTTAACTACTACGGTACTGTGGGTTGTAACCGAGATGAATTCGTTATTGTCCGCAAAATGGACAAAGTCGATTGGCTCGATGAAGAGTCTGCACAGGAGGAGAAATAACATGAAAATACGTGCGCAAATCGGCATGGTCTTGAACCTGGATAAATGTATTGGCTGCCATACGTGTTCCATTACGTGTAAGAACGTTTGGACAAGTCGCGACGGTATGGAATACGCATGGTTTAACAACGTTGAATCTAAGCCCGGCGTTGGTTTCCCGAAGGAATGGGAAAATCAAGAAAAATGGAACGGTGGTTGGGTACGCAAAAACAATGGCAAGCTTGAGCCCAAACAGGGTGGCAAATTGCGCATTCTGTCCAATATATTTGCTAATCCCGATCTGCCCGAAATAGACGATTACTACGAGCCATTCGACTTCGATTACGAGCATTTACACAATGCTGCCGACAGTAAACATCAGCCCGTAGCGCGTCCGCGCTCGCTGATAACCGGCAAGCGAATGGAAAAAATAAACTGGGGGCCAAACTGGGAAGAAATTCTTGGCACCGAGTTTGAAAAACGCAAAAAAGATGTCTGCTTTGACGAAGTCGCGCAAAAAGAAATTTACGGCGAATTTGAAAAAACTTTCATGATGTACTTGCCCCGCCTGTGTGAGCATTGCCTTAACCCAACGTGTGTCGCCAGCTGCCCAAGTGGTGCTATTTATAAGCGTGAAGAAGATGGCATTGTACTTATCGATCAAGATAAGTGTCGCGGGTGGCGTATGTGTGTTTCCGGTTGTCCGTATAAAAAGATCTACTACAACTGGAATACTGGAAAATCGGAAAAATGTATTTTCTGCTACCCGCGTATTGAAGCCGGTCAGCCAACGGTATGTTCTGAAACCTGTGTGGGGCGTATTCGCTATTTAGGTGTTTTGCTTTACGACGCCGATAAAATTGAAGAGGCGGCAAGTGCAGAAAGCGACAAAGACCTGTACCAGGCACAGTTGGATTTATTTCTCGATCCAAATGACCCGGCGGTGCAAGAAGCTGCACGTAAAGAAGGTATTCCCGAAGCGTGGTTAGACGCAGCGCAGAACTCACCTGTATATAAAATGGTGATGGACTGGAAAGTGGCTCTGCCACTGCACCCGGAATATCGCACCTTACCTATGGTGTGGTATATCCCGCCGCTGTCACCCATTCAGAATGCCGCTGAATCAGGCAGAATTGGTAAGAACGGCGTTATTCCGGACCTAAAGTCTTTGCGTATTCCTATTCGTTACCTTGCTAACCTATTAACGGCTGGCGACGAAGCACCGGTAATAAATGCGCTTGAACGTATGTTGGCCATGCGTGCCTATAAGCGTTCACAGCAGGTGGATGGTGAGGAAGATTTAGAGGTATTGCAGGCGGCGGGTATTACCGTCGATCAGGTTGAAGAAATGTACCGTTATATGGCCATTGCGAATTATGAAGATCGTTTCGTTATTCCCGCTAGTCATAAATCCTATGCCGAAGATGCTTACAGCATGAAGAGTAGTTGTGGATTTAGCTTTGGCAACGGCTGTAGTGATGGTGATAGTGGTGTGAATTTATTTGGTGGTAAGAAGCAAACTAACCGCAATATTATTGCCGTATCCCAGGGAGACGATTAATGGAAATATTATTGGTGATCTCTCGGTTATTGGATTATCCCGAAGAGTGGCTGCATGAAGGCGAGGTAGAGCTGTGTGATGCTATTTGGCGTTCACCACTTAGCCGTGAAACAAAGGAGCGTATGCAATCGTTCGTTTGGAAACAGTTAGATCGCGATATTCTCGATATTCAGTCGGAATACGACGGATTATTTGAACGCGGACGCTCGTTGGGGTTGTGGTTGTTCGAACATGTTCACGGCGAAAGCCGTGATCGTGGGCAGGCAATGGTAGATTTAATGAACCAGTACCGCGAAGCAGGTTTAGAAATTTCGCAGCACGAGCTGCCGGATTACATTCCGTTGTTTCTCGAGTTTATTTCCACCCAAGGTGAAGCCAACGCTCTCAGTTGGTTACAGGAAGTAGAGCACATATTGGCACTGCTGCAGGCACGCTTGGAAAAGCGCGAAAGTCACTACAGCGTATTGCTTGAAGCATTATTGGAGTTAGCCGGTAGTGAAGTTAACCTCAGCGAGTTGCGTGAAAAGGTCAGTACCGAAAAACGCGATGACAGTAAGGAAGCGCTGGATAAAGAGTGGGAAGAGGAAGAAGTTAAATTCGGTGCAGAATCCACGGAAGGTTGTACCAATACTAATAAGCCCAGCGAGAGCCAGAGAGCGGATTTAGACATACCTGTTCACTGGGTCGATTTTAACAACCAAAACGCAAGTGATCCTGCGCAGACCGGCGAGAGGGAATCGTAATGAATGATTTAAACCATTTACTCTTTGGCATTTACCCCTATATTGCCTTTACTGTATTTCTTGTAGGGTCTCTAATTCGCTATGACCGAGAGCAATACACCTGGAAAACAAGCTCTAGTCAGCTACTGGAAAAAAAATGGCTGCGCCGTGGCAGCTTGCCTTTTCATATAGGGGTGCTGGCGATTTTTGGCGGTCATTTTGTCGGGTTACTAACACCGCACGAAGTTTGGCATGTGCTGGGTGTCTCGGCACCGCATAAGCAAATAGTGGCTATGGCAGCGGGTGGCATTTTTGGCCTCCTATGCCTATACGGAATGACCATTCTGCTTGTTCGACGCCTTACCAACGAACGTGTACGTGCCACAACGGCAAAAATGGATATCGTGATTCTGCTCATGCTCTACTCTCAGTTATTACTTGGGCTTACGTCTATCTTTGTGTCAGCGGGGCATATGGATGGCACAGAAATGCTAAAGCTTATGTCATGGACACAAAACATCGTAACGCTTAATGGATCTGTGGCGTCGGGCTATATTGCCGACGTTCATATAATCTATAAGTTACATGTTTTTCTAGGCATGAGTTTATTCCTAGTATTTCCATTTTCACGTCTAGTCCATATATGGAGTGTACCGGTGAAATATGTAAGCCGTAGCTATCAGGTGGTTCGTGCTCGTTAATACACAGCATCCGCCCCGGGGTGAGGGGCGGAATGCATCTGGTGAAAAAAAACCCATGTATAAAGTTAATAGCAAAGTCATTACTGAAGACGATATTGGCAGGGAATTACAGTATCACCCTGCGGATACCCAAGAAGCAGCTACGGCTTTGGCCATCGAAGCGCTGATTATTGCCGAACTGCTCAAGCAGCGTGCAGAGCAGCTAGATATTAACGTTGATGAGAAAGAAGTATTTGTTGATCAGTTAATTGCGCGTGAAGTGGAATACCCCGAAGCCAGCCAAAGCGATTGTGAACATTACTTTAGCAAAAACCAGCAAAAATTTCGTTCGTCGCCGTTGCTAGAAGTGAAGCACATTTTGCTTGCCTCTGCGCCTGATGATGTAACGGGTCGTTCAGAATCCAATGAGTTGGCCAATACTATTATTGCGCAATTACAGCAAGCGCCAGAATCGTTTGCGCAGTTAGCAAAAGTTCATTCTCGTTGTCCCTCGGCAGAAGTGGGTGGCCAATTGGGGCAAATAAGTTGTGGGCAAACAGTGCCTGAGTTTGAGCGGCAACTCTTTAACTGTAGTGTAGGTTTGGTAGAAAAACCGTTAGAGAGCCGCTATGGCGTTCACGTGATTTACATTCATCGTCGTGAAGAGGCGCGTCAGCTTCCCTATGAACAGGTGGCCGACAAAATTACCGATTATCTAAACACCAAGGTGCGTAACACCGCAATCGCGCAATATATTGCGACCTTGATTGATGCTGCCACAATAGAAGGTTTTGAATTCGATACTGAAAACCGGCAGTTTTTCCATTAGGTCTAAGTGCTTAGTATATGAAGCCACGTACACGGGAGGCAATGCAAGCTCTGCTGTATTCGATTGAGCAGAACCTTCCGTTGTACGCACCAGAATCGAGCATTTGCCAGAATAAGTGCCTTGGTTGCCCCAAAAAAATGATGCAATTTTTAGAGGGGGAGTACGAGTACTGGCAGCAAATGCTGGCCGACGAGGAAACGCCAACGCTGGGTGATATACAAAATTTGGCTCGCAGCACAAAAAAAATTCATAAAGTACTGCGTAGCAATGGAATTATTTAAAAATAATTGATATAAGTGATTCAGGCGAAAGCAAACGCTATACTTTAGTCATCACTATTAATCGAATGTGAAACTGGATTATCTTGGGGCTGCGCCCCAGTACACGTAGAGGTACATTATGGGAGCACATATTATGACCGGGTCTTCATTTCAGGAAGCTCTCTTGGGTTTAGCAATAGCTGATTTAATGTCGCCCAAAGTATTAACGGTCTATGAGGGGTGGTCGGTTAAGCGGCTCGCAGGTTTTTTTGTTAAACACGGTATTTCTGGCGCACCGGTTATTGCGGCCGACGATGAACTGGTTGGCGTTGTTACTCAGTCTGACGTTGTAAGGTTCGAAACCCGGACCCTTACCGATGACGAGCTGGAAAAGCTTTCTCAGTTTTATTGCGGGCCCTTTGGGGGGAAGTTGGGCGACAAAGATATTCGCCACTTGCGTGAGAGGGCCAACGAAAACTGTACGGCAAACGCCATAATGACTCCCGAGGTTTTCTCGCTAGACGTGAATGCTCCGGTTTCAGATGCCTGCGAATTAATTGTTAATAAACATATTCATCGTTTGTTTATTACCGACAATGGTCAGTTGGTTGGTGTTGTTACCGCGCGTGACATATTGCATAAGCTGATATAACGCGGGTAGCGCACGTTCACTTCTTTTCGTACTCTGTATGAATTCGAATTGGCCCCCATGCTGTTGCACGGGGCTTTTTTATTGGGGGTAGGGTACTTCATTTTATGTTCGGTTTTGCGAACTATCTGCTGCTGATTGTTGGTTTTTTCTGTGTATGCGTCCATGCGCACGGACAGTTTTTTCAGCGTAATTGCTGGGTAAGTTCTGGTGATTACTGACTATTTTACGTTAGTGGGGTTCCCTCTCCAGAACCTGTTGTTTATCCATCGTTGATGGCACGTTGAGTTAGTACTCTAGCGGTGGTCGAGGCGTGTACTCGGTATATGGACAAAATGAAAAATATCTGCATTTACGGCGAGCGGTGCTCACGGTTGAGTACCGCTGCCTAGGTAAAAGCGTAAACTCTTATGCGTCTCCTATTAAGCCTTTTCCGCAACGCCGCAATCTAGTGTTGTCGGGCGGCTTGCCATACGCGCGTTTGCGCACTGTTCGGGAAATCGTACGCCGTAATAACCATGTATACGCCAATTTTTAAAGCCACGCTTGTCAGAGCAGTATTACACAACCACAATGCTAGCAGCCTTTAAGGCACCTTTAATAACAATAAAAGGATTTGCTATGAACAAGATTATGTTGTGTATGGCAGTATTATTGGCGGGGGTAAGTGGGTGTTCACAGAGCGATAGTGAACTACCGCCACCACAGAAAAAAACAAAAAATGAAGCGACTAAAGTTAGCGTTAACCAACAGGTTTCAAAGATAAATATAATTGATTCCTCCCTGTGTATTTTCCCTGAATCCCCCCCTTCTGCTAAAGCGTCTACTAGCGATTTTGCCGTTTACGCATGGCAGCAGTTCGTAGCGCTTAACTGGCCAGCACAAACGGGCCAACGGGGCGTAGCAAACTGCTCTATGAACTTGGGCTCGCCAGGACAAACCGTGTGGGAGAGTTTTAAAACAACCGATGAAATATTTCTACCCGGTGCAATAGATCCAGGCCCTTGGCGCGACGGCACCGGGCAGTCGGTATTACGCTATGCCGCAAAAGCGAATGCAGGCCTACCGGTGGAAGAGAGTATTGCGCAGGCCGTTGGTGGTTGGTTGATAGATCAAAACAACAACCCCACCTACTATTCAATTGCGGTGAATAAAACGTCGTACAATTATGTTCGTAGCCATCAATTTTATAATGAGCAGGTTGTTAGTCAGGCCGAAAACGTAAGCTTTCCCAACGATGCTCTGGAAATTAAGGCGGCGTGGAAAATTATACAGAGCGATGACGATGCGAGTCGATTCTTAACCATGTCCGTGCAGGTAGAGGTGTTCGATGATACGGGTAAGCCCACGGGCACTACACGTGCAGCGACGGTGGGTTTGGTGGGTTTTCATATTATTTACAAACCGGCGGGTTTTCCTCAATGGGTTTGGGCCACGTTCGAGCAGGTAGATAACGTAAACACCTCTACTGGGCATGCCTCTTATTACAGTGCCAATTGTTCTGGCGAGTATTGTGACCCCAATATTTCGCCGAAAAAATCGGGCCAACCGTTTACTAAACCCAATCAAATTACCCGTGTAACCCCACTGCAGGATGCGGTAAAAACCGTTAATGCCGAATGGCAATCTAATGTGGCTGGCACGCCGTTTGAGTACTACCAGCTGATATCGCCGCAGTGGCCGGTAGACCCTCTAAACCCCGGTAACCCTCAAGGTACGCCTACACCCGGTGTGGTGGCTAATGTAACCATGGAGAGTTATATCCAGCCAACGAGTAGCTGTATGGATTGCCATTCAACTGCACGGGTACCTGGGGACAAGGTTAAGTCGAATTACAGCTTTATTTTTCTGTTTGCTCAATCACCAGTATCAGGAGGTGCAAAATGAGTTATTTAGACGGACCACGTATTAATTTTTGGGGCGGTGGAAGCACAAACGTAGATACCGCCAATAACGAACAGTATTCTCCGGAAATAGTTGATCTTGCCGAGGCAAAAGTTACAAGCTCTGACACCGACGAGCAAATCATTGAATACTTGCGCGCGCCGAATGGCGATTATTATGCCAATGGTGGCTGGAACTATTACGGCGACCATCAAGTACAGCTGATGGACAATAAAGTGTCTTCTACGGGCAACCCCGGCGGCATGACTACGCATGGTGATTTAATTGGGGAAGGTGTTTACTTGCTGGGCGGAGTAGACCCGAAAACAGGCGATGGTCCCTATGGCGGGCCGGTAATGGTGGATGTCGACCCCACCAGTAGTATCACTACACAAATTTACGCAGGTGGCTTGCAAATTGGTTACCCTAACCCGGTGCTTTTAGTAAAAGGCAATTCGGTAAGTTACTCGCGCTTTCTCGGCTTGCGCTACGATAAAAGTAAAACCCAGCCACCTTATGGAACTCCCGGTTCTGCCTACGCCAGTGGTACTTTTCAGTTAGCGTTTAATAAAGACGATATTGTTAGCTACGACAACAGTATTGGTATTCTCAATGACATTATTAATGCACCCGGAGCGCAGGGCATTGTCGTGCGTTTTTCTATGTTTCAGTTTTATCCGGGTTTATCCAGTGAGGTGATGCAAGAAAATTATGCCCAGAACCGCAACGACGCTAATCCGTCTTTGGGGCGAATTATAGGCTCCATAGGCCCATGGTATACCGGTGAAACCGCTACGGTGTCGCCGGGGCGCTTACTGCAAAATCAGAATTTGGGTGGCGCACAGGGTTTGGCTCATTTGGATGTCGATAAAAAGCTACTCAGCTTAGATTTAGTGAGTGCTTTGGAAGGTTCGGCTATTCGCCAAAAGGGTCAGGACAATACAGGGCCTATTGAACCCAATGTGGATTACGGTAATCTGGAAATTGGCACAGCGGCGGGTACATTGTTGGAAACTGCTTCACTGCCAAACGACTATTACCTCTATGGTGGGCTTTACGATATTCCTTTAGATAGCAATGACGTAACCGAATTGGTGAATAACCCGATTGTTATAAAAAGTACCGAGAATAATTTGAGTATTGTTGAGGCGCCTATCCGTATCTATAGCGATTGCCGGAATACCTACGTAAACCAAACCGGAGAGTATTTTTCGAAAGTAGGCTTGCAGGTGCGCGAGTTGGGTGGCGAATTGAAATCGTCGATTACCGTTGACGTAACCAGTTCAGCTCCGGGCACATTACCCAATAACCACTTTTTTGAATTTCCGGGCCAATTGAGTGTGCCCGCTGGGGCTACTGAAATTGATTTTGAATTGACGCATATTATTGGCCGTGACGGCTTTATGTCGCTGAACTATTCCATGAACAGTAATCAGCTCTATTTTAATTCCTTCCGAAAATACCCAGAAGGCAATATTGAGGCACTTTTACAAAGCGATACCGTGACCTGGGAAGATGTTTACGAGCACTGCCTTCGGTTTTTCTATGTGCTGTTTCCGGCTATGTCTAAACGTATACCGCTGAATGATGAAGCAACGATTAATGCGATTGGCGGCGAACTATTAAAGAGAATTTCAGCAGAGTATCGTGATACTACTTTGTATATGCCTCTTACACGCAGTTTGTCACCTGATAAAATAGCTTTATTGAAAAAATATTTGGAGCAGTAAGAAACGGCTGGTCGCATGCGATCAGCCGAAGTTTCGGTCCTTGGCGTATGTCTCGTGAGGTCCTAACTAAAAGCGCATTCTGAATGTAATGGCTGGCTGTAAGCCGATTGAAGCTTCGTCTACGGTGATAACTTCATCCTCAATGCTGTTAACCTTCTGATAATCCAAAGAGCGATCGGAAATATTCTTATGATTGAGCGCGTTAATAATATCGATAATCAACTCTGAATCTTTGCCGAAGGTTGTTGTTTCCCAGGAAAAGCGAATATCTAAGCGGTTGTAGTAGGGCAGTCTTTCAGAAAAGGCTTCACCGTAAACGGGTAGCACGCTGTCTTCAAACCAGGGGTTTTGTTGTATGCCATCGATGGGCGTATAGGTTTGCCCGCTGCGAATCGACCAGCGCCAGCCGATATTCATATTGGGCCTGAATTGGTAGTTCATAACCCAGTTGGCAATAAAGGGCGTGTCGAGATAGTACTCGCGCGTTTCACCTGTGCTTATATCTGTTCGCTCACTGTTACCGTAGCTGAGAGCGAACCAACCCCACCATTGATCGGTGCGATTTTTATTGATCATTAGGTCGATGCCACGGGCTTTTCCTTCTATGCCATTTACGTAGTGTAATGCTGAATTGGGCTCGTCGGCGGCAATCGCTTTGGGTAGTTTGTCCAACGTTTTGTAATAGCCTTCTAATGAAACGCTCCAGCCATTTTCAATTACTTGCGCTACGCCTAAGGTAAAGTGATTGGCCGTGGGGGATGCGATATCAGGGTTGCCCGTTTCCGGCATTACGGTGCCCAAATCGGGGAACCGATTGTACTGGCCAGCCTTAGCTGTCAAGGTGGTTTGTGGCGCTACCTGCCACGCTGCCGCTAAACGGGGGAGGTAGAATGTTTCATCGGTATAGTCGTTTGCTTGGTATTGCACTCCGAAGTCAAACCGCCAGTCATCAGATGGAGTCCAAATGGTGTTGATGTAATGACTGATTTCTTGCCGCTTGTTGTTCCTGCGCACGAGTAATCGCTCCTCTGTACGCTTGTCATCGCAGGCGGGGTCAAACTCCGTACAAACGAAAAGTACGGAATCCAATAAATAGTCGAGGTTAATATCCGCGAGCTGGCTACCTATATCAAAGCTGAGTGTTTTACCCGCTGGGAGACTGAAGCGAGACTTGATCGTGGATTGTTTGGTGTTTACTTCCTCTGCGTAACTGTCGCCCCAGTAAGCGAGGCTGTTGTCGTTCAGTAATCCGTAACCTAAGGTGAATTCGGTGCCAGCTCCGTTTGTGTATTCCCACACAATATTTTGGCCTGTGTACTTTTCTTCAATTTTTGCATCACCGGCGAAATCGGGGTTGCTGGCTACAAAGTCGATGTTTTCGTTGAGTTCGGCCTCGGCATTATCGGAGGCGCCGTTGGCTGATAGTGATAGCCGGTGATACTCGTTCACATCCCAGCTATATTTGAACTGGTAATCGTTGTCTGAGGGTACCTTGGTAAACTTAATGCCCTCGTCCTCGTCGGAAAGCGCGTCTGCATCCACAAACAGGTCTATTAGGCTTTGCCTATACGACAAATAGAAGGATGAAGAGTCTGTTACGCCACCTTCAAGAAAAACACCTGAGCGTAGCATGGAAAAATCAACAACGGCCGAAAGCGGCTCGTTTTTGGGCTGCCTTAGTCGAACATCAAATACTGCACCGGTCGCATTGCTATATTCTGGCCCAAAGCCAGCGGAGTACATTTGAAAGTCGTGCAAAATGAATTCGCTGAATATGGAAACCCCAAACGCGTGGAAAATGTAGCTTGCGGGCATAAAATCGACCACGAACTGGTTATCGTTAGGGCTAGAGCCTCTAACAGCGGGTTCCTGTCCATCAGCGTAGACGACGCCGGGCAGCGCAAATACAGCGGCCAAGGGGTCGCCCATTGCGCCGGCCGTTTCCACTAATTTTTCCGTATTTTGAGTAATGATTGTGTAGTCTCCCTGACGCTTTGAGCCTATAACCATCATTTCCTCAACTTTTGGCTCACCACTAGAGGTGTCGTCGCTATTGGCGAATAGGGATGGGCTTAGTGAAAAACACGACAATAATAGGCTTAACGTTACGGCGCTATTCTTCATGACTTCGATCCTTTGAGTACATTGAATGCGGACATTTTCGTGGCAATAGTACTTATTTGCTGTATCTGTTTGTTCACCACGGTTACGTAGTGTTACAAACAGACGTTCTGTGGCTGAAGGTAGAAACATTCTGTTACACGTTTTTACAACGAACCAATTAGAATACTGTGGTCTAACTCCATTTTGAATATTCAAATTATGAAACATTACCTGCATTCTATTCTGTTGTGTATTGTACTGCTGTATACATTGCCGTTATTCGCGGCGGATATTGCAAGTGATGTCCGTACCACTGGCGAGCGAGAATCGCAAAACGAAGATGGTGGCTTTTTCGAAGTAGGCCTTGTAGTGGGTCATATACACAGCCCGCTAGAATCTAACCAAGTGGACGGTGAGGCTGGATTTGGTATCGATATTGACTTCTTTGGTGAGTACCGAAAACACGGTTTCTTTATTGAAGCAACCCAAGGAACCCAAGATGGATTAAATCTTGGCTACACTTTTTGGCAAAACCCTACGTGGCAGGTCGATTTCCTTGCGGGTAGCATGAATGGATTCTACGAGCCGGATATGGATTTAACTATTCACGAAGATGATAGCGATGAAGAAAAAAATCGAAAGCTGTATGAACGGAATACGTTTTACATGGGTACTGGGCTGCGCGTAACGCATTATGTCGATGACTACGTTGTTCAGTATCGATTACTGGCCGACACCCTTGAAGGTAACGGCGTGACGAGTTCTTTACGGGTGGGCCGCGGCTGGCAATATCGGAACTGGAATTTTTTTGGTATTGCCAGTGCGATGTATAACTCCGCTAAAACCAATCATATGTGGTTTGGAGTGGAGGAGCATGAGGCGACGAATCTTTACCCGGCCTACTCACCTGGCAGTACGGCTTCTCTTAGTTTGCAACTAGGTTTTATTCGGCCCCTGTCGGAGAAGTGGGTGTTACGGGGTTACATTGGGTTTGATCAGTACCCTGACGAGGCTCGTAAAAGCCCGCTTATGAGTGATAGCAATGGCAATTATGCCCTGATTAGTTTTAACCGAGTATTTTAGGCGAGGTTTCAGGGCGATATGACTATACAGAGAAACGGGTTTCTTTTAGCTGCGATGTATGTTGTTTGTTCACAGGCATTAGCAGAGAGGCCTTTGCAGGAGCTTCCCCTAAGCGCACAGCCAAACCGCTGTATTGCCTTGCACGAAGGGCAGTACTGTTATCAAAAAGTGCATTTTGAATGGCTAACGCTAGGGAAAAATCGCTATTGCTTGTACATGGGCGACGTTGCGGGGCCACTTGCGTGTTGGGACGGTGAAAAATTGCAAAGTTTTAGCTTTGAATTTAAATCCAAGGCCAGTGAACGTTTCTATATTCAGGATGAATCTAGAATGCAGATAGTGTACGAAGTGAAGGTGGATGTAGCCTGGGTGTACAAAAATCGTAGAAAAGTGTCGACCGGTTGGAGGCTGTTTTAACAGTTATCGAATATGCAGAAAAATATATTGGTCGTTGAAGACGATGCTTCCCTTGCCGATTGGATTTGCGACTACCTGAGCGAGCACGATTTCCAGGTTACCCAAGCTAACCGTGGAGATATCGCCGTAGAACTTATTCGATCAGATAATCCAGATCTTGTATTGCTGGATATAATGCTTCCGCAAAAGGATGGATTTGAAGTGTGTCGGGAAGTTCGCGAATTCTATAGTAATCCAATATTGATGATGACCGCTTGCAGTGAGGAGGCGGATGAAGTCTTGGGTTTAGAGTTAGGCGCGAATGATTATGTTAATAAACCGGTAAAGCCAAGAATCTTACTTGCTCGAATTAAGGCATTATTGCGACGCATGGATACCACCGCACCAACGAGTTCCTTGCGTGTATTTGGGGATTTAAAGCTTGATGCTAGGTCGAAAAGCGTATTTCTTAAGGGGGATGCCATTACCTTCAGTTCAAACGAATTCGAGGTGCTTTGGTTGCTCGCCTTAGGTGCAGGAAAAGTGATTAGCCGAACTCAGCTGGTCAGTCAGCTTCGAGGTATTGAGTACGATGGTTTCGATAGGTCGGTAGACGTAAGTATCAGCCGTATTCGAAAAAAACTACAGGATGACCCCAGTAACCCTCGAAAAATAAAGACCATACGCAGTAAAGGCTATTTATTTGCAGAGGATGCCTGGGGCGATGCGTAAATTAAGTATCTCCCTTATTGCGGTTGTTATTGTATCAATTGTCGGCTTGGGCTGGATTTTAAACCAAATTTATTTTGCTGCGGAACAGCAGAATATCGATTCCGAAACCAATTCTTCGTTAATGTATTCGGGAGATATACTCGCTCTTTATATGGCCAGTGAACACCAATTCGATTTTGTTCGTAACTGGAATGCAAGTAGCCACTTTCAACTGGCGATTATTCCCTTGGAGAATTTCCCCGTTCCACAATCACTTCACTCTCAGTTTTTACAGGGTGAACCTCTATTACTGGAATCAGACGAGGGTATAACTGCGCATTATGCCCTACCCGAGTCTGAACAGGTTTTAGCCGTGGCGCTCCCACTGATGGAATCCGAAACTGAAAGTCAACTGGAGCTTGCTTTAACGCTGAGTTTCTATGCCGGTGTAATCGCCATTATTTTGATATGGATCTGGCCGCTAATTTATCGGCTTATCGCACTACGAGATACTGCCAAAGTGCTGGGTAAAGGGGATTTGACCTCACGTGTAAAACTCAATCGATTTTCTTATATTCAGGATATTGAACTCGAGTTTAATCGTATGGCCGAGCGTATTCAGTCACTTATTGAAGACAATAAATTGCTGAGCCGCGCGGTATCCCATGACCTAAAAACACCTCTTGCACGCCTACGTTTTGGTTTGGATGCCATTGCCGATACCGACGATAAAATACAAAGAGATAAATACGCAAAACGCGTTAATCGTGACATGGAAGAGATGGAGTCACTAATCGAAACGCTGTTGCAATACGCAAGATTGGACGAAAATCGTATTCAGAAAAAAGAAGAAAGTATTGACTTGGAGTCTTTCATTGAGGCGGCTATATGTAATTTTGACATTGAAGACATTCACATCGATTTTCGATGCGAAACGAACAGGGCAAGCCTCTGTGCCGATAAACGCTACCTAGCTATGCTAGTGAATAACTTACTCGGTAACGCCGTGCGCTATGCAAAGTCCAAGGTGTTGGTATCCCTGCAGCGCGGAAACGCCACCTTATTTCTCTCTATTGAAGATGACGGCAAAGGTATACCGCAAAATGAACGCGAGCATGTAGTTAAACCCTTCTGGCGAGGAAAAACTGGGGAGAGTAAGCGCGGCCACGGTATGGGGCTGGCCATTGCCTCGCGAATCGCGCAATGGCACGGCGCTGAATTGAGTATTGGTGACTCTAAAGCGTTGGGTGGGGCTAGGGTTCTGCTGAGCTTTGGATGAAGGCGTGAGGGAATATTTGCAACGCATAATAAAAGGCTGATCAACTGATTGGCCTTTTTTGAATATGGTGACCAATGAAGTATTTGAATCTCCTAGAGATCATTGGAGTTTAGTCGAGTATTTAGGCGCTGCTGTAAAGGCTCTGTATGGAAATTGGGTGTAGCGTGTACTGCTAGGCCAATTGAAGGCGTTTTTACAATTGGTTCCAAGCATTTTCCGCTCTTTCGAATAAATATACCCTTGGAGTAACATGTATAGAATTAATGTTTTGGCTATCCAGTTGGCATTACTAGCGCTATCTCGTATAACTTTATTGGTTCGTCAAAGGCCTTATGCATCAGCTATTATGGACAGCACTACTACCGCTATTACCCAGTCTTCACTATGCATTATTTAGTTTGCGCCATTATTGAACACCTACAGCGTGAGCTTAGCACGGCTGTCGCCGCCGGCAAGCAGGCGCACGACAGTGCTACCCATGCTGAAAATATTGCCGACAATAAGTATGACACCCTCGCCGTAGAGGCAGCCTATTTGGCCCACGGACAATCCATGCGTATTGCCGAATTACAGCAATCCATCGCGGTCTACCAGCATTTCCAGCGTCCTCTGTTTAATGCAGACGCCACTATTCAGTTGGGCGCACTGATTTGCATAGCGGATGATCAACAGCAGCAGCGGCGCTTATTTATAGGGCCGGCGGCTGGAGGCTTGGGTATTGATAGTGAGCTGGGGCGCATACAGGTTATTACGCCGGCTACCCCTTTGGGGCAGGTGTTAATGGGGAAATGCGTTGGCGATGATGTGGTCTGGCAGATTAACCAGCGCAGGGAGTCTTTCAGTGTTGTGGCTATTGAGTAATTCAAAAGGGCCTTGTAGCGGCCCTTAGGTAACGCCTAGGGGAATTAGATTTCGTAAAAAGCATCCACCAGAGGCCCCACCACCACATCGGAAACGATAGTGGAGGCCGTTAATGTTTTCTCTATTGCTTTGCGGTCATCTTCGCTGGCAGATCCGTAGCGCTCACCCGAGGTAACAAAACCTTCAAAGTGGTTGTTTTGGCCATCAATGCTCAGAAATAAATCTCGCTCTTCCATTTGGTCGGCTAAGGCGTTAAAAAAAGCATCGTATTCTTGCTCTGATACTTCTACGATTTTACACGTGAATTCAAAGCCCAAAATGGCAAATTCGTCCAAGTATAGTTTTTTACGGAGACGACGGCTTCTGACTATTTCGTTGCTCATGGTGATTTGGCCTTTAAAAAGTTAATTCGATTGCCCGTGGCGCGCGCATGCTAGCAGTTTTTGAAGGGGCGAGGAAGTATAGGGTTACCGCGGGCTATCGACTCAAAAAGCCATTAATAGGGGTACCCTATAGCTCTTTGCGGGCAAAAGCTTATGGAGGCGTGGGCGCCTCGGTGGCTAGCGTAAGCCTCCTCTTGGTTGAAGTTTATGATAGCGCCTCAGTGCCAGTACGGATGTGGGTACCAATTGGGTCAATGTTATTTCACATTCTGATTAGTTTTACTGGCGTAATATTTACGGGGGTGTCTGGTATTGCGGAGTTTCGTATTATGAATAAATACATGTTGCTACTGGTTCTATTGTTTTCGACTATTACATTCGCAAGTGACATTAAGCGCTATGGTCATGATGAGTGGCAGACGAAGATAGGCTACTCGCAAGCGGTTGCGGTAAACGATACGTTGTATTTGTCGGGTATTATTGGCGAAGCGGAGACTATGGGTGGTGCGCTGGATTCGGCTGTTACGCAGTTGCATTTAATTCTTGATTCATTTGGTTTGACGGCAGAGCATGTCATTAAAGAAAAGATCTACAGCAATGACCTACCAGCCTTACGCCGTAATACCCACATTCGAAAACGCTACTACGGTAAAAATCTGCCCGCTGCCGTGTGGATAGAGGTTCAGCACACTGGAAATAAAGCCTGGCTGGAATTGGAGGTGGTTGCGCATATACCAAATGGACACTCAATGCCAAAACCTATCGAATAGCCTGGCCTATAGAATCAGCGGGAAAAATGTACTTATGGAGTGTTGGCTCCACCCGTAATAGATGCAGCTATACGTGTAAATAATACGGCTTCGGTGCGCTATTGAAAATTGTGGTTTGGGCGCCCTAAGGATTGACCAATAACGCTTTGAGTGAAAATTGCTTATCCATGGCAATTTCCAGTGGCGTGGCGTCGGCGTTCATAAGTAATTGGTCGGCAATATTTTGTACGCTTGCCATGCTTGCGCGCATGAAAAATGGGCCAACGCTAACACGATCAACGGCGGCTGCCTGTAGTTGTTGCAGGGTGGTCATGGTTGGGATGTGTATCAGGTTGAGGGGTAGCTTGATGCTTGTTCGTAATTGTTGAATTATAGGTAAATCGTGAACGCCTACGGGGAAAACACCATTGCAACCGGCTTTTTCATAGGCTTTTGCCCGTAAGAGGGTATCAGTAATTGCCTCCGCCTGTGGAATTCCCTTTTGTAAAAAGCAATCTATGCGAGCGTTTATAAACAGGTTTACTCCAAGTTTTTTGGCTGTTTCGCGTACGGTTTCTATACGTAAAGCTTGATCGGAAGGCTTTCGTAATTCACCGCCTTCTACAAGGCTATCTTCAATATTAATGCCACAAACGCCCATGTCTATCAGGCGTTCAATGGTGTCTTGCAGGGCGCTCTTTGTCTCGCCGTAGCCGCGCTCTATATCGACGGTTAGCGGTAATGTGACTACTCGCGCTATACGCGCTATTGCACCGAGCATTTCGTCTTTAGGTATTTGCTCTCCGTCAGGGTAGCCCAGTGCTTCTGCCATGGCAGCGCTCGCTGTAGCAATGGCTTTTGCCCCGGCTTTGGCGACAATTAGCGCACTAATGGGGTCCCAAATATTTGCCAGAACAAGCATATCTTGATTGTGGTGAAGTGCGTGAAATATCTGCGCTTTTTGGTTGAGTGGTGTCATGACCGCTTGCCGGGAGAGTGAATGAATTTCTTAGGGTGTGCTGTGGCCCGAGGTGTTGGGTGTTTGCTTGCTCCATGTTACCCCCTAGGGCGTCAAAGTATTTTCAATATCGGCATATGCTTGGTGGTTTGTGGGAAATGGAGTCTCCGCCGACTGTGCACGTTAACCGAAATATGGTGGGATAATAGAGGCGCCTTTTAGAAAATAGTCGGTCGTCTCTTGGTAAGTAACACTATGGAAAACGGAATGAAAGGTTGGGTGTAAGTGAAGCTCTTAGGCTGAATATATTGAAGTTATTATTTGTGCCTCAACCGTTTCCCGGATGAATGGAGTTTGACCTACGTATGGCCGATACTACGGGTTTTCTACAAAGTTTGAATGTTAGTTTGTTCAGCTGTTTTATGGGTAATTGTCTCGATCTAATTGGGCGCGGTGTTATGAAATTATTTGGTGTAGCTGGGGTGATGTTGGGGATTTTGGCTGGGGGGGTGGGGTGCAGCAGCCAGATGAAAATGCCGAAAAATACGGGTGAAGCTTCAAGGTCGGGGTTAACTATTACTTATATCGGTTCATCGGGGTATTTAATTGAAACTGAAAACAAGAAAATTATGGTGGATGCTGCCTTCGACAATTTTGTTGAGACGTTTGAAGTGACTGTTCCCTCTGAAGAAGTGCGTGCGCGCATTGCGAAGGGTGAGGCACCGTACAACCGTATCGATTTGTTCCTTGTTACTCACTCCCATAGGGGGCATTTCGATCCTGTGTTGCTGTTAAGCGCGATAGAAAACAACCCTCATGCTCAGGTAGTCACTAACCAAACAGTTTACGGCGCTCTAATGGCTCTCTCGTCTGAATTTACCCCCGCTCTTGAGCGAGTTTTTTTCCCGGCGATTAAACCGGGCGAGCAGCAAACAAAGCAATTTAATGGAATCTCGGTACATATGGCCATGACTGATCATTGGGGTGGTTTGCGCCAGTTAAATTTTGAGTTTTGTGTCGATAGCTATAATGTTCTCTTTGCCCTAGAGCCCGATGGGTATGTCCAGCAAGGCGACATTGATTTGCAGTTTACCAGTAGCTTTGAGAGTGACATGGAGTCTGAATTGGCACCTAAATCGGAATCTAATTTGGAAGTTAAATACAGGGTTCTTACTCATCAAAGCGGTAATGACAAAAAGGTGCGTAGGCGTGCAGAGGCGGATGAAATGGCGAATGCTGGTTTTCTCATGCATTCGGGAGAGCAGCTAGAATTGTTTAGAGTGGGTGATGATATGCGCGTGCAGTAGCGCTGCCGGTATTGTGTAGCGACTAAAGCGTAGTTTTAGTAAGGGTAGAAATAAAAAAGGCCGATCAGCGATGATCGGCCTTTTTAAAATTTGGTGCCCAGAAGAGAACTTTTAATTCTTTGTTATCTATTTGATTACATTGGTTTTTTTAAAGATCTAATTTTAAGGGTGTTACTTTCAGTGTTACATGAATAGAATTGCTCTTCAGTCTTGTGAGGGTCGATAAGGTAGTTTTGGTTCAAAACTTAACAATTCTTTTTTTCGCAAAAAAAGCCGCATTTATTATGAGCTATACACATATGTTTGCATATTTTAATAATATAGACACATTGTCTTGACGTGTCGATGCTGTCGACATAAGCTCATAACATGTCGACAAAAGTAGAATTTGCAAACATATGAGCCGGCACCCCGAAAAGCCGTATAACGATCTTCCCCTATTGCCCCCAGCCATCGAGCTGGAAACCAGGGCGGTCTTAAAATGCTGCATTGAAGCCAGAGCCGCATTGGCAGAGCTTAAGCAAGCAGCTGAATTAATTCCCAATCAGGCGATGTTGATCAACACTTTGCCATTATTAGAGGCCAAAGATAGCTCTGAAATAGAGAATATCGTCACGACCACAGATAAACTTTTTCAATTTGCCGATGGCGATGATGCCCACGCAGATTTAGCGACTAAGGAGGCCTTGCGCTATCGCAGAGCCTTATATGAAGGCTGGCAGGCGTTATCAAAGCGCCCCATCAATACCAATATGGCAGAGTCCATCTGCAGCCAGATTAAAGGTATCGATATGAGCGTGGGCAAAGTCCCTGGCACTGTACTTGTAAACAAAGAGCTGGCGAATGATAAAACTGGCGAGATCATTTATACACCTCCTGAAGGTGAAAAAGTGCTTCGTGACCTGCTAAGCAACTGGGAGAAATTGCTCTATGAACACCCGGAGCTAGACCCTCTCATACGTATGGCAGTGATGCACTATCAGTTTGAGGCAATTCATCCCTTCACCGATGGTAATGGTCGCACCGGGAGAATTTTGAATATCCTGTACCTAGTGCAGGAAAGATTGCTTAACCTGCCGATTTTGTACTTAAGCCGTTACATCATCGCTAACAAAAGCCAGTACTATAGCAATCTACTCACAGTGACTCGCGAGCAGGCATGGGAACCTTGGCTGCTCTATATGCTGCAAGCGGTAGAAAGCACAGCGCAATGGACAACACAGAAAATTATTAGTATTCGTAAGCTGGCAGACCACACCGCCGATTATGTGCGGGAGCAGTTACCTAAAATATATAGCCGTGAGCTGATTGATACGATTTTTGAGCAACCCTATTGCCGCATCAATAACTTGGTAGATGCCAATATTGCCAAGCGACAGACGGCTTCGGAATATCTGAAAAAACTGGTCAGTATTGGTGTGTTGATAGAACAACAACTTGGTAGAGAACGGCTGTTTGTTCATCCTAAGTTGATTCAGTTAATTACCGCAGACAGTAACGAATTTGAGCGGTATGAATTAATGGATTCTTAGTGTTCCGTTAACGTGAAATAGCGGTAGCTAGGTTTATTTGAAACCATCTACATATTGGCTAATGGGCTAACCCTAAATATCGATAAGGGGCCTTTGATGAGCGCACATGCTTCCACTTGCGTAATCACCAACCAGCTCCCCAAATCCGAGCCTAAGATTGTTTCTGACATAAGAAAACTACTATGTCGAAAAGTAACGTCTAATTTGACATAAGGTTGACTAAGGCATACATTTCGACATTGAAGCGACCTAATGTCGAAAACAAACACGGAAAATGACATAAGAATGGATGTTAACGACTACAACGCTGGGAATTATAAGCAGCAATACCAATACAAGAGCTTTGCCCCTGAGCCCATTAATCATGCGTGGGTCTTTTCCGATGGCGACATTCAGCAGCTACTGAGTGAGGCTGACCGGATGTTGGGGGAGTTAAATGCCTTCTCGCAACTCATACCCGATGTAGACTTCTTTATTCGTATGCACATCACCAAAGAAGCCACGCAGTCCAGCCGAATAGAAGGTACCCGCACCACAATAGAAGACGCCCTGCTCGACAAGCAGGATATTGATCCGGAAAAGCGTGATGATTGGGAAGAGGTACAAAATTATATTTCGGCTATTAATCACGCTATAAAGCAATTGGAAACCGTGCCGTTATCGAATCGTTTACTCAAATATACCCATAAAATACTAATGACCGGAGTAAGAGGCGAGGGTAAGCACCCCGGTGAATTTCGCAATAGCCAAAACTGGATTGGCGTTAGTTTGAAAAACGCCATTTTTGTCCCTCCGCATCAAAATGAAGTCGTTGATCTTATGAGCGACCTGGAGAAGTTTTTCCACAATGAAGAGCTTAAAACCCCTCATTTGATCAAAATTGCAATAGCGCACTATCAATTTGAGACCATACACCCCTTTTTAGATGGTAATGGCCGTTTGGGTCGGTTGATGATTACGCTCTACTTGGCAAGCTTTGGTTTATTAAATAAACCTGCCCTGTATTTGTCAGATTATTTTGAGCGTAATAAAACGCAGTATGTGGATTGCCTGATGGCCGTTCGTGAATCCGGTCAGTTAAAGCAGTGGTTGATATTCTTTTTGCATGGTGTCGTTGAAACGGCGGCAAACTCCATTCAGGTGTTTAAAGACATTTTGGCGTTGAAGCTGCGAGTGGAACAAGAGGTCTTGCTACGTTTTAGTGCCCGCCGACAAGAGAATGTGCAGTCGTTGATACGTCACCTTTATCAAGACCCCGTGGTCTCAATTAAAGAGGTAGCTGCGCTGCTGAATACTAAGACAAATACTGCGGCTGCTTTAGTGAGTGATTTTGTAAAGTATGGCGTGTTGACCGAATTGACTGGAGGGCGGCGTAACCGACAGTTCTATTTCACCGAATATCTCGCTTTATTTGGTCGACGATAAAAGAGTAGGGTTTGTGGGTAGTTAATAATAAAGCTGTCCCTTTAAATGCATATCATTGCCAAGCGGAAGACGGCCTCGGAATACCTTAAAAAACTGGTTAGTATTGACGTGTTAGTCGAGCAGTAGGAGGGAAGGGAGAGGTTTATTCACCCTAGGTTGAATTTTTAATTGTGGTGGATAGTAGCAAGTCCGGACGGTATGAATTAGTGAATTCTTAGAAAGAGAATAACGTGAAAGAACAAGATTTAATAGAAACCATCCACGAAGACCATTTTCTACGAAGGAGCTTCGGGCGTGAACATCAATGTTGGTGGTTGACATCAAGTAAAATTGTTTATTGGAATCAGTCATGGGCTTGCTAGATTACGAGTACAGGTTTTCTAGCTTGGCACTCAGCTCAGTGAACTATGAAGAAGAAACTTTTGAAAAAGTAGCCATGCTATTGGCGGTTATTGATCTTATCGAGTGCGGTTTAATTTCTGAAAACCGTATAGCTTATGACCATGCGCTTAACGCAGCCTTTAATCGTCACTTTAATGCCTTGACCGGACACGGTAAGTACAGCAATCCATACGTGCCTTTCTTTTATTTGCGAAACAATGGCTTTTGGCACCACCATATCAAACCGGGTAAGGCTGACGCTTACAGCAGTCTCAGTATGAGCGATCTTTCGTCCACTATCATTGAATGTATTTCTTTTTCGTACCTGGATGACGAATTGTTTGAGCTGTTGACTAATGGTGTAGTCAGAGAATTATTTAAAATATCCTTGAATAAAAAAATCGATAATCAAATGCGTGCTGAACTGCTTAAAGTGGGTAGTGGTTGGGATTGGTTGGAATGTGAAGCTATTGTGCAAGATTATTTCGTGATGTTAAGTAAAGAGATCGGTGGCATAAAATATAATAAGGCAGAGCATCGCAGAAGGTTAATGCGCAGGCTCAATAAGCGTAGTGAAGGTTCTATTGAGTTCAAACATCAAAATATTAGTGCAGTATTAATTGACATGGGGCAACCGTATATCCAAGGCTATAAACCTGCATTCAACTACCAGCAGCAGCTTAAATCGGTTGTGTTGGCGCATATAGCTGCCCATGAGTCTGACATTGAGCATATTGCACAGATAGCTGATGTATTAATCCCAGAGTTTCCCGCCCAGATTGATTGGGCTACAGTATTGGATCCAGAGCTGCCTGAGCGTATTTGTAACATTCAAGAGCCCAAGCGCCAATACTTAGCTAGAAAAATTAATTACACCGAGCGTGAATGTAACAATCGTAAATTAGGTAAGCGGGGCGAGGCATTCGTGATTGAATATGAGCGCTACAGATTGGAACAGGCTGGTCGTAAAGATCTCGCAAGAGAAGTAGAGTGGAGCAGTAACGAGCAGGGTGATGGTTTGGGCTATGATGTTCGTTCTTTTAACCATGAGTGTGACGAAGAGTTATTTATTGAGGTAAAAACTACTAACAGCGGCAAATACCAACCCTTTTTTATCAGTGAAAATGAAGTTGCTTTTTCCAAAGAAAGGGAAAGATCTTACAGCCTCTATCGAGTGTATGACTTCAGGCAACAGGCGAGAATATATCAGTTAAACGGTGCAGTGGATCGGTATGTCAATCTACAGCCACAAAGTTATAGAGCCAGTTTTTCGGGATAAACGTATGGCGGGAAGAATACGAAGTTTGAGATGTTAATCCGCAAAGGTTTGCATGAGAAGAGGCTTTAGGTATCGACTGCATAAACCAGATTTACGGGGTAAGCCCGATTTGGTATTCCCCAAATATAAAGCGATCATTCTGGTTAATGGTTGTTTTTGGCATCAACATGACGGTCACTTGTTTAAGTGTATCGCGGGTTAATTGCCCCTAGTTATTCACAAACTTTATTCGCCCTTGACAGCTTGGCGTCCAATGTTTTTAAGGTGGATTTACAGGGCAGGAGCAGACTAGGTTTCAATAGCCGTAAACAAGGCTGCTAGAGCGTTTTTATTGTGGGCACCACATGGGCACAATTTGGGCGCACAACCAAAGACGCCGAAATCACGTGAGTAATTTCGGCGTCTTAGAATTCAATTATCGCTAGCAAAAACAACAATTTATAGTTGGTGCCCAGAAGAGGACTTGAACCTCCACGCCCTTGCGAGCACTAGCACCTGAAGCTAGCGTGTCTACCAATTTCACCATCTGGGCTTTTAAAACAGCTTGTTGTGTTGCCTGTCTACCTGTACTTTCACTTGAAAAGACCTAGTATGGCGGCATTTCAACCAGCATCAAATACAGGGCGCGCACTATAAATTTGTTGGCTTCTGTTGTCAATTGGTCGAGTTCAATTGCCTACTGCTTATGTGGTTCGTGTTAATTTGCTATATTGCCTTTATATACCCCCTTCCCTTCATGGACACCTCTCTTGAGCAAACGAAAGCGAACGTCGAACAAAGACCCTCACGCAGCGCGCGAAGCAGCCAATTATGAAAAGCCGATTCCCAGCCGGGAATATATTCTCGAGCTGCTAGACCAGTCGCCTGGGCCAATGAGCCGTAAAGCGTTGGGTGCAGCGATGTCGGTCGGTGATGACGATCAGAAGGAGGCGCTGCGCCGCCGCTTAATTGCCATGGAAAGAGATGGCCAGATCATGTCGAACCGAAAGGGTGCCTACGGACGTGTCGACAAGATGGCACTGATTAGGGGGCGCGTGCAGGGCCACAGAGATGGCTTTGGCTTTGTTATACCGGTTGATGGCTCCCAGGATATCTATTTAACTAACCGCCAGATGCGCAAGGTTTTCGACGGCGATGAAGTGTTAGTACGGCCAGGGCCCGAAGGGCACCGCGGGCGTATTGAAGGCAGTATTGTTGAGGTGTTGGTGCGCAATACCCAGCAGATTGTCGGCAAGTTTGTTCACGAGCAGGGTATTCATTATGTGCGGCCAGACAACCCCCGTATAGGTCGTGATGTATTGGTTCCACCAGACAAGACCGCAGGAGCAGCTCCCGGTCAAATTGTGGTGGTCGATGTGGTGGTTCAGCCAGACCGACATCAAATGCCTACGGGGCATGTGGCCGAGGTGTTGGGTGATCATCTGGCGCCCGGAATGGAAATTGATGTGGCTATTCGTTCCCATGGTATTCCTCATATTTGGCCTGGGGGTGTTGATTCCGAAGCTAAAGGTATTTCACCAGAGGTGGCTGAAGCCGATAAAGCTAATCGTATAGACCTGCGGGAGTTGCCGTTCGTTACAATTGATGGTGAGGATGCGCGCGACTTTGATGACGCCGTTTATTGCGAGGCAAAGCGCAGCGGCGGCTGGCGTTTGTTTGTCGCCATAGCCGATGTTTCTCACTATGTTCAGCCTGGCTCAGCGCTTGATCGCGAAGCGCAGGTGCGCGGCAATTCGGTGTATTTTCCCGATTTTGTCGTACCGATGTTACCCGAGGTACTCTCCAACGG
This sequence comes from Teredinibacter franksiae, assembly GCF_014218805.1. Taxonomy (NCBI): domain Bacteria; kingdom Pseudomonadati; phylum Pseudomonadota; class Gammaproteobacteria; order Cellvibrionales; family Cellvibrionaceae; genus Teredinibacter; species Teredinibacter franksiae. The sequence continues at coordinate 1,622,649 of NZ_JACJUV010000001.1, read as the reverse complement.
CTTGTGTTCCCTAAATCCGCACGTTGATCGTTTGTGTATGGTTTGTGAGATGACCATTAGTGCTACGGGAAAGATCAGTGGCTACAAGTTTTTTGAAGGTGTAATGCATTCCCATGCGCGACTTACCTATACGCAGGTGGGGCAGGCGCTGGCCGAGCAGGGGCAAAAGCAAAGTGCCATTCGCCAGGAGCTTCGGGAATGCCTGGTGCAGCTGGATGAGCTCTACGCCCTGTACAAAGTGTTGCGCGCAGCCAGAGATGTACGTGGCGCAATCGATTTTGAAACACGGGAAACGCGTATTCTTTTTGACAGCGATCGAAAGATCGATCGCATTGTGCCCACCGATAGGAATGATGCACACAAAGTTATTGAAGAGTGCATGTTAGCGGCTAACGTTTGTAGTGCGCGTTTTCTTGAAGCACTGAAGTTACCGGGGTTGTATCGTGTTCATGAGCCGCCGAAGGCAGAGAAAATCGAACGGGTACACGCGTTTCTGGCTGAGCTTGGCATTCAGGTGCCCTGGACGGAGGAGGTAACGCCACAGGAGTATCAAGTGGTGATGGCCGCCATTGAAGGCCGCCCAGACCAACAAATTATTCAGACGGTTTTGTTACGCAGTATGAACCAGGCGGTTTACCAGCCACAGAATGCTGGGCATTTTGGTCTTGCCTACCCGGCCTATACCCATTTTACCTCGCCCATTCGTCGCTACCCAGATTTGCTGGTTCACCGTGCTATTCGCAAGGTGGTGCGCTCTAATGTTGAAACCTCACGCGTTACTCGTCACCCGGATGCTACACCGCTATCGGCAGAAGTTATTTACCCCTACACCTTGGGCGACATGGCTGTTTTTGGTGAGCAGTGTTCGTTAACTGAGCGACGAGCCGACGACGCAACGCGGGATGTGGTGAGTTGGCTGAAGTGTGAATTTTTGAAGGACCACGTGGGTGAGGAATACGAGGGGGTGGTTAGCGCCGTAACAGGGTTCGGCCTGTTTGTGGAGCTAAAGGATATCTATATTGAAGGTTTGGTGCACATAACGGGCTTGCCTCAGGATTACTACCAGCACGACGTTACCCACCACCGCTTGGTAGGTGAGCGAACACGTCAGGTGTTCCGTTTGGGTGATGAGCTGAAAGTGCAAGTTGTTCGTGTTGACCTGGATGAACGCAAAATTGATTTTGAATTAACAGGCGTTAAAGCAAGCAAAAAGAAAAAAATCAAAATGCCGGTTAAAGGCAAAGAGCGGGCAGGCAAAGATGATCGCGGCGCGGGTGGCAGAGTGCCGCGTAAGCGCACGGCGGTGAAAGCAGACACGGAAACACTTGGAAAAAGCGAACGCAAGTCGCCTGGCACACAGGCAAAAACGGCCGCTGGGAATACGCCTAAGGCTAAATCTAAGTCAAGTGCAAAACCCAAAGCCAAAGCCAAAGCCAAAGCCAAAGCCAAACCAAAAAAGAAAAGCGTGAACAATAAACATGAAAAGCGCGTAAACAAAACATCGGCTAGTAAGGCAACAGTAAAAAAGGCACCGGCAAAGAAAGCGCCAGTTAAAAAAGCCTCTAAGCAAAAAACAAAATAAGCAGTAAGGTAAATATGAAAACTGAGACCGTCTTTGGTATTCACGCCGTGCAGTCAATATTAAAATCGGCTCCACAACGTGTTTGTGAGTTGATTGTTGCCCGCGATAGGCAAGATCAGCGCGTTAAGAGCTTGCTTGCGACTGCGCAACAACACAAAATAAAGCCGCGCTTAGTTGAGCGCAAAGAGTTGGATGCATTGTGCAGTGGTGGCAATCATCAGGGCGTTATTGTGCTGGCGAAGCCCGGAGAAAAGTTTGATGAACTATCGCTGCTGGAATTGATAGACGAGGCCGATAGCCCTTTTATTCTGGTGCTAGACGGCGTAACCGACCCGCACAATCTAGGTGCGTGTATGCGCTCTGCTGATGCCGCTGGTGTAGATGCGGTGGTCATAGCCAAAGATAATTCTGCAAGCTTAAATGAAGTTGCTCGCAAGGTAGCCTGTGGTGCTGCCGAGACGGTACCTTTGGTGGTGGTGACGAATTTGGTTCGTACCATTAAAAAGATGCAGGATAAAGGTGTTTGGGTTGCCGGTGCGGCAGGTGAAGCCTTGGTCGATATCTATGAAGCGAACCTAACCGGTTCCCGCGCGATTGTTATGGGCGCCGAAGGTGATGGTATGCGTCGATTAACTAAAGAGACCTGTGACGATCTGATAAAAATACCTATGCAGGGCAGTGTTTCCAGTTTGAATGTGTCCGTTGCTACAGGCGTGGTGCTCTTCGAGGTTTTGCGCCAGCGGCAGGCCCACGCGTAAGGCCGCCGTTTCTGTGTGATGAATACCACGTGTGGGTGGCGTGTTGTAGCTGAGGTGTGGCGTAGGCGTAGCTGAGGTGTAGCTGAGGTGTAGCTGAGCTACTCTTGCTCTACAGTGGCGCTATTATTCCCTTCACTTTATCGCGTATAGCGTTATCCTTATTTTCGTCTGCTGAGATCGATTTTAAAACGGCAAGAACGGCTTGGTGATTTTTGGCGTTTTGACTTATCGACCAAGTAGCAGAAGAGTGAAGTAGTTCAAGCGCTTTGCTTTTTTCGGAAATCTTTACGTGCTGCCAAAACTTGGTATCTAAATTGATCGCGTCTGCTTTTAGTGCCAATACGTTGGTGATGTGTTCGACCGGCAGCGCTTTACCCGTGGCATAAAACTCACTCCACAGTAGGTCGAGATCATTTGGGTCGTTTGCCGCCGGGGTAGAAAAATGTTTGCCCTTACGGACTATTCTATCGACAAATTCTTTTGCGTTTCCGCTTCGCCTGGTATTGCTGGCTTTAAGCTGCTGTTGAATTTGCGGTTGTGTGCTAATGGCCGCGGCGAAAAAGTGCACCATAGGGTCTAGCCGTTCAATTCGTTGCATGGAATTTTCATTTGCGGCAAAAGTGTTAATCGCGGCGGTCAGCCTTTCGGGCTGGGGTGAAAGGTAGTAGGTGGATATCCACCTCGAAAGTTCTTTGCCGTTGCGAAAGGCTAATGTTGAATCTTGATTTGCGAGCAGGCTGCTGGTAAGAAAACACAGCAGTACAGCTAGAATGTAGCAACGTTGCATAGAGCGGCCCTTGGGGCCGGTGGAGCGCTAGGTGAGGAGTGATTAGCCGCCCAGTTTCATGGGGTGGGTATAGTCTGGGCGGTTTGCCAGCGGTTCATGGGGTTGTATTGGTCGTCATGAAGGTTGAGTGTGCTTACAGCGAATGGCTATTCCGAGAAGCCCCAAAGCTAAAAGCGCGAGCGGAATGGGTTTTGATATGCTCACCGGTGCAGTGAGTGTGCATTTGCTATGCCGCATTAAAAAGGCTTGCTTTTCAATGAGATAGAGAGGGCTTCTGGGTCTCTAAATAAAAAACAATCAGCGGTGGCTGATGGCACCAAGGGATAATTCAAGCAGTAATAAGCCCGAGGCCTCTTAAGTTTCGGCGTGTCTAGTAAAGTCTATTTACCTTGTAAATGGACTTGGTCTTATGTAAAATCCGCCGCCCCAAACCCGCTTGAGAGTACGGAAAATCGACACTCAGGCGATACTCCTTGTTTTACCAGCAGTATGGCTGCTGGGAAGCTACTAACCCGTAAGGAGCAAGAATGCGTCATTACGAAATTGTGTTTCTGGTCCACCCTGACCAGAGTGAACAGGTGCCCGGCATGATCGAGCGCTACACGGCAACCGTTAAAGACAGCGGTGGCAGTGTGCATCGGCTCGAAGATTGGGGTCGCCGTCAATTGGCTTACTCCATCAACAAAATTCACAAAGCTCACTATGTTTTGATGAATGTTGAATGTACCGATGCTGCCCTAGAAGAGCTCACCACCAACTTCCGTTACAACGATGCTGTATTGCGTAATATGGTTATCCGTTGCGACGAAGCTGTAACTGAAGAATCTCCTATCCAGAAAGCTGAAAAAGAGAATCGCGAGCGCAAGAACCGCGCGGAACGTCGTGCAGCTGAAGCGACTGTCGTACCTGAAACTACCGAGAAGGTAGAAGAAGCTCCGGCGGCTACTGAAACCGTTGCTGAAGAGGTAGCTGAAAAAGCTGCTGATGCAGAAACTAAGGGAGAGGAGAACTAATCATGGCTCGTTTTTTCCGTCGCCGTAAATTTTGCCGTTTCACCGCCGAAGGCGTGAAGCAAATCGACTATAAAGACCTGGATACTTTAAAGGCTTACGTTTCCGAAACAGGAAAAATTGTTCCCAGCCGAATTACGGGAACAAAAGCTAAGTATCAGCGTCAGCTGGCCACTGCTGTTAAGCGTGCCCGCTACTTGGCTTTGTTGCCATACACTGATTCACACGAGTAATCGAATAAACTGATCGGGCTGCACAACCTATGATGCGCAGGCTTGCTGAATTTGTAATGCGCGGGCGCATTCAAGCCATTGTGATAGCTTCGCTGGGGGTACTGTCCCCGCTATTTATCCTTCTTACATTGCCAACGATTGGTTTGGTAACGTTGAGAAAGGGCTGGCAACAAGGGGCCATTGTAACTTTGGGCCCTGTTGCAACTGGCGCTGCGTTAGCGGCCTTGTTGGGTGTTGATGCGCTTGCCTTATATGTGAATCTGGGTGCGATTTTTGTTGTTAGTTTAATCGCCCTAGTGTTAAGGCAAACCGGCTCTTGGCCAGCTGCATTGGCCGCACTTGTGGCTCTTTGTATTTTAGCGGTGCTGGTGCCCTCGGTTATAGGGTTTGATCCTAGTGTAATTGTGCAAGAGCAGTTAAAGCTTGTGCTTGAGGCGCAACCGCAAGAGGGTCGGGAAGAGCTAGAGAAGCTTTTTAGCGGTATGACAGAACAAATGGTTGGCGGTGCAATGGCTTTGCCTATCGCATTTTGCGCGCTATTTGGAATGCTAATCGCGCGTTGGTGGCAAGCGATGTTGTTTAACCCGGGAGGCTTTAAAGAAGAGCTGCAGGGTTTGCGTTTGCCGCCGGTGTTGGCATCAGCCTGTGTGGTTGCATTTGCCTTTTGTGAATGGCGCGGCGAAAGCTATGTTGTATGGCAAGGGCTGGTGGTATTGCCGCTTCTGGTAGCAGGGCTAGGGCTTTTCCATTGGATAGCAAACAAAAAAAATTGGGGCGTTGGGCCATTGGTGATTGTTTATATCACCTTGTTGTTCCCGCCGATTTGGTTTGCTGTGATTGTACTGGGCCTGACCGACGTTTGGATCGATTACAGAAAAAGGTTTAATTTGATGCAGCAGTGAATGTTGTTGCAAAAAAACTAGAGGAAAACGAGATGGAAGTTATTCTGCTCGAAAAAGTAGGTAAATTAGGTACCGTTGGTGACAAGGTAAAGGTTAAGGCTGGCTACGGTCGTAACTACTTGGTACCACACGGCAAGGCAATTTCTGCCAGTGTTAAAAACGTTGCTGATTTTGAGGCGCGTCGCGCCGAATTAGAAGCCGCTGCTTCAGACCGCAAGACCGCTGCCGAAGGCCGTGCCAAGCTGTTAGAAGAACAAGGCAGCATTACTATCACTGCAAAAGCGGGTGATGAAGGTAAGCTGTTTGGTTCGATTGGTGCGCGTGATATAGCCGACGCTATAACCGCCGCAGGCGTTGAGGTTAGCAAGTCTGAAGTGAAGCTGCCGCAGGGCGCCCTACGTGAAGTAGGTGAGTTCGACGTGGATATTCAGTTGTACGTAGACGTGACATTCGTTCTTAAGCTGGTTGTTACTTCCGAGTAATACTTTGCTGGCCGTAGGGCCGGTAAAAGGATAGAGTACAAGCGTAGTTCGAGGCCGAATATGTTCGGTGCTCGGCTGCGCTTTTTTTCGCTTCTAACTTACTGTTTTTTCTACTTTTATCTTGCTTAGAATATGTCTGAAATGGAAGCCCGGCCCAATGCCGATCTGACCGCCTTTTCTGCTGCTGCGCAAGCACAGGAAGGCTCTTCAATGCCGCACTCGGTTGAAGCCGAGCAGTCGGTGCTGGGTGGCCTGATGCAAGATGCCGGTCACTTTGACGCCGTTACGGAAGTGCTGTCCGAGCAGGATTTTTTCAAAGCGGCACACTGTAATATTTTTCGCGCTATGGTGGTGCTGGTTGAAAAAGAGCAGCCCATCGATGTTATTACCCTTTCCGAATTCCTATCGCAAACCGACGAGCTAGAAAGCTCCGGCGGCTTTGAATACCTGACTGATCTCGCAACCAATGTTCCCAGTAGTGCCAACGTGGTGGCGTATGCACGCATTGTTCGCGAGCGCTCCACTCTGCGGCAATTGATCTCTGCGGCTACGGAGATCAGCCGAGCTAGCTATAACCCGGCGGGGCTTGCGTCCGATGATTTACTGCAGCTCGCTGAGCGTAAAGTGTTGGAGATTTCAGAAGAGCGGCCAAAGGATGGTGGCTTTGTTGATATAAACCCACTGCTGAAGAAAACCGCCGACAAAATTGATGAGCTTTTTCATTCTGATAGTGACATCACCGGCCTTACTTCCGGTTTGGCCGAGCTAGACGAGAAAACGTCTGGCTGGCAAAACGGTGAGCTTATTATTCTGGCCGCGCGCCCCTCAATGGGTAAAACCGCACTGGCGCTGAACTTTGTAGAGTCGGCGATTTTTAGCCAAAATAAGCCAGTATTGGTATTCAGCCTAGAAATGCCCTCAGATTCACTGGTAATGCGTATGCTCTCTTCGGTAGGCCGAATTGATCAAGGCAACCTGCGTAATGGTAAATTAACGGATGAGGACTGGCCTAAATTGCAGGCTGCATTTGGGCGAATGAAAGACAAAAAACTGTTTATCGATGACACGGCTGGGTTGAGCCCCAACGAAGTTCGCGCTCGTACTCGGCGCATTGTTCGCGAACACGGTGAGCCTGGCTTGATTATGATCGATTACCTGCAGTTAATGCAGGTTGCGGGCTTTACTGAGGGGCGAACCCAGGAGATTTCTGAGATTTCTCGCTCGCTTAAAGCGTTAGCTAAAGAGTACGACTGCCCGGTAATTGCGCTGTCGCAGCTTAATCGCGGTGTCGAGCAGCGCCCTAACAAGCGGCCAATGAACTCGGATTTGAGGGAATCGGGCGCCATTGAGCAGGATGCGGACGTTATCTTGTTTATTTATCGCGACGAGTACTACAACGAAGAGAGTAACGATAAAGGTTTGGCCGAACTGATTATCGGCAAGCAGCGTAACGGTGAGATTGGTACTTGCCGCGCGGCGTTTCTTGGGAAATTTACCCGTTTTGATAACCTCGCCCCGGAGTACTTCTCCCAAGGCTAGGGAATTTGTACATGGTTGTTGCCAGCAGACGGCAGCGTTATCATCGCGGCCCCTCTAACTGACGCTACACTTTTTCATATGGAAATCTTTCATCACATTTCGAGCGTGAGAAAAACCTTGGGCGAGGCCCGTATGGCGGGTAAAACCGTAGGTTTTGTGCCTACCATGGGGAATTTGCACGAAGCGCATCTGGCGCTGGTAAAGCAGGCTCAGGGTATGTGCGATTTGGTCGTTGTTAGCATCTTCGTTAATCGGCTGCAGTTTGGTTTGAATGAAGATTGGGATAAGTATCCGCGTACATTAGAGGCAGACAGCCAAAAATTGCGAGAAATGGGCTGTAATTACCTGTTTTGTCCGGAGGAGGGTGAGGTTTATCCCAACGGCATGGATGAGCAAACGCGGGTAATTGTACCCTCTATGGCCAATGTACTCTGTGGCGCTAGCCGTCCGGGGCACTTTGAAGGGGTGACCACCGTGGTCACTAAGCTATTTAACATCGTGCAACCGGATATCGCGGTATTCGGTGTTAAGGACTATCAGCAACTCGCTATAATACGGCGCATGGTGGAAGACTTATGTATTCCAGTAAACGTCGTCGCCGGGGATATTGTAAGAGAGCCTGATGGGCTAGCTATGAGTTCCCGTAACGGTTTTATTACCCCGCAGGAGCGTCCCAGAGCCAATCAGCTTAACCAGTCATTGTGTTGGGTTAAACAGCAGGTTCTGAGCGGTGAGCGCGACTTCCTTAAGTTGGAAGCTGCAGCAAAAACACAAATAATACAGGCGGGCTTTAAGCCGGACTACCTGATTGTTTGCAACAGTAGGACACTAGAGTCTGCCGCTAGTGACGATTGTGAAATAACGGTACTTGGGGCTATGTATACCCAGGGCGCAAGATTGATCGATAACGTTTCCCTCAAGCTGGGAAGCGCGCAAGAATAGAGGTAAGAGCATGCAAATTACGTTGTTGAAAGGTAAGTTGCACATGGCCTGCGTAACTCAGGCGGAACTTTGGTATGACGGTTCCTGCGCTATTGATGCTGATTTGGTCAAGTTGGCTGGCCTGCATGAGTTTGAGCGTATTGATATCTATAATGTGGATAACGGCGAGCGTTTTTCTACTTATGTAATACTGGCGGAAGCCGGTTCTAAAACCATCTCTATGAATGGCGCAGCAGCCCGCCGCGTGCAGGTGGGAGACCGAATAATAATAGCGGCCTATGGTCAAATGGATGAGTCAGAAGCGGAGCACTACAAACCGAAGCTGGTATACCTGAATCAGGATAATACCGTTGAGCGCACGGCTAACACGATCCCTGTTCAAATCACTTAATCGCATAGTGTAGGGATAACGTCGAGAAGGCTTTCGTCGAGCAAAAGCTTAAATGTATACGCCATCGGTTAGCATACCCAAGACCGAGGTGGATAGCGTGGGTTTTTCTGGGTTCCCTTGAGCATTCGACGCTTATTTTCAGCGTTTTGGTTTCCCTTTCTTTAGGGCACCTCTATCAATTGCTTTTGGTCTTGCTCGTGGCTCACGCAGTGATGGGGTTTTAGGTCGCAATAGGCCTTGTTTATTTGAATTCGTTGGCAGTTTCTGGGCCTTTAGGATAAAAATTGTCCCACCTCAACCAAAGTCGAATTCCCCTGTGGTGTTTGTGTTTGCTAGTCTGTATCCACGTTATGATTCTTTCACAAAATGCTTTGTGACCGTGTATCGATGCAAAGCATGTTTGTGGTTTTCTGCTGCCAGGCAAGGAACCTGTATATCAGTGGTTCCTCCATTTAATTTATTGGAGTTGAAACATGTCAGATAATGTCTATCCCGTACCCGAGGCAATCGCCGCTTCTGCACATATTACCAAAGAAAATTACCATGAGATGTATGCGCAGTCTGTTGACGACCCGGAAACCTTTTGGGGACAGCAGGCAGAAACGTTTCTCAGTTGGGACAAAAAATGGACCAGTGTGCGTGAGTTTGACTTCCATAAAGGTCAAGCCACTTGGTTCAAGGACGGTAAGCTAAATGTAAGCGCTAACTGCATTGATCGCCATCTGAGCACTCGGGGCGATCAGGTCGCTATTATTTGGGAGGGGGACGACCCCAGTAATGACCTCAAAATTACCTATAAAGAACTGCACGAGAAGGTTTGCCGGTTAGCCAATATTCTTAAAAAGCGCGGTGTGAAAAAAGGCGACCGTGTGTGTATCTACTTGCCGATGATCCCCGAAGCCGCTTATTCCATGCTCGCTTGTGCACGTATTGGCGCGGTTCACTCCATAGTCTTTGGCGGTTTCTCGCCAGAGGCGCTGAAAGATAGAATACAGAATTCCGATTGTAAGGTTGTGATTACCTCCGACGAGGGTGTGCGGGGGGGGCGCGCAGTGCCGCTTAAAGCCAACGCCGATACCGCTGTGGCTCAATGCCCTAGTGTTGATACGGTATTAGTGGTCAAGCGCACAGGCGGTGACGTTGCATGGAACAAAGAACGGGATGTTTGGTATCACGAAATGGAGCAGGAGGTATCGGCGGACTGTCCTGCAGAGCCAATGGATGCGGAAGACCCTTTGTTTATTTTGTATACCTCCGGCTCTACCGGTAAACCCAAGGGAGTATTGCATACTAGCGGTGGTTACTTGCTGCAGGTGGCTATGACCCATAAGTATGTATTCGATTATCAGGAAGGCGAAGTCTATTGGTGCACGGCGGATGTTGGATGGGTAACGGGGCATTCTTATATTGTCTACGGACCCCTGGCAAACGGCGCCACTACCTTGATGTTTGAAGGTGTACCAACCTACCCTACGGCGGCAAGGTGTTGGGAAGTGTGTGATAAGCATAATGTTGCCAGCTTCTATACGGCACCAACCGCTATTCGTGCGCTCATGGGACAGGGAAATGACTTTGTAACGAGCACTTCGCGCGCATCATTACGTATTTTAGGAACCGTCGGCGAGCCCATTAACCCAGAGGCCTGGGAGTGGTACTACAACGTAGTGGGTGAAGCGCGTTGTCCTATAGTTGATACCTGGTGGCAAACCGAAACAGGTGCGCACATGCTTACGCCGCTACCGGGTGCGATAGCGCTTAAGCCGGGTTCTGCAACACTGCCCTTCTTCGGGGTGGAGCCGGCGCTGCTCGATGCCGAAGGCAAAGAGATAGACGGTGTTGGCGAGGGGAGCTTAGTGATCAAGTCTTCGTGGCCAAGCCAGATTCGTACGGTATACGGCGATCATGACCGCCTTATCCAAACCTACTTTTCGACCTTCCCCGGTTACTATTTTACCGGTGATGGAGCACGACGAGATAGCGATGGCTATTACTGGATTACGGGCCGTGTCGATGACGTAATCAACGTGTCGGGTCATCGCATGGGCACGGCTGAGGTCGAGAGCGCACTTGTTCTGCACGATCTAGTGGCCGAAGCTGCAGTGGTTGGCTATCCGCATGATATTAAGGGCCAGGGTATCTATGCCTACGTCACGTTGATGAGTGGCGAAGAACCCAGTGACCAGCTGAAGAAAGAGCTTGTGGGTCTGTGTGTAAAAGAGATTGGTCCAATTGCTAAACCCGATATTATCCAGTGGGCGCCGGGGCTGCCGAAGACCCGCTCAGGTAAGATTATGCGCCGAATTTTACGTAAAATCGCCGCTAATGAGGTAGACGCGCTGGGTGATACTTCCACCTTGGCAGATCCAACCGTTGTTGATGAACTGATTGGTAATCGGGAAGCTTAGTCGTTCCTCTCTAGTGTTTCGTGGAAGCCCCGGCGTTGAGCCGGGGTTTTTTTTTGCGGCTTCATATTTAGGCGCGATGCGTTCTCGCCGGAGCATGTTAAACTGCTGTTTTCTTTAATCGAGCGCGTTCTGCGTAACAGGAGCCCCTTTGAAAATTCAAAATAACTGTGTGGTATCGATTCATTACACCCTAACAGGTGAGGACGGTGAGGTTATCGACTCCTCTGATGGCGGTGAGCCGCTGACCTATTTGGCTGGTGCCGGTAACATTATTCCGGGATTGGAGCGTGAGCTGGAAGGCTGTGTTGAGGGTGATAAAAAGCAAGTGGTTGTTCAGCCCGCCGATGGTTATGGCGAGTTTGCAGAGGAGCTGATTCAAACACTCCCGCGTGAAGCCTTCTCCGGCATTGAAAAAATAGACGTGGGTATGGAGTTTCAAGCGCAATCCCCCGAGGGCGATGCACAGTATGTAGTGGTAAAAGAAGTGGCTGATGATGGCATTACCATTGACGGTAATCACGAACTAGCTGGGCAGGTATTAAAGTTTGACGTAGCCGTTGAGTCTGTTCGTGAGGCAACCGAAGAAGAGATTGATCACGGGCATGTCCATTAATCAATTCCACCGAAAGTAGAAATAAAGTGAGTGCTCGCATGTCCGAAGAAAAAAATTCGGTATTAGTTTCACCTGATAATACCCTTAATGTACTGTCGCAACAGGAGGTTGCGGGTCTTATTGATCGCAGTAACGTCGATGTTTACGAAACTTTTCGTCGCTGTGCATTGGCGGCATTAAATACGGGTTCGGAAACGGATAATACCAAGGAGGTGCTGGATACCTTCTCGGACTTTTCCGTGGATGTTGTTCAGCAAGAGCGAGGTATAAAGCTGCGTATCGAAAATGCGCCGGCTAATGCGTTTGTTGATGGTGAAATGATTCAGGGTATTAAAGAGCACTTGTTTTCGGCGTTGCGCGATATTATTTACGTTAATAACGAGCTGCTGGAAAATTGCGATACCGATTTTTCTTCTTCGGAAGGCATCACCAATGGTGTTTTCCACATACTGAGAAACTCCGAGTTACTGCATACCAATACTCCCCCCAATATAATTGTTTGCTGGGGCGGCCACGCCATTGGTGAAGAAGAATACGATTACGCAAAGGAAGTGGGTTACCAGCTAGGCCTGCGCGGTATGGATATTTGTACGGGCTGTGGTCCGGGCGCCATGAAAGGGCCTATGAAGGGAGCAACCTTTGGGCATGCGAAGCAACGCTTAACGGGTCGGTATATTGGCATTACTGAACCGGGTATTATTGCCGCAGAGGCGCCGAACCCCATAGTTAATGAGCTGGTGATCATGCCAGACATAGAAAAACGTTTGGAAGCCTTTGTGCGTACTGGTCACGGTATAGTGGTATTTCCTGGCGGCGTAGGTACGGCAGAAGAAATTTTGTATATCCTCGGTATTCTGCTTCACCCGGAAAATAAGCGCTTGCCGTTTCCGCTGATTTTTTCTGGACCGGACTCATCTGCTGATTATTTTAATCAAATCGATAATTTCATTGGCGCAGCGTTGGGTAGCGAAGCGCAGCAGCGCTACGACATAGTGTTGGGTGACCCTGTTGAAGTTGCGCGAAAAATGCGTTTGGGCATGGCTGAGGTAACAGCTTATCGCCAGCTTACTCACGACGCCTACTACTTTAATTGGGTCATAAAAATAGAGCAGGATTTCCAAGAACCCTTTCGGCCAACCCACGAGGCTATGGCAGCGTTAAAATTACATAAGCAGCAGCCAGTAAATGAATTGGCCTCCAATTTACGGCGGGCATTTTCCGGTATTGTTGACGGCAATGTAAAAGAGCATGGTATTAAAGCCGTTGCGGAAAAAGGCCCCTATGAAATTCATGGGGATGCCGAGATTATTGCGCCACTTGATGCATTACTTCGTTCCTTTGTTAGTCAAAAGCGAATGAAAATTCCAACCACTCATTATATTCCCTGCTATCGAATAGTTCAGTAAGTGGCGATATGACAGACGATAACGATTTCGGTAGCCTGCTAGGCGACGATGTGCAGCCCATAACAACGCCAAAGCGGGTCAGCTTAGACGCCTTAAAAGATGGCGATGTCGATAAGGAAAAGCGACGGCTGGCGGCACAATCGTTGTCTGAACCTAAACAAGACCCGCTTTCCGTACCCGTTGAGCGCGTTGACCCGCTTGCTGTGCTCAGCTATCAGCGCCCTGGTGTTCAGCATGGCGTATTTAAAAATCTTCGTTTGGGCAAGTACGCACTCGACGCTCGCCTAGATTTGCACCGGCTGACGGTAGAGCTGGCACGTAAAAGTGTTTTTCAGTTTATTCAAGATTGCCGTGAAACCGATGTGCGTTGTGCGCTTGTTACCCATGGCAAGGGCGAGGGAAGAGAAACTCCCGCGTTACTAAAAAGCTGTGTCGCGCATTGGTTACCGCAATTTGACGAAGTTCTGGCGTTTCATACAGCGCAAAAACGCCACGGCAGTTATGGGGCTACTTACGTGCTACTCAAAAAAAGTGATAAAAATAAGTTGGAAACAAAAGAACGGCACGCACGCCATCAAAAATAGGAATTGATATGCTTTATCCCATGTTTGCGTTAGTCGCTTTTGTGTTTTTATTTATTGTATGCCAATTTATTTTACGGCTTAAATCCGTACGTACTCGTACGGTAAGCTTAAGTTACTACCGTGTTTTTCAATGTAAAGACGCTGAAATTCCTACCCAAATTCTTGCCGGCGGCCGCCATTTATCCAATATGTTTGAAACTCCTGTGCTGTTTTATGTGGTTTCGGTATTGGCCATTGTTCTGCAGGTGGAAACGCTTTGGATGATTACCTTGGGTTGGGTTTATGTTGGTGCGAGAATTGTGCACGCTTACATTCACGCGGTGTACAACAATGTTATACACCGCATGCTGATTTTTTGGCTGGGAATAATAGTGCTATTACTGATGTGGATCACACTGGTGATTTCCGCGAGCGCTACTGCGGTTTAATTGGAGGCTCTTTATGTGCTGATTGGTGTTAAAAACCAATATAGCGTTTGCGTTTATTCATTTTGAGCTTGGTAATATCGGCCATGCAAAGGCCATCTAGGCAGTCGCCAAAGCTTGGGTCGCGGCTGAATACAATGGATTGAAATCCGCCGGGTTCAAATAATGCGGTATATTGTTTGAATAGTACTGGTAGCCTGTGTCCTTTTTGTACAAAGTACTGCTGCATAAAATCAAAAGCATCGTCTGCGTTGTGTTCACCGAAATGATTTGCTAGTTGCTCCATTCTTTCAGTCGAGAGCAGGTAGGGGTGATTAGCCTTGGCTAAATGTTCCGGGCAGGCATAGTAGCGGTGGTAAAAGTAGACCAGCATATCCATCAGTTCTCGGGGATACTCTGCGCTCATGCTAACAGGCCCTATTAGATATCGAATTTGAGGGTTGTGGGCCAGATAGGCGCCCAAGCCCTGCCATAAATAATCGAGACAGGCCTTCCCCCAGTATTGTGGTGCAACAAAGCTTCTCCCTAGTTCTACGCCTTCGTTAAAATATTTTTCCATTGCCGGTTCGAATCGATATAGGCTGCTGGTATAGAGGCCCTGTATGCCTCGCCGGGCGAGAATAGATTGGCCTTCCCCAAGCCTATAAGAACCAGCAATTTCCTGATTTTTGACGTTCCACAAAACCAAATGCTTATAGTGGCGGTCGTAGTTGTCTGTATCTCGTTTTTGGCCTGTGCCTTCTCCAACTTCACGAAAGGTCAGTTCGCGCAGCCTACCAACTTCTCTCAATACCGCTGAATCACGATGATAATCAAGTAAATAGATTTCATTGTTATCCCGCGTGGCGCCGATTTTTTTTGCTTGCTGTAGTTCTTTGTGTAGTTTTTCAATGGGTTCGGCGCGAGCAATTTTTTTCTGGGTTGAGAATGTGTTTGTGTTTGAATGGCCGATATTATAAAGGTGTTTTTTAATACGCTTGACCAGTGTGCGATCAAGAAGCTGGTCTGTTTTTAGAGACTCCGAAGGAATTAGATCTCCAACACTAAAGTGAATGCTGCTGGAACGTTTGTTAAACATCTCGTGGGCGAGCAAGGCCGTGCCGAGGGGTTTGAAAATGGCCGAGGCACCGTAAAAAAGCAGCGAATTTTTCGCGTGGATATGAACAGGCAGTATGGGAGACTGTGATTTTCGAGCAAAATGTAAAAAACCTGGCCGCCACTGGGTATCCCTTACGCCCGTTGGCCGCACTCTGGATACCTCGCCTGCTGGAAATACAATGATGGCTTGGTCTTGCTTTAGTGCATGAATAACACGTTTGTAGCTGCGTCTAGCGCCGCCGCCGGTCATGTTATCTAAGGGGATAAACAGCTCATGCAGGGCTTCGAAATTCATCAGCATATCGTTGGCAACAATTTTAACGTCGTCGCGCACTTCACTTACTAGTTTTAACATGGCCAGCCCGTCGAGGGAGCCAATGGGATGGTTGGCAATGATAACAACACCGCCTGATGCCGGAATACGGCTTTTGTCTTTTGAACTTATAGTGTAGTTAAAGTTAAAAAATTCAAATACTCGATCGACAAAATTAAAGCCTTTATCCTGCGTGTGGCTTCGGAGAAAATCATTAATTTCATTTTCATAAATCAGTTTTTTTAGCAGTGTTAACGTGGGTTTACGTAGCAGCGCAGGCCGGTTGGCGAACGTTGGGAATTTATTGGTTATAGCTTTTTCAACATTAATCATCGTAAGCTGGTTTCCGCTGAAACTTTTTTGAGTGCCGCTGGTAACGCCTTTCTTGGCCTAGAATTGCTTTTGTGGTCGGAAGGTTAAGCGCTCGAGATGACTTTAATATGACAGGCAGTTGAAGATTGGGTGTTTGAGTATGGCTTATACAGATATCAATAGCTTTTGGTTCCAGGGGTGTGAAACGAATCCAGAAATGTTGCCTCAAGCCGCCAAAAGGTGGTTTAGCGGTGGGGAGCAGTTGGATGCAATGATCCGGGAGCGTTTTGCACATTTATTTGAACCCTTGGCGGCAAAAATGGAGCAATCATCGGAGTTGATATCTGCGTTCGGAGCGGCAGAGTCGCTAGCGATGATTGTGCTCTTTGACCAGTTTAGTCGTAATTGTTTCCGTAAGTCTGCGAAAGCTTTTTCTTTTGATGCGCTAGCGCTACAGATGTTGGACTCTATGGAGGCGCGGGGGCTGCAGGAATCGTTGCACCCAATACAGAGGGTGTTCCTTTATATGCCATTGCAGCACGCTGAGTCACTGAGCCGTCAAACTCAAGGGGTGGCGGCGTTTGAGCAGCTCTCAAACTTGGCCGAAGCCCCGTATAGAAAAATTGTTGAGGGTTCCTTTAATTATGCAATAGAACACAAAGCTATTGTTGAGCGGTTTGGGCGATTTCCCCATCGGAATGATGTTTTAGGTAGAGCATCTACCGAAGCAGAGGTGGAGTACCTAAACAGTGGCGGTAAACGCTATGGGCAGTAGGCGTAATGGTTGAGTTACCACCGGTAAAATTAGGGTACTGAAGTTTTCAAGACAAGACTAAAGGGCACCTTTATTGATTGATTATGGCTGCGCGTGAATCACACGCAAAACCCTTAAGGGAGCAGCCATTACTAGCGTTATTGTTGCTTTGAACGGCTGCTGCTTTGAAAGGTAGCGAACCTTCCGCTACGCAGTTCGTCTTACACTAAGGGTTACCATACTGCGCAAAGGCTAGCATTCGTTATCAGCGGTGCCCTAAAATTTTAGCTAATACAGTCGTGCCAATTGTGAACGCTGTTTTTCTAGCAGTGACTGAAAAGGTTGTTCAAAGCTGGAGACCACTTTGCGACCATTCATGGCGCCAACATCCAAAAATTGCAGGCGGCGGCGAATAAGATCGTCACTGGCGGCGTGCGACTCCAGTACCAACCCTGCGATGGGCAGGTTGGCGGGCGCTAGGTCGAGATGATTGGCGGACACAAACGCTGCGAGGTCTAGCGGTATATTGTTGGTGATGCTGGCGAGTTCGACAATAAGCCAAGCGCTGCAGGCGGCGCGAAATAGCGCTTCGTTTGTTGCATCATTAGCATAAAAGGTGAGTCGGAATTGGTCGTTCTCTAGTTGGTATTCCGCACCGTTGTACAGCGCTAATACGTCGCTGATGGTTTCTTCTACTTCCCCCAGCGTTTTTCGAAAACTCTCTCCGTTAAGTTGTTGCTTTAAAACGCCTAGATTTTTGATATGAATGATTCCATATACCTTGGGTAGTTCTTCATGCGCCAGCTCTTGCTCTGTGTTGTTCTGTTTATCTTGGTCCTGGGGCGAAGTAGACGCGTTGCGCTGAAATTCGAATGAGCCAATTCTGTGAAGTTCCCAGCCGAGCAGCAGTAGCAGTGCGAGAATGGTGAGAAGGGCAAAGAGCGCAAGCGCACCGCTGATGGCGGGGGTTTTGTCTAGCGTAACCGATACGTAACCCGCAATACTATCGTGCAGTACAATGGCTGCGGTGAAAGTTTGAGGTATTTCATCCAGGGCTCGTGAGTCCCCGGCTTGTACGAGTAGATTGTTTTCCACGTCGTGAATTGTGGCTAGGCGAGTGCCAGGGTTTACCATCACGTCACGGAGAATGACCTGAAGCCGAATCAGGTCATGGTTAAACGTAGCATCAATAGCCTGGTTTGCCGCCATGGATGCGAGCGCGTCACCGTAATTCTGGTTGTGGTTGGCATTGAGTTGTTGAAGTCGAGGGAGGCAGATCATGCTTACCAGCGCCACACCGCTGATAAACCCAAACAGGCAACCCGCGAGTGGGGATAGGCCATGGAAGCGGATTTTCAAACTACAGACCTCACTCTCAAGCATGAACATAAACGAATACCTTAGAGGCATTTTTCTTGGAGAGCAATGAAAAAATCTCCAAAAATCAAAGCGTTAGTGTTTCTTAGTGGTGGCGATCATTTTTTGTGTTGATCCGATATAATGCCGCCGAAATTGGCAGTTAAAAAAGGCAAGTTAGGTGCGAGAACTCATTCTGATTAATATCTCTGGCCACGATCGACCTGGGGTTACCTCTGAGGTCACACGTATACTGATGGAGGGCAATGGTAATGTGCTCGATATCGGTCAGGCCGTAATTCACGATCACCTGTCGCTTGGCATGTTGGTTGAAATCCCCGATGGTAGCGACTCTTCACCGGTGGTGAAAAACATACTCTATCGTATGCACGAGATGTCCATGCAGGTGCGCTTTCAGCCCATTGCGGGAGACAGCTACGAGGATTGGATTACGCATCAGGGTAAAGACCGGCATATTGTTACGCTTCTCGCCCGCCATATAACCGCCAGTCAGATTGCATCGTTGACAAAAATTATGGCTAGGCATGGGTTGAACATCGACAACATCAGCCGTCTTTCTGGGCGGGTTCCGCTCGACCATACGGATAGCCATTCTATTGCCTGTGTTGAGTTTTCAGCGCGTGGTAAAGGCGATATTGGCCAGCTACGAGCAGATTTTGCTGAGCTGGCCAGTGAGATGGATGTGGATATCGCGTTCCAAGAGGACAGCATGTTCCGCCGTACTCGCCGTTTGGTGTGTTTTGACATGGATTCGACGCTTATTGAAGCGGAAGTGATTGATGAGTTGGCTAAGGCGGCTGGCGTTGGTGAGCAGGTGTCTGCGATTACCGAAGCGGCTATGCGCGGAGAGTTGGATTTTAACGAGAGCTTTGAACAGCGTATGGCTTTGCTCAAAGGCCTGGATGAATCTGTGCTTGCGGGCATAGCTCAACAGCTACCCATTACCGAAGGTGCTGAGCGACTCATTTCAACATTAAAGAAGCTGGGCTACAAAACGGCAATTCTCTCCGGTGGGTTCAATTATTTTGGTTTGTATCTGAAAGAGAAGCTGGGTATCGATTACGTTTATGCCAATGAATTGGAAGTTGTTGATGGCAAAGTTACCGGTAATGTTAAGGGTGAGATTGTCAACGGTGCTCGCAAAGCGCAATTGTTGAAAGACTTGGCTGAGCAGGAAGGCATTTCGTTAAAACAGGTAGTAGCCGTAGGTGACGGCGCTAATGATTTGCCCATGTTAAGTATTGCAGGCCTCGGGATTGCCTTTAGAGCAAAGCCGCTGGTTCGCGCCGAAGCCAAGCAGTCGATATCCACCTTGGGGCTTGATGCCATTCTTTATATGATGGGCTTTCGTGATAGGGAAATAGGTTGAGTCGATTTCGTCGAGTATTCGGGAGTACGTTCAGCGCTGCAGCGAAGCACTCCAGATTCAGGTTGGGCGAAGCCCGTCCCAGAAGCGCAGTGCTCCGCCCGCAGGGTAAATTAGCTTTCCGTATCGAAGTCGTAGTCCATGGAATCCGTTGGGCCTTGAAGGTAATAGCCCTGAATATAATGCACGCCGGATTGCCAGAGTTTGGACAGCACGCTCGCGTTTTCTACAAAAGGCACGATGGTGATTTTGTCTTCTTGATGTAGTTGGCTCACCAGTTCATTGAGGGTGTTGGCCGCTTCTTCGTTATTGGTTTGCAATTCCTGGGTAAAGGAACCATCGACCTTTACGTGGGAGCACTTGAAGTGCTTCAGCGCGGTCATGGGGTTAAGGGCACAGCCAAATCTAGAAATGCTGAGGCCGCAGCCAATTTTGGTTATCTGACCCGCAAACGTAGAAGCTACGTTAAGGTGATCGTTGACATCGATTTCACCGAGCTGAAACACTATGGTGTCGGGCGGTAGGTCGGCTGCTTTGAAGGCAACCCCTAGCCATGGGGGCAGTGTTGAGTCGAGCATAGACTCTCTACTTAAGTTCAGCATCAAGTGGGTTTGGTTACCCCTTTTTCTGTGTTCGGAAAGAATTTTGATCGATTCCAAAATAACCCAGCGGTCAATTTTTGTGGTGGCGCCAATTTTGGATGCTGTACTTAGGAAGTCATTAGGTGATATTTCCTTGCCCTCTTCATCGACCATACGCAGTAACACTTCGTAGTGCTCTTTGTCGGAGCCGCGTAAGCTGAGAATGGGTTGGTACAGCAATTTGAAGCGGCCGGTGTCCAGTGCCCGCTGCACCATGTTGGAAATATCTTGCTTCTGTTCTTCTTTGCTTTCTGGCTCGTAAATGCGTACGGACTCTTCCGATGTTTCGGTCTGAACCATGCCCAGAGCTTTGAGTGCCTGTTCAATCGGTATTTCAGCGTTGGCCGTTGTTTCGTTTATGAGTGAAACGCCGATGTGGTAGGTAAACTGAAGGGTAGAGCCATCGACATCTACAATATTTTCGTTCAGCCGTTTACACAGGTCGTTGGCTCGCTTGAGCGCAGTCTCGGGGTCAATCTTGGGCACCAGCAGCATGAACGAATCTTCACCATAGCGGCAGAGAGTATCGTTTTTCTTTACTTGAGCTTTGGTGTAGTTAGCAATAGTGCCTAATACGATGTCGCCGGAGGCAACTCCCAGTTTGGATTTGACGATGTCGGTAAAGTTAGTGATGCCGATATTCAGCAGTGCAGAGTTATGTATATTCGAAGCGGCGTTCTCTACCGCGGTATGCAGGGAGTCGAGCAGGTAACTTTTATTGAATAGGCCGGTTGCTAGGTCTTGGCTTTTAATTTGCTCCAGCTGCGCTTCAAGCTCCCCGCTATCGGTGTTGTTAGTGCGAATTAAGAATTGTATACACAGCTCTTCTTCGTAACTGGACTTGCGTACGTCGACTTTCAGTGGCCGCTCGGCTTCGTCTGCGGTAACTGCGTAAAACTCCAGTTTGGTGGTGTTGATGTCGCTACCTTTGAGGGTGAACTCTTTGAGGAAGCGTTTTACATTGTCTTGATCTTGAGCGCGAATGACGTCGATTACGGGCATGCACTCAAGGTCGTCTCGACTTTCGTGGCCGAGCAGCTCAGTAAAGGAATCATTCGTATATAGGAACATGCCGTCCTGAATAAAGGCGATGGCATCGCGTGAGCTGTCAAGTAGCTGTTGATTACGGCGCTCAATCTCTTTATGACGGCGCTCGGCAAATCGGCGTAAATCGCGCTCCTCTCGGTTTTGAAATTCTCGTTGAATGACAAATAAAAGGTGCTGATCTTCGTCTAACCGCACAACATCGACGGCGCCGATTTTTAGGCCCTCTACGATTGGTTGAGAACCCTCTTCTTCTGATAGCAAAATAAGGGGAACATCTTTGCTTAGGCGGCGAATTTGGCGAACAGCGTCTATGGGTTTCAAATTACTGGCCTTATCAAGGCCAATCATCATGTCCCAGACTTTTTCCTGTAATAGTTTGGTTAGCGCTTCAATGTTGTCGACATGCTGAGCTCGAACCGGGCGGCCGGCGTTATGAAGCATGCTGATAAGTCGTTCAGCCTCGGAGCGAGAATCGTGCAGGATGAGCAGTCTAATGGTTTTGGTTTGCGACATGTTGTCCAGTATAGCTGTAGGCGCGAGCAATTATGAGTGTGCTCTGCGAATCAATCAGGCGAATAAATGAGCAGTTCAGTGGTGCGCGGGCACGCGTTTATAACTGAAATACCCAAGACATAAGGGTGAAAGTATACAAGAACTGTAAGTATAGCCCCTGTGACCCTACCGGCAAAATTCGGAGGTTTACCGCGTATAAATGTTAGTCCCAGTCATTATCGAACTTTTGGTTGCTTTCACGGCGTTTTTCAGGGCTCTTGACCGGGTCCATTGGTTGATACGAGAATTGTTGAATACTGCCCGTGGTGAACAAGGATTTATTTAATTTGGCTTTATATTCAGTGTCACCATCGTATACCTTAATTTTGTCCGCTTCTTTAAACGGAACGCTGGCGGTGAGTATGGATGGCGGCGTTTTGCCATTTTTAGATGCAGGAATATAAAAAGCTCGCATAAAGTCCGAATAGCCGCCCATGTCATACAGTAGTGCTGCACCAAAGGGTTTGGGCTGGCTGGCGAGGTTTTGAATGCCGAGTTGAGTGCTGCCCTTAAAGTGACGAATCCAGCGGACGACGCCGATACTCCAGCTGTGTCGCCCGGACTCTTTGATGCCAATGAGCTCGCCCGATTGTAGCTTGGCTGGGACCACCCCTTTGAGCAGCATACAAAACCCACCGGCGCTAACGTTTTGGATACTGGCACTATAGGTGGGAATTGATTCGGCCTTCGTTTCTTCGATTTCGTCGTCGAACCCGAAGCTAGCGGTGAGTGCGCCTAGAGGGTCATTTGCCATGTCGGAGCTTGGGGCGTTTTGCCCGGAAAAAGCGTCAAAACCTTGCTTGCCGCACACGTAAAAGTGAGTGTTGACCAAACCGATGCAGATGTCGGCGGAGCCTTGCACGTCACGACGCTCTTGCTGGCGTTGCTTGATACCGCTCCAGCAATTTAACAAGTGATCTATGAGGGCGTCCGGAAAGCCAACGGCAACAGTCAGAGCGCCATTAATGCTTTTTTCTTCCGGATTGTCGTAGTTTGCCGATAGCTTGGAGAGCAGGCTGACCAAAACTTTAAAGTTCACCTGAAGCACACGGTCATTACTGCTGCCCTCAAAACGGGATTTGTATAAAGGCGGCGTGTCTGTAGCAAGGTTTACGAGGTAAAAAAGGTCTTTATCTTGGTGGCCACTGGTGTGTAGGCGAATATATTGTGCCCAAGTTTCGAAGGCTTCAAATACGAGGGTTACGTTTTTCTGGCTCACCTGATTTAACTTGGCTGTTGCTAGCATCAGCGCACGGGCGTAGGCCGTTTGGATGTTGGTCGCACGAACGGTTTTCAGTAGGTTGTCGGCAACCGGTTTGGCCAGTAAGTCGAAATAATCGGCGATTTGGAAGAGCGCGTGCAAGTGCCGCCAAAAACCTGCCGGTGGCTGCGTGTAAAGTTGGTAGTTGCGCATCAACACGAGGGTAATACCGGTAATAGCTCGGTGTAGCGAAGTTGTGAGGTCGGCAACGGTTGAGGGGCGGAAGCGTTTCACTTGGCATAGCTCGTGAACACACTGACAATAGCCGTCTATCATCGCTTTTTGAATTGCCTGAGTGATAATGACCATGCGCTGAGTAGAATCGGATGTGTTCAAGTGCAGGTTGACAATATCGCGGGTCAAATTATCAATGACATGCTGGGCTGCCGGGCGGACAGCTTCGAGCATGGCTAGGCGAGATTCAGTGTCGGTTTTAAGACGGCTGATTTCCGGGAGAGACTGATAGAGTACTGCGCCGGTTTCCGATGCTTTGGTGGCGTGAAGATCTTCCACCCACTCTTTTATTTTGGCGGGTTTTTTACTCGCACAAAAGGACAGCTTTTGCAGTGTGGGCTCCTTACACTGCAGTGCGTCGACGAAATCGGATAGATTGTAAGTTGAACTCATTGGTATTGGATTTGCTCCATTCCCTTTTATATAAATACCAGTATAGCGTTTTTAATTGGCGCGGAAAGCTGCAAAGGCGTCTCTGGAAGACTTAGACGACTGGCATTTTACTTCCAGCACCGGCTTCTTCCCTGACCAGCCTGGGTACCAGATAGCCTGGTAACTGATTCAATAGTTCCCGGTATAACGCTTTAGCATGGGTCTCTGGCACCTCAAAATGTGCAGTACCAGACACTCTATCCAGCAGGTGCAGATAGTAAGGCAGTACGCCACAGCTAAACAACCGTTTACTTAAATCGGCGAGCGTTTTTGAGTTGTCGTTGACGGATTTCAAGAGCACCGACTGGTTGAGCAGGGTGACATCAGCGTTTTTCAGCTGTACCAGCATCCGCTGAACATGCACATCAATTTCCTGCGGGTGGTTGCAGTGGATAACCATAACCACGTCTTTGTTACTTGCGCTGAATATGTTCACCAGTTTGTCGGTTATACGTGAAGGAATGACAATGGGTAAGCGAGTATGCAGACGAATCCGGGTGAGGTGCGGTATTTGCCCTAACTGCTCAAACAACCACTCAACTTTTTTATCACTGGCCGCCAAGGGGTCGCCACCACTGAGGATGGCTTCTTCGATGTTTTGATGATGGCTAATATAGCCAATCGCCTGCAGCCAGTCTTCTTGGGATGGCGTGTTTTGCTGGTAGTCAAAATGGCGGCGGAAGCAATAGCGACAGTTCACCGCACATTGCGACGCGGCAATCAGCAGCACCCGGCCGAAATATTTGTGAATGATACCCGGCAGAGGGTTGCTGTCGGCTTCGCCCAGAGGGTCATCAATAAAGCCTTCGGTGCTTTCTTGCTCGATGCCAAGCGGCAGCACTTGTTTTAACAGCGGGTCGTTGATGTCGCCCTGGGCCATTCTGGCCAAAAAGGGGCGTGGTATACGTAACGGGAAGAGTGCGTGAGCAGCTTTTATTGGCGCCAGCAGTGATTCTGGCAAGTTAAGGGCCCGTATTAATTCTTCCGGTTCGATCAGCAGGTTGGCGGTTTCTTCTTGCCAACTTTTTAATGCCGTGTGATGAATTCGTGCCGGTTCAAACATAAGTGAACTAATACAGCTAGTGCGTGGGCGGCGATTATACACGGCAAAGGGGTTGCTATCGCGTGTTTAGCGTGAGCGAGCGTTACGGTTAGTCATTTACGCCATTGCTTGGTGGTTATCGCTACCTTTGTGGTAGTCCAAAGGCCGAAGCGAAGGTGTTTAGTTTGCCTAATCTGTTGAATATTAAAGGTATTGTTGGCTTGGCATTGAATCTGCTATCGCAGGTGTATCGCTTAATACAACAAGGAATCGGTAATGAAATCTCTGCTTGGTATCGTGCTTATCGGCATCATATTGTCTGCATCGACAACATTTGCACACTCAGCCAATAACAATTTCTCTCAAAACTGTGAGAGTGAGCAGCGGCGTCAGTTTAGCCGCGGGTTGGAGTTAACGCCCGACGAACTCCGGATTTATGAGGAGGGTAACCTCAAAGCTTCCATAAACCTCGTGGGCGAATTACGTATTGATGGTGCGTTAATGGAGTTGGATGGACAGGCTCGCCAGGCTGCGATCGACTATCAAAACGCCATTCGTGAGCTGATGCCCAAGGTGCACGGTATTGCCGACGAAGCTATTGGCATTGCCGAAGTGGTGACGTCGCAGGTATTGGTAGAGGTCTTGGAACTGAGTGATGAGGATGTAGCTGAATTGCGGTTGGTGCTGCAACAATCACGCGATAACCTAAGGGCGTATTTTGAGTCGAACTCCATTCGCCTAGGGGGAGCCTCCGCTGACGATGGTTGGGGTGATTCTCTTTTTGATCAGGACTTTGCTGAGGACCTAGAAGCTGCCATCGAAAAAATCGTGTATAAGGCCAAGTTTCGTATTATAGGTAAGCTTATGAGCGAACTATTCTCATCGGAGGAGGGCGCCGAGGCTTTTGCTCAGCGCATGGAAACCATGGGCGGCGAAATTGAAAAATCCATGGAGGGCTTTTCCGCTGTGATGGAGGGTAGAGCTACTGAGCTGTGCAGCGATTTGAATCGAATAAGCGATTTAGAGGAAAAAATCGTAGCTGCTGTTCCGGCGTTCGGGCATTACATTTTGTTGGACTGAACACATTTTCGTCATCCATTATCCTCCAGCTAATCGCTCCTGTATAATGCGCCTCACTTTGGCAAGGGTGGTTGTGCAATAGTTGGCCGGTGAGTTTCTTAAACCACCGTCCTCGCTCGGCAACAACCTTTAGAAAACAGTAACTTAAGACAGTTTTCCGGAACTGAGACAGGCGAGAGTATTAATGGCTAACTATTCAACCAACGAATTCAAATCGGGCTTAAAAGTCATGCTAGACGGAGACCCATGCTCCATCGTTGAAAATGAATTCGTTAAGCCTGGTAAAGGCCAGGCGTTCAACCGCGTTAGATTAAAGAACCTGAGGTCTGGCCGTGTTTGGGAGCGCACGTTTAAATCCGGTGAATCGCTCGAGGGCGCCGACGTAATG
Organism: Teredinibacter franksiae; assembly: GCF_014218805.1. Classification (NCBI taxonomy): domain Bacteria; kingdom Pseudomonadati; phylum Pseudomonadota; class Gammaproteobacteria; order Cellvibrionales; family Cellvibrionaceae; genus Teredinibacter; species Teredinibacter franksiae. The sequence continues at coordinate 1,596,693 of NZ_JACJUV010000001.1, read as the reverse complement.
GACCACGAATTACAGTACCTCTATAACGACGGTGAGTTTTGGCACTTTATGGACCCTCAATCATTTGAGCAGCACCAAGGCGATGCCACCGTGGTTGGCGACGCCTACAAATGGCTAAACGAGCAAGATGTGGTAATTGTAACCCTGTATAACGGCTCCCCGTTGAGTGTTACACCACCCAACCATGTGGAGCTGGAAATTGTTGAAACGGACCCTGGGCTGAAGGGTGATACCGCACAGGGCGGCACCAAGCCAGCAACCTTGTCTACTGGCGCGGTGGTTAAAGTACCGCTGTTTTTGTCTCAAGGTGAAATCATTCGGGTAGATACGCGTACCGGTGAATATATTGGGCGTGCAAATAAGTAAGTTGTTTTCATTGTTTTCGATAAAGGCCGGCATTGCGTCGGCCTTTTCTTTGTGTGGTGGGCACGTCTATGGGTAAGTGTGTATGGCAGCCAACGGCAAGCATTCCTACGTTGCAGGCCCGGGCGCTTGCGCTTGCGCATATCCGCGCTTTTTTTAGTGAGCGCGGAGTGATGGAGGTGGAAACGCCGCAACTTGCTGCTACAACCGTAACGGACCCTCAACTAGACAGCCTTTCGCTGGTGGCGGGGGCGGGCTTTCTACAAACATCGCCCGAGTACTTTATGAAGCGTTTATTGTCGGCGGGGAGTGGTCCGATATTTTCTATGGCGAAAGCCTTTAGAGCCGACGAGCAGGGTAAGCATCACAGCCCTGAATTCACCATGCTGGAATGGTACCGTCCGGGGTTTGACGAGCGCCAGTTAGCTGAGGAAGTGGTGAATCTAGTGGGTTCGCTGGCACCTGCTAGTCGTGTTCAGCGTAACAGTTATGCTGAATTATTCCAGCAAGCCTGCGGGCTTAATCCTCATCAGGCAACGGTCGTTGAGCTTCGGCAATTGGCCGGGGATGCGTTGGATATTCATTGGCTGGACGAAAATAAAAGCCTTTGGTTAGATTTATTATTTACCCATTTGGTTGAGCCCACCTTTAGCGACTGTGTTCACGTAGTCTTTGATTACCCCGAGTGCCAAAGTGCATTGGCAAAAGTTGAGCAAAATGCGCAAGGGGAGTGGATAGCTCGTCGGTTTGAGGTCTATTGGAAAGGCCTGGAATTGGCAAATGGTTATTGGGAGTTAACCGATGCAAATGAACAGCGAAGAAGATTTGACGCCGATGTGGCCGCGAGAAAAACGATGAATAAACGCCACATCGAGCCAGACCAAGGGTTGTTAGCGGCGCTCGACGCAGGAATGCCCGCTTGTGCAGGCGTGGCCTTGGGGGTGGACCGGTTGCTTATGTGTCTGCTCGAGTTAACGTCTATTGAGCAGGTTCAAAGCTTCAGAGGCTAAAATCAGTTATTAGCGGTGCCCTTTAGTCGCAATCACAGTTAATTTGGTGGTTCATATCCAATGCGGGTGAATCAGTGGCAGGCTTACCTACGACTTCAGCAGGAACACCAACGACAGTGGTATGCGCTGCCACAGGTTTAAGCACAACACTACCAGCACCAATTTTTGCGCCTTGGCCAATTTCAATATTACCCAAAATTTTTGCTCCGGCACTGATCAGTACGCCGTGGCGGATTTTAGGGTGACGGTCGCCCGCTTGTTTACCTGTTCCGCCCAATGTTACCGCTTGCATGATGGAAACGTCGTCCTCTACCACTGTAGTTTCACCAATGACAATGCCGGTGGCATGGTCGAGCATAATGCCCTTGCCTATTGTTGCCGCGGGATGAATATCAACCCCAAAAGTGAGCGCAATATGGCTTTGCAGAAAATAAGCGAGGGATTTTCGACCACTCTTCCACAGGCAGTGGGCTACGCGATAGGCTTGCAAGGCGTGAAAGCCTTTAAAGTACAAAAAAGGCAAAAAGTAGGAGTCACAGGCGGAGTCGCGGTCGAACACCGCTTTAATATCGGCACGAACGGCTTCACCAATGCAGTTGTCACGTTGGGTGGATTGCTCAATAATTTCGCGGATTTGCAGGCTGGAAATTGCCGAACTGCCAAGCTTATTTGCCAAGTGAAAACTTAAAGCGCTCTCAAGTGTGTCGTGGTTCAATATGGCGGCGTGGAAAAAGCTTGCCAGCGCTGGTTCGTTCTTCGCTTCGCGATCGGTTTCTTTGCGAATGGTTTGCCAAACCGCATCTGTGGTTTTGGAAACCGATGTATTAGCCTGCATGGTGACTCTCCGGATTTGTTCTGGGCTGCATTATTGAGGTAAATGTGGCAGATTTCCAGTGTACGCGTTATCAGGTTTGTATTGGGTGGTTACTGGCCCAGAAAAAACTTCAAATTTTTGTATACCCACGGCACACACAGGTTGTGGGGTAACACTCGCCAAGCATAAATATAGGTGAGCGGTATTAGTGGTAAAACGGCAAGCCGGCTTGTGGTTTGCGTAAGGATCTTGTCATAGGCCACAACAATAGCAAATGGAGCCAAAGGAATTAGATAGCGGGCAAGGTCCTGGTGGAAAATAAATAGACTGAATACATACATTACCAGCATCTGGCAAAACAGCGCTTTATTGATATTGTAAAGAGATAGAGTGCCTAAGCCAAAAATAGCGTACATAGCCAGGTAGAATTCGGCGGAGTGGTCTTTGCCATGACTGCCGTAGCTGAGAAAAATTTGTAGCGGCATGGATCGGATCAGTTTATTGCTACTGGATAGATTAACGTTGAAATACGCAAAAAAATCACCGTAGTGAAAATGATAAAAGGTGAAGGTGAGAAAAAGCGGAATCGCGATTAAGGCGAGCAACGGAATAACTTTCCATTTTCGTTCAATTATTAGGCTTATGAAATAGCCCGCTCCCATGAGAATACCGGTAATACGTGTAATGCCGGCAAACCCGCCCATTAGAAAAGCTGCAATATAATTCCCGCGAAAATAAAACAGCAGTGAAGCGCACATAAAAAAGATAAACGGCGCTTCTGTAGCGCCGACGTTGTGGTAAATAACGTAACGCGCGGGAATAAACAATGAGATAAAGGCGGACCAAGCGGGCGCTTTTACCCAGCCATTTTCTTTTATAAGTTGATAAAACGTTAGGGTTGCTGCCCAGGTGAAGATGAAGGTGGTAAACAGCATCGCCGTGTTGTAACCCAAAAAGGAAAAAGCGCGAATAGCCAGTGGGTAGAGGGGGAGATGTGCTGCGTAGTACTCGGCTTTAACGTAAGGGCTGAGGGGGTGATCTACCGGTACTTGGTACAACACCTTAGCGAGGTAAGCATAGTTGGGGCCGTCCCAGTAACGGAAAATTGTATCCAGCTCGCCATCCAGCAGGTAGGGTGTTAGAAAGATCAGTTGGCTGGCGATAACCGCGAAGGTGAGCAGAAGGTAGGGCGTATAGGCAGAGAAGCGTTGATCCAACTGCTGAATTGAACGGTATAGTTTCATGGACAAAGGTATTTCCTGGTAATACGCCTGCTGTTGCATAGTGGTTTAATTGGCGGATGTGTTATCCGAAGTTACCTGTGCCGATAGCTCTGGTTGTATGTTTTTTCGAATGAGCTGGTGAATATAGGCCAGCCCAAGCAGGCTGAGGCCCAAGCCCATGAAGGATGCCACACGCCATAAGCTTGTGAGTCCAGCCATATCAAACAAAAAGATTTTCCCCACAACGCACATCAGTAATAACATCGCCGCTTTATATAAAAGTTCTTTTTCGAAGCGGATACCGATAATAGTGCCTGCCACCGCTAGCAGTAACCACGCCATCGAGTAGGTGTAGTGCTCGCCATCGCTTGCGGACTGATTAATATTCAGCTGACCTTGCCACAAGTGGCGAATTTCGATTGAGACAAAGTACAGCAGCAAGCCACCTGTAATAGCACCTGCTAGCTTCCGATATTTGGCGGCCAATAAAAAATAGGCGAGGGCGGCTAAAATAATGGGCGCTCCGTAAGCTAACAGTAAGCTGTTAAAAATGGGCACACTGGAAATATCGGTTGTTTCCCACAGCGGGTTTTTTGCCAGCAGCAAAATCAGTACGTAATTTGCCAGTGCGGCCATTAAAAGCAGGTGGGCGCATATTTGGTAAAACCGATGCAAGCTGCGAGAGACTTTTGCTCGGTAGAGGTACACGTTACCCAGTAAACCCCAGGTGGCAGTGTTGATGGCGGCCTCCAAGAACGTGTAGGTTTCGCGGAAAATGTCACCATCGTAGAGCTGGTATCGTGTTTCAAAAATCAGTGTGAGTGCCAGCAGGTGTAAGCTTGCACCCTGAAGCCATTCGCGTAAATGCGCTTTATTACCCGCGAAATAGGTGGCGACCCACACCGACAATGCCGATCCGCCGCACACCCAAAGGCTCCAATGTATGTCTTGCGGGTAGCTGAGCAACCAGGGGTTGAGCGTCAGCCGTAGAATTACAACGGCAAGTGTAATTTTTATGGCGTACACAAGTGCTGGTAGTTGATAGCGGTTGTGTAGCCAGCTTAAGGTAATAACCTGAAAAGCCAGCGCCAAAGTTAAGGTGGCCTCGCGTAACACCATGATTACGGCTAAGGAATAGGCGAGATGCGCAGAAATGATTAACACGGCAATCAGTTGCGGTGGTGGCGAGAGCGATTGCTGGCGGTTGAGCAAGTGCATATATCCTGCGCCTAGTAACAGGGTGGCTGCAGCCCATTCCCAGTAGGTCTCCATGGCCGTAATCGTAATGTAGGCGATGGAAAGCGCAACAACCGGGGCGAGGCACGCCAGCGATGACCAATAGCCCTTGTGTCGGCTTAATGCCATATTCCACAGCGCTCCGGGTGTAAATACACCCACGATAACAGCCAGTGCCATTGCGAGAATCGTGGTTTCAACTGTGTCCAGAGTTTGTATCTGAACACCTTCACTCGGCAGCAGCCCCGAAACAAGTAGAGCGGCGCAAATGGCAAAAAAAGTAGGCCAGGCAACCAGATTGAATGTTGGTTGGTGCCGGCAGAGCCAGAGTAAGCCGGCCGGCAGCGGTGCTAGGCAAAATAGTAGTGGGATTTCCAGAGGCTCGACTATAACGGAAAAGCTGAAGGCTGCGACTATGGTGATTAAAGCAAAAAACAAACGCTGTTCTTCGCTGGTATTTTCTGTTTGAAGGTGGTCGAGCAGGTTGGGTTCTTTGTTGTCGCTTGGCTTAGAGGCTAATAGCCAATTGCCGGTGGGGATGGCTAAAACCCCGTAGGCAATAGCGGTAAGGTAAATCAGCCGTGTGCCGGTTTCCACGGAGGTACTGAGTGACAGCAGCCACCAGCCCAGAGCCCCGGCAAGTGTGCCGAACCATAACCAAGGTTTGTACACATAGCGCATGAGTGCCAGTGCCGAAGCGGTGATGACCGCACTGTACATAAGGGCACCGAGCATGTTGTTACTACCGGTATTAACTAATAGTGGCACGAGGTAGGCGCCTAGAATACCAATACCCGCGAGCACAGGGCCATGCAGCAGGGATAGCCCCATGGTCGACAGAGATATCACAATCAGCAACCCGAATACCAAGCCAACGGGCCAAAGCTGGTAGAGGTGCAAGGCCGCCAGAAGGGCCGCGTAAAGAATAATACTGGCACCGCCGGCTAGCGCAGCAAAAACATCGTTGTGCTGCTGGGCTTTAGCTCTTAACCACAGGGCTAAAATATGGAAGGAGAGGCCGACTATTAAGGCTAGGCTAATACGAGCGAGGGGACCGAGCACACCGGCATCAATAGAGTATTTCACCAGAAATATTCCCGATAACCCCACACTGGCACCGCCCAGCCACACCATCCAGTTGGTTTTTAGGTGTTCCATCCAGCGGTTGGGTTGCGGAGGAGGTTTAACGGCGGGCTTTTCTGTCTGTAGGCGCGAATAGGTGGGCCTAGGATGGTTGTATTGTGTTGAGCTTGCCGCTGCACTGTCTTCATGCTCCGATGGCGATGGCGATGTCGTGAGTTGTGGGTCGGAATCGGCGTTTGCGGCTGGTGGGTTACTGGCAGGCCATGCTGTCTTAGGCGCGGTGTTTGATGCTTTAGGGGTTGAGGAAAGGGTTATGTGTTCGAGCTGCTTACGCAAAGCTATTAACTGACTTTGTAGTTCACGCTGGCGGAAAAAGGCTATCCAACCGAGAACCGAACCCAGTACAACCGCCCCCAAAAACAGTACCGCTATGACAACCGCCCCGTCCATCACGCATTTCCTTTGTCTGTGTGTGCGAAAGTGTAACGCATCTTCCTTGTGGGCCGATATGGTAAGGCTATGAGTGTACGCAATAAAACGCAGACGGAATCCGTTATGATTACATCACAATAAGTTGTAAACGCTCTGCGTAAAGGCCCGCTAACGCAAGGCCTGCAAAATACTGCGCCATGAGTGATCATAATTCTAAAAAAGTTAAGGCATATCAATGATTAGGAAAATGACTTTTTCGCTAATGGCACTAGCCATAGCGCTGGTTCTTCCAGGCTGTGATAAATCAACTAAAACCGGTGAGGAGTACAGCAGTAGTTCGGCGGCGGAGAGCATGTTAAGGGAGCGGGTTAAATTTAACGATGATTGGCGCTTCTTTAAATACGAGGCAGGCGATACAGTCGACAAACTTATCTACGATGTAAGGCCTTCCGCCGAAGAGCACCAAGACGATAAAGCCGCAGATGCCATGCCAACAGAAGCCGTAGCGCTGCAGGCTAATCAAGCGGCTCTTAAACCTTATGTCCTGCCAACCGCTAACCGCTTTATCGCAAGCCCCGAAGACCGCCACATTCGCCCCCAAGGAAACCCGGGTAGTGAATTTCCCTTTGTAAAACAGCTATTTGATGACAGTGATTGGCAGGCCGTTACTCTGCCTCACGACTGGGCAATCGAAGGTCCTTTCTACGAAGGTTGGGAGGCGCCGGTTGGGGGTGGAATGGGGCGATTACCGAGCCCTGGGGTTGGTTGGTACCGCAAAAGCTTCGATGTGCCCATCAGCGATGCTGGCAAGTCGGTATTTCTCGATATCGACGGCGCTATGTCTTACTCCATTGTCTGGCTAAATGGCAAATTGGTGGGCGGTTGGCCCTATGGTTATGCCTCCTACCGCTTGAACTTAACGCCTTATCTTAAGGCCGGTGAGTCTAATCAGTTAGCTATACGGTTAGACAACCCGCCAGCGTCTTCACGTTGGTACCCAGGGGGGGGGCTTTATCGAAATGTGTGGTTGACCAAAACCAACGCTGTTCATGTGGGCCAGTGGGGCACACAGGTCACAACGCCACAGGTTAGCAAAGAGAAAGCGACGATCGACTTCAGCGTTACTATCGAGAACGACCTGAAAGAGTCCGTAGCGATTACAGCTAAAACAAGTTTATACGCACTCGATGAAGCGGGAAGTAAAGCCGGTACGGTTGTCGCTAGCTTTGCTCCGCTATCGGCTACTGTAGCACCGAGCCAGAGCGAAGTATTATCGGCTTCCCTGTCTTTGGATAAGCCCCGTTTATGGGGGCCTTTGCCAACGCAAACACCGAACCGGTATCTTGCCGTTACCACCTTGGAGCAGGACGGAAAGGCTATCGATCAATACGAAACGCGTTTTGGCATTCGAGCATTAAAATTTGATGGCACAAAGGGGGTGTTGGTTAATGGTGAGCCCATTTATATTCAGGGGGCAAACCAGCATCACGACCTTGGTGCACTGGGGGCGGCCTTTAATGTTCGAGCAGCGGAACGTCAGCTAGAAATTCTGCGCGAAATGGGCACCAATGCTATCCGCATGGCTCACAATCCACCCGCGCGGGAGCTGTTAGAGCTGACTGATCGCATGGGGTTTTTAGTGGTAGATGAAATTTTTGATGTGTGGGAACGTAAAAAAACACCCCTCGATTTTCATTTAATTTTCCCCGAGTGGTCCGAACCGGATACGCGCGCGTTTATTCGTCGTGATCGCAATCATCCTTCGGTCATTATGTGGAGTATCGGCAATGAAGTCGGTGAACAATATACCGGTGATGCCGGCGCAGTCGTTGCGCAACGACTGCAGAGTATTGTTAAGGAGGAGGATCCCACGCGGCCAACAGCAGCCTCGATGAATTTTGCCAAACCGGACATGCCGTTATCGGGGGTGACGGACACCATTAGCCTGAATTACCAGGGCGAGGGAATTCGCAACGCGCCCGCCTATGCACACTTGCAAGGTATACGCACGTCGCCGCTGTACCCCGCGTTTCACCAGAAATTCCCAGAAAAACTAATTTTAAGTAGTGAGAATGCTGCCGCGGTGAGTTCGCGAGGTGAATATTTCTTCCCTGTTGCCGAGGGTATTAGCGCGCCGATTGCCGATGGCGCCGGTGGTGACCCCAACAGTGCGCACGTGAGCGCCTACGAACTTTACACCGCGCCGTTTGGCTCTTCTGCAGACAAAGTTTTGGGCTCGCTGGCCCTGCACCCTTATGTTGGTGGTGGTTTTGTTTGGAGTGGTTGGGATTACCTTGGTGAACCCACACCCTACTATTCTGCGCGCAGCTCCTATTTTGGCGTAATTGATTTGGCCGGCTTTAAAAAAGACCGTTTCTATCTTTATCAGGCGCACTGGCGCCCCGAGCTGCCAATGGCCCATATTCTGCCTCACTGGAACTGGCCTGATCGTGTTGGAAAAGTCACGCCTGTGCATGTATTCACCTCGGGTGATGAAGCAGAACTGTTTCTGAATGGTGAGTCGTTAGGGCGGAAGAAAAAGGCCGAGTACACCTATCGTTTGCGTTGGGACAATGTAATTTATCAACCTGGAAAGCTTGACGTTGTGGCCTATAAAGATGGACAGCCATGGGCGCAAAAATCGGTAGAAACCACAGACAAGGCGCAAACCTTAACGGTGGTACCTGACCGCTCAGAGATTCGTACTGATGGTGAAGACTTAGCGTTTGTGACCGTGCGTGTTGTTGATGAGAAAGGGCGTACCATTCCTAACGCCAAGCACACGCTTACTTTTACCCTTGAAGGGCCGGGTGAAATTGTGGCCACCGATAACGGTGACCCAACGGATTTGGTTTCGTTTACATCTCACGAACGCAAGGCATTTAATGGGCTTGCTTTGGTCATTATTAAGGCGCATTCCAGTAGTGCCCACGCTGGCAGTGCCGAAGCCAAAAATAAGGGAAGGCTTAAACTAACAGTAATGTCGCCCGATTTAAAAGGCAGTAGCGCTGAAATATCGTTGAAGCCATAGTGGTTAGTGAAAAGCTTTTAAAATAAAACGCCCACCGTTTTGGTGGGCGATAATAACGACCGAAAAAGTACTCAACGGCTATTCAAAATATTCAGGGTACTTTTCCGGCGCTATTCTTAATATATTAAATACATCACGCATATGGGCTTCCATTGCAGCTTTAGCGTCGTCTTCAGAGCCAGATTTAATGCCGGCGAGAATGGCTTTGTGCTGATTAATAATATGCGTGTACTGGCCGGTTAGTTCAACCAGACTCAAATTTCGTACTCGGTCCATACGCGACTTCTCAGCTTCCAACTCTTTCGCAACGCGAACGAATCCGGTGGAAAGCGCGAGGGCGCGATGGAATTTGTCATCCAGATGCTGAAAGGCGATGGGGTCTTCGCGTTCTGCTGCTTGCTCCTGTTGTTGAATAATGTTTTCACATTCCAGCAAAACCTGGTCATCGGGGTTTTTTGTTAGATGGTTGGTTGCAGCTACTTCAAGCGCTTCTCGGAGGAATCTTGCTTCGAGCATGAGTTGCATACTGAGCTTGGTTACAAAAGTTCCTCGCTGTGGCCGAATTTCTACAAAGCCTAAATCGGAGAGCCTCTGCAGCGCGGCGCGCACGGGGGTGCGGCTCACGCCAAATTTTTTGGCCAATTGATTTTCAGGGATTTTTGCACCGGGCACGAGTACCATGCCAACAATTTCGTCGCGAATATACTCAAATAATTGATCCGGAGTAGACCGGTCGAAGGCAATGGGTTGCGATTTTTCTACGGGAGAGTCTGGGCTGCTTATAGTCATTATGTATATTTGTTAGGTTAGGGCTTAGTTATATTTTTTGTATTGTTGTTCGCTGATTATACAGAAGAAAATGAAATTTCCAGAACCCGTTACCAAGGCCATCATCTGAGGCCGGCCAATATTCCCAATTGGCGTGGACAGATTAAGCCAGTAGACTGGGCGGCCATTGCCTATGTTTACTTACCTTATGCCTCAAATAACTGCTCCTAATCTACAGCAATATCCGCCCTACTGGGCCGAATGTTTTGGTATTGCGCCCTTTCTACCCATGAGTCGTCAGGAAATGGATGAGCTGGGCTGGGATAGCTGCGACATCATTCTGGTTACCGGTGACGCTTATGTCGATCACCCTAGTTTTGGTATGGCGGTGATGGGGCGCTTACTGGAAAGCCATGGGTTTCGCGTGGGCATTATTGCCCAGCCCGACTGGCGTAGCGCAGAGCCATTTAAAATACTGGGTAAACCTAACCTATTTTTTGGTGTTACCGCCGGCAATATGGATTCGCTAATCAATCGCTACACGGCTGACCTAAAGGTGCGTAACGACGATGCCTATACGCCCGGAGGTGCATCTGGTGACCGTCCCGACCGTGCGGTGACCGTATATAGTCAGCGCTGTAAAGAAGCCTGGAAGGACGTGCCGCTGGTGATCGGCGGGATCGAAGCCAGCTTGAGAAGAATTGCTCAGTACGATTATTGGAGTGATAAGGTTCGTCGCTCGGTGTTAATCGACTCCACCGCCGATATTTTGCTCTACGGAAATGCCGAGCGGGCTATTGTCGATCTCAGTCATCGCCTTGCGCAAGGCGAGGCAATCGAATCTATTAACGATCTTCGCGGTACTACCGTTGTTCGCGCTCATGTCCCGGAGGGGTTCACCGAGCTGGATTCTTCGCGTATCGACTGGCCCGGTCGCTTAGATGCTATGCCCGACCCCTACGAATATAAACCTGCGGGGTGCTCTACTGAGGACGAAGCGTCTGATGACGGGACTCAGGTCGTGCGGGTCGTGCCTATGCCCCTGCGCCGAAAAGAACAAAGCCTAAACTCCGCGTTAACCTGCATTCGCCTGCCGTCGTTTGAAAAAGTGAGTAAGGATGGGGTGCTTTATGCTCATGCTTCCAGAGTACTGCATCAGGAAGCTAACCCCCATAATGCACGTGCGTTGGTGCAAAAACACGGCAAGCGCGAGATTTGGGTGAACCCGCCGCCTATTCCGCTAACCACAGAAGAAATGGATGTGGTGTTCGGTTTACCCTACGCACGGGTACCACATCCGCGTTATGGCAAACAAAAAATCCCTGCATACGACATGATTAAAACCTCGATTAATATTATGCGCGGGTGTTTTGGCGGTTGTACATTTTGTTCTATTACCGAACACGAAGGGCGCATTATTCAAAGCCGGTCGGAAGCCTCTATTCTGCAGGAAATTGAAGACATTAAAGAAAAGGTGCCAGGCTTTACCGGCACCATTTCTGATTTGGGCGGGCCTACCTCCAATATGTATACGCTTAATTGCAAAGACCCGGATATTCAGGCGTCGTGTCGCAAGTTAAGTTGCGTTTACCCCGTTATTTGTAAAAACCTCAACACGGACCACAGCCCAACAACGGCACTTTATCGCAAAGCTCGAAAGGTAAAGGGCGTTCATACGGTGGCGATAGCCTCTGGTTTACGTTATGACCTAGCGGTGGAAGACCCCGAGTATGTAAAAGAATTGGTCACTCACCACGTGGGCGGTTATCTGAAAATTGCCCCTGAACACAGCGAGCAGGGCACGCTGGAAAAAATGATGAAGCCGGGCATGGGCACGTATGACCGGTTCGAGAAAATGTTCAATAAGTTCTCGGCAGAAGCGGGTAAAAAACAATATTTGATTCCTTACTTTATTGCCGCACATCCAGGTTGTGAAGATGAGGATATGATGAATCTCGCTCTCTGGTTGAAAAAACACACTTTTGAAGTGGATCAGGTGCAAACGTTTTACCCTTCGCCTATGTCTTTAGCGACTGCTATGTACTATTCAGGCAGAAATCCGTTAAAACATCTTACCTATAAATCGGAAAAACTATTTACACCTAAAAACGATCAGCAACGAAAAGTGCACAAGGCATTTCTGCGGTATCACGACCCGGATAACTGGCCTCATTTACGAAAACAGTTACGCGAGATGGGGCGTAAAGATTTAATTGGTGATTCGCCGCAACACCTTGTGCCGAGCGAAGAGCGGGAATTGCGTTTGCGTTCCAGTGAGCGAAGGAAGGGCAACTCTGTGACAAAGCCAGCGAGGAGCGCACGAGGGGATAAACGTAATCATGCGTTACCCCGTCGGCCGAAAAAGCGGTAGCGATTAATTAATCGTTTGTCGGTGATTTGGTTGCGCAGTGCTAACATGGGGATCGGAAGGGCGAATAATTGATCAGGTTTTTTTCAGATGTCGCCATTTCTGTCGTGGTTTAGGTGAGCGAGTTGTGGAGCCTGTCGACGGTACTCCGTATTCTTTTTCATCTCTCGTCGTGGGAGATACCATTTCTATCCATCCTTACCTGCGGTTAGAAAGGCTGCAGCTTTGTGCTTGGCTAGAAGTCGCGATAGGCATCTCCAGAACGGTCTAACGTATGGCTATTGTTGTAGGTGCAATTTGATGTTCGTAAACCGGTTAGCCGTACTTTTTTCTAATTATTGAGACACTGTATACGGTTATAGTTCTGCCGCAAAAGCCGAGGCAGGTAGGCCTTCTTTGTTGTAAAGGTTCGCTGGCTCGGGGCTGTTGGCCCATGCGTAACGCACAAACTTGGGTTTTGAAATATCTTTGTGCCACACAATAACCTTGTTGCGCGTTATTTTTGTTTCGGCCCAAACGTACTGGCCATCGTCTCCGGCTATGGCAAAGCCCTTAAGCTCTCCGCCTTTGGATCGTAATCCTCCGCCAACATGATTAAAGCGAAGGATTAATGTGTTTTTCTTGGCTTCCATAGAATTAAATAACGGACCGGAATAAACTACATTTTTTTTACCATAGGCCAGAGCCTGGGCCGAAAGTGCTAAGCGCTCACCAACGGATTTTTTATCTAATGGGTGTAGGTCGTTCCATTCGCCAACATCGGTTGTAACCGTCATTGCGGTGTTGGTGAGTTCGAGTGCTTTCATTTGCGCAAAGCGGGTTTCTGCCCAGCCTCCTTCAGAAGGCTCCACTTGTTTTGCGCCGTAGTTGGCTAACTGAACAAACAGGAAGGGGAAATCACCTTGATTCCATTTTTTCCGCCACAACTGAATCAGTTCGGGAAACATCTCTTCGTATTCGGCTGGGTTACCGGTGTTGGATTCACCCTGATACCAAATGACGCCTTTAATCTTCATGTTAAATAATGGCGCAAGCATGGTGTTATAGCATCCTAACGGCTGGCTGTAGGGTACATATTGTTGCTCCGGTGCGGGCTCGGTTGTGGTACCTATTTGGTATTGCCAGTCGCCGGTTAAATCGATTGTGTGATCGCCCACTTGGAGGTGATAAGGTTTTTCCACTGTCCACTCAGCACCATAGCCATTTACCTGCAGGCGAACGGTTAGGGTGTTTTGCCCTTCTCTTAAAATATTTGGTTTTACAGAGTAAATACGTGGCGGGTATCGGTAGTAGGTTTTGCCCACTTCCACACCGTTGATGTAAGCGGTGTCGGCATCCACTAGGGTGCCCAGTCGCAAGGTTCCCGCTTTATTGGCTGTATTTGCTGGTAGTTCGATGGTTTTGCGCAACCAGATGGTGCCAACAAAAGGCTGAAGGCCCTGGTCGGCAAATAAGTTGGGTAACTGCAGCCTTGGCCAAGCGGCCGTGTCGAGATTTTCAGCGAACCAAGGCGAGTCTGTTTTTAGCCCGAGGTCGTTGTCGTTGAGTTGCTGGTACCAGGCATCGCTGGCTTTTTTGTCGGCGGCTATGAGCGCCTGTAAATAGGTGTCGTTTTTAAATGCACTGACTTTATTTAATCGTTTGGGGTATTTTTTCAGTGCTTCTTCACTCAACCAGCACTCCGCAGGCGAGCCGCCAAAATTGGATGAAAGAATGCCAATGGGCACATTTTCTTCCTGCATGATTTTGCGGCCGAAGTAATAAGCCACCGCTGAATGTTGGCCCACGGTGGTAGGTGTTGTTGGCTGCCATTGACCGCTTGTAAAGTCTTTCTCTGGGCCTTTAAAGCCCATAGTACGGGGTACCGTAAATTGACGCAGGTTAGGGTGGTTGGCTTCGGCAATGGCATTCGGAAACATTTCCGCCGTGCGTTGCATGGTGGTTTGCATATTGGATTGCCCAGAAGCCACCCATACATCGCCAAACATCACATTGTTGAGTGTGATGCTGTTCTTACCTGTTACTTTAAGGGTGTGAGGGCCGCCTGCGGGCATTGCGGCCAGTGTTATCGACCAATCGTTATGTTGCGTTACGGCTGAGCCCTGTAATGTACCGTTGAGGAAAACGGAAACGTTTTCCCCTTCGTCTGCCCAGCCCCAAAGGGTGGTTTCGGTATTGCGTTGTAATACTAGGTTGTCACTGAGCAGTTTGGGTAGCTTGACCTCGGCGCTAACGTGGGCTGCGTTAAGCAGGCCCACAATTAGCGCGGTTTTAAGTAAGGGGTGTATTTTCATTCTTCAGATAATGCTTCCGCCACCCCGTAAAAGGCAGGTTTGGGTTCGTAGGGGCCATTGGCATCGCCGGTAAATAAAAGTGGCCAGTCATCACTGCCAGCCCTTTCGCTTAAATTGAGCAGCCAGCTGTCGCCATCCCACAAGCCCCAAACCGTAATGCCGCCGCGCAGGTTGGCGGGTACGGTGGTTAGGTACGTTTCCACAATGGCTTTATATCGGGCTTTTTGGCGTGTGGCAGCCGCTTCTGAGAAGCTAGTGTATTGGGGAAAGCTTGCTGCACCCCAGGGATTATTGACTGGTACTTCCAGTTCGGTGATTTTAACTTTCAGCCCTCGGTCGACAATGGCTTGGAAAGCGGCCGCTATATCATCGGTACTGGGCCAATCGATCTGTACATGCATTTGAAAGCCTACGCCATCGATGGCAATGTCATTGTCGAGCAGGTCGTCCACAAGGATAAGCAGGCAAGCGAACTTGTCGTCATCGCCGCCTTCGGTGGAAAAATCGTTGTAGTAAAGGTCGGCACCTGAGTCGGCAGCTTTGGCAGCGGTAAAGGCATTAGCAAGGTAATCTTTGCCCAGCTTTTGGTAGAAAAGTGAGTTGCGGTAGCAGTTGCCTTCACCAACACCTACACCATCACCTTGTTGGTGAAGCGCTTCGTTGACCACATCCCAGCTGTCGACTTTGCCTCTAAAATGGTCGGCGATGGTGGTGACGTGACTGTCGAGCAAGGTTTCAAAACCGTTCGCATCCCCAATGTAATTTTTCATAAAATCGGGAACCTGGTAGTCGGAGTGCCAGATAAAGGTGTGACCGTGAATACTCAGACCGTTGGTTTCGGCCCAGCTCACCAGTTCATCGGCTTCGGTCCAGTCGTAGGTGTTTTCTTGTGGGTGTAGGTAGCGCATTTTCATAATGTTGCCAGCCGTTAGCTGACTGAAATGATGGGCAATCGTCTCTTGCTTGGCCTGAATGTCGAGCATACTGCGGTTTTCATCTCCGGCACTTACCGCCATACCAATGGGAAAATCTGCCAAACTGTAGAGGTTGGCAACGCTGGCAGATGAGTTGTTGCTGGATGAGGAGCTGGAGCTACTTGACAATGAACTGGAGCTGCTGGAAGAGCTACTGCTCGATGATGAACTGGAGCTGCTGGATGAGCTACTGCTCGACGACGAACTGCTGGAAGGTGAGCTGGCAGTGCCCTGCCATTCGTTGCCCCCCCGCCACAGGCGATCAGAGCCGCAGATGATAGTGAGATAGCAGTGATAAAACCGATTTTTCTTAGCAGAATAAAACTAGACTTAACCATTTACAGATACCGCAGTTGTTTGTAATAGAGCGTAGTTATAGTCAATAAGAACATATGTTGAGCCAGAGGACAAGCAGGGAGGACAAATGTGTGGTCGATTTGCCAATCATTTAAGCGATATGCGCCGCTGGGTCTCACTGTTGAAAGACTGGCCCGCGGATGTTCCTACGGGCTATAACGTGTCGCCAACCCAGGTGGTACCTGTGCTCAGTAGCCAAGGCGTTTCTGCCATGCGCTGGGGGCTGGTACCCGCCTGGTCGAAAGCGGCATCACTAAAGTATGTCACGTTTAATGCGCGGCTAGAAACCGTCGCCGATAAGCGGGCTTTTCGAGATGCCTGGAAGCAGAAGCGGCGTTGTGCGGTGCCCATACGGGGTTACTATGAGTGGAAAACAGCCCCAGGCGGCAAGCAGCCTTATTTTGTGTGTGATGCACAAGAGCGGGGGCCGCTGGTTATGGCTGGCCTGTGGGAGGAGCGTGAAGGTGGGTTGTCGTTTACGGTTCTAACTGAGCCTGCAAATGGCAGGATGGTGGCATTACACCACCGCATGCCCGTTATGCTAACGCCGGATACGGCGCATGATTGGCTGGCGGGTGAGGGGGCGCTGGAACCTGCCGAACAAGAGGCTTGTAGGGTCGATATGAAATGGTACCCGGTGGGCCGTGAGGTCGGTAACGCCGGTAATCAGGGCGAACACTTAATTATTCCGCTGCCAGAGCCCGATCAGGCGAAATAAACGCCCCCTAGTGTAAGGGCTTGGGAGGCACCGGTTACCGCGGGCATGTTGCCCGGCTTTCTGTCCAAAGTTCGCATCGCTAGCCAAGCGAACGCAACGGCTTCTACCCAGTCGGGGTGAAGGTTAAGCGTTTCGGTGGTATTGACGACAAAATTAGGCATGTGCGCAACGAGGCGGCTAAATAGATGTTTGTTGTGGGCACCACCACCACAGATAAATACCTGTGTGCCCGGCTGGCATAGGCCATTGAGTGTATTGCCAATACTGGCGGCGGTGAGTTCGGTTATGGTTGCCTGCACATCCTGCGGAGTGAAGGGGGTGATGGTTTGTTCTATGGCAGAATTTACCCAGGAGATATCGAAATCCTCCCGCCCGGTGCTTTTCGGTGCAGGCATTTTGAAAAAAGAGTGACTGAGCAGCTTCACCAGCAACTCCTGGTTTACTGTTCCCTCTGCGGCCCAGGCGCCGTCTTTGTCGTAGTTGTGTGAACCAAAGGTGCTGATCCAGGCGTCCATTAATACATTGCCGGGACCGCTATCGAAGCCAATGGGGTCGCCCTCGCATGGCAGGTAGGTCACATTGGACATACCACCTATGTTCAAAATACAGCGTGTTTCACTGTCAGAGCGAAACATTTCGGTATGAAAGGTGGGGGCTAGTGGAGCTCCCTGGCCACCGGCGGCCATATCGCGGCGGCGGAAGTCGGCAACGGTTGTGATGCCGGTGAGCTGAGCAATGGTATTGGGGTCGCCGATTTGCAGTGTGAATTGATCGGGGCGGCCGGCGCTGCTTGGTCGGTGGCGTATTGTTTGGCCGTGGCTGCCGATGGCGGTGATCTCGTTAGCGTTGCAATCGGCGTTTTTCAGTAGCTGGTTAACGGCATTGGCGAAGCGTTGGCCAAGTTCTTTATCGAGCGCACCCATGCGGTCGATTTCGTTATTACCGGGCCTAGTTAAGTCCAGAATTTTTTTGCGCGTGCGTTCGTCGTAGGGAATTGCCAGCGTAGCCAGTAATTCCAGCGAGTCGTCGTTAAAGCGCACCAGAGCGGCGTCGATAGAATCAAGACTGGTGCCCGACATCAGGCCGATAAAAAGGCGGTTAGCCTCAGACATGGAAAGCCTCAGTAACGTCAAATAATGTGACGTGAGAACGGGGGGTTATGGTGGAGCGATATTTCAGCGTAATTTATACACCAGTTACAGCCGTAGAACGTATACGCGCTGCGCAATCTGCAGGTGCCCTGTATAGAATTATAATTTTTTCGTTCCGCTAATTGTATCTTTGCTCGCGATGTTTGTGGTGTTGATTTGTGGGTCTAGCTCCGCGAGCAGAGGCTGTGTTTGCTGGTAGAAACGTTGAAGCTCGGCCTTGGATACAGACTGCGCTTTAGGAAGCTTGATGGTAACCGGGTTTCGTACCGCACCGTTAACGTAAAACTCGTAGTGAAGATGTGGGCCAGTAGCCAAGCCAGTTGAGCCTACATAGGCAATAACCTGCCCTTGTTTCACGCGCACGCCTTTGCGAATACCGCGACGAAATTTACTGATATGTGCGTACAGTGTTTTGTAGGTTTGGCCGTGTTGAACAATGACTACATTGCCGTAGCCACCCTTTTTACCCGCATAAACCACCTTACCATCGCCAGCGGAGCGAATGGGCGTACCGTGGCCTGCTGCATAGTCGGTGCCTTTGTGGGCACGAATCTTGTTGAGCACCGGGTGTTTACGGCGCAGGTTAAAGTGGGAGGAGATACGTGCAAAGTCGATAGGTGAGCGCAAAAATTCTTTGCGCATGGTGTCGCCGCTGGGGGTGTAATATTGGGTATTGCCGCTGGTGTCTTCGTAGCGTACAGCGCGGAAGGTTTTGCCTCTATTGGTGAACTGAGCGGCGACGATATTGCCATCGCCAATTTTGTCTCCATCTAGAAACAATTCTTCGTAAACCACTTTAAAGCTATCGCCTTGGCGAATGTCGAGCATGAAATCGATATCCCAGCCAAATATACCGGCCAGCTCCATAACCAGTTTGTCGTCCATGCGGGCATCTTTACCGGCGAGAAAAAGAGAGTCCGTAATGGTTGCTTGGCGGCTGGTAAGAATTGCATCTGGCTCTCGGTTGTTTTCGTCGTAGCTAAAGCCGTTGGCTGTACGTGAGTACGAAAAACTGTTGAGCCGGTCTTTTATGTAGGTGAGTTTTTGCAGTACACCGTCGGTATTAATGGTGAAGGTAAGGCTGTGTCCAGGGTAGAGCGAAGCCAGTTTTTTACCTTGCTCGGCGCTTAGCAGCTCCATCATATGGCGATCGGTTAAGCCTGCGCGCTTGAAAATAAGCGAAAGGTTGTCGCCAGATTTAACTTTTTCGCTTTTTACGGTGATATTGGGTTCGGCTATTGGTTGTTCAAACGCTTGGGTTGCCAGTGGGGCCGCTATATCTGTGCTGATATGTTCGGCTAGAGCGGGAATGGGTATTTCCAGCTGGTGGCGCCTCGCTTCGGTTTCTTTACTCGGCAGCATCATAAAAATGCCCAGCGCAAGAGATAGACTTACAGCAGCGATTATATGTAATCGAGGAATATGGCTCAGCACAGAGGCCAGCTTGGGCTGCTGCTTGCTTTTTCTACTTTTTCTTTTTAAATCAATAGGTTGCATTCTATATCTAATTTGCTGGTGCTTTAAGTTAGCTAACTACCAAATTTATAACAGAAAAGTAGTCAAATTTCACCCGTAGAATTGTTTGAATCCGTGCGATATAGCAAACCGGTCTCGATGTTACTGTATTCATGCCGGTGTGTAAGTGATCACTATTTTGATATAGCGTCAGGTTGTTATAAGACAGCATAAAAACCGGTTTGTTTTGGCCACTAATTTAGGTATTGTTTGCGCCTCTTTTGAACAGGCTTTTTTGGGAAATGCACATGAGCGCGGTAGACAATAACCTCCTTAACGATCTTCAGGCACGGGGGCTCGTTGCCCAGATGACTGGCGACGACCAGCTATACACCTGGTTACAGGAGTCGCGCACGCTCTATTGTGGCTTTGACCCGACGGCCGATAGCCTGCATATCGGCAGCCTAGTACCGTTGCTGACCCTGCGGCGCTTTCAGCAGGCAGGGCACAAGCCTCTAGCTTTAGTGGGGGGCGCAACGGGTTTAATCGGCGACCCAAGTTTTAAAGCGCAAGAGCGAAAACTGAATACGCCCGATATTGTCGCCGGTTGGGTAGAGAAACTAAAAGCGCAGGTTTCGTGCCTTATCGAGTTCGATTGTGGTGATACCTCGGCCGATGTGGTGAATAATCTAGACTGGATCGGTAATGTTAACGTGCTCGATTTTTTACGGGATGTTGGCAAGCATTTCTCTATCAATAATATGATTCAGAAAGAGTCGGTTAAGCAGCGCATTGACCGCGAAGGTGAGGGAATATCTTTCACCGAATTTACCTATATGATTTTGCAGTCTTACGATTTTGCCGAGCTC
This sequence comes from Teredinibacter franksiae, assembly GCF_014218805.1. NCBI lineage: Bacteria > Pseudomonadati > Pseudomonadota > Gammaproteobacteria > Cellvibrionales > Cellvibrionaceae > Teredinibacter > Teredinibacter franksiae. The sequence goes on along the minus strand of NZ_JACJUV010000001.1, from coordinate 1,576,547 downwards.
TACAAACAACACAATTGTACGCTGCAAATCGGTGGTTCCGACCAGTGGGGGAATATTACTGGGGGTACGGACCTTACCCGTCGCATGTATGGTGGTCAGGTGTTTGGATTGACGCTGCCATTGGTCACTAAATCCGATGGCGCTAAGTTTGGTAAAACTGAATCGGGCACTATTTGGCTCGATCCTACCAAAACATCACCCTACGCCTTCTATCAGTTCTGGTTGAATACCGCCGATGCCGATGCCTACAAGTTCCTGCGTTATTTTACCTTCCTACCGATAACCGAAATTGATCGCATTGAAGCCGAAGATAAAGAAGCCCAGGGCCGTCCACAAGCCCAGAGCATTCTGGCAAAGGAAGTCACCAGCCTGATACATGGCGAAGACGGTTTGCTGGCGGCAAAGCGTATTACCCAAGCCATGTTTAGTGGAGACCTAGCCGACTTGAGTGAAAACGATTTGGAGCAGTTGGCATTAGATGGTTTGCCCAGCAGCAAGCTCGACATTACTGAGCTAAGTGATAAGCCGTTTACGACACTGCTGACCGACTGCGGTATGGTTAAAGCGGGTCGAGAAGTAAAGGATGCCTTGGGTCGTAATGCCGTTGTGGTTAATGGTGAAGCGAAAGGCGCCGAAGACAACATGAAAGCGGCAGAGTCTTTTGCAAAAGGCAATGCATTATACGGTCGTTTCTTTTTGGTTAAATTGGGTAAGAAAAAGAACCATTTATTCGAGCTGGTCTAAAAAGACTATTCTATCGGGGTCGTTGGTTCGGCCGCTTCTCGCACACAGTTTCGGCCAGCGTTCTTGGCATCGCTTAGAGCGTGGTCGACTCTTCTAAAAACATCCTCAAACGGTTCCCCGCCTGTCGCCTCGCCAGTGCCAGCACTGATGGTTAGTGTGAGCGCTGAATTATCCAGGAAGGTTTGGCCGCTGAGGCTGCGGCGAATTTTTTCGGCTAGTAGCGTAACACCATGAGCGTCTGAACTTGGACATATCAATAAGAAGTCATCCTCACTCCAGCGACAAATGTTATCTTGAGGGCGGGCATACGTCCGTATTGTGTCGACCAATGTTTCTAATATTGGGTTGATGTCAGTGGAATTTGTTTTGTTTTTCAGTGTTTCGAAATAGTCGACATTTAATAAGATCAACCCAGTCCCGGGCCAAAAATTTCGTTCCATAAGCTGGGAGACAACTTTTTGGCAGTTGCGTCTATTTATTGTTCCCTTAACGCTTTCTACGGCACTGGGCTCACTAAATATAGTCATTACTTTTTCAAGGCGCGAGAGTGAAGAATTCGCTTTTCCGTGCCCCCCCTCTCTTAGGTCACTGGCTTTCTGATAACGTAAAAATTGGCGAATGATATGCAACGTAAGCAGCATCAGCCATGTGGCCAGTACGCTCAGGTACCAGTTTTCACGTGAAATCAAGGCGCCTTCAAGGGTTACACTTTCAATTAATACATCGTGATTACCGGCAATAATGGGGTACGGGAAGTCGATTCCAAAGTGGACAATATTATTAAACTCCGGGTAGGCGAGCTCCGCGGGCACATCTTTATCGCGAATCCACCAGTCGGCTAGGGTGAACTGCTGAATCGGCACGATGAGTTGCTGGGTGTTCAATTCGCGTGCGGGAATAATGGAGCGCATGTATTTGGTGGTGTTGGGGTCGCCCGCGTCGGAGTATTCCTGAACGAAATTACGGAAATATATACGCACAAGGCTTGATTCGCCGGTGTATTGAATTTTCAGCCGCAGCGTATCGTAGCCACTAAAGTCCAAGCCTTTGTTTGCACCATTACCAATTTGCACGTTTGCACCGCAGTATTTATAGGCTGCGGGCGTGTCATCGAAGGTACATCGGAAGCCATGCCGGGAGGCGCTTAACCAAATGCCGTGGCTGGTGCCGTCATTGTTCGAATCCATATAAAGGTCAGCAATGGACTGGTCGTGAATGATTCTGTGCTTTTTTGTGGGGAGGAAATCATAAGCATACACCGCGACTAGCGACGTCAACAGAGCGAAATATACCTGAAGCGCATTGATTCGAATCGATGTGAAGTCTGCTGTCATAGCCTGTGTCGAGCTGCCAATTTTTGTGTTAATTAAAGTATTGTAAAAAGCTAATACGACCTCTCTAACCTGTTCCTAGTCAAGCTTTGATGGTGCGCGTGGATGTCGTTGGATAGTGAAAGTATAGCGGAATGCTAGAAAAGCTCAGATTAACTCGCGCCTAAGGTAGATCTGTTATGCGTTCCTCGCCAAAAGCTCAGGGTGCTACATGTTTATGAGCGCTTGTTTCGGTGGCTTTTGTTGGGCAGAGTTTCTGTGTGGGTCTAAGTGAAAATCCATGGCTTTGGCTATCTGCGTCGCTGCGTCTTTATGAGCTAATGGGTAATCTGCCTCGCGCCGCTCTGACGTCCATCGACCTAGGCGGGCGGGCTGCCTGCATTGAGGAGATAGGGTTCCGCATCAAAAAATACGTCCTCAGGCCGCGACTGCAAATAAGGCGGGTAAGGGTCATACTTTTGGGCTCAAAGCTGATACGTTCTTGGTGCATTCGGGGCTGCAGGGCCATCGCTATGGCTGGTGGGCTGGTCTAAGTTAGGCTGATACAGCTGTAAGATCGGCGTTTTATCGGTATGGCGCGCCATTGGCGCCATTACTCGATATTTTTGGCTCTTTTGTTTGTGTTTTTGCTGTTTTTTCTCCCGTGAAAATAGTAAATGCTTAATTTTCTTTTTCTCTTTATGGTTCTAAAGTATTGCTTCCCGGGCCATTATTTAGTGCTTAATTGCAGTCCGCTTATCAATGTTTGGCGCCCTTTATCGCATAGGTGTCGAGTTCTTTATCTCTCAATAATATATTGGTGTCTAGTTTATACACTGTTACAGGGATGCACAGGTTCATAAGGCCGTTGTTCTGGCCAGCTTAAATATGACAACAGGTACACCCCGCCTATGAAAATCGGTTATCCCCGACAGAGTTATGGCATGACCATGCTCGACCTAGTGGTTACGATGGCCATAGCCGCTATCTTGGTGGCTGTTGCCGTACCATCGTTTGATAGCTAAATCCGCCAAAACGCCGTCTTCTCCGACAGAAAACTTATTAACTCCACACTAATGAGCGCCCGCTATGAAGCGGTTGCGCGCAATAAAACAGTGTCGCTGTGTCCCAGTGCTGACGGCGAGAGCTGCAGTAATGATTGGTCTGATGGTTGGATAGTGTTCCTTGATGATGGTGAGGGTAGCGGGACTGCGCGTGATGGCGTGCACAATGGCGATGAACTAATTGTTGGCGCATCGATTTACGAAGGCGATGGCCACTTTTCTGTTGTCGATGTAAGCGAAAATTCCGCGTTAACCTACCTCAGCTTTAACGAATTTGGCCGCCCTGCCGTTGGCGGCCGCCAAGTCAGCCGTCCTATTCTGATTCAAATTTGTGATTCAAATAATGACGACATTTTTGCTCGAGGGCTAATGCTTATTGGTACAGGGCGAGTCATTCAAACCATCGACGCCAACGGCGATGGTATTCATGAGAGCCGCTTTGCTGATTCGCTCAATACTCTTTCTTCTACCGCTAACCTAAGTTGCGCAGCGTCATGATTTATCCACTTTACAAACGCCAACAGAGCACCCGAAGACAAAACCAAGGGTCCTCCCTTATCGAAACTCTTGTAGCGCTAATTGTATTGGGTGCGGGGTTGCTGGGTGTGCTTTCTATGCAGGTGCAATCTGTTTCGTATATGAAGAATGCATCGCTGGCTTCTCAGGCGTCCTATTTAGCCACGGATATTTGCGAAGGTATGTTGTCGACACCGAGCGCGTTGAATACCTACTTTATTAACTACTCCGATGCCACACCTTCACGGCCAAGCTGTACTTCGGCGAACGCCAACTGCGCACCCACAACTATGGCGCAGTGGATTTTACATAATTGGCGCAACAATGTTGCGAGCCTACTACCGGGAGGTCGCGGTGAAATAGGCCGTGTGGGTGAGCAGGTGATTATACGCATTGAGTATGAGGTGGGCAGCAACGAGGACGGCAGCCGCAGAACCCAAGAATATCAACTGATAACCGACGTTTAGGTAGGGTAGAGCATGCTGAGTTCAATAGTAAAGGTTCACCCAAAAGGCTTTTCGCTGGTGGAATTGTTGGTATCACTGGCGATAGCCGGTGTAATTATGACCGGCGTGGTTAAGATTGCTTTCAACGCCAAGCGCTCCTCATATGATGGCGAACAGTTGTCGTTTGTACAAGATAATGCGCGATTTGTGCTTGATGAAATGAAGCGGGATTTACGTATGGCAGGCTATACCGGTTGTGCCAGTACCGATTCTGCACTGCAGGCCAATGTTGTGAGTAATAGCATGGGTGGTTTTATTGATCTTGGAATAAAGCTGGATGGCTTTGAGTATAACGATCCGCGTATTTCGGAGGTTTATGCTGCGGATATGTTGGAAAATACCGACTCCTTTCTCGTACGCTACGCTGACGCCTCCCGGGAGATGACTGTACGTTCACATAATGTGTCTGCCGGTGAATTAAGTGTCTGGCAGGAGGTCGACTTTGCTAGGGGCGATACCATGCTGGTAACCGATTCCAGTTGCCGTGAAATTGGTTTGTTTCAGATTACTAAAGACAGCGAGAACACAACAGAGGTTTCCCACGCCGCTGAGGGCGCGCTCAACTGTTCACGGGTCGTACGAGCAACCATGAGCAACGTTGATTGTAGCATTTGCGCTATCGATCAGTGCGGGGCTAATTCTGAAGTGCCCTACACCTCAGGTTCCTCCATTGCACCCTATAAAATAAACGCCTATTACATCGGTGAATCAGCCGTTATTCCTAGGCTACCTGCTCTGAAACGACTTGCGCTTTCGTCTGCGGATGGCTCAGCTGCCACCGAGATTGAAGAGGTCGCCGTGGGCGTTGAGGATATGCAGTTGGTTTACGGTATTGATAGCGATGCCGATGGCGAGGCCAACCGATATGTTGCCTCTAGTGCAGTGGTTGATTGGGGTGAGGTTGTTGGTATGCGCATGACGTTAGTGTTCCGGTCCGACCGTGAGGTATACAGTCAGGACCAAGACGTTTCCATCACGCTAAACGGTGAGACCTACCAGCTTTCCTCCGATAAATCTATGCGGCAAGTTATTACCACGGCCGTACGGGTGCGGAACAATTGATGATGAAAAAAAAATCGCTACATACCCAAGTATGAGGCAAGCGCAGTCGGGTGCCGTACTCATGGTTGCGCTGGTTATTTTGGTGGTGATTAGCATGCTGGGGGTGGCCAACATGCAAACCTCCACAACAGAATTAAAAATGGCCACCAGTCATAGAGATCGCGATGTCGCTTTTGCTGCTGCTGAAGCTGGGTTAACGGTTGCCGAGGAGTGGCTGGAAATAAATAAGCCCGCACGCGAACAGTTGTGGAATAGTTGTGGTACAGGCACTACCTGTTTTGAATCTAGCTGCAGTGGGGGGCTGTGTTTCGACGGTTCATTTACCTCTGCGTCTACCGAGTTTGATTGCCGCGTAGCCAATGGTTCGAATACCGTTCAGCGAGTCTTTTTTTGGAAAGATAGTGCGTTGAATGTGTGGGATGACACAGCCAAACATCGTGCGGTTACCATCGATGGAATTAATGAAAATGTTAAATATATTGTAGAGTTCCTATGTTTTGTCTCGCCGGATGAATCGATTGTGTTCGACTCATCACAACCTACAACAGGTGAACCACTCTACAGGATTACAGCGGTAGCAGAAGGTAATGGCGATCGCGCCAACGTTATGTTGCAGTCAACTTATCTGGTTGTGGAATAAAGGCTGGAAGGAATAATTAATGAAAATAGTATCGATTAGAAAAATTCTGATTACGCTTGCAGCAGCCCTGTTGAGTACGGCAAGTTATGCTGATATGGAAGAATTTATTTCTGTTCCTCCACTGCTGGGTAGCACGGAAGACGCCTTGGTTATGTTGGTGATGTCCAATGACAACCAGCTGTGGCACAAAGCCTATACCGATTATTCAGACTTAGACGGCGACGGCACTCTCGATACCACCTATAACGATGGCTTTGAGTACTACGGATATTTTGATAGTGAGTTTTGCTATAGCTATAGCTCAGGTATTTTCGTGCCCAACGGAAAGGTAGTGCGAGCCTTATCGGAAAGCACCGCAACTCTGTCTGCCCCCGATCATAAATGCACTAGCGCCACGGGTAAGTGGAGCGGTAATTTTATGAACTGGTTAACCATGACTCGCGTTGACGTTATTCGTAAAGTTTTGTACGGAGGTTACCGTTTAACAGACACACCCACAAAAACTGTTTTACAGCGCGCACTGCTGCCGGACGATAACCATTCATTTGTTAAGGTCGTGCGCGATGCGGCGATAGATGGACAATTAAGCGATTACACGCCTATAAGCGGAGAAGACGTAGTCAGTTTTTGTAACGTGACCGACCCGGACAATACCAGTAACGGAAGCATGACTAGCGAGCTTGATGTTGCTAATAACCCGCCGAGACTAAAAATTGCACCCGGAGACTACTTTACCTAGAGTGGCAGTGAACGCGAGCTTTGCCTGTATGAAGATGAAGCCAGCCATAACGACGCCAATCCGTTTATTCCGGAGCGGCCTAGTGCGTCTTCTATAAGTGGTGTCAGTGAGGTTGAATTTAAGGTGCGAGTGGAAACGTGTGTGGTCAATCAGGACCGTGACAATTGTCGTGAATATACGGGCTCAGGTAACAATACCTATTACAAACCCTACGGCTTACTGCAAACCTATGGCGAGAATGGCGGCCTAAAATTTGGATTGATGACCGGTAGCTATGCTAAAAACGATGCTGGAGGTGTACTGCGTAAGAATGTTTCTTACATGGGGGGAAGCGAAGCAACGGCGGACGATAAAGAGGTAAACATTTCAACAGGGCAGTTTATTAATCAGAGTACTGCTGACACCGGTATTATTAACACCCTTAACCGGTTGAGAATTGCAGGCTGGGATTATGAAACCAATTTCTATGAGGATTGTAATACTTGGGGAATTCCCATTTACGATTTTCTTAATTCTTCGAGCAGCAATAGACAGTGCCGTGACTGGGGTAACCCGTTGGCGGAAATGTACCTGGAAGCGCTTCGTTATTTTTCTGGAAAAACCTCGCCGTCGACGGCTTTTGACGCAAACGACTCGTCGATAATTTCCGGCTTGGGCCAGGTAAGTTGGTCGGATCCGTTAAGCAGTGACTCCGCCTGTGCGAATTGCGCCATCATATTACTGTCCACAGGGTTAAACAGTTTCGATGGTGATGACTTAGGCTCTGCTAGCGACCTTCCGGGAATGTCGGGTGCGGCCAGTATCGATGCATTTACCGATGCTGTGGGTGTAGCAGAAGGTATCGCTGGTGGTGAGTACATGGTGGGCAATGCTTCCAGTGGCGGTTCGGCCGATACCTGTGATACTAAAACCATTACAAATTTTTCCGATGTAGAAGGAATTTGCCCAGAAATTCCGTCACTTCAGGGAACCTACGGTTTGGCAGGGCTCTCCTATTACGCCGGCCTGATAGATTTACGTACATTTACAGGTGAGCAAACGGTTAATACCTACACGGTAGCGCTGGCAGAATCGTTGCCCAGTTTAGAAATTAACGCGAGTAATGGTGAAAGCGTTTCTATCGCACCCTACTGTATTGCAAAACATGATCACGCAGAGAACAACAGCTATGGTTCGTATTGGGGAGATTGCAGCCTAGTAGACTTAACCGTAAGAACGCTTACTGACGACTACGGTGTTTTGTATATTTCTTGGGAAGATTCATTGTGGGGTAGTGACTTCGATATGGATGCTTATGCTGTAATTGAATATTGTACCGCAACCGGCACAGTGGGTGAGGTAAAGAGTCGCTGTCCCAATTTTACCAACGACGAACGAAATAACCACGAGCGTCCTGAATGGAATGCTGCAACCAGTGGTTCGGTGCAGTTCAGGTTAGCGGTAGTAGGCGAGGCCACCGGTGTAGACATGGAGTTCGGCTATGTTATGAATGGCAGTGACGCAGATGGCACATACTCGGATCTAGAGCTAGATGATGGAACGAACAATTTCAACTCTGTTGCGCTGGCGGGTACTGCAACCAACAAAACCATTTGGGCGCCTACTGCCCGAGCATTTAAAGCGGTGGCTGGCACCGCAGGCAAACTTGAAAACCCGCTTTGGTATGCAGCCAAGTACGGCAACTTTAACGATGTGAACGGCAACGATATTCCCGACCTTACCTCCGAGTGGGACAACAAAGATTTGGAAGGTAACCAAGCCTCGGACGGTATACCTGACGCCTACTTCCCAGTGCGCAATCCCAGCAACCTAGAGAAAAGCCTTAGCCGCATTTTGAGTGATGTAACAGTTCGAGTTTCGTCCGGAACCGCAGCGTCGGTTGTTGCTAGCACTGGTGCAGGTGAGGGCTCGGTATATCAAGCGCTGTATAACCCGCTTTACCAAATCAGCACAGAAACGGGTAATCCGGAAGTGAGCTGGGTGGGCACCTTGCATTCGCTCTTTATTGATCGTTACGGCAACTTACGTGAAGATGTGGTTGTTGGTGGTGAGAGCGCCGGACAATTAAACATTAACGACCCCATTGTTGAAATTTACTATGATGATTCCATCGGTAAAACCATGGTTCAGCGCTATGTGGTAAACGCGGATGGCAGCAAAGGCGTCGCCAGTGGTGATGCCGTTGAAATTTCTCAGCTCGACCCGATTTGGAGCGCGCGGGAGCAACTGGCTGGGCTCAGTAATTACACCAGTAACCGCCTGTATACGGCTTCGGCCGCCGATGGCCGTTATATCTTTACCGGTATTGATGACCCCGGAAATCGCGATGGCAATATTACTCTCGCTGAAGCTGTGGCTTTTGATGCAAGTACATTGGTGAGTGGCGCTAACGATAATGCGCTGTTGTTGGATTATGGCGATAACAGTGAGGAACTGACTAATCTGGTTAATTACATCCGCGGCGATGAAAGTATTGATGGTTTTCGTAGCCGTTCAATTGAGTACGATGGTGATACCGCCAATGGTGATGACCCTTGGCTACTGGGGGATATCGTTAACTCGTCGCCAGTGGCATTAACCCGGCCGAATAAAGCCTATGAGGTAACCTACGGTGATTCGACCTACCTTGAGTTTCGCAATGATACCGATCGTCGCCGCCAGTTAGTATTTGTGGGCGCAAACGACGGTATGCTTCATGCCTTTAATTCAGGCTTCTATGATTCGAGTACGCGTAGTTATTTGACAAGCGCCAATAGTGAAACCGCGCATCCGTTGGGCAGTGAAGTTTGGGCCTATATCCCTTATAACTTGTTGCCCCATTTGCAATATTTAACGCGTTCAGATTATGGTCATGTGTATTACATGGATGGCCAGCCTCAGGTGTTTGATGTCAACGGAATATGGGATTCCGCAAGCTCAATTCGTCACCCGGCTGGTTGGGGTAACATTTTGGTTGCAGGAATGCGCTTTGGTGGTGGTGAAACGACACTGGACCCCGACGGCGACGATTCGACTAGCAACGACATTACTCTGCGCTCGGGCTTCACTATTTTGGATGTGACAGACCCCGAATCCGCCCCCGAAATTGTGGCGGAAATTACCCACCCAGACCTTGGTTATTCAGTTTCCATTCCCACGTTGGTGAAATTCCGTGCTCGAAACACCATCTCCGGCTCGTATGAAAACCCCTCTTTGAATGAATGGTTTTAAATCTTTGGCTCTGGCCCGGCGGGTAACGATGATAATGGCCGTAGGAATGCATTGGATAAAGCCGAGAGTGAGAAGAGCGCAAAAATTTTCGCTTACAACCTGAAAACGGGTAGTCTGCAGACCTTCGATACAGGGGTAACGAATGCCTTTGTTGGAGGTATTGAAGCGGGAGATTGGAATAATGATTTCAGTGACGACGCCATTTATTTTGGCGTGGTCAGTGGTACCGAGGCGGCACCGGCTGGACAATTGATGCGTGGCGCTTTAACGCAAACTAATGGGGTTTTATCGGTGAGTTTTGCTCGTGTAATTGATGTTACTGATCAGCCCTCTAGCGCACAGCCAACGGTGATTCATGATCGTTCTAACAATTTCTGGGTTTACGGTGGCACAGGCCGCTATTACACATCGGGCGACAACAGTAGCACTGCGGGGCAAAGTTACTACGGTGTGAAAGATCCATACGCTAATAGTAACGCAATGATTGCGCTCGAGGTGTCGACGGATTCTTTGGTGGATACCACTGGGATTAATGTTTTTACTGATGGCAGCATCCTTCGTGGTGGCAATGCACCGGTGGCTCTGAATACGGGTGAGTCGGTCACGAATTTTTCTGGCGTAATGTCTGCCGTAGCAGGGCAATCGGGCTGGATGTTTGATCTACCCTATACGCGGGAGCGAAGCACGACAAAGTCCGTTCTCTCTAATGAGTCTCTGGTATTCACCACCTACCAACCTACCGGAGAAACCTGTGATGCCGAAGGCAGTGGTTTTCTATATGCTCCCCACTTTCTTGCCGGTATCCCCGGAGAGTTCGCGCCCCTTGGTACTGATTCCTCGGTAGTAAATAATGGTGCCGAGCTGGTTTTACGCGCGTCCTCTTTGGGCACGGGTAACCCGTCCACGCCAACGATATATCAGGACTCTCAAGGTAACAGCCGAGCGATTATTCAGACTTCAACCGGTGAAATTGGCAATATAGAAGTTGATGGACGACAGATTACTGGCCGACGTCAATCCTGGCGTGAAATTCCAATTAATTGGTAGTTTAGAGGTGTAATACAAATGCTAGACCAGAATAAAAAACATGTCGGCTTCTCGCTAATTGAGTTGATGATCGTCGTGGCGATTCTTAGTATTTTGGCCGCGATTGCCTGGCCGAGTTACCGTTCTTCGGTGTTAAAAAGCCACCGAGCGGATGGTCGTGAGGCTGTATTGTCTGCAGCCGCTCAGCAGGAGCAGATATATATGCAGCGTAATTTGTATACCGCCGATATCGCTGAGTTAGGTGGAGAGGATAGTGGTGAGGGGTATTACACCATGGCAGTAACGCGACCGAATGGGAATACCAGCTATTTGATAACCGCTACGGCTAGGGGCAGTCAAGCGGAAGATACCGGCTGTGCATCGTTCACCGTAAATCAGGCCGGGCTGCGCAAGGCGTATGACGCAAGTGACAGCAATGCGCCTGATTGCTGGTAATCATTCTTCCCTGAATCGTCTCCATCCTTAAGTTCACAGATAAAAAAAGGGTGGGCAAGTGCCCACCCTAACTGTCCTAACCTAATTAAGACCTTCGCTCGTTGGCCTAAACCTGAAACATGTGGGGCTTCAGGAGCCAGGAGAAAACTCGCAACAACCATAAGAAAAATTTGCGCCTAACCATTGGCAGGTTTTGGGGGCTGCAAAGGGAAAACTTCAAGCGCTTACTATTCTTGCAAGGCGTTAGCGAACCATCATTGTGGTGAACCTCCGGCTTATTGTCAATAGAACTATAAGGAATTGTATTCTTGTGTATCAGTTACGCCTCCAATTTGTGCTCCCTACGTGAATACTCTGGGTATTCTCAGGAATACAGCGCAATTATTGGTTTATATGTAAAAGTGTTTTTGTATATAGATATTTCTGCCGAAGTCCATAATTGTGTTCTTGCCGCGAGCAAGATAAGCTACGCACCAGCAAGGTAAGCGTTTACCTTGCTGGTGCGTCTCTTTGGCGGCGTGGTGGGGTGTCTGCCATACGTAGATGGATGTTGAGTGTGTCGGGTGCAGGGAATGTTCTCCAATAACATTATAAGCTGCTCAAGCGCCGCGCCCTCCGGTTGAGCTTAGAAAGCTTGTTGTTGGTCGGTAGCGGCCAGTGATTTTGAGTTGACGACACGGCTTAAGTGGGAGGGTAATACGTTTGGGGGGGGGGCAGACGTTAATGCGCGTCGTATTCGTTAAAGCACTCTGATAATCTCGCGAGCATTGAACTCAAATGTTCAAGTGGTCTAGTAGGCGTAAATTAAAGTTCATATCCGATGATGCGATAGGCTGCGTAACAACTATTAATAACGATTAAAAAAGTGGAGTAGTAAACCATGAACACCCTAGAAATCCTCTTGTTCGTCATTGCTGTGACGGGCGTCATTAGCTTTGGTATCTGGCAGGGGCGTAGTTCAACCGACGATTCTACTGGCGCCGCCAGCGGATATTTTCTGGCCGGCCGCCATCTAAGTTGGTATTTAGTGGGCTTTTCCCTCATCGCAGCGAATATTTCTACAGAGCAATTTGTGGGCATGTCGGGTAAGGCGGCCGATTGGCTAGGAATGGCGATTGCTTCATATGAGTGGTTCGCCGCGGTTACGCTCATATTTGTAGCATTTGTGTTTTTGCCTAAATTCCTCAAAACCGGTATCTACACCGTGCCGGAGTTTCTCGAATATCGATTTGACCCATTCTCCCGAACGGTTATGGCGATAGCGACACTGGTTATTCTGGTGGGCGTGCCTACAGCTTCAGTAATTTTCTCGGGCGCAAAGGTTATTTCAGGTTACTACCCGGATGTACCTGTTTTAGGAAACCTGACGGCGGCCTGCTGGTTGATTGCTGGGCTTTCGGCTGGCTATGTGTTTGTGGGCGGCTTGAAGGCATGTGCTTGGACAGACCTTATTTGGGGCGCATCGCTGATTGTGGGAGGGGCTATTGTGGCGTGGCTGGCGTTTGATGCGCTTGCGGTTGCCGATGCCGCACAGCTTGCACCAACAGCGACACTAAAAGATATTGACGTTAATCAGTTGAGGGAGGCCGGCGCATGGGAGCGATTTACCATGCTCAACGCTGGCACTGCTGCCGAAGGCGGTAAATTGCATATGGTGCGCCCCTTGGATGATGCTGAAATCCCTTGGTCTGCATTGATAGTAGGTTTGTGGATACCCAACTTTTTCTACTGGGGCTTTAATCAGTACATTGTTCAGCGGACGCTTGGTTCACGCTCATTGGCAGAAGGCCAAAAGGGTATAGTGTTTGCGGCCTTTTTGAAGCTGCTGGTTCCATTTATAGTAGTGATTCCCGGTATTCTCGCCTTTAATCTCTACTATGGGCAAATGGCAGTTACGTCAGGCGGTTATGATTACGACTCTGCCTTCCCTACCTTGCTGAGAAATTTAATTAAGCCCTACCCGTGGATCAGCTGGTTTGTATTGGCCGCAATCTTTGGTGCCATTGTAAGTTCGTTGGCTTCCATGCTGAACTCTGCCTCAACAATTGCGACTATGGATATTGTGCGCAAGTGGGTGAAAGGGGTTAAAGAGGAGAGCTTACCCTCGTGGGGTCGATTCTTTGTGGTCCTCTTTGTCATTATCGCAGCATTAATTGCGCCCTCCCTTGGGGCGCCAGGTTTCGGCGGTATTTTCACCTTTATTCAAGAGTTTCAGGGCTTTATCAGTCCGGGCGTGCTGGCAATTTTCTTCTTTGGCATGCTGGTACCTCGCGCACCACGGTTTTTAGGCTGGAGCGGCATTTTACTCAACGCCTTTTTATACGGGTTGTTCAAGTGGTGGTTGGACGACGTTGTTGTTGATGCTGGCCTTTGGTTTTCCGGAGAAATCTCCTTCCTGGACCGCATGGCAATTTGCTGCATACTGGTTTGTATCTATTGTACTGTGATGACTATACTCAAGCCCTTGTCTGAGCCGGTGATCATGCCGGTCAATGAAGATATGGATATGACATCCTCACCAGTGGTTAAAATGCTGGGTATCGGTGTTGTTGTGCTCACGGTCGTGTTGTACATTATTTTCTGGTGAGTGGTATATAGAGGCTGGGTGTTCCTGGTTGACCAGCCTCATTGGCATCTAGCTACGGCAAAAAGGCCCGGTTTTACCGGGCTTTTTTTTGGGCATAGTTTGGTGGTTTTTTAGCCGTTAAAAACAATTCTAATAAAAACCAATATAAGGCTTGCCAAGCTTTAACAGATGCGTATAATGCGCATCC